>NZ_CP053381.1:2994632-4491948 GCF_017868775.1 Billgrantia sulfidoxydans | reverse complement strand
GGCGCCGCAGGAAGCGCAGGCCAGGCCGGCAGGCCGCCAGCGCTGCGCATTTACGAAACGCTTTTCCACAGCCCTGAACACGACCTATACCATTGTTTATTAATTAAAGCTTCGACTTATCAACAGTGCTCGTCCCCAGTATTGACCACAGCGGACGACTGGCCATCGCGGTATCGAGGCCACGCCCCCGCCCCGCCGGCGGCGACGACAAGCCCCACGGCTTCGAGCGGAACAATTGCGTCGGGCAGCCGAAGTCTCTACAATTTCCGGTCTTGAACCGAATCCGCCCCTGGTTCCTATCGCGGGAGCCAGGGCATTCCTGTAAGACGTTCCGTCAATAAACCACGTGGGAATCCAGTGTTATGAAACGTACCTTTCAACCCAGCGTTCTGAAGCGCAAGCGTGTCCACGGTTTCCGTGCGCGCATGGCTACCAAGAATGGTCGCGCCGTTCTGGCTCGCCGCCGCGCCAAGGGCCGCAAGCGTCTGAGCGCCTGATCTCGGATTGCGCGTGTCCGGTCATGGTTTCCCCAAGCAGCTGCGTCTGCTGACTGCCGGGGATTATCGATACGTTTTCGATCACGCTGCATTCAAGGTACATGGCAAGGGGCTGATGGCCCTGGCGTGCCCCAATGGACTGGACCACCCCCGCCTTGGCCTGGTCATCAGCAAGAAGAACGTCCGCAGGGCCGTGGATCGCAATCGCCTCAAGCGGTTCGCTCGTGAATCCATCCGCCTGCAGCAGCGCTCGCTACCCGCCGTCGACATCGTCTTGCTGGCTCGGCGTGGCGCGAACGAGCTGGACCGGGCCACGCTGCATCGCCAGTTCTTCGGCATGTGGCGCCGCCTGGAGCGTGACGTCCGTAAGTCGATGACCTCCTGACCGGATACGGAGTCTTTACTCCGCTTCGATAGCCTGTCTCGGCAGGCTATCGACCTTTCCTACATGGCAGCGGATTTCGTTCCAGCGGCATGTTCACTACCCACCGGGCAGAACCCTCATGGACGTAAAACGACTCCTATTGCTGATTCCACTGGCCGTGCTCGCCTACCTGCTGGTCGTGCAGTGGAATCAGGATTATGGCCAGGTTGCTCCTGAGCCTGACGCTCCCGCCATCACCGCACCGGCCGCCGACGAGCAGCAGGCACCTGACGAGGATGGCCTGGCGGTACCCGCCGCGCCTCGGGCGGAACAGGAGATGGCCGGCGACATGCCGGCCGAGGCGGAGCCGTCGAGCGGCACGCGCGATCTGGTCGCCGTGGTGACCGACGTGCTCGACGTTCGCATCGACCCCCAGGGGGGTGACATCGTCTACGCCGCCCTGCCCCAGCATCGCGTGGCGTTGGGCTCCGACCGCCCCTACGTGCTGCTCTCGGACAACGAGACACGCAGCTACGTGGCCCGCTCGGGACTGCAGGTGGACGGCCACGGGGGCCGCATCGGCTTCACGCCGGAGAACACCAGCTACCGCCTGGCCGACGACGAGGGCCGCCTCGACGTCGACCTTCACGGCGAGGTGAACGGCGTCGACGTGATCAAGCGCTTCTCCTTCGAACGCGGCAGCTATGCGGTCGAGGTCAGCTACCTCCTGGCCAACAACACCGAGGAGCCGATCACGGCCCGCTTCATCGGCCAGCTGGCGCGGGACAACAGCCCCGACCCCTCCAGCGGCGTCTCGATGGGCATGAAGTCCTACCTGGGGGGGGCCTACTCGTCGCCGGAAGACCGCTACCAGAAGGTCGATTTCGACGACATCCAGTCCGGCAAGTTCAACAACCGTGACGTTCAGGGCGGCTGGGTCGCCATCATCCAGCACTATTTCGTCTCGGCCTGGGCGCCGCCCCAGAACCAGCAGAACCTGCAATACGCCACCACCGATTCACGCAACCGCAGCGTGGCCGCCTTTGCCGGCCCGGTGACCTCGGTGGCGGCAGACGGCGAAGCCCGCCTGGGCGCCACGCTCTACATGGGACCCAAGGTGCAGAGCTACCTCGAGGAGGTGGCCCCCAACCTGCGCCTGACCGTCGACTTCGGCTGGCTGTGGTTCATCGCCAACCCGCTGTTCTGGCTGCTCGATCATATCCAGGACATCATCGGCAACTGGGGCTGGTCGATCGTCGTCCTGACCATCCTGGTCAAGCTGGCCATGTGGCCGCTCTCCGCCAAGGCCTACAAGTCCATGGCCCGCATGCGCAAGCTGGGCCCCGAGATGCAGCGCCTCAAGGAGCAGTACGGCGACGACCGCCAGAAGATGTCCCAGGAAATGATGAAGTTCTACCAGAAGGAGAAGATCAACCCTCTGGGCGGCTGTCTGCCGATCCTAGTGCAGATGCCGGTGTTCATCGCCCTCTACTGGATGCTGCTGGAGTCCGTCGAGCTGCGCCATGCCCCCTTCATGCTCTGGATCCAGGACCTGTCGATGAAGGATCCGTACTTCATCCTGCCGATCCTGATGGGTGCCTCGATGTTCGTGCAGCAGCTGCTCAACCCCACGCCGCCGGACCCCATGCAGGCGAAGATCATGAAGATGCTGCCGATCGTCTTCACCTTCTTCTTCCTGTGGTTCCCGGCCGGCCTGGTCATCTACTGGGTGGTCAACAACGTCATCTCGATTGCCCAGCAGTACGTGATCACGCGCAAGATCGAGAACGACCCCAGCGTGGGCAAGGCGGCCAAGAGCAAGCGCTGAGCGCACCAGGCGTCGCCCCAGACCCCAGACCCCCGCCCCGCGGGGGTCTGGCGTTTGGGGGCCCACGACGGGACAATGCCGCGTGTGACGCCGCAACCAACAGGGCCAGCCAATGTCGCATCCGCTCTATCACCAGGACACCATCGCCGCCCTGGCCACCCCGCCGGGGCGTGGCGGGGTGGGCATCATCCGCGCGTCGGGGCCGTTGTGCGCGGCGATCGCCGAGGCCATGGTGGGTCACTGCCCCGAGCCCCGGCGCGCCCACTACGGTCCCTTCCATGGCGACCGGACGATCATCGACGAGGGCATTGCCCTCTTCTTTGCCGGCCCGCACTCCTTTACCGGCGAGGACGTGCTGGAGCTGCAGGGGCATGGTGGACCGGTGATCATGGACCTGCTGCTGGAGCGCTGCGTGCAGCTCGGCGCCCGTCTCGCCAGACCCGGCGAGTTCTCCGAGCGCGCCTTTCTCAACGACAAGCTCGACTTGGCCCAGGCCGAGGCCATCGCCGACCTGATCGAGGCCAGCTCGAGGACGGCGGCCGAGAACGCCCTGCGCTCGCTGCAGGGCGAGTTCTCGCGTCGAGTGGAGGCGCTGGTACAGCGGCTGATCGAGCTGCGCATGTACGTAGAGGCGGCCATCGACTTCCCCGAGGAGGAGATCGATTTCCTCGCCGATGGCCGGGTGGCCGAGATGCTCGGCGCCGTTCAGGCCGAACTCGCCGAGGTGCGCGCCGCCGCCGGCCAGGGGGCCCTGATGCGTGAAGGCATGAGCGTGGTGATCGCCGGGCGGCCCAACGCCGGCAAGTCGAGCCTGCTCAACGCCCTCACCGAGCAGGAGACCGCCATCGTCACTGAGATCGCCGGCACCACCCGCGACGTGCTGCGCGAGCACATCCATCTGGATGGCATGCCGCTGCACGTGATCGACACCGCGGGTCTGCGCGACACGCCGGATGCGGTCGAGCGGATCGGCGTGGCCCGCGCCTGGGCCGAGATCGAAAGGGCCGATCGTGTGCTGCTGCTGGTCGACGCCGCCACCACCGATGCCACCGATCCCATGGCGATCTGGCCCGAGTTCGTCGCGCGCCTCCCCGACCCCTCCCGCCTGACCCTGGTGCGCAACAAGATCGACGCCAGCCGGGAGGCAGCGACAGCGGAGTTGTCCACGACGCCGCCGGTGATACGCCTCTCGGCGCGAACCGGAGAGGGGGTGGATAACCTGAAGGAGCACCTCAAGACGGTGATGGGATACTCCACCACCACCGAGGGACGCTTCTCGGCCCGCCGCCGCCATCTCGACGCCCTCGATCGTGCCCAGCGGGCCCTCGAGAGCGGCGAGGCGCAGCTGTCCGGCCATGGCGCCGGCGAACTGCTGGCGGAGGATCTGCGCGACGCCCAGCAGGCCCTGGGTGAGATCACCGGCGAATTCAGCGCCGACGACCTCCTCGGCGAGATCTTCGGCAGCTTCTGTATCGGCAAGTAGCCTGCTACTCCGCCACCCACCAACCGGCCGTGTAGCGGCTTGCCTCGCCCAGCAGCGGCGTGGCCCGCGCCATGGCCGCGGCGAGGCGCTCGTCCAGTCCCCACGGCGGGTTGACCACCAGCATGCCGCTGCCGTACATGCCGTGCTCCCCGCCGGGCGGGCGCAGCGTCAGCTCGCTGCGCCAGATCTTGCGCAGCCCGCCGTCACGCAGCCGCTCGAGCAGCTCGAGGTGACGCCCAGCCGGCAGCAGCGGGTACCACACCAGCACCACGCCATGACGCGCCTTGCGCATCGCCGCCAGCAGCGTACCGGCGACCTCGGCGTACTCCTCCTTGCGCTCGAAGCTGGGGTCGATCAGCACGCAGAGCCGTGGGGTGGGGACCGGCAGCGCCTGGACCAGGCCCGCCAGGCCATCGCCGTGAATCCGCCGGGCATTCGCCGGCAGCGGCTGCTGCGCCAAGTGGTCGTGCTCACCGGGGTGCAGTTCGTAGAGCCACAGCCGATCGCCGTGGCGCAGTCGCCGGGCCAGCCACCAGGGCGAACCGGGATAGACCTCGAGCCGAGGCCCGCCGTGCTGCAGGTCGGTGACGGCATCGAGCCAGCTTGCCAGCAACGGTTCGTCAGCCAGGCGACCCCGTTCCCGCCACAGCGGCAACACGCCGTGTCGATACTCGCCGAGACGCTGGGTCTCGGGCGCGTCCAGGGGGTAGACCCCGCGTCCGGAGTGGGTATCGACGAAGGTGATCGGCGAGGCCTTGCGCAGCAGGTGATCGACCACGGCATGCAGCACGAGGTGCTTGTGGAGATCGGCAAAATTGCCGGCGTGGTAGGCATGCTGGTAGGAGAGCATGAACGGTGACCTCAGGCGCAACGGAAGCGACCAGCGAACAGACCCGCCACTGGCAGTGGCGGGCCTGCAGGGCAATGTCGCGGTTGGAGGACGCTTACTGCTGCGGGAACTGCGATTCGATCGGCGTCAGCGTGATCTCGACGCGACGGTTCTGGGCCCGGCCCTCTTCGGTGTTGTTGCTCGCCACCGGCTGGCTCTCGCCGTAACCGTTCATCGAGAGGCGATTGCGTGCCACGCCTGCCTGGGCCAGGTAGCTGCCGACGGCCTCGGCGCGGCGCTCGGAGAGCCGCTGATTGTAGGCGTCGTCGCCCGTGCTGTCGGTGTGCCCGGCAATGTTGACGCGGGTATCGGTGTACTGGGTCAACACGTTGGCGACGTCGTTGAGCGCATTGCGCGCCTGCACGGTGAGATCGCTGGAATCGAAGCCGAACGTCACGCTGCTCGGCATGTTGAGCACGATGTCGTCGCCGCGGCGCTCGACGTCGACGCCGGTACCGCGCATGCTCTCGCGCAGCTGCTGTTCCTGACGATCCATGTAGGCACCGATGCCGGCTCCCGCCGCGGCCCCCACGACCGCCCCGATCGCGGCGCGATCGCGACGGCTGGTGCTGCCGTCGCCCGACAGGGCACCGGCGGCGGCACCCACAGCCGCACCGATCCCGGCTCCCGACAGGGTCTTGTTGCGCTGGGTCTGCCCCGAATAGGGATCGGTGGTGGCACAGCCGGCGAGCAGCAAGGCAGCCGCGAGGGGGGCAACGAATCGGGTAGCTTTGAGCATGGGCAATCTCCGTTCAGGGTGTCGAGATCATTTCGTGCCGGCGTCGTCCACGAGCGCCAGCAGCTCGTTCAAGAATAATAGACCTCGCGGCGAAGCCTGAAGCCTTTCACGATCTTCCACAAGAAGTCCTTTTTCATATGCCGCAGCGAGCCGTTCGCTCAGCACCGCGAGGGGGCGCCCGGTGTGGGCCGGCCAATCGGCCATGGCCACACCGTCGACGAGGCGCAGCGCGTTCATGGCGAACTCCAGCGGCAGCTCGGCGTCGTCGACCCGGCTGCTGCCGGCGACGAAGCCGCGCGGATCGCGACGCCGGCGCAGGTAGGCCTCGGGCTGGCGCGTCTTCCAGCGGCGCTCGACCCAAAGCCTCCCCGACTCGTCCACGGCGCTCAGCTTGCCGTGGCTGCCGGCCCCGATGCCCAAGTAGTCGCCGAAGCGCCAATAATTGAGGTTGTGGCGGGAGCGCCGCCCAGGCTGCGCGTAGGCGGAAATCTCGTAGCGCGAAAGGCCCGCCGCCTCGAGCCGCTCATGGCCAAGGTCCTGGATCTCCCAGAGCAGCTCCTCCTCGGGCAGCACGGGCGGGCGCGAGTGGAACTCGGTGTTGGGCTCGAGCGTGAGCTGGTACCAGGAGAGGTGCTCCGGCGCGAGCGCCAGGGCGCGCTCCAGGTCGGCCAGGGCCAGCTCGGGAGTCTGCCCCGGCAGGCCGTGCATCAGGTCGAGGTTGAGGTTATCGAAACCGGCCGTGCGTGCCTCGGCCACCGCGGCAACGGCATCGTCACCGCTGTGGATTCGTCCCAGGGCCCCGAGCTGGGCCGACTGGAAGCTCTGCACGCCGAGCGACAGCCGGTTGATGCCGGCCCGGCGATAACCAAGGAAGCGCCCCCGCTCCAGCGTGCCGGGGTTGGCTTCCAGGGTAATCTCGACCCGCTCGTCGAGCGGCAGGCGCCGCGTCAGCCCCTCGAGAAAGCGCGCATAGAAGTCGGCCGACATCAGGCTCGGCGTGCCGCCACCGATGAAGATGCTGACCAGCGGCCGGCCCGCCGCCAGCGGCAGGTCGGCATCGAGATCGTCGAACAGGGCGGCCAGGTACTCGGCCTCCGGCAACTCGGCGCCCCGGCCCACCCCGTGGGAATTGAAGTCGCAGTAGGGGCACTTGCGCACGCACCAGGGCACGTGCACATAGAGCGCCAGCGGCGGCAGTGCCGACGCCTTCCGGGTGGCTGCCGGCATCAGCGCCGGGTCGCCTCGCGCAGGGCCGCCAGCATGGCCTCGAGGGCCCGCCCACGGTGGCTGAGGCGATTCTTCTCCGCGGCATCGAGCTCGGCGACGCTCCTGCCGAGCGCAGGCAGCCAGAACAGCGGATCATAGCCGAAGCCACCCTCACCGCACGGCTGCTCGAGGATCTCCCCCTCCCAACTGCGCTGGACGATGATCGGCACCGGATCCTCGGCGTGGCGCAGGTAGACCAGCGCGCACCAGTAGCGCGCGCTGCGGGCGGCTCCCGAGACCCCCGACAGGGATTCCAGCAGCTTGGCGTTGTTGCGCGCATCGCTCTTGGGTTCACCGGCGTAGCGCGCCGAATAGATGCCCGGGCTGCCCGCCAGCGCATCGACCTCGAGCCCGGAGTCGTCGGCCAGCGCCGGCAGGCCACTGGCCCGACTGGCCGCCCGTGCCTTGAGCAAGGCGTTCTCGATGAAGGTGAGCCCGGTTTCCTCGACGTCGGTCACGCCGAAGTCGGCCTGGGGCCGGACCCGCAGCCCAAGAGGCGCGAAAAGCTGGCCGAACTCACGGATCTTGCCGGGATTACCGCTGGCCAGGACCAGCGCGTCGGTAGGGGACACGATACTTCCTCTTCAATGAAGACCCGCAGGCCATCATCTTACACGAGCCTTGAGTCGGGCTGAACCAGCCTCTCTTCCGACCGAAGGCGCGGTATGCCGAAGTTGCAGCACGATAACGAACAACAATACCGGTACGGCATATTACCCGCGCAGGCTTGTTGTGTGGGTGTTCGTAACCTATCTTTACATCCAGCCTCGAGACGATGACATTGCGGGAAGCGGTGTGACTCGGCAGTGGATCCCCCTTTGCCTCCAACGCAGCCGCCGAACCGACAAGAATGAAATCAAGTCATGGAATCTTGACCGGAAAGCCGGCAAGACCTTGGCTTGGTTAAACAATGTTATAGACCCGATACCAATCGGCTATCTAATTTAGTAAACATAAAGGGAAGGTAACGAAAAAAAACCAACGCTTGCTTTAACCTCGAAGGATTCGAAAAGGGACGAGCGATAATGGATAACAAGGCAAGACTCTTGATGGTCGGCTCGCTGAGCCACAACCATCAAGAATTCGTTGAAGGCATGCAGAAAAAAGGCTGGCGCATCGACACGGCAGGCTCCCTGTCCCAGGCCGAGGCTCGATTGAGCGAGGCTGAGTACGCCGCGGGCATTCTTTTCCTGCACGACAGCCATGATGACCTGAAGCGTATCGAACTGCTCGTCATCCGCTCGGACATGGAGTGGATGGCACTGCTCCATGAGCCGGAACCCGACGACCCGGTGCTGTGCAAGACCTTGGGCAATCTTTTCATGGCCTTTCAGCCCGAGCCCATCGACGTCGACCAGGTCGACTGCCTGATGCAGCATGCCGCGGCCATGAAACGGCTCAGGGTCGAGGAGAGAGCGGCCAAGCCCCAGGCAGCGGAATTCGAGATGGTGGGAACGGTCCCCGCCATGCAGAAGGTATTCGACACCATCAGGCGCGTCGCCTCCGTCGATGCTCCCGTCTTCATCAGCGGCGAGTCAGGCACGGGCAAGGAGCTTGCCGCCCGTGCCATACACGAGCGATCGATGCGCGCTCCGGCACCCTTCGTCGCGGTAAACTGCGGCGCCCTGCCCAGCAACCTGATCCAGTCCGAACTCTTCGGACATGAAAAGGGCGCCTTTACCGGCGCCAGCCAGATGAAGATCGGACAGATCGAGGCGGCCGCGGGGGGCACTCTTTTCCTGGATGAGATAGGCGATCTCCCCCTTGAGCTGCAGGTCAACCTGCTGCGCTTCCTGGAGGAAAAAACCATTCAGCGTATCGGTGCGGTCGATGAGATCCATGTCGATGTCCGCGTGCTGTCGGCTACCCACATGGACCTCGAGAAGGCCATCGAGGAGGGACGCTTCCGCGAAGATCTCTATCATCGGCTCAATGTGCTGCAGGTTCCCATCCCCCCACTGAGGGAGCGCCAGGAGGATATCGAGATCCTGGCCAAGTTCTTCTTCGATAAATTCATCGAAGAGAAATCCATGAAGGTTCGCGGCTTCAGCCAGGAAGCCCTGGCCCTCATGCGTCAATACTCCTGGCCGGGCAATATCCGGGAGCTGATCAACCGGGTACGCCGTGCCATGATCATGTGTGAGCAGCGCTTGATCAAACCCATCGATCTGGGCCTGGAGCGGCGCACCTTGAACCGCAACGTCGTCACGCTCGAAGAGGCGCGTAACCATGCCGAGAAGGAGGCATTGATCTGCGCCCTGCGCCGCAACAAGCACAAGGTCAAGAAGGCGGCCGATGAGCTTGGCGTTTCCCGCGTGACGCTCTATCGCCTCATGGAAAAGCACCAGCTGGCGCGCAATCGCGACGCCTCCATCTCGCTGTCGTCCGCTTGATGTCCCCTCTCGCAGGTCCCGTACCGTCCGGCGCCGCCGGCGCGGTACGGGGCGAGCCGTCACATCTGGAACGGCATGCGGAGGGTCAAGTGATCGTGCGTCGTCGGATTCCGCTCCCAGTCCACCGCTACCGAAAAGCATCTGCGCTTTGTCCGCGACCGAGGCCCATATCCTTGCCTATGTGTCGTTCTCGGCGTGATTGATGTCATGCCATTGCCTGATGGTTGTAATGCTCGAGAATGAACGCTTGCCGTCACTCGCCATGTAAGGAGCAAATGACATGCCAAAAATGTAACTCACTGTTTTAATGAGTTTTTTATTTTCTACTTTGTATGCATGTGTTGCATAAAGGTAAATTCGGAAGGGATTTCATCAGCCGCAAGGGAGGAAAAAGCGCCGACTCGCGGCGTCACGGCCTAATACTTCGGTCAACACCAGTCTCTGCAAACCTGGCGTAACCCTGTTCCGTAAAACCATCACATAATAATTATAGTTGATTGTTTTAACTGGATTTTTAAGCGAATTTCGTTTCTGGAAAGGTACTCCCTTGAACAGGCTGATATCTCTGAGACCAGCCAGCTGGTATGAGAAATTAGAACGCATGAGAATAAATGGCGACTTCTATATGCAAAAGTTGTATTAACAACTTTGCCGTTTATGGCCGAGACTCCGATAAGCACCGTAATTTTACATTTTTTTACATTTTGAAATTCGGATAAAGGAGGGGCGAGCATGGCCGCCATGGATTTCCAAATCCTTCTTGTAACCGCCATCAACCCTCAGTCGAAGCTGTTCATCGAACACCTTCAACACCAGCTGGATCATGAGGTCATTGCTGTCGACACCGAGGCCATGCCATCCATGGATGAAGGTGAGGACGTCCTGGTGATTCTCGACCTGGATCACCTGAGCGAAGCGAACATGCAGCGATGGCAGGCCGCAGCGGATGGCAAGGAGAACATCAGCCTTGCGGCATTCAATGTGCGTGACGAAGGACACGCCGTCGAACTGCTCTCGTCGCTCAATCTGCAGGGGATCTTCTATCGGAACGACAGCTTGGAGCTGATCTGCAAGGGGATCGAGGCGCTTCACAGCGGTAGCCTCTGGATGTCGCGCACCTTGATGTCGCGCATGATCCAGCTGCTGCGTCGGCAGCAGATGAACTCCTACCGCCCGGCCTGCGGCTTGACGCAGCGCGAGCTGGAGATCATCGGGCTTCTCGGCACGGGGGCCACCAACTCGGAAATCGCCGAGAAGCTGTTCGTCAGCGAGCACACCGTGAAATCCCATCTCTACAATATTTTCCGGAAAATCAAGGTTCACAACCGGCTGCAGGCGATGAACTGGGCCAGGCGCAACCTGTTCAGCGTGCCTCCCAGCTACAAGCGAGAATCGAGGCACTGAGACAGGCAAGGGAGTCGTGCCAGAGGCAGTCATTAGGGATATCCGCCATGGAAACGCCCCCCAACGTGATGTTGCTGGATCGAGCCCCCGAGCGTTCGCGCAGGTTGCTGGCGGCGCTGAACGAACAGGGTTGCATCACCACGCTCGCCGCCAGTCACCAGGAAGCGTGCCATTGCATGGCAGAGGGCAACTTTCACGTCGGACTCGTCCAGCTGCAGGGAGAGGATGCCGAGAGTCTGTCGGCCCTGGAAGGCCTCGTTCTCGACAGCGGCTTCGAATGGGTGGCCTTGACCAACGCTCGGCAAGCCAGCGATGCCCGGGTCCGGCCCGCGCTTGTCCGGTTGTTCCACAGCGTGCATGTCGGGGATGACCTGCCCGGGCTGGTCTGCCTGTTGCGCAACGTCGCCAAGCTGCATGCCGTGTCGACCCGCGCCGACACGCAGGCACGCCTGCATGTCGCCAGGAAGATCATGGTCGGCTCCACCCCCGGCATGCGTCGCGTCGTCGAGCAGATCCATGCCCTCGCCGACGTCGATGCCCCGGTGTTCATCAGCGGCGAGTCGGGAACCGGCAAGGAGCTGGCCGCCAGGGCCATCCACGAGCTTTCCTCCCGCGCCGAGGGTCCGTTCGTTGCGGTCAACTGCGGTGCCATTCCGCCCAACCTGATCCAATCCGAGCTGTTCGGCTTCGAAAAGGGGGCCTTCACGGATGCACACAGTCGTCGCACGGGAAAGATCGAAGCCGCTGCCGGGGGCACCCTGTTTCTGGATGAGATCAGCGAGCTGCCCTATGACCTGCAGGCGACCCTGCTGCGCTTCATCGAGAGCCGCCGTTTCTTTCGCCTGGGCAGCCGCAAGGAAACCCGAGCAGACGTGCGCATCCTCGCGGCAACCAACAGGGATGTGCCTGCGCTCGTGGCGGAGGGGCGTTTCAGGCTCGACCTCTTCTATCGCTTGAACGTGCTCGAGATCCTGATACCGCCGCTGCGGGAGAGGAAGCCGGATATCAAGCCACTCGTCGAGCTCTTCTTCGAACAGTTCAAGCACTACAGGCCTTCCGGCCTGACGGGCTTCAGTCCAGCCGCCATGGCGCGACTGCAGGACCACGACTGGCCGGGCAACATTCGCGAGCTGATGAATACGGTCTGCCGCGCCATGCTCATGTCGAATCCTCCCCGCATCGAGGCGGAGGACATTCCCATTGCCAACCCGGGCAAGCCACTTCAGCCACCCACTCTGGAGGAAATCCGTGAACAGGCAGAGCGCAGCACCATTCTCAACGCACTGAAGCGGAATCGCCACAACGTGGCACGCACGTCGCGGGAGTTAGGGGTCTCGCGCGTCACGCTCTACCGCCTGCTGGACAAGTACGACATCCAGCGCATCGTCGATCGACACTCATCACAACGGTTCCCCGGAACCGGGACACCAAGGGAAACGACACATGACTAGAATGCAAGCCCTGCTGTTGACCACCGCCCTGGGCCTGTCCCAGGTCGTGGTGGCCCAAGAATCCGCTACCCCGGGAGGCATCACCTCCCCCGTGGGCCAGGCCCCGGTCGAAGCACCGCCCGAGCAGCCCGAAGTCCAGGCCATCGCGGACATCGGCGGCGTGTTGACGCCGCGCGGTCGGCTGGTGCTCGAGCCGTCGCTGCAGTACTCCCACTCGGGGGTCAACCGCCTGACCTTTCGCGGCATCGAGATCCTCAGCACCCTGTTGATCGGAGTCTTCAGCGCCGAGGAGGCCGAGCGCGACATCTGGACGGCGGCGCTGACCGGCCGCCTCGGTGTCACCGACCGGCTCGAGATGGAGCTCAAGGTGCCCTATGTCTATCGCGACGATACCGTGCGAGCCACGGTCCCCACGGTCGGCGACGACAGCTTCGACATCGACCGCGACCTTTCCGGCAATGGCCTGGGGGACATCGAAGTCACCGCGCGCTACCAGCTCAACCGCGGCCACAACGGCTGGCCCTTCTTCGTCGGCAACCTGCGCTACAAGAGCGTCACCGGCGACGGCCCCTTCGACATCGCCCGCGATTCCGACGGCATCGAGAAGGAGCTGGCTACCGGCTCCGGCTTCCATGCCATCGAGCCCAGCATCACCGCCCTGTTTCCCTCCGACCCGGCGGTGTTCTTCGCCAACCTCGGTTACCTCTACAACATGAGCGACGACGTCGACATTCAACTCACCGACGAGCTGCACATCGGCGAGGTGGATCCGGGCGATGCGGTGCGCCTGAGTTTCGGCATGGCCTACGCCATCAATCCGCGGGCCTCCTTCACCCTGGGCTTCAAGAACGACTTCATCGGCAAGACCGAAACCGAGTACTTCGACGACGACGCCAGAGTGACCCAGAGCTCACGCACCCTCAATGTCGGCTCGCTGTTGCTGGGCTGGTCCTACCAGCTCAACCAGGATGTCTCGGTCAACCTGGGCCTGGAGCTGGGCGTGACCGACGACGCCCCCAACACCGTGTTAACGCTACGGGTGCCCTTCGGCTCCAACGTGTTCTGAACCACGGCCGGAGGCCCGGTGCCGACTACCGGGCCTTATTGACACTCGTGCGTTTAGCGGGCCAGGGACTCCGTGATGGCATGACGCTGCTGGGCCGCTTGCAGGGCGGGCAGGTTGTTCACCTGGACACCGATGTCGAGCCGCTGCTGGATCTCGCGCTGCGAGGCATTGCTGACCACGCTGCCGAGAATGGCGTCGCGGGTCGCCGAGTGGAACACCGAGGTGAAACCCTTGGCGTCGTTCACCACCAGGCCGGGGAAATCCTTCATTCCGGCCAGGTTGATACCGCTCGGGGTCAACTCCATGATGGCCTTGCCGCTGCCCTGCCCGACCTGGCTGACGACCTGGCCATCGATGGCGCCGTGCTGGGTGATCGTCTGGGATACGATCTCCGTGCCCGCTCCGTTGATGACGAAGACGGTGTCCATCCGCACGTTGTCGACCAGGGTCTGCAGGGTGGCCCCGAAGCTCATGTCGAGCCCGGAGATCTGGAACCCGCCGCGCAGCTCTCTCAGCTCCTCCTCGGCGAGCGGCTCCAGGTAGGCGAAGTCGGCCGCCGGCAGCGCGGCGCTGGACAGGCACAGTGACACGATGCCCAGCCAACCGAGGCACCCGGGCCGGGCAGGAAGGTCCGGCGGGGCCAGGTCACGCCGGTGACTCGCGGCCGCTCGCCATGGGATTCGGCACATTCTCATGTCGTTAACGCCCCAGTTCGTTGATCGCCGGCAGTTGCAGCAGCAGGGAGGCCACGTCGGCGCGATCGACGGCACTGCCGACGGGAGCCGCGGGGCGGATGCGCCAGTCACGCTCATGGTTGAAGTTGGCCTTGGCGATTTCCACCTCGGCGCGTGCACCCAGCACCAGGCCGCTCCAGATCGACTCGAAGTGCGCCCGGGGCACCGCCACGGTGCCCACGGCCGGATCGCCCAGCAGCACGCTATTGGCGTCCATCCCCTTGAGGACCACGAAGTGTCGGTAGCCTCCGGTATTGATCAGGGTGATGGCGGGAATCCCGATGCGCTCCAGATCGTCGAGCCCCACCCGGAAGCCATCCGAGTTCAACCCCTGGCCATCGAGATAGCGCTTCATGTCGAGCATGGAGAAGCCCTGCTCCCGAATCTGTTCGACTTCACCCACACGAATCATCGACTCGAAGACGTCCGCCTCGGTGGTGGGCCGGTCGTAGTGATACGTGAGCAGGGTCGCCACCGCGGCCGCACCGCAGCTGTAGTCGTACTGCTGGGCGACGACACCGTCCCAGCGCATCTCGTGATGACTCCTGGCCGCCACCGTCACGGAACCGAAGCCTCCGTTCAGCGCTATCGTCACCCCGGCCGCCTGCACTGGAAGCGCCGCCAGACCGATGACGAGACAGGCCGACGACGCGCCCAGCCTTCGTAGGGTTCCGGTCATGCCCCCCTCCTTGCCCAGTCTCACTGGGGCGCATAGACGCTGATGCTCACCCCTGTCGAGACCGCATTGGCATGTCCCGTCATGAGGTTCATCAGGGTGATTCCCGAAACGTTGTCCATGGCATTGGCCTCGACGGTGATATTGCCCGAGACAATCGTATCGGCGGTAAATGACGCTCCCTGTGCCACCGCTTCCATGCTCTGGATGCTCTGGACGTTGACCAGATCGCGGAACCCCTCCCTGCCGGTAATGCTCTGCAGCTCACCTGGCTCGATGCGATGGAGTCCATCGAACTCCGTGGTGACTTCGTCCGCCGCCAACATCAGCGGGCTGGCAAGGCTCAAGCCGGCCGCCAGCACAACATGCATCGCTCGCCCGTTACCCCTCATGGCATCGCCCCCTCTTCGCAGCTTCGTCAATGGGACCAAGGAAGGGCCGGCAGCCTTGCCACCGGCCCTTTGCCTTCAGCTCACGCCAGCCATCAGTTGCCGATATTGACGTTGCTGTGTGCCGCCACGTTGGTGCCCGCCAGCTGCGAGTTGTAGATGCCGGTGGAGAGGTTCATGTTGGCGATGCCGCCGAAGGTACCGGCGCCTGCCGCCATCGAGGCGCCCCCGGTGACGAGCGAGGCACTGCCGCCGTTGCCACCGTTGCCGCCGTCGCCGCCGTCGCCGGCGTAGGCATAGGCATCGCCGCCGGTGCCGGTGCCGCCGCCGCCACCGCCGCCATTGCCGGTGGAGCTGCCGCCGGCGCCCGCCATGGCATCGCCGCCCGAACCGCCGGCGCCGCCGGTGCCGGTGCCGCTACCGGTGCCGGTACCGGTGCCGCTTCCGGCCCCGCCGGTGCCCCCCGCGACAGAGGGCGAGGCAGTGGCGTCGCCGCTGCTGCTGCCGCCCGCCGAGGTGGACACGTTGTCCTCGACATCATCCCCGGCGACGTTGCCAGCCAGCCCGCCCACGGCGCTGCTGTCGGCACCCCCGCTGCCGTTGCTGCCGTCGGCATTGCCGCCCTGGCCTGCGCCAAGCCCCAGCCCCAGGCCCAGGCCGGCACCGTCGCCGCCATCGGCGCCATCGCCACCATGGGCCATGGACGCCCCGCCATCACCGCCGGTACCGTCCCCGCCGGACCCACCGACACCGATGCCTGCGCTCACGCCCAGGGCATCGCCACCGCTGCTGCCGGCACCGCCTGCCGCTCCATTGCCGGCAGTGATGTTGATGCGTGAACCGGTCACGGTGGAACGCAGGTCCTGGATCGCCACCACGCTGGTGCTGGTGTTGTAGGACTCGCTCATGGCCCAGGCATCGCCACCGGCTCCTGCCGCACCGCCGGCGCCACCCATGCCACCGGCTCCGCCATTCCCGGCATCGCTGGTTGCGTTGCTGTTGGCGGAGATCTCGGCGTCACTGCCTGCGTCGGCCCCGTCGTCCATCTCGCTGGCATTGTTCCAGGCGCCGGAGCCGGCAGCGCTGTTACTGCTGCCGCCGTTACCCCCGTTGCCGCCACTACTGTTGCCGCCGGCACCACCAACGGCCAGCGCCGCGGAATTGACCTGCTGGTCGACATTTTCCGCGGAACCTGAACTCGGGTTGGCGTGCGCGTGGGAAATGGCCAGGACCAGTGCCAACAGCGATGATCCTGCAATCACGTAATGCTTTCTCATGTCATTTCTCCCTAATCATGCATGATATTTCTTCCAGAGAAGGACCAGACGCTCGCGCCTCTCGCCGGGATTGACCCAAGAAAAAATCATTCCCCGATCCCCTTCACCTTGCTGACGGAGAAGCAGTGACTGGTCGGGGAATCCCTTCGCACTCTCCATGCCAGGCGTTTCTTCATTCCTTGTTTGGCAAGGGGTTGCGGCGCTGGAATAGACGGGACGGGCGCAAGGCATGGCGCACCGGAGGCATGGCGTCAGCAAGGGAGGAAGAAAACGTTACGCAACAGTAACAGCGACAGGAGAGCGTTTTTCGTGATGAGAAACAAGCCGCTATTTTTCAAAAGCTTAGGCGATAACCTTTCGGTATCGTTTTCCTTACATCGTAAACGTTCGATTACCTTTGGCGGCGCTTGGCCGCCCGCACGACGCGGGGTACGGGCAGCGGCGAACCGCTGGCAGGGTGTTCAGCCGGCAAACACACGCTGCTGGATCAGCATCGCCAGCGTGTCAGAGGCGTTGTCGGCGGTAGTATCGAGATGCAGCAGATGCTGACGCTCCTCGTCGCTGAAGCCCTCGAACAGCGCCAGCTGCCGGTTGAGAACCTCGAGGCTGGTGGTCGTGTCTCCCCCCTGGCGCCTGGCACGCTTGACGATGCGAGCCCTGAGCGTGTCATCGTCGGCCTCGAAGCTGACGATGAGCACGGGCAGGCCGCGAGCCTCGCCCTGCTGCTGCAGCAGCCGGCGCTGGGCACGCGTCAGACAGGTGGCATCGATGCAGGTGGGAATGCCGGCGTTCAGCAGGAGTCCAGCCAGGCTGGCCAGGCGCTGGTAGGTGCGGCCGGTGGTCTCCGGACCGAAGATATCCACAGCCGGTGCCGCCTCGAGCGCCTGTGGAGAAAGCCCGAGGAGACGCCGCCGCTCGGCATCCGAGCAGAGCCTCACGGCACCCAGCCGCTCGACGATCTCGGCCATGAAACGGCTCTTGCCGCTGCCGGACACGCCGACCCCGATGATCAACGGGGGGAAGCGGAAGTTGGAGACCCGCTCGGCCAGCTCGAGATAGCGCCGGCACTCGGTCATGACCTCGGCCAGGTGAAACGCCGTACCGCGCCCCGCCTCCCAGCGCTGCAGCGCCCGTCGCGCGCCCGCCAGCGACCGGCACACGGCAAACACCGAGAGGAGGCGGGTGAGGGCGTAGTCGCCGGATAGCCGCAGGTAGCGGTCGAGTGCGTAGTGGGCTAGCCGCGTCTCGTCACGCACGTAGAGCCCCACCAGCAGCGAGGCCAGATCGAAGCCCGGGTCCAGGCAGCGCCTGGCCAGCGGATCCGTGGCCTCCAGGTCGAGGGCCTGGGACATGATCAGCCGCTGCCGATCGCACAACGCCAGGGACTGGCGGCCGACCACCCAGCTTGGGCGCGGTTCACCGCGTTCGTGGAAGCACGGCTCGAGTCGCACCAGCTCCTGCGCCAGCCACTCCCTCAGCCCGTGCAGGCGGCGCCGGTCCTCCTCGCCCGTCAGGCGGGCATCGAGCACGCCCACCTCGTCCTCGATCAGCGAGCGGGTCGCCGCCAGGCAGCCGGAGGAGCCCACGTAAGGAAGATCGTCGACGAGGGTACGATGGGAGGCCACCAGCGAATCGATCAGTTCGTCCACGTCGAGGGCAGTGGACGAAGGCATCTGGCCGTTCGCGGCGGTGGCATCCATGGTCACTCCTCGTGGCGGTGGCGCCTCGTCAGGGCTGGCGCACCAAGGCAAAAGCCTTCTCGGCGGCGTCCAGCGTCCATTGAATGTCTTCCGGCGTATGGGCGCTGGACATGAAGCCCGCCTCGTACGCCGACGGCGCCAGGTAGACGCCTTCGTCCAGCATCGCCGCGAAGAAGCGGCGGAAGGTCTCGGCATCGCATGCCGTGGCCTGGGCAAAGTTGTCGACCCGCGACTGCCCGGTGAAGAACAGCCCGAACATGCCACCGGCTCGCTGGGTGATCATGTCGATGCCGGCGGCATCGGCACGCTCCTGCAAGCCGTGGCAGAGCGTCTCCACGCGCTGCGCCAGGGCATCGTGGAAGCCGGGCTCGCGCAGCTTGGTCAGCAGGGCGATGCCGGCCGCCATGGCCAGCGGATTGCCCGAGAGCGTCCCCGCCTGGTAGACCGGGCCCAGCGGCGAGATCTGCCCCATGATCTCGCGCTTGCCGCCGAAGGCGCCTACCGGCATGCCGCCGCCGACAATCTTGCCCAGGCAGGTCAGGTCGGGCTCGATGCCGTAGTGCGCCTGGGCGCCGCCCATGGCGACGCGGAAGCCGGTCATCACCTCATCAAAGATCAGCACACTCCCGTACTCGGTGCAAACCCGACGCAGGGTCTCGAGGAAGCCGGGCTGTGGCGGAATGCAGTTCATGTTGCCGGCAACCGGCTCGACGATGATGCAGGCGATCTCGCTGCCGATCTCCTCGAAACAGGCCTCGACCTCGTCGATGTCGTTGTAGGCCAGGGTGATGGTGTGCTCGGCCAGCGACGCGGGCACGCCGGGCGAGCTGGGTTCGCCATGGGTCAGGGCGCCGGAGCCGGCCTTGACCAGCAGCGAGTCGGAGTGGCCGTGGTAGTTGCCCTCGAACTTGACGATCTTGTCGCGCCCGGTGACACCGCGCGCCAGCCGGATCGCCGACATGGTGGCCTCGGTGCCCGAGTTGACCATGCGCACCAGCTCGATCGACGGGATCATGTCGCAGATCAGGTCGGCCATGGTGGTCTCGATCGCGGTCGGGGTGCCGAACGAGAGTCCCTGGTCGAGCCGGCTGCGCACCGCTGCCAGCACGTCCGGGTCGGCGTGCCCGGTGATCATCGGCCCCCACGAGCCGACGTAGTCGACGTAACGCTGGCCTTCCACGTCGAACAGATAGGCCCCCTGGGCTCGCTCGATGAAGACCGGGGGCCGCTGCAGGCCCTTGAAGGCGCGCACGGGAGAGTTGACGCCGCCGGGAATGTGGCGGCAGGCCTGTTCGAAGAGCGTTGCGGAAGTGATCATGTCGGCCTCGTTGCTGTCTCGAAAATGATTTGACTCCGTCACCGGAGCTGCCGGGCTCGCGCCGCCCGACCTGTGGATAACTTCTTGGATAACCTTGGAATCCCCAGTGAAGATACGGGGATCTTCGCTCATGCCGGCGGCTTGGGTCACGCCCTGCACGGCCGAACGCCGCGGCAGCGCCTGGCCGTCACCCGGCTGCCAGGCATGCGCCAGGGCCTGCCAGGTGAAGCGCTGGGCCTGCTCACTGGCCGGGTGCAGCGTCTCTCCGGCGGCGAGACGCGCCGCCAGGGAAGCGGCCAGAGTGCAGCCCGAGCCGTGAAATCGACCCGCCAGCCGCGGCCAGCGCCAGGCAAAGCGCCCACCGGCCTCGTACAGCACCAGCTCCACAGCATCGCCGGGGACACCGGCTGCCGGGTCGTCGCTGGCCGTCACCAGCACGCTACGACAACCGAGCGACAGCAACCGCTGGGCGCGCGCCTGGTCGTCCTCGGCCTGTGGCCCGGCAAGGCGCGCCAGCTCGAGCCGATTGGGCGTCAGGACATCCACGCGGGGGAGCAATCGCGAGCGGAAGGCATCGACCAAGGTCGCTGTGGATAACTCTTTGCCTCCCCCGGCCTTGAGCACCGGGTCGACCACCACCGGCACCCCGGGATGCGCCTCGATGATCTCCACCACGGCATCGAGCGTCTCGAGACTGGCCAGCAGGCCGACCTTGATCGCCGACGGGCGAAACGCCGCCAGCGCCCCCGCCATCTCGCGGATCAAGTTCGCCGGGACCGGCGCCACCCGCCGCACGTCGTGACAGTCCTGTACCGTCAAGGCCGTCGGCACGGTCATGGCCCAGCCGCCACAGGCGGCGATCGCCTCGCCGTCGGCGGTGAGCCCCGCCCCACCGGTGGGGTCGTGACCGGCCAGTACCAGCACGATCGGCAGTTGTTCGCGCATCTCGTTCGACATGATCAGAACGGCTTGAGCACGACCAGGATCACGATGCCCAGCAGCGCGATCACCGGCAGCTCGTTGAACCAGCGGAAGAACACATGAGAGCGCCGGCAGCGGCCGGCAGCGAACTGCTTGAGATAGACCAGGCAGGCGTGGTGGTAGCCCACCAGCAGCAGCACCAGCAGCAGCTTGACGTGCATCCAGCCCATGCCGAGCCAGTGGGGCATGAGATAGAGCAGCCAGATGCCGAGGCCGAGCACCGCGACCATCGACGGCGTCATGATGCCGCGGTAAAGCTTGCGCTCCATCACCACGAAGTGGTCGATGGCCTGCTGCTCCCCCTTGTCGCGCGCCATGGCGTGGTAGACGTACAGGCGCGGCAGGTAGAACAGTGCGGCAAACCAGGTCACGACGGCCACGATGTGCAGGGCCTTGATCCAGAGATACATGCCTTCTCCCGGGCGAGTGATGACGAAGCGGCAGCGATCGGGTCGATCACTTGAGCGAATAGTAACGTTCGATGGCGCCGCGGGTGATGATACCCGAAATCCGCTTGTGCTTCGGCCGTCGACCGTACTCCACGAAGAGCGCATCGACGGCCTGGTCCTCGAGCCGCTCGAAGGCCTCCGACAGGGTCGCCTGAAAGTGGATAGGCGCCATTTCCAGGCGCAGCCCCGGGACTTCGAGCAGGTCGATCAGTGCCTCCTCGGTGGTGATCTCCTCCAGCTCCTGCTCGTCGATCAGCGCCCGCGCCAGGTCGGCGGCCTTGAGCGCCAGGGTCGGCTTGTCGCCGGTGGAGCGCAGGATCAGGATCCAGGCCGGCTTGGCAATGAGCAGTGCCCGGGCCTGTTCGCGGGTCACCATGCGCGGCGTGGTGACGAAGCTGCGCTCCATCACCGCCGGGACCGAGACCCGCGAGAGCGCCTGCATCAGGGGCTGCTGCAACGGGTGCAGGCCATGGCGGGTCACGCTGATGAAGAAACCGTCGCAGTGACACAGCTGCCGGGCGGTCAGCCCCGAGACCACCACCGCCAGCATGCCCGGGAGGATGATGTTGGGATTGTGGGTCAACTCCAGCAGCGCCATCAGCGCGGCCAACGGCGCCTGCAGCACGGCGCCCATCATCGCCGCCATGCCGAGCATGGCATAGAACCCGGGCTCGACGCCCAGTTGGGGAAAGAGCCAAGCCCCTACCAGGTCAGCCAGCGCCCCGGCCGCAGCCCCGACCACCAGCACCGGGCCGATGATGCCGATGGGAATCTTGCTGGCCACGGTAATGGCCGTCAGCAGCAGCTTGGCCACCACCAGCGCCAGCAGCACGTCGACGGTCAGGTTCCCCGCCAGCGACGCATCCAGGCTGTCGTAGCCGATGCCCTGCACGTCGGGGTACCACCACGCCACCGCCGCCGTGGCCAGGGCCACCAGCGCCAGGCGCAGCACCACCGGCAGGCCGCTGAGGCGCTCGCTTCTCGCCACGTGGATGAACAGCCCCGCCAGCAGGCCGATGAACAGCGCCGTGATCACGATCCACGGCAGGTTCATCAGCGAGCCCAGGCTGACGCTGGGTACCTGGATGGCCGGTTCCGAACCGTACACCAGCATGGCCATCAGGGCGCCCATGGTGGAGGCCAGGATGACCGGCATGAAGCCGGCGATGGTGTACTCCATCATCACCACCTCCATGGCGAAGATGACCCCGGCGATCGGCGTGTTGAAGGAGGCCGAGATGCCCGCCGCCGTGCCGCAGGCCACCAGCACCCGCAGGCTGTTGTGCGGCAGCCGCAGGCGTTGTCCCAGGCCGCTCGCCGCGGCGGCACCGAGGTGGATGGCCGGCCCCTCGCGGCCGGCGGAAAGGCCGCCCAGCACCGTGGCCACCCCCACCCACCACTGGTTGATCCAGTTGCGCAGGGGGAAACGGCCCTGATGGTAAGTGAGGCGCTCGATCACGTGGCCGACGCCCAGCTTGCGTGCCGCCGCCGGCTGGCGCCACAGGAAGATGCCGATCAGCGTCACGGCGAGCAACGGCAGGCCGGCGCGGAACTCCGGCGCGAGCCCCTCGAAGGCCTCGTGGTCGCCCCCCGGCATGAACAGCAAGCCGCCCAGTTCCAGCAACAGCCGGAAGCCGACCATCACGGCGCCGGTCACGACCCCCGAGACGACCCCCAGCACGCACAGCTGGGGCAAGGCGTCGACACTGGCTAGCTTGCGGCGAAAGCCTTCCAGGCTGAAGGCGGGTAGCGAGAGGCGCGGCACGGCGTGTTTCCTGTGCGGTCGTTTCCTGGGACAGCGACAACGAGGCGGTTGAGTCGCCGCCACTTCTCTTGTGTATCATATCCGGACAGGGCGGTCCCGTTGACGGCCGCTCCCGCCAGGCAAACTTCGAAGGAGTCGCGTTGTGATCAAGGTCGGAATCGTCGGCGGCACCGGTTATACCGGCGTCGAGCTGCTCAGGCTGCTGGCTCAGCACCCCGAGGTCGAGGTCGAAGCCATTACCTCGCGCTCCGAGGCCGGCATGCGCGTGGGCGACATGTACCCCAACCTGCGCGGCCACTATGACACGCTGGCCTTCAGCGAGCCCGACCCGCGACGTCTCGGCGCCTGCGACGCGGTGTTCTTCGCCACGCCGCACGGCGTCGCCCACGCGCTGGCCGGCGAGCTGCTCGCCCAGGGCACCCGGGTGATCGACCTCTCCGCCGACTTCCGCCTGCGCGATGCCGAGGTGTGGGCCGAGTGGTACGGCCAGCCCCATGGCGCCCCGGCACTGCTCGACGAGGCCGTCTACGGCCTGCCCGAGATGCATCGCGAGCGCATTCGCCGGGCGCGACTGATCGCGGTGCCGGGCTGTTACCCCACGGCGGTCCAGCTGGGGCTGCTGCCGCTGCTCGAGGCCGGGCTGATCGACACCGAGCACGTCATCGCCGACTGCAAGTCGGGCGTCACCGGCGCCGGCCGCGGGGCCAAGGTCCCCTCGCTGCTGGCCGAGGCCAGCGAGTCGATGAAGGCCTACGGTGCCGGCGGCCACCGCCACCTGCCGGAGATCCGCCAGGGCCTCGGCGACGCCGCCGGAGGCGCGGTGGGTCTGACCTTCGTGCCGCACCTGACGCCGATGATCCGCGGCATCCACGCCACCCTCTACGGTCGCCTGAAAAGCGAACCGGGCGATCTCCAGGCGCTGTTCGAGCAGCGCTTCGCCGACGAGCCCTTCGTCGACGTGATGCCCGCCGGCAGCCACCCCGAGACGCGCAGTGTCAAGGGGGCCAACGTCTGCCGCCTGGCCGTGCATCGCCCCGCGGGCGGCGACACCGTGGTGGTGCTGTCGGTGATCGACAACCTGGTCAAGGGCGCCTCGGGGCAGGCGGTACAGAACCTCAACATCATGTTCGGCTTCGCCGAGAACGCCGGGCTCGCCGCCCCCGCGCTGATGCCCTGAGGTGGCTACCCAGCGGTGACAGGGCGCCTTTCCCTGAGGCGCCCCTTCCTGAATAGTTGACCGTTTTGCTGGGGATTAGGGATAATGGCGAGTTACCGATTCATTCAGCTCAGGGAAACGCGGGACGAGTCGATGCACGAGGCGAAGCGCAACGCCGCGATTCGCTCGTGCAACCATTTGCGCGACGTTTCCCCAGGGGAGGATGCCCATGAGCGGCGCCGAAACCTTCGTTCCCACTCCCATGATGCTCTCCGGGGCCGCCAGGAAGCGGCTCCAGGCGCTCATCGAGGAGGAGGGCAAGCCCGATCTCAAGCTTCGCGTCTACGTCACGGGAGGCGGCTGCTCGGGTTTCCAGTACGGCTTCGACTTTGCCGACTCGGTCGGCGATGACGACACCCTGATCCAATTCGGCGACGTCGCACTGGTCGTCGACGAGCTCTCCTACCAGTACCTCGTGGGTTCCACCGTCGACTACGAGGAGGGGCTCGCCGGTGCCCGTTTCCTGGTCCAGAACCCCAACGCCACGACCACCTGCGGCTGTGGCGCCTCCTTCATGGTGTGATTTTCCTGCAATCGTCACCGCGACAGCACAGAATCCGTTCGACTTGACGCTTCCCCGTGGACTCGCCATGGTTTAAAGGCGTAACGCCACAACAATTCACCATGGGGAAACGTATGAAACGACACGTGAAGACGGCCACCCTGGTTTCGGGCATGGCCTTCGCGCTGGGCCTCACCGCCTCGGCCGCCGCCAACGAGACGCTCGACGTGGTGACCGACCCGAGCTTCGTCCCCTTCGAGATGATGGATCAGGAAACCGGCGAGATGGTCGGTTTCGACATGGACATCATCGCCGCCGTCGCCGAACGTGCCGGCTTCGATTACGAACTCGAGACGATGGACTTCAACGGCATCATTCCTGCCGTCCAGACCGGCAACGTCGACGTCGCCATCGCCGGCATCACCATCACCGAGGAGCGCGCCGAGATCGTCGACTTCTCGGACCCCTACTACGACAGCGGTCTCAAGATCCTGGTGCGCGCCGACGAGGATGGCGTCGAGCAGATCGAAGACCTCGAAGGCAAGACCATCGCCACCAAGGTCGGCTCCACCAGCTACGACTTCCTGCAGGAGAACCTCGGCGACAGCGCCGAGATCACCCCCTACCCCGGCAGCAGCGACATGTACATGGCCCTGCTCGGCGGCAGCGCCGACGCCGTGTTCTACGATGCCCCCAACGTCAGCTACTTCGCCCAGACACGCGGCGAGGGCCGGACCAAGGTGGTCGGACCGCTCTACGAGGGCCAGCAGTACGGCATCGTCTTCGTCAAGGGCAGCGAATGGGTCGAACCCGCCAACCAGGCGCTGGCCGAGATGCGCGAGGACGGCAGCTACGACGAGATCCACGAGAAGTGGTTCGGCAGCGCCAGCGACGAGTGACAGCCCAGCGCTGTGACGCGGGGCCGGGTCGAGGATCCGGCCCCGCGGCGTTGCCACCTGCCCGCGTCTCTCGGCTTCCGAGACGCCCCCTGACCGGAGAACCCCAGTGGACGTCACCTTCCAATTCGACTGGGAGGCGGCCTTCGCCTCCATCCCCTTCCTGCTCAAGGGAATCCCCTATACCCTGCTGATCTCCTTCGGCGGGCTGGCCATCGGTTTCCTCATCGGCATCCTGTTCGGCCTGCTGCGCATCAGTCCCCTCGTCTGGCTGCGGCTGCCGGCGATCGCCTACATCGAGATCTTCCGCGGCACCCCGGTGCTGGTGCAGGTACTGTTCATCTTCTACGGCCTGCCGCAGCTCCTCGGCGGCCCCATCAACGCCCTGGTGGCGGGCATCGCCGCCATCGCGGTCAACTCCGGCGCCTACATCTCGGAAATCGTGCGTGGCGGCGTGCAGTCGATCGAGCGCGGCCAGCGCGAGGCCAGCCTCTCCCTGGGACTGTCGCGCAGCCAGGCCTTCCGCTACGTGATCTGGCCCCAGGCCTTTCGCCGCATGATCCCGCCGCTCGGCAACCAGGGCATCATCAGCATCAAGGACACCTCGTTGTTCTCGGTGATCGGCGTCGGCGAGCTGGTGCGCCAGGGCCAGGTCTACATCGCCACCACCTTCAATGCCCTCGAAGTCTACCTGATGGTCGCCCTCCTCTATCTGGCGATAACCCTGAGCCTGTCATTCGCACTGCGCCTGCTCGAGCGCAAGGGCCTGGTCGGACAATAAGGAGCGCGACATGAACCGAGACACTTCCCACGCCGCGGCCCAGCCCATCGTGCGCATGGAGCGGGTCAACAAGCATTTCGGCGAGCTGCACGTGCTCAAGGACATCGACCTGACGGTCGCCCCCGGCGAGGTGGTGGTGGTGATCGGCGCCAGTGGTTCGGGCAAGTCCACCCTGATTCGCTGCATCAACGGCCTCGAGGAGTTCCAGGCCGGCCACATCGAGGTCGATGGCAACGAGCTGCTGCCCGACGGCAAGAGCAGCCGTGCGCTGCAGAGGATCCGCACCGAGGTCGGCATGGTGTTCCAGCAGTTCAACCTGTTTCCCCATCTCCGGGTGCTCGACAACGTCACCCTGGCGCCGATGAAGGTGCGCGGCTGGAGCCGCGCCGACGCGATCGAGACCGCCGAGCGTCTGCTCACGCGCGTGGGCATCGCCAACCAGGCGGGCAAGTACCCCGGCCAGCTCTCCGGCGGGCAGCAGCAGCGCGTCGCCCTGGCCCGGGCGCTGGCCATGGAGCCGCGCCTGATGCTGTTCGACGAACCCACCTCGGCGCTCGATCCGGAGATGATCGGCGAGGTCCTCGACGCCATGCGCGAGCTGGCCCGGGAAGGCATGACCATGATCATCGTCACCCACGAGATGGGCTTCGCCCGCGAGGTCGCCGATCGCGTCGTCTTCATCGATCGCGGTGAGATCGTCGAGCAGGCAGCACCGGACACGCTTTTCGACTCTCCACGGCACGAGCGCACCCAGAGCTTCCTGTCCCGGGTACTCAAGCACTGAGACCCAAAAAGTCGCCTCATCTCCACTCCGGCAGGCCCTGTCGCACTCGGCAGGGCATTTTTTTGGCCTGTGGATAAGAATTTTTTCCTCATCCTCGATTTGCCGCTCCAGGCAGCATGGTTGTCGACTTCCTGGGCGTCTCACGCGGCTGTTCACAGTCGCGGTGACAAGCCGGGTAGCCGGCGGTGGAAAAAGGGTGTAGTGTCCGCCCTGTGGAAAAGCGCCGCGGTCATCCACAGGCTCACCACCGGCCGCCCTCAGCTCGTCACCCTTTTCTCACCGCAAGAGTCAACAGCGCAAGCAGATGATACCAAAGGATTAATTCCGCTTATCCACGGTTTTTGTCCACACCAGTAGTCACAACCACTACAGAACTTCTCTCTTTTAATCATTCTGTATTGATTAGTGAGCTGCTCCACTCGGTACTGACCAACGTGATGTGGAAAACCCCTGACGCTTACCCACAGGCGGTTTATACTGGCAGGCTGTTTTTCACCCCCTTTGGCAATATCCGCACGCACGTGCAACGAGGTGTACCTTGGAGTATCCCGACCGCTTTGACGTCATCGTCATCGGCGGCGGCCATGCGGGAACCGAAGCCGCCCTGGCCTCCGCCCGCATGGGCTGTCAGACCCTGCTGTTGACCCACAACATCGAGACTCTCGGCCAGATGTCGTGCAATCCCGCCATCGGCGGGATCGGCAAGAGCCACCTGGTCAAGGAGATCGATGCACTGGGCGGCGCCATGGGCCTGGCCACCGATCTCGCCGGTATCCAGTTCCGCGTGCTCAACGCCCGCAAGGGCCCGGCTGTGCGCGCCACCCGCGCCCAGGCCGACCGCGTGCGCTACAAGGCCGCCATCCGCGGCATGCTGGAGAACCAGCCGAACCTGACGATCTTCCAGCAGGCGGCGGGCGACCTGCTGGTGGAAAACGACACGGTGCGCGGGGTGGTCACCGAGACCGGCATTCGCTTCCGGGCCGAGACGGTGGTGCTGTGTACCGGCACCTTCCTCGGCGGCGTGATCCATATCGGCCTGGATCAGAGCCGCGGTGGCCGCGCCGGCGACCCGCCCTCCAATGCCCTGGCGCAGCGCCTGCGCGCGCTGCCGTTCCGGGTCGACCGGCTCAAGACCGGCACCCCGCCACGGCTGGACGCCAAGAGCGTGAATTTCGCCGTGCTCGAGGAGCAGCCGGGCGACAGCCCGACGCCGGTGATGTCCTACCTGGGTCGTCGCGACATGCATCCGCGCCAGGTGAGCTGCCACATCGCTCACACCAATGAGCGCAGCCACGAGATCATCTTCGCCAACCTCGACCGTTCGCCGATGTATTCGGGCGTGATCGAGGGCGTCGGCCCGCGTTACTGCCCGTCGATCGAGGACAAGGTGCACCGCTTCGCCGACAAGGCGAGCCACCAAATCTTCATCGAGCCGGAAGGGCTCGATACCCACGAGCTCTACCCCAACGGCATCTCCACCTCGCTGCCCTTCGACGTGCAGCTCGCGGTGGTGCGCTCGATCAAGGGACTCGAAAACGCTCACATCACCCGGCCCGGCTACGCCATCGAGTACGACTTCTTCGATCCCCGCGATCTCAGGCACTCGCTGGAAACCAAATTTATCCACAACCTGTTCTTCGCCGGGCAGATCAACGGCACCACCGGCTACGAGGAGGCCGGCGCCCAGGGGCTGCTCGCCGGGCTCAATGCCGCGCGCCGTGCCAAGGGGCTAGAGGCCTGGTGGCCGCGCCGCGACGAGGCCTACCTCGGCGTGCTGGTCGACGACCTGATCACCCTGGGCACCAGGGAGCCCTACCGCATGTTCACCTCGCGCGCCGAGTACCGGCTGCTGCTGCGCGAGGACAACGCCGACCTGCGCCTCACCGAGGCCGGTCGCGAGCTGGGCCTGGTGGACGAGTCGCGCTGGGTCGCGTTCAGCGCCAAGCGCGAGGCGATCGAGCGCGAGCGCGCCCGGCTCAAGGCCAGCTGGGTGCAGCTCGGCACGGCGGCGGCGGCGGCCATCGAAGCGAAGACCGGCAAGCCGCTAGCCCGCGAGTACAGCCTGCTCGACCTGCTCAAGCGGCCCGAGCTCGGCTATGGCGACGTGGCGCACCTCACCGGCGAGCCCGTCGGCGACGAGGCGGTGGCCGAACAGGTCCAGATCCAGGCCAAGTACCAGGGCTACATCGACCGCCAGCAGGACGAGATCGACAAGCTCAAGCGCCACGAGGCCACCCCGCTGCCGGCCGATCTCGATTACGCCCAGGTCGAGGGCCTCTCCCACGAGATTCGCCAGAAGCTCGCCGAGGCTCGCCCCGAAACCCTGGCCCAGGCCTCGCGGATCTCCGGCGTGACCCCGGCGGCGGTATCGATCCTGCTGATTCATCTGAAGAAGCGCCGTCTGCTTGACGACACACGGGTGGCCAACGGATGAGCGATGCCATCACGCTTCAGGTGGAATCGCGTCTCGACGAAGGGTTGGCCGCACTGGGCATCGGCATCGACGGGGAACAGCGCGAACGGCTGCTGCGTCTGGTCGAGCTGTTGCACAAGTGGAACCGCGCCTATAACCTCACCGCGATACGCTCACCGGAAGAGATGGTGGCCAGGCACCTGCTCGACAGCGCGGCGGTACTACCTTTCGTCGGCGAGGCGCCGCTGCTCGACGTGGGAGCCGGGCCGGGCCTGCCGGGACTGGTGCTGGCGATCCTGCAGCCGCGCTTGGCGGTCACGCTGCTCGACAGCAACGGCAAGAAGGTGCGCTTCCAGCGCCAGGCGGTGATGGAGCTCGGGCTTGGCAACGTCACGCCGGTGCAGGCGCGGGTCGAGGCCTTCGAGCCGCCGGCGGGCGGCTATGCCCAGGTGATCTCACGGGCGTTCGCCAGCCTGGCCGATTTCGTCACGTTGACCGACCCGCTGCTGGCGGAAGGCGGACGCTGGCTGGCCATGAAGGGGCCGGCCGCCGCCGAGGAATTGTCCGCCCTGGCTGCCGGGCTGATCGTGCGCGAGCGACACCGGCTCGAGGTGCCGTTCACCGCGGGGGAGCGTCAGCTGCTGATCGTCGAGCGAACCGATTCCAACCCAGGCCGCCCGTGAGCGTGCCTTCGACGCAAGGAAGTCGCCCGTGACCCAAATCATCGCCTTGACCAACCAGAAGGGCGGCGTGGGCAAGACCACCACCGCCGTCAACCTGGCCGCCAGCCTGGCAGCGCTGGATCGCCGCGTGCTGCTGGTCGACCTCGATCCCCAGGGCCATGCCACCATGGGCAGCGGCGTCGACAAGCATTCGCTCGAGGGCAGCGTGCTCGACCTGCTGCTGGGCGAGAAGAGCGCGCCCGAGGTGATGTTGGATTGCCCCACCGCCGGCTACTCGTTGCTGCCCGGAAACGGCGACCTCACCGCCGCCGAGGTGGAGCTGCTCGACCGCGCCGAAGGGCGCGAGCGCAGCCTGACCGAGGCGCTGGGCAGCGTCGCCGGCGAGTACGACGTGGTGTTGATCGACTGCCCACCCTCGCTCAACATGCTCACCGTCAACGCCCTGACCGCCGCCGACGGCGTGCTGATCCCGCTGCAGTGCGAGTTCTACGCCCTGGAAGGGCTCTCGGCGCTGCTCGACACCGTCGAGCAGATCAAGGACAGCGTGAACCCGGACCTGGCGATCTATGGCATCCTGCGTACCATGTTCGACGGCCGCAACAGCCTGACCCGGGACGTCAGCAAGCAACTGCGCGACTACTTCGGCGAGGCGCTGCTCAAGACCACGATTCCGCGCAACGTGCGCGTGGCCGAGGCGCCGAGCCACGGCCTGCCGGTGACCAAGTACGCGCGCTTCTCACGCGGCAGCCAGGCCCATCGGGTGCTGGCCAAGGAACTGATTCGTCGCCTGTCGCTGTAGGCGCCGAGCGAGAGACCTGTCATGACCGATTTTCGTGATGAGGGAAAGCTGATGACGCGTAAACGCGCCCTGGGCCGAGGCCTGGATGCCCTGATCGGTGCCGGCGCCCGTCGCCGCGAGAATCTCGAGCTGCCCGAGGTGGAGGTCCATCCCGACGAGACGGGCGGACCCGCCGCCGCCGCGCCTGCCGCCGAGGAGCGGCTCGAGCGCCTGCCGCTGGGCCAGCTCTCGCGCGGCAAGTACCAGCCGCGGCGTGACATCCAGCCCGAGGCGCTGGAGGAACTCGCCGACTCGATCCGCGCCCAGGGCGTGATGCAGCCCATCGTGGTGCGGCCCACCGGCGAGGCCCGCTACGAGATCATCGCCGGCGAGCGCCGTTGGCGCGCCGCCCAGCTGGCCGAGCTCGACACCATTCCGGCGGTGATCCGCGAGGTCAGCGACGAAGTCGCCCTGGCCCTGGCGCTGATCGAGAACATCCAGCGCGAGAACCTCAACCCGGTGGAAGAGGCGATGGCGCTCAAGCGGCTGCTCGACGAGTTCGAGCTCACCCAGCAGCAGGTCGCCGACGCGGTGGGCAAGTCGCGCGCCCAGGTGGCCAACCTGCTGCGCCTGCTGGCGCTCGACCCCGAGGTGCAGACCCTGCTCGAGCGCGGCGACCTGGACATGGGCCATGCCCGCGCCCTGCTTGCCCTGTCCGGGGCCAAGCAGCGCCGTGCGGCTCATGAGGTGGTCAACAAGGATCTCACCGTGCGCGATACCGAGGCGCTGGTGAAGCGCCTGGCCCAGGGCGAGGTGAAGAAGGCCGCCGGCACGGCCGAGAGCCCCGACGTGGTGCGTCTGGAGACCAAGCTCGGCGAGCTGCTGGGCGCCCCCGTCAAGATCCAGCACGGCCGCGGCGGCAAGGGCAGGCTGACGATACGCTACTCCAGCCTGGACGAACTCGACGGCATTCTCGAGCACATCCACTGACGCCGCGAAGCGTGTTGACAATCATTGCTTCTTTGGTCGCAAAGCTGCACCATTCGCGGGCGAAAAGCGCCGAGTCTGGTTGAACCAGCCAAGGGGCTTCCCTATAATCCGCCGTTGTTTGCCTGGGCTACCCGCCAGGTTCTGATGGCCCGCATGCCCTGTCACGGCGGGGTAGGACTGTCGACAGATGCACAGACACCCCAGTCGCAGGCGCGAGCGCATCGATACCACCCGTCTGCTCGGGTGGCAGGCCGCAGCGGCCATGTCCGTGATGGCCATCGGCGCATTGATAGCGGGAAGCGAAGGCGCGCTGTCGGCGCTGATGGGGGGGCTGGTGGGCCTGATTCCCTCCCTCTACTTCGCCTGGCGCATCGGCTCGGTACGCGGAGGCAGGCAGGCGGGTCGTTTCGTCTCGAACCTGTACCGGGCCGAGGCAGGAAAGTTCGGTTTGACGGTGGCGCTGATGGCCGCGGTATTCGCGGCAGTACCCCCCTCAAACCCGATTTTCTTCTTTGTCGCATACGTGGCGGTCCTGTTCACGCATTGGCTCGCGCCTTGGTTCAAGCGTGATCGGCCGACTCCTGAATCGAGGTAACGACAGCATGGCAGTAGGTAACGAAGTCACGGCAGCGTCCTATATCCAGCACCACCTCCAGAACCTGACCTTCGGGCGCCATCCCGAGAACGGCTGGTCGCTCGCCCACTCCGCCGAAGAGGCCCGCGAGATGGGCTTCTGGGCCATCCACCTGGATACCATGGGCTGGTCCATCGCCATGGGTCTGCTGTTCATCTGGCTGTTCCGCAAGGCCGGCAAGATTGCCACTACCGGCGTGCCCGGCGGGCTGCAGAACGCGGTCGAGATGGTCATCGAATTCATCGAGGGCCTGGTGCGTTCGGCGTTCCACGGCAAGAACCCCATCATCGCGCCGCTGGCGCTGACGCTGTTCGTGTGGATCCTGCTCATGAACACGCTCAAGATCATCCCGGTCGACTACTTCCCGGAGCTGTTCGCACGCCTCGGCGTCGACTACATGAAGATCGTGCCCACCACCGACGTCAACGCCACGCTGGGCATGGCGCTGGGTGTGTTCCTGCTGATCCTCTACTACAGCTTCAAGGTCAAGGGCGCCGGCGGCTTCGCCCGCGAACTCTCGCTGACGCCGTTCAACCACTGGCTGCTGATCCCGTTCAACCTGGTCCTCGAGGTGGTGAGCCTGGTCGTCAAGCCCTTCAGCCTGGCGATGCGACTGTTCGGCAACATGTTCGCCGGCGAGGTCATCTTCATCCTGATCGCCCTGCTGCCGTTCTGGGCCATCTGGCTGCTCGACGTGCCGTGGGCCATCTTCCACATCCTGGTGGTCACCCTTCAGGCCTTCATCTTCACCATGCTCACCGTGGTCTACCTCAGCGCCGCGCACGAGCACCACTGAGAACGAGCAACTTGCAGTTCACCAACCCTCAACCCCTTGAAAGTCAACTTGAAAACTAGGAGCACATCATGGATTACATCTACCTCGCCGCCTCCCTCATGATCGGTCTGGGCGCTCTGGGTACCGGTATCGGCTTCGCCCTGCTGGGCGGCAAGCTGCTCGAGTCCACCGCTCGCCAGCCTGAGCTTGGCGACCAGCTGCAGACCAAGACCTTCCTGATGGCCGGCCTGCTCGACGCCGTGCCGATGATCGGCGTGGGTATCGCGATGTACCTGATCTTCGTCGTCGCCGGTTAACGACGCTGCCGAGCGCTGAAGCGCTCGGTTTGCTCGTTTCCGGTCGCCACGAACCCGTCAGAGGTACATACCCGTGAATATCAACATGACGCTTATCGGACAAACGATCGCCTTCGCGATTTTTGTCTGGTTCTGTATCAAGTATGTGTGGCCGCCGATCAGCACCGCGCTTCACGAGCGCCAGAAGCGGATTGCCGAGGGTCTCGATGCGGCCAGCCGGGCGTCACGTGACCTCGAGCTCGCCCAGGAGCAGGCATCTCAGACGCTGCGCGAGAGCAAGGAGCAGGCTTCGCAGATTCTCGAGCAGGCCAACAAGCGTTCGGCGCAGATGGTCGAGGAAGCCCGCGAGCAGGCCCGTGCCGAAGGCGAGCGTCTGATCGCCAGCGCGCGTGCCGAGATCGACCAGGAAGTCCAGCGGGCCAAGGACGAGCTGCGGGCCCAGGTCTCCAGCCTCGCCGTGGTGGGTGCCGAGCGTGTCCTGGAAGCCTCCGTCGACGAGAAGGCGCATCGCAAGCTGCTCGACAAGCTTGCCGCCGAACTGTGAGGAGGTGATCCATGGCGGAACTTTCCACCGTCGCGCGACCCTACGCCAGAGCGGCGTTCGAGCACGCACGCGATCACCAGGCGCTGGACGACTGGTCCGAGTGGCTCGGCAAGCTGGGCCAGGCCGTCGCCGTACGCGACGTGCAGAAGCTGTTGTCCAGCCCGCGCCTCGCGCCCGAGCGCAAGGTGGCCATGCTCATCGAGCTGACCGAGGTCACGCTCGACGACTCGGCCAAGGCCTTCCTCGACGTGCTGGGCGAGAAGGGCCGGCTGGCGGCGCTTCCCGCGATCGCCGAGCGCTTCGCGTATCTGCGCGCCGAGCATGATCAGCGCGTCGAGGTCACCGTCGTCTCGGCCTACGCGCTCGACGACAAACAGCAGAACAAGCTCGCCGGCGCGCTCAAGAAGCGGCTGAATCGCGAAATCTCCATTACCACTCAGGTGGATCCGAAGCTTATCGGGGGCGTCATCCTGCGCGCCGGCGACACCGTCATCGACGGGTCGGTGCGCGGTCGATTGAACCGCCTCTCCGAAGCTCTTACCGCTTGAGTCCGAGGGACATGGCATGCAGCAACTGAATCCTTCCGAGATCAGCGACATCATCAAGCAGCGTATCGAAAAGCTGGATGTCGCATCCGAAGCCCGTAACCAGGGCACCATCGTCAGTGTCTCCGACGGCATCGTGCGTATTCACGGCCTCGAAGACGCGATGTTCGGCGAGATGATCGAATTCCCCGGCGGCATCTACGGCATGGTGCTCAACCTCGAGCGCGACTCCGTGGGCGCGGTGGTGCTGGGCGACTACCTCCAGCTCGAAGAGGGCATGACCGCCAGCTGTACCGGTCGCATCCTCGAGGTGCCGGTGGGCCCCGAGCTGGTCGGCCGCGTGGTCGACCCGCTGGGCAACCCCATCGACGGCAAGGGCGAAGTGGGCGCCAAGCTGACCGACGCGGTGGAAAAGGTCGCCCCGGGCGTCATCACCCGCCAGTCGGTGGACCAGCCGATCCAGACCGGCCTCAAGGCGATCGACGCCATGGTGCCGATCGGCCGCGGCCAGCGCGAGCTGATCATCGGCGACCGCCAGATCGGCAAGTCGGCGATCGCCGTCGACACCATCATCAACCAGAAGGGCAAGGGCGTCATCTGCGTCTACGTGGCCATCGGTCAGAAGCAGTCGACCATCGCCAACGTGGTGCGCAAGCTCGAGGAGCACGGCGCGATGGAGCACACCATCGTGGTCGCCTCCGGCGCCGCCGACCCGGCCCCGATGCAGTTCCTGGCACCCTACGCCGGCTGCACCATGGGCGAGTACTTCCGCGACCGCGGCCAGGACGCCCTGATCGTCTACGACGACCTGACCAAGCAGGCCTGGGCCTACCGCCAGGTGTCGCTGCTGCTGCGCCGTCCGCCGGGCCGTGAAGCCTATCCGGGCGACGTCTTCTATCTCCACTCGCGTCTGCTCGAGCGTGCCGCTCGCGTCAACGCCGACTACGTCGAGAAGTTCACCAACGGCGAAGTGACCGGCAAGACCGGCTCGCTGACCGCGCTGCCGATCATCGAGACCCAGGGCGGTGACGTCTCCGCGTTCGTTCCGACCAACGTGATCTCGATCACCGACGGCCAGATCTTCCTCGAGACCGACCAGTTCAACGCAGGCATCCGTCCGGCCATCAACGCCGGTCTGTCGGTATCCCGCGTGGGTGGTGCGGCGCAGACCAAGATCATCAAGAAGCTCGGCGGCGGCGTGCGTCTGGCACTCGCCCAGTACCGCGAGCTGGCGGCCTTCTCCCAGTTCGCCTCCGACCTGGACGAAGCCACCCGCAAGCAGCTGGAGCACGGTCAGCGCGTCACCGAGCTGATGAAGCAGAAGCAGTATTCGCCGCTGTCGGTGGCCGAGATGGGGGTGTCGCTGTACGCCGCCAACGAAGGCTTCCTGGATGACGTCGACGTCAGCAAGGTGCTGGACTTCGAGCGTGCGCTGCACGACTACATGAGGTCCGAGCACGCCGATCTGCTCGACAAGATCAACCAGACCGGCGACTACAACGACGAGATCCAGCAAGGGCTGAAGCAGGGTCTCGAGCAGTTCAAGGCCACTCAGAGCTGGTAAATCCGCCGGCCCGCCCGCGAGGGCGGGCCATGGACATCTTCTGAGGGCCACGAACGAGGTAGATCGCTATGGCAGCTGCAAAAGAGATACGCACCCAGATCGGGAGCATCAAGAATACGCAGAAGATCACCAGCGCCATGGAAATGGTCGCTGCGTCGAAGATGCGTAAAGCGCAAGATCTGATGAAGGCCAGCCAGCCTTATGCCCGGCAGATCCGCAACGTGGCCAGCCATCTGGCCGACGCCAACCCCGAGTACAAGCACGACTACCTGGTCGAGCGCGACGAGGTGAAGCGGGTCGGCTACATCGTGGTATCCACCGATCGCGGCCTGTGCGGCGGCTTGAACGTCAACCTGTTCAAGGCCGTGGTGAAGAGCGCCGTGGCGTGGCGCAAGGAGGGCGCGGAGCTCGACTTCTGCGCCTTGGGCAGCAAGGCCGGCGGCTTCTTCCGCAACTACGGCGGCAACCTGGTCGCGGCCAAGAGCGGCCTAGGCGAATCGCCCGAGATGAGGGACCTGATCGGCAGCGTCAAGGTGATGTTGGACGCCTACGACGAGGGGCGTATCGACCGCCTCTTCGTGGTGTACAACGAGTTCGTCAACACCATGACGCAAAGGCCGGTGGTTCGTCAGTTGCTGCCGCTCGCTCCCGACATGGGAACCGATGCGGACGACGAGGACAACAAGCGTCCCGGTAGCTGGGACTACCTGTATGAGCCGGATGCCAAGGCGCTGTTGGATAGCCTGCTGGTTCGTTTCATCGAATCCCAGGTGTATCAGGCGGTGGTCGAGAACGGGGCCTGCGAGCAGGCGGCCCGGATGATCGCCATGAAGAACGCCACCGACAACGCCGGCAGCCTCATCGACGATCTGGAGATGGTCTACAACAAGGCCCGTCAGGCCGCCATCACCCAGGAGATTTCCGAGATCGTCGGCGGCGCCGCTGCCGTATAGCGCCTCGGAAGCGCTGCGGGCGCTTCCCGGCACACAGGTTTCATTTGCAGGTTTTTGAGAGGATCGCAAGATGAGCGGACGTATCGTACAAATCATCGGCGCGGTGATTGACGTCGAGTTTCCGCGGGACAGCGTGCCCAAGGTCTACGACGCGCTCAACGTCGCCAACTCCGAGACCGTGCTCGAAGTCCAGCAGCAGCTGGGCGACGGCGTGGTGCGCACCATCGCCATGGGCTCCACCGAGGGTCTGAAGCGTGGCCTGGAAGTCTCCAGCACCGGCGCTCCGATCTCCGTGCCGGTAGGCAAGGAGACCCTGGGCCGCATCATGGACGTGCTGGGCCGCCCGATCGACGAGGCCGGCGACATCGGTGAGCAGGAGCGCATGCCCATTCACCGTCCCGCCCCCACCTATGCCGAGCAGGCGGCGTCCAACGAGCTGCTCGAGACCGGCATCAAGGTCATCGACCTGGTCTGCCCGTTCGCCAAGGGCGGCAAGGTCGGCCTGTTCGGCGGCGCCGGCGTGGGCAAGACCGTCAACATGATGGAGCTGATCCGCAACATCGCCATCGAGCACAGCGGTTACTCCGTGTTCGCCGGCGTGGGTGAGCGGACCCGCGAAGGTAACGACTTCTACCACGAGATGACCGAGTCGAACGTTATCGACAAGGTATCGCTGGTCTACGGTCAGATGAACGAGCCGCCGGGCAACCGTTTGCGCGTGGCCCTGACCGGCCTCACCATCGCCGAGAAGTTCCGCGATGAAGGCCGTGACGTGCTGCTGTTCGTCGACAACATCTATCGCTACACCCTGGCCGGTACCGAGGTATCCGCCCTGCTGGGCCGTATGCCCTCCGCGGTGGGCTACCAGCCGACCCTGGCCGAGGAGATGGGTGTTCTGCAGGAGCGTATCACCTCCACCAAGGTGGGCTCGATCACCTCGGTGCAGGCGGTCTACGTTCCTGCGGACGACCTGACCGACCCGTCGCCGGCCACCACCTTCGCCCACCTGGACGCCACCGTGGTACTGGCGCGTTCGATCGCCGAACTGGGTATCTACCCGGCCATCGATCCGCTGGATTCCACCTCGCGCCAGCTCGACCCGCTGGTCGTCGGCGAGGAGCACTACGACACCGCCCGCCGCGTGCAGGGCGTGCTGCAGCGCTACAAGGAGCTCAAGGACATCATCGCGATCCTGGGCATGGACGAACTGTCCGACGAGGACAAGCAGACCGTGGCCCGCGCGCGCAAGATCCAGCGCTTCCTGTCGCAGCCGTTCTTCGTCGCCGAAGTCTTTACCGGCTCGCCGGGCAAGTACGTGCCGTTGAAGGAGACCATTCGCGGTTTCCAGGGCATCCTCGACGGCGAGTACGACAATCTGCCGGAGCAGGCCTTCTACATGGTGGGCAGCATCGACGAAGCCGTCGAGAAAGCCAACCAGATGAAGTAATCCCGTCCACTGGGGGACTTCGCTATGGCGAAAAGCTTCACATGCAACATCGTCAGCGCCGAGGCCTCGATCTTCTCCGGTGAGATCGAGCAGATCGTGGCTTCGGGCATCATGGGCGACCTGGGCATCCTGCCCGGGCACGCGCCGCTGCTGACCGAGCTGCAGCCGGGCCCCATCCGTGTGATCCACGACGGGGGCCAGGAGGAGAACTACTACGTGTCGGGTGGCTTCCTCGAAGTGCAACCGGACGTGGTGACCGTGCTGGCCGACTCGGCCGCACGGGCCAGCGACCTCGACGAGGCCGCTGCCGAGGAGGCCCGCCAGCATGCGCTGCGTGCCTTCAACGAGAAGTCGGCGGAGATGGACTACACCCGTGCCGCCGCCGAGCTCGCGGAAGCCGTGGCCCAGCTGCGCACGATCCAGCAACTGCGCAAGAAGGGCGGCAAGGGCTGATTTCCGCCCGGCTGCCACGAAGCGCCCCCCGAACACCGTTCGGGGGGCGTTTTCGTCTCTGTTATCATGAGCGAGCGGGTTTCGGGAGTCGTCCGGGCCCATATGCATCCGCCATGCCGTGGTGACGCTTCCCACGGCGTGGCTCCAGGAGAGCGCCATGTCGTTGAGCGAACAGCTGCAGGAACACAAGGAAACCCTGATCCTTGCCCTCGAGCAGGAGGATCGCGAACGCCTCGACCAGTGGCTTCCCGAGCTGCGCGCCGCGGACCTCTCCGAGATACTCGAGGAGATGGCCGAGGAGGACGACGATCTTCCCAGTGTCCTGAAGCTGCTCGACTTCCTGCCGCTCGAGCGCCGCGCCAACGTCCTGGGGTATCTCCCCGACGAAGTCCAGCTCGAGGTGGCCGAGGCCATGACCGATGAGCTGCTGCTCTCGGTGCTGGAGGAGATGGGATCGGATGAGCGCGCCGACCTGTTCAACCTGCTCGGCGAGGACCGCCAGGAGGTGCTGCTACGGCGTATGGCGCGCCAGGAGCGCGAAGACCTCAAGCGCCTCGCCAGCTACGAGGAGGGCACCGCCGGGGCGATCATGACCTCGGACTACGTCGCCATCCCCAGCGGCATGACCGTGTCCCAGGCGATGATGCGGGTGCGCCAGACGGCTCCCGACGCCGAGACGGTCTATCAGCTCTACATCATTGACCCGGAGGGTAAGCTGGCCGGCACGCTGTCGCTGCGCCAGCTGATGGTGGCGCGGCCCGGCGCTCAGGTCGACGACCTGATGATCAAGGACGTCATCAGCGTGCCGGTGGACGAGGCGCAGGAAGAGGTCGCGCGCCTGGTGGCGCGCTACGACATGCTGGCGGTGCCGGTCACCGACCACGACGAGCGCCTGGTCGGTATCGTGACCCACGACGACGCCATGGACGTCGCCGAGGAGGAGGCCACCGAGGACTTCCACAAGGGCATGTCCATCGGCCAGCTCGAGGACGGCGTCAGCCGGGTACCGCTGTGGAGCCTCTATCGCAAGCGGGTGACCTGGCTGGTACTGCTGGTGTTCGCCAACCTCTTCTCCGGGGCGGGCATCGCCTACTTCGAGGACACCATTGCCGCCCAGGTGGCCCTGGTATTCTTCCTGCCGCTGCTGATCGGCAGCGGCGGCAACGCCGGCGCCCAGGCTGCCACGCTCACGGTGCGCGGCATGGCCACCGGCGATGTCGGCGTCAAGGACTGGAGCAAGCTGCTCGGGCGCGAACTGCTGGTGGCCGGCTCGCTGGGGCTGACCATGGCGCTGGCGGTGGCGCCGATCGGCGTGATGCGCGGCGGCGAGGCGGTGGCCATGGTGGTGGCCGCCAGCATGGTGACCATCGTGCTGTTCGGCAGCCTGCTCGGCATGTGCCTGCCGTTCATTCTCAACCGAGTGGGCTGGGACCCGGCCACCGCCTCGGCGCCGCTGGTGACCACGCTGATCGACGCCAGCGGTGTCCTGATCTACTTCAGCATCGCCACGGCGGTGCTGACGGGACTCTAGCGGGCGGGCGCGAACGGCACCCCGGCGTGGCCCCTCGCTGCTGCCGGCCGGGGGCGAACAGAATTGTAACGAGACACGGCGGACAAGCGGCAGGGGGACGTGTATCCTCTTCGCGTCCTGCCGTGCGTCGGCTGTCAGGCTGCGCACGTCCTTGCCAACAGGAGAGCGCCATATGGATTGGCTTCAGGTCGTCGTGCTGTCAGTGGTTCAGGGCCTGACCGAATTCCTGCCCATCTCGAGCTCGGCCCACTTGATACTGGTGCCGGTGCTGACCGAGTGGAACGATCAGGGGCTGGTGTTCGACGTGGCGATGCACCTGGGCAGCCTGGCGGCGGTGGTGCTCTACTTCCGCCACGATCTGAAGCGCATGGGGGCGAGCTGGGCCCTGTCCCTGCGCGGACGAAGCCTGCGCGGGGGCAGCGTCGATCCCGATGCCCGGCTGGCCTGGTGGGTGCTGCTGGCCACGATCCCGGTCTGTGTCGTCGGCTTTGCCTTCCACGACGTCATCGAGGTGGGAATGCGCTCGCCGATCCTGATCGGGATCACCCTGATCGGCTTCGGTCTACTGCTGGGCTATGCCGACTGGCACAAGCGCGGGGGGCGCAGCGAGTATCAGTTGACCCTGCGCGATGCGATGCTGATCGGCCTGGCCCAGGCGCTGGCGCTGATTCCCGGCACCTCGCGTTCCGGCATCACCATCACCGCGGCGCTGCTGCTCGGCATGAGCCGCGAGGGGGCGGCGCGCTTCTCGTTCCTGCTGTCGATCCCGGTGACGGCCCTGGCTGCGGGCCTGGAGATCGTCGGGCTGGTGCAGATGCCGCGCGGCATCGACTGGCCGGCGATGGGCGTTGGCGTGATCCTGTCGGGGGTGAGCGCCTACCTCTGCATCCATTACTTCATCGCCTTCATCAAGCGGATCGGCATGCAGCCGTTCGTCATCTATCGCATCGTGCTCGGACTATGGCTGCTGTGGATCTTCGGGTAGCCATGCCACACTCGTCGAGGAGTCCTGTTACCATGAATCCCGTCCTGCGTCCTGTGGTGATCTCTGTGCTGTTCCTGGGGCTGCTGCTGGCCGGCTGCTCCGAGAGCGATCGACCGCTGGAATCGCCGGTGCGCCTGGAGGGAAGCATCTTCGGCACTTTCTACCAGGTGACCATCGCCGACAGCCTGACCCAGGGCCAGGCGCGCGAGCTGGAGGAAGGGCTGCTCGAGGTGCTCGAACAGGTGGATGCCGCCATGTCGATCTATCGCGACGACTCGGAGCTGATGGCCTTCAACCAGGCGCCGCTCGGGGAGTGGCAGCCACTCTCCAACGAGCTGATCGAGGTGCTGGCGATCAGCCAATCGGTGGCCGAGGCGAGCGACGGCGCCTTCGACGTCACCCTCGGCGGCCTGGTCAACCTGTGGAGCTTTGGCTCCGAGGCACGCCCTAGCGAGGTGCCCGACGACGAGACCCTCGAGGCGCGCCTGGCCGAGGTCGGTCCCGACAGCATCGAGGTCGATGAGAACGCCCTGCAGGCACGCCGGCTGCGCGACGTGTTCGTCAACCTCGGCGGCGTGGCCAAGGGGCACGCCACCGATCGGGTTGCCGCCTACCTCGACGCCGAAGGCATCGAGCACTACCTGGTCAACCTGGGCGGCGATCTGATCACGCGCGGCTACCGCGACAGGCAGGCCGAGCCCTGGCGCATCGGCATCGAGGCGCCGCTCGACGATCGCCAGGAGGCCACGCATATCGTGCCGCTGCACGATATTTCAGTGGCGACCTCAGGCGATTACCGCAACTATTTCGAAGAGAATGGGCAACGCTTCTCGCACACCATCGACCCGCGCAGTGGGCGCCCCATCGAGCATCGCGTGGCGTCGGTGACGGTGGCCCACCCCTCCAACGCCTGGGCCGATGCCTGGGCCACGGCGATGATGGTGCTGGGCGAAGAGGGCTTGGAGCTGGCGCGCGAGCAGGGCCTCAAGGTGCTCTTGCTGGTGCGCGAGGACGAAGGCTGGAGCAGTGTCGCGAGCCCCGCCTTCGCCGATTACCTGGGCGGGGAACTGAGTGACGAGATGGGCCTGGAAGTGCGCTGAGCCGCCGCCTTGAGAACGGCGCGACCGCCCCGTCGATAGCCGAGGGCGGGCCGCCGGGCCCCCGATGAACTGGAGCCAATCGAATGGACAAGGAGTCTTCGATGACCCTGGATGTGGTGATACTGGCGGCCGGGCAGGGCACGCGGATGCGTTCGACTCTGCCCAAGGTGCTGCATCGCCTGGCCGGCAAGCCGATGGTGCGCCACGTGCTCGATACCGCACGCGAGCTGGAGGCGGAACGCCTGCACGTGGTGGTCGGCCACGGTGCCGAACGGGTGCGCGAGGCACTCGCCGACTATCCGGTGCGCTTTGCGCTGCAGGCCGAACAGAAGGGCACCGGACATGCGGTGACGCAGGCACTGGATGATCTGGGCGACGGCAGGGTGCTGGTACTGTACGGCGACGTGCCGCTGATCCGGCGCGAGACCCTGGCCAAGCTGCTGGACGAAGTGGGCGAGTCGCGCATGGCGCTGCTCACCGTGACGCTGGACGACCCGAGCGGCTACGGCCGCATCCTGCGCGACGCAGACGGGCGGGCGGTGGCCATCGTCGAGCAGAAGGATGCCAGCGAGAACGAGCTGGCGATCCGCGAGTGCAACACCGGCATCATGGCCATGACCGCCTCCCAGCTCAGGCGCTGGCTGCCGCGGCTCTCCGCCGACAACGCCCAGGGCGAGTACTACCTCACCGACATCATCGCCATGGCGGCCGCCGAGGGGGTCGCCATCGCCACCGCCCAGCCGGCCGACCCGCTGGAGGTGGAGGGGGTCAACAACCGCCTGCAGATGGCACGCCTGGAGCGGGCGCATCAGGCGCGCATCGCCGACGAGCTCATGGTTCAAGGGGTGGCGCTGCTCGATCCGTCGCGTCTCGACGTGCGCGGTCGCCTGAGCTGCGGGCACGACGTCGAGATCGACGTCGGCTGCGTGTTCGAGGGCGAGGTGGAGCTGGGCGAGGGCGTGCGGATCGGCGCGCACTGCGTGATTCGCGACAGCCATATCGGTGCCGAGTGCGTGATCGAGCCGCATAGCGTGATCGAGGGCGCCGTGGCGGCCGGGCACAACCGCATCGGACCCTTCGCCCGGCTGCGTCCCGGCACTCGCCTGGCGGTGGGCGCCAAGGTGGGCAATTTCGTCGAGACCAAGAACGTCGAGGTGGGCGAGGGCAGCAAGATCAACCACTTGAGCTACGTGGGCGACGCGCGGCTGGGGCGTGACGTCAACGTCGGCGCCGGTACCATCACCTGCAACTACGACGGCGCCAACAAGCATCGCACCGAGATCGGCGACGACGCCTTCATCGGCTCCAATACCGCCCTGGTCGCCCCGGTCAGCGTCGGGCGTGGCGCCACGGTCGGTGCCGGTTCGACCATCAGCAAGGACGTGCCCGACGACGCCCTGGCCGTCTCCCGCGGACGCCAGATCGCCAAGGCCGGCTGGGCACGGCCGACCAAGAACACTCGAGACTGAGGCAAGCGCGAGGAATCGTCATGTGTGGAATCGTCGGTGCCGTTGCCGAGCGCAACGTGGAAGGGATCCTGCTCGAAGGGCTCAAGCGGCTGGAGTATCGCGGCTACGACTCGGCCGGCATGGCCGTGCTCGGCGCTGCCGGCGAGCTGCAGCGTCGCCGGGCGCTGGGCAAGGTGGCCGCCCTCGAGGCCCTGCTCACGGAGACCGCCCTGCCGGGCCGCTGCGGTATCGCCCACACCCGCTGGGCCACCCATGGCAGGCCCAGCGAGGAGAATGCCCACCCGCATCAATCGGGCGATCGGCTGGCGCTGGTGCACAACGGCATCATCGAGAATCATGAGCCGCTGCGGCGTGAGCTGCAGGCGGCCGGCTACGCCTTCTCCTCGCAGACCGACACCGAGGTGGTGGCTCATCTGCTGGAGCGTGAATACCGTCATGGCGACGGTCTGCTGGCCGCCGTGCAGCGCGGGCTCGCGCAACTCGAGGGTGCCTATGCGCTGGCGGTGGTCCACACCGACGAGCCCGATGTCATCGTCGGCGCACGCAAGGGCAGCCCGCTGGTGGTGGGGGTGGGCATCGATGAGGCCTTCCTCGGCTCCGACCCGCTGGCGCTGCTGCAGGTCACCGATCGTTTCATCTACCTACAGGAAGGCGATGTGGTGCGCCTCTCGGCCGGCGGCAGTATCGAGATCTTCGATGCCGAGGGCCAGGCCGCTCAGCGCCCGATCCAGACTTTCGAGCACGGCGACGGCGCGGCCAGCAAGGGCGAGTACCGTCACTTCATGCAGAAGGAGATCTTCGAACAGCCGGCGGTGATCGCGGCGGCCCTCGAAGGGCGGCTGGGCGAGCGCTCGGTGCCGGCCGAGTGCTTCGGCCCCGACGCCGAGGCGCTGTTCGCGCGGGTCGAGCAGCTGCATATCGTGGCCTGCGGCACCAGCTACCACGCCGGTCTGGTGGCGCGCTACTGGCTCGAGCGCTATGCCGGGATACCCGTGCAGGTGGAGGTGGCTTCCGAGTACCGCTATCGTACCGTGGTGGTGCCCGACAACACCCTGTTCGTCACCCTGTCGCAGTCCGGCGAGACCGCCGACACCCTGGCGGCGCTGCGCTTCGCGCGCGAGCAGGGCTACCTCGGCAGCCTGGCGATCTGCAACGTACCGGGCAGTTCGCTGGTGCGCGAATCGGACCTGACGCTGATGACCCAGGCCGGCCCCGAGATCGGCGTCGCCTCCACCAAGGCCTTCACCACCCAGCTCACCGCCCTGATGCTGCTGACCCTGGCCATGGGACGGGTCAAGGGGCTCGCGGCCGAGACCCAGGCCGAGGTGGTAGCCGGCCTGCGCGGCCTGCCGCGGCTGGTGAGCCGCGTGCTCGAGCTCGACGACGCCATCGAGGCGCTGTCCACGGCCTTCGCCGAGAAGCAGCATGCGCTGTTCCTCGGTCGCGGCGCGCACTTCCCGATTGCGCTGGAGGGAGCGCTCAAGCTCAAGGAGATCTCCTACATCCACGCCGAGGCTTACCCTGCCGGCGAGCTCAAGCACGGACCGCTGGCGCTGGTCGACAGCGAGATGCCGGTGATTTCCGTCGCCCCCAACGACGAGCTGCTCGACAAGCTGAAGTCCAACCTCCAGGAGGTGAAGGCACGCGGCGGCGAACTCTTCGTCTTTGCCGACGAGGGGGTCGGCCTCGCGGAGGAGGAGGGCGTCAGGGTGTTGCGGCTGCCCCACGTTCACGATGCCCTGGCCCCGATCCTCTACACCGTGCCGCTGCAGCTGCTGAGCTACCACGTGGCGGTACTCAAGGGCACCGACGTCGACCAGCCGCGCAACCTGGCCAAGTCAGTGACGGTGGAATGATGCCGCTGTGAGTCGACTTACCTTTCTCGTGTCTTGTCGTTACACTCCGTTATGAAGTCGGGCAGCAATAAGCGTGCCTCATTGCCGCCTAATTTCAATTAAACCAAGAACGAGAAAAGGATATCGACGTGGGGAAAGGAAAGCAGCAGGGAAACTCCCTGAAGAAACCGCTGGCGGCCGTCGTCGGGTTAGCGCTCATCGCCGGCCTGGGGGCCCCCCATTGGATGGGGCGCCAGATAGAGCGACAGTATGCCGATTACCTTCACCAGTTCGGCAGCCTCGAATATATCCAGATCGAGAACCCGAGTTACGAGAGGGGCTGGTTCGAAGCGCGAGCCAGCTATGAACTCGTTCTCGAGCCGGAGTTCGCCCAGGCCTACCAACGGCTGCTCGCTGAGGACATGGCGCTGGAGCTCGAGGGCGAGCCGCTGCGGATCGCCATCAGCGACCGCATCGTCCACGGTCCCTTCATGGGCGCTCTGGCCCGCCTCGAGGGGCGGATCGAGGCGTCGGGCTGGCTGTTCGATCAGCTGGTCCAGTGGGAGGAGGCCGGCGCTCTTTCGCGCTACGAGGCAAGCGTGGGCTTCGATCGCGTGGTGAAGGGCGAATGGGCCCCCCAGGAGATGACGCTGGTCGCAGGTCCGCTGCTCAGCGAGGCGGGATTCGACATGCGCTACGTCGCCGATTACCTGGGTGGCGATTTCCGCTACGACCCGACCATGGGCGAGTACCGCAGCAGCAACCGCCTGGGGCAGGCCCGGCTGGAGGAGCCTGGTGCCGTGCATACCTTCGAAGGTGCCACCTCCAACCTCGTGGTCTCCTTCCCCCAGGGCGTGCTGCGTGAGGTCACCTTCACCTCCGACGATGGCCCGATGCTGAGCCAGAGCCGTGACCCGGCGCAGACGGGCGATTCGCGAATCGATGGGCAGAACGTCGAGGTCCAGCTCGACTTCGACGAGCAGGGGCGCTTCGCGAGCGTCGACAGCCGTTTTGCCATGCGGGGCTTCGAGGCCGAGGAGCCTGAGCTGTTCCTGACCCTGCAAGGCATCGAGGCCGATTTCAAGGCGACACGCCAGGGCGAGACCAGCTGGTACGGCCAGCTTGGGCTGAACCTCGACGGCATGACGGTACGCCAGCAGCAGTCGCCGGGCTTTGAAGCGCAGAGCGTGAACTATCGCCTGGACGTTGAGCCGGAGTCCGATTCGCAGTTCCGGGTGGCGCAGCTGGTCGCGTCCCGGGATCTACGCATCCAAGGCATGGAAGAGCCGATCGCGTTCCACCTCGAGTCGAGCTATGGCCAGCTTCCGCGAGAGGCGTACGACACGCTGTGGCAACTGGTCTACGAAGCGATCGACGTCTTCAGCCTGGACGACCCCGACGCCGTGCTCCCGGTGTTCGAACGTATCGAGCAGGCGAGCGAGACGCTGATGGCCGGTCGCTCCGCCTTCACCTTCAAGCCGGTGTCGTTCAGCATCGGCGATGCGGATGCCGACCTGTCACTGGACGCCGACCTGGCCCTCGAGGATCTCGACGCCTTCGATCAGCACAAGCTGCTGGCGCCGGACAATCGCCTGGACCTGAGCGTGAACGCCTCCGCGCTGCTGTTGCACAAGGTCGCCCGCGAGTCGCTGCGACAGCAGTACGGGGTGATGATCTCGGACAACGAACTCGATGCGATGGCCAAGGAGATGGTCGCCCAAGGCCTGCAGCCGATGCTGGAGCTCGGCGTGGTGCGTCGCGAGGAAGGGGACCGCTACTCCTTGCACCTGCAGCTCGAGGATGGCCAACTGCGGATGAACGGCGAACCCGGCGAGTGGCTGCTGGGCCAGTTCTGAACCGATCTGCGGCGCGTTGATGGCTGGCTGGCGCGCTCAGCGCGCCACCCAGCCACGCCGGATCAGCGGGGCGAACAGCAGGCGATAGAGCCGCATGGCCACGTGGTGATAGAACGGCAGGATCAGCCAGGTGCGGCTGGCGCCGACCAGCGTGGCCGTGACCGCCGCCAGCAGCAGGGCGCCGAGCATGTCCTGCGGGAAATGCACACCGAGGAAGATCCGCGCCCAGGCCACCGGGAGTGCCAGCAGCAGCAGATAGCGACCGATACGCCGGGTGCCGGCATGCAGCAGCAGGCTGAAGGCCATGGTCAGCATGATCGTTGCGTGGTTGCTGGGAAAGCCGGGGGTCGGGGCGTGCTCCAGGAAGGTTTGTCCGACCGGGACCATGAAGGGCCGCGGGCTGGGCCAGAGGAAACCGAGCAGCCAGCTCGCCGCCAGGGCGAGCAGGGTGGCGACGAAGGCCTCGAGCAGCGGACGCTTCAAACGGTCGCTGCCGCGTAGCCAGCCGATGACCAGCAGGGCCGGCACCATCCAGATCAGATAGACGGCGAACACCTCCGCCAGCAGCAGCAGGCGAGGATCGCTGTCGGGTGCAGCGTTCAGGCGGGTGAACAGGGCAAGATTGAGCGTCGTTTCCATGGGCGTTGTAGCGCGGCGGTGGGCGCGTCTTCCTTGTGCGGCGGGGCAGCTCATGCTGCCACTCGCGGCGCGTCGCTTCCGATTATTTTTGTTACAGGAGCATGACAAGGTTGTCCGGACTGTATCTGGGTTTGCCCATGTGGGCCAACCCCGAGTGGTGTGGCTCCCTTTATCCGCCCTACGCGGGCCAGTCAGGCTGGCTGGCGGACTACGCCCGGGTCTTCTCCGCGGTGGAGGGCAACACCACCTTCTACAGTGGCGCACCCCGGGCGGAGACGGCGGCCGCCTGGTCGCGCCTGGTCCCTCCGCACTTTCGCTTCTGCTTCAAGCTGCCGGCGGCACTGACCCACGAGCGGCGCCTTCACAACATCGAAGCGGACTTCGACGCCTTCGTCGATTCGCTCGCCCCGCTGCACGAGCGCCTGGGGCCGCTGCTCGTTCAGTTGCCGCGCGACTTCGGCTTCGCCGAACTGGCCCGCCTCGAGGCGCTGCTCGCGCGCTGGCCGACCGGGATCCCCTGCGCCGTGGAGGTCCGCCACCCCGAGTTTTTCCACAAGGGGACAGCAGAAGTCGCCTTGAACCGCCTGTTGATAACTCACGGCGCCAACCGCGCGATGCTCGACGTTCGTGCGCTTTTCTCGACCCCGGCAAGGGGCGATCCGGCACTGGCCCACGCTCAGAATGAAAAACCAAGATGCCCATTACACGTGCTTTCCACGGGAGGCCAGCCGCTGATTCGCTTCATCGGTCATGTGGACGAGACCATCAATCTTCGCTACTTCCAGCCCTGGATCGGCCAGATCAGGTTGTGGATAAATCAGGGGAAAACCCCTTTTCTGTTTGTGCATACCGCCGATAACCGACAGGCTCCGCAGCTGGCGAGACGGCTTTTCCAGGCGCTTTCCGGCGCCCTCGGCCTGTCGCCTTTGAGCGATTTCGCCGGGGAGCGGCAAGCGCGCCTGTTCTGACCGCCATCGCAACTGGCGTTCGAGCGTATGATCGGATAAATTTGCCGACATTCGAGCCAGAAACCTTCCGATCTACTGAGTTTTTGCGCTTGAGAAAGATCAACAACCAGATACACAACAACAGGTGAGTCATGTCTAAACTCGTACATGCGCAATGGTCGTCGAAGATGACCTTCGTGCTCGCCGCCGCTGGCTCGGCGGTGGGGCTGGGCAATATCTGGAAGTTTCCCTACATGGTGGGCGAGAGCGGCGGGGCGGCTTTCGTCCTGGTCTACCTGCTCTGCATCGCCGTCATCGGCCTGCCGATCCTGGTCGCGGAGTGGCTCATCGGCCGGCGTGGCCAGGAGAACCCGATCAATGCCATGGCCGAACTCGCCCGCCGTGGCGGACACCTGCCGGCCTGGGTGCTGGTGGGCGTGAGCGGCGTGCTCGGCGCCTTCCTGATTCTCTCCTTCTACAGCGTGATCGGCGGTTGGTCGCTCTCCTACACGCTGGGTTCGATCACCGGCACCTTCAGCGGCCAGGATGCCGAGGGCGTCGGCGGCGTCTTCACCGGTATGCTGGGCAGCCCCGTTACCCTGCTCTTGTGGCATACCGTGTTCATGCTGCTGGTCATCGGCATCGTCGCCCGCGGCGTGACCAAGGGGCTCGAGGGGGCCGTGCGCACCATGATGCCGGCGCTGGTGATCCTGATGCTGGTCCTGTTGGGCTACGGCATGACGACGGGGCATTTCGGCGAGGCACTCTCTTTCATGTTCCGGCCCGACTGGGGCGCCATCAGCGGTGAGGTGGTGCTGGCCGCCATGGGTCAGGCCTTCTTCACCCTGTCGCTGGGCATGGGCATCATGATGGCCTACGGCTCCTACCTGGGCGAGGAGGTCAACCTGCTGGGTACCGCCCGCACGGTGATCCTCCTCGATACCGGCATCGCCCTGCTGGCGGGGCTGGCGATCTTTCCCATCGTGTTCGCCAACGGGCTGGACCTCAACTCGGGACCGGGGCTGATCTTCGTCACGCTGCCGCTGGCCTTCGGCAATATGACCGGCGGTACCCTGCTGGGGCTGATGTTCTTCCTGCTGCTGACGTTCGCCGCCCTGACCTCGGCCATCTCGCTGCTGGAACCGGTGGTGGAGTTCGTCGAGGAGCGCACGCCGCTGTCGCGCGTCGTGGCCACTCTGGTCAGCGGCGTCGCGGTCTGGGCCCTGGGCATCCTCGCCCTGCTCTCGTTCAACCTGCTGGGCGAGTTCCTGATCCTGGGGCTCAACGTGTTCGATCTGCTGGACACCTTCACCAGCAAGATCCTGCTGCCGCTGACGGGGCTCGGCGCGATCCTGTTCGTCGCCTGGTGCCTGGATCGCCAGAGCGTGGCCGCCGAGCTCAATCTCTCCGGTGCCGGTCAGTCGCTGTGGGTGGTGGTGGCGCGCTACGTGGCGCCGCTGGGCGTGGTCGCGGTGTTCCTGCACTCGCTGCTGGGCTAAGGCCTCCCTCCAGGCCCCGGGCTGCGGGGCCTGGCGTGGGTAGCGAACGGCCGCCGGTGGGCGGCCGCTTCAGTGTTTCTCCTCGTCGGCCAGGTCGGCGATGTCGCGCTCCAGCTGCTTGAACTCCTGGTGTAGCTCGATGCCGCGTCGGGCGCGCAGGTTGCGCTGGGCGGCGCTGCGGGAGCGCTTTTCGTGCTCGGCGACGTTGATGCTCATGAAGATGTCGAGAAGTTCGTTCTTGACGGAAGTGACCCGTTCGACCTTACTCATGATCGACTCTCCCTTCTTCTTCTGTGCCTTATCTTCTCTCGTCCAGCAAGATCAAATCACAGCATCTTTACTATACCCTACTTGACAGTTTCGTGACGAAGTGGGCCATTCCACGCTCCCCGCCGGGAAACTCCCCCAAGCGGGGCGGGATCAGGCATACTGACCCCTGCGTTCGTCAACCAAGGAGTTCCGCGTGAGCCGCGCCCTGTTCGATGAAATGAGACGCCGCATGGAGCATTTTCGCCGCTCCGAGCAGAAAGTGGCGCGCTTCGTGCTGCGCAACCCCGACGAAGTGATCCACATGCGCATCGTCGACCTGGCCACCGAGGCCAAGGTCAGCGAGCCGACCGTGGTGCGCTTCTGCCGGGCCCTCGGCTGCAACGGCTTCCAGGACTTCAAGCTCAAGCTGGCGCAGATGCTGGCCTCGGGCAGCCAGTTCGCCCAGTTCTCGATGAACGACGACGATTCCGTCGCCGAGTTCTCGCAGAGCATCTTCGACTCCACCGTGGGCACCCTGCTGTCGGTGCGCGACCGGCTCGACAACGACGCCATGAGCCGGGCGATCCAGGCCCTGGCGATGGCCAACCGGGTCGAGTTCTACGGCTTCGGCGCCTCCGGCGCGGTGGCCTTCGACGCCCAGCACAAGTTCTTCCGCCTGCAGATCTCCACCGCCGCCTACGCCGACCCGCACATGCAGAACATGTCGGCGGTGACCCTCAAGGAGGGCGACGTGGTGGTGGCGATCTCCCAGACCGGCCGCACCCGTGCCCTGGTGGCCAGCGTGCGCCTGGCCCGTGAGGCCGGGGCCACGGTGATCGGCCTGTGCCCCAGCGGCTCGCCGCTGGCCGAGGAGGTGACCCTGCCGCTCTACATCGACGTGCACGAGGACACCGAGATCTACACGCCGATGAGTTCGCGCATCGCCCACCTGGTGCTGGTCGATGTGCTCGCCGTGGGCGTGGCCAAGACCCGCGGGCCGAAGCTCGCCGAGCAGCTCAAGGCAGTCAAGAAGAGCTTGACGCCGCTGAGGTTTCCGGAACAGGAAGGCAAGCCTTGACCCGGCTTCGCCGCTCATAGATGAAAGATCGGCGCTTCGCGCCTAAGAGCGCGGCTATGCCGCTTGAAGAGGGAAGGGGAAACAATTGGCTTCCCTCTTCCCTCCCGCGCCCCTGCGGGCGGATATGTTAAGCTGACGATCCATTTTTCAAGCAGCGATGCCCTCCCCATGGACGACGTCACGGCGATCCTCGATCAGTTGAACCCGGCCCAGCGCGAGGCGGTGAGCGCGCCCCAGGGCAACATGCTGGTGCTGGCCGGGGCCGGCTCCGGCAAGACCCGGGTACTGGTGCATCGCATCGCCTGGCTGATGCAGGCTGAGGGCTTGTCTCCCTATGCCGTGCTGGCCGTGACCTTCACCAACAAGGCGGCGCGCGAGATGCGTACGCGCCTCGAGGCGCTGCTCGGGCTGTCGCTGCGCAACGTCTGGGTCGGTACCTTTCACTCCATCGCTCATCGCCTGCTGCGCACCCACTGGCAGGATGCGCGGCTGCCGCAGCACTTCCAGATCATCGATACCGACGACCAGCTGCGCCTGATCAAGCGCCTGCTCAAGGATCACCAGATCGACGACGAGCGCTACCCGCCGCGTCAGGTGCAGTACTTCATCTCCGGCTGCAAGGAGGAGGGGCTGCGCCCGCATCAGGTCGACGTGCACGGCGATGCCTACATGGCCCAGATGGTCGAGCTCTACGAGCGCTATCAGCTCACCTGCGAACGCGGCGGCCTGGTCGACTTCGGCGAGCTGCTGCTCAGAAGCCTCGAGCTGCTGCGCGATACGCCGGCGCTGCTGGCGCATTACCAGGAGCGCTTCGCCCATGTGCTGGTCGACGAGTTCCAGGACACCAACACCCTGCAGTACGCCTGGCTCAAGCTGCTCACCGGCATGAAGACACCGATGACCGTGGTGGGCGACGACGACCAGTCGATCTACGGCTGGCGCGGGGCACGGATCGAGAACATCCGCCGCTTCGAGCAGGAGTTTCCGGCCACCCATACCGTGCGCCTGGAGCAGAACTACCGCTCCACCAGCGCCATCCTCGATGCCGCCAACGCCCTGATCAGCCACAACGCCGAGCGTATGGGCAAGGAGCTGTGGACGGCCGGCGCCCGCGGCGAGCCGATTTCGGTGTATGCCGGCTTCAACGACCTGGACGAGGCGCGCTTCATCGTCGACACCATCAAGGAGAAGGTCGACGAGGGCTACCGACGCCGCGACGTGGCCATCCTCTACCGCTCCAACGCCCAGTCGCGGGTGCTCGAGGAGACCCTGATCCGTCAGGGCATGCCCTATCGCATCTACGGCGGCCAGCGCTTCTACGAGCGCCTCGAGATCAAGAACGCCCTGGCCTACCTGCGCCTGCTGCTGAACCGTGACGACGACGCCTCTCTCGAGCGCATCATCAACGTGCCGCCGCGGGGCATCGGCACCCGTACCGTGGAGCAGGTGCGCGAACGCGCCCGCCTGGCCGGCGTGTCGCTGTGGCAGGCACTGCACGACGGTCTCATGGACGGCGCGCTGAAGGGGCGCGCGGGCGCGTCGCTGCAGGCGTTTGCCGACCTCATCGAAGGGCTCGACAACGACACCGCCGGCATGTCACTGCACGAGATCATCGATCACGTGAACGAGCGCTCCGGGCTGGTGGAGCATCATCGCAACGAGAAGGGCGAGAAGGGGCAGGCCCGGGTCGAGAACCTCGAGGAACTGATCAATGCCGCCCGCGCCTTCACCCAGGGCGAATCCTTCGACCCGCCCGAGGCCGGCGAGGGTGTCGTGGCGCTGGAGGCCTTTCTCGCCGAGGCGGCGCTCAACGCCGGCGAGCACGAGGCCGACGAGTTCGAGGACAGCGTGCAGCTGATGACGCTGCACTCGGCCAAGGGTCTGGAGTTCCCGGTGGTGTTCATCGCCGGGGTCGAGGAGGGGCTGTTCCCGCACAAGATGTCGCTGGAGGAGCCGGGCCGCCTGGAGGAGGAGCGCCGCCTCTGCTACGTCGGCCTGACCCGCGCCATGCGCAAGCTCTACCTCACCCACTCGGAGATCCGCCGTCTGCACGGCAAGGAGACCTTCCAGCGGCCGTCGCGCTTTTTACGCGAAATCCCCGCCGAGTATCTGGAAGAGGTGCGCCTGCGCGGCCAGATCTCGCGGCCGGTGACGGCCACGCGCCCGGCGGTGGGCCTCTCGCGTCAGACCTCGGTCGATCCCGGCGGCGACCTGCCCAGTCTGAGCCTGGGCCAGCGGGTGCAGCACCCGGTGTTCGGCGAGGGCGTGATCCTCAACGCCGAGGGCGAAGGCGCTCGCGCGCGGGTCCAGGTCAGCTTCGAGGGCGAGGGCGACAAGTGGCTGGTGCTTGGGTTCGCCAAGCTCACCCCCCTGTAGGAATACGCCGCGTATCCCTGGGTACGTTGACGTCTACGTCAAAAGGCGGCCTTGCTGCCCAAATGGGCATTCAGCATACTCACAGGCGGACACATCGCGCTTGATTAGACGCGACTCAGAATAATCACTGGAGTCAGGCTCGCCATGCAACGCCGTAAATTCCTCAAGACCGCCGGCCTGGGTGCCGCCGGTGTCGTCGCCGCCCCCTTCGTTTCCACCGCCAAGGCGCAGGAAACCATCACCTGGGACATGGTCACCTCCTGGCCGACCAACTTCCCGGCCCTGGGTACCGGGGCCAACGATTTCGCCAAGCGTATCGAGCAGCTCTCCAACGGCCGCATGCGGGTTCGCGTCCACGGCGCCGGCGAGCTGGTGCCGCCGCTGGAGGTGTTCGATGCCGTCGCCGCCGGTACCGCTGAGATGGGCCACTCCGCCGCCTACTACTGGCGCGGCAAGGTCGCCGCTTCGCAGTTCTTCACCGCCGTGCCGTTCGGCATGAACACCACCGAGACCAACGCCTGGCTCTACCACGGCGGTGGCCAGGAGCTGTGGGACGAGATCTACGCCAAGCACAATCTCAAGCCGTTCCCGGTGGGCAATACCGGTACCCAGCCCGGCGGCTGGTTCAAGAAGGAGATCAATTCGCTCGACGACCTCCAGGGCATCAAGCTGCGCCTGCCGGGCCTGGCCGGCGAGGCCATGAACCGTATCGGCGTGACCACCGTGAACATGCCGGGCGGTGAGATCTTCACCTCGATGCAGACCGGCGTGCTCGATGCCGCCGACTGGGTCAGCCCCTACAACGACCTGGCCTTCGGCCTGCACCAGGTGGCGGACTACTACTACACCTCGTCCTGGAACGAGCCGTCGGCGGTGCTCGAGGGCACGGTCAACCTGGATGCCTGGAACGAGCTGCCCGACGATCTCAAGGCGGTGGTGACCGAGGCGGCGCGGGCCTCCAACCTGGCGATGTACAGCGAGTTCACCTATCGCAACGCGCAGGCGCTGGATACGCTGGTGGAGGAGCACGGCGTGCAGCTGCGCAGCTTCCCGCAGGACGTCATGGAGGCCCTCTACGAGGCCTCGCGGGCGGTGATCCAGGAGCAGGTGGAAAGCGACCCCGACTCGGCCAAGGTCTACGAGTCCTACCAGGCCTTCCAGAAGCTGGTCCGCCCCTCCAACGATGCCGGCGAATTTGCCTACCTCAAGGCCCGCGACAGCCTCGTCGAGTGAACGCTGTCCGACCGGATCGAGCCACGAGGGCGCCATCAGGCGCCCTCGTCTCGTTCAGATCCCGGCGTCGCTCAGCCGGGCTGATGCACCGCGCGGATGCGCCCCTTGTCGTCGAGCGCCACCATCACGAAGCGGGCCTCGGTGACCTTGTGCAGTTCGCTGGCCTCGCGCTCGTGGGGCTGGCGGATCCACACCTCCACGTCGATCTTGATCGAGCTGTGGCCGATCTCGCGTACGGCGGTGTAGATGTTGACCATCGAGCCGACGCGTACCGGGCACAGGAAATCCATGGTCTCGATGGCCACGGTGGCGGTGCGGCCATGCGCTTCGCGACCCGCCGCCAGCTCGGCGGCCTGGTCCATGTGGCGCACCAGCCAGCCTCCGGGAATGTCGCCGTAGAGGTTGGTATCCTGGCGGTTGGCCAGTAACTTGAGGGTCAGTTGCCCTTGGGGAGCGGGGATATCGTCGAGGTCGGTCATGGAATGTCGTAAGCTCGGCTTGTTGTTGTGGGCGCTGATATTGCATCGCAGCGATTGCAGTGGGCCATCTTATACGCCGTGGCCTGCGCTCACCAGCGCTGCGACAAGCCGCCCCAGTCGATGCATGACTCCGACAATCCTTCGACAGCCATGAGGAGGCCGGCATGATTCCCATCGGCAGGCGGCCTGGCCGCTGCAAGCTACGCCACGGCTGCCTTACCGTTCTGCTGGCGCTGCTGGCCGCGATGGCCCAGGCTGACGAGCCGCCGGTCGGTACCCTGGGCGTCGTGGGTTCCGACACCATGGCCGGACTGATGCTGCGCTGGGGCGAGCAGCTCGGCGAGCGACACCCCGGCATTCGCCTGCAGCTGCAGGCCAGCGGTTCGGCCAGTGCCCCGCCGGCCCTGGCGGCCGGTACCACCCGGCTCGGCCCCATGTCGCGGCCGATGGACGAGGAGGAGCGCCGCGCCTTCGTCCAGCGCCACGGCTATGCCCCGGTGGAAGTCGAGGTGGCCCGCGATGCGCTGGCGATCATCGTCCATCGCCACCATGCGCTGGAATCGCTGCGCCTGACCGAGGTCGATGCCATCTTCTCCCGCACCCGCCGCTGCGGCGGTGAACGCGACATCACCCGTTGGCAGCAGCTGGGCATCGATGACCGGGCCGGGCGTATCGAGCTGCACGGGCGCAACCCGGCATCGGGCAGCCATGGGTTCTTTCGCCAGCATGCCCTGTGTGCTGGCCAGTACCGGCAGCGACTCAATGAGCATCCCGGATCGGCCGCCGTGGCGGCGGCGGTGACGGAGAGTCGCCGGGCGATCGGCTATGTCGGGCTCAACCATCTGACTCCGGGGGTCAAGGCCCTGGCCCTGGAGGATCACGAGGGCACGCGGCGCTTACCCGATGCCGAGCAGGTGCGCCGGGGCGGCTATCCGTTGAGCCGTTCGCTCTACCTCTACGCCAACCTCCCCCCTGGGGAGGCGTTGTCGGGGCCGGAGCGGGCACTGCTGGAACTCATCCTCTCGCCCGAGGGCCAGCAGACGGTCTCCGAGCTGGGGTTCGTGGCGCTCTCGGAGGCGGCGTTGGCGTCCCAGCGTGAGCGGTTGGGACTGGACGCTCCGCCGCCGTGACGCTGTCATCCAACTGTCATCGAGTCGTTATAGGCTGCCGATCATGATAGAACCCCTTCCCGCTTCCCCTTCCTCGCGATCCGGGTGGCGCCGGCAGCGCGATCGGCTGGCCACCGTCCTGATCATGGCCGGAGGGATCGGGGTGATCGTGGCCGTGCTGGCCATTGGCGTGTTCCTGCTGATGGAGGTTCTGCCGGCCCTGCTGGGAGGAAGCCTCGACTCGGCACGAATCCGCCTGACCCTCACGCCGATGGCCTGGGGTACGCTGAAGGCGGCCTTCTGGGCGATGGCCTTCGCCATTCCCCTGGCGCTGGGTGCGGCGATCCACTCGGCGATGTTCATGTCGCAGCGGCTGCGCAGCCGCATGAAGCCCACCCTGGAGATGATGGAAGCGCTTCCCGGTGTGGTCATCGGCTTCGTTGCCGGACTGGTGCTGGCGCCTTGGGTGGAGCGCCACCTGGCGGGCTCGCTGGCGCTGCTGCTGATATTGCCGCTGGGCGTGCTGCTGGCCGCGGCGGTGTGGCGACGCTTGCCTTCGGCGGGGCGTCGCCGGCTGCCGCTGGCCTGGGCCGGCGTGTGGCTGGTGCCGTGGCTGGCCCTGCTGGCAGCGCTCGGCCTGACCCTCTCGCCCGGGGTCGAGGCGCTGCTGTTCGGTGGCGACCTGCGCGTCTGGCTGGATGCCGAGCTGGGGCTCGACTACGCCACGCGCAACGCCATGATCGTGGGGCTGGCGATGGGCTTCGCGGTGATGCCGAGCGTCTATGCGCTGGCCGAGGATGCCCTCTCGGGCGTGCCGGGCCGGCTCGGCGAGGGGGCCCATGCGCTGGGCGCGACGCGCTGGCAGACCCTGTGGCGGGTCGTGCTGCCGGCCGCCGCCCCCGGCATCTTTGCCGCGGTGATGATCGGCGCCGGCCGCGCCGTGGGCGAGACCATGATCGTGCTGATGGCCAGCGGCAACACTGCGCTGATCAGCCTCAGCCCCTTCGAGGGCATGCGCACCATGGCGGCGGGCATCGCCGTCGAGCTGCCCGAAGCCGTTCCCGGCAGCGAGGCCTATCGGCTGCTGCTGCTGGCGGCCCTGCTGCTGTTCGGGTTCACCTTCCTGGTCAACACCCTGGCCGAGGTGGTGAGGAGCCGACTGCGGCGTCGCTACCGCTGGCTCGGGGGTTCGCCGTGAGGAGACGCAGGTGAAGCTCGGCAAGCGTCGCCTGCCGCGCCCGGAAGGGCCCTGGGCCTGGCTCGCCGCCGGTAGCGTGGCACTGTCGCTGCTGATGCTGGGCGGGCTGCTGCTGCTCATCGCCGGCCGCGGGCTGGGCCACTTCTGGCCGGCGACAGTGGTGCAGGTCGAGATGGAGGATGGCCGGCTGCTGGCCGGACGCGCGGTGCGCGAGCTGCCGCTGGAGGAGGGCGCAGGGCGTGAGCGGCTCTATTTCACCGCCAACCGCGACCTCGACGGCCACGCCTGGCACTGGCTGCCGGTGAACGACATCGTCGCGAGCGGGACTCCGCCGGAGCTGATCGTGCTGGAGCGCCGCCGTCACGGCCAGTTCATCGGCCGCCTGGTGGCGGTGGGCACGGTTGAAGCGATACGCGGCGGGACGCCTCAGCAGGCTGCCTGGGCCAGGCTCGAGGCGCGCCTGGCGGCGCTGGATCAGCTGCGCGGCGAGCGCGAGCGGTTGCGCCGCGAGGTGCTCAGGCCGCTGATCCGCCAGCTCGACGCCAACCAGGGTGACAGCGACGCCCGGCGTGCGCTGGCCGAGGCCAACGCCCGGGTGTACGACCTGCAGCAGGCGATGCGTGGCGAGGTGGCGCTGCTCGAGAGCGTCGATGGGCGGCGCCTGGTACAGCCGCTGGATGAGGTGCTGCGTGCCTGGCGGCCCAACGCCATGTCGCTGTCGCAGAAGCTGGCCGCCTGGGCCGGCGGCGTATGGCGTTTCCTGGCCGAGGGGCCGCGTGACGGCAACGCGGCCGGCGGCGTGTGGCCGGCGATCTTTGGTACCGTGCTGATGGTGCTGCTGATGTCGCTGCTGGTGACACCCTTCGGCGTGCTGGCGGCGGTCTATCTCAACGAGGTGGCGCATCAGGGGCGGTGGACCCAACTGGTGCGAATTGCGGTACGCAACCTGGCGGGGGTGCCCTCGATCGTCTACGGCGTGTTCGGCCTGGGAGTGTTCGTCTATGGTATCGGTAGCTCGCTGGACGAGTGGTTCTTCAGCGATGCCCTGCCATCCCCCACCTTCGGCACCGGCGGGCTGTTGTGGGCGTCGCTGACCCTGGCGCTGCTGACGCTGCCGGTGGTGATCGTGGCCACCGAGGAGGGGCTGGCGCGGATCCCCGTCGAGCAGCGCGAGGGCGCGCTGGCGCTGGGGGCCACGCGGCTGGAAACCCTGGCCCGGGTGGTGCTGCCGATGGCGATACCGGCCATGCTCACCGGGGTGATCCTGGCGGTGGCCCGAGCCGCCGGCGAGGTGGCTCCGCTGCTGCTGGTCGGCGTGGCCAAGCTGGCGCCCCAGGTGCCGGTGGACGCCGAGTTCCCGTTCCTCCATCTGGAGCGCAAGTTCATGCACCTGGGCTATCACATCTATGATACCGCCTTTCACAGCAACGACGTGCAGGCTGCCATGCCGCTGGTCTACGCCACGGCGCTGCTGCTGGTGCTGGTGATCCTGGTGCTTAATTTGACTGCCATCTTTCTGCGCCACCATTTTCGCGTGCGCCACGGCGTGCAGCCGCGTTCATGAGGAGAGACACCCAGCGATGACCCTGCCGTCCCGCCCCCTGCCCAGCTCGGGGTCGATCATCGACTTTCCCCCCGAGGCCAGCTGCTTCCGGATCGAGGGCCTGAGCCTGGCCTATGGCGGCAAGGCGGCGCTGCGCGATATCTCGCTGCGGGTCCCCCGGCACCGGGTCACGGCGTTCATCGGCCCGTCGGGCTGCGGCAAGTCGACCCTGCTGCGCGCGCTCAACCGGCTGCACGACCTCAACGAGGAGGTGAGCCACGAGGGCAGGGTCCTGCTCGAAGGCGAGGACATCCACGCCCCAGAGGTGGCGGTGGCTGAGCTGCGTCGCCGCGTCGGCATGGTGTTCCAGGTACCCAACCCCTTTCCCATGTCGATCTACGACAACGTGGCCTTCGGCCTGCGCCTGCAGGGCGGTCTGACGCGCCGACGCATGGACGACATCGTCGAGTGGGCGCTGAATGCCGCGGCGCTGTGGGGCGAGGTCAAGGATCGCCTGCGCGCCTCGGCCTGGTCGCTCTCCGGCGGCCAGCAGCAGCGCCTGGTGATCGCCCGCTCGCTGGCGGTACGCCCCGAGGTGCTGCTGCTCGACGAGCCGGCCTCGGCGCTGGATCCGATCTCGACGCTCAAGATCGAGGAGCTGATTCGCGGCCTGAAGTCGCAGCTGACGCTGATCCTCGTGACCCACAACATGCAGCAGGCGGCGCGGGTCTCCGACTACACCGCTTTCCTGCAGGACGGCGAACTGGTGGAGTACGCCCCCACCGACACCCTGTTCACCAACCCCAGCCTGCGCCGCACCGAGAACTACATCACCGGCCGCATGGCCTGACGAGGCCGGCACGCCAGCCCGAGGAGAGAACCATGGACATCACCAGCGATACCCACAGTCAGCATATCTCGCGCCAGTTCAACCAGGAGCTGGAGGCGCTCAAGACCCACCTGATGACCATGGGCGGACTGGTCGAGCAGCAGGTCCAGGAGGCGATCCAGGCGCTGCTCGACAGCGACAGCCGCCTGGCCGAGAAGGTGCGCGACCGCGACCGCGACGTCAACGCCATGCAGCTCAAGATCGACGACGAGTGCACCAGGGTGCTGGCACGGCGCCAGCCGGCGGCCTCCGACCTGCGCCTGGTGCTGGCGGTGATTCGCGCCACCGCCGACCTGGAGCGGATCGGCGACGAGGCGAGCAAGATCGCGCGCAATGCCCTGACCCTGATCGACGCCGGCAACAACGTGCGCGGGCTGGTCGAGGTGCGCCACATCAGCGAGCACGTGCGGCGCATGCTGCGTGATGCGCTGACCGCCTTCGCCCGCTTCGACACCGAGCTGGCCCTGCAGGTGGTGCACGAGGACGAGTCGGTCGACGACGAGTACGGCAGCGCCATGCGCTCGCTGATGACCTTCATGATGGAGGACAGCCGTGCCATCGGCCCGGTGCTCAACGTGATGTGGATCTTGCGTGCGCTGGAGCGGGTCGGCGATCATGCCGACAACCTCGCCGAGTACGTCATCTACCTGGTCAAGGGGCTCGACATCCGCCACATGGACCCGGCCCAGCTCGACGAGGATGCCCTGACCCGCAAGGAGTGAGGGTCCCCGAGCGAGCTTCCCGAGAGAGGATCCTGATGCTGGACGCCTTCACGGCACTGACCCGCGGGACGCGGCTGGTCTACGGCCGCGGCCTGCGCCGCTACGTCTATGCCCCGATCGCCATCAACCTGATGGTCTATTCGGCCATGCTCTATTACGTGGTCAGCCACTTCGGCGGCTGGCTGGAGGGCTGGATGGCCCTGGTGCCGGCCTGGCTCGGCTGGCTGGAGTGGCTGATCTGGCCGCTGTTCGTGGCCAGCCTGGTACTGATCGTGTTCTTCACCTTCACCCTGGTCACCCACCTGATCGCCGCGCCCTTCTACGGCTTCCTGGCGGCCAAGGTGGAGGTCGAGGCCACCGGCCGTCCACCGCTCGACGACCGCGGCCTGGGGCGCACTGCAGTGGACGCGCTGGGCCGCGAGCTGGTCAAGCTGGGCTATATCCTGCCGCGGGCGCTGGCGCTGTTCGTGCTCAGCTGGGTGCCGGCGCTCAACGTCGCCGCGCCCTTCCTGTGGGCGCTGTTCTCGGCCTGGATGATGGCGATCACCTACCTCGACTACCCCATGGACAACAACAAGGTGAGCTTTTCCGACATGCGTCGCCGGCTCGCCTCGCGCTCCTGGCAGACCCTCACCTTCGGCGGCTGGGTGACGCTGATCACCTGGATCCCGCTGGCCAACCTGTTCCTGCTGCCCGGCGCCGTGGCCGGCGCCGTGCTGATGTGGGACCGCCACTATCGCGGCGAGCGTGACCTCGCCACGACCTGAGTCGTGATGCCCTCGCGCGCTTACCGGTCGGAGACGTGATCGGCTGCGGTTTCGGCCGCCACCAGGCGCACGGCAGGGAAGACGCAGCGGAACAGCGCGCCCTGGCCGGGGCGGGATTCGATCTCGAGATGGGCGTCGTGGCGCAGCAGCACGTGCTTGACGATGGCGAGCCCCAGGCCGGTGCCGCCGCTCTCGCTGCTGCGGCCCTTGTCGACCCGGTAGAAGCGCTCGGTGAGCCGGGGGATGTGCACCGGGTCGATGCCCTCGCCGTCGTCCTCCACCTCGAGGCAGGCGCCCTTGGGGTGCGAGGTCCAGCGCAGCACGACATGGCTGCCCTCGGGGGTGTAGCGCACCGCGTTGGCGGCCAGGTTGGACAGCGCGCTGTGGATCTCGCTGTCGCTGCCGAGCAGGCAGCGCTCCTCCTTCAGCTCCACGCGGATCTGCTGGCGCCCCGCCGACAGCGCCTCGGCATCCTGGCGCACCTCCTCAAGCAGCGCCGGCATGGCCAGTGGCAGGTGATCCTCACCGCCCTGGTCGATCTCCAGGCGTGACAGCAGCAACAGGTCGTTGACCAGGTTCTGCATGCGGGTGGTCTGTTCCTGCATACGGGTCAGCCCCTGGGCCAGGCGCGGCGGCAGGCGGTCGGCGGCGTCGGCATAGGTCTCGAGATAGCCCGCCAGTACGGTCAGCGGTGTTCGCAGCTCGTGGGAGACGTTGGCAACGAAGTCGCGGCGCATCTCCTCCAGGCGATGCAGGCGGGTGATGTCGCGGGCCATCACCAGGCGCTCGTCGTCGCCGTAGAGGGTGATCTGGAACTGCAGCACCTTGCGTTCGTCGACCGGTGAGGTCAACGTCAGCGGCTCGCGGTAGTCGCGGGCTTTGAAGTAGGCGACGAAGCGCGGGTCGCGCACCAGGTTGGTGATGTGCTGGCCGCGATCGTGGGCGGCCTTGAGCCCCAGCATGCGCTCGGCGGCGCTGTTCCACCACTCCAGGTCGCCATGCTGGTCGAGCATGACCACGCTGTCGCGCATCGCCTCGGAAGACTCCTGGATGCGCTTGAGGGTCGCCTGCAGGCGGTGCTGGGTATGGCGCTGGCCCTTCTGGTAACGGTACAGGCGATCGAACAACTCGCCCCACAGGCCGGTCGCCGCGGGGGGCTCGCTGTGCGGGTTGCGGGTCAGCCAGCGGCGCAGGGCGTGCAGTTGGCGCAGGTGATAGACCAGGCGCAGGGCGAGCCCCGCGGCGAGCCCCAGGCCGGGGGCGGAAAACAGCCAACCGACCAGGCTGCCGGCAACGGCGAGCAGGCCGAGGCGCCAGAGTTCATGGCTCCAGGGACGCACGTCAGCCCTTGTTGGAGAAGCGGTAGCCGGTGCCGCGCACGGTCTGGACCAGATGCTGGTGGGCATCGCCCAGCGCCTTGCGCAGGCGGCGGATATGCACGTCCACGGTGCGCTCCTCGACGTAGACGTTGCCGCCCCATACCTGGTCGAGCAACTGGCTACGCGTGTAGGCGCGCTCCTGGTGGGTCATGAAGAATTGCAGCAGGCGGTACTCGGTGGGGCCCATTTCCAGAGCCTTGCCATCGGCGCTGACGCGATGGCTGACCGGGTCGAGCAGCAGGCCGTCCACTTCCACCGGCTCCTCGACACCCTTGGGCGTGGTGCGGCGCAGCACCGCCTTGAGCCGGGCCACCAGCTCGCGCGGAGAGAAGGGCTTGGTGATGTAGTCGTCGGCGCCGGCCTCGAGGCCCTGGATCTTGTTGTCTTCCTCGCTCTTGGCGGTGAGCATGATGATCGGCAGCTCGCGGGTGGCTTCCTCGCGCTTCAGCCGACGCGCCAGTTCGATGCCGCTGGTGCCGGGCATCATCCAGTCGAGCAGCAGCAGGTCGGGCTGGTTATCGACGATCATGCTGTGGGCGCTCTGCGCGTTGGCGGCCTCCAGCACGCGATAGTCGGCCATCTCCAGCGCCACCGCGATCATCTCGCGGATCGGCGCTTCGTCATCGACGATCAGAACGGTCTTGGCGGTCATCCCGAAGCCTCGCGGTCAGTGACGGGTCGGTGACGATCTCACCACGACATCATGACAGTTGGATGACACCGTCGCCAGGCTTCAGGCGCCGGTGATGGGCCACAGGCTCAGGGCGATGCCAGCGAACACCAGCAGCCCCGACCAATGATTGTTGAGGAATGCCTGGAAGCAACGTTCACGCTTGCGCTCCCGTATCAGGAACTGTTGGTGAACGAAGGTGGCGGCCATGCCCGCCAGGCCCAGCCAGAAGAACACGCCAAGTTCCAGGCGCAGCCCGACCCAGCCCAGCAGCACTAGCGTGACCAGTTGCAGCAGACCGATGGCGGCGCGATCGGCGCGACCCAGCAGCACCGCAGTGGACTTGATGCCGATCTTGAGATCGTCGTCGCGGTCGACCATGGCGTACTCGGTATCGTAGGCCACCGTCCAGGCCACGTTGGCGGCGAACAGCAGCCAGGCCTCCAGCGGCACATGACCGAGCACGGCGCCGAAGGCCATCGGGATCGCCCAGGAGAAGGCCGCGCCGAGGAAGGCTTGCGGCAGATGGGTGTAGCGCTTCATGAACGGATAGATGAAGGCCAGCGCCACGCCCACCAGGGAGAGCAGGATGGTGAACAGGTTAGTGAACAGCACTAGCACGAAGGCTGCTGCGACCAGGCTGGCGAACAGGAACTTGGCCTCTTGCTCGCTGATGCGCCCGGTCGCCAATGGTCGATTCTTGGTTCGTTCCACGTGGCCATCGAAGTGGCGGTCGGCGTAATCGTTGATCACGCAACCCGCCGCGCGCATCAGGTAGACCCCGGCAACGAAGATCAGCAGCAGGTGCCGTTCGGGAATCCCCGCCGAGGCCACCCACAGCGCCCATAGCGTCGGCCACATCAGCAGCCAGGTACCGATGGGGCGGTCCAGCCGCATCAGGTGCAGGAAGTCGGGCAGTCGGGCAAGCCCCTTGGGGCGCATCAGAGAGCGATCCATCGGTGTCTCCTCATTCGATGGCGATCATCCTAGCGCGATGGCAAGGCCAATTCATCCGCCATCTGATCCAGGAAGAACTCCTGCACCAGCACGGCGAAGCGGCCGTGGCGGAACACGGAACGTCGCCCCCACGGGCCGGTCAGGCGATGGAAGGGTGCCGGAGCGGCCGTGACCTCAATGGGGCTGCGTACCAGGTCGGGCTGACGGAACAGCCAGCTGCCTAGTGAGCGTTCGCCGAGCCGCTCGAGCCGCTGGCCGCGCATCTGGGCCAGCGGTGCCACCGAGCGGGCCACCACCCAGGGCCTCTCGTCGAGGCACAGCGCCACTTCCCGCAGCCAGGCGAGGCGATCGAGGGGCAGCCCCAAGGCCCGGGCTTCGTCGAGGCGCGGCTTGCCCAGGCGCTGATCGAGCAGGTGCACGCGGAAGGGGCGGCCGTTACCGGCCTCGATCAGTCGTGCTGTGAGCGAATCCTGCGTGGCAACCCAGGCCCACCAGGCCGGGCTCATCGCCGGTCGGCCCGCGGCCAGGGGGCGCCAGGTGGCAGCAAGGCAGGAATTGGCATGGCGCTCCGCGTGGTTCCGGGCCACCGGTACTCTCCGGGTCGAATCAGGGGCGCATAGTGTACCATGCGGCTGTGACACGATTCCCCGTGCTGGCCGCGCCATAAGGTCACGGCCCAGCCATCGGCGAGGAGCTTCATGACCGCACCCCTCACTATCATCGGCTCCGGCATGGCGGGCATCGGCCTGCTCAAGCAGTTGCGCATGCTGGATGCCGAGCGCCCCGTCACCCTGATCACCGCCGACGCCGGCGACGATTACGCCAAGCCGCTGCTCTCCACCGGCTTCGCCAAGCGACTGCCTCCGGAGCGGCTGGCGGCACGCTCGGCGCTGGAAGTGGCCGACCAGTTGGGGGTGGTGGTGAGAACCCGTACCCAGGTGGATGCCATCGACCCGGCCGGGCGCTGCCTGCACATCGGCGAGGAGCGCCTGGCCTACGGTGAACTGGTGCTGGCTACCGGTGCCGCCCCGAGCGTGCCCTTTGCCATTCCCGAGGGACTCGCCGGCCGCGTCTTCACCATCAACGATCTCGACGACTATCGCGCCTTCCATGCTGCCCTGACAGCAATCGGCCGCCGGGCCCGCGTGGCGATCGTCGGCGCCGGCCTGGTGGGCTGCGAATTCGCCAATGACCTGATAGCGGGCGGCCACGCAGTAAGCCTGGTGGCGCCGGAGCATGCGCCCTTGCCGCGGCTGTTGCCGGAGCCACTGGGGCGGGCGCTGGGCGAGGCGTTCGGCGAAGCGGGCATGGTCCTTTACCTGGGGCGTGGCCTGGCGCGGCTGGAGGCGGCCGGCAGCGATGTCGGCGTGACGCTCGATGACGGCGAACGGCTCGAGGCCGATCTGGTATTGGTAGCCACGGGCCTGCGCCCGCGATGTGAACTGGCCCGGTCGGCCGGGCTGGTGGTAGGGGAGGCGGGCATCCAGGTCGACCGTTACCTGGCGACATCGGCGCCCCGCATTCATGCCTTGGGCGACGTGGCCTGCGTGGCCGGGGTCAATGCCATGTACGTCCAGCCACTGCAGGCCAGCGCCAAGGCGCTGGCACGAACGCTCAACGGGACGCCCACCGAGGTGAGCTACGGCGCCTGGCCGGTACTGGTGAAGACGCCGCTGCTGCCGGTGGTAGCGCTACCGCCACTGTCGGTGCCGGCCCGCTGGCGAATCGAGGGCGAAGGTTCCGATCTGGTCGCTTTCGCCGAAGATCAAGACGAACGTTTGATCGGCTTTGCGTTGACAGGAGCCTGCGTGAAGCGGAAAGTTGAGCTGGCGCGAGCGGCGCCGCCGTTGCTAGGCTAGTGACGTCACCGTTCCGGCCGGTTTTATCGGCGCGGTTTCGGAGGTCATTGCTTGACGCTTCAAGAGCAAGGGACGAACCCACTCAAGGGGAACGGGCTCTCCCGGGGAAGTGACAGGCTGCTCGAGCTTGACCATTGATGAATAACAACTTACCGGCATCGTCGCCGGACATAGCCAATACCAGGAGGGCTGTCATATGCGTAAGCCAGAACTTGCTGCGGCAATTGCCGAGCGTGCGGAACTTTCGAAAGACAAGGCCAGCCAAGTGCTCAACGTCATCCTCGACGAGATCACCGGCAGCGTGGCCCAAGGGCAGGATGTGTCACTGATCGGGTTTGGTACCTTCACCGTGCGCGAGCGCGCCGCCCGCACCGGCAAAAATCCCCAGACCGGCCAGCCGTTGGCCATTCCGGCCAGCAAGACCGTTGCCTTCAAGCCAGGCAAGGGACTCAAGGACGCCGTCGGCAAGGGCTGATTCGGAACATCGGATCCTCTCGTGGCGCGGCCTGTCCGTCAGGCCGCGATCCTCTCCACTTCGCTCGAATCGGACTCGACATGAAGCTGCGACTGATGCTGTGGCTGCTGGGTTTGATGCTCAAGCGTGCCCTGCGCCGCAAGCCGGGGTTCCGCCAGGCACTCTCCGAGGCGCGCCGCCTCGATTGGGGCATCGCCACCGAGGATCTTTCCATCGCGCGCCACTTCCGCATGTCGCCCGAGGGCATCGAGGCCGGCGCGGGGCTGCCGGTGGACCTCGACCTGGAACTGCGCTTCGACGATGAAGCCACCGCCGTTCGTGTGCTGCGCAAGCCGACCCAGCAGGCCTTTCTCGACGGCATGATGGCCGGCAAGGTGCGCCTGGTCGGTGATTCGAGTGACCTGAAGAAGCTCCAAAAACTGCTCAAGCAGCTTTGATTACAGCTAGCCGCTTTATTCCAGCGTGCCGTTCTGCTTCTGCGCTCTCTGTACATCCTGACTCTATCCGCTAAGCCTGATTGATGAGTTATACGAAAGTCTAGTGTCGGGTAGAATGATCCGCATGGTCTTCCACGATAACGCCCACGAGCCCCATGTCGACCACGCTATCGCTCTCCCTAAGGCGTCTGTGGACGCTGGACAAGTTCGCCTACAGCCTGCGGGTCTTCCTCGCCTTCAGCGGGGCGCTGCTGCTGAGCTGGACCCTGGCCGACATCAGCCTGGTGATCCCGCTGTTCCTGGGCATCATCGCCAGCGCGCTGTCGGAAACCGACGACAGCTGGCAGGGCCGCCTGCAGGCGCTTGCGGTCACGCTGCTCTGCTTCGCCGCGGCGGCGCTCGTCGTGCGTTGGCTGTTTCCCTGGCCATGGCTGTTCGCCCTGGGGCTGGGCGTGGCGACCTTCGTGCTGATCATGCTCGGCGCCGTGGGACAGCGCTATGCCACCATCGCCTCGGGCACGCTGATCCTGTCGATCTACATCATGATCACGATCGAGCACCACGGCGGCGTGCCGCAGGCGGGCGACTGGGGGCAGACGCTGCTGATCCTCTCGGGAGCGGCCTGGTACGGCGCGATCTCGGTGATCTGGTGTGCGCTCTTTTCGCGCCAGCCGGTCAAGCAGAGCATGGCCCAGCTCTATCGCGAGCTAGGCAACTACCTGATCCTCAAGTCGACGCTGTTCGAGCCCCTGCGCGGCATCGATATCGAGGCGCGTCGGCTGGCGCTGGCGCGACAGAACGGCAGGGTGGTGACGGCGCTCAACCAGGCCAAGGAGATGATCTTCCGCCGGCTCGAGGGTCAGCGCGGCGAAGGCAAGCTCAACCGTTACCTGCGCATCTATTTCATTGCCCAGGAGATCCACGAGCGCGCCAGCTCCACGCATTATCCTTACGCACGGCTGACCGAGGCCTTCTTCCATCACGATGTGCTGTTTCGCTGCCAGCGCCTGCTCGACCAGCAGGGGCAAGCTTGCAAGCGGTTGGGCAAGGCGCTGCTACTTAACCGCCCCTTCGAGCACGACCAGAGCGAACAGGCGCTCGCCGACCTGCGCGCTTCCATCGATCATCTGCGCGCCATGGACAACCCGGCATGGCGTGACCTGATGCATCCGCTCAACGCCCTGGCCGACAACCTCGCCACCCTTGAGGAGCGGCTGGCCACGGGATACAACCCCGATGCCGGCGACGAGCCGGGCGATGCGGCACTGTTCAACCGTTCGCCGGAAAGCGTGAAGGAGGCCTGGGAGCGAGTGCGCCTCAACCTGACGGTGGGCTCGCCCACCTTCCGCCATGCCATTCGTCTGCCCGTCGCCCTGCTGACGGGATACGGCCTGCTGCAGTGGATCCACCCCGCCCAAGGCTTCTGGATCCTGCTGACCACGCTGTTCGTCTGCCGCCCCAACTTCGCCGCTACCCGGCGCTTCCTGACCCAGCGCATTGCCGGCACGCTGCTGGGGCTGGTGGCCGGCTGGGCGTCGATCACGTTGTTCCCTTCCGCCCTGCTGCAGACCGGGATCGCGGTGATCGCCGGGGTGACCTTCTTCGCCACCCGCGAGAGGCATTACGTGATCGCCACTGCCGCCATCACCCTGCTGGTGCTGTGCAGCTTCAACCAGGTCGGCGACGGCTTCGACCTGATCTGGCCGCGACTCTTCGATACCCTGCTCGGCGCGCTGATCGCCGGGGCGGCGGTGTTCTTCATCCTGCCCGACTGGCACGGGCGGCGCCTGCACCGCGAGGCGGCCAATGCGCTCGAGGCCAACCGCCGCTACCTGGAGGAGATCCTGCACCAGTACGCCAGCGGCAAGCGGGATGACCTCGCCTACCGCCTGGCGCGGCGCAACGCGCACAACGCCGATGCGGCGCTGTCGACCCTGCTGGCCAACGTGCTGCAGGAGCCCGAGGCCTATCGCAGGCGTATCGCCGACGACGGCTTCCGCTTCCTGGTGCTGTCACACACCCTGCTGAGCTACCTGTCGGCGCTGGGAGCCCACCGCCAGCGGCTCGGCGAGGAGGCTCGCGACACCCGGCTGCTGCCCGAGGGGCGGCGCATCGCCGACTACCTGAAGACGCTGGCGGATCACTTGGCCCGGCGCGAACCGGCTGCCGGGTTCGAAGCGGCACGGGAGGCCTTGCTGGCGCGGCTCGAAGGCAGGCCGCCGGCCTGGGAAGAGGAGGGCTATCGGCCGATGCAGACGCAGTTGCTGCTGATCGCCCAGCAGCTCGGACCGCTGACCGACGCCGCCGAGCGGCTGATCGCGGCGCGGGACGAGCGCGACGACACCGCCGCCCCGGCGGCCGGCTGAGCCCCGCTACACCTGGCCGTAGCGGCCCGCCTCCTCGCCCAGCCAGCGGCGGATCAGCGGGCGCTCGGCCTCGGGGTGGCGGGCCAGCAGCGCCTCGGCCAGCGGCGCGACGCGCTCGAGCAGATCGGCGTCGCGCTCCAGGTCGGCGATCTTCATCTGGGCAAGGCCGGTCTGGCGGGTGCCGAGCACCTCGCCGGGCCCGCGCAGTTCGAGGTCCTTCTCGGCGATGCGAAAGCCATCGGTGGTCTCGCGCATCACCGCCAGCCGTTCACGGGAGTGGGCCGACAGCGGCCCGTGGTAAAGCAGCACGCAGAAGCTCTCGCTGGAACCGCGGCCGACCCGGCCGCGCAGCTGATGCAGTTGGGAGAGCCCCAGCCGCTCGGGGTTCTCGATGATCATCAGGCTGGCGTTGGGCACGTCGACCCCTACCTCGATCACCGTGGTGGCCACCAGCAGGTCGAGTTCGCCGGCCTTGAAGGCGTCCATCACCGCGGCCTTCTCTGCGGGTTTCATGCGCCCGTGGACCAGGCCGATGGCGAGCTCCGGCAGCGCCTCGGTGAGTTCGTCGCGGGTCGCCTCGGCGGCTTGGCACTGCAGCGCATCGGATTCCTCGATCAGGGTGCAGACCCAGTAGGCCTGGCGCCCCTCGGCGCAGGCGTGGCGTATGCGCGCGACCACCTCGGGGCGGCGTTCGTCGGGCACCACCACCGTCTTCACCGGGGTACGCCCGGGGGGCAGCTCGTCGATGACCGAGACGTCGAGGTCGGCATAGGCACTCATCGCCAGGGTGCGTGGGATCGGTGTGGCGGTCATCACCAGCTGGTGGGGCGTCAGCCCGCCGGCTTCGCCCTTCTCGCGCAGCGCCAGGCGCTGGTGCACGCCGAAGCGGTGCTGCTCGTCGACGATGGCGAGCCCCAGGCGCTGGAAGTGCACATCGCCCTGGAACAGGGCATGGGTACCGACCACCATGCGCGCACGGCCGTCGAGGATGGCGGCCTTGGTGTCGAGCCGCGCCTTGCCCTTGAGCTTGCCGGCCAGCCAGGTCACCTCGATGCCGAGCGGGGCGAACCACGCTCTGAGCGTGCGGTAGTGCTGCTCGGCGAGGATCTCGGTGGGCGCCATCATCGCCGCCTGGCAGTCGCCAGCGATGGCCGAGAGGGCTGCCATGGCGGCCACCACCGTCTTGCCCGACCCCACGTCGCCCTGCACCAGGCGCAGCATCGGCACCTCGCGGGCCAGGTCGGCGCCGATCTCGTCGAGCACGCGGCGCTGGGCGGCGGTCAGCGAGAACGGCAGCTGGGTGAGGAAGCGCGCCTGCAGGCTGCGCCCGCTGGGCAGCGCGGGGGCGCCGTCCTGCTGAATCTTCAGGCGGACCTGCTGCAGGCTCAGGCGGTGGGCCAGCAGCTCCTCCAGCGCCAGGCGGCGGGTGGCCGGGTGCTTGCCGCTGGCCAGGCGCTCGGGGTCGGCGTCGGGAGGCGGCTGATGCAGCACGTGCAGGCAGTGGTGCAGCTCGGGCAGGCCGAAGCGCGAGCGCAGCGCTTCGCCGATCCAGTCGGGCAGCGCCTCGGGCGCCTCGTCGAGGCGGGCCAGCGCCTGCTCGATCAGCGCGCGCAGGCGCGCCTGGTGCAGCCCCTCGGTGGTGGGGTAGATCGGCGTCAGGTGATCCTCCACCGGCGGCGCATCGGCGCTGAGCAGGCGGTACTCGGGGTGATAGATCTCGAGCCCGGTGGCGCCGGCGCGGGCCTCGCCGAAGCAGCGCACCCGGGTGCCGGGGCGGAACTGCTGCTGCTGGGCCGGGGAGAAGTGGAAGAAGCGCAGGCTGAGAATGCCCGAGCCGTCGCGCAGCCGCACCAGCAGGCTGCGTCGGCGACCCTTGACCACGTCGCTGGCCGAGACCTCGCCCTCCACCACCGCCTCGTGACCGGCGCGCAGGGTGCCGATCGGCGTGATGCGGGTGCGGTCCTGGTAGCGCAGCGGCAGGTGGAACAGCAGGTCGGCCACGCTCTCCACGCGCAGTCGCGCCAGCTTCACGGCGAGCGCTTCGCCGACGCCCTTGAGCGAGGAGACCGGCGCGTCGAGCGCCTTCGTGTCAGCGCTCATGCCGATTCGGGAAGCGCCTCGTGACACCGCTGGATGGCGTCGGTGACGGCGTCGATCGCCTTGGGGCGCGGGAAGCTGGCGCGCCAGGCGATCGCCACGGTGCGCGCCGGCGCCGGCGACCTGAACGGCCGGCTGGCGAGCAGCCCGCTCTCGTAGTGCCCGGTGCCGATGGCCGATCGCGGCAGCACGGTGATGCCGAGCTTGGAGGCGACCATGTGGCGGATCGTCTCCAGCGAGCCGCCCTCGGCGGTCAGGGTGTTGCTCGGGCTATTGAGCTGGTGGCTGATGGCGGGGCAGGCCTCGAGGATCTGGTCGCGGAAGCAGTGGCCCTCGCCGAGCAGCAGCAGACGCTCCTTGAGCAGGTCCTCCTTGTCGATGTACTCGCGCCGGGCCCAGGCGTGGTCGGCCGGGATCAGCACCTCGAACTCCTCCTCGTAGAGCGGCTTGGTAACCACGTCGGTCTCGGTGAACGGCAGCGCGATGATGATCGCGTCGAGCTCGCCGCTGCGCAGCTTGCGTCGCAGGTTGGCGGTGAATCCCTCCTCGATGTAGAGCGGCATCTGCGGGGCGCTGCGCGTCAGTGCGGGCACCAGGTGGGGGAACAGGTAGGGGCCGATGGTGTAGATGGCGCCGATGCGCAGGGGGCTGGCCAACTGATCCTTGCCGGCGTTGGCCAGCTCCTTGATCACGCTGCTCTGCTCCAGCACGCGCTGGGCCTGCTCGACGATCTTCTCGCCCAACGGGGTGACCTGCACGGTCGACTTGGAGCGCTCGAAGAGCGCCACGCCGAGCTCCTCCTCGAGCTTCTTGACCGCCACCGACAGCGTGGGCTGGGAGACGAAGCAGCGCTCGGCCGCTCTTCCGAAGTGGCGCTCCTGCGCCAAGGTTACGATGTACCGAAGTTCTGTTAGAGTCATGTCTGGTGCCCTTGGGGCATCCTCTCGGACGATAGATGACTTTCAATAGGGACTTTTTATCAGGGGGCGAGAGAAAGGTGAAGAAAACGACACTGATTCTGGGCTGTGGCGACATCGGGATGGTGCTCGGCAGGGAGCTGCTGGAGGCCGGCCACCACGTGATCGGCGCACGCCGCAGCGCCGTGGCGCTGGAAGGTAGCGGCATCGAGCCGCTGCCGCTCGATCTGAGCGACGAAGCGGCCCTGGCCGCGCTGCCCGACGCCGATTACGTAGTCTACATCCTCAGCGCCGATCGCTTCGACGAGGCGGCCTATCGGGCGGCCTACTGCGATGGCCTCAAGGCGGTGCTGCGCACCTACGAGGGGCGCGAGACGCTGCCGCAGCGGCTGTTCTTCGTCTCTTCCACCAGCGTCTATGCGCAGAAGGAGGGGGAGCGGGTCGACGAGGAGAGCCCCGCGGAGGCGGCCGGCTTCTCCGGGACGGTGATGCGCGAGGCCGAGCAGGCGCTGCTCGAGAGCGCCCTGGCCGGGACCACGGTACGCTTCTCCGGCATCTACGGGCCGGGTCGGGATCGCCTGATCCGCCAGGTGCAGGAGGGGCGCATCGCACCGAAATCCCCGCCCATGTACTCCAACCGCATCCACCGCGACGACTGTGCCGGCGTGCTGGCCCACCTGATCGGTCTCGATGCGGCGGGCAAGCCGCTCGACGACCTCTACCTGGCCAGCGACTGCGCGCCGGAGCCGCTCCACGATGTCATGCTTTGGCTTGCCGGCCAGCTCAAGGTCGAGCCCACCGAGGTGATCCAGGCGCCGCTGCGCAAGCGCGCGAGCAAGCGCTGCGACAACTCGCGCCTGCGCGAGACGGGCTATGCCTTCCGCTATCCCAGCTATCGCGAGGGCTATGCCCATGTCATGAAGGAGGGTGGCTTCCTGGCCGAGCCGGTCTGATCCGGACCCGACGCGACGGACGAAGGGGGAGACCGCCTCGCCTGTCCGTTCGGGCTGCTCCTGCCGTCGGCGGATTCCCTCCGCCGACGCTCACAGCGGCAAACGATAGCCCAGGGCCAGCACCTCGATGCCCTCGTTGGGATCCTTGATACCGGCGTTGGAGTAGTGTGCGACGCTCAACGTGAGCTCCCCGGGCCCCAGCGTTCCCCCCAGCGCCAGGCGATCCTGGAACTGGAACGCGGTCGACAGATCGCGTGAGCCGATTCGCGCGTCGAGAAACACCGCGGCACCGATGCCGCCCTCGAGATAGACTTCCCGCTTTCCGGCGAAGGTGTAGCGCAGCATCGGGGTGAGCAGCCAGGCCGCGTTCTCGTCGTTCTCATCCCCATCGAGCAGCAGCAGACCGGTCGCCAGGCGCAGGTCAAGCTGCGGATGCAGGCGCTCGAGGCCGATCAGGGTATCCAGTTCGATGCGGGCGGCGGCGGCCGATTCGCTGGTGATGCCACCCGCCACGTAGAGATCGGCCAGGCCGATCGGACTGATCGCCATGGCCAGGCCGGCACAGAGGCTGGCCGCGAGGAACGGTTTCCGAAACACCGATTGTCTCCCTTTTCTTGTATGCCAATGATTGGCTCACCAAAAGATGGTGGGCTTCCTTCCCTGAAGTTCAACCCTGCGATACGGCCAGGCTCCGGTAGCGGGCACCCCGCTCGTCGATAGTCGATTGGATCAGCTCCAACTGATTATAGGACCACGTCAGGGCGATGGGGGGAAAGGGATCCAGGTCAAGGACGGTGGCCCGCCGCAGCAGGGTGACGTGTGGAATGTATCGGGCGGGACGCACGCCGACGCCCAGCGGCTCGAGGGTGCCCCAGAGCCGCCCCTGCAGGCGCTGCAGCGCCGGTGCACCCTCGTCGCCACCCAGCCAGACGATGCCGGGTCGCCGGAAGCTGCCCCAGCGGTTGATGTGCCACTCGCCGGGTGTGATGGACAGGCCCTGTACCCACGCGACCAGCTCGGCCGCCTGCGCCTCCGTGACTTCACCGAGAAAGGCCAGCGTGACATGCAGGCTCGCGTCGGGCATGCGTCGTCCGCCGCAGCGGGCATGGGCGATATCCGCCAACTCGCCGAGCCGCGCTCGCAGCTCGGGCGGTGGGGTCAGGGCGACAAAAAGTCTCATGGTCCTGTTTCGGAAAGAGGTGGGTTTTCCTAGTCGCCGATGACCATTACCGCTTCCGCCTCGAACTGCGCTCCCTTGGGCAGCGCCTTGACGCCCACCGCGGCGCGGGCCGGGTAGGGCTTGGCGAAGAACTCCTCCATGACCTTGTTGACCACCGCGAAGTTGTCCAGGTCCACTAGGTAGAGGTTGAGCTTGACGATCTCGCCCAGCGAGCCGGCGGCCTCCTCGCACACCGCCTTGAGGTTGGTGAAGACCTGGCGGGCCTGGGCCTCGAAGTCGTCGGAGACGAGCTCCATGGTGGCCGGGTCGAGGGGGATCTGGCCGGAAAGATAGACGGTGTTGCCGGCCTTGATGGCCTGGGAGTAGGGGCCGATGGCGGCGGGCGCCTTTTCGGTGTTGATGACGGCCTTGTTGCTCATGTCGCTCTCCTCGTGATGTTCGCGTTGTCGTGAAAGGTCAATGAAAGGCCCGTTCGCCGCGCTCGGCGGCGAACGGGCCGAAACGGGGTCAATTGCCGACGCGGGTGATCTTACCGACGTGGGACAGGTTGCGGATGCGCTTGATGAGGCGCGCCAGGTGCACGCGATCGCGCACCGCCAGGGTCAGGTGCACGATGGAGAGCCGGGCGTCGCGCTCCTCGATGCCGATGCGCTCGATGTTGGCGTCGGCGTCGGTGACCAGGCTGGCGAGCTCGGCCACCAGCCCGCGGCGGCTCTCGATCTCGATGCGCAGCGCCACCGGGAAGTCCTCGCTGATCTCGTTGGACCACTCCAGGGCGAACAGCTTGTCGGGGTCGCCCTTGAGTTCGTCGAGGTTGCGGCATTCGGTGCGGTGCACCACGATGCCCTTGCCCACCGACAGGTGTCCGACCACCGGGTCGCCGGGCAGCGGGTGGCAGCAGCGGGCGAACTTGATCACCATGCCCTCGGCGCCGCTGATCACGATCGGCCCCTGGGAGACGAGCGTGCGCTCGCCGGCCTCGGTCGCATCGCCGTGCAGCAGGTCGACCAGGCGCCGCGCCACCACGTGGGCCACCCGGGTGCCGAGACCGATCGATTCCAGCAGGCTCTCCTCGTTATTCAGCGTGAGTTCGTCGAGTAGCTCCGGCAGCACGTGTTCGGGTAGCTCTTCCAGGCTGGTCTCGAAGTCGGCCAGGGCCTTGTTGAGCAGGCGCCGGCCGAGCTGGACCGCTTCGGTCTGCTGCTGGTGCTTGAGCGCGTGACGGATCGCCGAGCGCGCCTTGGCGGTGACCACGAAGTTGAGCCAGGCCAGGTTGGGACGCGCCCCGGGGGCGGTGATGATCTCCAGCGTCTGGCCGCTCTCCAGGCGGGTCGAGAGCGGCGCCAGGTGGCGGTCGATGCGACAGGCGATGCAGCTGTTGCCGATGTCGGTGTGCACGGCGTAGGCGAAGTCGATCACCGTGGCGCCCTGGGGCAGCTCCATGATGTCGCCGCGCGGCGTGAACACGTAGATGTCGTCGGGGAACAGGTCGTTCTTGACGTGCTCGATGAACTCCAGCGAGTCGCCGGCGTGGCGCTGCATCTCGAGCAGCCCCTTGACCCACTCCCGCGCCCGGGCGTGGCTGCCCTCGGCGATGGGATGGTCGGTCTGGCCCGCCTTGTAGAGCCAGTGGGCGGCGATGCCGTTGTTGGCCATGGCTTCCATCTCGCGGGTGCGGATCTGCACCTCGATGGGCATGCCGCCGCTGCCGAACAGCGTGGTATGCAGGCTCTGGTAGCCGTTGGCCTTGGGGATGGCGATGTAATCCTTGAAGCGACCCGGCACCGGCTTGTAGAGATTGTGCACCACGCCGAGGATGCGGTAGCAGCTGTCGACGTCCTCGGTGATGATGCGGAAGCCGAACACGTCCATGATCTCGGCGAACGGCTTGCGCTGGTCGCGCATCTTCTTGTAGATCGACAGCAGGTGCTTCTGGCGGCCCACCACGGTGCCGGCCAGGCCCTCGTCGTCGAGGCTCTTCTGCAGGGCGGTCTGGATCTGGCGGATCGCCGAGCGGCGGTGGCCACGGGCGCTGGAGACGGCACGCTTGATCCGCTCGGCGCGCATCGGGTGCAGCGCCTGGAAGGAGAGGTCCTCGAGTTCCACGCGAATGGTATTGATGCCCAGGCGGCTGGCGATGCGGGCATAGATCTCCAGCGTCTCGCGGGCGATGCGGCGCTTCTTCTCCGGGCGCAGGGCACCCAGGGTGCGCATGTTGTGCAGGCGGTCGGCGAGTTTGACGATGATCACGCGGATGTCGCGCGACATCGCCAGCACCATCTTCTGGAAGTTCTCGGCCTGGGCGACGGCCTTGTCCTCGAAGGTGATCTGGGTCAGCTTCGAGACGCCGTCGACCAGCTCCGCCACCGGCTTGCCGAACTGCTCGGCCAGTGCCTCCTTGGACACCCCGGTATCCTCGATCACGTCGTGCAGCATGGCCGACATCAGGCTCTGATGGTCCATGTGCATGTTGGCCAGGATGTTGGCCACGGCGAGGGGGTGGGTCACATAGGGTTCGCCGGAGCGCCGGCGCTGGCCGTCGTGGGCCTGCTCGGCATAGTAGAAGGCGCGCTTGACCTGCTGGATCTCGTCGGGAGGAAGGTAGCCGCCGAGTCTATCGGCCAGGTCGTCGATGGTGAACATTGGCGCGCCTTGAGTGACAGCCTTACTCCTCGAAGGCGATGCCCGGCTCGCCTTCGCGGCGAATCCTGACCGGCGCCTCGATCGGCTCGTCCAGCACGGTGTGGTCGACCAGCCCGGCGGCGATCTCGCGCAGCGCCATCACGGTGGGCTTGTCGTTCTCCCACGGCAGCTGGGCGTCACGGGAACCGCGCGACAGCTGACGAGCGCGCTGGGTGGAGATCATCACCAGCTTGAAGCGGTTTTCGACGTTTTCCAGACAATCTTCGACGGTGACACGCGCCATATGGGGTCTTCCCGAAAGCGTTTGGGGACTCCCGCCGAGCGGCGGCAATCCGGGTGGAACAGGACAGACTAGATTACTCGACGTTCGGCTGCCGTGACAAGCGCCCGCAGCGGGAAGGGCCTGGCCTGGCGGTGTCGGCCGGGGCCATGACGAGCGCCCGCGGCTGACTACGACAATAGCGCCGCCAGCAGTGGGCCATGGCTCTCCTGCACCCGGGCCAGGCTCAGGCGCCGGCCGATCACCAGCGACTGCAGCTCGCGCAGGGCGGTGGTGAAGTCGTCGTTGATCACCAGGTAGTCGTACTCGTCGTAGTGCGACATCTCGCTGACGGCGTCGCGCATGCGCCGGGCGATGGTGGCGTGCTCGTCGGTGCCGCGGCTGGCCAGGCGCCGCTCGAGCTCGTCCCGCGACGGCGGCAGGATGAAGATCGACACCGCCTCGGGCAGCTGTTCGCGGACCTGGCGCGCGCCTTGCCAGTCGATCTCGAGGATCACGTCCTGGCCGGCCTCGAGCAGCGCTTCCACCGCTGGCCGCGAGGTGCCGTAGAAGTTGTCGAATACCCGGGCGTACTCGAAGAACTCGCCGCGCGCGATCATCGCCTGGAATTCGTCGACCTCCACGAAGTGGTAGTTGACGCCGTCCACCTCGCCGCGACGACGGGGGCGGGTGGTATGCGACACCGAGACCTGGATGCCGTCGAGGCTCTCGATCAGTTCGCGCACCAGGGTGGTCTTGCCGGCGCCGGAGGGCGCGGAAACGATGAAAAGCGTACCTTGGGACATATCGGGCTCCGGATCGCAAATGCCCCCGTTCGCACGAGGCAAAGGGGGGCGAGCGCCATGGCTGCGCATTCGAGCGGGACAGTATACCCGCCCGGCCGAGGGCGCGTCATGGGGCGAGGTGCAAACCGTGCCGGCGTCTCATGCCGTCGACAGCCGGGCGTCGAGCTGCTCGGCGAACAGCTCCAGGGCGTGCTGGGCGGCCACCGAGTTGCCGCTGTCGTCGAGCGCCGGCGCCCAGACGCAGACCGTCATCCTGCCCGGCACGACCGCGACGATGCCGCCGCCGACACCGCTCTTGGCCGGCAGCCCGACGCGGTAGGCGAAGTCGCCGGCGGCGTCGTACATGCCACAGGTGGTCATGATCGCGTTGACCCGCCGTGCCAGCCCCGGCGAGACGAAGCGTTGACCGATGGCGCGGGCCTCGCCTTCGGCCGCCAGAAAGTTCAGGGCGACGGCTAGGTCCACGCAGCTCATGGCCAGCGCGCAGCTGGAGAAATAGCAGCGCAGCACCGCGTCGACGTCGTTGTCGAGGTTGCCGAACGCCTTCATCAGGTAGGCCATGGCGGCGTTGCGCGAACGGTGCTGCCACTCCGACTCCAGCACCTCGTCGTCGATCAGGATCGAAGCGTTGCCCGCCAGCCGCCGGGCGACGTCCTGCAGATGCTTGTCCGGTGTGGCGAAGGCGCTGACCAGGCGATCCGTCACCGCAATGGCGCCGGCGTTGATGAACGGGTTGCGCGGCTTGCCCCGCTCCGCCTCGAGCTGGGCCAGGGAGTTGAACGGCATGCCCGACGGGTTGAGCCCGACCCGCTGCCACAGCGCCTCGCCGTGGGTGCGCAGGGCGAGGGTGAGCAGCAGCACCTTGGCGATGCTCTGGATCGAGAACGGCTCGCGGGCATCCCCCGCAGCGTAGGTTTCGCCGCTGGTCGTGCAGACGGCGATACCGAACCGGTTGGGGTTGCGCTGCGCCAACGCCGGTATGTAATCGGCGACGCGACCCTCGTCAAGGCGCTGGCGGGCGCTAGCGGCGATCTCCTCTAGCCACTGCTGCATAGTCGCTTTACTCAATGGGTGCCCTCCAGCGAACCGGCCCGGCGACGACAGGCGCGACCGGGCCGATAGCGGGAGCGGGTCGCTGAGCCTCAGTTGGTGGCGAGAGAGGCCGCCCGCTCCTGTTCGAGACGCTGACGATCCTCGGGTTCGATGTCCCAGGCCGCCGGATCGATATTGAGATCGCTGAACCGTGCGGCATCGAAGACCGGGTGGGGAATGCCGGCACGCAGTTGCTCGTCGTAGTCGCGCATGATGCGCAGTCCCGGCTTGAACAGCATGATCAGGCCCACCAGGTTAGCCACGGCGAGCAGGCCCATGGTCACGTCGGCGAAGGCGAACACCGTGCCCAGGTCGGTGAGCGCGCCCCAGGTGCACAGGCCGATGATCGCGACACGGAACGCATTGAACAGCGTGACGTTACCCTCGCTGAAGAAGTTGAGGCTGTTCTCGCCCAAATAGTAGTTGTAGAGAATGGTGCTGAAGCCGAACAGCAGCAGCGCCACGCTGACGAAGCTTCGCCCCCATTCGCCCACATGGTCGGCCAGGGCCGTCTGGGTCAGCGCCACGCCGCCGATATCGACGCCGGCGGCGGGATCGTAGGCGCCGCTGAGCAGGATGATCAAGGCCGTGGCCGAGCAGATGATCAGGGTGTCGATGAACACCGAGAAGGCCTGCACGATGCCCTGGTTGGCCGGGTGCGGGACGTAGGCCACGGCGGCGACGTTGGGGGCGCTGCCGAGTCCCGCCTCGTTGGAGAACAGGCCACGCTTGACCCCCATCATGATGGCCGCGCCGATGCCGCCACCGACGGCTTGCTCGAGGCCGAAGGCGCTGTTGACGATCAGCAGGATGGCCTCGGGTATCCGGGCAAAATTGAGGCCCAGAACGACGAGGGCGATCAGGATGTAGCCGAGCGCCATGACGGGAACCAGCACTTCCGTCACCCGGGCGATGCGCTTGATCCCGCCGAAGACGATGAGTCCCACGACCAGGGCCATGCCGATGCCGGAGTAGACGACCGGTACACCGAAGGCATCGTTGAAGGAGGTAGCCACCGCATAGGACTGCAGGGCGGTAAAGCCGAAGCCGAAGGTAACCAGCAGCAGCACCGAGTAGAGCGCTGCCAACCAGTGCCAGCGCTGGCCGAGGCCGTGAACGATGTAGTAGGCCGGACCGCCGCGATAGGTGCCGTCGGGCTGGGCGGTCTTGTAGGCCTGTGCCAGGGTGCACTCCAGGTAGCTGGTGGCCATGCCCATCAGGCCAACCACCCACATCCAGAAGATCGCACCCGGGCCGCCCAGGGTGATGGCGACCGCGACACCGGCGATGTTGCCGCCACCGACACGCCCCGCCACCGAGAGCAGCAGGGCCTGGAAGGAACTCAGGTGACCGTGCTTGTCGCGCTTGAAGGCATGGCCGGCGCCGAGAATGCGGAACATGCGGCCGAAATGGCGAAACTGCACGAAGCGTGAAGCGAGCGTGAAGCCGATGCCGACGGCGAGGAGCAGGGTGATGAGTACCTTGCCCCAGAGGAGGTCGTTGATCAGATCGAGCATGACGCGCTCCCCCGGTTGGTGGCGAGCGGGGCAATAAGCGATGCCGGCCGTTCGAGGGCCGCGTGAGTCGTTGTTCTTGGCATGGGAGAACCTCTTGCTTGCGTTTGTCGACATGGCCCGCCGGGGGCAGGCGGGGCTATTCAAGGCAAGACCCATGCCAGCTTTGCGGTTTGCTTAACTGGCTGTCGAAAAAGGAAAAAGCAGAGGGATGGTCGGGCGGGTGTCGCTAAAGCGGTATAACCTCCAGCGCGCCGAATAGCCCTGAAAGTCGTGAAAAAGACAAAGGATTCAATAAGTTGTCGCGACCATAACCTTGGTTATCGACATGAAAGAGGTTATGCCCCTTCGTCGCGCCGTTTCTTCAGCCGCTTGCTCAGCGCCGGCTGCGAGATGCCCAGCCAGCGCGAGGCCATGGTCTGGTTGCCTTCGGCGCGCTGCATCGCCTCCTCCACCAGCAGGTCGGCCACCTCGTCCAGCGTCGGCAGCGGTTCGTCGGGTGCGAACACGGCCCGCTGACGGTGGTGGAGAGGGGCCTCGTCCCCGCGTGCCTGGTCGATGGCGCGCTTGAAGGCCGCCATGGACAGCGTGCGGCTGCGGTGCTGGCTCATGGCATCGTAGGCCATGGCGCGCAGTTCGCGCACGTTGCCGGGGAAGGCGTAGTTGCCCAGCAGCACGGCAAGCTCCGGCGGATAGCTCGGCTTGCCCTTGCCAAGCTCCGCGGCCGCCTCGGCGAGGAAGTGGTCCAGCAGCAGGGCAATGTCCTGCTTGCGCTGGCGCAGCGGGGGGATATGCACCTGATGCGTGCGCAGGCGGTAGTAGAGATCCTTGCGGAAGGTGCCCGCGCGCTGCTTTTCGGCCAGGTCGTGGTGCGTGGCCACCACCACGCGGGCCTGGAGGCGCTTGGGCCGGTCGCTGCCCAGCGGGTAGTACTCGCCCTCCTGGAGCAGGCGCAGCAGCTTGACCTGGGAGGCCAGGCTGAGATCGCCGATCTCGTCGAGCAGCAGCGTGCCGCCCGCGGCCTGCTCGATCATCCCGGCGCGCGGCTGCTCGGCGCCGGTGAAGGCGCCGCGCTGATGGCCGAACAGGGTATCGGCAAAGACGTTGTCGTCGAGCCCCGCCACGTTGACGCAGACCAGCGGCCCCCGACGACCGCTCAGGGTATGCGCCGCCTTGGCGATCAGCTCCTTGCCCACGCCGCTCTCGCCGGAGATCAGGATCGGCTGCTGGGTCAGCGCCACCGACTCCAGGTACTGGAAGACCGCGCGCATGCCCTTGTCGGCGGTGACGATGTGGGCGAAGGCCTCGGGCCGCTCCAGGGTGTCGTCGAGCACGCGTCGGCGCAGCGCCTGGTTCTCCTGGCGCAGCTCCTGCAGACGGATGGCGCGGCGGATGCCCTCGACCAGGCGGCTCTCCTCGTCGGTCTTGACGAAGTAGTCGAAGGCGCCGAGCTTGATGCAGCTGACGGCGCTTTCCACCTGGTTGAGACCGCTCACCACGATGACGCCGACGTCGGGGTACTCCTCGACGATGCGCGCCAGCAGCTCCTCCCCCGACAGGTGGGGCATGGTCAGGTCGAGGGTCACCAGGCCGATGTTCTCCCGCGCCAGGATCTCCATGACCTCGCGACTGTCATGGCAGCGGTGGATATGGTTGATCCCCCCGCTGCGCTCCAGGGCGATGCCCAGGCTGCGCAGGAAGGAGGGCTCGTCGTCGACGAGCAGCACACCGAAGGCGGGGTAGAGGCTCTGCGTCATGGCGTGTCTGGCTCCTGCTGTCGAAGCGGCGTAGCATCGGGCGTCGCCGCGCCGGGCTTCGCGGCCGGCAGCGACAGGATCACCCGGGTGCCGCGGCCGGGCTGGGAGTCGAAGGTCAGACCCCCCTGGTGCTCGCTGACGATGCCGGCGGAGACGGACAGGCCCAGGCCGGTGCCGCCACACTCGCGACGGGTGGTGAAGAAGGGGTCGGTCAGCCGGTGCATGGCCTCGGGGGCGATGCCGCGGCCCTCGTCGCACACCTCCAGCAGCACCCGCCCCTCGGCGCGAGCGTGGCGGGTGGTGAGGCGAATGCCCTGGGTGGGCCGCTCCAGCGCCTGGCAGGCGTTGAGCACCAGGTTGATCACCACCTGCTCGATGCGCTGGGCGTTGCCCACGAGGGGCGGCAGGTCGTCGGCATACTGGACCTCGAAGCGGCCGGTCGCCTGGCGGATCGAGTTGTCGACCAGGCGCACGGCGGTGGCCACCACCGCATTGAGGTCGACGGTGTCGGCCGGCTCGTCGCCGCCCTGGCGGGCGAAGTCCTTGAGGTCGCCGACGATGCGCTTGATGCGCCGCGTGCCCTCCTGCATGTCGTCGAGCATGCCGGGGATCTCCTCGCGCATGCGCGAGTAGGGCAGCCCGCCGAACGGGAAGTCGCCATGGGCACGGTAGTGTGCCTCGAGGATCGGCTCGGCGTCGTCCCAGGCCTCGCGCAGCACCGGCAGGTTGAGCAGCAGCAGGCTGCTGGGGTTGTTGATCTCGTGGGCCACGCCCGAGACGAGCACGCCGAGCGAGGCCATCTTGTCGGCCTGGATCAGCTGCTGCTGGTGCTGGCGCAGCTCCGCGGTGCGCGCCGCCACCTCGCGCTTGAGCATGCGGTTCCACACCACGATGGCCCCCAGGATCAGCAGCAGCAGCGCGGAGAGCGCCGCGCCGACCTGACCGACCTTCTGCCACGGAATGCCCTCGCGGCCCTCCAGCGGCCCCAGCCACTTGTCGTAGATCGCCTGGTGACGGCCGGTGTTCTTGAGGATGGCCAGCCCCTCGCTGAACTTGGCCAGCAGGTTGGCGTCGCCCTGGCGCACCGCGTAGCCGTAGCGCAGCGCGAAGGGTCGCGCCACCGGCACCAGGTTGGTCAGCCCCAGCTCGCGGCTGAGGTAGAGCGCCGGCAGGTTGGCGACCAGGGCGTAGTCGTGCTGGCCGGCGGCCAGGGCCCTGAGCGCATCGGCATGGGTATCGACGGGGATCACCTTGGCGTCGATGTCATGCTCGATCAGGTAGTCGTGCATGATGTCGCCGCGCTGGACGATCACCTCCTTGCCGCGCAGCGCCTCGACCTCCACCACCGGGTCGCCACGGCGGGCGAAGATCGACTGGTGGACGATGGCGTGAGGGGGCGCGAAGTCGAACTGCGCGGAACGCGCCTCGGAGTAGGACATGCCCTGCAGGATGTCGATCTCGCCCTGCTCCAGCCCGCGGCGCACCTCGCTCCACGGCTTCAGCTCGATGCGCACCTCGATGCCCATCACCTCGGCGATGGCCCGGGTCAGCTCCACGTTGTAGCCGGCCGGCTCGCCATCCTCGTCGAGGAACTCGTAGGGCGGGTGGTAGTGATCGCCGCCGACGACGATCACTTCCCCGTCGGCGTCGGCAGCGTCCGTCTCGGCCTGCCCCCAGCCCGACACGGGCACGACGAGGCAGGCGGCCAGTGCCAGCCGCCACATCCACCGCGTGGCGCTGGAAGATAGCCTTCGACAGGGCCGCGAACGGCTCGCCTTCATGGTCGTGTTACTCGATATTCTGGATCTGTTCTCTCATCTGCTCGATCAGCACCTTGAGCTCCACCGCGCAGCGGGTGGTGCTGGCCACCGCCGACTTGGAGGAGAGGGTGTTGGCCTCGCGGTTGAGCTCCTGCATCAGGAAGTCGAGGCGGCGCCCCTTGGGGCCCTTCTGGTCGAGCTGGCGCGCCACCTCGCCGACATGGGTCTCGAGCCGGTCGAGCTCCTCGTCGACGTCGGCCTTCTGGGCGAGCAAGACCAGCTCGGCCTCCAGGCGCTGGGGTTCGAGCTCGGCCTTGACCGCCTCGAGCCGCTCCAGCAGCAGGGCGCGCTGGCGCTCGAGGATCTCGGGCATCAGCCGGCGCACCTCGGCGACCTGCTCGCCCACGCCGGCCAGGCGCTCGCGAATCAGCGCGGCGAGCTTGTCGCCTTCGCGCGCGCGGGCCTCGATCAGTTCGTCGAGGGCGGTCTCGAACAGTGCCGTGGCCTCCGCCTTCACCGCGTCCAGGTCGACCCCCTGGGCGTCGAGCACGCCGGGGTGGTCGAGCAGCGAGAGGGCATCGGGCATGGCGACCTGGGGCAGCGCCTCGCGAATCTCGCCCAGCGCTGCGGCCAGCGCGACCAGCCGGGTGTGGTTGACGGCCAGGGTCTCGCTGATATCGGTGGGTTCGAAGCGCAGGTGGCACTCCACCTTGCCGCGCGCCAGGCGCGTGCGCAGCGCCTCGCGAAAGGCGGGCTCGAGGTCGCGCAGCGCCTCGGGCAGCCGGAAGAAGGGCTCCAGGTAGCGCTGGTTCACCGAACGCAGCTCCAGTTGCAGGCTGCCCCAGTCGCCTTCGCGGCTCTGACGGGCAAAGGCGGTCATGCTGTGTACCTTGCTATGGGCGACCATGGCGACTCCTCGTTCGATCGGCTGCGCCGTTGCCGGCCAGCCCGGCGACATCTCGGACAAGGAGTGTAACCGATTCCCCGGCCCGACCGTGTAGAATGGCCAGCCATTCGATGCCTCGCCGATGCCGCGACATCGTCCCGATCGTTCTTCGTCTTTCGAGAGGTACCATGGCTTCCCAACCCTCACGCCCGAGCGGGCGGCGCCCCGACCAGTCCCGCGAGATCCGCCTGACCCGCGACTACACGCGCCACGCCGAAGGCTCCGTGCTGGTGGAGTTCGGCGACACCAAGGTGCTGTGCAACGCCAGCGTCGAGGCCGGCGTGCCGCGCTGGCTGCGTGGCAAGGGGCAGGGCTGGGTCACCGCCGAGTACGGCATGCTGCCGCGTGCCACCCATACCCGCGGCGGCCGCGAGGCGACCCGCGGCAAGCAGGGCGGGCGCACGCTGGAGATTCAGCGCCTGATCGGCCGTTCGCTGCGTGCCGCGGTGAACCTGAAGAAGCTGGGCGAATTCACCGTCACCGTGGACTGCGACGTGATCCAGGCCGACGGCGGCACGCGCACCGCCTCGATCACCGGCGGCTGCGTGGCGCTGGTGGATGCCATCCGCTACCTGCAGCGCAAGAAGCTGATCAAGGGCGATCCCTTCCAGCAACTGGTCAGCTCGGTCTCGGTGGGACTCTACAAGGGCGTGGCGGTGGTCGACCTCGACTACCCCGAGGACAGCGGCGCCGAGACCGACATGAACGTGGTCATGGCCGAATCGGGCGGGCTGATCGAGGTGCAGGGTACCGCCGAGGCGGGGGTGTTCTCCCGCGAGCAGCTCAACGCCATGCTGGAGCTGGCCGAAAATGCCGGGGCCGAGCTCTTCGAGCACCAGCGCGAGGCACTGGGCATTCGCCGCTGAGATCATTCCCAGGGTGAAACGCATAGCGCCGGCTCAAAGGCCGGCGCAATGCAGCCCGAGCCGGGCCGCGACGAAAGGGTGGCGCTTACAGCGTCAGGTCGTACTCGACGAACAGCGGGGCGAACTCGCTGAAGGTGGCGTCGTAGTCGATCCAGGCGTCGACCACGTGGCGGCGCAGGTTGGGGCCGACGATCTGGTAGTCGATCCGCCAGCCTTCCTGGCGCGAGCGCGGCACTTCCTGGTCGAGCTTGGGCCACCAGGTGTACTCGCCGGCGTCGCGGTTGACCTCGCGGAAGGTGTCGATGAAGCCGGTGGGGCCGAACACCTGGTCCATCCAGGCGCGCTCCTCGGGCTTGAAGCCCGGCGTGGCCTGGTTGTCGGCCCAGTTCTCCAGGTCGACGGTCTTGTGGGCGATGTGCCAGGTGCCGCAGATGATGTACTCGCGACGCTTGCGCGCCATCTTGTTCAGGTATTCCTGGTACTGAGCCATGAACGCCTGCTTGGCGGCGTAGTCGCTGCCGTCGGGCATCAGGAAACTGGCGATGCTGAAGCGGTCGTAGTCGGCCTGCAGGAAGCGCGCCTCGTGGTCGCACTGGGGGAAGCCCAGCCCGTACATGATCGCCTTGGGAATCTTGCGGCAGTAGAGCCCCACGCCGGAGAAGCCGTCTTCCTCGGCATCCAGGAAATAGCCCTCGTAGCCCTCCGGGTAGAGGATGCTGTCATCCAGCTCGAAGCTCTTGGCCTTGAGGTTCTGGACGCAGATGACATCGGCGTCCTGCCCAGCCAGCCAGTCGAGGAAGCCTCGCCCGACGGCCTCGCGGATTCCGTTGACATTGATGGTGGCAATTTTCATACATGGTCCCTTTGACGTCGCGCGTGTATGATACCCGACGTTTCGACGTTTGGGTAAATGGCCCGCATGGATATTCGTGGTAATACACGCAATTTCCTTCCTTGGAGCCTATGAATAGCAGGGGGAGCGCCGTGTCGGCCAGCATGCATGCCTATCAGCGTGAGTTCATCGAGTTCGCCATCGAACAAGGCGTGCTGAAGTTCGGCGAGTTCACCCTCAAGTCGGGTCGTGTCAGCCCCTATTTCTTCAATGCCGGCCTGTTCCGCAGCGGCGGCGCCCTGGCGCGGCTGGGGCGCTTCTACGCCAATGCCATCCAGGCCAGCGGCGTGGGCTTCGACGTGCTGTTCGGCCCCGCCTACAAGGGCATCCCGCTGGCGGCCACGACGGCGGTGGCGCTGGCCGAACAGTACGGCCGCGACCTGCCGTTCGCCTTCAATCGCAAGGAGGCGAAGGACCACGGCGAGGGCGGCAACATCGTCGGTGCCGAGCTGGCCGGGCGCATCCTGATCATCGACGACGTGATCACCGCGGGTACCGCCATTCGCGAGGTGATGGCGCTGATCGAGGCCGCCGGGGCCGAGGCGGCAGGCGTGGTGATTGCGCTCGATCGCCAGGAACGCGGCCAGGAAGGGGGCAAAATCAAGAGCCAGAGCGCCATTCAGGAGGTCGAATCGCGCTACGGCATGCCCGTCATCAGCATCGTCACGCTGGACATGGTGCTGGCCTATCTCGAGCAGCAGGCCAGCGAAGAGTTTCGCGGACATGCGGCCGCCATTCGCGACTATCGCGCGCGCTATGGCGTCGCAACCGGTTGATGTTCAGTCACGTTATGCGCGCAGTGAGCAAGGAGTCATCGATGAATACGCTCGGACAGTTCGCCAGGGCCGCCCTGGTCTCGGGTATCGTATTTGCCGCCAGCGGCGCCCACGCCGCCGGCAGCCTGGATCTCAACCTCGGCGCCGATGCCATGCAGTTCGAAGCCGCCGGCGAGATCACCCAGGGCGTGGCCCTGGGGGGCGGCGTGATCAACAGCGAGTATCGCGAGGACGCCACCATCTACCATGCCCAGTTGCTGGGCGTTCAGCGCAACCGCGATCGCGACGTGGGCATCGGCGCGCGCTGGACCCAGTTCGATACCGACTACGGCAACGGCGGCGGTGTGGGCCTGGGTGGCTACGGCTATGTCTACCTGCCGCAGGCGCCGGACGTTTCGCTGGGCGGCTACGGTTTCTATACCCCCGGCGCGGTGACCAGCGGAGATCTGGACGACGGCTACGAGGTGGGCGTGCGTGCGCGCTACGCCTTTACCCCCAACGTCGACGGCTACGTCGGCCTGCGCCAGGCGGCGGCCGACTTCGACAACCGCCACGGCAGCCGTACGCTGGACCGTGGCGCCCAGGTCGGGGTCCGCCTGAGCTTCTGATCGACTCGCCGTACCGGCGGGCCCCGGCGGGCCCGCCAGCGCTCCCAGGCAGGCCGCCATGCTCGACGTCGTGCTGTTTGAACCCGAGATCCCGCCCAACACCGGCAACCTGATCCGGCTGTGTGCTAACAGCGGTTTTCGCCTGCACCTGATCGAGCCACTGGGCTTCGTGCTCGACGACAAGCGTCTGCGCCGCGCCGGGCTCGACTATCACGAGTGGGCCGCCGTCCGCGTGCATCGTGACTGGGCGGCCTTCGTCGAGGCGGTGACGCCCGCGCGCGTCTTCGCCGTCTCGACCCGCGGTCGCACCGGCTACCATGAACCGAGCTACCGTCCCGGCGATACCCTGCTGTTCGGCCCCGAGACCCGCGGCCTGCCACAGGCGATGCTCGATGCCCTGCCGCCTGCGCAACGCCTGCGCATTCCCATGCTGGCGAACAGCCGCAGCCTCAATCTCTCCAACGCCTGCGCCATCCTGGTGTTCGAGGCCTGGCGCCAGCTGGGCTTCGCCGGCGCGGCGACACCCGAGTGACGACCATGAGCATTCAGCAGCGTCTCGCCAAGCTCAATCCGCGCCAGCAGGAGGCCGTGCGCTACATCGACGGCCCCTGCCTGGTGCTGGCCGGCGCCGGTTCGGGCAAGACCAGCGTGATCACCACCAAGATCGCCTACCTGGTCCAGGTGTGCGGCATGAGCGCACGGCGCATCGCCGCCGTCACCTTCACCAACAAGGCCGCTCGCGAGATGAAGGAGCGGGTGGGGCAGATGCTCAAGGGCAAGGAGGGCCATGGGCTGACCGTCTCGACCTTCCACACCCTGGGACTCAATATCATTCGCGGCGAGCTCAAGGCGCTGGGCTACAAGCCGGGCTTCTCGCTGTTCGACCCGGAGGACGCCAAGGCGCTGCTGCGCGACCTGATGAACAAGGACGCCCAGGTCGATGCCGAGCAGATCAACGCCGTGCAGCACCAGATCTCGGCGTGGAAGAACGACCTGGTGCTGCCGGGCCAGGCGCTGTCCCACGCCGTGGATGAGGACGAACAGTACGCCGCGCGGGTCTACGAGGCCTACGTGCGCCACCTCAAGGCCTACAACGCGGTGGACTTCGACGACCTGATCCTGCTGCCGGTGGTACTGCTCAAGGACAATCCCGAGGTGCTGGCGCGCTGGCGGCGCAAGATTCACTACATGCTGGTGGACGAGTACCAGGACACCAACGTCTCGCAGTACCTGTTGGTCAAGCTGCTGATGGAGGAGCGCAAAACCTTCACCGTGGTGGGCGACGACGACCAGTCGATCTATGCCTGGCGCGGGGCGCGGCCCGAGAACCTGGTGACCCTGGGCGAGGACTTCCCGCGGCTCAACGTGATCAAGCTGGAGCAGAACTACCGTTCCACCGGCACCATCCTGCGCGCCGCCAACACCCTGATCGCCAACAACCCCCACGTCTACGAGAAGACCCTGTGGTCGGAGATGGGCCAGGGGACGCCGATCCGCGTGGTGGTCAACCGCCACGAGGAGGCCGAGGCCGAGCGGGTGGCCAGCGAGATCCTCACCCGGCGCATCAAGGAGTCAGCCTCCTGGCGCGACTTCGCGGTGCTCTATCGCGGCAACTTCCAGGCCCGGCTGCTCGAGCTCAAGCTGCAGCACTACCAGATTCCCTACAAGCTCTCCGGCGGCACCTCGTTCTTCTCGCGCAACGAGATCAAGGACGCCATGGCCTACCTGCGCCTGCTGATCAACCCGGCCGACGACAACGCCTTCCTGCGCATCGTCAACGTGCCGCGCCGCGAGATCGGCCCCGGCACCCTGGAGAAGCTGGCCAACTACGCCACCGAGCGCGGCGCCTCGCTGTTCGACGCCTGCCATGAGCTGGGCCTGGAGCAGCAGCTGCCGGCGCGAGCGGTGGAACGCCTGGGGCGCTTCACCCACTTCATCGATGGCGTGCGCCGGCGCATGGACGAGGGCGACGCCCTGGCGGCGATCCGCGGCATGCTGCACGAGATGGACTACGAGGCGTGGCTCTACCAGAACGCCAGCGCACCCACCATCGCCGAGCGGCGCATGGCCAACGTCTGGACGCTGATCGACCAGCTCGAGAAGTCGATGAAGCGCGACCCGGAGGAGATCGAGGCGGAAGAGAGCGCCGAGACCGACGACGTCGAGGCGGCCATCTCGCGGCTGGTGCTGCGCGATATCCTCGAGCAGCAGGCCGAGGAGGACGACACCGACAAGGTACAGCTGCTGACCATGCACGCCTCCAAGGGGCTCGAGTTCCCCCACGTCTACCTGATGGGACTCGAGGAGGAGCTCTTGCCCCACCGCAATGCCATCGAGGCGGGAACGGTGGAGGAGGAGCGCCGCCTGGCCTACGTGGGCATCACCCGGGCGCGGCGTACGCTGACGCTGACGCTCGCGCGCCAGCGCAAGGCCTTCGGCGAACTGATGGATTGCACGCCGAGTCGCTTCCTCGACGAGCTGCCGCCGGACGACTTGGAGTGGGAAGGCCGTGCCGACAAGGAGGACCCGGACAAGAAACAGGCGCGGGGCCAGGACGCCATCGCCGGGCTGCGCTCTTTGCTGGGCTGAGGGCTCTCTACACAGCTGAAGGCTCTTGCCCACCGACGTAAACGGGGCGCCATCTGGCGCCCCGTCGTCACTTCATTTGCCTGCAAGTGCGGCTTACTTAACGGGCTCGACCAGGAAGTCCACGGCGGCACGCACCTCGTCGTCGGAAAGTCCCATGTTGCCACCCTTGGGCGGCATGGCGCCGACGCCGTTGATGGCGTGGTCGTACAGCGTCTCGATGTCCTGGTCGATACGCCCTTCCCATTCGCCGGCTTCGCCACGGCGCGGCGCACCGGCGGCACCGGTCATATGGCAGGCCATGCAGGCCTGGTTGTAGATCGCCTCGCCGTCGATGCCGGCGTGGGCGGGCTCGTCGCCCGCGGCCTCTTCGTCGGTAGACGCTTCCTCGACGGCCTCTTCGTCCGCGGGGGCGTCTTCGGTCGCCACGGCGGCGGCTTCGGCGTCCTCCTCGACGGGACCTTCTTCGGTCACGGCTTCCCCTTCGGCTGCTGCCGCTGCGTCGTCGGAAGCAGCTTCTTCATCGGCAGCGCCTTCGTCTTCACTGCCACCCAGTTCCGGCACATCCATCACCGGGTCGACCAGGTGGGCGGTCGCGGCGGCGACTTCCTCGTCGGAGAGGTTGGGATTGCCGCCACGCGCCGGCATGGCATTGAAGCCGTTGATGGCGTGATCCAGCAGCGTGTCCCAGCCTTTGTCGACGCGCTCGGCCCAGGCATCCTCTTCGCCGCGCACCGGCGCCCCGGCGGCACCGCTGTCGTGACACGCCATGCAGACCTGGCCGTAGATGGCTTCGCCATCCACGGCACCGTCGCCACCCGAATCGCTCGCGGCGGCAGTGGCCGTGCCGCACTCCTCGCCCTGCAGGCAGAGCTCACCCACCGGCTTCAGGCGTTCGGCAATGGCATCGCGGTCCACTTCGGCCTGAACGGACGCGGCGCCCGCGGCCAGGCCCAGGGTGGCCAGACACCCCATGATCAGCTTGCTGGATTTCACTCTCACCACCTCTCGACGGTCCTGTAATCGTAATCTAATGGCGACGACGGCACGCGACAGCCGGAGCGCCGTGATGCACACAATGGGCGATAGTATACCGATATCGCAAACCGCTGGAAAACGCCGTTGCCCACGCCTTTGGCATGAGCCCTCGGCGCGCTCCGGGATGGCTGGTCAGCGCCGCGGCCGGCGAGTATCGTGATAGCGACCCTTCGGTGTGTTCCACTGGCGACGCGAGGCCTGCGTGTACGATTTCATCATTCTCGGTGGCGGCATTCTCGGCCTCTCCACGGCGATGCAGCTCAGCGAGCGCTATCCCGACAAGAAAATGCTGCTGCTGGAGAAGGAGAGCGGCCCCGCACGGCACCAGAGCGGCCACAACAGCGGCGTGATCCATGCCGGCGTCTACTACACGCCGGGCAGCCTCAAGGCGCGCTTCTGCCTCGAGGGCAACCGCGCCACCCGGGAGTTCTGCGAACGCCATGCGATTCCCTTCGAGATCTGCGGCAAGCTGCTGGTGGCCACCAACGAGCAGGAGATGCAGCGCATGGGGGCGCTGTGGGAGCGCACCGCCGCCAACGGGCTGGAGCGGGAGTGGCTCTCGGGCGAGGCGCTGAAGGAGCGCGAACCCCACATCACCGGGCTCGGCGCCATCTTCGTGCCTTCCAGCGGTATCGTCAGCTATGCCCGGGTGGCCGAGGCCATGGCCGACGAATTCCAGCGCCGTGGCGGGCAGATCCGCTACGACCACGAGGTCACCGCGATCGCCGAGCGTACCGGGGAGGTGATCGTCGGCACCTCGCGAGGGGAGTTCACCAGTCGCTACCTGGTGACCTGCGCCGGGCTGATGGCCGATCGCATCGTGCGCCTGCTGGGGCGCAACCCCGGCTTCACCATCTGCCCGTTCCGCGGTGAGTACTATCGCCTGCCCGACCGCCTCAGCGACATCGTCAGCCACCTCATCTATCCCATTCCCGATCCCTCCATGCCCTTCCTCGGGGTACACCTCACGCGCATGATCGATGGCTCGGTGACCGTGGGACCCAATGCGGTGCTGGCGTTCAAGCGAGAGGGGTATCGCAAGGGCGACGTCTCGCTGCTCGACATGGCGCGCATGTTCAGCAACCCGGGTATCCTCAAGGTGCTGGGGCGCAACCTGCAGCCGGGCCTGCACGAGATGAAGAACTCGCTGTGGCGGCGCGGCTACCTGGAGGAGGTGCGCAAGTACTGCCCCAGCCTGACGCTGGACGACCTCGAGCCGTGGCCCGCCGGCGTGCGCGCCCAGGCCGTCTCCCGCGACGGCCGGTTGATCGACGACTTCCTGTTCGTCAACACCCGGCGTACGGTCAACGTCTGCAACGCCCCGTCGCCGGCGGCCACCTCGGCGCTGCCCATCGGACGCCACATCCTGGAGAAGGTCGGCGAGATGATCCAGGCGTCGTGAACCGCGGCCCCTGGCACTTGCTCCACCTCAAGCGCACGAGGGAACCATGAGCGAGCGGCATCTCGCTGCCTGGCGTCACACCCTGTATCGGCAAGGGTATCTCGTGCTGACGGTGGCCGGGCTGCTGACATGGGCCCGGCTGCAGCCGGGAACGGCCAACGTGCTGCTGCTGCCTGCCTGGGCGGTTGCCGGCCAGCTGATCTTCGCCGGCAGCTTCGAGGCCGCGCGCCTGCGCCGGCGTGCCTGGCTGGGCCAGTACCTGCTGGCGTCGTCGCCCTGGCACCGCCGGCTGCGGGGCGGGCCGCTCATGGTACTGCGCCATCAGCTGCTCGGCCTGCTGCTGGCGCTGCTGCTGCTGGTGCAGCTCCGCCTGCTGCCGTCGGCCACCTGGGCGGTACTGGTGATGGCGGCGCTGATGCAGGGCGCGTTGCAGACCTTCCTGCATCGGCGTGCGGCACGCCACGTGGTCGCCGCCTATGCGCCCGCGTTGGTCCGTCGCCTGCTGGTCTGGCCCGTCGCTGTCCTGCTGGCGCTGCTGCTGACGTTGCTGGCGCTCTGGCTGCCACAACCCTACCTGATCGGGCTAGCCTGGGAAGAGGCCCTGGTGCGGCACGTCTCCACCGCGGCGGGCGGCACGCTGCTCGGCTTCTTCGAGCGTCTCGCCCAAGCCCTGGAGTTGACCCAGTACTGGGCCATGCAGAATGCCGTGACCCGCAGCGGGATCGGCGAAGGCCTAGCGCTGGTCGGCTGGCTGCTGCTGTTGCTGACGCAGAGCGCGTTCGCCTGGGCATTCGTCAGGCTGCTGGTGGGTGCCGACGCCCTGCGCAGCCGGCTGTCGCGGCGACCCGAGAGCGGACGGGAGGAATCCGCATGACGACACGCCTCGAGACCGTTCGGCGCCTGCCGGCAGCGGCCTGGGTCCTGGGCCTGCTGCTGGCCGCGCTGCTGATGCTGGGCCTCGTCCCGGCCTACCACCTGATGCAGGCGCGCAGCGAGGCACCGCTGTTCCGCGTCGTGGTCGATGGCGAGACCCTGCTCCTCGATGCCGAGACCCATGCCGACCTGGGGCGGGAACTGGATCAACTCGCTTCCGGCCTCGACCTGCGGCTGCGCGACGAGATGCGCCCCTGGCTCGAGGTGCACATGAACGCCGCCTTCGTGCCGCTCGAGGCCGCGGTGCCGGAATACCTCGACTGGCACTTCTCGCTGCAGGGCAGCTATCTGCGCCTGGCCATGGCGCTGACGGGTGAACTCGATGCCTGGCTGGAGGCACAGCTGGCCGAGAGACTGATCGAGCGCAGCGGGTTCGAGGCCGCGCTGGTAGAGCTCGAGACCGATTACGCCACGCGTCTCGAACTGGCCCAGCGGCGGCTGGAGCGCGAAGTCGCCCTGACCCTTCATGCACGCTACGGAGAGCGCCAGGCGGTCGCCACCTCGTCGCGGGAGATACGCGAGGTCGATCTCGACCTGGCGCTGCGACAAGCCTTCCGGCACCGCTTGGACGAGATGCGCTGGGGGACGGCGGCCGCCGGTGGCGCCTTTGGCGTCGCTGTCGGTCGGACGCTGGCCCAGCGACTGGTGGCGGGCACCGCCATGCAGGGCTCGCGAGCCATGGCCGCTCGGGTCGTGGCGCGCCTTGGCGGCCATGCAACGCGTTCGCTCGGCAGCGGAGCGACGGCCGCGGCGGCCGCCTCCCCGACCGGCCCCGCGGCGCTGCTGGCCGGCGCCACCGCCACGGCGGTGGCCCTGGCCGGCTTCGTCGGCACCGAGTACACCCTGCTCAAGGCCGAAGAGCTTCGCTTTCGCGACGCCATGGAAGCCGAGCTGGCCGGCGAGGTGGCGCGTACCCGGGTCGAAGTGCGCCGTGCGCTCGAAGCCGATGCCGCCCGCCGCGCCGAGGCGCTCGAACGCTACCTGACGCAGGCGGCCCACGATGTCGAGGCGGGCGCGGGGGTGCCGCAGGAGTACCGTATCCTCGTTCCCGGTCGCTGACTCGATGGAAACCACCAGGCTGGACAGTTTTGGCCCCGGCGGTTACGATGTTGGCCGCTTCTCGCAGCGCAACGCGCTGCCGGCGTGCGGAGTCGACAAGGCTTCCAGCGCCACCTTGCATAAGCGCCCGTAGCTCAGTTGGGCGTAGCCGGATCTGTAGAAGCGCAGCTTCTGCCCGGCGAAGCGACCGGTGCGATGCAGCGCACCGGGCCGGACCCGAAGGCGAAGCCGGAGGGGAGTGTTGTGCAGCGCAACGCGCTGCCGGCGTGCGGAGTCGACAAGGCTTCCAGCGCCACCTTGCATAAGCGCCCGTAGCTCAGTTGGATAGAGTGTTGGCCTCCGAAGCCAAAGGTCGCAGGTTCAAATCCTGCCGGGCGCGCCACGAATTCGAAGCCCCACGGTTCTGCCGTGGGGCTTCTTTCGTTGGCGCTCAGCTCAGCTGCCGGCGCCAGCGGTTCTCGATGGTGTCGAGCTCGGCGGGACCGTAGCGGGCTTCGGCGTGGCCGCCGTAGTGCGCCCACAGCTGGTCGCCGAGGTCGTAGTGCCACCATTCGCTCGGCAGGTTGGTGAAGCCCTGCCCGGTCATTACCCGGTACAGCAGGCGGCGGTTGTCGCGGGCGCCGCGCTGCGCCGGGCTCAGCGTCTCCAGGCGCTCGAAATGGTCGCTGTGCGAGGCGGGCAGCGCCTCGTCGAACAGCGTGCCCATGTCCAGCGGCAGGCCGTCGGCATCGCACAGGGTGACGTCCACGGCGCCGCCGGTCAGATGCGGGCTCGGCGCTGCCGGGTCGCGGCTCGGCAGCGAGACGAATTCGCGGGTGCGCTCCAGCAGCTCCTCCTCGCCGAGTTCGGGATGGCGCAGGTGGATCGCCTCGTGCAGCGTATCGAACAGGTACTGCTGGACCCGCCAAGGGCGCCAGCCGTCCAGTACCGCCAGGCCGAAGCCCTCGGGCAGCGCCCGAGCTGCCGCCAGCAGCGCCCGGTAGACTCCCTCGCGTACGAAGCACTCCGGCACGGCCCCGGGAATGCCCAGCCGGGCATAGGCGGGAAACACCTTGATCGGCGGCGGCGCCAGGCTCATCGGCACCAGGCGTTCGCCGTTGTCGCGAATCGGCAGGCGGCTGACCGACTCCCAGCCGGGAAACGGCTGGCTGGGTACGGCCTCGGAATCAGGCAGGGTATGACGGGGCATGGGTCTATCCAATGGCAGCGGGCAGCCAGAGTGTCAGCTGCGGAAAGAGAATCAGCAGGAGCAGCACGCCGATGGCCGTCAGCACGAAGGGCCAGATGGTGCGGAACAGCGCGACGATCTCGATGCGGCTGACGGCGGCGGCGACGAACACGCAGGCGCCCATGGGCGGCGTGATCAGGGCGATGGTGATGTTGAGCGTGATGACGATGCCCAGGTGCACCGGGTCGATGCCCGCCATCATCGCCACCGGGGCGAAGATCGGCGTGAGCAGCATCAGCGCCGACACCTCCTCCATGAACATGCCGGTGACGAAGGTGATGGCACTGAGCAGCAGCAGGATCAGCACGGCATTGTCGATGTACGGAGCGAGCAGCGAGACGAACTGGGCCGGCACCTGGGCGTAGGAGAGCAGCCAACTGATGGTGGCCGAGGCCGCCATGATCAGGAAGATCGCCGAGGTGAGGCGGGCCGTGTCCAGCAGGGCGCGCCAGAAGTCGCCGAGACGCAGGCCGCCGAGCAGGATGCCGCAGAGCGCCACGTAGAGTGCCGTCAGCGCGCCGGATTCGGTCGGCGTGACGAAGCCGAGCACGATCCCCGCCACGATGATGAACGGAGCGATCAGTGCCGGCAGTGCGGCCAGCGCGGCGAGCCCGAGTTCGCCGAGGCGCGGCAAGCCGCCGCGCTTGGGCAGCCCGTGGCGCCAGGCATGCCAGGCGTTCATGCCCATGAAGGCGACCCCCAGCAGCAGCCCCGGGATCACGCCGGCGAGGAACAGGTCGCCCACCGAGGTGTTGGTCAGCGAGGCGTAGAGGATCATGAAGATGCTGGGCGGGATGATCGGCCCGATCAGCGAGCTGCCGGCGGTGAGGCCGGCGGCGAAGGCGCGCGAGTAGCCCTCCTTCTGCATGGCCGGTACCAGCAGCGAACCCAGCGCCGAGGTGTCGGCCACGGCGGAGCCGTTGACCCCGGCGAAGAACACGCTGGAGACCACGTTGACATGGCCCAGGCCGCCGCGCAGGTGGCCGACCAGCAGGCGCGCCAGGCCCATCAGGCGCTCGGTCAGCCCGCTGGCGTTCATCAGGTTGCCGGCCAGGATGAACAGCGGAATGGCCATCAGCGAAAAGACATTGATACCGCCGAAGAACTGCTGCGGCAGCATGCGCGCAATCATCGCAGGGTCGACGAACAGGAAGCCGACCACGGCGGTAACGAGCAGGGCAAGGAACAGCGGCAGGCCGAGCAGCACATGGGCGAGGAACACCGCCAGCATGGTGAGGATCATGCGACCTCCTCGGTGATCGTCGGCAGCGGTGCCGGGCCGTACCACAGCGCGTGCCAGGCGAGCAGGGCGAAGCCCAGCGGCAGCGACATCAGCGGTATCGTGCGACTGATGCCGAGCCCGGAGGTGGTGAACATGCCCACCGACAGGGCGTAGCGGTAGCTGAACCAGGCGCCGCCCAGGGCCAGAACCAGAGTGAGCAACCACTGGTAGAGGTTGAGCACCCGCGCCAGGCCGCGCGGCAGCAGCCGCTCGATCAGCGCCACGCGCATATGGCCTCCCTCGATCCACACGGCACCGGCGGCGAGCATCACGGTGGCGATGATCAGGAAGCGTGCCAGTTCATCGGTCCAGATCGGGGCCCCGCCGGCCAGGTAGCGCATGAAGACGCCGTAGAGGATGGCCGCCAGGTTGATCAGCAGCAGCGTGGCCGCAAGCGTCAGGATGAGTGTCCGGCTCACGGCCAGCACCCGTTGGCGAAGCGAAGGCATGGAAAACTCCGGCCGTCACGGGCGAGGGCCGGGTGGCCCTCGCGACATTGCGGGGTGGGTTCAGTCGAGCAGCTCGGTCATGCCGGCATCCTCCAGCGCCAGATCGATCCAGCGCTGGTCGATGCCGCGCTCGCGCAGCCATTCCAGATAGGCCGGCTGGCCCACCTCGCGGAAGGCGGCGATGTCATCCTCGGAAGGGCGGATCACTTCCATGCCCTGCTCCTCGAGGAAGGCGATGCGCTCTTCCACCTTCGCCTCGTTGTGCTCACGGGCGTTGCGGTTGGCCTCGGCCACGGCGTCGAGGAAGGCCTCGCGGGTGGCCTCGTCCCAGCCCTCGATCATCTCGGCGTTGCCGACCAGGAACTGGTTGGAGTACTGGATGTTGGCCAGGGTGAGATAATCCTGCACCTCGTAGAGGCTGCCGAGGATGATGTACATCGGGGGGTTCATCTGCCCATCGGCGACCCCGGTACGCAGGGCCATGTAGACCTCGGTCCAGGGAATCGGTGTGCCCGAGGCGCCGAAGGACTCATAGAGCGCCACCTGGCTCGGGTCCATGGCGCGGAAGCGCAGGCCCTCGAAGTCGTCGGGGTGGGTGATCGGCTTCTTGTTGTTGGTGAAGGCGAGGAAGCCGCCCTCTTCCACCACGGCGAGCATCTCGATGCCGGCACGTTCGTGCAGGGTGCTCTCGATCTCGTTCCAGTACTCGCCTTCGTCGAAGAAGCTGCGTGCCGCCTCGAAGTCCTCGAACAGGAACGGAATGGCGCTGACGAAGATCTCCTCGACCAGGGGTGACACGCCGGCGAACGAGGCCACGTTGAGGCTCGACGTGTTCATGGTCTGCTCCATGCGATCCTCTTCCTCGCCGAGCATGCTGTTGGGATAAAGCTCGAGTTGAAGTTCGCCGCCCGTCTTCTCCTCGACCAGTTCCTTGAGGTTGGTGGCAAAGACATGCACGGCGTTCTTGTCCGGGTCGGGGGCGCCGTTGTAGCTCAGGTTGATGGTGGTGGCCGCCTGAGCGGTGCCGGCCGCCAGGGCGCCGGCCAGCAGGCCGGCAACGGCGAGTCCCTTCAGCACGGAGGGCAGGTCGCGGATCATGAGGGTTCTCCTTGTGTTGTTGTTGACGGCAAAGGGCCGATGTCGTGCGCCTGGCACGGCATTCCATTAGCAGACTAGAAATTGATGCGTTGACTATGCAAGACCGCAAGCGTTGCTCTTGCAGCAACGCTTGCTACGACTCGCCCAGTCTGGGGGCGTCGCCTCGGAAGAAGCGCATGCCTTGGCGTAGATGCGCGACGCAGGCTTTGGCCGCCATGGTGAGCTCGCGCCCCTCCAGGCTGACGATCTGTGCACGGGCGCCGTTCATGACCGGGTAGGCCATGGGCAGGGCGAGGATCTCGCCGCGCTGGATCTCGTCGCTCACGGTCAGCTCGGGCATGAAGGTCACGCCGATGCCGGAGCGCACGAAGTTTTTCAGTACCGCCACGGAGTTGGTATGCAGGCGGGCGTCGAGGTGCACTCGCTCCTGGTGGGCCACCATGTTGACCATCTGGCGCATGCCGAAGGGATTGTCCATCAGTGCCAAGGGCGCGCCCTGCAGGTCACGCAGCCGTACCGGCCGTGCCAGTTCGGCCAGGCAATGCCTCGGTGGCACGATCAGGTCCAGCGGCTGGCGGGTCTCCACGTGGCAGCGAATCAACGGGTCGACCGGCGGTACGTAGAGCAGCGCCAGGTCGACCTCCATGTCCTTGAGCAGCGACATCGCCTCGTTGACCCCCGCCATGCGGATCTCTACGTTGATGCCGGCGAAGGCGGACATGAACGCGCCCAGCGGCGCAGCGATCAGGTCGGCGATGAAGCCCTCGCCCACGGCGATGCGTACCTCGCCGCGGGCCAGTCCCTGGATCGCCATCAGCTGCGACAGCACGGCCTCCTCGGCGGCGCGCTGAGAGTGGAAGTGGCGGACCAGCAGGCGTCCCGCCTCGGTGGGGCGCATGCCGCCGCCGTGCCGCTCGCACAGCTTGATGCCGAGGTCTTCCTCCAGCGCCCTGAGCTGACGGCTGATCGCCGAGGCATCCACGTCGAGCCTGGCGGCGGCGCGGCGCAGCGAGCCTTGGCGGATCACTTCGTTGAGATAGGCAAGGGCACGCTGATTGAGCATGGGGGCTCCGGTCGGGATGGTGACGACATGATACCCGATGAGCCCGGAAGGCTAGCGCTACGCAATGGCAGGGGGCGGCATCGCGATTTGCCCAAAAGCGACGTGTGCTGCGTTCACATGCGACACCGAAAGGCCGCCTGCCTGGCGGCCTTCTTGCGTATGACCGATTTTTAACGTATCCGAGAGCGACATCTTGGATTATCTTGAAGGTCGGGCTTGCCTGATCGCGACACCTCGAGGCACCGATCCGCTGACCCGATCCCCGACTCATGACCCTGACACAGCACCCTGACGGGTAAACATGCCGACAACCATAACGACACGCGGCATCGGAGTATGACTATGGCCATGTCTTCCCAGGCTTCATCCGCTTCCCACGCCCCGAGCAAGGAGCCGGCGCCCCAGACGCTGGGTTTCCTGCTGCTGGACAATTTCACCCTGTTCTCGCTGGCCTCGGCCATCGAACCGCTGCGCATGGCCAATCAGCTGGCCGGGCGCGAACTGTATCGCTGGTTCACGCTGAGCATCGACGGCGGCCCGATCTCGGCCAGCGACGGGCTGCGGGTCACGCCCGACGGCGCCATCAGCATGCCGCTGGCGCTGGACATGGTCATCGTCTGCGGCGGCGTGGGGCCGGCGCGGGCCGTGCAGCGCGAGCACGTCTCCTGGCTGCAGTCCCAGGCGCGCCTGTCGCGGCGGCTGGGCGGCATCTGCACCGGCAGCTGGGCGCTGGCCAAGGCGGGGCTGCTGGACGGCTACGAGACCAGCGTGCACTGGGAGTGTCTGGCGGCGATGCGCGAGTCGTTCCCCCGCGCCGTGCTCACCACCCGGCTGTTCTCCATCGATCGCGACCGGGCCACCGCCTCCGGCGGCACCGCGCCGCTGGACATGATGCTGACCCTGATCGGTCGCGAGCACGGTCGCGAACTTTCGGCGGGCATCTCCGAGATGTTCATCTGCGAACGTATGCGCGGCGAGCACGACCATCAGCGGATACCGCTCAAGCACGTGCTCGGTACCACCCAGCCCAAGCTGCTCGAGATCGTCGCGCTGATGGAGGCCAACCTGGAGGAGCCCATCGCGCTCGAGGAACTGGCTACCTACGTCGACGTCTCGCGCCGGCAGCTCGAGCGGCTGTTCCAGAAGTACCTCAACTGCTCGCCGTCGCGCTACTACCTCAAGCTGCGCCTGACCCGGGCGCGCCAGCTGCTCAAGCAGACCTCGATGTCGATCATCGAGGTCGCCTCGGCCTGCGGCTTCGTCTCCACGCCGCACTTCTCCAAGTGCTATCGCGAGTTCTTCGGCCTGCCGCCGCGAGAGGAGCGCCTGGGCATGAGCCCGCTGCGGCCGCCGGTGCTGGCCGAGCAGCCGTCGGGCAGCCTGCTGCTGCAGCCGGTCGCCTTCCAGCCCGTGGCGGAGCAGCCGATCTCGGCGGCGCTGATGGCGCTCGACAACGCTCGCGGTGAGCCGACCTACGCCAGCGTACGCCTGGACCATTGATGCCCACGACTCGCGGCCATGCGCCGCGAGTCGCTGCTCCTCTTTCCCGTGATGTCGCCCTCATTCCGCACCAGCGGAAGAAGCATGTTCGTGCTTGCGCTTTCCCGTGTCGCCACCGGCGAGACTGTGCCGCTCGTCGCAGTCACGACAGAGATGACGTTTTTGGAATTCTCGCCGTCGCTTCCAGAAGTCGAGGCGTGCCTGGCCGGCGCTATGCTGCCATCAGTCAACCCCGATCCGGAGCACGCCCCATGACGCCCCAAGACCTGCACGACGATGCCATCGTCATCGACGGCCTGATCATCGCCAAGTGGAACCGCGAGCTGTTCGAGGACATGCGCCGCGGTGGCCTCACCGCTGCCAACTGCACCGTCTCGGTGTGGGAGGGCTTCCAGGCCACCGTCGACAACATCGTCAAGTCGAACCAGCTGATGGCCGAGTGCAGCGACCTGGTGCGTCCGGTGCGCACCACCGCCGACATCACCCGGGCCAAGGAGGAGGGCAAGACCGGCATCATCTACGGGTTCCAGAACGCCCACGCCTTCGAGGACCAGATCGGCTACGTCGAGGTCTTCAAGCAGCTCGGCGTCGGCATCGTGCAGATGTGCTACAACACCCAGAACCTGGTGGGGACCGGCTGCTACGAGCGCGACGGCGGCCTGTCCGGCTTCGGTCGCGAGATCGTCGCCGAAATGAACCGCGTCGGCATCATGTGCGACCTCTCCCATGTCGGTTCCAAGACCTCCGAGGAGGTGATCCTCGAATCGAAGAAGCCGGTCTGCTACTCCCACTGCCTGCCGTCCGGCCTCAAGGAGCATCCGCGCAACAAGTCCGACGAGGAGCTGCGCTTCATCGCCGAGCACGGCGGCTTCGTCGGCGTGACCATGTTCACCCCCTTCCTGCGTGCCGGCGTCGACGCCACCGTCGACGACTACGTCGAGGCCATCGAGTACGTGATGAACATCGTCGGTGAGGACGCCATCGGCATCGGCACCGATTTCACCCAGGGCCACGGCAAGGACTTCTTCGAGTGGCTGACCCACGACAAGGGCTACGCCCGTCGCCTGACCAGCTTCGGCAAGATCATCAATCCCGAGGGCATCCGCACCATCGGCGAGTTCCCCAACCTGACCGAGGCGCTGCTGCGCCGTGGGTTCAGCGAGACTCAGACACGCAAGATCATGGGCGAGAACTGGGTGCGAATCTTGAAAGACGTTTGGGGTTCTTAACCGGCCTTCGGGCCTATTGCGCTTGCGATTACTGCGTTGCGAAGTCGTTCGAAATGCTCATGGACAACAGTCCACTCCGCTTTCTCTCGACTTCGCGCCTTGTTCTCGCTGCGTTCATGACGGCCCGGATTCATTCGTGAGCCAGATCACCAGCGCCAAGAACAACGATTTTCGAGGAATTAAGACCGTGACCAAGATGGCCCCTGAACTGCCCATCGAAGTGGATAGCGAAACCGGCGTGTGGACCACCGACGCCCTGCCGATGCTCTACGTGCCGCGGCACTTCTTTATCAACAACCACACCGCCGTCGCCGAGGCGCTGGGTGTGGACAAGTATGCCGAGATTCTCTACCGCGCCGGCTACAAGAGCGCCTGGCACTGGTGCGAGAAGGAGGCCGAACTGCACGGCCTGGCAGGCGTCGAGGTGTTCGAACACTACATGCTGCGCCTCTCCCAGCGCGGCTGGGGCAAGTTCGTGACCGAAGAGATCGATCTCGATGCCGGCACCGCCCGGGTACGCCTGGAGCACAGCGCCTTCGTCTATCAGCTCGGCAAGACGGGGCACAAGGAGGAGTACATGTTCACCGGCTGGTTCGCCGGCGCCATGGACCAGATCCTCGCCGCCCGCGGCAGTGCCCTGCGCACCGTCGCCGAGCAGACCCAGAGCGCCGCCGAACCCGGCTGCGACGTGGGTATCTTCATCGTCAAGCCGTTGCCCGACGCCCGGGGTTGAGGAGGTTTCCATGGCATTCGACGCGATCTTCGAGCCGATCCAGATCGGCAAGCTGACCATCCGCAACCGCGTGGTCAGCACCGCCCATGCCGAGGTGCATGCCACCGACGGCGGCATGACCACCGAGCGTTACGTCAGGTACTACGAGGAGAAGGCCAAGGGCGGCTGCGGCCTGTGCATCTGCGGCGGCTCCTCCGTCGTTTCCATCGACAGCCCCCAGGGCTGGTGGAGCTCGGTCAATCTCTCCACCGACCGGATCATTCCTCACTTCCAGAATCTCGCCGATGCCGTGCACAAGCACGGCGGCAAGATCATGATCCAGATCACCCACATGGGGCGGCGCTCGCGCTGGGACGGCTTCGACTGGCCGACCCTGGTGTCGCCCTCGGGCATTCGCGAGCCGGTGCATCGCTCCACCTGCAAGACCATCGAGGAGGAGGAGATCTGGCGCATCGTCGGCGATTTCGCCCAGGCGGCGCGGCGGGCCAAGGAGGGGGGCCTCGACGGAGTCGAGCTCTCCGCCGTGCACCAGCACCTGATCGACCAGTTCTGGAGCCCGCGGGTCAACAAGCGCACCGACCAGTGGGGCGGCAGCTTCGAGAACCGCATGCGCTTCGGCATGGAGGTACTCAAGGCAGTACGCGCCGAGGTCGGCGACGACTTCGTCGTCGGCATGCGCATCTGTGGCGACGAATTCCATCCCGACGGCCTGACCCACGAGGACATGAAGCAGATCGCGGCTTACTACGATGCCACCGGCCAGGTCGACTTCTTCGGCGTGATCGGTTCCGGCTGCGACACGCACAACACCCTGGCCAACGTGATTCCCAACATGTCCTACCCGCCGGAGCCGTTCCTGCACCTGGCGGCGGGCATCAAGGAAGTGGTCAGCGTGCCGGTGATCCACGCCCAGAACATCAAGGATCCCAACCAGGCCCAGCGTATCCTCGAGGGAGGCTACGTCGACCTGGTGGGCATGACCCGTGCGCACATCGCCGACCCGCACCTGATCGCCAAGATCAAGATGGGCCAGGTCGACCAGATCAAGCAGTGCGTGGGCGCCAACTATTGCATCGACCGCCAGTACCAGGGCCTCGACGTGCTGTGCATCCAGAACGCCGCGACCTCCCGTGAGTACATGGGCCTGCCGCACATCATCGAGAAGTCCGAGGGACCCAAGCGCAAGGTGGTGGTGGTCGGTGGCGGCCCCGGCGGCATGGAGGCGGCCCGCGTCGCCGCCGAGCGTGGCCATGACGTCACCCTGTTCGAGGCCGCGGAGCAGCTCGGCGGCCAGATCACCATCGCCGCCCAGGCGCCGCAGCGCGACCAGATCGCCGGCATCACCCGCTGGTACCAGCTGGAGCTGGCGCGCCTGAACGTCGACCTGCGCCTCGGCACCCGCGCCGACGAGGCGACCCTCGAGGACCTGCGTCCCGACGTCGTGATTCTCGCCACCGGCGGCCAGCCCTTCCTCAGCCAGTTCCCCGAGTGGGGCTACTCGGAGAACCCCGAGGAGAGCCTGGTGGTGAGCACCTGGGACGTGCTCTCGGGCAAGGTAGAGCCGGGCAAGAACGTGCTGATCTACGACGCCATCTGCGAGTTCTCGGGCGTCTCGGCGGCGGACTATCTGGCCGACAAGGGCGCCAAGGTCGAGATCGTCACCGACGACATCAAGCCGGGCGCGGCGGTGGGCGGTACGACCTTCCCGACCTATTACCGCAGCCTCTACGAGAAGGAGGTGATCATGACCTCCGACCTGATGCTGCACAAGGTCTACCGCGAGGGCGGCAGCCTGGTGGCGGTGCTCGAGAACGAGTACACCGGCGCCCTGGAGGAGCGGGTGGTCGACCAGGTGGTGGTGGAGAACGGCGTACGCCCGGACGAGGCGCTCTACTACGCGCTCAAAGAGCGCTCGCGTAACCGCGGCCAGGTGGATCTCGAGGCGCTCTACGCGGCCAAGGCGCAGCCCTGCCTCGCCGAGGAGGGTGACGGCTACCTGCTGTTCCGCCTGGGCGACTGCACGGCGCCGCGCAATACGCATGCGGCCATCTATGACGCCCTGCGGCTGTGCAAGGACCTCTGAAAGCTATTGCGCTCGGCCAGGCGTTGTTGAAGTTCGGCTCGTCATGCTCATGGAGCAAGCAGTCCATTCCGCTGACTCGCCGAACTTCGCCTAGCCTGGCCGTCGCTCATGACGCTTTCACGGTGCCGGCCTCTGTTGTCGCCGGTACAGCCCCGAAGCCAACGACAACGACAACGCCAAAGCCAACGGCTTATGAGACGAGGTGAGCACCATGCTCGACACCCTCCTGCCGATACTGATCTTCTCCGCCCTGGCGCTGGCCGTGATCGGCGCCGTGCGGCGCATTCGCCTGTGGCGCCAGGGGCGGCCCGCCCGGGTCGACCTGCTGCGCGGGCTCGCCGCCATGCCGCGGCGCTACCTGGTGGACCTGCACCACGTGGTGGCGCGCGACAAGGTGATGTCCCATACCCATGTGGCCACCGCCGGCGGCTTCGTCGCGGCGGCCGTGCTGATGATCCTGGTGCATGGCCTGGGGCTGGCCAACCCCATCCTCGGCGGGCTGCTGCTGCTGGCCAGCGCCGCCATGTTCGCCGGCAGCCTGTTCGTCGCCAAACGACGGCGCAACCCGCCGGCGCGGCTCTCCAAGGGGCCATGGATGCGCCTGCCGAAGAGCCTGATGGCGTTCTCGCTGAGCGTGTTCCTGCTCACCCTGCCGACGCTAGGGGTCCTTCCCGAAGGAACGGGCAGCGGGATCCTCGCCCTGGCGCTGGCCGCGGTGCTGGTGTGGGGCCTGGGCGAGATGTTCTTCGGCATGACCTGGGGCGGGCCGATGAAGCACGCCTTCGCCGGCGCCCTGCATCTGGCCTTCCATCGCCGCCCCGAACGCTTCGGTGAGGGCAACCGCTCCACCGGGCTCAAGGCACTGAAGCTGGACGACCCCTGGGCGCCGCTCGGCGTCGAGACGCCCAGCGACTTCACCTGGAACCAACTGCTCGGCTTCGATGCCTGCGTCCAGTGCGGTCGCTGCGAGGCGGTATGCCCGGCGTTCGCCGCCGGCCAACCGCTCAACCCCAAGAAGCTGATCCAGGACATGGTCGTCGGCATGGCCGGCGGCAGCGATGCCCACTATGCCGGTTCGCCCTACCCGGGCAAGCCGGTGGGAGAGCACGTCGGGACCCCCCACGGCCCCATCGTGGCTCGCCAGGGCACTGCCCTGGTCGATGCCGAGACGCTGTGGTCGTGCACCACCTGTCGTGCCTGCGTCGAGGAGTGCCCGATGATGATCGAGCACGTCGATGCCATCGTCGACATGCGCCGCTTCCTGACCCTGGAGCATGGCAATACGCCGGGCAAGGGAGCCGAGGTGCTCGACAATCTGATCGCCACCGACAACCCCGGTGGCTTCGACCCCGGCTCGCGCATGCACTGGGCGGCGGACCTCAACCTGCCGCTGATGCGCGACGTGGGGGAGGCCGAGGTGTTGCTGTGGCTGGGCGACGGGGTCTTCGACATGCGCAACCAGCGCACCCTGAGAGCCTTGGTGAAGGTGCTGCGCGCGGCCGAGGTCGACTTCGCCGTGCTCGGCAACGAGGAGCGCGACAGCGGCGACGTGGCGCGCCGCCTGGGCGACGAGGCGACCTTCCAGTCGCTGGCCAAGCGCAATATCGCGACCCTGTCACAGTATCGCTTCCGGCGCATCGTCACCTGCGACCCGCACAGCTTCCATGTGCTGAAGAACGAGTACGGCGAGCTGGGCGGCGTGTATGAGGTGCGCCACCACAGCACCTACCTGGCCGAACTGTTCGAGGCGGGCCGGCTGCACTTCGCGCCCTGGAAGGGGGGCTCGGTCACCTATCACGACCCCTGCTATCTCGGCCGCTACAACGGTGAGTACGAGGCACCGCGCAACGTGCTCAAGGCGTTGGGCATCGAGGTGGCCGAGATGCAGCGTTCGGGGTTCCGTTCGCGCTGTTGCGGCGGCGGCGGCGGTGCGCCGATCACCGACATCCCCGGCAAGCAGCGGATTCCCGACATGCGCATGAATGACGTCAAGGAGACCGGCGCCGAGCTGGTGGCGGTGGGCTGCCCGCAGTGCACCGCCATGCTCGAAGGGGTGGTCGATGCCAGCGCCGAGGTGCGCGACATCGCCGAGCTGGTGGCCGACGCCCTGATGGAGCGCCCCGCTCACTCCGGCCACGATAGCACCCGTACCTCGCAGCCTGTCGCCGAGACTCGTCCGGTGGTGAAGGAGGTGACACCATGAGCGAGATCATCCGCCGCGATCCGCGCAAGGAGTGGATCGCCCGCAATCGCCTGCATCCCGACCACCTGAGCGTGCTGGCGGAGCTTGGCGAAGGCACCGCAGCGACCGAGTGGATGGGCCCCAACGGGGTGATCCGCCGGAATCCCCATGCGGTGGGCTTCATCGGCCCCAACGGGCTCAAGCGCATCGACCGCAGCGGTGTCCAGCAGGCGGCTGCCTCGGGACGCGCGGCCGGCGCCGGTCACAAGGCCGCCTCCGACGATCGCCGGCAGGTCATCATCGAGGAGCCGGCCTTCGTAGTCGCGGTGGTGCCGGACATGCCCGGCGGGCGCCTCTCGAGCCACGACCGCGACCTGCTGGGCCTGGCCCGGCAGCTGGCCGACGCCGACGGCGAGCGGCCCGGTGCCGTGCTGGCCGTGATCTTCGGCGGCCACAAGGAGGATACGCTTGGCGACGCCGGCATCGACCGCCTGCTCGCCTTCGATGATGCCGCATTCGATGGCTATGCACCGGAGGCGCGCCTCGCCGCGCTCGCTGCCGTCGAGGACGAGCTGGCCCCGCGTCACTGGCTGTTGCCCGACTCCAAGCTGGGCGGCGCCGAACTGGGGCGGCGCCTGGCGGCTCGCCTGCGGGAGCGGCCCGCCACCGGTGTCTGGCAGCTCGAGCAGGACGGCGCCAGCGCCCTGGGCTGGCGCTGTACCGCGCGAGGGGCCGCCGGCACCAGCGACATCCAGCGCGCCCTGCCGCGCGTCGTGCTGGCGCTGGCCGAGTGCGCCGAGCCCGTATCCGAGACCCGCCATGCGGCCCGTCCGCTGGCCTTGGCGCAGCCGCTGCCTCCGCTGTTGGGGCGCATCGAGGATCTGGGCCAGGTGGCCGTCGATCCGGCCGGCGTGGCCCTGGCCGAGGCCGAGTTCATCCTCTCCGCCGGCAACGGAGTCAAGGAGTGGGAGGGTTTCCATCAGGCCGCCAAGGTGCTGGGGGCGACCGAGGGCGCCTCGCGCGTGGCGGTGGACGACGGCTTCATGCCGCGCGACCGCCAGGTAGGCGCCACCGGCACCTGGGTCACCGCGCGGGTCTACGTGGCGGTGGGCATCAGCGGTGCCATCCAGCACCTGCAGGGCATCCAGAGCTGCGAGAAGGTGGTGGCCATCAATCTCGATCCGGGATGCGACATGATCAAGCGCGCCGACCTGGCGGTGATTGGCGACTCGGCGAGCATACTCGCGGCGCTGGTCGAGATGGTGCAGCGGCAACGTGAGGAGAAGCGTGATGCGGCCTGAGGTCAATCGAGAAGAGAACACGCGAGACGCGGCACTCGAGGTGGCCGTGCTGGTATCGGTTGGTCGCCACCCCGTGACCGGTCGCGCCCGACGCGCCGACCAGGATGCCCGTGGCGTGGAACTGGCCCTGTCGCTCGACAAGGCAGGCATCACCTTGCTGCACGCCGGAACGCTCGACGAGGAGAGCGAGAGTGCCCTGCGCGGCTATCTGGGCATGGGCTTTCCCGCCATGACCCTGGTCGAGCAGCCGCCGGGCGCCGACGTGGTTCCCGCCCTGGCCGCCAGGCTGAATGACGCACGGCCGCAGCTGGTGATCGCCGGCGAGCGCGCCGAGCGGGGAGAGGGATCCGGTATGCTGCCCTACCTGCTGGCCGAGCGGCTGGGCTGGCCGCTGGTCAGCGGCCTGGCGGCGGTGGAGAAGGTCGAAGGTGGCGTGGCGACGCTGCTCCAGGCTCTGCCCCGTGGCCAGCGCCGTCGGCTGCAGGTGCGGCTGCCGGCCATCGTCACCGTCGACGCTGCCGCGTCGGCGGCGCGCCAGAGCGCCTTCGGCCCGGCCCGGCGCGGGGAGGTCGAGACCGAAACCGCGGCGGTGACGTGGGACGAGGCCCTGCCGGAATGGAACGTGACGCCGGCCCGCAAGCGGCCCAAGCGCCTCAAGATCGTCAAGGCGGCCTCGGCCCGGGACCGCTTCAAGGCCGCCGCGGCCAAGGCCGAAGGTGCCGGTGGCCAGGTGTTGACCGACGTGACCCCGGAGCAGGGCGCCGAGGCGATCTACAAGCTGCTCAAGGAGGAGGGCGTCCTCCGATAGCTCTGCCTGGAGTGCCCAACCCAACGCGACGACCCCGGCCATGGCCGGGGTCTTTGCATCTGGCCAACCTACCCGGCCAGTGCGAACGTAGGTAGCTCGGTTCCGTGGCGGCCAGCCTCTCATCGCTCGCGGCCTGAGCGAGAGCATTCACGACCCTGGGACAATCGGCACGCGCGTGAGCATGATGCCGCACGCAGCAGGCAAAAGAAGACCCCAGCCTTGGCCGGGGTCTATGCGTTGGGACGGGTTCCTGGAAGCAGGGCTCGGTATCAGGCCAGCCTGGCGCCCACCAGCCCGCGCTGCTCCTCGCGCAGCCCCTTGACCAGGCAGAACGCCATGCCCAGCAGCACCAGGGTGAAGGGCAGGCCGGTGGCCACGGCGCCGGCCTGTAGTGCGCCCAGCGCGGTGCTGCCGCCGCCGTAGAGCAGGATGCCGGCGATCACGCCCTCCAGCACCGCCCAGAACACGCGCTGGCCGCGGGGCGCGTCGGTCTTGCCGCCGGCGGTGATGTTGTCGATCACCAGCGAGCCGGAGTCCGACGAGGTGATGAAGAAGATCAGCACCAGCAGGATCGCCAGGCTGGAGGTCAGGGTGGTCAACGGCAGGTGCTCGAGCATCTGGAACATCGCCAGCGAGACGTCGCTGATGCCGTCGGCCAGGGCGCCGACGCCGGCGGCCGACTGGTCCAGGGCGGTGCCGCCGAAGACGCTCATCCACACCAGGGTGACCAGGGTCGGCACCACCAGCACGGCGGTCAGGAATTCACGCACCGTGCGCCCGCGGGAGACCCGCGCGATGAACATGCCGACGAAGGGCGACCAGGAGATCCACCAGGCCCAGTAGAACACCGTCCAGCCGTGGTACCAGGTGGTGTCGTCGCGACCGATCCAGTTGGAGAGCGGCACGATGTGGTTGGCGTAGGCCAGGGCGGTGTGCCACAGGTTGTTGACGAACAGCAGCACGCCGCCGGTCACCAGCACGAAGGCGAGCAGCCCCAGGGCGATCACCATGTTGATGTTGGAGAACAGCTTCACGCCGCCGTCGATGCCGCGCCACACCGAGAACAGCGCCACGGCGGTGACCACCACGATGATCGCCAGCTGGGTGCCGATGGTGTTGGGCACGTCGAACAGGTAGTTGAGGCCGCCCGCCGCCTGGGAGGCGCCGAAGCCCAGCGAGGTGGCCAGGCCGAAGATCGTCGCCAGCACCGCGACGATGTCGATGACGTGGCCGAACCAGCCGCGTACCCGCTCACCGAGGATCGGCGTGAAGGCCGAGCGCAGGGTCAGCGGCAGCCCGCGGTTGTAGGCGAAGAACGCCAGCGACAGACCCACCACGCCGTAGATCGCCCAAGGGTGCAGGCCCCAGTGGAACATGGTGGCGCCGATCGCCGCGCTGGCCCCGCCCGGGGTGTGCGCCGCGGCGTTGAGCGGGGTGCCGTACCAGTCGGTGTAGTAGGCCACCGGCTCGGCCACGCTCCAGAACATCAGGCCGATGCCCATGCCCGCGGCGAACAGCATGGCGAACCAGGAGGTGGTCGAGTACTCCGGCCGGGCCTGGCTGCCGCCCAGGCGGATGCGCCCCACCGGCAAGGCAATCAGCGCCACGCACAGCAGCACGAACAGGTTGCCGGCGATCATGAACAGCCAGTCGAAGTATTCGATCGACCAGCCGCGGGCCGCGGTGAGATGGGCGTTGGCGGCGTCGGGATAGATGAGTGCGTAGAGGATGAAGCCCAGGATGGCCAGGGCCGAGAGCGGGAACACGGGATGATGGAAGTCCATCCCCAGTACCTGCGCATTGTCCTGCCCAGGTTTGAGGAGTGGCGCATCGTCATGCTTCATGGGGATTCCTCGATGATTGTTTTTCGTGTTGCGCTTGGTGCCGGATGCAGGGCGCACCCGGTCTGCCATTGTTGGGCGCCTGGGGCGTGGGCAGTGTCGTGAAAGCGACCTACGGTTGTCTCGAGGGGCCCCTGGCATGGCGATATCACGCATGGCGGCGTCGCCTGTGCGAATACGTGGCGTGCAGGGTGTGGCGTAGGCTGGCTCGGTGGCGTCTCGCCATCCCCTCGGCGTCGGGCCCTGGCCCGGTCAGCCGCATAACAACGTAAGGAGCCAGCCATGAGCCAAGCCAACCGCGGCGTCGTCTACAAGGGCCCGGGTAAGGTCGACGTCGAAGCCATCCCCTACCCGGAGCTCGCCCTCGGCAATCGCAAATGCGACCACGGCGTGATCCTGAAGGTGGTCACCACCAATATCTGCGGCAGCGACCAGCACATGGTGCGCGGGCGCACCACCGCGCCGTCCGGCCTGGTGCTGGGCCACGAGATCACCGGCCTGGTGATCGAGTGCGGGCGCGACGTCGAGTTCATCAAGCCGGGTGACCTGGTCTCGGTGCCCTTCAACATTGCCTGCGGGCGCTGCCGCAACTGCAAGGAAGGTCGAACCGGCATCTGTCTCAATGTCAACCCGGCTCGCCCCGGTGCCGCTTACGGCTACGTCGACATGGGCGGCTGGGTCGGCGGCCAGACGGAATACGTCATGGTGCCCTACGCCGACTTCAACCTGCTGAAGTTCCCCGACGCCGATCAGGCGATGGAGAAGATCCGCGACCTGACCCTGCTCTCCGACATCTTCCCCACCGGCTTCCACGGCTGCGTGACGGCCGGTGTCGGGCCGGGCAGCACCGTCTACATCGCCGGCGCCGGTCCGGTGGGCCTGGCAGCGGCGGTGTCCGCCCAACTGCTGGGAGCGGCCTGCGTGATCGTCGGCGACATGATCGAGGAGCGCCTGGCCCAGGCCCGCAGCTTCGGCTGCGAAACCATCGACCTGACCCAGGACGGCGACATGGCCGACAAGATCGAGGCGATCCTCGGCGAGCGTGAAGTCGACGCCTTCGTCGACTGCGTCGGTTTCGAGGCCCATGCCTGCGGCTGCAACCACGGCAAGGAAGCGCCGGCGACCGTACTCAACTCGGCGATGCAGCTGACCCGCGCCGGCGGCCAGATCGGCATTCCGGGCCTTTACGTGACCGAAGATCCCGGCGCCGTCGACGATGCCGCCAAGCAGGGAGCGCTGAGCATGCGCTTCGGCCTGGGCTGGGCCAAGTCCCACTCCTTCCATACTGGGCAGTGTCCGGTGATGAAGTACCACCGCCCGCTGATGCAGGCGATCCTGTTCGGCAAGGTCAAGATCGCCGATGCGGTCAACGTACAGATGATTTCGCTGGATCAGGCGCCGCAGGGCTATGCCGACTTCGATGGCGGGGCAGCGAAGAAATTCGTCATCGACCCCCATGGCAGCGTGGCCGCCTGAGGAATGCACTGAACCGGTCGACGGCGAGCGCCGAAAGGCGGCGCCGCCAGCCATTTCGGGATATCGACCCCATGGCAGCGTGGCCGCCTGACGCGCTTGCGGGTAATCTAGGGAACAGACGACGGCAATGGCAGCGATGAGGTGAGAGAAATGATGTTCGCCGACTTGATCGATGCGGAGGATTTTCGTCAGCGCCTGGTGGCGCTGGGCATCGAGCTGCCTGCCGACGCCGACCCTGATACCTGCGCCCGGCTTGCCGCTCAGCGGCAGGCCGAGGCGGAAGTGCCTGGCCTGGCGGCGCTGGTCACCGAACTGGAGGCCCAGGCCGGCGTCATGCTGCCCGAGGTGCGTGAGGCGCTGGTGAAGCATCTGCGGCCGGCCGTCGACTAGGGTCGCCGGCCAGAACCAGCGCCATGACGTCCGAACGAACCCGAGGGAAACGAATCGCCCCCGGCCAAGGCCGGGGGCGATCTCTTTCGTCCCGAGGAGAGGGGGCGTCTAGCCTCTCACCAGCTGCAGGTGGGGCGCGCTGTGACCCAGGTTCTCCTGCATCCGCTCGCTGTACCAGTCGATGAAGTCGATCACGCCGAACTCGTAGGTCTCGGAGTAGGGGCCCGGCTCGTACGCCTTGGAGTTGATGCCGCGCTGGTTCTCCTCGGCCAGGCGCTTGTCCTGGGCGTTGGTGGCGTCCCACACCCGACGCATCTCCTCGGGCTGGTAGTCGACGCCCTCCACCGCATCCTTGTGCACCAGCCACTTGGTGGTCACCAGGGTCTCCTGCGGGCCCAGCGGCAGCACGCGGAACACGATGGCGTGGTCGCCCATGAAGTGATTCCAGGAGTTGGGCAGGTGCAGGATGCGCAGCGAGCCCATGTCGGGGCTGGTCAGGCGGCCCATCAGCTTGCGGCAGGCCGGCTTGCCGTCCATGGTCATCGAGACCACGCCATCCAGCAGCGGTGTGCGGGTCAGCCGGTTGCGCTTGCCGAAGCGCTTGAGCTGCCAGGGTATCTGCTGCTCGTCCCAGTCGGACTGCTTCTTCGCCACCAGCGCCTTGTAGGCGGGCGTGGCGCGGGGGTCGTCGGTGTCGTCGAACTCCTGCAGCGAGTTGAGCAGCTCCGGGTGGGCGCCGTTGCAGTGGTAGCACTCGCGGTTGTTCTCGATCACCAGCTTCCAGTTGGCCTGCTCGACGATGCTCGACTCCACGGCGACCTTGACGTTGGTCATGTCGTAAGGCTCGAGGTAGTGCTCCAGGGTGACCAGGAAGTCGTCGATGGCGGGCGGCTGCTCGGCCAGGCTGATGAAGATGAAGCCGCCGCCGGTGCGAACGTGGACCGGCTTCAGGCCATAGGCGGAAAGGTCGAAGTTCTCGCCCATGTCGCTGCCGGCGAACAGCAGGCGGCCGTCGAGCTCATAGGTCCACTGGTGGTAGGGGCAGACCAGCTTGGCGACCTTGCCCTTGTCGCTGACGCACAGCCGCGAGCCGCGGTGGCGGCAGACGTTGTGAAAGGCATGGATGGCGCCGCCGTCGCCGCGCACCAGGATCACCGGGTTGTCGCCGACCTGCAGGGTCATGTAGTTGCCCTTGGCGGGGATCTCGCAGGTCATGCCGGCGAACAGCCACTCCTTGCCGAAGATCTCCTGCATGTCCAGGGCGAACAGCCGGGCATCGTTGTAGAAGGGCTGGGGCAGCGAGACGTTGCGCGCGCGCTCGGCCAGCATCCTGGCGGTAGCCTGGCGCGCGGGATCCAAGGGGTCGTCGAGGGGTGTCGGGGAGGGTGTGTCCATGCAAGCTTCCTCATTGCTGGCCGCGTCGGCGGCATCGGTCGGATTGTTGGTGTCGTCGGAAAGTCGGCGTTGTGATTGTCTTGGGGCCGGGTTGCGAATACGGCGAGTGTGGATCAGCCGCGGGGCGCCCAGTTGTCTGCCGGCGACAAGCATGAATGCAGGCGCGACGCGCGTGGAAGGAAAAGAGACACCGAGTGGGACTCATGGGCATGCCCGTGTCGTAGTCAGGCAAGTCGTGGCCTTGCCGCCTGGCGCAAAATTCGTTCAACGGCAGGCGGTGTTCCGCAGTCGGAGCCTTCCACGCTGATCAATGCCAGGCGACGCGACATGACCATGAACTTTCTCAACCCCGTCACGACCCAGACCTGGACCAACGGCCGCCATTTGGTGCGTTGCGTCAAGGTCATCCAGGAAACTTGGGACGTCCGCACTTTCTGCTTCATGGCCGAGCAGCCGGTGCTGTTCTTCTTCAAGCCGGGGCAGTTCGTGACCCTGGAACTGGAGATCGACGGCGAGCCGATCATGCGCTCCTATACGATCTCCAGTTCGCCATCGATTCCCTACAGCTTCTCGATCACCGTCAAGCGGGTGCCCGGGGGCAAGGTGTCGAACTGGCTACACGATAACCTGAAGATCGGCGACGAACTGGCGGTGCATGGCCCGGTGGGCAATTTCAATTCGATCGATTTTCCTGCCGACAAGGTGCTGTTCCTCTCCGGCGGCGTGGGTATCACGCCGCTGATGTCGATGACACGCTGGTTCTTCGACACCAACGCCAACGTCGACGTCGAGTTCATCCACAGTGCACGTGCCCCGCGCGATGTCATCTACCATCGTGAGCTGGTGCACATGTTCTCGCGGATCCCCGAGTTCAAGTTGCATATCGTCTGCGAGAAAAAGGACGACATCGGCGAGGCCTGGGCCGGCTATCGCGGGTATTTGACCCAACCAATGCTCGAGCTGATGGTGCCCGATTTCCTCGAGCGCGAGATCTTCTGCTGCGGTCCCACGCCCTACATGAACGCGGTCAAGCGCATCCTGAGGGATAACGGCTTCGACATGAGCCATTACCACGAGGAATCCTTCGGTGCCACGCCGCTGGATGTGCGCGAGGAGGTGCTGGAGCTGGCCGAGCAAGCCGAGGCCGAGGCCGAGGAGATCGACTACGCCGACATGCTCAGCGTCGAGTTCGTCGGCTCGGGCAAGAGCGTGCGCATTCAGCCGGGAGAGACGGTGCACTCCGCTGCCGCCAAGCTGGGCCTGCACATTCCCAAGGCCTGCGGCATGGGCATCTGCGGCACCTGCCGGGTGGGACTCAAGTCCGGTGAAGTGGACATGGAGCACAACGGCGGCATCACCGACGAGGACATCGAAGAGGGCTACATCCTCTCCTGCTGCAGCAAGCCGCGAGGCGACGTGGTGGTCGATTACTGAGGCCGGACCCGGCGAGGCTCAGGAGCGCTGGGTCTCGTCGAACAGCTCGTCGACGCTGCACACCTCGCCGCAGCGGTCCGGCGTATAGCCCGGCAGCTCGCTGACGGCCTGCCGGAACGATTCGCCACGGATCATCTCCAGCAGGCGCCTGACGCTGGGGTCGGCGAGACTCCGGCGCTGGCACACCAGCAGGTAGTGCTCGTCGGCCAGGGGCAGGAAAGCCAGGCCGAACTGATGCGCGGCGGCCTCGACGCCGAAGCCGACGTCGGCCATGCCGGCGGCGATGTAGGCGGCCACCGCAGAATGGGTGTACTCCTCGAGCTCGAAACCGAGGATGCGTTGCGAGGCGAGCCCGGCGTCGCGCAGCAGGATGTCGAGCAGCGCCCGGGTGCCCGACGCCTTCTGGCGATTGATGAAGCGCACGTCGCCGCGGGTCAGGTCGGCCAGGCCGACGATGCCCTTGGGGTTGCCCGGCCTCAGCATGAGCCCCTGGCGGCGGGTGATGAAGCGGATGATGCAGTGGCTGCGCGGCCGCAGCTGGCGGCGATAGCCCTGCATCAGCGGGCCGCGGGTGGCCGAGGTCGGCATGTGGTAGCCGGCCACGTCGCAGGCGCCACGGTTGAGTGCGGCCAGCGCCTCCGCGGGGCTGCAGTACTGCAGGTCGAGCTGGAAGTCACTGGCGAACCGCGGCAGCAGCGCCACCGCGTAGCCGTGGCTGGCGTGAACGCGCAGCACCGGCTCGACGCCCTCGAACAGCTGTTGCAGCTCGAGATTGAGCTCCGAGCCGAGGCTCTCGAGCTGCGGGCCCAGCCGGGCAGCCACCCGCTGACGGGCCCACAGCAGCTTGTCGCCGAGCGGCGTGAGCCGCGCGCCGCGGCCCTTGTGCATTTCCACCAGGGCGACGCCGAAGAACTCCGCCCACTTGTTGAGCAGGTTCCATGCGTGGCGGTAGGAGATGCCGGCCTCGGCGGCGGCCGCGGTCAGCTTGCCGCTGCGATGGATGCCCTGCAGCAGCCCGAAAAGCTGTGGATCCAGGCGGTTACCCGCCTCGTCGGTGAAGGACCAGGCGGGCTCGATACGAATGCGCTTCATATGCTGTGTTTTTCATATTTCGAAACGGAGACGGTGCTGCTACTTTCACAGGTACGTACCAGAAGGCACGAGCAATCGCGACGACAGGCATGCTAATTCATATATGCACTGTAGTACATAACTAGACCATAATCAGCAGCGCCGAACGTCGCGCGCGGGTGCCGCGCCGCACGTTCGCTTCGAGGCCAGGCCATGTACAACAGCCCTTTCCCACCATGGACCCCCCAACTGGTTCAGGACGAGATCGACGCCCTGAAGCACGAGCCCGGGGCCCTGCTACCCATCCTGCACGCGATCCAGGATCGCTTCGGCCATATTCCCCGCGAGGCGGTGCCGCTCATTGCCGAATCGCTGCAGCTCACCCGTGCCGAGGTGCACGGTGTGATCAGCTTCTATCACCACTTCCGCACCAGCCCTCCGGGGCGGCACGTGGTGCAGATCTGCCGTGCCGAGGCATGCCAGGCGCGGGGCGCCCGTGCGCTGGAGAGCCATGCGCGGGAAACCCTCGGCATCGACTACCACCAGACCACCGCCGACCGCGAGATCACCCTGGAGCCGGTCTACTGCCTGGGCAACTGCGCCTGCGGCCCGTCGCTGCGCGTTGATGACCGCATCCTCGCCCGGGTCACCCCCGAGCGTTTCGATCGGCTGGTCGACGAGCTGACCACCCAAGTGCTGAAGGTGAGCTGATGACCACGAGACTCTTTGTCCCCCGCGAAACCACGGCGCTGGCGCTGGGCGCCGATGAGGTCGCCGAGCGCATCGAGGCCGAGGCCGAGGCGCGTGGCGTCGAGGTCGAGCTGGTGCGCAACGGCTCGCGTGGGCTGTTCTGGCTGGAGCCGCTGGTGGAGGTCGAGACGCCGGCCGGGCGCATCGCCTACGGCCCGGTGGCGCCCGAGGACGTGGCCGGCCTGCTCGACGCCGGCCTGCTCGAGGGCAGTGCCACGTCACCCCTGTGCCAGGGGCCGACCGAGGAGATTCCCTATCTGCAGGCCCAGCAGCGCCTGACCTTTTCGCGCATCGGCGTCACCGACCCGCTGTCGCTGGAGGACTACTGCGCCCACGACGGCTTCCGCGGCCTGCGCCGGGCCCTCGGCCTTGATTCCCAGGCCATCATCGACGAGGTCAAGGCTTCCGGCCTGCGCGGCCGCGGCGGGGCGGCGTTTCCCACCGGCATCAAGTGGCAGACCGTGCTCGATGCCCCCGCCGCGCAGAAATACATCGTCTGCAACGCCGACGAGGGCGACTCCGGTACCTTCGCCGACCGCCTAGTGATGGAGTGCGACCCCTATCTGCTGATCGAGGGCATGGCCATTGCCGGCCTCGCCGTGGGCGCCACCCAGGGCTACGTCTACCTGCGTTCGGAGTATCCGCTGGCCCAGGAGATCTTCAACGAGGCCATCGCCCGCGCCGAGGCCGCCGGCTATCTCGGTGGCGACATCCTCGGCAGCGGCCAGGCGTTTCACCTCGAGGTGCGCCTGGGTGCCGGCGCCTACATCTGCGGCGAGGAGACCTCGCTGCTCGAGAGTCTCGAAGGCAAGCGCGGCATGGTGCGCTTCAAGCCGCCGCTGCCGGCCATCGAAGGCCTGTTCGGCCAGCCCACCGTGGTCAACAACGTGCTGTCGCTGGCGGCGGTGCCCTTCATTCTCGGCGACGGCGGACAGGCCTACGCCGACTACGGCATGGGCCGTTCGCGGGGCACCCTGGCGTTGCAGCTGGCCGGTAACGTCCAGCGCGGCGGGCTGGTGGAGCTGGCGTTCGGCACCACCCTGCGCCAGCTGATGGAGGAGTTCGGCGGCGGTACTTTTACCGGACGGCCGCTGCGCGCGGTGCAGGTGGGCGGCCCGCTGGGCGCCTATCTGCCCGAGAGCCAGTGGGACCTGCCGCTCGACTACGAGGCCTTCGCCGAGGTCGGCGCGGTGCTCGGTCACGGCGGCGTGGTGATGTTCGATGACACGGTGGACATGGCCGAGCAGGCGCGCTTCGCCATGGAGTTCTGCACGGTGGAATCATGCGGCAAGTGCACCCCCTGCCGCATCGGATCGGTGCGCGGCGTCGAGGTGATCGACCGCATCCGCGCCGGCGAGCGCCGCGAGGCCAACCTCGCGCTGCTCGCCGACCTGTGCGAGACCATGGTGGATGGCTCGCTTTGCGCCATGGGTGGCATGACACCCTTCCCCGTGCAGAGCGTGATGAAACACTTTCCCGACGACCTGCAGCGCGACGCGCAGCCGCGTTGAGCGGGAGGAGGTACGACATGTTGCACCATTACGACCCCAAGCAGGCATTCGCCCCCCAGCACCTTTCGCCGGAGCGCGACTACGGTACCCCGGCGCGACTCTCCGAGACGCTGGTCAGCCTCGAGATCGATGGCGTCGAGATCGCCGTGCCCGAGGGCACCTCGGTGCTGCGCGCCGCGGCACTCGCCGACATCAACATTCCCAAGCTGTGTGCCTCGGACAATCTCGAGGCGTTCGGCTCCTGCCGTCTGTGCGCGGTGCAGATCGACGGCAAGCGCGGCCTGCCGGCCTCCTGCACCACGCCGGTCGAGCCCGGCATGAAGGTCACCACCCAGAATGCGCGGCTGGCCAAGCTGCGGCGCAACGTGATGGAGCTCTACATCTCCGACCACCCGCTGGACTGCCTGACCTGTCCGGCCAACGGCGACTGCGAGCTGCAGGACATGGCCGGTGCGGTGGGGCTGCGCGAGGTGCGCTACGGGTTCGATGGCGACAATCACCTGGACGCCGAGACCGACGACTCCAACCCTTATTTCAGTTTCGACCCCAGCAAGTGCATCGTCTGCTCGCGCTGTGTGCGCGCCTGTGAGGAGGTGCAGGGCACCTTCGCCCTGACCATCGAGGGGCGCGGCTTCGAGTCCAAGGTCGCCGCCGGACAGAGCGAGGCGTTCATGGATTCCGAGTGCGTCTCCTGCGGCGCCTGCGTGCAGGCCTGCCCGACCTCGACGCTGATGGAGAAGGCGGTGATCGAGCAGGGGCAACCGGAGCACAGCGTGGTCACCACCTGCGCCTACTGCGGCGTGGGCTGCTCGTTCAAGGCCGAGATGCAGGGCGACCGGGTGGTGCGCATGGTGCCGTACAAGGGCGGCGACGCCAACCACGGCCACTCCTGCGTCAAGGGCCGCTTCGCCTTCGGCTACGCCACCCATCCCGACCGCCTGAAGACGCCGATGATTCGCGAGTCGATCGACCAGCCCTGGCGCGAGGTGGGCTGGGAGGAGGCGATCGCCTTCGCCGCCGAGCGGCTCAAGGCGATCCAGGCCAAGTACGGTCGCGAGAGCATCGGCGGCATCACCTCGTCGCGCTGCACCAACGAGGAGACCTACCTGGTGCAGAAGCTGGTGCGCGCGGCCTTCCACAACAACAATACCGACACCTGTGCGCGGGTGTGTCATTCGCCCACCGGCTACGGCCTCAAGACGACGCTGGGCGAATCCGCCGGCACCCAGACCTTCGATTCGGTGATGCAGGCCGACGTGATCGTGGTCATCGGCGCCAACCCCACCGACGCCCACCCGGTGTTCGCCTCGCAGATGCGCAAACGCCTGCGCCAGGGCGCCGAGCTGATCGTCGTCGACCCGCGCCGTATCGACCTGCTCAAGACCCCGCACCATCGCGGCGCTCAGCACCTTGCCCTGCGCCCCGGCACCAACGTGGCGATGATCAACGCCCTGGCCCACGTGGTGATCAGCGAAGGACTCGAGGATCGCGAGTTCATCGCCAAGCGCTGCGATGCCGCGGGCTACCAGGCCTGGCGTGAGTTCATCCTCGATCCGCGCCATGCGCCGGAGAACGTCGAGGCGATCACCGGCGTGTCCGCCGAGCAGGTACGCCGTGCCGCGCGTACCTATGCCCAGGCGCCCAACGGCGCGATCTACTACGGTCTCGGCGTCACCGAACACAGCCAGGGCTCGAGCATGGTGATGGGCATCGCCAACCTGGCCATGGCCACCGGCAACATCGGCCGCGAAGGGGTGGGCGTCAACCCGCTGCGCGGGCAGAACAATGTCCAGGGCTCCTGCGACATGGGTTCCTTCCCCCACGAGCTGCCGGGCTACCAGCACGTCGGCGACCCCGCCGTGCGCGAGCGCTTCGAGGCGGCCTGGGGCGTGCCCATCGACGATGAGCCGGGCCTGCGCATCCCCAACATGTTCGATGCCGCCGTGGCCGGCGACTTCAAGGCGCTCTACGTGCAGGGCGAGGACATCGCCCAATCCGACCCCAACACCCAGCACGTGGAGGAGGCGCTGCGCTCGCTGGAGTGCCTGATCGTGCAGGATATCTTCCTCAACGAGACGGCCAAGTTCGCCCACGTGCTGCTGCCGGGCTCCTCGTTCCTGGAGAAGGACGGCACCTTCACCAACGCCGAGCGCCGCATCAACCGCGTGCGCAAGGTGATGCCGCCGTTGGCCGGCAAGCAGGATTGGGAAGTGACGGTGGACCTGGCCAATGCGCTGGGCTATCCCATGCACTATGACCATCCGTCGCAGATCATGGACGAGATCGCCGGCCTCACGCCGAGCTTCACCGGGGTCAGCTACGCGCGGCTCGACGAGCTGGGCAGCATCCAGTGGCCGTGCAACGAGGCGCACCCCAAGGGCACCCCGACCATGCACATCGAGGATTTCCCCATCGGCCTCGGCCAGTTCGCCATCACCGACTATGTGGCGAGCGACGAGCTCAGCAACCGGCGCTTCCCGCTGCTGCTGACCACCGGGCGCATCCTCTCCCAGTACAACGTCGGCGCCCAGACCCGGCGGACCCACAACCAGGCCTGGCACGACGAGGACGTGCTCGAGCTGCACCCGTCCGATGCCGAGCTGCGTGGCGTGCGCGACGGCGACTGGGTCGGTATCACCAGCCGCGCGGGCCAGACGGTGCTGCGCGCACGGATCAGCGACCGCATGCCGCCGGGGGTGGTCTACACTACCTTCCACCATCCGGGCAGCGGGGCCAACGTGATCACCACCGACAGCTCCGACTGGGCGACCAACTGTCCGGAATACAAGGTGACCGCCGTACAGGTCGAGAAGGTCAGCCAGCCGTCCGCCTGGCAGCGCCAGTTCCAGACCTTCGACCGGCTGCAGCTCGAGCTGCTGCGCGGTGGTGACAAGGACGAAGCGGGCGCAGGCAGGCCCTCCGCGGAGCGCGCCAATGAGTGACGACCACAGCCGCTGCCGGGCCCCGGTGGACGTGCGCCGGGCCGGCAGCGCCGAGCGGCTGGAGGACAGTATCGCCGTGGAGACGGCGGTGGCACTGGTCTACAACGGCATCTCGCATGCCGTGATGATGGCCACGCCGGCCGACCTCGAGGACTTCGCCCTCGGCTTCAGCCTCACCGAGGGCATTCTGCAGACGCCGGATGAACTCTACGCCATCGAGGTGCGCGAGGAGGCCGCCGGCGTCAGCGTGCACCTGGAGGTCGCCACCCAGCGCTTCATGGAGTTGAAGCAGCGTCGTCGCAGCCTGGCCGGGCGTACCGGCTGCGGGCTGTGCGGCACCGAGTCGCTGGAGCAGGCGATTCGCCCGATCGGCCGGGTGACGGCTCCCGCCGTTGGCGACGACACCATCCAGCATGCCCTGGAGGCGCTGCGCTGGCACCAGCCGCTGCAGCGCGAGACCGGGGCCACCCACGGCGCCGCCTGGTGCGACCTCGACGGGCAGGTGCAGCTGGCCCGCGAGGACGTCGGCCGCCACAACGCCCTGGACAAGCTGATCGGGGCGCTGGCGGTGCGCGACTGCGCCATGCGAAGCGGCTTTGCTCTGGTCTCCAGCCGCGCCAGCTACGAGATGGTGCAGAAGTGCGTTGCCGCCGGCATCGGCTGCCTGGTCGCGGTGTCGGCGCCCACCTCGCTTGCCATCGAGCAGGCCCGCCAGGCGGGCCTGATGCTGGTCGGCTTCGCCCGCACGGGGCGCCACGTCATCTATCATCAGCCGGCAAGCGAAAGTATGCCGGCCGTTCAAGCCAGCGGAGGTTGATGTCGCCATGAGCCGCAGCCAGCTCGATTCCCTGATCCACATGGCGAACCAGATCGCCGCCAACAACGCTCACTACGGCGATGCCACGGTCGAGCGCGTGCATATTCACCTGAAGAAGTTCTGGGCACGCAGCATGAAGCGCCAGATCGTCGACTACCTGCATGAGGATGGCAGCCGGCTCTCGCCGCTCGCCAGGGAGGCGGTCGCGCTGCTGGCGCGGGATCAGGCGGAAGCTCGCCAGGCGAGCGCCTGACCGGCGGGTGAGATCACGTCTTTTCACGGTGCCAGGCGTTCTCCCTCTTTCGCCTTAACCGCCCTGTGCTATATTTGCCTCATGCGTCTCATGGCCCGGCCGGTGGCCGCGTCGGGCGGGCCCTGGGGCCCAAGCGAAGGCCAACTCCGGGAGCGCCGCGGTGCGCTCCCCGCGTCCTTGCCATGCGAAGCATCCGTCGAAGGAAATCGCGTCACGATCGTGATGGCGCGGGCCACGGCTGGCCTCAATAACCGATCGGTGACAAGCCGACGCATAAGATGACTACGCACGGGGCAGGGGCTCATGAACAGGGCATTCTTCCAGGCTGCCGCCTTGACGGCAGGCTGCTTCGCGTTCGGGCCGGCGACACAGGCCAACATTCCCGATTCCTCAACCGCCGCCGGTAGCTTGCCGGTCGGCCAGCCGATGCTGTGGCAAGCGCTGGATGCAACGGCCATGCCCGAGGGGCTGACGGCCGACGAGGTATGGCTCAGCATCGACCTGCGCCACCGCCAGGTGCGGGTGCTGCGCGGCGAGACCGTGATCGAGCGCATCGAGCACCTGGCCTTCGGCGCCGGCGGCGCGGCGCCGCTGCGGGCCAAGGGCAGTTCGATGACGCCGCTGGGCGAATTCCGCGTCGACCGTATCAACCGCGCCTCGCGCTTCGGGCTGTTCTTCGGCTTCGACTATCCCAACGCCCAGGTCGCCGAGGAGGCGCTGCAGAGCGGCCGCATCACCCTGCAGGAGTACTGGTACATCGAGAACTACCGGGCGCAGCACGGCCTGGCGCCGCATACCACCTCGCTGGGCGGGCTGATCGGCATCCACGGCCTGGGCCGCGGCGACCCCGAGGTGCACCGCAGCTTCGACTGGACCGAGGGCTGTGTGGCGGTCAGTAACGAGGAGATCCGCGCGCTGGATCCGTGGCTGCGCATCGGTACGCGGGTGGTGATCACGGGCTAGACGCCGGGCAGATTGGCGGAAGAGCGTGGGAGTCGAACCCACCAGGGACCGCTGGCAGCCCCTGCCAGATTTGAAGTCTGGCCGCCCCACCGGGGGTCGATCCTCTTCCTTGAGCGGCTTCTCGTGACAGGGCCGTTGCCCTACGGCCACATCTCGGTGTGGCGTAGCACGCGCTCGTCGCCGATGCGGCGCGTGAACCCTACCTTATCAAAGAATTCGAGGATGTGAATGGCCAGCTTGCGGCCGGTGCCGAGGCGGTCGCGGAAGGCGGCCGCGCGGATCCGGCCGTGCTCGCGCTCGAGCGACTGCGCGATGGCGGCCATCTCGGCCACTGTTCCGGCCGGGTAGAAGTGGTCGCGACGCACCTGGTAGAGCCGGCCGAGGCGAGCGCAGGCGGTGAGCACTTCGCGGACGCGCGCCTCGTCGAGTCGCTCTTTTTCGAATTCCCCGATGGCGACCAGGTCGCGTACCCGCGGCGGCTGGAAGCGCGCTGAGGCGATGAGCGGCTCGAGCCGTCGCCATAGCGCCTCGTCGGCCTCGCTCAAGACGGCGCGATGCCCGGGCAGGGCGACGAAGGGGCCGTGGGCCTCCAGCTTGCCGCCCGCGATCAGGCGCTCCAGCAGCTGCCGGCCCGTGGCTTCGGGCAGCTCGGGCATGGCCTGGCGGGTCAGGCGGGCGCGCTCGGTGCCGAGCATCGAGGGCTCGCGCTCGTGATTGGCGGCGACGGTGTCGAGCAGTCGGGCCTGAAGCGCCTTGATGGCCTCGGCGGAAAAGCTGCGGGTGGTCTGCGCCGACGTCAGCGTTTCCCCTCCCAGCGCCGATACGGCCTCGGCCAGTGCCGACACCTCGACGTTGGCGTTGTGCGCCAGGGCGTGCAGATCGATGCCGCCTGGGCGGCGGCTCAGCCCCTCCCGCAGCGCCGGGGTCAGGTCGAGTGGGGCGGTGGCGGCGCACTCGGCCAGCGCGGCGAGCCAGGCCAGCCGTTCGGGGCGGCGCTGGCCGCGCCGGGGCGGGTCGCCATCGAGCACCGTGCCGCCGCCCAAGGTGATTCTTGCCGCCGGGTCGCGAATCACGAAGCGATCGCCCAGGCAGGCGTGTACCGGTTCATCCAATACCAGCTGACCCAGCATATGCTCGCCGGGGGCGAGCCGCTGGCCCTCGAGCAGCGCCACGCGACCGCTGATTCGGCCCACGCCCAGGTGCGCATGCACCGGCGCCCAGTGCTTGAGCGGCGGTGCGTCGTCGAGCAGCTGCAGCTGGACGTCGAGGCGTCGCAGCGGCGGCGTTTCCAGCGCCTCGGCCACGACCCAGTCGCCGCGCCGAATCGCGTCGCGATCGATGTGGGGGCCGGCGAGGTTGAGCGCCACGCGATCGCCCTGCTGCGCCCACTCGCCCTCGCGATGCTGGCGGCGCAGCCCGCGCACCCGTGCCGTCAGCCCGTTCGGCACCAGGCGCACTGCGTCGCCCTGGGTCACCTGGCCGGCGAACGCGGTGCCGGTCACCACCAGGCCGGCACCGGCCTTGGTGAAGACCCGGTCGACGGCGAGGCGGAAGTGGCCACGGGCAGGGGCCTCGGGCTGCCTGGCGGCCAGCGTCCACAGCCGCTCGCGCAGCGCCTCCACGCCCTCGCCGCTGTGGCTGGAGACCTCGACGATGGGCGCTCCGGCCAGCGGTGTGCCGGCCAGCAGGGCGGCGATCTGCTCGTGCACCTGGCGGCGTCGCGCGGTGTCGACCCGGTCGACCTTGGTCAGTGCCACCAGTCCGTGACCGAGCCCCAGCAGGGTGAGGATCTGCAGGTGCTCGAGGGTCTGCGGCATCACGCCGTCATCGGCGGCCACCACCAGCAGTACCGTGTCGACGCCGGCGCTGCCCGCTACCATGTGATGCAGGAAGCGCACATGGCCGGGCACATCGACGAAGCCGAGCTCGATGCCGTCGGCCACCGCGGGGTAGGCGAAGCCGGGCTCGATGGTCAGCCCGCGCGCCTTTTCCTCCTTGAGCCGGTCGGTATCGATGCCGGTCAGGCAACGGATCAGGGCGGTCTTGCCGTGGTCGACGTGGCCGGCAGTGCCGATGATCACGGCGGGCCCCCGCCGTCCTGCCGAGCGCTGGCCGCGTAGAGGCCGGGCAGCTGCGCGAGCTGGTCGATGAAGGCGGCTTCCTCCGACGCCCCTTCCAGGCAGCGCAGGTCGAGCAGCAGCGCACCGTCAGTGAGCCGCCCGATCACCGGACGCGGCAGGCACCGCAGGGCGGCCTCGAGGCGGCGGATCTCGCGCTCGCGCTGGCGGCGTGGCTCGGTGAGGGAACGCCATACCAGCGCCCGGCTGGGCAGCCGGTCCACCGGCAGCGAACCGCTGCCGAGCTGGCTGGCGCAGGACGCGAGTGTCACCTCGAAGCCGGCCAGCAGCCCGTCGACCCGGGGCAGCAGCCGTTCGCCGGTGGCGGCGATGTCGGCTTCGGGGCGGGTCAGCAGGGCCAGGGTGGGAATGTCGTGCTGGGGGACGTCGCTGTCGCGGTAGAGGCGCAGGGTGGCCTCGAGCGCGGCCAGGGTCAGCTTGTCCAGGCGCAGGGCACGCTTGAGCGGGTGGCGCCTGATCCTCTCGATGAGGTCACGGCGGCCGACGAGGATGCCGGCCTGGGGGCCGCCGAGCAGCTTGTCGCCGCTGAAGGTGACCACATCGGCGCCGGCGCCGATGGCGTCGCCCGGCTGCGGTTCGTAGGGCAGGTCGAGCGCGGCGAAGTCGGTCAGCGCGCCGCTGCCCAGGTCGATCAGGAAGGGAATGCCGTGGGCATGGGCGATCTCCGCCAGGCGGGTCTCGGGCACACGCGCGGTGAAGCCGGTGATGGCGTAGTTGGAGGTGTGCGCCTTGACGATCAGCCCGGTGTGCTCGCCGATGGCGGCTTCGAAGTCGCGCGCATGGGTACGGTTGGTGGCGCCCACCTCGCGCAGGCGGCAGCCCGCCGCGGCCATGATGTCGGGCATGCGGAAGGCGCCGCCGATCTCGACCAGCTCGCCGCGTGAGATCAGCGCCTCGCGGCCGGCGCCCAGCGCGCCCAGGGCCAGCAGCACGGCACCGGCATTGTTGTTGACCACGGTGGCCGCCTCGGCACCGGTCAGCTCGCACAGCAGCCCCTCGACCAGCCGGTCGCGATCGCCGCGGCCGCCGCCATCGAGGTCGTACTCCAGCGCCACCGGGTGGCGCGCCGCCTCCGTCATTGCCACGACGGCCGCCTCGGCGAGCGGCGAACGGCCCAGGTTGGTGTGGATCACCGTGCCGGTGAGGTTGAAAACCGCGCGGCTGGCCGGCCGGGCGAGCTCGTCCAGGCGTTCCAGCACCCGCCGGGCCAGGTCATCCACATCGGGTGCCGCAGCGGCGGGTTGCGCCAGGCCGCGCCGGGCCTCGGCCAGCACCTGGCGAACGGCGCGCCGGATGAGGCGGCGGCCGTGACGCCGGCGGGCCAGTTGCACCTCGGGATGGCCCAGCAGTGCATCCACCGCGGGCAGGCGGCGTCGAACGTCCATTGTCGTCATGTCCATGCCGGGTCGCTGGTCCTTGTCCAGACGGGGTGGGTCATCCTTATGGCATAGCATGTCGGGCCGGGAGGCGTCCATGCAGGCGCGGCTATTCGACGATGAGCAGCGGGTTGGCCCCGCTGCGTCGGTAGCGTCCCTCTTCGCCGAGCAGCAGGTCGAGGGCGAGGCTGGCGAGATCGTCGGCCAGCGGTTCGGCCCCGGCGTCGAGTTCCCGCACGAAGACCTTGAGGTAGCTGTCGCAGTCGCCGCAGGCCTCGGCCTGGGCCGGCAGGGGCGCGGCCTCGTCGCTCTCCTGCGTCAGGCTGAAGTAGTCGAGCCTGCCGCTCTGTTCGCAGACGCTGCAGATCGAGCGTTCCAGGTACCACTGGGTGGCGCACAGCCCGCACTGCAGGTAGCGCACGCCGTTGTAGCGCGGGTCGGCTTCGATCACGCTGGCCAGCGGCGGCGAGCCGCAGCTGGGGCACAGGGTGCGCGCCTCGCCGGCCGGGCGGGCCGGTGCCTCGGGCAGCGTGCGCGCCAGACGCAGCCAGACGACCTGCAGCGCGGCGGCCACCAGCGGCATCAGCCCGCGGGTCCGCTCGTCGCCGGCCGCGCCGGCGAGCACGTCGTCCGCCAGCCGCTCGATCTCCTCCGGCGGCCGCCGGCGCAGGGCGTCGAGCAGCGGGCGCTGGGCTTCGCCGACATGCAGCTCGAGGGCACCCAGCAGGGCGTCGAGCTCGGCCGCGAGGTCGATGGTTTCGCGCAGCGCCTGCACGTTGAGCGGCGGCATGCCGTGTGCGAGCGCCAGCGCGAAGGCCTGGGGCTCGGGCTGCCAGGCCGGCGCGGCGCGCTCGAGGGCTACCTGCTGGGCCTGGGCCAGCTGCGCCATGAAGCGCAGGAAGTCGCCGAGCGGGGCGACGCGGTCGGCGAGCTCTCGCAGGCGTCGGGCGCGGCGGGCGAAGTGATCGTGGTCGGGCAGGCGCACCTCGGGGGGCTGCATCATCCCGGTGGGGGCATTGCCGAAGGCGTGGGTCACGGCGACTCCTGTCGGTTCGTGGGGGTGGCGTGGCGGCGGTCGATCGCGCGCCGCTTGCGCGCCTTCTCGCGCTCCTCCTCGTACCACAGGCCGTGGTGGTGGCGCGCCCAGGCCCAGCTCACCCGGCCGCGCACCATGGCCTGGAACGAGCCCTTGACCCAGATACCCGAGTAGACATGGATGATCAGGGTGAGGATGGCGACGAAGGCGACCGCGGCATGCCCCAGCGACGCCAGCCGACGCAGGGTGATGGGTACGGCCCCGGCGAAGTAGGGCTGCCAGATCAGCAGGCCGGTGACCAGCAGCAGGACGATACAGCCGAGCATGATCCAGTAGACCAGCTTCTGGCCGGCGTTGTTCTTGCCCACCGGCGGCAGCCTCTCGTCGCGGTTGGCCAGTACGTCGCGGATCTGCCTGAGCCACTGGAGGTCGCGGCGCTTGATCAGGCTCTCCTTGAAGAAGGCGACCGCCATGAACAGGAACATCAGCGTCATGAACAGCCCGATGTAGGGATGCAGGATGCGGGTCATGGTCGGCCCGCCGAACAGCGCCGTCAGCGACCAGAAGAAGGGGTGGAAGAACGGCAGCCCGCTCAACACCAGCAGCACGAAGCTGATCGCGACGAGCCAGTGGTTGAGCCGGTTCCAGACGCTGTAGCGCTGCAGTGGGGGGTCTGATTTGGCCAGGCTCATGGGCGCTCCTCCCGTTCACGTTCGCGGGCCTCGTCCTCGCGCACCGCCGCCTCGTCCTCCTCGCCGTGCACCTTGGGGCCGGCGGTAACGTAGTGGAAGAAGCCGGTCAGGGCGGCGATGCCGATCGCCATTGATGCCAGCGGCTTGGTCACGCCCTTCCAGGCGTCGACCAGCGGGCTGATGCGCGGGTCTTCGGGCAAGTGGCTGTAGAGTCCCGGCCGGTCGGCGTGCTGCAGCACGTAGATCACGTGGGTGCCGTCGACCCCCTCGGGGTTGTAGACCCCGGCGTTGTCGTAGCCGCGGCCCTTGAGGAAGTCCGTGCGGGTCTCGGCCAGGCCGAGCATCTCCTCGCGGGTGCCGAACATGATCGAGCCGGTGGGGCAGGACTTCACGCAGGCCGGCTCCAGGCCGTGGAACACCCGGTCGGAGCAGAGCGTGCACTTGTAGGCCTTGTGGTCCTTCTTCGAGATACGCGGCACGTCGAAGGGGCACCCCGACACGCAGTAGCCGCAGCCGATGCAGTGCTCCGAGTTGAAGTCGACGATGCCGTTGGCATATTGCACGATGGCGCCGGGCGCCGGGCACGCCTCGAGGCAGCCCGGCTCGGCGCAGTGCATGCAGTTGTCCTTGCGGATCAGCCACTCGAGGTTGCCCTGCTCGTCCTCGTACTCGTCGAAGCGCATCACCTGCCAGGTGTCGGGGGTGAGGTCGAGCGGGTTGTCGTACTCCCCCACGTTGTGGCCCACCTCGTCGCGCAGGTCGTTCCACTCGGCGCAGGCGACCTGGCACGCCTTGCAGCCGATGCAGCGTGACACGTCGATCAGCTTGGTCACGCGTTCGACGCCGTCGCTGCGCTCCTGAGGGGAGGGCACCTGGGTCGCCGAGCGGGCGATGACGTTCTGCAGGTTGATCTGGTCTCCTCGCATGCTCGCCTCCTTGGTCCTTTCCCTGGCCCTATAGCTTCTCGACCCGCACCAGGAACGACTTGTATTCCGGCGTCTGGGTGTTGGCGTCGCCGACGGATGGCGTCAGGGTGTTGGTCAGGTAGGACTTCCTGGTCTCGCCGAGAAAGCCCCAGTGCAGCGGGATGCCGACCTGATGCACGGTCCGGCCGGCGACCTGCAGCGGCCGGATGCGCTTGGTCACCACCGCCACGGCCTCGATGTGGCCGCGCTTGGAGCTGACCCGCACGCGGTCGCCCTTGGCGATGCCCAGCTCCTCGGCCAGGCTCGCGCCGATCTCGACGAACTTCTCCGGTTGGGCGATGGCATTGAGCCGGTTGTGCATCGTCCAGTAGTGAAAATGTTCGGTCAGGCGATAGCTGGTCGCGGCGTGGGGGAACTCCTCGAAGGTACCGAAGTTCTCGCGATCCCGCTCGAATACCCGGGCTCCCGGGTTGTGCTTGGCCAGGGGGTTGTCCGGGTGCAGCGGGTTGTTGGCGATCGGCGTCTCGAAGGGCTCGTAGTGCTCGGGAAACGGCCCTTCGTTCATGCGATCGCGGGCGAAGATCTGGCCGCGGCCGGTCTGGTTCATGATGAAGGGTGCCTGGCCGTCGCCGGGGGCGGAGGTGGGCGGGAAGTCGGGCACGTCGTTGCCGACCCAGCGCTGGCCGTTCCACCACACCACGGCCTTGCGCGGCGCCCAGGGCGTGCCGTCGGGGCGGGCACTGGCGCGGTTGTAGAGGATGCGGCGGTTGGCCGGCCACGACCAGGCCCAGCCCAGCGTCTGGCCGGTGCCGTAGGGGTCGGAGTTGTCGCGGCGCACCATCTGGTTGCCGCCCTCGGTCCAGCAGCCGGCGAACAGCCAGCAGCCGCAGGCGGTGGAGCCGTCGGCGCGCAGCATGCCGAAATCCTCGAGCTGCTCGCCGGCGCGGATCACCAGGTTGCGCTCCTCGTCGACGACGTCCTCCAGCGCCCAGCCGTTGTACTCGCGGGCCAGCTCCTCGGGGCTCGGCTCCTCGGGGCGGCGGTAGGGCCAGTGCAGGTTGAGCAGCGGCTCGGCGAAGGCGCCGCCCTCCTCCCGGTAGAGCCGCTGCAGGCGCAGGAAGATACCGGCCATGATCGCCGTGTCGGCGCGCGCCTCGCCCGGCGGCGGTGCCGCGGCCCAGAACCACTGCAGCCAGCGCGAGCTGTTGACGATGGTGCCGTCCTCCTCGGCGAAGCAGGTGGTGGGTAGACGGAACACCTCGGTGTCGATCGCCGCCGGGTCGACGTCGTGGAACTCGCCGTGGTTCTTCCAGAACTCCGCCGTCTCGGTGCGCAAGGGGTCGATCACCACGAGATATTTCAGCCGCGACAGCGACTCGGTGATCTTGGCCTTGTGCGGGAACGCCGCCAGCGGATTGAAACCCTGGCAGATATAGCCGTTGACCTCGCCCTGGTGCATGCGCTCGAAGGTGTGCAGGATATCGTAGAGATCCACGCCCAGCTTCGGCAGCCAGTCGTAGCGCCAGTCGTTCTCTTCGCGGGCCGCCGCGCCGAACCACGCCTTCATCAGGCTGACGTGGAAGCGCTCGTAGTGGCGCCAGTAGGAGACCTCGTCTTCCACCAGGGGCGGCCGCGCCCGCTCCAGGATGTACTCGTCGTACTCCTGCTCGTCGGCGCTCGGCAGCCTCAGGTAGCCGGGCAGCAGGTTGGAGAGCAGGCCGAGGTCGGTCAGGCCCTGGATGTTGGAGTGGCCGCGCAGGGCGTTGACCCCGCCGCCGCGCATGCCCATGTTGCCCAGCAGCAGCTGGACGATGGCCGCGGTGCGGATGATCTGCGAGCCGATCGAGTGCTGTGTCCAGCCCAGCGCATAGAGGAAGGTCATGGTCTTGTCGGGCGCGGCCGTCTCGGCCATCGCGTCCCAGACCCGCTGAATCTTCTCGCGCGGCGTGCCGCACACCGAGTTCACCACGTCGAGGGTGTAGCGGCCGTAGTGTCGGCGCATCAGCTGGAACACGCAGCGTGGATGCTCGAGCGACTCGTCGCGCCGGGCGTGGCCATCGTCGTCGTACTCGTACTGCCAGCTCGATTTGTCGTATTCGCCGCTATCGGCGTCGTAGCCGGTGAACAGGCCGTCCTCGAAGCCGAACTCGGGGCTGACGATCAGGCTGGCGTCGGTATAGGCGCGCACGTAGTCGCGGTGGAACCGGCCGCTCTCGATCAGGTAGTGGATCAACCCGCCGAGGAAGGCGATGTCGGTGCCGGTGCGGATCTCGGCGTAATCGTCCGCTACCGCCGCCGTGCGGTTGAAGCGGGGGTCCACCACCACCAGCCGTGCGTCGTTGTGCTCACGCGCTTCCATCACCCAGCGGAAGCCCACCGGATGCGCTTCGGCAGGGTTGCCGCCCATCACGATGATCAGGTCGGCATTGCGAATGTCGACCCAGTGGTTGGTCATGGCACCGCGACCGAATGTTGGGGCAAGACCTGCCACCGTCGGTCCGTGTCAGACACGCGCCTGGTTGTCGAACGCCACCATGCCGAGGCTGCGAACCACCTTGTGCGTCAGGTAGGCGGTCTCGTTGGTCGAGGCCGAGGCCGCCAGCATGCCGGTGGTGGTCCAGCGATTGACGGTGTTGCCGTCCTCGTCGTCGGTCTCGAAATTGGCGTCGCGGTCATCCTTCATGTGGCGTGCGATGCGCTCCAGGGCCTCGTCCCAGGAGATCCGCTTCCACTCGTCGCTGCCGGCCTCGCGTACCTGGGGGTAGCGCAGCCGGGAGTCGCTCTTGATGTAGTCGAGCAGCCCGGCGCCCTTGGGGCACAGCGAGCCGCGACTCACCGGATGGTCCGGATCGCCCTCGACGTGGTAGATGTCGTCGACGACGTTGATCGCCGCATCGCCGCGGCTGTAGAGCAGCACGCCGCAGCCCACCGAACAGTAGGTGCAGTTGCTGCGCGTGACCTTGGCACCGGTCAGCTTGAAATGGCGGATCGAAGCAACGGCGGGTTCCGGGGCGAAGCCCATCATGGCCATGCTGGACGTGGCCATTCCCGCCGCACCTAGCTTGAAGAATTGTCTGCGTGTCACCCGAAGGGTCATGGAGGCCTCCTGCCTGGTTTCTATACCCTCTTGTTCTGCCTGGTCGCTATCGCGGTCGGTCTTGTCACCGCTTTGTCGTTCTCGGCACGCTGCGGGCCTTCCGCCCAAGGCGGCGTGTGCATGTTCTACGCAAAGCGTAGCGGTTCTCGGCAGGCGCTGCCGAACGACTTGTTACGATGCGTAGCGACGTCGTCCATTGTTCAGTGCCGCCTTATTGTTCGTTGCTGCTCTGCGGCTCGCCGTCTTCCCGCCGGCCTTCGTCCTCGGCACCCAGCGGGTCGTCAGGCAGCGTCTGCTGCTCGGGTTCTGCCTCGCGTTCGGGGGTCTGGACTTCGTAGTCGGGGCCGGCGTCGGAGCCCGCCGCAGGGGTCTGGTGCATATCGTCACCCTGGGTCTGGCCGCTGCCGGAGCCCTCTTCCTGCTGGCCCATGTCCGAGTGGGTGATGCCGCTGCTGGTGCCGTGCTGGCCGGTGTCGACGTCGGGCGGCTCGATGGTCTCGGCGGGGTCAAGGCCCGCCGCGCCCCCGCCGGGCGATGCCGTACGCTCCTCCGCGCCGGCGGCGGTCAGCCAGACGGCGGCCGGCAGGGCGACGAGCCAGCCCAGGCGCCGGCATGCCGGGTTGCGCATCCTTGCCATCTAAAACCTCCTAATCGCGGTCGGGTCAGGCGTGGTTATCTCAGCGTAGACCCCTCGCGGCGTAGACGAAAACGAATCGAGGCAGAGAACGCCGGCGAGTGAAGGAATAGCGACGTTAAAACTTCGTTTATCGCGACTTGGGCGGACAGGAGACGCCTTATCCTGCATCTCGACCAGTTTCCTGGCATCCATACCCACGCTGCATTCCGCAAGGAGGAGAGGGCGCTTCGCTTGTTCTCGCAACTCATGCCTACTTCCCGAATCACAACACCCTGGCTCCTGCCCCTGGTCGTCGGTCTGTCTGCCTGCGGCGGCGGCGGTGGCGGCGGCACCAAGCCCACCAACCAAGACGGCATACATGAGTCTGCACCGAACCCCACTCTCCGCTCCTTCGACAAAGCGGGAGTGGTGGTGGGGGTAGCCGACACGGGTTTTCGAATCACCCACGAGTCACTGGCACCCTTGCTCCGCACCACCGTCAATCTCGTGGATGGAAGTGGCGATGTCAGTGGTGACGAGGGGCATGGCACCGCCGTGGCGTCGCTGATAGAGCAGGGGGATGCCAGCCCGGCGCTCTACCTGGCCAAGGTTTCGTCCGATAGCGACCCAGGCCGCGCCGCGACCAATGTACTCGACCACAGCGTCGGGTATCTGGCCGACGAAGGCGCCAGGGTGATCAACCATAGCTGGAGCGGTCGTGCCAATGCGCCTTCTCCGAGCGCCTCTTACCTGGGTGTCAACTCGCTCGAGTCATTGGGCAGGATCGTGAACAGCAACGACGGACTGGGCAGTGTCTACGTGGTCGCGGCGGGCAACGACGGCAAGGCGCTGCAGGCCGACCGGCCCATTCACCAATACGACGACATCTATTCGCGCATGCTCATCGTTGGCGGCTCGGTGCGTGACGAGGGCGATATCCGGTTGGCCACGAACAGCAACCACCCGGGAGAGGACAGCGACTGGCAGGCGCGCTTTCTCACCGCGCCGTGGCGCCAGACCGCCGCCGATGCCTCCGAGGACGACGCTTACGGAGTGTGGGCGGGGACCTCAATCGCCGCGCCCCAGGTGGCCGGCTACGCTGCGGCGATGATCTCACTCTGGCCTCACCTGGATGCCGCCACGGTGTCCCAGCTTCTCCTGGATACGGCTGACCGCAGCTCATCGCTCTACCAGGACGAGAGCTGTGGCGAGGGCGGGGACATCAACTGCGGCTATTACTATCTTGGCCAGGGCGAGGCGGACCTGGACGCTGCGCTGGCGCCCGCGGGCTCGCTGGCGCTGGCGTCGGGAAGTCACCTGGACGAGGGCACTCAGTCTCTGGAGCAGAGCCTGGTTCAGCTCTCCGGTGCCTACGGTGACAGCCTCGCCAGTTCGGGGGCGCTAGCCGACGTGGCCGCCTTCGATGAGCTGGGCCGCGACTATCGCATCGACCTGTCCGGGCACAGCTTTCGCCGGGACTCGCACGAGGCAAGACAGCGCAGCCGTATGTCGCGACTCTCCAGCGCATCGCCCGATCAGCGCCAGGAGCTGCGGGGCAGCGCGGGAGCGCTGAGCTGGTCCACGCAGCGAGATGGCCATGGCGAGACTCTTGCCAGCCGCCTCGATGGTCGCTTCGGGCGCAGCGACTGGATGCTCACCCGTTTTGCCGGCGACGAGGCGGACCCCGCCAGCGCCTACGCCGAGTCGGGCATCATGCCGCTGCTCGCCTTCCAGGGTGGCTCCGACTTGACCCGAGGGCTGGGCACCGTGCATGGGTTGCGCAACGACTATGCACTGACCGAGCGAGCCACTCTCCAGGCGCGTCACTGGATGGGGGACGGCGCCGAGTGGGGGGCCGCGTTGGACGAGGAGTACCAGGCCAGCCGCAGCGATGTGGGAATGCGTTTCGAGCTTTCGCCGCAGTTGGGTGTCAGCACGACCGTTGGCGTGCTCGATGAGCGCCACGGCCTGCTGGGCGGGCAGGGTAGTGGCATGCTGACACTGGGCGAGCGCAATCGCACCGGTTTCGCCAGCCTGGGGCTTGACGCCCGGCTGGGCCGGCACTGGCAGGCCTTCGCCCACTACGACCGGGGCCGTGGGGAGGCCGAAGGTCATGGCTTCATACAGCACATCGACATCGCGCGGGTCGAGGAGATGGCCATAGGCCTGCAGCGTCGGGGTGAACGGCACACTACGGCGTTCGCCTACCGCCAGCCGATGCGTATCGGCGCCGCCGAGGCCACGCTTTCCGTTCCCGTGGGCCGGACCCTGGCCGGGGAGGTGATCACCGAGGAGCGTAGCGTCTCGCTGTCCCCGAGCGGTCGCCAGCAGGAGTTCGAGCTGGGCTACCGCTATCAGACCCAGCGGCGCGGGGCCGTCGGGTTCAACCTCAATCACACCGTGGAGCCCGGGCATGATCGAGATGCCCGCTCCGATACCACCCTGCTGCTCAACTATGAGGTTGCCTTCTGACGCTGCTGCATGGCACCCAAGCCGGCTTGCGGCTGGCGACCGTCCGCAGGAACGCTCTACACTGAAGCGCGCATGAACCCTGCCGGACGCGGTGTCATGCCGTGTCCGGCATCGTCAATGGAGTGGCACCTTGCGCAGTCTACCGGCGACCCTTCCGATCCTGTTCGTCTGCGAAATCAGTTTCCTGCTCGGGCATGGCCTGATCATGACCCTGCTCGGGGTACGCATGTCCATCGAGGGTTTCCCCTCGCACATGGCGGGCCTGCTGATGTCGAGCTTCTCGCTCGGCTTCGTGCTGGGCAGTTATGCGCTGGAGAAGCGTATCCGCAGTGTCGGCCATATCCGCGTGTTCGCCGCCTGCGCGGGGATCCTGGCGGTCACCGCCATGCTCCACGGCCTGTGGGTCAACCCCTGGGCCTGGCTGGCCTGGCGCCTGCTCGGCGGGGTGGCCACGGCGGGCATGCTGATGGTGATGGAGTCGTGGGTCTCGGGGGAGTCGACCAACGACAACCGTGGCCGGGTGCTGGCGCTCTACATGATTCTCTCGACCCTGTCGCTGGCCGGCGGGCAGTGGATGCTCAACCTGGCCGACCCGGCCGGGCCGGCGCTGTTCTCCATCGTTGGCATGCTGTTCGCCCTGGCGCTGGTGCCGCTGTCGATCGTGCGCATCCACGGCCCGCGCCAGACCCACGACATCCAGCCCCGGAAGATCCGCCTCAAGGCGCTGTTCAAGCGTGCTCCGGTAGGGCTGGTGGGTGCCTTCACCGCTGGGCTGATGGTGCAGTCCTTCTTCGCCATGACGCCCTTCTACGGCCAGGAGATCGGCCTCTCCACCGGGGAGACGGCCCGCTTCATGGCGATCACCACCATGGTGGCGCTGTTCGCCCAGTGGGGGCTCGGGCGGCTTTCCGATCGTATCGACCGGCGCAAGGTGATCCTCGGCATGGCCGTGGTGATGACGATCTCGGGCGCGCTGGTGTCGATGCTGGTGCGTATCGACTTCTGGCTACTGGTGCTGGTGGCCTGCTTCCATACCGCCATGCTGCATACCCTCTACGCCCTGAGCCTGGCCCACACCAACGACTGGCTCGAGCCCGGCGAGATCGTCGCCGCCAACGCCAAGCTGATGATCTGGTACGGCATCGGTTCGATCATCGGCCCGTTCTCGGCGTCGCTGGTGATGCAGGCGATCGGCCCCGACGGGCTGTGGGCCTTCCTCGGTGGTATCTCGCTCGTGCTGGCGCTATTCGTGGCGCTGCGCCTGCGCCGCCGCCCCGGCGTGCCGGTGGAGGAGGTCGAGCAGGAGCCCTTCGTCGCGGTGCCGACGCTGGAGACGCCGCACTTCACCGAGCTCGATCCGCGCCTGGAACCGACCCAGCTGGAATTCCACTTCGAGGAGGGCCATGGCGACGAGGTGTCGCAGGAGGCCGCCTGATGCTGCCCGGGGAGGCGCAATGCGTCATCATGACGGCAGCCTGATGGGAGATGCCGATGCGAGACTCGTTCGCCCCGTTCCGTGTGCTGGCCGTGGCAGCCTGCCTGGCCTTGGCGTCGCTGCCGCTGCACGCCGGTTCCTGCCCCGACCCCGGCCAATGGCAGCGGCCCGGTGACGAGCGCCTGGATGGTGCCGCGCTGTTCGCCGAGCTCGCCGGGCGCGACGTGGTGCTGCTCGGCGAACGGCACGACCGCATGGACCACCACCGCTGGCAGCTGCACACCCTGGCCGGGCTTCATGCGCTGCGCCCGGACATGGCGATCGGCCTGGAAATGCTGCCCCGAGAGGCGCAGCCGGCGCTGGACGCCTGGGTCGCGGGCGAGCTCGACGAGGCGGCCTTCCTCGCGGCCAGCGACTGGTACGACGCTTGGGGCTTCGACCCCGAGCTCTACCTGCCGATCCTGCACTTCGCCCGCCTGCATCGGGTACCGCTCAGGGCGATCAACGTCTCTCGCGAGCTGCGTGGGCGGTTGGTCGAGGCGGGCTGGGCGGCGGTGCCGGAAGCGGAGCGCTTCGGCATTACCGCCCCGGCCGAGGCCTCGCCCGACTATCGTCAGCGCCTGGCCGAGATTCACGCCCAACACGTGAACGGCGACGACGGCGGGGAAGGCCTCGAGCGCTTCATCGCGGCACAGCTGGTGTGGGACCGCGCCATGGCCACCGGCCTGGTGGAGGCGACCGGCGAGGCCGCGCTGGTGGTCGGCCTGATCGGCCAGGGCCACTTGCAGTACGGCCACGGTGTGCCGCATCAGCTCGTTGACCTGGGCGTCGATGATTACGCCACGCTGCTGCCCTGGCCGGCGGGCGAGGCCGATTGCGAGCCGCCGCCGGCAGGCGTGGCGCAGGCCGTGTTCGGCATGGCCGAGCACGCCGAGCCGGAGGCCGCCCCGCCGCAGCTCGGCATTTTGCTGGCACCGGCCGGGGAGGGCGTCGCGGTGCAGGAGGTGATCGAGGGCTCGGTCGCGGAGGCGGCCGGGCTCGTGGCGGGTGACGTCATCCTCAGGGCGGCCGGTAAAGCGCTATCACAGCCCGCCGACCTGGTCGGGCAGGTGCGCCGCCAGCCGCCCGGCACCCTGCTGCCGCTGGAAATTCGCCGCCGCGGCGAGGAGTGGGAGGTGCTGGCGCGCTTCCCGTCGCACGAGGCGACGGGGCACTGACCCAGGTCAGGCACGGTAGGGGCGAATGCGCTATCGTATCCCCTGCGCCGTCCGCTCGGCGCACGACCACTTCGCCCCATGCCCGGGGACCGCAACGTCTGGAGGACCGCCTTGGCCATTTCCCGTTTCGCCGATCTGCTGGAAGAGGCGCGGCGCCAGCCCGAGCCGCAGCGGCTGCTGTTCGTCTTCACCCGCGCCGAGCTGCCCGACGACCCCACCGAGGAGCAGCGCCGGCGCTTCGAGCAGGGCGAGGGCGGCGTGTTGACCCCGGTGCTGTGCGTCGACAAGGCGCCCGATGAACTCAGCGACATGGCTTCGCTGGTCGCGGAGTCGCAGCGCACCGGAATCGAGTGGGACATCGTCTTTGTCGGCGCGCTGTCGGGCAGGGGGCGGCAGGCGCCCACCGGCGACGAGGCCGAGAGCCATCTGCAGCGCATGGTCGAATCGCTGCAGATGGGCAATACCCAGCGCTTCCTGGCGCTGGATCGTCAAGGGGAGGCGGTGGCCTTGCAATGAGGCGCGGGTGCCACCATAGACAAGCCTTATCGGAACCATGGCGGTAATCAATTTTCGCCTATCGGTTGCGATGGATATGATGTGCCCCGTATTCGAGCCATCCACCCCCATGACAAGGAGCATTGCTGAATGTCCCTGATCAACACCGAAGTCCAGCCGTTCAAGGCCACCGCTTTCCACAACGGCGAGTTCGTCGAACTCTCCGAACAGAACCTGAAGGGCCAGTGGTCCGTGGTGATCTTCATGCCGGCCGCGTTCACCTTCAACTGCCCGACCGAGGTCGAGGACGCCGCCGAGCACTACGAGGAGTTCAAGAAGGCCGGTGCCGAAGTCTACATCGTCACCACCGACACCCACTTCTCGCACAAGGTATGGCACGAGACTTCGCCGGCGGTGGGCAAGGCCAAGTTCCCGCTGGTCGGTGACCCGACCCACCAGCTGACCCGCGCCTTCGGTGTGCACATCGAAGAAGCCGGTCTGGCCCTGCGCGGCACCTTCGTGATCGATCCGGAAGGTGTGATCAAGACCCAGGAGATCCACGACAACGCGATCGCGCGCGACGTCGCTGAGACCCTGCGCAAGCTGAAGGCCGCCCAGTACGTGCGCAACAACCCGAACGAGGTCTGCCCGGCCAAGTGGAAGGAAGGCGAAGAGACGCTCGCCCCGTCCCTGGACCTGGTCGGCAAGATCTAAGGATCGGTCGATCCGCGAGGCAATCCCCTGACCTCGCGTGCATTCCCCGCCCGGGCAGGCTCTGCCCGGGCACTCTTTCCCAGACGTGCAAGCCCCTGGCCCGCGCTGACTCCGGTCTGCGTCAGGGAGGCGTCTTGCCGTAGTTCATGAGCCAGACATGAAGGAACCCGCTGTCATGTTGGACGACAATCTGAAAAGTCAGCTTAAAGCCTACCTGCAGAAGGTCACGCAGCCGTTCGAGATCGTCGCCTCCCTCGATGACGGCGCCAAGTCCAAGGAGCTCCATGGACTGCTCAAGGACATCGAGAGCCTCTGCGACAAGATCACCTTGCGCCTCGACGGCACGGACCCGCGCAAGCCCTCCTTCGCGCTGAATCGCCCCGGCGAGGACACCGGCCTGGTGTTCGCCGGCATTCCCATGGGCCACGAGTTCACCTCGCTGGTGCTGGCGCTGCTGCAGGTCGGCGGCCACCCGCCCAAGGTTAGCGACGACACCATCGAGCAGATCAAGGCGCTCGAGGGCGAGCTGCACTTCGAGACTTACTATTCGCTCTCGTGCCAGAACTGCCCCGACGTGGTGCAGGCGCTCAACCTGATGGCGATCCTCAACCCGAACGTGCGCCACGTCGCCATCGACGGCGCGCTGTTCCAGGACGAGGTCGAAGCGCGCCAGGTGATGTCGGTGCCGAGCATCTACCTCAACGGCGAGCCCTTCGACCAGGGGCGCATGAGCCTGGAGCAGATCCTGGCCAAGGTCGACACCGGTGCGGCCCAGCGCGAGGCGGCCAAGCTCAACGACAAGGACCCGTTCGACGTACTGGTGGTGGGCGGCGGCCCGGCCGGTGCCGCGGCGGCCATCTATGCCGCACGCAAGGGCATCCGCACCGGCGTGGCGGCCGAACGCTTCGGCGGCCAGGTGCTCGATACCATGGCGATCGAGAACTTCATCTCCGTGCCCTACACCGAAGGTCCCAAGCTGGCCGCGGCGCTGGAGGAGCACGTCAAGGGGTACGAAGCCGACATCATGAACCTGCAGCGCGCCGTGAAGCTGATTCCGGCGGCCGACCAGGGCGGCGAGCACGAGGTGGAATTCGCCTCCGGCGCGCGCCTCAAGAGCAAGACGCTGATCCTCTCCACCGGCGCGCGCTGGCGCGAGATGAACGTGCCCGGCGAGGCGGAGTACCGCAACAAGGGGGTGGCCTACTGCCCCCACTGCGACGGCCCGCTGTTCAAGGGCAAGCGCGTGGCGGTGATCGGCGGCGGCAACTCCGGCGTTGAGGCGGCTATCGACCTGGCCGGCATCGTCGGCCACGTGACGCTGATCGAGTTCATGGACGAGCTGCGCGCCGACGCGGTACTGCAGAAGAAGCTGAAGAGCCTGCCCAACGTCGAGATCATCCTCGGCGCGCGCACCACCGAGGTGAACGGCGACGGCACCCGGGTCAACGGCTTGACGTACGAGGAGCGCGCCAGCGGCGAGATCAAGCGGCTCGAGCTGGAAGGCATCTTCGTGCAGATCGGCCTGGTGCCCAATACCGAGTGGCTCACCGACTCGTCGATCGAGCTGTCGCCGCGCGGCGAGATCGTGGTCGACGAGCGCGGCATGACCTCGGTGCCCGGTATCTTCGCCGCCGGCGACGTCACCACCGTGCCCTACAAGCAGATCGTCATCGCCATGGGCGAGGGCTCGAAGGCCGCCCTGGGTGCCTTCGACTACCTGATTCGCCACTGACGCCGGCTCGCATCGGCCGGGCTCCCCGGTGTGGCGGGCGCCCTCGCAAGACGCCCCCGCAGGCTTGGCCTGCGGGGGCGTCTCGCCTATGGTCGGGTGAACGCCTGGTCCGGCGTACAGGCGGGGCGCAAACCGCGCCTTGGCGCACCAGAACGGAGCAGTGGTTCAGGCGGGATCTTCTCTGGCACGAGCGTTGAATAAGGGTTTTGCCTGCGCTATCCCCGCATTGGAACAAACCTTGCTAAGGTGCTGGGCACATGCTTCGGCATGCATCGTCCAAGACACACAACAGACCTACGAGGGATCTTCAATGCGCGACAACAACAACAAGTGGCTGCTGCTCACTTCCGCAGCGGCCCTGGCCCTGGGAACCGCTGCCATCGCCTCCGCCGATACCCTGGACGACACCCGCGAGCGCGGCGCCGTGCAGTGCGGCGTCAGCGACGGTCTGCCGGGCTTCTCCGCGCCGGACGACCAGGGCGAATGGCAGGGCCTGGACGTCGACATCTGCCGTGCCGTGGCGGCGGCGGTGTTTGGCGACTCCGAGGCGGTTCGCTACATCTCGCTCAACGCCGTGGAGCGCTTCACCGCGCTGCAGTCCGGCGAGGTCGACGTGCTCTCGCGCAACACCACCTGGACCACCACCCGCGACACCACCCTGGGCCTGAACTTCACCGGCGTGACCTTCTACGACGGTATCGGCTTCATGATCAACAAGGACCTCGGCGTCTCCAGCGCCAAGGAGCTCGACGGTGCGGCGATCTGCGTGCAGTCGGGCACCACCACCGAGCTCAACGTAGCCGACTACTTCCGTGCCAATGGCATGGAGTTCGACCCCATCGTCTTCGACACCTCCGAGCAGACCGTGGGCGGCTACGAGGCCGGCCGCTGCGACGTGCTGACCTCCGATACCTCGCAGCTGGCCGCGCTGCGCATTCAGCTCTCCGACCCGGACCAGTCGGTCATACTGCCCGAGATCATCTCCAAGGAGCCGCTGGGCCCGGTGGTGCGCCAGGGTGACGACAAGTGGTTCAACATCGTCAAGTGGTCGCTGTTCGCCATGCTCAACGCCGAGGAGATGGGCATCACCAGCGACAACGTCGACGAGATGCTCGAGTCCGATAACCCCGACGTCGCCCGCCTGCTGGGCCGCGACGGCAACTACGGCGAGGCGATGGGTCTCGAGGCCGACTGGGCCTACAACATCATCAAGCAGGTCGGCAACTACGGCGAGAGCTATGACCGCAACGTGGGCATGAGCTCACCGCTCGAGATCGAGCGCGGCGTCAACGCGCTGTGGACCGAGGGCGGCATCCAGTACGCACCGCCGATTCGCTGATCGTACCGCCCGGGGCATCGTCGCGATGCCCCGATCCTCGTACTGCCCCGGCCCCGGACACTCTCCGGGCCGGCTGGCTGATACCTGCTTGACGGATCCAGGCGGAGAGTTCCTTCATGTCCGTTCGACCCAAGGCCCATTCGCTGGGCCCAAAACCGCCCTTCTGGCGTGATCGCGCCAAGCGTGCGCTGGCCTTTCAACTGCTGCTGGTTGCCGCTGTCGTCGTCTTCCTGCTCTACATCATCGGCAATACCCAGGCCAACCTGGCGGCCCGCGGCATCACCACCGGCTTCGGCTTCCTGACCAATACCGCCGGCTTCGGCATCGTCCAGAGCCTGATCGACTATTCGTCCCAGAGTACCTACGGCCGTACCTTCGTGGTGGGCCTGCTCAATACTCTGGTGGTTTCCGCGCTGGGGATCCTGGCGGCCACCATCATCGGTTTCATCGTCGGTATCGCCCGGCTGTCGCCCAACTGGCTGATCGCCCGGCTGGCCAGCGGCTATATCGAAATCTTCCGCAACATCCCGCTGCTGCTGCAGATCTTCTTCTGGTACTTCGCCGTGCTGCGCGCCATGCCCAGCCCGCGCGACAGCTTGACGTTCGGCGAGGTGGCCTTCCTCAACGTGCGCGGCCTGTTTCTGCCCGAGCCGCTGTTCGAGTCGGGGTTCGGCCTGATTCCGCTGGCCTTCGGCGTGGCCATCGTGGCCAGCATCGCCCTGATGATCTGGAACAAGCGCCGCCACGAGGCCACCGGCAAGCGCCTGCCGGCGGGCTGGATCTCGCTGGGCCTGATCGTCGGCCTACCGCTGCTGGTGCTGTTGGTGACCGGCGTGCCGGTGACCTGGGACGTGCCGGAGCTGCGCGGCTTCAATTTCCGCGGCGGTTTCACCGTGATACCCGAGTTCCTGGCGCTGTGGCTGGCGCTCTCCATCTACACGGCCTCGTTCATCGCCGAGATCGTACGCTCCGGCATCCAGGCGATACCCCACGGCCAGACCGAGGCGGCCCAGGCGCTCAGCCTGCCGCAGAACCTGGTACTGCGGCTGGTGGTGGTGCCCCAGGCGCTGCGCGTGATCATCCCGCCGCTGACCAGCCAGTACCTCAACCTGATCAAGAACTCCTCGCTGGCCACGGCCATCGGCTATCCGGACCTGGTCTCGGTATTCGCCGGCACCACCCTCAACCAGACGGGACAGGCGATCGAGGTCATCGCCATGACCATGGCGGTCTACCTCACCATCAGCCTGCTGGTGTCGATGTTCATGAATTGGTTCAACGCCCGCGTGGCGCTGGTGGAACGCTAGGAGAGCGCCATGACGATACGACACGAGATGATAGCGGCGCGCCCGGCCCCCCGGAACACGGTGGGGCCGCTGGCCTGGCTGCGCGCCAACCTGTTCAGCGGGCCGGTGAACAGTTTTTTCACCCTGCTGGGACTCTACCTGCTCTACCTGCTGCTGACGCCCACCATCCAGTGGGCCTTCATCAACGCCGACTGGATCGGCACCACCCGCGACGACTGCTCCCGCGAGGGGGCCTGCTGGGTATTCGTCAGCGCCCGCTTCACCCAGTTCATCTACGGCCTCTATCCGCGCGGCGAGCTCTGGCGGGTCGACGTGACCTTCCTCACCTTCGCCGCGCTGATCGCCTGGCTGGCGATCCCGCGGCTGCCGTTCAAGCGCTGGGTGGCGCTGGCGACCCTGGTGGTGTTCCCCCTGTTCGCCTACTTCATGCTCTACGGCGGCTTCTTCGGCCTGCGGGTGGTGGAGACCCACCGCTGGGGCGGGCTGATGTTGACCCTGGTGCTGGCCGTGGTGGGCATGGTCGGGGCGCTGCCGATCGGTATCCTGCTGGCGCTGGGGCGCCGCTCGCAGATGCCCATCGTCAAGAGCTTCTGCGTGGTGTTCATCGAGTTCTGGCGCGGCGTGCCGCTGATCACGGTGCTGTTCATGGCCTCGGTGATGCTGCCGCTGTTCATGCCCACCGGCGTCAGCGTCGACCGCCTGATCCGGGCTTTCATCGGCATCACGCTATTCCAGAGCGCCTACATGGCCGAGGTCATCCGCGGCGGGCTGCAGGCGATCCCCCGCGGCCAGGAGGAGGCGGCGGCAGCGCTGGGCATGAGCTACTGGATGCGCATGGGCCTGATCGTGCTGCCCCAGGCGCTGAAGATGATGATCCCCGGTATCGTCAACACCTTCATCTCGCTGTTCAAGGACACCACCCTGGTCATGATCATCGGGCTGTTCGACCTGCTGGGCATCGTGCAGGCGGCGCTGTCGGATTCCCGCTGGCTGGGCTTCTCGCTCGAGGGCTACGTGTTCGCCGCGTTCATGTTCTGGATCTTCTGCTTCAGCATGTCGCGCTACAGCCAATACTTGGAAAGAAAACTGCATACCGGCCACAAGCGGTAAGGAACGAGAACAATGACTGAACAGGCAACCCAGACCGGCACCGAGACCCTGATGGTCGAGATGCGCGGCGTCAACAAGTGGTACGGTGACTTCCACGTGCTGCGCGACATCAACCTCGAGGTCAAGCGTGGCGAGCGGATCGTCATCTGCGGCCCCTCGGGCTCGGGCAAGTCGACGCTGATCCGCTGCATCAACCATCTCGAGGAGCACCAGGCCGGCGAGATCGTGGTTGGCGGTGTGCCGCTGACCCAGGACGTCAAGCGCATCGAGCAGATCCGCCGCAGCGTCGGCATGGTGTTCCAGCACTTCAACCTCTTCCCGCACCTGACGGTACTGGAGAACTGCTGCCTCTCGCCGATGTGGGTCCAGAAGAAGCCGCGCCGCGAGGCCGAACGCCTCGCCATGCAATACCTGGAGCGGGTCAAGATCGCCGAGCAGGCGCGCAAGTATCCCGGCCAGCTCTCCGGCGGCCAGCAGCAGCGCGTGGCGATCGCCCGCTCGCTGTGCATGCACCCCGACGTGATGCTGTTCGACGAGCCCACCTCGGCGCTCGACCCGGAGATGATCAAGGAGGTGCTCGACGTCATGGTGGAGCTGGCACGCGAGGGCATGACCATGCTCTGCGTGACCCACGAGATGGGCTTCGCCAAGACCGTGGCCGACCGGGTGATCTTCATGGACCAGGGCCAGATCATCGAGGAGAACGCGCCCGAGCCGTTCTTCAACAACCCGCAGTCCGAGCGGACCCAGCTCTTCCTCAGCCAGATCCTCGGCCACTGAGGCCTGGAGCCGTCGATCCCGCCGCGCCCCGCGGGCTCGGCGGCGTCTGGTGCTGGGTCAGGCTCACACGCTGCCCTGGGGCTTGAGGGGCTCGGCGGGGCGCGTCACGCGCGCGTTGCCCAGCACGCTGGGCTCGGTCTCCACCGGGCGTGCCTCACTGGTCCAGGCCGCCTGACGGTCGTGCACCGCCGGGCGGCGCTCGAAAGAGCGGGTCACCACGTCGCCCGGGGCGAAGCCGGTGCGGCTGGTCAGGTGGTGCGGCAGCAGGCAGAGCTCGATCAGCAGGCGCAGGACGATCGCCGCCGCCAGCCAGAGCCCGGCGCCGAATGCCAGGTCGGGCCATGCCTGCTCCCAGCCGATGGCGGCTTGCCAGGGCGTACGGGGCAGCAGCCACAGCGTGGCCGCGCACAGCAGGCCCAGCTGCAGGAACAGGTGAAGGAAGAGCAGCACCCCCCGGGACAGCGGGCGGCGGGGAAACAGGAACTGTCGCATCGGGGTCCTCCCGTTGGCGCATCGCAGTACGATGAAGTGGCCGACCTCCCTGCCGACTCGTCGATGCTACCGCAGATGGCGCCGGGCGTCAGCCGCCGCGTCGTTCCCTCGCTCAGTCGAGCATAGTGATGCTGGCCGGAAGCAGCGCCTCGCGGGCGCGATGCGCCGTCAGCAGGCGGCCTTCCAGCGCGGTCAGCATGATCTGCAGCGGGTCGCCGTGACTCACCAGCAGCACGGTTTCGCCCCGCAGCGCCTGCTCCAGCGAAGCGATCACGCCCTGCATGCGAGCGGCGACGCTGGCTGTGCTCTCGACGCCGTACTCGCGATGTTCGGGATCGCGAGCGTCATGCTCCCAGACTCGCCGGTAGTGGCTGTCGGCCAGCCCCTCGAGGTCGCCGAAGTCGCGCTCGCGCAGGCGCGGCTCGGGCTGCGGCTCGAGGCCGAAGTGAGCGGCCACTCGCCGGGCGGTTTCGGTAGTGCGCAGGAAGTCCGAATGCAGGATGCGGGTGGGTGCCGGCCAGTGCCAGTCGGCGAGCAGCGCTTCCAGCTGTGCCTCGCCCTGCTCGGAAAGGCCATAATCCGCCAGGCCGCGGGCCGGGGTGCTGATGATCAGGCGCCGGGCATTGGCCTGGCTGTGGCCGTGACGCATCAGCAGGTAGCGGTTGTGGCGCCGGCCCGGCGCCGAGTGAAATCGAATTGACATCGTCTTGTCATACTACCTAGATTGGTGGTTAGTTTCGTTTGCGATCATTCGGATGGTTTCGTGTTCGCTTTCGAGCAGATGAGCGGATCCTCTGGGCGTCCTCGCCCCCGCCGTCGCTGAAAACAACATAATGACAGTGATACAGAGAGACACGCCAATGACAACTTCCCACAAGCTCGGTCGTTCCCCCTTCGCCATGCTGGTCCTCTCCTCGCTGCTGCCGCTGGCCCTGCTGGTGTCCGCCCAGGCCCAGGCTCAGTCCGATTGCCAGCGCGGCGCCCTGGATGCGCTCTACTGCGACGAGGACGGTGACCTGGTCGCCGACCGACCCGCCGACGAATCCGAGTGGGTCGATCCCGATACGCTGATATTTGCCTACACCCCGGTGGAGGATCCGGCGATCTACGCCGACATCTGGCAGCCCTTCATCGACCACTTGCAGGAAGTCACCGGGCGCGACGTGCGCTTCTTCGCCGTGCAATCCAACTCGGCCCAGGTCGAGGCGATGCGCAGCGGGCGGCTGCACATCGCCGGCTTCTCCACCGGGCCGACGCCGTTTGCCGTCAACCTGGCGGGGGCGGTGCCCTTCGCCCTGATGGGCTCCGACGACGGCCAGTTCGGCTACACCCTGCAGGTCTACACCCATGTCGACTCGGACATCGAGGAGATGGCGGATCTCAAGGGCAAGCGCGTGGCGCATACCTCGCCGACCTCCAACTCCGGCAACCAGGCGCCGCGAGCGCTGTTCCCCGAGCTCGGCGTGGTGCCCGACGAGGACTACGAGGTGGTCTACTCGGGCAGCCATGACCAGTCGATGCTGGGCGTGGTCGCCCGCGACTACGACGCCGCCCCGGTGGCCTCCGAAGTGGTCGAGCGCATGGCAGCGCGCGGCCTCTACGACGAGGACGAGGTGCGCATGATCTTCGAGTCGGACCGCTTCCCGACCACCTCCTACACCTATGCCCACAACCTGCATCCCGATCTGGTCGACAAGATCGAGGAGGCCTTCTTCTCCTTCGATTTCGCCGGCACGGCGCTGGGCGATGAATTCGAGGGCGTCGAGAAGTTCATCCCCATCAACTACCAGGAGCACTGGAAGGTCATCCGCACCATCCAGGAAGCCAACGGCGTGCGCTACACCCGCGAGGACCTGGAACAGGAGTGAGTCCGGCGCGCCACGCCAGCAGCGCCCGGCGCCCCCGGCACGGTCGGGGGCGCTCCTTTCCCTGTGAGTGAGGTCGATGAATGCTGGAGATTTCGCAACTGGTCAAGCGCTACGGCCGTGACAAGCCGGTGCTGGAGGGGCTCGACCTGACGGTGGAGGGCAGCAGCGTGGTCTCCATCGTCGGTGCCTCCGGGGCCGGCAAGAGTACTCTGCTGCGCTGCATCAATCGCCTGGTGGAACCCAGCTCGGGCTCGATCAGGCTCAACGGCACCGAGCTGGTGACGCTCAAGGGGCGCGAACTGCGCCGGGCCCGGCGCAAGATCGGCATGGTCTTCCAGGGCTTCAACCTGATCGACCGGCTGACGGTGATGGAGAACGTGCTGGCCGGCCGGCTCGGCTACGTCAATCTGTTCCAGGCGATCACCCGGCGCTATCCGCAGAGCGACATCGAGCGCGCCTTCCAGCTGATGGAGCGGGTGGGCATCGCCCACTACGCCAACAAGCGTGCCGACGAGCTCTCCGGCGGTGAACGCCAGCGGGTCGGCGTGGTGCGGGCGCTGATGCAGGAGCCGGAGATCCTGCTCGCCGACGAGCCGACGGCCTCGCTCGATCCGCGCACTTCCGAGCAGATCATGAAACTGCTGCAGAGCCTGGCCAGTGAGCTCTCGCTGCCGGTACTGATCAACATCCACAACGTCGCCCAGGCCAAGGCCTACACCGAGCGCATCGTCGGCCTGCGCCATGGGCGCATGATCTTCGACGGCGTGCCGACCGATTTCGACAAGGCGGCGCTGGACGCCATCTATGGCGGCATCGAGGCGGCCGGTGACGAACTCACTGCGGAACCCGGCCGCTCGACCCAGGGGGTGGCGCATGACTCGACCTGACGGCACAGGCCTGCCGCGCACCTGGCGCAAGCCGCCCTTCATCGCCAATCCCGCTCTGCGCTACGGGCTGTGGCTGGCGGCGACCGTCTACCTGGTGTGGGCCCTGGGGTCGCTGCCGTTCAACTGGGAGCGCATCGGCGAGGGGCTGCCGCGGGCGGCACGTATCTTCGGCGGTGGCTTTCCGCCCAGCTTCGAGCGCAGCGGCCTGCTGATCAGCGGCTTCAAGGAGAGCTTCCAGATCGCCATTCTGGCCACCCTGCTCGGCGTGGCGCTGTCGATCCCGTTCGCCGTGATGGCGGCGAAGAACGTCGCGCCCAGGCCGATCTACCTGTTCGGCCGTGCGGTGATCATCGTGTCGCGCAGCTTCCATCCGGTGATCGTCGCCATCCTGTTCGTCGCCGCGGTGGGCTTCGGTCCGCTGGCCGGCATCCTCACCCTGACGATCTATTCGATCGGCTTCGTCGGCAAGCTGCTGGCCGAGGAGATCGAGGAGATCGACTGGGGCCAGGTCGAGGCGATGAAGGCCGCCGGGGCGGGCTACCTCGCGACCCTGGTCTATGCCGTCTTCCCGCAGATCCTGCCGCGCCAGGTGGGACTCTCGATGTACCAGCTCGACAGCAATCTGCGCGCCTCGGCGGTGGTCGGCATCGTCGGTGCCGGGGGCATCGGGGGGACCCTGATGAACGCCTTCGGCCGCTACGACTATGACTTCGCTTTCGCCATCCTGCTCACGATCATCGCCGTGATCCTGGTCAGCGAGGGCATCAGCGGCTGGGTGAGGAAGCAGATATGGTAGACCATGCCGATGCCCTCGCCGACCGCGTGTGGCGACGCTACGACCGCAAGCAGCGTCTGATTCGCTACGCCGTGCTGTTGGCCACCGTGCTGGTGATCTACTGGGCGGTGCGCGACATCGACATCTTCTGGCCCTGGGTGTGGGACGCCCCGAACCAGATCTCCCGGCTCGGCGCGCGCATGTGGCCGCCCGACCCCTCGCGGCTCGCCGCGATCGTCAATGCGCTGCTCGAGACGGTGCATATCGCCACGCTGGCCACCGCCCTGACCATCTTCATCGCGCTGCCGGTCTCCTACATCGCCGCGCAGAACACCACGCCCAACCGCGCCTGCCTGTGGCTGGGCCGCTTCATCCTGGTCGCCAGTCGCTCGGTGAACACCATCATCTGGGCGCTGCTGTTCGTGGCGATCTTCGGCCCGGGCGTGCTGGCAGGGATACTTGCCATCATGTTCCGCTCGGTGGGCTTCATCGGCAAGCTGATGGGCGAGGCGATCGAGGAGATCGATCGACGGCCGGTCGAGGCGATGGAGGCCACCGGCGCCTCCAAGGCCAAGGTGATCGCCTACGCCATCGTGCCGCAGGTGATGCCGGCCTTCTTCGCCATCGTCATCCTGCGCTGGGACATCAACATCCGCGAGTCGACGGTGCTGGGCCTGGTCGGCGCCGGGGGCATCGGGGTGATCCTGCAGGGCGCCATCGATACCTTCGCCTGGCCCACCGTGGCTACCATCCTGATCGCCATCGTCGTGCTGGTGCTGATCGGCGAGGCAATCACCAGCCTGCTGCGCGGCAAGGTGCTCTAGCCGGTTGACCCTGGAGAGTCTGATTGCCATGTTGAAGCAAGGACGTCCGCAACCGGATGGCGGACTTTTTCCTTCAACCCGACTCAAGGAGAGGCTATGACAACGTATATCGTGGTGGCCGATGCGGCGCGGGCACGCCTGTTCACCCGCGATGCGCTCAAGCTGGAGGAGAGGGAGAGCCTGGTGCACGCCGAGGGTCGCCTGCATGAGGGTGATCTGGTCACCGGCACCACCGGTAGCGTCGATGAGTCGACGTCCCATACGCGGCGTGCCAGCCGCGGCGACAGCGTCGCCCTGGACCACGAGGCGGAGATCTTCGCCAAGCAGATCGCCGAGCGCATCTACAAGGCCCGGGTCGACAACAGCATGGACAAGCTGATCCTGGTCGCCCCGCCGCGTTTTCTCGGCGTGCTGCGCGACAAGCTCGACGGGCCGACCAGCAAGCTGGTCATCCACACCCTGGACAAGGACCTGTCCAAGGCGCCGCTGGGTGACATCCAGGAGGCCGTCAGCGATATGCGTTGATCGCGACTTTCGTCTCAAGCTAGGGCCGCTCTTGCCGATAAAGCGGACACCGGTGCGAAGTTGTCTTCGCTGCCACCGTGTCCACCTCAGCGAGAGCGCCCATGCATCTCAGATCGATCCGCCAGTTCGTGATCCTGCTGGCCGGCCCCTGCCTGCTGGCCGTGGTCGTGGCCCTGGTTCTCTATGGCCTGTTCTCCTCGGCGCGCACCCAGCAGACCGCCGAGACCCATACCCGCGAGCTGCTCGAGGGCGCCATCGACGAGCGCCTGGCGGTGCTGGCCGACGCCGAGGCCGGCCGCATCCAGCGCGAACTCGAGCATGCCCTGACGCTGGCCACCCAACTGGCCGACACCAACGCCCTGATGGGTCAGCAGGACGCCAGCGGGCGGCGCGCCCTCTCGCTTAGCCGGCGCGAACTCTCCAACCTGGTGCGCCAGACCGTGGTCGAGAACCCCTCGCTGCTCGATGCCTTCATCGGCTGGGAGCCCGACGCCTTCGGCCGCGATGCGCTGCATGCCGACCTCGGCGAGAGCGACGGCTACGACGGCAGCGGGCGCTTCATGCCCTGGTGGTATCGCAGCGGCGAAGGAGCGGTCGAGGTGCTGCCGCTGGGCGAGACCATGGAGAGCACGACCTTGCTCGCCAGCGGTGTACGCGAAGGCGAATACTATCTCTGCCCGCGCGAGACCCTGGCGCCCTGCATCATCGATCCGGCACCCTACGAGTACGGCGATGAGACGCTGCTGGTCACCTCGTTCAACGTGCCGGTCCTCGTCGACGGCGAATTCCGCGGCGTGGCGGGGGTCGACCTGGCACTCGACTTCATCCAGGCACTGCTGCTCGAGGCCAACCAGACGCTCTATGGCGGCGCCGGCGAGATGGCGCTGATCGCCGGGCGCGGCGGCCTGGTGGCCCATACCGGCGATGCCGGGCGGCTCGGCGCGGCGGCGAGCGAGACCTTCGACGCCGAGGTGCTCGGCGCCATCGACCGGGCGCGAGAGGAGGGCATCAGTGTCAGCCTGGCGCGGGACGGCATGCTGGAGCGCTACCAGCCGTTCACCATTGGCGCCAGCGACGCGCCCTGGACGCTGCTGATCCGCCTGCCCGAAGAAGCCGTGATGGCCGAACTGGTCGCGCTGCAAGAGGTCATGGGCGAGCAGCGCCGTGCCGACACCCTGGGCATGGCGCTGGTCGGCCTGCTGCTGGCGGCGCTGGGCCTTGCCGCGCTGTGGTGGGTCGGCACCCGGGTCTCGCGGCCGCTGCGCCTGCTGGCCGAGCGCATGCGCGAGATCGCCAGCGGCAACGGCGACCTGACCCAGCGGCTGCCGGTGCGCGGGCGCGACGAGAGCGCCAGGCTCGCCACCCAGTTCAACGCCTTCGTCGACAAGATCCACGACGTGCTGCTCGACGTGCGCGACAGCAGCGAATCGGTGCGCGTGGCGGCCAGCGAGATCGCCAGCGGCGGCGAGGACCTGTCGCGGCGCACCGAGCGGGCCGCCGCCAGCCTGCAGCAGACCTCCGCCTCGATGGAGCAGATCTCGGCCACCGTCGAGCACACCTCGGCCTCCTCGCGGGAGGCCAACGGCCTGTCGAAAACAGCCGCCGAGGTGGCCCAGCGCTCGGGCGAAACGGTCGGCCAGGTGGTGGATACCATGGACGAGATCAGCCGCTCGTCGGAGCAGATCGGCGAGATCGTCAAGGTCATCGACGGCATCGCCTTCCAGACCAACCTGCTGGCGCTCAACGCCTCGGTCGAGGCGGCGCGGGCCGGCGAGCACGGTCGCGGCTTCGCCGTGGTCGCCGGCGAGGTGCGCCAGCTCGCCACCCGCAGCGCCGAGGCCTCGCGCGACATTCGCGCGCTGATCGACGCCTCGACCCAGCGGGTCGCCAACGGCACCGAGCTGGTGAGCCGCGCCGGGGAGCGTATGAGCGAGCTGGTAGCCAGCGTGAACCGGGTGGCCAACATGCTCGGCGAGATCAGCATGGCCGCCGGCGAGCAGAGTGACGGCATCGGCCAGGTCAGCGTGGCGGTGGCCGATCTCGACCGCACGATCCAGCAGAACGCGGCGCTGGTGGAAGAGTCGACCACCGCCGCCGAGCGTCTCAGCGAGCAGGCCGACCGCCTGGCGCAGGTCGTCGGCGGCTTCCGCCTGCGCGAACGCTGACGGGCAGAGGGGCGGGAGGGGTCAGGACACCGGCGGCAGGTCGATCTCGTCGCTGCGCCTGACCCCTTCGGTCATCTGCCGGCACAGGCGCAGGAACTCGCGCATGCCGGTAGCCAGGTACTTGTGGCGGTGCCAGATGAAGGCGAACTGGCGGCTCAGGTCGAGCTCGGGGGTGGGAATCGGCACCAGGCTGCCGCGGCGGAAGGCGTCGCGCAGCGCCAGCCTCGAGACGCAGCCGATGCCGAGCCCCGACTCCACCGCCCGCTTGATCCCCTCGGTGTGCTCCAGCTCCAGCAGGGTATTGAAGCGCCCGCGGCGGTGGCGCGCGGCCTGCTCCAGGGTCATGCGCGTCCCCGAGCCCTGCTCGCGCATGATCCACGCTTCGCGCAGCAGGCGATCCAGCTCCACCGGCCCCTGCCCGGCCAGCGGATGACGCGGTGAGCAGAACACCGACAGCTCGTCCTCCACCCACGGCTGGGTGATCACGTCCTCCTCCTCGCAGTGCCCCTCGATGAGCCCCAGGTCGAGCTCGTGCTGACGCACGCGGTCGACGATCTCGCGGGTGTTGCGCACCGCCAGGCGCACCCGGCTGCCCGGGTGGCGCTGCATGAAGTCGCTGATCAGCAGGGTGGCCAGGTAGTTGCCGATGGTCAGGGTGGCGCCCACGTCGAGGGAGCCGATGCCCTGCTGGCCGTGCAGAATCTCCTCGATCTCCTCGGCGCGGTCGAGCAGCGCCACCGCCTTGGGCAGCAGCTGGAAGCCCAGCGCGTTGAGCCGTAGTCGCTTGCCGACGCGGTCGAGCAGCTGGCAGTCGAACTGGCGCTCGAGCTCGGCCAGGGCGGTACTGGTGGCCGACTGCGACAAGGAGAGGGCGCGCGCCGCACGCGAGACGCTCTCGTGCTGGGCGACGGCGACGAAGACCTCGAGCTGGCGCAGGGTGAAATGCATGAAGCGGCTCGTCGTTGATCTATATCAGTAGTCTGGATAAAGGTTATCCATACAATCCAATTAACAGATAAACCTTGCGCTCTTATAATGCAAGCAAATCGTTTTGCCCTTTGATTTATTCGATATTGGAATAGGAAGGAGCCGGCATGAGCAAGTTTGCGTTGGAAGAGGTGCTTAGCGTCCATCACTGGAACGACACCCTGTTCAGCTTCCGCACCACCCGCGAGCGCAGCCTGCGCTTCAAGAACGGTCAGTTCGTGATGATCGGCCTGGAGGTGAACGGCAAGCCGCTGATGCGGGCCTACTCCATCGCCAGTCCCAACTACGAGGACCATCTCGAGTTCTTCAGCATCAAGGTGCCCGACGGCCCGCTGACCTCGCGCCTGCAGCACCTCAAGGTGGGCGATTCGATCATGGTCAGCCGCAAGCCCACCGGCACCCTGGTCACCGACGACCTGCTGCCGGGGCGCAACCTCTATTTCCTCTCCACCGGTACCGGCCTGGCCCCGTTCATGAGCCTGATCCAGGACCCCGAGGTGTACGAGCGCTTCGAGAAGGTGATCCTGGTGCACGGTGTGCGCAGCGTCAGCGAGCTGGCCTATGCCGACTTCATCCAGAAGGAGCTGCCGGCCCACGAGTACCTGGGCGACGAGATCAAGGAGAAGCTGGTCTACTACCCCACCGTGACCCGCGAAGAGTTCCACACCATGGGCCGCCTCACCGATCATATCCGCAGCGGCAAGCTGTTCGAGGACACCGGCGTAGCACCGATGGACCCCAAGCAGGACCGCGCCATGATCTGCGGCAGCCCGGCGATGCTCGACGAGACCAGCGCGCTGCTCGACGACCTGGGCTTCAACATCTCGCCGCGCATGGGCGAACCCGGCGATTACGTCATCGAGCGCGCCTTCGTCGAGAAGTAAGCCTTGAGTTGCAAGATTGAAGAAAAGACCCCGGGCAGGCCCCCGGGGTTTTTTGTATAAGCTGTCTGGCTTCGAGCTTCGAGCTTCGAGCTTCGAGCTTCGAGCTTCGAGCTTCGAGCTTCGAGCTTCGAGCTTCGAGCTTCGAGCTTAGACTGCATCCTTGCCGGTTTCGCCGGTGCGGATGCGGAGGTGCGGCTTCCCGATCACCTGCTCCAGCGGGGTGATGAAGATCTTGCCGTCGCCGATCTTGCTGAATGTGTAGGCGCGACCTGGGTCTATACGGCATCCTTGCCGGTTTCGCCGGTGCGGATGCGGATCACCTGCTCCAGCGGGGTGATGAAGATCTTGCCGTCGCCGATCTTGCCGGTATTGGCGACCTGGGTGATGGCGTCGATCACCTGCTCGACGAGGTCGTCGTCGATGGCGATCTCGACCTTCACCTTGGGCAGGAAGTCGACCACGTACTCGGCGCCGCGGTAGAGCTCGGTATGGCCCTTCTGGCGGCCGAAGCCCTTCACTTCGGTGACGGTGATGCCCTGGACGCCGATCTCCGAAAGCGACTCGCGAACGTCGTCGAGCTTGAACGGCTTGATGATGGCAGTCACCAGTTTCATGGTCTGTTTCCTCATGGTCGGGCAGGGTCCGCAGCTCGGACCCGGATGATACGGGAGCGGTTGGCCTCAAGCATACACCGCCCTCGGCAGGAAGAAAAAAGGCTCCCCGCGGGGAGCCCTTTGACAAGCCTGTCGTGCCTACTCGACGTGGGGCTGGCCGAGCGGTGCGCCGACGCCGTAGCCGCCGGATTGCGGGCGTCCGCTGCTGCCGCCGTAGACCCGGGCGACGCTGAACTCGGGATAGGCCTCCATGCCGCATTCGGCCAGGTCGACCCCCTCGTACTCCTCCTCTTCGCTGACGCGAACGCCCATGAGCGCCTTGATGGCCAGCCATACCACCAGGCTGGCGACGAAGACCCAGGTGAAGATGGCGATCGCGCCGACGATCTGGGCGCCGAAGGAGGTGTCGGCGTCGGACAGCGGTACCGCCAGCAGGCCCCAGATGCCCACCACGCCATGCACCGAGATGGCGCCGACCGGGTCGTCGATCCTGAGCTTGTCGAGGGTGACGATGGCGGCCACCACGATCATCCCGCCCACGGCGCCGATCAGCGTGGCGCCCAGCGCCGAGGGGGTCAGCGGACCCGCGGTGATCGCCACCAGCCCGGCCAGGGCGCCGTTCAGCGCCATGGTCAGGTCGGCCTTGCGGAACCACAGCTTGGCCAGGACCAGCGCGGTGATCACACCGCCGGCGGCGGCGGCGTTGGTGTTGACCAGCACCTGGGCCACGTTGTTGGCCGAGGCGACGTCGGAGAGCTTGAGCTCGGAGCCGCCGTTGAAGCCGAACCAGCCCATCCACAGGATGAAGGTGCCGACGGTGGCCAGCGGCAGGTTGGCGCCGGGGATGGCGTGGATGCTGCCGTCCTTGCCGTACTTGCCCTTGCGCGGGCCGAGGATCAGCACGCCGGCCAGCGCCGCGGCCGCTCCGGCGAGGTGCACGATACCGGAGCCGGCATAGTCGGAGAAGCCCAGCTCGGAGAGCCAGCCACCGCCCCAGGTCCAGTAGCCCGAGACCGGATAGATGACGCCGGTCATGACCACCGCGAAGGCGAGGAAGGCCCACAGCTTCATGCGCTCGGCCACGGCGCCGGAGACGATCGACATGGCGGTGGCGACGAACACCACCTGGAAGAAGAAGTCGGCGCGCATGGAGTAGTAGGGGGCGTCGTCGCCGCCGGCGGTGACCGCGTCCACGCCGTTCTCGGCGCCGATCAGCACGCCCAGGTTGGGCAGGATGCCGCCGGCGTCGCTCGAGTACATGATGGCGTAGCCCACCAGCAGGTACATGGTGCAGGCGATGGCGAACAGGGCGATGTTCTTGGTCAGGATCTCGGCGGTGTTCTTGGCCCGTACCAGGCCCGCCTCGAGCATCGAGAAGCCGGCGGCCATCCACATCACCAGCACGCCGCATATCAGGAAATAGAAGGTGTCGAGCGCGTAGCTCAACTCGGCAAGTTCATTCATGGGGGTCTCCATCGCTCTTGTCTGCTCTTCTCTTGAGGGGAGCCGTTACACGGCCTCGGCGCCACGCTCGCCGGTGCGGATGCGAATGACATCCTCCAGCGGGGTCACGAAGACCTTGCCGTCGCCGATCTTGCCGCTGTTGGCCGCGCCGCAGATGGCGTCGAGCACGCCCTCGACGCGGGAGTCGTCCACGGCGACCTCGACCTTCACCTTGGGCAGGAAATCGACCACGTACTCGGCGCCGCGGTAGAGTTCGGTGTGGCCCTTCTGGCGCCCGAAGCCCTTCACTTCGGTCACGGTGATGCCCTGGACGCCGTTGTCGGCCAGCGCCTCGCGGACGTCGTCGAGCTTGAATGGCTTGATGATGGCGGTGATGAGCTTCATCGCGTCTCTCCCTGCTGGTAAAAGGGACGGCGGGGTCGCCGGCCGGCTGTACGCCATCCATGCGCGGATCGTGCCAAACCTCTCTTATTTTCGCGGAAACATAACGTTGCGGGCGGTTTTCGGCGTGTCTTGCGCCGCAATGGCGCAGCGGGTGCCGGGGATGTGCACCAAGGTGGTGCTGGCGTGTGGTGCGGCTGCGCCATGAGGGGGCGGGAGAAGGGCATGCGCCACGGCGGGGCCTTGCGTATGCTGTAGGGCAACATTCAGGCCAACAGGAGAAGCGCACCATGGCGAGTCAGGACCCCATCAGCCGGCTAGCGCAGCAGTTGGGCGAGCGCCTGCAGGGCGCGGCCCAGGCGCCGGAAGAGTTCCAGAAGGGCATTCAGCAGGTCGTACGCGGTGCCTTCGACCGCCTCGAGCTGGTGTCGCGGGAGGATTTCGACATCCTCATGGACGTGATGCAGCGCACGCGAATCCGCGTCGAGGCCCTCGAGCAGCAGGTAGCGGCACTGGAGAAGGCGCTGGCGGCCCGCGAGACGCCGGTGACCCAGGCGACCCTCGCGCCGGCCGGGCAGGGCGCCGCAGATGCCTCTCCCCCGCAGGATGCACCGAGCAACGCGGAGGACGACCAGGCCGAGCGCTGAGCCAGCGTGGAGAGCCCGTTGCGGCAGAGTGCTAGTATCTAGCCCTTACGCACATGGACTGCGAGGGACTGCGCGATGCTGGCGATCGTTGCCACACGGGCCGGCCTGGGGCTGGAAGCGCCCGAGGTGCAGGTCGAGGTACATCTGGCCAACGGCCTGCCGGGGATGACCCTGGTCGGCCTGCCCGAGGCCGCCGTCAAGGAGAGCCGCGAGCGGGTGCGTAGCGCCCTTACCAACGCCGGCTTCGATTTCCCCAATACGCGCAGGATCGTGCTCAACCTGGCGCCCGCCGACCTGCCCAAGGTCGGCGGGCGCTTCGATCTGCCCATTGCACTGGGCATCCTGGTGGCCTCCGGCCAGCTGCCCGGCGAGGCACTCGAAGGCATCGAGAGCGTCGGCGAGCTGGCGCTGGACGGCCGTCTGCGCCCCATCAACGGCGTGCTGCCCCTGGCGCTCGCCGCGCGCAAGGCCGGGCGCAAGCTGATCGTGCCCCGGGAGAATGCCGACGAGGCGGCGCTGGCCGGCGACCTTCAGGTGCTGCCGGCCGAGCACCTGCTCGAGGTGATGGCCCACCTGCTGGGGCAGGAGCCCATCGCCGCGCACCGTCTCGAAGCGCCACCCCTCGCCGACACCCGCGAGGGCGACCTGGCCGAGGTGCGCGGCCAGCACCAGGCCCGCCGCGCGCTGGAAATCGCCGCGGCCGGCTCGCACAACCTGCTCTTCGCGGGGCCACCCGGCACCGGCAAGACCATGCTGGCGAGCCGCCTGCCCGGTATCCTGCCCGAACTCACCGAGGAGGAGGCGCTGGAAGTCGCCGCCATCCGCTCGGTGTGCGGCCTGCCCCTGGCCGAGCAGTGGGGGCGCCGCCCTTTCCGCGCGCCGCACCACACCGCCAGCGCCGTGGCGCTGGTCGGCGGCGGCTCCTGGCCGCGGCCGGGCGAGATCTCGCTGGCCCACCACGGCGTGCTGTTTCTCGACGAGCTGCCCGAGTTCAGCCGTCACGTGCTTGAGGTGATGCGCGAGCCGATGGAGTCGGGCCGCATCCATATCGCTCGCGCCAACCACGAGCGCCGCTTCCCTGCCCGTTTCCAGCTGGTGGCCGCGATGAACCCGTGCCCCTGCGGTCACCTGGGCGACCCGCGCCAGGCCTGCCAGTGCACCGCGGCGCAGATCCAGCGCTACCAGTCGCGGCTCTCCGGGCCGCTGCTCGACCGCATCGACCTGCAGATCGAAGTGCCGGCGCTGCCGCCGGAGCAGCTCACCTCACGCGAGGTAGGCGAGAGCTCGGCGGAGGTGCGCGCCCGGGTCGTGGCCGCCCGCGAGCGGCAGTACGCCCGCGGCGCGCTCAACGCCCACCTGGGCGGGCGCGAACTGGAAGCGGCCTGCGCCCTGTCGACGGCCGACCGTGCCTGGCTGGCGGGGGTGCTCGAGCGCCTGCGTCTGTCGGCGCGCGCCTACCACCGGGTGCTGCGCGTGGCGCTGACGCTGGCCGATCTGGCCGCCAAGCCGCATCCGGAGCGCGGCGAGCTGATGGAGGCGATCGGCTACCGGCAGCTAGACCGCCAGCTCCGCCAGGCATAGGGGCTGCTACAACGCCGTGGCGTCGAAGGCACCCTCGATCTCGGTCTCCCACAGTGCACTCTCCGCGTCGGGGCGATAGAGCGACAGGGTGAGGCGGTAGGGCAACAGGTCTCGGTCGGAGAGGGTCAGGCGGGGGGCGGTGGCTTCCAGGCGGCTCTCCATGCGCCACTGGTGGTCGCCGCCCTCGCCGCTCATGGCGGGCCGCCAGTCGAGCACCTGGGGGCCGTCGCTCGCCGCCAGCAGGGCGCGGGTGAGGCTCTCCAGGAAGCGCTCGCTGCCGATCTCGAGACTGGCATCCACCTCGGGTGTCACCAGTAGCAACACCTGCTCCTGGGTGGGCTGCAGGGCGTCCACGTCCATCACCCGAGCGACGGCGCGGTCGCTCAGGTTCTGCAGGGCACGGCGAATGGGGTCGGGCTCGGGGGGCGGGGCGGCGCATCCGGTGAACAGGGCGAGCAGCAGGAGCAGGGCGATCGGTCTCAGCATCGGGAGAGGCGCTCCTGGGCGGTCGGCGTCAGGCCTTGTTCCAGCTCGGCGACGAAGGCATCGAGGATGGCGAACAGGCTGGCCCGAATGGGCTCGGCCTCGTTGACCAGGTGATGACGTGCTTCCGGGTGGCGGTGGATACGGGCATGGGGGAACTTGCGCTCGAGCACCGCCAGGTTCCACTCCCAGTCCACCGTGACGTCCTGCTCCCCCTGCAGGATCAGGGTGGGCACCTCGCTGGGGGGCAGGGCGAGCAGTTGGGGCATCCAGCGGCGCATGGCGCTGACCCAGTTCAGCGAGAGGTGCTCCGGCTGCAGCGGGTCGTGCTCACGCAGGAAGGCAGCGAACTCGGCGTCGGTGGAGTTGGCCGCGAAGCGCCGCGGCACGCTCTGCACGAAGGGGCCCACCAGGGTGTGCAGCCAGCCCGCCTGGGGCCAGCCGAAGGGGCGCACCAGGGGGGCGAGCAGGGCCAGGCCCGACCAGTGCCCTTCGCCAGGTCGGCTCAAGGCGTCGGTGGCGAGAATGGCGGCGCCGGTGCTCTGACCGATGCCGAGCCACGGGCGGGGGGCCAGGCCCCCGGCATCCAGCTGCTCCTGCAGCGCATGGAGGCATTCGCCATAGTGGGCGAAATCGTCGATGCAGGCGCGTTTGCCGCTGGACAGGCCATGCCCCGGCAGATCCCACAGCACCACCCGCCAGTGGCGTTCCAGCAGCCGTTCCAGCAGGTGGCGATAGAGGCCGAGGTGGTCGTAGTAACCGTGCACGACGAAGACCGTGCCGATCGGCGCTGTCGGGTTCCACACCTGGGTCCAGAGCTGGTAGCGCTGGGCATCCACGTAGCCGACGTAGAGCCCGACCCGCTCGGTGAGCAGCGGCGCCAGGCCATAGTGGGCCAGGTAGCCGGCCAGCGAAGGTTCTCCATCGGCCCGGAAGGGGGCAATCGGCCCCAGCGCCTGCAGCGGGGTGAAGTCGGTCATGGCGTTCTCCAGCGAATCAAGACATTGTCCCCTCGAATCCTTTCGTCTACCGCGGCATAAAGCGTGCAGTAAGTTTACCTACCGACCATGCTGTGGGTGAGCTATCACTGTGATAAGCCACATTTTTCTGACCATTTGGTCAAAATGCCGGTTCTTAACCCTATGTCTAGTAGGGTAGCCCCTCCTTCGGGTTTACATGTGGAACAGTTTTCCACAGAATTGGCGCCTTCGCAGTGGTATCACCCCACGAATTGCGGCTGGCCGAGCGCATGACATCGGCCGCCACGCAGGAGGAGACTTTTCCATGTCCGAACGCGTCACACGCCATCGTCTCCAGGTGGCCGCTGAACTGGACCGTTTCATCAACGACCGGGCTCTCCCCGGCACCGGTCTCGATGCCGAGAGCTTCTGGGCCGGGGTCGATGCCATCTTTCATGATCTGACACCGAAAAACCGGGAATTGCTCGCCGAGCGTGAGCGCCTGCAGGAGCAGCTGGATACCTGGCACCGCGAGAACCCCGGTCCCGTGCGCGACATGAGCGTCTATCGCGCCTTCCTCGAGGAGGTCGGCTACTTGGCGGAGGCGCCCTCCCAGGTCACGGTCTCCACCGCCAACGTCGATCGCGAGGTTGCCCTCCAGGCCGGCCCGCAGCTGGTGGTCCCGGTGAGCAACGCCCGCTATGCGCTCAATGCCGCCAATGCCCGCTGGGGCAGCCTCTACGACGCGCTCTACGGCACCGATGCCATCTCCGAGGAGGACGGCGCCGAGAAGGGCGCGAGCTACAACCCCAAGCGCGGCGAGAAGGTCATCGCCTACGCTCGCGGCGTGCTCGACCTGGCCGCCCCGCTGGCCACCGGCAGCCATCGTGACGCGGTCAAGTATGCGCTGCGCGACGGGCATCTGGTGGCAACCCTCGAGGGTGGCCGCGAGACCGGCCTGAAGGAGCCGGGCAAGCTGATCGGCTATCAGGGCGACGCCGCCAGCCCCGAGGCGATCCTGCTGGCCAACCACGACCTGCACCTGGAGATCCAGATCGACCCCAGCCACCCGATCGGCAAGACCGATCCCGCCGGCGTCAAGGATCTGCTGGTCGAGGCCGCGTTGACCGCGATCATGGACTGCGAGGACTCGGTGGCCGCGGTCGACGCCGAGGACAAGGTCGGTGTCTATGCCAACTGGCTGGGGCTGATGAAGGGTGACCTGGCGGAAGCCATCGAGAAGGGCGGCAAGACCTTCACCCGCCGCCTCAACGCCGACCGCGACTACACCACGCCGGACGGCGGCAGCCTGACGCTGCCGGGCCGCTCGCTGATGTTCGTGCGCAACGTCGGCCACCTGATGACCACCCCGGCGGTGCTCGACGCCGACGGCAACGAGCTGCCTGAAGGCATCCTCGACGGCATCGTGACGAGCCTGTTGGCCATGCACGACCTGAAGAAGGGTGAAGGTGAGGCGCGCAACTCGCGCCAGGGCTCGGTCTACATCGTCAAGCCGAAGATGCACGGTCCCAAGGAGGTCGCCTTCGCCAATGAGCTGTTCGGCCGCATCGAGGACCTGCTGGGCCTGGCCCGCGACACCCTCAAGATGGGCATCATGGACGAGGAGCGCCGCACCTCGGTCAACCTCAAGGCGTGTATCGCCGAGGCCGCTTCGCGAGTGGTGTTCATCAACACCGGCTTCCTCGACCGCACCGGCGACGAGATGCACACCGCCATGGAGGCGGGCCCGATGATCCGCAAGGGCGACATGAAGAATGCCGCCTGGATCGGCGCCTACGAGCGCAACAACGTCCAGGTCGGCCTGGCCTGCGGCCTGCGCGGCCGCGCCCAGATCGGCAAGGGCATGTGGGCCATGCCCGACCTGATGGCCGCCATGCTCGAGCAGAAGGTCGGCCATCCCAAGGCCGGGGCCAACACCGCCTGGGTGCCGTCGCCCACCGCCGCGACCCTGCACGCGCTGCACTACCACCAGATCGATGTTGCCGCCATCCAGCGCGAGCTGGAGGCCCAGGGCGAGCCGGACTTCCTGGACGACCTGCTCACCGTGCCGGTGGCCGAGAAGGCCGAGTGGTCCGACGCCGAGCGGCAGCAGGAGCTCGACAACAACTGTCAGGGCATCCTCGGCTACGTGGTGCGCTGGGTCGAGCACGGCGTGGGCTGCTCCAAGGTGCCCGACATCCACGACGTGGGGCTGATGGAGGACCGTGCCACGCTGCGGATCTCCAGCCAGCACATCGCCAACTGGCTGCACCACGGCGTGGTCGACGCCGAGCGCGTGCAGAAGACCCTGGAGCGCATGGCCAAGGTGGTCGACGAGCAGAACGCCGGCGACCCGGCCTATACGCCGATGTCGGCCGACTACGCCGGCTCCAGCGCCTTCCAGGCCGCCAGCGACCTGATCTTCAAGGGTCGCGTGCAGCCTTCCGGCTACACCGAGCCGCTGCTGCACCACTGGCGCGCCGTGCACAAGGCCAAGTGATCGCGGCCGACGCCGGCCCTGAAACAGCGCCCCCGTCGGGAGACCGGCGGGGGCGCTGTGCATTGCGGCAAGGCGGCGTCCCGCGCATCGCTACTTGGCTGCGGCGCCGTCTCCCCAAGGGTCGAAATGCCCGGCATTCTCCCGCGTGATCAGCTGCGTGGCGAGCCGGATCGCCTGGCGCTCCTGGCGCCCGCTCGCGGCCAGCTGACCCAGGCTTTCGCGAATGGCCGTTTCCGCCATGCGGCGCGGGGATTGCGCGGCGGTGGCGACCAGCAGCGCCGGGGACTCCTGCAGCGCTGCGATGCCTTCGGGTGAACCATCCACCCCCACGATGAACAGGCCCGACTGCCCGGCCAGGCGAGCGGCGCTGGCCGCCCCGATGGCCGATGGGTCGTTGATGGCAAACACCGCATCCAGCTCGGGGTAGACGCTGATCAGGTAGGTCATGGCCTCGAGGCCGCCGCTGTAGGTGCCACCGCCGTTGTGGTCGTCGCTGAGCAGTTCGATCCCGGGGTGCCGGTTCAGCACCGCGCGACAACCGCTCACGCGATCCGTCACCGACGACACCGGCGCGCCGTTGATGATCGCCACTCGCCCGGCGTGCCCCAGACGCTCGGCCATGTAAGCGCAGGCCACCTCCCCGGCCTGAACGTTGTCGGTGGTGACGGTGACATCCGCCCCCTGTGCATCGATGTCGACCGCTGCCACCACGATGCCGGCCTGCTGGGCCCGGCGCACGGCCGGCCCGATGGCCTCGCTGTTGGCGGCGGCCAGCACGATGATGTCCATGCCCGCTTGCGTGAAGGCGTCGAGCTGGTGGACCTGGCGTTCGAGGTCGTAGGCGCTCGACCTGACCTCCAGCGCCACGTCGCCGGGATGCAGCGCCTGCGCCGAGTCGCCGATGGCCTCTGCCAGGGTGGCGAAGAAGGGATTGCCCAGATCCGCCACGCTGACCCCGATCCTGAGCGGCTCGGCGTGAAGAGGAGCGGCATACAGCGCCACCAGGAGGATGAACAGCTTGCGCACACGGGCTCCCTTCGATTGGGGTGAAGCGTATTGGCGGATCACCCACCCGCGCCATCAGTTCGCGCAGGTTGAACGGCTTCATCAGGAAGTCGTCGGCCGCGACCTCCAGGCCCAGGATGCGATCGGTTTCATCCCCCTTGCCGGTCAGCATCATGATCGGCACCGGGCTGGTCGCGCGAACCTCGCGAGCCACCTGCAGGCCGTTCTCGCCGGCCAATTTCAGGTCGAGCACGACCAGGTCGGCCGGGTCGCGGGCGAGCAGTTCATGCAGGGCCTGGCCGCTGCGCAGGGCGCTGACCCGGTAGCCCTCCTCCTGAAGGACATCCTGCAGCACATCCAGCATGTCGACTTCGTCGTCCACCACGGCAATGTGGTAGCGGGCCTGGTTCGTCACGGGGCTGGGTATTGTCATTGTCTCTCCCGCCAGGGCGCACGCGCCCCCAACCTGTCGAGGGTATCCTTGCCCCGGCATGTTAATGGAAGATTTCACCGTTAGCGGTATGCTCGACCATTGAACGATTCGGTTCATGCTGTCGTCGTGCGGGGGCGTACGGTTTCCTGTGGAGGACGACTGTGCGGAAGGGTTGGCTTGCGTTATCTTGAGCCTCGCTTCCATCGCCTACTGCCAGGAGAGTCTCATGCCCGTGATGACCGCCGCCGCCATCGAGGACTTTCTCGACGAGGTGTTTCCCCAGCGCGCCGGCACCATCGAGGCGGTCGATCACATGCGGGCGACCATGAGCCTGGCCATCGAGGACGAGCACCTGCGGCCGGGCTCCAGCGTGTCCGGGCCGACCATGATGGGGCTCGCCGACGTCTGCCTCTACGTGGCGATCCTGGCCCAGATCGGCCCCGAGCCGATGGCCGTGACCACCGACCTCAACTGCCATTTCCTGCGCCGCGCCCGCGGCGACCGCGACCTGATCGCCAACGCCCGCGTGATCAAGCTGGGGCGCCGCCTGGCGGTGGGTGAGGTGCAGCTGTTCTCCGCCGGCGACGAGCGCCCCGTGGCCCACGTCACCGCGACCTACGCCATCCCGGATTCGGACTGAGCCTCGGGCAGGCCGCGCAGCGCACAGACGGCCAGCGCCAGCCAGCCGGCGATCAGCAGCACGCCGCCGAACGGCGTCACCATGCCCAGGCCGCCGAGGCCGCTGAGTGCCAGCGCGTAGAGGGAGCCGGAGAACAGCAGGATCCCCGCTGTCCAAAGACCCAGCACGAGGTACTGGCCGCGGGTGGGACGCGCGGCGCGCCAGCCCAGCACGCCGAGTAGCGCCAGGGTGTGCCACATCTGGTAGCGCACGCCGGTCTCGAAGGCCGCCGCCAACCGTTCGGGCAGCTGGCCCTGCAGGGCGTGGGCGGCGAAGGCGCCGGCCATCACCGTCATGCCACCCGAGAGCGCCGCCAGGCACCACCAACCGCGGTCATGCATCGTGTCTCCTCCTGCGGACAAGGCATTGCCGCCTACCGTACCGCGGGGAGCGCTAAGGGGCTACAATATCGGCCCGCGACACTCGTCAACGTGGAGAGCACGCCATGCAGATTCAGCTCAACGGTGAGGCCCGAGACCTAGCCCCCGGTCTCACGCTGGCGCAGTTGATCGACAGCCTTGGTCTGAGCGGGCGGCGTATCGCCGTCGAGCGCAACGAGGAGATCGTGCCCAAGAGCGAGCACGACACCACCTCCCTGACCGACGGCGACCGCATCGAGATCGTCCACGCCATCGGCGGTGGCTGACGCCTACGTCGTCCGCCCGCTTGCCGATCCAGACTTCGCTACAGACACAGGCCCAAACGATGACAGACTTCTTCCAGGACCAGCCGCTGCGGATTGCCGGCCACGCCTTCGCCTCGCGCCTGCTGGTCGGCACCGGCAAGTACCAGGACTTCGACGAGACCGCCGAGGCCATCGCCGCCTCAGGCGCCGAGGTCGTCACCTTCGCCGTGCGCCGCACCAATCTCGGCCAGGAAGCCGGTCCCAACCTGCTCGACGTGGTACCGCCGGAGCGCTTCACCCTGTTGCCCAATACCGCCGGCTGCTATACCGCCAAGGACGCCGTGCGCACCTGCAAGCTGGCGCGCGAGCTGCTCGACGGCCACAAGCTGGTCAAGCTCGAGGTGCTGGGCGACGACTCGACCCTCTATCCCAACGTGGTCGAAACCCTCAAGGCGGCGGAGGAGCTGCTCAAGGACGGCTTCGACGTGATGGTCTACACCAGCGACGACCCCATCGTGGCCAAGGAGCTCGAGCGCCTGGGCTGCTGCGCGATCATGCCGCTGGGCTCGCTGATCGGCTCCGGTCACGGCATCCAGAACCCGCACAACATCCGCCTGATCATCGACCAGGCGCAGGTGCCAGTGCTGGTGGATGCCGGGATCGGCACCGCCTCTGACGCCGCCATGGCCATGGAGCTGGGCTGCGACGGCGTGCTGATGAACTCGGCCATCGCCCACGCCCGCCAGCCGGTGCTGATGGCCAGCGCCATGAAGAAGGCCGTCGAGGCCGGGCGCGAGGCCTTCCTCGCCGGACGCATGCCGCGTCGCCAGACCGCCGAGCCTTCCTCGCCCTTTGCCGGCCGCATCAACGGCTGAACCCACCGGAGCCGCAACGAATCCATGAGTGACCCGCAACGCGATACCGCCACCACCGGCCCGGAAGGGCCGGACGCCCCGCTGCATCGTCGCGGCATCAAGAGCTACGTGCTGCGTGCCGGGCGCATGACCCAGGCCCAGACCCGCGGCCTGGAAGAGGTCTGGCCGCGGCTGGGCCTGACCCTGGCCGACGGTCGGCAGGACCTCGACGCCCTGTTCGGGCGCCGGGCACCGCGGGTGGTGGAGGTCGGCTTCGGCATGGGCGCCTCGCTGGTTGAGCAGGCCGAGACCCACCCCGACACCGACTTCATCGGCATCGAGGTGCACGCCCCGGGGGTGGGCAAGCTGCTCGACGAGGCCGACAAGCGCGGCCTGACCAACTTTCGCGTCTATCGCGAGGACGCCCTGGCCGTGCTCGAACAGTGCCTGCCGGAAGCCAGCCTCGACACCCTGCAGCTGTTCTTCCCCGACCCCTGGCCAAAGAAGAAGCACCACAAGCGGCGCATCGTGCAGCCCGCTTTCGTCGAGCTGATTCGTACCCGCTTGAAGCTGGGTGGCAAGCTGCACATGGCCACCGACTGGCAGGCCTACGCCGAGTGGATGGCCGAGGTGATGGCGGCCGCGCCGGGCTACGTCAACTCTGCGACGCCCGAGACGGCACCTTATGTGCCGCGTCCGGCGTTTCGCCCGCTGACCAAGTTCGAGGCACGCGGCGAGCGTCTCGGTCACGGGGTGTGGGACCTGATCTTCGAACGTAGCGAATAGCCAGGCCGGCACCGCCGCCGGCCAGCACCATGCCGGCGAGCCCGGTCGGGCCGAGGCGCTCGCCGAACATCGCCGCGGCCCACAGCAGCGTCACTCCCGGCGTCAGGTGCACCAGCGCCGAGGTCAGCGTGACGCCGAGGCGCCGCAGGCTGGCGATGAAGAAGCCGTAGCCGCCCAGGCTCGACAGCACCACCAGCCAGCCGATGGCGGCAAGGAAAGGGGGGGCCAGCGTCGGCGGCGACAGCCTGCCTCCCCCCACTACCAGCGCGGCCAGCAGGAAGATTCCCGCGGCCGCGAGCAATTGGGCCAGCAGCGCCGCCGGTAGCGGCATGGCGGGTGCCTGACGCACCGCCAGTACGCTGCCGAGCGTGACCGAGACCACCGACAACAGCGGCACTAGATAGGCCCACCACGGCGCGGCCAGCGGTTGCTGCATGTCGTCGGCCACGCACAGCGCCACGCCCAGGCTGGCGATGGCCATTCCCAGCCAGCCACGCGGCTGCAGGCGTTCTCCCAGCAGCGGGCCTGCCAGTGCCGCTGCCAGCAGCGGCTGCAGGGCGGTGACGAGCGCCGTGACGCTGGCGCTGACGCCCAGGTCGATGGCCACGATCACGCCCAGCAGGTAGCCGCCCATGGTCAGGCTGCCGACCGCCATCTCCCGCCGCATATCGCTCGCCCTCGGCGCTTCGTCGAGCCGCCACCGGCACCATAGCGCCACCAGCAGGGCGGCGAGCAGAAAGCGCCAGGCGAACAGACTGAGCACTGGCGTATCCAGTGCGCTGGCAAGTCGGCCACCAACGAAGCCGGAGCTCCAGCACACCACGAAGCCGGCGGCGATCAGTAGCGACAGGATCTGCTGAGGCATTGTTGTGCTCCTCGGTTACGGGAGCTTGAGCTTGACGGCTATCGAGGCTTCAATGAAGCGATATTGTTTGCAGGCAGGGTTCAATATGGTTGAAGTCTCGGCGACGCTGGATCTCGAACTGCTGCGCAGCTTCCAGGCAGCGGCCCGGCTTGGCTCGCTGGCGGCGGCGGCCGAACAGCGGCACCGCACCGTCAGCGCCATCAGCATGCAGATCAAGCGCCTGGAGGCGTTGCTCGATGCCCGCCTGCTGGAGCGCGGGCCGCGCGGCGTCGTGCCGACCGCCACCGGCGAGGCGCTGTTGCAGGAGGCGCGCGAACTGCTGCGTATGCACGACGGCATTGTCGCTCGCTACGCCGGGCGTGGCCTGCGGGGCAAGGTGCGCTTCGGCCTGCCCGAGGATTACGCCCGCGAGCTGCTCGGCGACGTATTGCCCGAGTTCACCGCGCGCCACCCCGAGGTGCTGCTGCAGGCGGTGACGGCCACCAGCGGCGAGCTGGCACGCCAGCTGGAGCGCGCGCGGCTGGACCTGGCGGTGGTGCTGGACCGCCCCATCGCCTTGCCCGGGGGCGAGCCGCTGTGGCGCACCCGGCCGGTATGGGCCGCGCCACGTATCGCCAACCTGACCGAGCGGGACAGCCTGCCGCTGGCCCTGCACGAGGTCGATTGTCCCTACCGGGCGCTGGCCGCCGAAGCCCTGAAGCGGCTGGGCAGGCCCTGGCACGCGGTGTTCACCAGCACCAGCATCCACGCCATCGAACGCGCGGTGGAGACGGGCCTGGCGATCAGCGTGCTCGACCGCGAGCGTCTGACCCCCGCCATGCGTGAGCTGGGCGAGGCCGAAGGGTTGCCCGTGCTCGGGCGCTGCGAAGCGCAGCTGCACTTCGCCCGCGCCATCGAGCCGGGCTCGCGGCCTGCCGCCCAGGCGCTGGCTGAGTTGCTGCGCGAGCGCCTGCGGGGGCGTGGGCCCTGGCGCGGCGCAGGAGCGGGATGAGGGTGGGTGAGGCGCAGGCAAGGCCCTGACCTTGTAAAAAGCAGCAATGAGGGGGTGTTTCTGAACAAGGAAGCGCCTCCAGGGGAGGCGCAGGCAAGACCCTGACCTTGTAAAAAGCAGCAATGAGGGGCCTTCCAAGCAAAAAAAAGCGCCTCCAGAGGAGGTGCAGGCAAGACCCTGGCCTTGTAAAAAGCAGCAATGAGGGACCTTCCAAGCAAAAAAAAGCGCCTCCAGGGGAGGCGCAGGCAAGACCGTGACTAGCAATGAGGGGGAGAAACCATAGCGGGAAACTGGCGGTTCCCCTAATGGCCGTGGTGCCTCATCAACACCACGCCTTCAATGTAAGCCATTCTCATTATCGCCGTCAACACGAATGCGAATGTTTTTTATTTCAGCTTCCGGCGAGATGCAGCCACAGGGGTAGCGTCGCCATGGCCAGCAGCGTCTGGCCGGTGATCAGGGCGGCCATCAGCTCGGCATCGCCACCCAGCTGGCGCGCCAGGATATAGGCCGACGTGGCGGTGGGCAGGGCGGCGAACAGCAGCGCCACGTCGCGACTCACGGCATCCAGCCCCAGCAGCAGCGCCACGGCCAGCACCAGCGCCGGCATCAACAGCAGCTTGACCAGGTTGGCAGTCCACACGCCGCGATCCACCCGCAGCAGCGCCTGGGGGCGCAGGGCAACACCCACCGCGACCAGCCCCAGCGGCAGGGCGGCGCGGCCCAGCAGCTCCACGGCGGAGGCGCTCCAGCCGGGCAGGCCGATGCCGGAGAGATTGAGGCCGATGCCGGCCAGGCAGGCGAGGATCAGGGGGTTGCGCACCAGTGCCGCCAGGCTCTTGCCCAGGCTCGAGGGGCCGAGGGTACCGGCGGCGATGAAGCTGGCCACGCACAGCACGTTGACCACCGGCACCATCAGCGCCACGGCGACCGCCGCCACCGTGGCACCGGCGGAACCGTGCAGGGCCGCGGCGCCGGCCACGCCGACGTAGGTGTTGAAGCGCAGCGCGCCCTGGAACACCGACGTGAAGGCCGCCGGCTCGAGGCTCAGCCGCCCTTGCACGGCCCACAGCAGGACGGCGAACGCGACCAGCCCGCCGAGCAGGGCGGTGGCCAGCCGGACCACGGGAACTTCGCCCACGTCGGCGGTCGCCAGGGTGGCGACCAGCATGGCGGGGAACAGCAGGAAATAGATCACCTTTTCGAGCTGAGCCCAGAATTCTCCGTTCGGCTGGCGCAGCCGGCCCAGCGCGGCGCCGAGCAGAATCAGCAGAAACAGGGGCCCCAGCGCATCGGCGACGCCTTGCATAGCGGTATCCTTGTGGTTTGTTGGCCATCAATTGAGCGTTAAACCCTGCGACAACGGTACACGCCTGGCCGGAAGCCAAATGCTGTTAAGCTTACCGCTCTATCCTTTGAAGTGCTGCCTTCGCTGCCATGACCTCCTCCTCCCTGCCCGATGCGGACAAATCCCGCTTCCCGAGGTTGCGCCTGATGATGCTGGCCACGCTGGTGACGCTCAGCGTGGCGCTGTGGTACCTGGCGGCCCACCTGCTGCGCGGCGAGTCCGACGTCGACTGGCATTACGCCACGCTGCCCTGCGACCTGCACCGCGCGGCCTGCAGCGCCGGCCTCGGCGAGGGGCGCACGCTGACCCTGAGCATCGACGCTCCTGCGGGGATCCGGGCGCTGGAGCGGCTGCCGCTGACGGTCCGCGTGGACGGCGTCGAGGTGGAGGCGGCAAGCGTCGACTTCGTCGGCCGCGACATGGACATGGGCTTGCATCGCTTCCCCCTGAGCAAGCAGGATAAGGGGCGTTTCGAGGGGGTCGGCCAAGTGCCGATCTGCACCCAGTCGGCCATGCCCTGGCAGGCGCAGGTGATCGTGGAAACCCCCGCAGGCCGGCTGGGAAGCCGGTTCGATTTCACGGTGGAGCGGAGTGTGCCATGAAGCGGCAACGTATCTGGGGGGCGGTAGGTGCGCTGGTCATACTGGTGGCCCTTGGCGGGCTGTTCGGCTACCAGCAGCTGCACCGGGCCGACGACGGCAGCCCGAAGGGCGGGCCGGTGGAGCTGCCCTCGACCCAGGGCGATTTTTCGCTGACCCAGCTCGAAGACGACCAGCTGGCCGTGCTGTTCTTCGGCTACACCCACTGCCCGGACGTTTGCCCGATGAGCCTGTCGGTCATGCGCCAGGTGATGCAGGGGCTGGACGAAGATCAACGGCGGCGTGTGGTGCCGCTGCTGGTGTCGCTGGACCCCGAGCGCGATACGCTGGCGCGTCTCGGCGAGTACGTCGGCTATTTCGGCGACGCCTTCATCGGCGCCACCGGCAGTCAGGCCCAGCTCGAGGAGCTGGCCGAGCGCTACGGCGTGGTGTGGCGTCGGGTGGAGACGCCCGACTCGGCCATGGCATATACCATCGACCACAGCTCCTCGCTCTACCTGGTCGATCGTGACGGCACGATCCGGCAGCGGGTACTCTACTCGCCGACGCCGCATGCACTGCGTGCGGCGCTGGAGCAGGAGCTCGGCGGCTAGCGGCGCAAGCCCCGCCCGCACCTACTCCTCGGAAGCTTCCTCGAGTCGCTCGACCATGGCCATCAGCGCCTTCACCTGGGTGCCTTCGCGAGTGTCGTGCAACGGATCGAGCTGCCAGGTGCTCTCGGCGAAGCCCCACCAGTCCCAGCAGCCCTGAGGATTGGCCAGGCTGGGGCTGGCCTGAGGGTAGAGCACGACGCGGCGGTTGGCCGCGGCCCATTCGTTGAGGCCGCTGTAGCGTACGAAGGCCTCGTCGATCTGCTCCTCGGTCATGCCGCAGCCGTGCAGCGCCACGGTCAGGCCGCAGCCTCCCGCCTCGCACTCCTCCGGCACCAGCACGTAGCCGACATCGCCCAGGCCGCGGGCGTCGAAGGGGGCCTGGTCGAAGCGTAGCAACCGGGCCGGCGAAATGGGCTGCGCCGGCTCCAGCGACCCATGCAGCCACGCCAGCGCCTCGCCGGCGATATCCAGGCCGCAGGCCAGCATGTGCGAGCCGCCGCCGCTGCCGCACGGGGCCAGCCAGCTGGGCGGGATCCGCTCATCGGCCTCGATCGGCCAGCCGTGGCCGACATCGGGCGACTGCACCACCTTGAGTTGCTCCTCGGGGTCGTTCAGCCAGCCGGCCAACTGCTCGGCCAGCGCACCGCCGAGCGAGGGATCTACCACGCCATCTGCCTCTCCATGCCAGACGAAGGCGCGCAGTTCGGCAATGTCATCGGCCTCGCCCACCAGGTCGCGCGCCTGATAGTCGCGCCGGCGCACGTCCAGGGCGTTGAGGTCGGGGCGCCCGCGGCGCAGCGACATGCACTGGCCGAGCGCCTGCCCCAGGCCGCCCTCGGCGCAGCTCCAGGGGCCCGCGGCGAGCACGGCCAGGCCCCGGAAGCGCTCGGGCCAGGCGATGGCCAGTTGGGTGGCCATGTAGCCGCCCGAGGAGACGCCGATCACGCTGGTATCGTCAGGGACAACGGCGAGACGGGGCAGCTCCGGCAGGCGCTCCTCGGCGTTCGCGGCGGACGCCAGCAGCAGCCCGGCGGCGATCAGGGGCGCGACGCGCATGCGACCGGCGTCACTCCACGACATCGAGCAGTTCGACGCGGAAGATCAACGTCTCGTTGGGGCCGATGGGTCCCTGGCCCTGGGCGCCGTAGCCCAGCTCCGGTGGAATGAACAGCATCCAGGTGTCGCCCACGCTCATCAGCTGCAGCGCTTCCTGCCAGCCCTCGATCACCTGGTCCACGCGAAAGCTCAGCGGCTGGCCGCGGTCGAAGGAGCTGTCGAACACGGTGCCGTCGACCAGGGTGCCCTCGTAGTGCACTTCGACGTGGGAGCTCGGCCCGGGGCTCTCACCATCGCCGCTCTCCAGCACTTCGTACTGCAGGCCCGAGTCGGTGGTGGTGACCTCCTCGCGCTCGGCGTTCTCTTCCATGAACGCCTGCCCCTCGGTGAGGTTACGCTCGGCTATCTCCTCGGCCTCGGCTTGGCGCGCCGCCAGCGCATCCTGCTGGAACTGGCTCAGGGTCTCGGCCATCTCGTCGGCTTCCATGGCCAGGTCGTTGCCCTCGATGAGGTCGCGAATGGCATCGGTGAAGGCGTCGATGTCGAGCTCGGGGTATTCCTGGGCGATGCTCTGCCCGTAGGCGACACCCAGGCTGTAGCTGAGACGTTCGTCCTCGGTTTCCGGCGCGGCCAGAACGAACGGCGTCGTGGCCACCAGGGCAACCAAGGAGGCGGAAGTCAGCAGTGTCTTCATGCAGAGTCCTATCGATTAGTCATTGAGCGGCGTGCAACAGTATTCGGACTCTATCAGGGCGGGGCCGGTTCCGCACTTGCCGCACGCTGCCCGCCCGGCAGGCTCACACCACCAGGGTGGGACAGTGAGCGGAGCCGGCAACGCGCTGGGCCACGCTGCCCAGTAGCAGGCTCTTCTCGCCGTTGGTGCCCTGGGCGCCGATCACGATCAGGTCGCACTCCCGCTTGCGTGCGAAGCGCACGATGGTGCGCGAAGGGCGCCCGCCCTTGACGAAGGCGCGCAGGCGGGCCGGGTCGGCGCCCAGCTCGACCGCCTCGCTCTTGGCATGCACGGCGATCTCGGTGGCGTACTCCTTGAGGGCGTCGTCGGGGATGTCGAGCCTCTCCGGACGCACCATGGAGAGCGATGCCTCGAGCAGGCTGTGGTGCTTGAACACGCACAGCACGTAGAGTTCGGCGCCGGTGAGCAGATGCAGGCCGACGGCCTTCTCCAGCGCCTTGAGGGCACCCTTCGAACCGTCCACCGGTACCAATATGCGATTGAACATCTCAGCAACTCCTCAGTATCGGGCGGTCCGTTAGCGGAAGGCCAGGTCGCGCAGGAACAGGGCGATCTGCGGGAACATGATGATCAGCGCCGCCGCCAGGATCAGCATGAACACGAAGGGCGGCGTGCCGCGTATCACCTCCCAGTAGGGTCGCTTGAAGATCGCGATGGCGGTGAAGATATCGCAGCCGAAGGGTGGCGTCGCCGAGCCGATCGCCACCTGCAGCGTGATCAGCACGCCCACCAGCACCGGGTCGAGGCCCGAGGCCGAGATTGCCGGGGCGAAGATGGGCGTGAGTACGAGGATCACGACGATGGGGTCGACGAACATGCAGGCGATGAAGAAGGCCACCGAGATGGCCACCAGCACGCCGACCGGCCCGGCCTCGTTGATGCCGAATGCCCCCAGCAGGGTCTGCGGGATCTGGGCGAACGAGATGATCCAGGAGAAGCCGTTGCCCACCGCCACCAGGATGAACACCACCGCGGTGATCAGGCCGGTGGACTTGGCAATGGTATACATGTCCGGCAGCTTCAGCGAGCGGAAGACCACGAACTCGAGCAGCACCGCATACAGCACGCAGGCGGCGGCGGCCTCGGTGGGGCTGAAGATGCCGCCGTAGATACCACCCACGATCAGGACCGGGAAGCCCAGCGGCCACAGCGCGTCGCGCACGGCGCGGGCTCGCTCCCTCCAGCTCGACTTGGGCTCGGTGGGCACATGGTTGAGAACGGCATAGGCGATGCAGTAGACGGAGAACATCGCCAGGATCAGCAGCCCCGGGCCGATGCCGGCGATGAACAGCTCGCCGATCGAGGTGCCCGAGATGACCCCGTAGATGATCATGCCGATGCTCGGCGGTATCAAAAAGGCGATGTCGCTGGAGTTGATGATCAGCGCCAGGGTGAAGGAGTCCGAGTAGCCGGCCTTGAGCATGCGTGGCCGCAGCGGCGAGCCCACCGCCACCACGGTGGCCTGGGTCGAACCCGAGACGGCGCCGAACAGGGTGCAGGAGGCGGCGGTGCTGACGGCGAGCCCGCCCTTCACGTGGCCGACGAAGCTCATGACCATATCGATCAGGCGCCCGGCGGACTGACCGCGGGTCATGATGTCGGCGGCCAGGATGAACATCGGCACGGCGATCAGTGCCGTGGGACGAATACCCCCCATCATCTGCTGGATGAGGGTTTCCATCTGCCCGAGGCCGCCGAAGGTCATGAAGAAGCCGACGAAGGCAGCCGTCGCCAGCGGGATCATCATCGGAAACCCCAGCAGCAGGAGCACGATCATGATGGAGACTATGATGGTTGTCATGGTGATGTTTCCTCGCGCCCTGCGTCAGACTTCCGTTTCGGTATCCTTGTAGCCATCGACCACATGGGTCGACAGATAGACGTCACGGGAGGTGAGATTCTTGATGGCGGTAAGCAGATACTGAATGCCGGTAATGGTGAAGCCGACGGGTACCCAAAGGTAGATGATCCAGACCGGAATGCTCAGTGAAGGCAGCACGCGGCCGCGACCATACAAAGTCTCGATATAGCCGATCGAGAAGTAGCAGAGCACGAACATCACCAGCGAGGTGAACAGACAGATGACGACCATCAGGGCGCGCCGGCCCCCGGTGGGCAGGGCGTCATAGATCGCCGACATGCGAATATGGCGGCCATGGCGGGCGGCATAGCCGAGCCCGGCGAAGGTGATCATCACGATCAGGATGCGGTTGATCTCCTCGGAGAAGTGCAGGCTTTCGCCCAGGGCGAAGCGGCTGACCACGTTGGCCACGGTGTTCAGTGCCATCAGGATAACGCCCAGCGCCAGAATGGCCGACTCGGCGCGGCTGATCCAGGTGTCGACGATGCCAAGCGGGCCGGGGAGCGTGGAGCGGTAGTTCTTTTCCGAATCTTCTTCTGTCATGCGACCGGTCTCCTGGGGGACTTGCCTGCAAGGGGCTCCCCCGCAAGATAGTGAAGCGTGTTTCCCTCACCAAAGGGTAACAACATGAGCCCGGCAAGAGCGTGCCGGCTTCAACGCTGATTGGCCGGGGGAACGCGCCGGCCGGAAACACGAAGGGGCAGCCGGCCGGCTACCCCTTCATGCGTTTCACGGCAAGTTGCCCGTGCTTGCGGGGTCACTCGCCTGACACGGCTTCCAGGTCGGCCTTGAACTGCTCGAGCAGCTCCTCGCCGCGCTCGCCGGTCATCTCGATGAAACGCTCCTCGACCTGTGGTGCGCGCTCGCGGAAGGCCTGGATCTCGTCCTCGTCGAGGCGCGTCACGGTGACCTCGTCGGAGGCTTCCTGAATCTTCTCGAGCGACTCTTCGGCCAGGCCCTGGATATGCTCGATGGTGTGGTCGTAGGCCGCTTCTGAGGCTTCGCGGATCAGTTCCTGGTCCTCCTCGGAGAGGCCGTCGAAGAAGTCCTTGTTGGCCATCATCGCGGTGGTGAACCAGCCATGGCCGGTGAACACCAGGTGCGGGGAAACCTCGTAGAGGCCGCCGGACTCGATCCAGAAGATCGGGTTCTCCTGGCCCTGGATGATGCCGGTCTGCAGGCCGCCGTACACCTCACCCCAGGGCAGCGGGGTCGGTGTGGCGCCGAAGGCCCGGTAGGTCTCGGAGAGCAGCGGGTTGGTCATGGTGCGGATGTTCTTGCCGCGCAGATCTTCCGGGGTGCGGATCGGCTCGTCCACGGTGACGACCATCTCGCCTTCGGGATACATCTTGAGCAGCTCGAGGCCCTGCTCGGCATAGAGTTCCGGGAACGTTTCGTTGATGGCCTTGCTCTCGTCGAAGAACTCGAGCACGGTCTCTTCGTCGGTGGGCAGCAGATAGGGGATGAAGAAGATCTGGGCTTCGGGAATCAGGGCGCCGGTAAAGCCGGGCGACTGGTTGACGAACTGCAGGATGCCGGCCTGGGTCTGCTCCATGATATCGTCGGACTCACCCAGCTCGCCGAAACGATAAACCTGTACGGTGTGGTCGGAGTTTTCCTCGATATATTCCTTGAAGGCGACGGCAAATACGTCCTGTACGTCACCCTCGAATTCCTCATGCGCGTAACGCCATTCAGCGGAATGAGCGGCAGCCGACATGCCGAACAGCATTGCGCCGATACTGGCAGTGGTCAACAGCTTGGTTGCCTTCATTATTATCTTCTCCTCGCAGGTTTGGCCCGGTGAAAATAGCGACATCAACAGGCATCGGTAGCCAAAAAGGCTACACAGCTTTTTTCAGGCTAGCGTGCCCCCTACAGAGGGTCAAGGCGGTATTCGAGGGTTTGTACTGCCAAAAGTTGCGCTTTTTTCTGTAATTTCCAGCGACTTGCCAGAGAAATTTCGAGACTTTTAGCGGGGGCGGGCAGAGGGGCGATCTCCCTGGCCTGCTCGGCCAGGCGCTGAAGTCGCTCCAGGGTTTCACGCTCGGCCGCCAGCTCGGCCTGCTGGATCTGCCGGCGCACCTCGGCGACGCCGCGGCTGCAGGCGGCCTCGGCCTTGAGCTGACGACGCAGGCGGCGCAGCGGTCGTGTGACCTCGCACTGCCAGTGGCGAATGGCCTCGAGTTCGACGGGCTCGGCGGCCAGGGTCAGGCCGTGGCGGTACAGCCAGCAGTGCCACAGCAGCTCGCACACGTCGACCCCTGCTTCGTCCTGCAGCCGCAGGCAGGCGGCTTCCACGCCGGGGCGAGCGTAGAAGGCCAGGGCGAAGTCCCATAGCGGGTCGGCGCCAAGCCCGGCCCGCAGCGCGGCTGTGGTTGCGGTAGAATCGTCACTCATGATCGGCTGTCGTCGGCGGCTCTCTCGAGATCGAGCGGAGGCGACGACCGCCCCCCTGAATTGCCAGTTGGAGCCTGCATGATTGCACTGCGCCAGGTTGCCCTGCAACGCGGCACCCAGACCCTGCTCGAGGATGCCGAGCTGACCCTGCACGCCGGCCACAAGGCCGGTATCGTCGGCCCCAACGGTGCCGGCAAGTCCAGCCTGTTCGGCCTGCTGCTGGGCACGCTCGCCCCCGATCGCGGCGAGATCGAGATGAGCGGCGGACAGCGCATCGCGCACATGGCCCAGGAGGTCGATGCCTTGGATCGCGCCATCGTCGACTACGTGCTCGACGGCGACCGCGAGCTGCGCCAGGCCGAGGCGGCGCTGGAGGCGGCGCGCGAGCGCGGCGACGCCCACGCCGAGGCCGAGCAGCACGGCGTCATCGAGGCGCTTGACGGCTACAGTGCCCCGGCGCGTGCCGCCCAGCTGCTGATCGGGCTGGGCTTCACCCAGGCCGACCTGACGCGGCCGCTGTCGGCGTTTTCCGGCGGCTGGCGCATGCGCGCCAACCTGGCGCGCACGCTGTTCATGCCCTCGGATCTGCTGCTGCTCGACGAGCCTACCAACCACCTGGACCTCGATGCCCTGCTGTGGCTGGAGCAGTGGCTGGTACGCTATCCCGGTACCCTGCTGCTGATCTCCCACGACCGCGACTTCCTCGACGCGGTGTGCGACCACATCGTCCACTTCGACCGGCGTCGGCTGGTGCTCTACCGCGGCAACTACTCCACCTTCGAGCGCACCCGCGCCGAAAAGCTGGCGCTGCAGCAGGCCGAGGCGGCCAAGCAGCAGGCCCGACGCGAGGAGATCGAGCGCTTCGTGGCGCGCTTCAAGGCCAAGGCGAGCAAGGCGCGCCAGGCCCAGAGCCGGATGAAGATGCTCGAGCGCATGGGCGACATCGCCGTGGCCCATGCCGACTCGCCGTTCCATTTCACCATTCCGGCCTCGGACAAGACCTCCCACCCGCTGCTGGTGCTCGACCAGGCCCGGCTCGGCTACCGCGACACCGCCGGTGAGGAGAAAGTCCAGCTCGACGAGGTCAAGCTGACCCTGCTGCCGGGCCAGCGCATCGGCCTGCTGGGCCCCAACGGGGCCGGCAAGTCGACCCTGATCAAGTCGTTGACCGGCGAGCTGCCGCTGCTGGCGGGGAAGCGGGTGCCGGGCGAGCATCTCGCCGTCGGCTACTTCGCCCAGCACCAGCTCGAGGGGCTCGACATGGCGGCGACGCCGTTCATGCACGTGCAGCGGCTCTCGCCCACCGCCAGCGATCAGGCGATCCGCACCTTCCTCGGTGGCTTCGGCTTCCAGGGCGACGACGCCTTCGGCGAGGTGGGGCGTTTCTCCGGCGGCGAGAAGGCGCGCCTGGCCCTGGCCCTGGTGGCCTGGCGCAAGCCCAACCTGCTGCTGCTCGACGAGCCCACCAACCACCTCGACCTGGAGATGCGCGAGGCGCTCACCGAGGCCCTGGCCAGCTTCGAGGGCACGGTGATCCTGGTCTCCCATGACCGCCACCTGCTGCGTGCCACGGTGGATGAGTTCTGGAAGGTGGCCGACCATCGCGTCGAGCCCTTCGACGGCGACCTGGAGGACTATCGCGCCTGGCTCAAGGCGCGGCTGGAGGGCGAGCGGCGCGAGGCGCGGGCCGACAAGGCCGGGCGCCAGGCGGAGGGTGCCGCACCCAAGGAGGACCGCAAGGCGAGCCGCCGCGCCGCCGCCGAGCTGCGCGAGAAGCTGCGTCCGCTGAAGAAGACCCGTGACCGCGCCGACCAGGCGCTGGAGAAGGCCCAGGGCGAGCTCGCGGCGGTGGAGGAGGCGCTGGGCGAGGCCGAGCTCTACACCGACCCGGCGCGCAAGGCCGAACTCACCGAGCGGCTGGCCCGCCAGGGCGAGCTGAAGTCGCGACTGGAAGAGCTGGAAGCCGAATGGCTGGCCGCCGAGGAGGCGCTGGAGGCGATGGAGGCGGAGCTGCTGGAAAGCGGGGCCTGACAGACACGGGGCAAGACATTACGGCCGCCAATGGCTGCCTTGCCTTGCCTTGGCGAGCGGCGCCGGGGACAGGCCCCCTTCAACTCTCCAGCAGAAACGTCACCGGCCCGTCGTTGATCAGCTCGACCTGCATGTTGGCGGCGAACTCGCCGCTCTCGACCCGGGGCCAGGCCGCCCGGGCGCGGTCGAGCAGGTAGTGGAACAGCCGCTCGCCGTCGGCCGGCGGTGCGGCGCTGGAGAAGCTCGGCCGCAGCCCCTTGCGCGTATCGGCGGCCAGGGTGAACTGCGAGACCAGCAGCAGCCCGCCGTCGACCTGCTGCAGGTCGAGGTTCATCTTGCCCGCCGCGTCGCTGAACACCCGGTAGCGCAACAGCTTGTGCAGCAGCCGCTCGGCGGCGGCCTCGTCGTCGCCCTTCTCCACCCCCACCAGGGCCAGCAGGCCGTGGTCGATGGCGCCGACTCGGCGTCCTTCCACCGTGACGCTGGCGCGATGCACGCGCTGTATCAGGGCCTTCATAGGCGGGTTTCCCTTTCTGACCATGAGCTGGCCGAAAGGGTATCACGCCCGACAGTGAGTGTTACCAGGCGCGGCACAGCATGATGTCGCAATGCGGCTCGGCGAGCAGTGCCTCGGTGATCGGGCTCTGGCGACCCAGTTGGCCGCGGCAGCTCAGTGCCAGCAGGTCGGGCGCCCGCCGCCGCAGCTGAGTCAGCAGTACCTCCAGCGGTTCGCCCTGTTCGAGCACCAGCTCCACCTCCGGCACGCAGTCGAGCTCGCCCATCAACTGGTCGGTCTCGCGCTCGATCTGGCAGCGCAGGCGCTCCACCTCGCGGTCGCGCCAGCGCGCGTAGTCGCTGTCGGAGCCCAGCTCGCGCTCGCCGGGGATGTCCCAGGCATGCAGCAGCGTCAGGCGGGCCTCGGGAAAGCGCTTGAGCGTCTCGCGCAGGGTGTTGCGGCTGGCCAGCGAGAAATCCACCGGTACCAGGATCTCCTGCCAGTCGCGACTGGCCGGCTGGGAAACCGACAGCACCGGGCAGGGCGCGCTGCGCAGTACCCGCGCCAGGGTGGTACCGGCGACCAGGTCGGGCTGGCCGCGCTTGCGGTGGGAGCCGAGCACGATCATGTCCACCTCGCGATCGTGCGCCTCGCGGATGATCTCGGCATAGCTCACACCGGCCACCGTCTGCAGCATCACGCTCGGTTCCGGCAACGCATAGTCCTCACGCACGTCGGTCAGGATGGCCTGCATGTCGGCCACTACGGCCTCTTCCAGGTCGTGCAGCACCCGGCGGGGAAGGTAGGGGTCGAGTACGTGGATAACGTCAAGACGCGCACCGCTCTCGATGGCCAGGCGAATGGCCCGGGCGAAGGCGGCGCGGTTCTCGGCCGAGAGGTCGCAGGCGAACAGCAAGGTCTGGGTCATGGCGTCTCTCCATCGCGGATGAGCCGGGCGGGACAGACTTCAGCATGGGTGGCACTCGGCCAGGGCGCAAGGCGCGTTTCGCTACCACCAACGGTGGAAATGGTGCACCGGGCCACGGCCCCTGCCGACGTCGAGGCGCCGGCTCTCGGTCAGTGCCGCCTCCAGCCACTGCTTGGCCGTCGCGATCGCTTGCGGCAGGGTGTCGCCCTGCGCCAGGCGCGCGGTGATGGCCGAGGAGAGCGAGCAGCCGGTGCCATGCAGGTTGTCGGTACCGATCCGGGGGCCTTCGACCCAGTGCGGGTCGCCGTTGCCGATCAGCAGGTCGGGGCAGCCCTCGTCGCGCAGATGCCCCCCCTTGAGCAGTACGGCGGCGGCGCCCAGCGCCGCCAGGCCCGGCGCCATGGCCAGCATCTCGTCGCGACTGGCCGGTGTGGGGCTCGCCAGCAGCACCGCGGCTTCGGGCAGGTTGGGCGTGATCAGGTCGGCCAGCGGGACCAGCACCTCGCGCACCGCGGCGATGCCGGCGTCGTCGACCAGCACATCGCCGCTCTTGGCCACCATCACCGGGTCGAGCACGATCCAGCGCGGGCGCCGTGACTGCAGCGCGTCGCGGATGGTCTCGGCCACCTCACGGCTGGCCACCATGCCGATCTTCACCGCATCGATGGCGACATCGTCGAGCAGGGTGTCGAGCTGCAGGCGGATGAACTCCACCGGCACCGGGTGCACGCCGCGCACGCCGCGGGTGTTCTGCGCGGTCAGCGCGGTGATGACGCTGGTACCATAGGCGCCCAAGGCCGAGAAGCTCTTGAGGTCGGCCTGGATGCCGGCGCCGCCGCTGGGGTCGGAGCCGGCGATGCTGAGAACGTTGGGAATGGGGCGGTCGTTCGTCATGGCGTCTCGTCCTGCATGCGGGAAGTAAGGAGGGGGGCGCTGAATGCTGAGTCTGTTCCTGGTGGCCTTCGCCAGCGCCACGCTGCTGCCGGGCGGTTCGGAGGTGTGGCTGGCACGCCAGTGGTGCCTGGGCCAGCCGCTGCTGGGGCTGTGGCTGGTGGCGACCTCGGGCAATACCCTGGGCAGCCTGGTCAACGTCTGGCTGGGGCGCTACGCGCGCCGCTTCCAGGACCGCCGCTGGTTCCCCGCCTCGCGCGAGGGCCTGGCCCGCGCCGAGCGCTGGTACCACCGCTTCGGCGAGTGGAGCCTGCTGGCGAGCTGGGCACCGCTGATCGGCGACCCGCTCACCGTGCTCGCCGGCATCTTTCGCCTGCCCTGGTGGCGGGCCGTGCTGCTGATCACCCTGGCCAAGGGGGCACGCTACGCCGTGGTGCTCTATCTGGCCCAGGCGTGGCTGGCCCCGCTGTGCGGCTGAGCCTACAGTACCGACGGCAGCCAGGTCGCCAGCCCCGGGAACAGCGCCAGCGCCAGCAGCATGCCGAGCTGCAGCAGGATGAACGGAATCACGCCGCGATAGATGGCGGCGGTCGGCACCGAGTCCGGCGTCACCCCGCGCAGGTAGAACAGCGCGAAACCGAACGGCGGCGTCAAAAACGAGGTCTGCAGGTTCACCGCGATCATGATGCCGAGCCAGATCGGATCGAGACCCATCATCAGCAGCACCGGCCCGACGATCGGCACCACCACGAAGGTGATCTCGATGAAGTCGAGAATGAAGCCGAGCAGGAAGATCACCAGCATCACCACCAGGGTGGCCCCCACCACGCCGCCGGGCAGCGCCTCGAACAGGTGCTTGACCAGCTCCTCGCCGCCGTAGGCGCGGAACACCAGCGAGAACAGCGCGGCACCGATCAGGATCAGGAACACCATGCTGGTGACCTTGGCGGTGGACTGGACCACCTCGCGCAGCATCGCCACGTTGAGCCGACGGTTGGTCAGCGCCAGCAGCAGCGCACCCATGGCGCCCACCGCCGAGGCCTCGGTGGGGGTGGCGAAGCCGCCGAGGATCGAGCCCAGCACGGCGACGATCAGCAGCACGGGGGGAATCAGGCCCTTGATCAGCAGCGGCCACAGGCTGCCGGTGTGACCGAGTTCCTGCTTGAGCGCCTCGCGGTCCGCGGGCGGGGCGCTTGCGGGCTTCCACCAGGCGACAGCCAGCAGGTAGACGATGTAGGCCGCCACCAGCAGCAGGCCCGGTACCAGCGCGCCGACGAACAGGTCGCCCACCGACACGGTCTTGGGACTCCACACGCCCATGGCCAGCTGTGCCTGTTGATAGGCATTGGAGAGCACGTCACCCAGCAGCACCAGCGCGATGGAGGGCGGGATGATCTGGCCCAGGGTGCCGGTGGCGCAGATGGTGCCGGTGGCGAGCGACGGCGAGTAGTCGCGCTTGAGCATCGTCGGCAGCGACAGCAGGCCCATGGTGACCACGGTGGCCCCGACGATCCCGGTGGAGGCGGCCAGCAGCATGCCGACCAGGATCACCGAGATGCCGAGTCCGCCGCGCAGCGAGCCGAACAGCATGGCCATGGCATCGAGCAGGGTCTCGGCGACGCGCGACTTCTCCAGCAGCACCCCCATCAGCACGAACAGCGGTACTGCCAGCAGCGTCTGGTTGGTCATGATGCCGTAGAGGCGGTTGGGCATGGCACCCAGCATGCGCGGCTCGAAGGGCACCGGCACGCCCATCTGCAGCATCAGGTGGCCAAGCCCGGCGAAGATCAGCGCGGTGCCGGCCAGCGACAGGGCAACCGGGTAGCCCAGCATCAGCACGGCACAGACGGTGAGGAACAGGAACAGCGGCATGAATTCGAGCAGGGCTTCCACGTCAGATCACCTCGTCGTGGTCAGGCGTGTTGCCTGGGGCCTTGCCGCGCAGGATCAGGACCTGGCGCAACACCTGCGCCACGCCCTGCAGCAGCAGCAGGGCCATCATCACCAGGATCAGCGACTTGAGCAGGAAGACCCCGGGGATGCCGCCGTCCGGCGAGCGTTCGAGTATCGCCCAGCTGCTCTTCACGTAACCGAAGCTCGAGACGGCGATGAACAGCGTCACCGGAAACAGCAGGAACAGCGTGCCGAGCAGGTCGATCCACGCCCGGCCGCGGGCGGAGAGCTTGCGGTAGAAGATGTCGACGCGGACGTGACCATCGTGGCGCAGCGTCCAGGCGGCCCCCAGCATGAACACCACGGCATGCATGTACATGACCGACTCCTGCATGGCGATGCTGTGGAGAGCGAAGACGTAGCGCATCACCACGATGGCGAACTGTACCGCCATCATGACGATCACCAGCCAGGCGATGGAGCGGCCCACGACCTCGGTAAAGCCGTCGAGCCATGCGAGCAGGACCGGATCGCGGTTCGCGGTTTGCATGGTGGAATCTCGTGTCGAAACATTTCAGGGAACGCATCATCGCTGATTACGCGGCGTGCGTCATCCTCGCGGCTCAACGTCTCGGCTAGCGCTGCTGGCGCTTGCGCAGGCCCTCGAGCAGGGCCAGACAGCCGGGCGGCAGCGCCACGTCGACGGCGATGGGCAGGTGGTCGGAGAACAGGTGATCGAGCACACGGACGTCGCACGCCTTCAGCGAGCTGGAGATCAGGATATGGTCCAGCGCCCGGCGCGGCTGCCACGAGGGGTAGCTGAGCAAGGGGCGGACCGGGTGCAGCGGCAGCGAGGCGCAGAAGCGCGTATGGGTGTGCAGCTGGTCCGGCGTGCAGTTGAGGTCGCCCATCACCACCACGTGCTGCAGCGGCTGGATGATCTCGCTGAGATAGTCGAGCTGGCGCACCCGGGCCCGGTGGCTCAGGGCCAGGTGGGCGACGAACAGGTGCAGCGCATCCGCGCCGTCTCCGTAGCGGGCGTGAATGGCGCCGCGCCCGGGCAGGGTGCCGGGCAGGCGGTGCTCCTCGACCTGGGAGGGGGAGAGGCGCGACAGCAGCCCGTTGCTGTGCTGGGCGAAGCGCCCCAGATTGCGGTTGAGCTGCTGGTAGTGGTGCGGAAAGCCGCCGCGCGTGGCCAGGTACTCGATCTGGTTGACGTGGCTGGAGCGAAAGCTGCCGCCATCGACCTCCTGCAGGCCGACGATGTCGAAGCGGCTCAGCACGCTGCTGACCATGTCCAGCCGCCGCACCCGCTGGGGATGCGGCAGCAGGTGCTGCCAGCTGCGGGTCAGGTAGTGATGGTAGGCCGACGTCTGGATGCCCACCTGCATGTTGAAGGTGAGCAACTTGAGGTGCCCACCCTCCAGGGGCGGCGTCCTGGCGTCGACCAGGTGCGATGACTCGACGGGCACGGTCAGTCCGTGCGTTCCTGGCGGACGCGCTCGACCAGCGCGCCGGCGACCTGCGGCATATTCTCGAGGCTGCCGGCGCTGCTCGGGGTCACCAGGTAGCGGCCGTCGACGACCAGGGCCGGCACGCCCATCAGGCGCATCGCACGCATGCGCGCATGGGCCTTGTTGACCTGGGCCTTGACACCGAAGGCGTCCAGCGCCTGGCGGGCCTCCTCCTCGCTGACGTCGTACTTGCTGAAGAAGCGGGCGATGCTGTCGGCGTCGTTGAGGCGCTGCCCCTCCTCGTGGATGGCGTGGAAGATGTCGTCATGGGCGTCCTCACGAATGCCCAGCTCCTCGGCGGCGTAGAACATCATCGCGTGGGTGTTCCAGTCGCCGCCCATGGTGGCCGGCATGCGGTTGAAGGCGACGTCCTCGGGCTGCTCGGCGACCCAGGCGTTGAGCGGTTCCTCCAGGTTGTAACAGTGCGGGCAGCCGTACCAGAACACTTCGGTCACCTCGACCCGGTCCCCCCCGGCGCTGGTCTCGATGGGCTCGGGCAGCTTCTCGTAGTGCTGGCCCTCGACCAGGTTGTCGGCGGCGGCCAGCGTCGCCAGGCCGAGGCCGGCCACGGCGAAAGCGGCTGACTGGAGGATGCGCAAGGGCTTGAACATGGGTGAGGCTCCTTGAAAGATCGCCTGTAAGTAGCGGCTTTGTCAGCAAGAACGGGTGTGTCGATCACTTTGAGCGCATGAACCGCTCACGGTTCCCGGTTCGGCTGACGATCCAAAACGGCGAAGGCGGCCAGCGGCCGCCTTTCATGCCGGCCGTGGCCGACCATTGCCAGACGACGAGACGCTCAGTGCAGGCCGCTGATGTAGTTGGCCACGGCTTGCATGTCGGTGTCGCTCATCTTGGCGGCGATGTCGCCCATCATGCCATTGGGGTCGTTGGTGCGCTCGCCGGCGGCAAATTTTTGCAGCGAGGCGACGACATACTGGGGGAACTGGCCGGAAAGCGCCGGGTAGACGGCGGTATTGATACCGGCACCGGTGGGGCCGTGGCAGGCCGCACAGGCGGGGATGCCCTTGGCCATGTCGCCGGCACGATAGAGCTCCTGGCCGCGCATCAGCGCTTCCTCGGCCGGGTCGGCCTGGCCGACGTTGGCGTCCTGCTCGGAGAAGTAGGCGGCGACGTCCCAGGCGTCCTGGTCGGAGAAGTCGTCGACCTGCCCGGCCATCTCGGGCACCACGCGGTTGCCGTCGCGGATGTCGATGATCTGCTTGGCCAGGTAGGTCGTCTGCTGGCCGGCGAGATGCGGGAAGGAGGGGGCCGAGCTGATGCCGTTCTGGCCATGGCAGGCCGCACAGCTCTGGGCTTTTTCGCGACCAGCGGCAGCGTCGGCGTCTGCTTCCAGGTCGGCGTGAGCGACGCCTACGGCGCCGAGGGTGATTGCCAGGCTTGCCAGTAACTTTCTCATCGCTGATTCACTATGCCGTTATGGATTATACCGGTACGCATTCCTGGGGGCTGTCCCGCCTTGCTGATGCCAGGCCGGCCTTGCCCTGCTGCCGCAGCGTCGGTCGCTGCCGGCCAGAGCACGGTGCTACACTAGCGCGCCCAGGTCGCAGAAAAAAGACATCGCATTATAACGAAACAAGCCGGCATCGGAAATGCAGGGCGGCCACCCGCGCTGCCCGCAGCGCTCCTGCCGGCGAAACGTTGAGGTCATGATCCGCATGAACTACCAGAGCGCGCGCTTCCTGACCAGCGCGCCCACGCTGGCCCAGTGCCCGCCCGACGAGGGCGCCGAGGTCGCCTTTGCCGGGCGCTCGAATGCCGGCAAGTCCAGTGCCATCAATACCCTGACCCGGCAGAAGGCGCTGGCGCGCACCTCGCGCACCCCGGGGCGCACCCAGCTGATCAACTTCTTCGCCTTGGGCGATGACACCAGCCGCCGACTGGTCGACCTGCCCGGCTACGGCTATGCCAAGGTGCCGGAGGCGGTCAAGCGCGAGTGGCAGCGTCACCTCGCCGACTACCTGCGGGGGCGCCGCGCCCTGCGCGGCCTGGTGCTGGTGATGGACGTGCGTCATCCGCTGACCGAATTCGACCAGACCCTGCTGGGCTGGGCCGACGACCAGGACATGCCGGTCCACATCCTGCTGACCAAGGCCGACAAGCTGAAGTCGGGCGCGGCCAAGAACGCCCTGCAGCAGGTGCGCAGCCGCCTGCGCGAATGGGAGGACCTGGTGACGGTGCAGTTGTTCTCGTCGCTCAAGCGCGAAGGGGTCGACGAGGCCAGTGCCCGCCTCGACGCCTGGCTGGCCGGCCCCGAACCCGCCTAGCGCGACTCACACGCCGGCGCCGGCTGGCCCAGCCGGCGCAGCAGCGCGGGCAGTTCGCGCACGTGATCGAGGCGATGAATCCCCGGCGGCAGGGGGAGCTCCTCCACCTGGGGCGAGATCCAGGCCACCTGCATGCCCAGGCGCCGGGCCGGCTCGACGTCCTCGCGCCAGGAGTCGCCCACGTGCAGGGCACGGGCCGGCGATGCATCGAGCCGCGCCAGTGCCGCCAGGAAGGGCCGCGGGTCGGGCTTGGGGGCCAATATCTCGCCAGCGGCGATGGCCACCGGGAAGTGCCGGCCGACGGCCAGACGCCGCACGTCGACGTTGCCGTTGGTGATGCTGGCCAGGCGGTAGTGCCGGCCCAGCCCGGTCAGCAGCGGTTCCACCTCGGGGTGCGGCTCGACCCGATGGCGCAGCTCCATGAAGCGCGCCATTGCCGCCCTGGCCCACTGCTCCGCCGTGGCCGGCTCGAGGCCGTACTCTCCCAGCATCTCCCTGAGCGCCCGTTCGCGCAGCCAGGTGAAGTGGCCGCGATGCAGCGGGTGCGCATGGGCCAGCGCGCGACGGCGCAGCTCGAAGCTCTCCAGCGGGAAGCGCTCGGTGAAGCGTGGCGAAGCGGCTTCGCCGCGGGTCTGCCGCCAGGCGGCGAGTTCGCGGTCGAGCCAGGCGTAGTGGCCGGTTTCGGTGGCCACCATCACGCCGTGGTTGTCCCACAGGGTGTCGTCGAGGTCGAAGGTGATGGCCTGGAGAGGCAAGAGGTCAGCCATGGTCATTGTCGCGTGATTCGGTGTGGCGCCGCCGGGCACGAGGGTGAGCGGCGTCGTAGCTCGCCGCCAGGTGCTGCCAGTCGAGCTTGGTGTAGACCTGGGTGGTCGAGAGGTTGGCGTGGCCCAGCAGCTCCTGCACCGCGCGCAGGTCTTGGCTCGATTCCAGCAGGTGGCTGGCGAAGGAGTGGCGCAGGCGGTGCGGGTGCAGGTGCTCGGGCAGGCCGCGCCGACGGGCCACCTCGGTCATCCGCTTCTGGATGGCGCGGTGCCCGAGGCGCCGGCCGCGGGCACCGACGAACAGCGCCGTCTCGCCGGGGGCGGCCAGCGCCGAGCGGCAGGCCAGCCAGGCGTCGAGCGCGCGCCGGGCGCTGCGCCCCACCGGCACCTGGCGCGGCTTGCCGCCCTTGCCGAGCACCCGCACGCGACGCGGCTCCAGGTCGTCGAGGTCGAGGCCGGCGAGCTCCGCCAGGCGCAGCCCGCTGGAGTAGCACAGCTCCAGCAGCGCCTGGTCGCGCAGTGCCAGCGGCGAGCCGTCGTGGGGTGTATCGAGCAGCCGGGCGAGCTGGTCGACGTCCAGCGGCTTGGGCAGGTGCGCCCCCTGGCGCGGGGTGGGCACCAGCTCGGCGGGATTGTGCCCGAGCACGCCCGCGCGCACCAGGAAGCCGGCGAAGTGCGAGATGGCCGCCCTGCGTCGCGCCAGGCTGCGCGGAGCGAGGCCGCGGCTGCGCTCGGCGCCGAGGAAGCGGCGCACCAGGCCGACGTCGAGCCCGGCGCCGTCGGCGATGCCGCGCGCCTCGAGGAAGGCCGCCAGCGCCTCGAGGTCGCGGCGGTAAGCACTCAGCGTGGCCGGGCTGGCGGTGCGCGCCAGGGCCTCCAGGCAGGCCGCCAGCTGTCGGCGCAGCGGAGCCTCAGCCATGGCTGGCCGGGGCATGGCGCAGCAGCAGCCGCGCCAGCACGTCGCCGAGGTATTCGGTGAACAGCGTGTCCATGCTGGCGCGGAAGTGGTCGGGGTCGGGGCTGGCCAGCACCAGGTAGCCCATCGGCTCGCCCACGGTCAGCCGGGCCAGGGCACAGGAGCCGGCCTGGCGCGGCGGCCGCGCGTGCGGCAGCAGGCGCCCCCAGTCGGTGGGGGTGAGCCGGGTGCAGCGGCTGGTGCGGCCGTCGAGCAGCGCGGCCAGGCGCACGCCGGCGTGCTCGTCGAGGACGTGGCGTGGCGGCTGCGGCGGCAGCGGCTCGTGGTCGGTGAGCTGCGCCGGGCACCACAGCGCCACGGCGGGGATCTGGAAATGTTCGGCCATCTGGGTGGCCAGCGCCTGGCCCAGGGCGTCGGCGTCCTCGGCTTCCAGCAGCGCCAGCACCAGCTCGCGGGTGCGTCGATACTGCACTTCGTTGTGGCGCGCCGATTCCAGCAGCTGCTCCAGGCGCCACTCGGCCTGCTCCGCGCGGCGGCGCAGGTCGTAGACCAGGCGCTCCAGCAGCGAGGTGGTGCCATGGGCCTCGGGGTGCGGCACCTTGAGCTGCTGCAGCAGCCCTTCGCGGCCGACGAAGAAGTCCGGGTGGCGGGCCAGCCACTCGGCGACCCGGTCCGGATCGAGGGTCTTGCGCGGTTCGGGGACGGCTCGGGTCATGCTTGGCTCCTCGGTTCGGGTGGGCCCGGCTGGTCAGGCCAGGGCGATGCGTCCCTCGAAGACGCGTTCGGCGGGCCCGGTCATCAACAGCGGCGCTTCGCCGCCGGGCCACTCGATGCGCAGGTCGCCGCCGCGAAGGTGGACCGTGACGGGGCTCTCGAGCAGGCCCTGGCGCATGCCGCTGGCCACGGCGGCACAGGCACCGGTGCCGCAGGCCAGAGTCTCGCCGCTGCCGCGCTCGAAGACTCGCAGGCGGATCTCGTGGGGCGAGACTACCTGCATGAAGCCCACGTTGACCCGCCGCGGGAAGCGGGGGTGGGCCTCGATGGCCGGGCCGAGACGCTCGACCGGAGCCGAATCGACGTCGTCGACCCGCAGCACCGCGTGCGGGTTGCCCATCGAGACGGCACCGATCGAGTAGCTTTCGCCGTCGACCTCGAGGGCGTGCAGCGGACGATCCTCGGCGGCATCGAAGGGCAGCGCCGCCGGTGCGAAGCGCGGGCTGCCCATGTTTACCGTGACCTGGCCGTCCTCCTGTACCACCAGCGTCAGCGGGCCGCCGGCGGTCTCCACGTGGATCTCGCGCTTGTGGGTCAGGCGCTGGTCGCGCACGAAGCGGGCGAAGCAGCGCGCGCCGTTGCCGCAGTTCTCCACTTCGCTGCCGTCGGCGTTGAAGATGCGATAGCGAAAGTCCATGTCGGGGTTGCGCGGCGGCTCGACCAGCAGCAGCTGGTCGAAGCCCACGCCGAAGCGGCGGTCGGCGAGCCGGCGGATCTGTTCGTCGCGCAGGCGGGCGCGCTGAGTGATCAGGTCGACCACCATGAAGTCGTTGCCGAGGCCATGCATCTTGGTGAAGTGCAGCAGCATCAGCGCCTCTCTCCGTCCTGTGCCGCTGCCGGTTCGGGCAGCAGCGACTCGCCGGCCCACAGCGACGCCACGCTCTCGCGGTGGCGCACCACATGGAAGGCCTCGCCGTCGACCATCACCTCGGCGGGGCGCGGCCGGCTGTTGTAGTTCGAAGCCATGACGAAACCGTAGGCGCCGGCGGAGCGTACCGCCAGCAGGTCGCCGGCGTCGATCGCCAGTTCGCGCTCCTTGCCCAGGAAGTCGCCGGTCTCGCACACCGGGCCGACCACGTCGTAGGTGGCGCTTTCACGCATGGGGCGGGTGTCCACCGGGATGATCGCCTGCCAGGCCTGGTAGAGCGAGGGGCGAATCAGGTCGTTCATGCCGGCGTCGACGATGGCGAAGTTCTTGGTCTCGCCGGGCTTGAGGTACTCCACCCGGGTCAGCAGCACGCCGGCATTGGCGGCGATCGAGCGGCCCGGCTCGAACAGCAGGGTCAGGCCGGCGCCGTGCTCCCAGCGCGACAGGCGCTCGAGCAGCGAGGCGGCGTAGTCGAAGGGCTGCGGCGGGCGCTCGCCGCGGTAGGGCACGCCGAGCCCGCCGCCGAGGTCGAGGTGTTCCACCGTGATGCCGCGTTCGCGCAGGCGCTCGAGCAGTACCAGCAGGCGGTCCAGGGCGTCGAGGAAGGGGGCGAGCTCGGTGAGCTGCGAGCCGATATGGCAATCCAGGCCGACGATCCTCACCCCCGGCAGGCGCGCAGCCAGCTCGTAGACGGAGAGCGCCTCGTCCACCGGAATGCCGAACTTGTTGTCCTTGAGCCCGGTGGAAATGTAGGGGTGGGTGCCGGCGTCGACGTCGGGGTTGACCCGCAGCGACACCGGCGCCACCCGGCCCAGCCGCTCGGCCACGGCGTTGAGCCGCTCGAGCTCGGGGCGCGACTCGACGTTGAAGCACTTGATGCCGACCTCGAGCGCGCGGGCCATCTCGGCTTCCTGCTTGGCCACGCCGGAGAACACCACCTTGGCCGGGTCGCCGCCGGCGGCCAGCACGCGCTCGAGCTCGCCCACGGAGACGATGTCGAAGCCGGCGCCCAGGCGCGCCAGCAGACCCAGCACCGCCAGGTTGGAGTTGGCCTTGACCGCGTAGCAGATCAGGTGGGGGTGGCTGCCCAGTGCTTCGGTATAGGCGCGAAAGTGGCGCGCCAGGGTCGCCTTGGAGTAGACGTAGCAGGGCGTGCCGACCGCCTCGGCCACCCGCGACAGCGGTACCTCCTCGCCGTAGAGCACGCCGTCGCGATATTCGAAGTGATCCATGATTCAGTCCGTGTCCTCGTCGTCGGCGTCGTGCCGCTCGCCCTGGTGTGCCGCCCCGCTGCCGTAGCGCTCCTCGGCGGCCTCGTCGCCGGGCAGGTAGAGCGGCCCCTTCTGGCCGCAGCCGGCCAGCAGCAGCGCGGCCAGCGCCAGCGCCAGCGCCAGCGGGCGGGCCCGCGGTGCCGCGCGTGTGCTCGTCATGCGCATGGTCAGCGGCCCAGGTTCGCCAGGGCCTCGCGGGCGCGGCTCGCCGCGGCGCGCACCTGGTCCGGGGCGGTACCGCCGATATGGTTGCGCGCCGCCACCGAGCCCTCCAGCGTCAGCACCTCGAAGACGTCGGCCTCGATCACCTCGGAGAACTGGCGCAGCTCGTCGAGACTCATCTCGGAGAGATCCTTTTTCTCGCGAATGCCGAAGGCCACCGATTGGCCGACGATCTCGTGGGCATCGCGAAAGGCCACGCCGCGGCGCACCAGGTAGTCGGCGAGGTCGGTGGCGGTGGAGAAGCCGCGGCGGGCGGCCTCATGCATGTTCGCCTTGCGCGCCTCGATGGCCGGCACCATGTCGGCGAACGCCTTGAGGCAGTCGCGCACCGTGTCGAGGGTGTCGAACAGCGGCTCCTTGTCCTCCTGGTTGTCCTTGTTGTAGGCCAGCGGCTGCGACTTCATCAGCGTCAGCAGGCCCATCAGGTGGCCGTAGACGCGCCCGGTCTTGCCGCGCACCAGCTCGGGCACGTCGGGGTTCTTCTTCTGCGGCATGATCGAGCTGCCGGTACAGAAGCGGTCGGGCAGGTCGATGAAGTCGAACTGGGCGCTGGTCCACAGCACCAGCTCCTCGCTCATGCGTGACAGGTGCATCAGCAGGATGCTGGCGAAGCTGGCGAACTCGATGGCGAAGTCGCGATCGCTCACGGCGTCGAGCGAGTTCTCGGCGGGGCGCTCGAAGCCCAGCAGCTCGGCGGTGACGTGGCGGTCGATGGGATAGGTGGTGCCGGCCAGCGCGGCGGCGCCCAGCGGCATCACGTTGACCCGCCTGCGACAGTCGAGCAGCCGCTCGTGATCGCGGGCGAGCATCTCCTGCCAGGCCAGCAGGTGGTGGCCGAAGGTCACCGGCTGGGCGGTCTGCAGGTGGGTGAAGCCGGGCATGATGGTGTCGGCCTCGCGCTCGGCGAGTTCGATCAGCCCTGCGCGCAGGCGCGCCAGCTCACCTTCGACCACGTCGATCTCGTCGCGCAGGAACAGGCGGATGTCGGTGGCCACCTGGTCGTTGCGCGAACGCCCGGTGTGCAGTTTCTTGCCGGTGACGCCGATCTTGTCGGTCAGGCGTGCTTCGATGTTCATGTGCACGTCCTCGAGCTTCACCGACCACTGGAACTCGCCGCGCTCGATCTCGCCGCGTATCTCGGTCAGCCCCGCGACGATGGCGTCACGCTCGGCGTCGGTCAGTACGCCCACCCGGGCCAGCATGGTGGCATGGGCGATGGAGCCCTGGATGTCCTGAAGGGCCAGGCGCCGGTCGAAGTCGACCGACGCGGTGAAGCGTTCGACGAAGGCATCGGTGGGTTCGCTGAAGCGGCCGCCCCAGGACTGGTTGGTGCCGGGGGTTGGGGAACTAGAGCTCATCGGCGTGGACATCCTGCGTGTTGCGTGCTGTGGCGTTCTCGGGAGCCGCGTGCGGCGGCGGAGGTCAAGTCTTGCAGTGTACCAGAGTCGGCGCGAGTGGCGAGGGGCGCGGCGGGCGACGAGAGGGCCAATTTTTCCTGCTTCGCCCGGTGCTTTATGATGATCGTCAATGACCGTCTACCGGCCGTGACCGATAATGGCACGGCAACTACAGCTGAGCAGGGGCAGCCGGGCCCGCTGCAGGGGAGAACCACGTGCGATCCAACACTACGCTGCGCATAGCCACCCGCAAGAGCCTGCTGGCCCTGTGGCAGGCCGAACACGTTCGCGACCTGCTGATGGCCGAGCATCCGGGGCTCGAGGTGGAACTGGTCGCGCTCTCCACCCGCGGCGACAAGATCCTCGACACGCCGCTGGCGAAGATCGGCGGCAAGGGGCTGTTCGTCAAGGAGCTGGAGGAGGCGATCCTCGACGGCCGCGCCGACATCGCCGTGCACTCGATGAAGGACGTGCCGATGCACTTCCCCGAGGGGCTGGGGCTGTCGGTGATCTTCGCCGGGGCCGAGCCCACCGATGCCTTCGTCTCCAACCACTACGCCTCGCTCGACGCGCTGCCCGAAGGGGCGCGCATCGGCACCTCCAGCCTGCGCCGCGGCCTGCAGATGCGCGAGCAGCGCCCCGACCTGGAGATCCTCACCCTGCGCGGTAACGTCCAGACCCGCCTGGCCAAGCTCGACGCCGGCGAGTTCGATGCCATCATCCTGGCCACCTCCGGGCTCAAGCGCCTTGGGCTGGGCGAGCGCATTGCCCAGGAGCTGCCCCCCGAGGTGTGCCTGCCGGCCTGCGGCCAGGGTGCGCTGGGCATCGAGTGTCGCATCAACGACCCGGAGCTGGTCTCGCTGCTGGCGCCGCTGGACGACCCCGTCACGGCGACCCGGGTGCGCGCCGAGCGCGCCATGAACACCCGTCTGGAGGGCGGCTGCCAGGTGCCCATCGGCGGCTATGCCGTCTTCGAGGAGGACGGTCAGACCCTGTGGCTGCGGGCGCTGGTGGGCAACCCCGAGGGCACCGAGGTGCTGCGCGCCGAGGGGCGCGGTTCGATCCACGAGCCGGAGGCGCTGGGCGTGCGGGTGGCGGAAGACCTGCTGGAGCAGGGCGCCGGCGAGATCCTGGCACAGGTCTACGGCGCCTGAATGTCTGGCGGGGCTCCCGTGCTGATCTGCCGGCCCGGCGAGCGGGCGGCGGCCCTGGCGGCGGCCATCGAGGCCGCCGGCTTTCCGGTGGCGAACCTCGAGGCCATGACGCTGGAGGCGCTGCCGGAGACTCCCGCGATGCGCCAGGCGTGGCTCGACTTCGATCACTTTCACAAGGTGGTGGTGGTCAGCCCCTTCGCCGCCGAGTGCCTCTACCAGGCGCTCGACCGCTACTGGCCGCAGCTGCCGTTGGGCACGGCCTGGTACGCGGTGGGGGCGGCCACCGCCGAGGTGCTGCACGAGCGATTCGGGGTCAGGGTGCACCTGCCGCCGGCCGCCGCCGGCGAGGATACCAGCGAGGCGCTGCTCGAGCTCGCCTCGCTGCGCTCGCTCGCGGGCCAGCGCGTGCTGCTGGTGGCCGGCGAGGGCGGCCGTGCGCTACTGGCCGACACCCTGGCGGCACGCGGGGCGCGAATCACGCGGCTGTCGCTTTATCGGCGGCGCCTGCAGCCGCCGCCCCCGGCCCTGCGTGAACGCCTCGCCCGGGGCGAGTTTCGGGCGCTGGTAGTGAGTAGCGGAGAAATCCTCGAACATCTGGCAAGATGGAGCACCAGGGCCACCTTGAACCCACCGTTAATCGTCTCCAGTCGCCGGTTGGCTACACTGGCCGGCGACTTGGGGTTTCGCACCCCCGTGGTGGCGCCGGGCGCCACGCCGGCAGCGCTTGCCGGCGCTGTGGCCGCGGCCTGTCACCAGGAGGATGCCGATGTCGATCAAGATGATCTCGAAAAGGGCTAGCGACAGATGAGCAAGCAGACCAACGAGCAGGACGAACAGAAGGCGCCTTCCGCAAAGGGCAAGGATGACAGGGGGCGAGAGGCCGGAGCCAAGGACAAGTCCGGCAGCGATGCCGGCAAGGGTCGTTCTCCGCGTGGCAGCTCATCGACGCCGCCTACGACCGCCAAGGCCGGCGAGACGTCCCCGGCAGCCTCCGCCGATGCTTCCGCAAGCTCGAGCAAGCCTGCCTCTACGGCCACGCCGGGAGAGGCCAAGGCGGCCCCGGCCAAGGCCAGCGACGACTCCGGTGCTGGCGCGAAGCCGAAGGGCGCCGAATCCGATAGCGCGAAGCCGAAGGGCGCCGAGTCCGATAGCGCGAAGCCGAAGGGCGCCGAGTCCGATAGCGCGAAGCCGAAGGACGCCGGACCTGACAAGCCCGCCGCCACGGGCAAGACCACGGGCGCGAGCAAGCCCGACGACAGCACGGGCAAGCCGGCGGCCCCGGGGGGCGGCGGCGGCTCGACCCTGCCTGCCACGGGGGGCGGTGGCGGCAAAGGGGCCGGTCGTGCCGCCGGTGTGCTGGCGCTGATCCTGGTACTGTTCCTCGGCATCGGTGCGGGGCTGTTCGCGTGGAATACCTGGGAGCGGCTCGACGCCCAGCAGCAGCGCCTGGCCGAACTGGAGGAGCGCGCCGGCGGGGCCGCTTCGGCCGACGAACTCGCCAGCCTGCGCGAACGCCTCGAGAGCGGCGAGCAGGAGCGCGACGCCGCCCTGTCGGAGGCGATCGACGCCATGCAGGGCGAGTTCGCCAGCTACCGCAGCGAGGTCGACGAGGCGCTCGACCAGGTGCTCGACGAGCTGTCCAGCACCCAGGACACCGACGAGCGAGAATGGATCCATGCCGAGGCCGCCTACCTGCTGCGCCTGGCCAACCAGCGCCTGCAGCTCGAGCGCGACGTGGAAGGGGCCAAGGCGCTGCTGCGCACCGCCGATGCGCGCCTGAACGAGGCCGACAACCCGGCACTGCTCTCCATCCGTCGCGCCATCGCCTCGGAGCTTGCCATCCTCGACGGCGTGCCCCAGGTCGACCGAACCGGCCTCTACCTGGCGCTCGACGCCCAGCAGCAGCGCCTGGCGCAGCTGCCGCTGTCGCGCGAGCTGGAGGAGATCCCGGCACGTTCCGGCATCGAGGAGGCCCCCAGCGGCGGCTGGCAGGATCAGCTCTCGCGCTTCGGCCAGGAGCTCAAGGAGCTGGTCGTCATTCGCCATCACGACGAGGCGCTCGAGGGGCTGATCACACCGGAACAGGAGTCCTACCTGCGCCAGAGCGCGCGCCTGGTGCTGGAGCAGGCCCAGCTGGCGCTGCTCAAGGAGGAACAGGAGCTCTATGAAGCCAGCATCGACAAGGCGCTGGCCCTGATCGAGGGCTACTACGACACCGAGCGCAGCGAGGTGCAGGCCGTCGTCGAGCGGCTCCGGGCGCTCAAGGGCGAGACCATCCAGCCCGAGCTCCCCGACATCAGCGGTTCCCAGCAGGCCCTGGCCGAATTCATCGAGCGTCGTTTCGGTTCGCGCGGCGGCCAGGGAGATGAGGCATGAGAAAATTGCTGCTGATCGTTCTCCTCGGCCTGGCGCTGGGAGCCCTGTTCGGCCAGTTGATGGTCTCGCTGCCGGGCTACTGGCTGGTGCGGGTGGGCGACACCTCCTACCAGACCTCCTTCTGGTTCGGTCTGGTGCTGCTGCTGGCGGTATTCCTGATTCTGCACTTCGCCCTGCGGGTGCTGATGCGCCTGCGTCATCCTGTCAGCCGGCTCAAGGTGTGGAACCGCCGCACCCGTCACCGTAACGCCATGAAGCGTACCGTGCGCGGGCTGGTGGCGCTGGCCGAAGGCCGCTGGAAGCGTGCCGAGAAGTCACTGGTCAAGGCGGCCGACGACTCCAGCACGCCGCTGGTCAACTACCTCTCCGCCGCCTTGGCAGCCCACTATCAGGGGCGCTACGAACAGGCCGACACGCTGCTCAAGCGGGCCCATCTCTCCACCGAGGGGGCCGATAGCGCGGTGGGCCTGATGCAGGTCCAACTGATGCTGGATCGCCAGCAGTACGAGGAGGCCCTGGCGATCCTGACCCGCCTCGATCGTCAGATGCCCAACCACCCCCAGGTGCTCAAGCAGCTCAAGCAGGCCTATCTCAGCGTCAACGACTGGGACGGCCTGCGCCGGCTGATGCCGCGGCTGGCGTCGCGTCAGCTGATCTCGCCCCAGGAGCGCACCCAACTGGAGCTGCGCGCCTACAAGGAGCTGCTGGTTCACGAGGCGCGCGACCCGGGCAACGTCGAACGCATCCGCAACCTGTGGGCCGACATGCCGGATGCGCTGCGCGGCAACGTCGAGCTGGTGGTGCTCTATACCGAGGCATTGGTGCGCGGCAACGAGGAGGGGATCGCCGAGCGCCTGCTGCGCCATTCGCTCAAGGAGCACTGGGACAGCCGCCTGGTGCTGCGCTACGGGCTGCTCGACGTCGACCCGGCGCGTCAACTGGTGCATGCCGAGAAGTGGCTGCAGGAGCGCCCCAACGACCCCGACCTGCTGCTCACCCTGGGCCGCCTGGCGCTGCGCAACGCCTACTGGGGCAAGGCCCAGGAGTACTTCGAGGCGAGCCAGCGGCAGCGCCCCAGCGGCGTGGTGTGTGCCGAGCTGGCGCGGCTTTATGCCAACCTGGGCGAGCACAACAAGAGCCAGCTCTACTATCGCCAGAGCGTCGAGCTGCTCGACAAGTCGCTGCCCTCACTGCCGCAGCCGGTCGAGCCGGCCGTCCAGCCGGAGAAGGCCGGCGGGGCGAAGGACTGATTCGCCGACACCGGGACCGCAGGGGCGCCGTGAGGCGCCCCTGCGTCGTCATGCGACGCCGGGTCAATCGGGCAAGGCGAAGGCGATGACCTGATCGCTCACCTTGGGCAGCAGGATGGAATTGCCGCCCACCGCGAAGGTGACGTACTGCTTGCCCTGGTAGGTGTAGACCGCCGGCATCGAGACGGCGGGAGCATCGACCAGATGCTTCCACAGCACCTCGCCGCTCTCCAGGTCGATCGCGCGCACGCGTGAATCCATCGAGGCGCCGATGAAGATCAGCCCCGAGCGGGTGATCACCGGCGCGCCGATGGTGACCGACCCCCACGACTCCGGCATATAGAAGCCGTGCTTCTGCACCTGGCCGAACGGTTCGTTCCACAAGCGCTCGCCGGTGGTGAGGTCGTAGGCGGCAAGGGTGCCGTAGGGGGGCTTCCAGCATGGCATGCCGGCCCAGTTGAGGAATGTCTCGAGCTGGAAGCCGTAGGCCGTGTCGCCCTGGGCGTAGTAGCCGCCCGTCTCGCCCGACTGCTCCCGCTGCTCATACTCGTCGCGCGGAATGAGGCGGTAGATCTGCACCACGCTGTTGGAGTTGATCACGAACACGCCGCTTTCGGGATCGACGGCGCCACCGCCCCACTGCGAGCCTCCCGTCGTCGGTGGGTAGGCGAGCGTACCTTCGACGCTCGGCGGCGTGAAGCGCCCTTCGTAGCGCAGCCCCTCGGCCTTGCGGCTGCACTCGCCCAGGCCGACGATGTCGGCCAGTTTCGAGATCCCCGGCCACTCGTCGGGGATCACCGGCTCGGGCACGTCGACGAACGGCTGGGTCGGCGCGGCTTGCTCCCCCTCGGCATCCGAAGCCGGCACCTCGCGCTCCTCGATCGGGTACACGGGTTCGCCGGTCTCCCGGTTCAGCACGAACAAAAAGCCCTGCTTGGACGGCTGCACCAGGGCGGGCACCGTCTCGCCATCCTTTTCGATGTCGACCAGGGTGGGAGGGGCGACGGTATCGTAGTCCCAGATGTCGTGATGCACGAGCTGCCGGCTCCACACCACCTCGCCGGTCTCGGTGTCGAGCGCCGTCACCGAGGTGGCCAACGGCAGCTCCTCGGTGCGTTCGCCGCCGTAGTAGTTGGGGCTCGGCGAGCTGATCGGGATATACAGCAGTCCGCTCTCGGGGTCCAGCGACATCGAGGCCCAGACATTGGCCGTGCCGGTCCGCTCGACCACCTCCTCGGGCAGCGCATGGAAGGTCCACTTGCGCTCGCCGGTGCGGGCATCGAGCGCGAAGACGGTTCCTGGCGGCGCGACGGCGTCCTCCCAGTCCTTGCCGGCCCAGCCGAGGAACAGGGTGTCGTTGTACACCGTGGGCGGCTGGAACAGCGACAGCGGCCACTTGTCGTTGACGGTGTTCCACTGGTTGACGTCGACCATGCCGCCGTCGCCGAAGTCGGCACAGGGCTCTCCCGTGTCGGCATCGACGCCATAGAGCTTGGCGTCCATGGTGCCGACGTAGACCCTCTTCTCGCAGGCCTCGCCCGCACGGGGCTCGTCGGCCTCCCAGTAGGCCACGCCGCGGCCCTTCATGTTGGGCTGGGTCAGCGCTTCGAGGGGCGCCTCGGGGGCGAAGGTCCACTTCTCTTCGCCGCTGCCGGGATCGAGAGCGATGATGCGGTAGAAGGGGGTGCCCAGGTAGAGCGTGTCGTTGACGAACAGCGGGGTCGCCGACCACACCGACATCGGAATCTCGTCGCTGCCATCCGCGACGTCGCCGGTGTGGTACTCCCAGGCCGGCTCGAGCTCGCCGACGTTCTCCGGCGTGATCTGGTCGGCCGGCGTGTACTTCTGGGCGCGCAGGTCGCCGTTGAAGGTCGCCCAGCTGTCCGGCGATTCCATCCAGGCGTCCGGTCCGGTGCGGGGCGGCGAGGGCTCCCCGCCGTCGGGCGCGTCGCCGGCGGGCCCGGTCTCGACGCGTCCGCCGGGGCCGGTCGGCGTCACCGAGGATTCTTCGCTGTCGTCCGCGTCCTGGTCCGCTTGCGCTTCGTCGTCGCTGGCGTCCTGTTCGGACTCGTCGTCTTGGGTCTCGGTGATACCCTGTGGCTGGCCGCCTTCCTCGTCGGTGGAGGGGGCCTCCTGCGCCTGTGCGTAGCCGATGGCGCCCGCCAGCAGCAGCGAGGAGAAAAGGGTGATGACGTCCTGGCGTGTCATGAAGCGGCCCCCTGGCGTTGCGTCTTGTGCTGGTTGCGCGTGCCCGTAGCGGGATCGGCAATCACATGAATGAGCCACGCCACGAGCCCGACCCCCACGGCGCCCAGCAGCCACTCGGTCTGCAGCAGGTAGGCCGCCAGGCCCGTACCCAGCAGGTCGAGCAACAGCAGGAAAGTGAGCAGCCCGCCCAGCCAGCGTGGCAAGCCGTGCCACAGGGCCAGCAGCAGCGACCCGACCAGCAGCAGTGCGGTGGAGGTCAGCACCAGATAGGTGCCCGGAGTATGAGCGATGCCGTTGCCTTCGTTGAACGTGGCGACTGCCGCGAGAATCAGCGAGATGGCTGAAATCGCGAGCAGCAGCCAGGCACCGTAGGCGGTGCCTCGTGCTTTGCTTGTCATGGTGGTCCCATCCCTTGAACGCCTTCGAAGCATGCGCGATGGCTCTGGCGGAGTGCAGGCTGCGCTGCGCCGGAACTCAGCAACAGTATAGGCACGTGGCGGGATTCTTCCTGCCGCGCCGGGCGATGCGAGGGCCGAGACGACAACGCCTCCCACCGCAGGGCGGTGGGAGGCGTTCATGCCGGCGGGATCACGAACCTCGAGGACTCACTCCCGCTCTTCGTAGTCGCCCCTGAACTCGGGGTTGGGCTTCGCGCGCGGATCGTCCTCGCCTTCGCGGCTGCTCTCGCCGGAGCGGGGCTGGCCGCCGGGGCGTCCGTCGATGTCGAAGTCCTGCCGCATCAGGCGCACGTTGGCCGGCGGTGCCTCGGCCTCCTTGCCCACACCGAAGTAGAGCGTGGTGTGGGGGAAGGGGATCTCGATGCCCTTGGCGTCGAAGTGCAGCTTGACCAGGCGGTTGTAGGCGCGCCCCACGCCCCACTGGGTACCCGGGGTGGTCTTGATGCGCACGCGGATGTTCACCGAGCTGTCGGCCAGCGCCACGACGCCGGCCACTTCCAGCGGGGCGACGATGTTCATCTTGTGGTCGTCGTCGGCGGCCAGTTCGTCGAAGGCGTCGCGCAGTGCGACGATCGCCTCGTCGATGCTCTCGCGATAGGCGATGCCGTACTCGCCCACGTGGTAGCCGAACTCGCGCATGTAGTTGGAGACGGTGTCGACGCTGGAGAAGGGCACGATGTGATAGGCCCCCGCCAGGTCGCGGATGCCTACCGAGCGGATGCTGAGCCGCTCGGCGGTGCCGGTGATCCCTCCCACCGTGACCACGTCGCCGGTGTTCATGGCGTTCTCCACCTGAATGAAGATACCGGTGATGATGTCCTGTACCAGCTTCTGGGCGCCGAAGCCGATGGCCAGGCCGAGCACGCCGGCGCCGGCAATCAGCGGGCCGATGTTGATGCCGATCTCGGATAGCACGATCATCCCGGTCATGGTGATCAGGGCGATCGCCAGGGCGTTGCGAAACAGCGACAGCAGCGTCTTGGCGCGGGCATCGGGCTCGCCCTTGCCGGTCTCGGGGTTGAGCTTGTGCTCGATCAGGCTGGCCAGGGCCAGCCACACGGCGATGGCGACCAGCAGGATCACCGCCACGCTGATCAGCTTGCCGACCAGTCCGCGTCCCGCCTCGGAGGCGTACCAGGCGGCCAGGTCGAAGGCGCCCCAGGCGTTGAGCACCAGCAGCACGACCGCCGCCAGGATCACGGTACGGATGACCCTCAGTGCGTTGGGCACGTAGCTGTTGAGGCGCGGCTCGAGCAGCGGCAGCTTGCGGCGCAGGTCGTCGGAGAGCCGGATACGCCGTCCGATGGACTGGGTCAGCAGGCTCGACAGCAGCATGCCGACCACGACCACCGCCACCGTCTTGAGCGTGGCGAAGAGCACGAAGGGCAGGGCATCCGCCGGTCGCGTCAGGGTCAGCACCAGCACCATCAGGAAATAGGCCAGGGCGAACAGGTGCCAGGTGCGGGCGAACAGCTGCAGCGAGATCCGGGTGGCGGTGAAGTCGGAGCGGGCCGCCATGGCAAAGAGTTCATCGCGAATACGGGTGCGGTTCTTGAGGACCACGCCCACGGCATAGAGGAAGGCGATGAACATGATCAGCGCGCCGAGACCCTGGCCCAGCGTGGGCGCCAGGTAGAAACCGACCAGCGGCACCACCACCAGCAGGCCGTAGCCGACCAGGCCGACCAGGCGTGCCATCCAGCGGTTCCAGTAGGAGGCTTCGCCGGCCGAGATGGGCAGTAGCCTGAGCCCCTCGTAGCGCGACGAGAACAGCATGCGCAGGGCCGCCTTGATCAGTTCGATGATCAGGAAGGCATTGAGGAACAGCGAGGCGCGGGTCGACAGTTCGCCGGTTTCGCCCACGGCGAAGGTGGCGATCAGGTTGCCTCCCACGTAGGCCAGCGCGACCACCAGCACGTCGACCAGCGCAGCGACGGCGACGCAGAGCACCAGGCGAATGATCGGATTGAGGCCGCTGCCCTCGTGCCGCGACCATCGGCTCAGACGCGAGAAGAGCGGTCGCGACAGGTGCCGGAACGCCAGGAACAGGACGAAGGTGGCCAGGATCACCAGCCCCAGGTTGATCACGGCCGTGGCGAAGTCGCCCCAGTCCAGGGCGGCGGTATCGGTGTCGGCGCTGAACAGCCCCGCCACGATGCCGAACAGGTTGCTCACCTCGCCGCCGACATCGCTGACGACGCGGCTGGTCATTTCGGCCAGCCGCCTGGGTAGCGAGATCTGCTCCGGGGCCGACTCGGCATCGGCCAGTGCCGGGTCGGCCGCCTGGCGGCGCAGATGGTCGATCAATTGCTGTCGTGTCTGCTCGTTCTCGAGCAGCTCGGCAAGGGCTTCGGGGGCGGGAACGGCGGCGTCGTCGGCGGGCTGGGCCAGGGCCGGTGCGGTGACCAGCAGGGCGAGGATCAGCCAGCCGAACAGCCAGGGGACAAACCGGTGTGCTATCACGCGTGACCTCCGTCTCGGGCGTGTCGGGCAGGGAGCAATATATATTCCGTCCCGCTCATGATAGGGCGTCAGGGCGCCGGGAACGAATGGCAACGATTACTTGTGCAGGCATTGTACACGATGAAGTTAATGTGTCATATTTGTCCTGCGCCCTTCCCCAGGGCGCGATTCCCTGAACGAAGCTCTACATCCCCTTGGCCATCCTCCCTCCGGATGGCCTCTTTTTTTGTTTGCATCCGCCGACTCGGCTAGCATCGGCTGGCAGGGTCGGCGAGGGGACGACATGGGGTCACATACGGGGCTGCTGCTGATCGTGGCAGCCGGGGGCGCGCTGGGCGGCATGGCGAGGCTGGCGCTGTCCGATCTACTGGCCCAGCGGGCGGGCACGGGGTTTCCGTGGGGCACGCTGGTCGTCAATCTCAGCGGGGCGCTGCTGGCGGGCGGGCTGGCCGGCTGGTTCGGCCTGCCCGCGGATGCGGGCTTGTCAGGCGGCTGGGCGCTGCTGGTGGTGGGGCTGCTGGGGAGCTATACCACCGTCTCCTCGCTGAGCCTGCAGAGCCTGGCGCTGTGGCAGAGCGGGCGTTGGCGCGCGGCGCTGGCCAACGTATCGGCGACGCTGATCGCCGGGCTCGCCCTGGCCGCGCTGGGCTGGCGGCTGGTGGAGGGGCTGGCATGAGCGGCTGGCAGCGCTATGCGGCGGTCGCCGTCGGCAGCGCGCTGGGCAGCGTGCTGCGCTGGCTGCTGTCGCTGGGCTCGCTGGCGGCCTTGGGCCCCGCCTTTCCCTGGGGCACGCTCGCAGTGAACCTGCTCGGCTCGTGGCTGATTGCCGCGTTTGCCGCCCATGCCGCCTGTCGCCGCACGGGCCGGGTGGCGCGCTGGCAGCCGTTCCTGGTGGCCGGCTTCTGCGGCGGCTTCACCACCTTCTCGCTGTTCGGCCTGGAGACGCTGCATCTGCTCGAGCGCGGCCGTCCCGGACTGGCGCTGGCCTACGTTGTGCTAAGCGTGCCGCTGTGGCTGGCGGCGGCCTGGTGGGGCGACCGTTTCGGGCGGGCCCGCCACCGCTGACGGGCCGCTTTCGCTGCCTTCCTGGCCTGCCTTTTACGCCTCCTTTTCAGCGCCTGGTCTTTGCCGTCTTCTTTTCCGGTTTGCCCGCCTTGGCGGGTTCAACCCTCTCGGGAGCGGAGCGGAAGCGCTCGCGCACCAGCGCCAGCAGGCCCTGGGTCGAGGCGTCGAAGTCCTGGCTGTGCTCGTCGATGCGCTCGCTGATCTCGCCGGCGATGCGCTTGCCCAGCTGCACGCCCCACTGGTCGAAGGAGTTGATGTTCCAGATCACCCCCTGGACGAACACCTTGTGCTCATAGAGCGCGATCAGCGCGCCGAGATTGCGCGGCGTCAGCTCGTCGAGCAGCAGCACGCTGGAGGGACGGTTGCCGGGGCAGCTGTAGGGGTCGAGCTGGCTACCCTCCTGGCTTCCCATCATGAAGGCGTTGGCCTGGGCCAGCATGTTGGTGAGCAGGGCGAAGTGGTGCTCCTCCATGCCCGGCTCGGGCTTGAGCGAGGCGATGAAGTCGATCGGCACATAGCGGGTGCCCTGGTGCAGCAGCTGGAAGAAGGCGTGCTGGCCGTTGGAGCCGGTCTGGCCCCAGACGATGGGCCCGGTCTTGTAGTTGACCGGATGGCCGAAGATGTCCACCGACTTGCCGTTGGACTCCATGTCGAGCTGCTGCAGGAAGGCGGGCAGCTGATGCAGCGCCTGGTCGTAGGGCACGATCGCCTGGGTCTCGGCGCCGTGGAAGTTGATGTACCAGATGCCGATCAGCGCCATCAGCACCGGCATGTTGCGGGCGTTGGGCGCCTCGATGAAGTGCTGGTCCATCTCGTAGGCGCCCTCGAGCATCTCCATGAAGCCGTCGAAGCCGATGGAGAGCGCGATGGGCAGGCCGATGGAGGACCACATCGAGTAGCGCCCGCCGACCCAGGCCCAGAACTCGAACACGTTCTCCTCGCGGATGCCGAACTCCATGGCCGCCTTGCGGTTGGTCGAGGCGGCGACGAAGTGGGCGCCCACGTCGGCGTCCTCGCCCGCGGTCTCGACGAACCAGCGCCGCGCGGTCTTGGCGTTGAGCAGCGTCTCCTGGGTGGAGAAGGTCTTGGTCGAGACGATGAACAGCGTGGTGGCCGGGTCGAGGCGCGACAGCACCTTCTGGATGTGGGCGCCATCGACGTTGGAGACGAAGTGGAAGTTGAGGTCGCTCTGACGGTACTTGAGCAGCGCGCGGCAGGCCATGTTGGGGCCCAGGTCCGAGCCGCCGATGCCGATGTTGACCACGTCCCGGATGCGCTCGCCGCTGTAGCCGCGCCACTCGCCGCTGCGCACCGCCTCGGAGAAGCGGCGGAGCTGCTCGCGGGTGCGCTGGATCTCGGGCATCACGTCCTTGCCGTCGACCATCAGCGGCCCTTCGCCGAGGTTGCGCAGCGCGGTGTGCAGCACCGGGCGGTCCTCGGTGACGTTGATGATGTCGCCGGAGAACATCTGTGCGCGGCGCTGCACCAGCGCCGAATGGTCGGCCAGCTCGAGCAGCTTGGTCAGCACCGCCTCGGAGACGTGGTGCTTGGAGTAGTCGAGGAACAGCCCGCCGACGCGCAGGCTCATCTTGTCGAAGCGCTGCGGGTCGGCGGTGAAATAGTCGCTGATGCGGTCGTTGGCGGTGGCCTGTTGCAGCCGCTCGAGAGCCTGCCAGGTAACGCTGCGGGTGAGCTGGAACATGGTGTCCTCACAAGAGTCGCGGGCCGGGCCCGCCGGTCGCTTTGTTCTGTACGAGTTCTTTTCTACGGAGCCTGTTCGGGACGGCGAGAGGCCACCCACGCAGCGGCGTCGGGAATGGCCATCTCGTAAGGTTGGGCGAGCCACGGCGAGCTGACCAGGAAATCGGCGCTGGCGGCATTGCACGCCACCGGCACGTTCCACAGCGCGGCCAGGCGCAGCAGCGCCTTGACGTCGGGGTCGTGGGGCTGCGGGGCGAACGGGTCCCAGAAGAAGATCAGCAGGTCGAGACGCTGCTCGGTGATGCGCGCGCCGATCTGCTGGTCCCCGCCCAGCGGGCCGCTCATCAACCCCTCCACCTCGAGCCCGAGGCTGGCCGAGAGGCGCCCGGCGGTGGTGCCGGTGCCCACCAGCTGGTGGGCGGCCAGGGTGTCGCGCCAGCGTTCGGCCCACTCCAGCAGCTCTGCCTTCTTGCCGTCGTGGGCGATCAGGGCGATGCGCTTGCGTGCCGGCAGGGTGCGGCGCACGCTGCGTTGGGGGCGGCTGTCGGTCATGGCTGGCCTACCTCGAGGATCTTCAGGGTATTGGTTCCACCGTGGGCGTTCATGTGGTCGCCCCGGGTCAGGATGACATGATCGCCCGGTTCGGCAATCCCCTGTTCCACCAGCAGCGAAAGCGCCCGGTCGTTGAGTTCGCCGGCCGCCATCGCCGTGGTGTCGAACGGCAGCGAGACCACCCCGCGGTAGAGCGCCATGCGGCGCTGGGCCACGGGGCTGTGGGCGAGCCCGACGATGGGCAGCCCCGAGCGGATGCGCGAGGCGATCAAGGGCGTGTAGCCGGTCGAGGTCATGCAGGCGATGGCGGCCACCCCGCTGAGGTGGTTGGCGGCGTACATGGCGGAGAGCGCGATGGTCTCGTCGATGCGCGAGAAGCCCTCGTGGATGCGGTGGCCCGACTCCTGGGCGATGCGCTCGCGCTCGGCGCCGAGGCACACCCGGCGCATGGCTTCCAGCGTCTCCACCGGGTAGTCGCCGGCGGCGGTCTCGGCCGAGAGCATCACCGCGTCGGTGCCGTCGAGCACGGCGTTGGCGACGTCGAACACCTCGGCGCGGGTGGGCAGCGGCGAGCCGATCATCGACTCCATCATCTGGGTCGCGGTGATCACCGCGCGGTTGAGGGTGCGGGCGCGCTTGATGATGCGCTTCTGCATGCCGATCAGCTTCTCGTCGCCGATCTCCACGCCGAGATCGCCGCGCGCCACCATCACCGCCTCGCTGGCCTCGATGATGCCGTTGAGCGTGGCGTCGTCGGCCACCGCCTCGGCGCGCTCGAGCTTGGCGACCAGGCCGATCTCCTTGCCCGCCTCGCCGAGCAGCCGGCGCGCCTCGTGCATGTCCTCGGCATGCCGCGGGAAGGAGACGGCGAGATAATCCACGCCGATCTCGATGGCGGTCGCGAGGTCGGCCTTGTCCTTGTCGGTGAGCGCCGGGGCCGAGAGCCCGCCGCCCTGCTTGTTGATGCCCTTGTTGTTGGAGAGCTTGCCGCCGGTGACCACGGTGGTGTGGACCTGCGCCCCCTCGACCCGCTCCACGTCGAGCACCAGGCGGCCGTCGTCGAGCAGCAGGCGGTCGCCGGGGGCGACGTCGTCGATCAGCTGCTTGTAGTCGCAGCCGACGCGGGTGGTGTCGCCGGCGTCGCCGGCCAGCGCCATGTCGAGGACGAAGGGCTGGCCCTCCTCGAGCACCACGGCGCCGTCCTGGAAGCGGGCGATGCGGATCTTGGGCCCCTGCAGGTCGCCCAGGGCGGCGACGCTGCGCCCCAGGCGGTCGGCGATCTGGCGCACGGCGATCAGCCGGCGGCGGTGGTCGGCGGCGCTGCCGTGGGAGAAGTTGAGGCGCACCACGTCGACGCCGGCGCGGATCATCGCCTCCAGCACGCCCTCGCGGTCGCTGGCCGGGCCCAGGGTGGCGACGATCTTGGTGCGGCGGATGGGAGTGTGCGGCGGTGGCTTCGGCATGTCGAGGCGCCTCCTGAAGGGAAGGAAATGTTGTCAGACTACAACCATATCGGTTTTGCGGTAAGTTTACTACATTGTGCCGCGGCATGAGATGGCCTCCCTCCGCCCTGCCCGGCATGGCGATTTTGCTAGGTTGCGAAGCGTCTCGAGGTGCGCGGGCCAATCTAGGTGTATCGATTCACCCAACCGCTTATGTTGTAAAGTTACTAAAAAATTCTTGAGTCCCTGATCGGTTTGCGTCACATTTAGGAGACAGACTTAACAGGAGCCGCAGGCTGCCCAGCCGGCATCACCGATGCCCGATCTCTGCCCACCGGCTCTATCCGCTACCTGAAAACGACAGAGACGCTCTGGAGGAGAGAGGACATGACGCTCAAGATCGCCATCAACGGCTTCGGTCGTATCGGTCGTAACGTGCTGCGTGCTCTGTACGAGAACGGCTACCGCAACCGGGTGGAAGTGGTGGCCATCAACGACCTGGGCGACCCTGCCCTCAACGCCCACCTGCTGCGCCACGACACTGTGCACGGTCATTTTCCCTTCAAGGTGGAGCACGACGAGGAGAGCCTGAGCGTGGATGGCGACCGCATCGCCATCCTCTCCCAGCGCGACCCGGCTGCGCTGCCCTGGAAGACGCTGGGCGTCGACCTGGTGATGGAGTGCACCGGCCTGTTCACCAAGCGCGAGGCCGCCGCCAAGCATCTCGACGCGGGCGCCAAGCGCGTGCTCATCTCCGCGCCGAGCCCGGACGCCGATGCCACCGTGGTCTACGGCGTCAACGAGGACGTGCTCAAGCCCGAGCACAAGGTGGTCTCCAACGCCTCCTGCACCACCAACTGCCTGGCCCCCGTGGCCAAGGCGCTCAACGACACGGTGGGCATCGAGAACGGCCTGATGACCACGGTGCACGCCTACACCAACGATCAGAACCTGTCTGACGTCTATCACAGCGACCCCTACCGGGCGCGTAGCGCCACGCACTCGATGATTCCGACCAAGACCGGCGCTGCCGCCGCGGTCGGCCTGGTGCTGCCGGAGCTGGCCGGCAAGTTCGACGGCCTGGCGGTGCGGGTGCCGGTGATCAACGTCTCGCTGGTGGACCTGGTCTTCACCGCCGGGCGCGATACCACCAAGGAAGAGATCAACGCCATCCTGGCCAAGGCCGCCGACGCCTCACCGGTGCTGGCGGTGAACGCCCAGCCGCTGGTATCGATCGATTTCAACCACGACGCCAACTCCTCCACCTTCGACGCCAACCACACCCGGGTGAACGGCCGCCTGGTGAAGGTGATGGCCTGGTACGATAACGAGTGGGGCTTCTCCAACCGCATGCTCGACACTGCGCTCGCCATGCAGGCCGCGAGTGACGCCAAGCGCGAGGCGGCGTGAGGGGTGATGTGAAGCGGTGACGCCATGCAGATGAGCGCTGGGACGGGAACCGTCCCGGCGCTTTGTGCTATCGGAGCGGCATATCAGGCGGTACGAGCCAGGGAGCTGCGATTCGTCGAAACGGACCGTGCTTGTCGCCGATAGACGTCACTTTGCTCACTGACACCCGCCTTGACTACGCTGGAATCGTGCATCCATGGATCGGGAGGTATGTCATGAAACGCTATGGATTGGGAAGTCGAGGCATGTGGGTAGCCGGCCTGGCGGCGTTGATGCTGACCCTGGCCGGCTGCGGTACCAGCACCGGTGAGCGCGCCGCCAGCGGTGCCGGCGTCGGGGCTGCCGTGGGCGGTGCCGCGGGTGCCGCCACGGGAGGCAGCGTGGTACGCGGTGCGGCGATCGGTGCCGGTGCCGGTGCCGTGACCGGAGCGGCCACCGACGAGGACGATATCGACCTCGACGATTGATCGCCCAGCCGACAGAGCAAGCGGACCGCGCCTGACGATGGCAGGCGCGGTCCGCTCCGTTTGGCGTCCTTCCGTCTAACGCTCCATCTGTCTAACGGGATTCGGGGATATGCCAGGTCTCGGGGCAGTCGCTGCTGCGGAACAGGCGCTGGGCGGTGGTGGCGTTGCGCCGCTCGGCCAGCGCTTCGCGACCCTCGCTGAGGATATCCATCATCCCCGGCCGGGGATGGCGCACGGTCAGCAGCGTCAGCCCATCCTCGCGGTTGATTTCGTAGTCGGCCTCGAGCGAGTCGATCAGCTGCTCGAGCCGCTCGGGCTTGTCGTCGAGACAGAGGGCGAAGCGCATGGCGCTGCTGTCGACCAGATTGGCATGCAGGCCGGCCTCCACCAGCCGGCCGAGAATGTCGTGCTGGCGCGGTTCGTCCATGAAGGCGAAATCGCGCGGCAGCACCTCTACCCAGACCTGCTCTTCACGCAGGATGCAGCAGGGCGCCTCGGCATCGAAACGGCGCTCGGCGTCGATCACGCTGGGCGCGGCATCGGGCGTCTCGAAGGAGCGCACCGTCAGCGGAATCGACTTCTCCTGCAGCGGCCCCAGGGTCTTGGGGTGGATCACCTTGGCGCCATGCCAGGCCAGTTCGGTGGCCTCGGCGTAGGAGAGGCGCTCGAGCTGTATGGCGTTGTCGAAGCGCCTGGGGTCGGCGTTGAACAGGCCGGTGACGTCCTTCCAGATCACCACCTCGCGGGCATCGAGGCAGTGGGCGAAGATCGCCGCGCTGAAGTCCGAGCCCTCGCGGCCCAGGGTGGTGGCCTCACCCTGCTCGGTGCCGCCGATGAAGCCCTGGGTCAGGATCACGCGTTCGCTGCCCCTCAGACGCCCGCGAATGGCGTCGGCGGTGGCGGCCCAGTCGAGATTGGCGGCCTGATGACAGGCGTCGGTGCGCACCAGTTCGCGGGCATCGTGCCAGTCGGTGGCGATACCGCAGTGGTTGAGCCAGGCCGCGACGATGGTGGTGGAGATCAGCTCGCCGTAGCACACGGTCTGGTCGTAGTGCCTGGCATAGGGGCTGGCTCGGTGCTTGCGGTGCAGGGCGTCGAGCTCGTCGAACAGGGCATCGACGCGCTCGGCCGGTGAGTCACGAGAATCGCCGAACAGCACCTCCATCGCCTCGTGGTGGTCCGCCTGCAGGGCCTCGAAGCACTCGCGGTAGGCCTCTTCCTTGCCTTCGCTGCGGGCGGCGGCAAGCAGCGCTTCCAGCTTGTTGGTGGTCTTGCCCATGGCCGAGACCACCACGACCAGCGGCCTATCGGTGTGCTTCTCGATCAGCGGGGTCAGGTGGCGTATGGCATCGGCATCCTTGATCGAGGCGCCGCCGAACTTGAACACGGTCGTCATGTCGGGCTCTCCCTGTCTGGTGACGTCGTGCCCTACACCATGGGGCATAACGCCGACCGGGGAAAGGGGAGGCCGGCATGCCGTGCAATTGGCGGTGCAGATACGAAAAAAGCCCCAGCAGGGGCTTTCTCGTGCCGGCGCGCCTAGCTGAGGCGCTCCTTGTAGGCTTCATAGCCGAAGCGCTTCACCGTGCGCACCTCGCGGCTGACTTCGTCGATCCGGCAGATCGACGGCAAGCGAATGCCGTTGAAGGTGGTGGTCTTGACCATGGTGTAGTGGGCCATGTCGGTGAACACCAGGCGATCGCCGATGGCCAGCGGTGTGTCGAACGAGTAGCGGCCGATCACGTCGCCGGCCAGGCAGGTGGTGCCGCCCAGGCGGTAGGTATGGGCCTTCTCGCCCGGTTCGCCGGCGCCGATGATCTGCGGCCGGTAGGGCATCTCCAGCACGTCGGGCATGTGCGCGGTGGCCGAGGTGTCGAGGATGGCGTTGGGGCCGTCGTTGTCGACGATATCCAGCACCGTGCAGACCAGGTAGCCGGTGTTCAGCGCGATCGCCTCGCCAGGCTCCAGGTAGACGGTGAGGTGCGGGTGGCGCTGGCGGAAGCCGCGAATCACCCGTACCAGTCGTTCGACGTCGTAGTCGGGGCGGGTGATGTGATGCCCGCCGCCGAAATTGACCCACTGCTTGTCGGCGAGATAACGCCCGAACTTGGCCTCGAATGCCTCCAGCGTGCGTTCCAGGGCGTCGCTGTTCTGTTCGCACAGGGTGTGGAAGTGCAGGCCCTCCAGCCCGGCGAGATCGGCGCCCTCGAAGTCCGTCGCCCGCGTGCCCAGCCGTGAGCCGGGCGCGCAGGGGTCGTAGATGGCCACCTTGCCTTCGGAGTACTCGGGGTTCACCCGTAGCCCGCAGGAGACCCGGCGCGCCGCCGCCGCGACAGTGTCGCGGTAGCGCTGCCACTGCCCCGGGGAGTTGAAGCTGATGTGGTCGGCATACTGCAGGACCACCTCCATCTCCTCGGCGGTGAAGGCCGGCGAGTAGACGTGCACCTCGCCGCCGAAGGTCTCCGCGCCCAGGCGCGCCTCGTCCTGCCCGCTGGCGGTGGTGCCCACCAGATACTGGCTCACCAGCGGGAAGGTGTCCCACATGGCGAAGCCCTTCAGCGCCAGCAGGATCCGCGCGCCGCTCTCCTCCTGGACCTGCCTGAGCAACTCCAGGTTGCGGCGCAGCAGCGCGTCGTCGACCACGTAGGCCGGCGAGGGGCAGGCGTCGAGGTCGAACGGGTAGACCGGTTCGTCCATGTCGCTTGCTGTCATGGCGGATCAGGCCAGCGGATCGTGGTCGGGGTCGAGCTCGACCATCTGCCACGGCAGGCCCATGTCGCCGATGCGCGCCATGAAGGGGTCGGGGTCGAGCTGCTCGACGTTGAACACGCCCGCGCCCTTCCAGATCCCCTCCAGCATCAGCATGGCGCCGGTCACCGCCGGCACGCCGGTGGTGTAGGAGATCGCCTGGGACTGCACCTCGCGGTAGCAGGCCTCATGGTCGCAGATGTTGTAGATGTACACCTTGCGCCGCTTGCCGTCCTTGATGCCGTCGGCAATGATGCCGATGTTGGTCTTGCCCTTGGTCCGCGGGCCGAGCGAGGCCGGGTCGGGCAGCACCGCCTTGAGGAACTGCAGCGGGGCGATCTCGCAATCGCCCACCTTGATCGGCTCGATGCGGGTCATGCCGACGTTCTCGAGCACCTTGAGGTGGGTGATGTACTTCTCGGAGAAGGTCATCCAGAAGCGGATGCGCTCCAGCCCCTTGATGTTCTGGCTGAGCGATTCGAGCTCCTCGTGGTAGAGCAGGTAGATGTCCTTCTCGCCGATGCCGTCGAAGTCGAACTTGCGCTTCTCGGCCAGCGGCGCGGTCTCCTTCCACTCGCCCTTCTCCCAGTAGCGACCGTTCGCGGTGATCTCGCGAATGTTGATCTCGGGGTTGAAGTTGGTGGCGAAGGGATAGCCGTGATCACCGCCGTTGGCATCCAGGATGTCGATGCGGTGGATCTCGTCGAACAGGTTCTTCTGGGCGTAGGCGCAGTAGATGTTGGTCATGCCCGGGTCGAAGCCGCAGCCCAGGGTGGCCATGTTGCCGGCCTCGGCGTAGCGGTCGTGGAACGCCCACTGCTCCTTGTACTCGAACTTGGCCTCGTCCGGGTGCTCGTAGTTGGCAGTGTCGAGGTAGGGCACGCCGGTCTTGAGGCATGCCTCCATGATGGTCAGGTCCTGATAGGGCAGGGCCACGTGGATCAGCACGTCCGGCTTGAACGACTCGATCAGCGCCACCAGGGCCTCGACGCTGTCGGCGTCCACCTGGGCCGTCTGGATCGGGCGATCCAGCTGGGCGGCGATGGCCTTGCACTTGTCTTCGTTGCGACTGGCCAGGCAGATCTCGCTGAACACTTCGGGATGCTGTGCACACTTGTGGGTGACGACGCCTCCGACGCCACCGGCGCCGATAATCAGGACTTTGCTCATGGGCCTCTCGAATCCAGATCGGGGATGTGTATGAAAGCGTAGGGTCTTATCGGAGTTTCGGCCATCTCGTATGCCCGTGCCCGATGCCACCCCGGTCTCGCTCGTCGCTTGCGCGCAGATAATGGCCCCCCGTGAAGCCGGGGGCAAGTGATTTCGTCATGGCCCATTAGACCAAAGCAGGGGGCGGGCGGCGCTGGCCGAATGGCGAGCGCTGACACGGGCTCGCTGCGCCTCCCTCGCCTCGCTCCGGCATCCGTTTGGCCATTCTCGAGCGTCGATAACCTGCGTTATGAATCTCTATATAAGCTTATGTTTTAGTATGACGCCACTTAACCACAAGCCGGAGAGGCAGAGTGTGACCCTACTCGACAGTGTAGTGATGCAGGGGCTTGGTCTTCACGCCGTGTTGACGGCGGAGGACAAGGCCCTGTTGCTGGGCCTCGAGCTCAATCCAAGGCGCGTGTCGGCCGGGGAAGTGCTGTGGCAGGAGAGTGCGGACGTGGACCTGTTCTGCGTGGTCAAGGAGGGCTGGGCCTACTCCTACCGCAATCTCGGCAATGGATCGATGCAGATACTGAAGGTCTATCTACCCGGCGACATCATTGGTATACGGGATTTCGGCTTCTCGCGCCGTCTGGCGGGCGTGGCGATGATCAACGACGGCGTGGTCAGCCCGTTCACGCACCAGCAGCTCTTCGAGCTCTTCGGCCGCTCGCCGGCGCTAGCGGCCGGCATCATGGCAACGGCGGTGCGGCAGCAGGCGATTCTCACCGAGCGGCTGGTCTACCTGGGCCGCTACGCCGCCCACGAACGGCTGGCGCACTTCCTCTACGAGCTCTACCTGCGCCTCAAGCGGATCGGGGCGGTCAAGGAGAATGGTTTCCACATGCCGCTCTCCCAGGAGCAGATCGGCGATGCCCTGGGGCTGAGTGCGGTGCACGTCAGCCGCACCTTCTCCATGCTGCGCGACGAGGGGCTGGTGATCCGTGACCGCCAGCACACGGTCCTGCCCGACCCGGACGCCTTGGCGCGGCTGGTCGAGTTCAACGACACCTACATCGACGAGGCCCTGCCACCGGTGTTCCACAGCTTCGCTTGACGGCACCACCTCACGCCCGCGCTCATGCGGGCGCCAGCAGAAACGAAAAAAGCACCCCGAGGGGTGCTTTTTTCGCTTGATTGGTGGAGGCGGCGGGGATCGAACCCGCGTCCGCCGGCACTCGCTCTTCGGCTCTACATGCTTAGGTCCGTCTTTTCATTTAACGCCACTGGCTCCGACGGGCAGGATCCAGCGACGCGATTCCTCGAAGGTTTAGCGATTGACGAGAGGACGTCGCCAACCGCGATCCCATCATTTTTAGCTCGTATCCCCTCCGCGATGAATGGGCACATCGCTTTGGGGCCGGACTAACCGCTAGCAGGTTTAAGCTGCCAGGGCGCCCTGAGCGTAGGTGTCGTCGTTTGCGACTATTTAGTCGTGATGTTGGATTTACGAGATACATCACGCTCTCGGCATGCACCTAGGAGGTTGTCACCGGCGTCGAAGCCATGTCGCCCCCGTAGCAGGCCCATCATATCAGCATGGGCACTTCTATGACACCTGCCGGGTGGGTTGGTTCCACGCATTCCCCGATTCTTGCCGATTTCGGGGAGCCAGTCACGGTGTCGCTCACTATGACCGCTCAGGCCTTGGTATGTTCCCGCATGATGCGACCCTTCTGGCGCTGCCAGTCGCGGTCCTTCTCGGTGGCGCGCTTGTCGTGCAGCTTCTTGCCCGTCACCAGCGCCAGCTCGCACTTCACCCGGTTGCCCTTCCAGTAGAGCTTGAGCGGCACGCAGGTGTGCCCCTTCTCCTGCGAGCGCGAGAAGATCTTGGCGATCTCCTTCCTGTGCAGCAGCAGCTTGCGCGTGCGCGAGGGGTCGGCGATCTCGTGAGTGCTGGCGGTGTTGAGCGGTGTGATGTGGCTGCCCAGCAGCCACGCCTCGCCGTCCTTCACCAGGATATAGGTATCGGTGAGCTGGGCCTTGCCGGCGCGCAGGCTCTTCACCTCCCAGCCGGCCAGCACCAGGCCGGCCTCGAAGGTCTCGTCGATGTGATACTCGAAGCGAGCCTTCTTGTTCTGGGCGATGACGTTGCCGCCGGGACCCTTGCCCTTGGCTTTCTTGTTGGCCATGGAACCTCATGTCATGTTCTGCCGTGTCACGCTGCCTCGATCTGAGGGGAAGCGTGGTACCATTCAAGGCGTGAAATAACCGCTCATGATACGCCCTGGGCACTGTGAAGTCAGCGGAGAGCTCAATGCCAATGGTCAATCGGTCCGCCCTGGTGCGGCACACCCCTCAGGACATGTTCGAACTGGTCAACGACTTCGAGCGCTACCCCGAGTTCCTGCCGGGCTGTCGGCGGGCTCGGCTGCTCGAGCGCGACGAGTCGCACCTGATCGGTGAGATGACCCTGGGACGGGCGGGCCTCGAGCAGAGCTTCACCACCCGCAACGACCTGATCGAACCCGAGCGCATCGAGATGTCGCTGGTCAGCGGGCCGTTCAAGCGCCTGCGCGGGCGCTGGCTGTTCCTGCCGATGGGCGAGGGTACCTGCAAGGTGTGCCTGGAAATGGAGTTCGAGTTCGCCAACCGGCTGCTGGGCATGGCCTTCGGCAAACTGTTTCAGCAGGTGGCGGGGCAGTTGGTCGATGCCTTCACCCGCCGGGCCGACGAAATCTATGGCCGCTGAGGCGAAGCTCGAGGTGGAGGTCGCCTTTGCCCTGCCCGAGAGGCAGCGCATCGTGACGCTCGAGGTGCCGCCGGGCACCACGGCGCGCCAGGCCGTCGCCCTGGCCAAGCTGGACGACCTCTTCCCCGAGGTGCCGCCCGCGACCTTTGCCGAGGCGGACCTGGGGATCTTCGGCAAGCGGCTGCGCGACCCCGATGACCATCGCCTGCGCGCTGGCGACCGGGTCGAGGTCTATCGTCCTCTTGAGGTCGACCCCATGGAGGCGCGTGCCCGGCGCGCCGGGCGCTAGTGCAGCCGCGGCGTTACATGTCCAGCGGTTCGCTGGAGGCCGGCTCGCCGCCTTGCGGCAGGGTGCCGCCGGCGTCCGGGGCGCGCTCGGGCACGGCCTGCGGCTGGCTCTCGGGCAGCATGCCGGCGGGGTCGGCGCTCTCGGCCGCCGGGCCGAGATCGTCCTGCGCCCGCAGCTCGATGTCCTCGGAGAAATCCCCTTCCTGCTGCACGTTGACCAGGCGGTCGCCGGCGAAGGTCAGCGTCAATCGGCGCTGCTGCACGCCGCCGTAGGCTTCGTCGAGGCGGAACACATAGTCCCACTGGTTGGCGTCGAAGGGCGCTTCCAGCAGCGGCCGGCCCAGCAGGTCGACGACCTGGGCGCGGCTCAGGCCGGGCTGGAGCTGCTGGACCATGCCCTCGGTGATGTAGTTGCCCTGGGGAAGGTCGCGCTTGTAGACGCAGCCGCTGACGACGGTCAGGGCGATGACGAGCGGGAGGGTTTTGATCAGCTTTTGCATTTGTGTCCGTTCTTCACTATCGTGGATTCGGTCGATCATACCCGACCCTACCTGATACTGCGAAGAGCGAACATGGCCGACCAGAACCATGAACTGCGCAAGGCGGGCCTCAAGGTCACCCTGCCGCGAGTGAAGATCCTGCAGATCCTCGAGAATGCCACGGGTCAGCATCACCTGAGCGCTGAGGATGTCTACAAGACCCTGCTGGAAGCCGGGGAAGACGTCGGCCTGGCGACCGTTTATCGCGTGCTGACCCAGTTCGAGTCGGCGGGCCTGGTGATTCGCCACAACTTCGATGGCGGCCATGCCGTGTTCGAGATCTCCCAGGAGGAGCACCACGACCACATGGTGTGCCTCGACAGTGGCGAGATCATCGAGTTCTTCGACGAGACCATCGAGCGCCGTCAGCAGGAGATTGCCGAGGAGCACGGCTTCGAACTCGTCGATCATGCTCTGGTGCTCTACGTGCGTCCGCGCGGCTCCAATGCCACGCGCCAGGAGGGTTCGCCGCGCAAGTGAGGCGTGGGTGAGTGCCGAATCAGCGCCATGGCGGCCCCGATCCTCGATCGGGGCCGCTTGCGTTAAGAGGCTGGAGCGGGTTAGTGGGCGGCGCCCTGCTGGCTGGCATCGAGCATCTCTCGAGCGTGAGCCAGGGTGCGGTCGGAGAGGTTGACCCCGCCGAGCATGCGCGCCAGCTCGCTGACCCGGCCGGCCTCGTCGAGCAGCGCCATGCGCGTCAGGGTGGAGTCGCGCTTGGCCCGCTTCTCGATGTGTAGGTGATGATGGGCCTGGGCCGCCACCTGAGGCAGGTGGGTCACGGTCATCACCTGGCCGTTCTCGCCCAGCCGGCGCAACAGCTGGCCGACGATCTCCGCGGTGGCGCCAGAGATGCCCACGTCGACCTCGTCGAACACCAGGCTGGGTATGGTCGAGTGGCGTGCCGCGACCACCTGGATCGCCAGGCTGATGCGCGACAGCTCGCCGCCAGAGGCGACCTTGGCCAGCGGCCGCGGCGGCTGGCCGGGGTTGGCACTGATCAGGAAGCGCACCGCCTCCATGCCGTCCGGCTGCGGCGACTGCCGCGCCTCCACTTCCACCTCGAAGCGTGCCTTGCCCATGGCCAGGAAGGCGAGCTGCTCCTGCACCGCCTTGCCGAATTTTCCCGCCGCCTGGCGGCGAGCCTCGCCGACCGTGCGCGCCCGCTCGCGCCAGCCGTCGCGCAGGGCCTCCACTTCGGCGCGCAGCGCCTCGAGGTCATGCTCGCTCCCTTCGAGGCCCGCCAGCTCGGCCTGCAGCCGGCGATGCAGCGCGGGCAGCTCTTCAGGCATCACGTGATGCTTGCGCGCGATGCGATGCACCTCGCCCAGCCGCGACTCCACCCAGGCCAAGCGCTCCGGGTCGAGCTCGGTGGCGTCGGCGAAGCGGTTGAGCTCGCGCACGGCCTCCTCGATCTGGATGCGTGCCTCGCCCAGCATGGCGAGCACCTCGGCCAGCGCGCCTCGGTCGCTGCCCGGCAGCGGGTCGAGGTGTTGGGTGGCCTGGTGGAGCAGCGTCAGCACGCCGCCTTCGTCACCGTCGCAGCACTCGGCGGCAAACTGCGCCTCGCGCAGCGTCTCCTCGGCGTGGGCGAGCTGCTCCTGCTCGTGCTCCAGAGTGGCGAGTTCCTCCTCGCCCAGGGCCAGGGCGTCGAGCTCCTCGACCTGATAGCGCAGCAGCTGGCGGCGCGCCTGCACCTCGTCGCCGCTCTCGGTCAGCTGCCTGAGGCGGCGCCGGGCCGACTGCCAGCGGCGGAAGGTCTCTCCGAGCTGGTTGACGGCGCTGCGGTTGCCGGCGAAATCGTCGAGCAGGCGCAGGTGGGTCTCCTCGCGCAGCAGCAGCTGATGGGCATGCTGGCCGTGGATCTCGACCAGATGCTCGCCGAGCGCCTTGAGGTCGGCCACCGTGGCCGGCTGGCCGTTGATCCACGCCTTCGAGCGGCCGCCCGCGGTTACCACGCGGCGCAGCAGGCAGTCGTCGGCGGGCAGCTCGCGTTCCTCGAGCCAGCGCCGGGCGGCGGGCAGCGTGGCGATGTCGAAGCGCGCCGAGAGGTCGGCGCGCTCGCAGCCGTGGCGCACGCTGCCGGCATCGGCACGCTCGCCCAGGCACAGCCCCAGGGCGCCGAGCAGGATCGACTTGCCCGCCCCGGTCTCCCCGGTGATGGCGGTCATGCCGCCGGCAAGTTCCAGGTCGAGCGTATCGACGATGGCGAAATCGCGAATGGCAAGCTGCGTCAGCATGGGGCCTCCCGGTAGCCGCGACAGGGCTGGATATCCATACACGGTATTGCGTTTTTATACAGTAGTCGAGACTGCCGCTCAACGCTTCCTCTGGCACATGAGCCTCGCGGGTCTCTTGAGATTGCGGGCAGGGCCCCCATATAGGCGGCAGACCAGGCTTTCGCCCAATCGAAACCGTTGCGGCCGCATGGCCGAACCACGCTTCAGGAGATGCGCATGGCTAAAGAACCCCAGACCCCGCTTGACGACGAGCTGGAACGGCGCGAGGAGGAGGCCCGGCCGGAGCCGATGGAAGGCGAGCTGGACGACGCGGTCGGCCTTGACGATGACGAGTCCGTCGCCGCCGAGGAGCCGGCGACGGTGAGCGACAATCCCGAGGCCGACATGCTGGCCGCCCAGGTCGAGGAGCTGGAGCAGAGCCTGGCCGAGGCCAAGGACCAGGCGCTACGCGCTGCCGCCGAGGCGCAGAACGTACGCCGCCGCGCCGAACAGGAGGCCGAGAAGGCGCGCAAGTTCGCCCTGGAGCGCTTCGTCAAGGAGCTGCTGCCGGTGGTCGACAGCCTGGAGAAGGCGCTCGAGGCCATGGGCGACGACGCCAGCGAAGCCCACCGCGAGGGCGTGGCCATGACGCTGAAGATGCAGCAGGACGTGCTGGCCAAGTTCGGCGTCGAGCGGCTCGACCCTGCCGGCGAGCCGTTCGACCCGCAGTATCACGAGGCGATGGCCATGGTGCCCAATCCCGAGCTCGAGCCCAACAGCGTGATGGAAGTGGTGCAGAAGGGCTACACGCTCAACGGTCGCCTGGTGCGCCCGGCCATGGTCGTGGTCAGCCAGGCGGCCGGCTGAGCCGAGCGGATGAAAACGGGGGTGGGGCTTGAAAAGCGCATTCACGCCCCCCAGATAGACGTCAACCGCGGCAGCTGCCGCTGAGATGATTCAAGGCAAACGAATTTTCGAGGATTTCCTATGGGACGCATCATCGGTATTGACCTGGGGACCACCAACTCCTGCGTGGCCGTGCTCGACGGCGACAGCGCCAAGGTGATCGAGAACGCCGAGGGCGCCCGCACCACGCCTTCCATCATCGCCTACACCGATGATGGCGAGATCCTGGTGGGGCAGGCGGCCAAGCGCCAAGCGGTCACCAACCCGCAGAACACCCTGTACGCCATCAAGCGCCTGATCGGTCGCCGCTACAAGGACGACGTGGTGCAGAAGGACATCAAGATGGTGCCCTACGGCATCGTCGAGGCCGACAACGGCGACGCCTGGGTTGAGGTCAAGGGCAAGAAGCTGGCACCGCCGCAGGTCAGCGCCGAAGTGCTGAAGAAGATGAAGAAGACCGCCGAGGACTACCTGGGCGAGACCGTCACCGAGGCGGTGATCACGGTGCCGGCCTACTTCAACGACAGCCAGCGCCAGGCCACCAAGGATGCCGGGCGCATCGCCGGCCTCGAGGTCAAGCGCATCATCAACGAGCCCACTGCGGCGGCGCTGGCCTACGGCATGGACAAGGCGCGCGGCGACAAGACCATCGCCGTGTACGACCTGGGCGGCGGTACCTTCGACATCTCGATCATCGAGGTGGCCGACGTCGACGGCGAGACCCAGTTCGAGGTGCTGGCCACCAACGGCGACACCTTCCTCGGCGGTGAAGACTTCGACATGAAGCTGATCAACTACCTGGTCGATCAGTTCAAGGCCGACAGCGGCATCGATCTCTCCGGCGACAACCTGGCCATGCAGCGCCTCAAGGAAGCCGCCGAGAAGGCCAAGATCGAGCTGTCAAGCGCGCAGCAGACCGACGTCAACCTGCCCTACATCACCGCCGACAACACCGGGCCCAAGCACCTCAACGTGAAGGTGACCCGGGCCAAGCTGGAGTCGCTGGTGGAGGAGCTGGTGCAGCGCTCCATGGGGCCGTGCAAGACCGCGCTGGCCGACGCCGGGCTGTCCGCCAACGAGATCGACGACGTGATCCTGGTCGGTGGCCAGACCCGCATGCCGCTGGTGCAGAAGAAGGTGGCCGACTTCTTCGGCAAGGAGGCGCGCAAGGACGTCAACCCGGACGAGGCCGTGGCCGTGGGCGCGGCGATCCAGGGCGGCGTGCTGGGCGGCGACGTCAAGGACGTGCTGCTGCTCGACGTCACTCCGCTGACCCTGGGGATCGAGACCCTGGGCGGCGTGATGACCCCGCTGATCGAGAAGAACACCACCATCCCGACCAAGAAGACCCAGACCTTCTCGACCGCGGACGACAACCAGACCGCCGTGACCATCCACGTGCTGCAGGGCGAGCGCAAGCAGGCCGGCCAGAACAAGTCGCTGGGCCGCTTCGACCTGGCCGACATCCCGCCGGCGCCGCGCGGCGTGCCGCAGATCGAGGTGGCGTTCGACCTCGACGCCAACGGCATCCTCAACGTCTCGGCCAAGGACAAGGCCACCGGCAAGGAGCAGTCGATCGTCATCAAGGCCTCCAGCGGGCTCTCGGATGAGGAGATCGAGCAGATGGTCCGCGACGCCGAGGCGCATGCCGACGAGGACAAGAAGTTCGAGGAACTCGTCCAGCTGCGCAATCAGGCCGACGGCATGATCCACGCCTCGCGCAAGACCCTCAGCGAGGCCGGCGACAAGGCCAGCGACGAGGAGAAGCAGGCCATCGAAAGCGCCATCAGTGAGCTGGAAGAGGCGCTCAAGGGCGACGACAAGGACGCCATCCAGGCCAAGCTCGATGCGCTGACCGAGGCGTCCGGCCAGCTCGCCCAGAAGATGTACGCCGAGCAGGCCGAAGCCGCTCAGCAGGCCGGCGGCGAGCAGGCCGGGGGCGATGGCAAGCCGGATGAGGACGTGGTCGACGCGGAGTACGAAGAAGTCAACGACGACCAGAAGAAGCAGTAATCGCCAAGGCGATGCCACGGACGACGGTAGCGCGGGGGGACGACTCCCGCGTTGCCGTTTCCGCGGATCGGGCAGATCTGCCTAGACCAGGAGGCGCATGGACCCATGTCCAAACGCGATTATTACGAGGTGCTCGGCGTCGAGCGGGGCGCCGACACGAAGGACATCAAGAAGGCCTACCGACGGCTGGCGCAGAAGTACCATCCGGACCGCAATCCGGACGATGACACGGCGGCCGAGCGCTTCCGTGAGGTGTCCGAGGCCTACGAAATCCTCTCCGACGGCGAGAAGCGCGCCGCCTACGACCAGTTCGGCCATGCCGGGGTCGACGGCCAGGCCGGCGGCTTCGGTGGCGGCGGTTTCGGCGGCGCGGGCGCCGGCGGCTTCAGCGACATCTTCGGCGACGTCTTCGGCGACATCTTCGGCGGCGGCGGTGGCCGGCGCAGCCCCCATGCCCCGCAGCGCGGCAGCGACCTGCGCTACAATCTCGAGCTCGATCTCGAGAGCGCCGTCGCCGGTACCACGGTCGATATCCGCGTGCCGCGCCACGTGGAGTGCGACCGCTGCGACGGCAGCGGTGCCGAGCCGGGTTCCACCAAGGAGACCTGCCCCACCTGCAACGGCCACGGCCAGGTGCGCATGCAGCAGGGCTTCTTCGCCGTGCAGCAGACCTGCCCGACCTGTCACGGCAGCGGCGTGCACATCAAGGTGCCGTGCCACAAGTGCCACGGCGAGGGCCGCACGCGCGAGACCCGCACCCTGTCGGTGAAGATCCCCGCCGGGGTGGACAGCGGCGATCGCATTCGTCTCAATGGCGAGGGCGAATCGGGCATCAACGGCGGCCCGCCGGGCGATCTCTACGTGCAGGTGGCGATCAAGCCGCACCACATCTTCCAGCGCGACGGCAAGCACCTGCAGTGCGAGGTGCCGATCAACTTCGTCGACGCCGCCCTGGGCGGCGAACTCGAGGTGCCCACGCTGGACGGCCGGGTCAAGCTCAAGATCCCGCCCGAGACCCAGACCGGCAAGCTGTTCCGCCTGCGCGGCAAGGGCGTCAAGCCGGTACGCGGAGGCCCCCCCGGCGACCTGCTGTGCAAGGTGGTGGTGGAGACACCTGTCAACCTCAACGAGGAGCAGAAGGCACTGCTGCGCCAGCTCCAGGAGAGCCTCGACGGCAGCAACAGCCGCAGCCACTCGCCGAAGAAGACCAGCTTCTTCGACGGCGTGAAGAAGTTCTTCGAGGACATGAAGCCGTAAAGGGCTCCTGCTTCTCATGCTAACAAGGCCCCGGCATCGCCCCAGATGTCGGGGCCTTATTATGTCGTGGCTCAGCGCTCCAGATGATCTAGTCGCCAGGCCAGGGCTTCTCTGGCCGGTTGCCGCTGCGGATCCCGGGGCAACACCAAAGGTAGTCCGTCCAGCTCCCAGAGCCAGCGGTTGTCGGCCACCAAGGGATCAACCGTGGGACTAAGGTGCCAGCGATGGTCGGGACCAGGGGCGATCAAGTGATTATCCATTGCCCAGTGCAGGTTGGGGGTCAGAGCCAGGCCATTGACGGGACGGTCGTCCTGGCTCTCGGAGAAAGGTATCAAGTGGGCCGCTTCCACCAGGTAGCGGTAATCCGGAGTGATATAGCGCAGCCGGCTGGCTGCGCATCGGTAGTCGTAGGCCTCCAGTACCAAGGAGCGGAAGGCGACGGAGCGAGCATACTTCTTGTGTGATTCTTGGATATTGCCCTTCAGCCGCTCGGGATGCTTCTCATATTCGCCGCTGGCCAGCGCCGTCTCAAGGTAGGTCAGGAGGTCTTCGTAGGCCGTCGGATCCGATGCTAGATAGCATTGAGCGATCAGGGCGCAAGCCTCATCGGCCGACTGTCGGTCCTGTAGCGCCGAGAAGAGCACGGGATCGAGCCGCGCAGAGCGGAAGCGCTCCAAGAGTTGATTGAGGGACTTCGGTTGGCCGAGCTGGCTTGCCAGTCCAGCAACCTTTTCCGCATATTCGGGTGACCAGAGTTTCCCAGATGGTCCCTTGTCGCTGCGAAGGTGCCACAAGGGAAGCCAGGCACTGGCCTTGTGCCGCTCGCCAGTAAGCACTTCGTAGATATCGTGGTAGCGCGCCAACAAGCGGGCGTCGAGGATGACCCGGTTCGATGCGACATGGCCAGTCTGGATTTCGCAGATGATCGCTAATAACAAGCAAGGCTTGTTGGGTGCCGGATGCCCCCGGCGTTGCCCAACTCTCAAGCGAGTTAGGTAGGCAAGTGCGTCGAGCATTTCATTGTCTTCCTTTCTCCCCATGCAATTCTGAAATCAAGTTACCACGTCGGCCGGGTTGCAAGGAGTCAACTAATCGAACCAATCGTTTCGTGTAGCCCTGCACCGCGGGTCTGGCGCCAACCCGCCCCGGCGTCTTAGTCTGTTAACTTCAATGCGAAGGGAGATCGTTGTTATGCCGATGTCGCGTGCCGAGATCGCTACCGAGTCCGGGGCGAGGCTGATGAGCCGGCTGTGCAAGCACTGGGCGCACAAGCTGGAGGTGGAGCAGGGCGAGGAGGAGAGCCGCGTGGCGTTCGAGGAGGGCTCCTGTGTGATGCGCGTGGCACCGGGCAAGCTGCTGGTGGCCATCGAGGCGCTGGACGAGGAGACCCTCGATCGCCTGGAGGGCGTGGTGGATTCCCACCTGCAGCGCATGGCGGGCGACGAGGACCTGGCCATCGTCTGGGAAAATTGAGCGCGCCGATATCACCGCGCCTGGCCCATCTGGGCATGCTGCTCTGGGCGCTGCTGGTGGGGCTGTCGTTTCCCGCCGTGGAACTGATGGGCAAGCTTCCTCCGCTGTCGCTCACCGCTCTGCGTTTCGCCATTGCCTGCGCCGGGCTGTGGTGGCTGGCGCGGCGCTCGTCCGAGTTCCTGCCGCCCTGGCGGGTGTTGCCGCTCTACACGCTGATGGGGCTGTGCCTGGCCGGCTTCTTCGGTGCCATGTTCTGGGCCGCCCACCATGCCACCGCGCTCTCCATGGCCACCCTCTACGTCACCGTGCCGCTGCTGGCCTACCTGCTGGGGCTAGGCTTTCGCGTCGAGCGGCCGGGCTGGCAGCTGCCGGCCATTCTCGCGCTGGGCGCGGCGGGCGCGCTGGGGCTCGCCGCTGCCGAGGCGCGCCGTCATGGCGAAGCCATGCAGCTGGGCATCGGCGAGGCGGTGTTCTTCCTCGGCTGCGTGTCGTCGGCGCTCTATCCGGTGCTCAGCAAGTGGGGACTGGCGCGGGAGTGGCTGCCCGAATCGGCGGCGGTGCGCACCTTCTGGAGCCTGGGTCTGGGCGGGCTCGCCATCGGCCTGCTGGGTCTCGCCATCGAGCCCGCCGGCCAGCTCATAGCGATGCGCTGGCAGGACCTGACCCTGGTGATCTATCTCGGGCTCTTCTCCAGTGCGCTCACCTTCTGGCTGATGCAGCGTGCCACGGCGGTACTCACGCCCGGCGCCGTCACCGCCTACGGCTACATGGTGCCGTTCGTCTCGATGTTGCTGCTGTTCGCCACCGCACCCGAGCAGATCGGCTGGCACTGGCTGCCGGGCAGCGCGCTGGTGCTCGCTGCCATCGGCCTGCTGCTGCGTCAGGATGGCAAAGGGGCTCAAGCGCGCTAATCCAGTGCCTCGGTATCCGGCTCGCTGCCAGGCGTGGCGGCCAGCCGCGGGAAGTGGCGGCGAATCTCGGCGTAGAGCGCCTGCACGTCCTCCATGTGGCGGCGCGAGAAGTGGAACGGCACCAGTTGGCCGACCCCGGCCGCGGCGGCGATCTCGCCGCAGGCGCGGGCGGTCAGGTGGCCGGTGCGCCGGGCCTGCTCGGCCTGATCCTCGCGGAACGAGGCCTCGCAGAACAGCACCTCGGCGCCTTGGGCCAGCGAGCGCAGGCGCTCGCGGTTCTCGGGGGTGTCGCCGAAGTCGGTGGCGTAGACCAGGCGCTGGCCCGGCTGCGAGAACAGCAGCAGCTCCGCCAGCTCGGCGACCGGGCGCCGGCTGCCATCGGGCAGCGCGATATCGCCCGCGTCATCGCGCTCCAGCATGCGCTGCTTGAGCTCGCCGAGCCAGGGTCCCGGCGCCCAGCCGTGGGCCTCGAGCCCCTCCTTGCGCACCTTGAGCTGGGTTTCCGGCTCATAGGCGAAGGCCAGTACCGGAGTGCCGTGGTCCAGGGTGGTCGCTCTGACGCGAAAGCCGGGCTCGGCGTGGATCACACCGGCGTCCACCTCGCGCGGGGAGAGCGCCTTCATCGGCTGGCCTGCCACCAGGCGGTAATGTGCCAGGCGCTCGCCGTGCAGCTCGAAGACTTCGAAGCGGGGCGCCTTCTCCTCCACCCGATCCCACAGGATGCCGCGCAGAAAGCCGTCCAGGTGGCCGGCGAGCCCGGGCGGGCCGTAGACCCGGCAGGGCGAGTAGTCGCCGATGCGTGAGCGCAGCAGCCACAGGAAGCCGCCGATGTGGTCGGCGTGGGCATGGCTGACGAACACGTCGCTGACCTGGTGGGCCAGCCGTGCCGGCAGCCGGCCGGGATCGCCCAGGTCGAACAGCAGGCTGCGCTTGCGGTGGCGCAGACGCAGGTGCAGCAGCGGGTCGCCGAACACGCCGTTGACCAGCGTGGCGCGCATGTTGCCCAGGCGCAGCGTCGGGCGCGGGCCGATGAACTGCTCGTCCAGTGCCGGGGTAAGTGCCGGCTCCTCCTCGCGGCATGTCGGTGACGTGCGTGGCGATGGGACGTGCGCGGCGGTACCGAGGCCGCCCTCGCGACGACGAACGGCGTCGCGTATCACCAGCCGGCGGGGCGTGGCGCTCAGCGCGGGCGCCAGCAGTCGCAGCATGTCGCCCTCCAGCGCCAGCACCTCGCCCAGTGCCAGGCTGTTGCCGGTGGCGTCGAGCAGGCCGACCTGGCGTCCCTGCCAGGCGTGGGCGGCATCGTTCGGTGGCGGCGTGCCGAGGATGGCCAGCGCTGCCAGGGGCAGCTCCTGCTCCTTCGCCTGCGCCAGGTAGGCATCCCACGCCGCGGTGCGCCACTCTTTGCGCTGCTGCTTGCCGGGGTGCCGGGCCGCGGCGTCGGCCGCCAGCTGCAGCGTCGCGAGGCCCAGCGCGGCGCGTTCATGGGGATACGGATCGGGCTGGTGGGCCGGCGCCAGGCGCACCACGGCACCCACGCCGGCGGCGCCGGCCAGCGCCGGCAGCAGCTCGGCGCCCCCGATGCCGCGCTCCACGCCGGGGGCGTCGACCAGCAGCGCCCCGGGCCCGACTCGCTGGGCCAGGCGGCGTACCGCCTCGACCAGGGGCAGGCGGAAGCGGGCGCTGTCGAGGGTGGTCAGCGCCTCGAGGGCTTCCAGGCGCCAGGCGCCCAGGTGCACGTCCCAGCGCCCCAGGCAGATGGCACCGGGCGGGCCGAAGCCGGGCAGGCCGGGGTCGGCGGCGAGGCAGTGACACACCTCGCCGCGCTCGGCCAGGTGGGTGGCCACCTGACGCGCGAGGGTGGTCTTGCCACTGCCGGGCGGACCGGTGAGCAGCAGGCGCCGGTGGCGCTCCAGCAGCGCCGGCAGCGGGTGGTCGGGGGACAGCTCCGGTGTCGTCGTCATGGCGCTCCTTGCTCGGATATCGTTATGACCAGTGTGGGTGACGGCGCCTGACTTGCCCAAGCGCTCGGCCAGTGGGGCCGTGGCTCTGGTATACTGCCTCGATCCCCACTCGTCAGATTTCGCAGGAGTCCGCATGACCCGTATCGCCATCGTCGGTGTCGCCGGCCGCATGGGCCGCACCCTGGTCAACGCCGTGCAGCAGGATGCCGGCGCCACCCTGGCCGGCGGTATCGTCGAGCCGGGCAGTTCGCTGGCCGGGGCCGATATCGGCGAGCTGGCGGGACTCGGCAAGCTGGGCGTCGCCGCGGTGGATTCCCTCGACGCCATCGTCGACGACTTCGATGTGCTGATCGACTTCACCGCGCCGCGGGTGACGCTGGCCAACCTGGCCTTCTGCGCGGCGCACGACAAGCGCATGGTGATTGGTACCACCGGGCTTGCCGACGACGAGCTGGCCGAACTCGACGGCTATCGTGACAGGTTGCCCTTCGTCTTTGCCCCCAACATGAGCGTGGGGGTGAACCTGACCCTGAAGCTTCTCGAAACCGCGGCCCGGGCGCTGGGCGACGAGGGCTACGACATCGAAGTGATCGAGGCCCACCATCGTCACAAGGTCGACTCGCCCTCCGGCACCGCGCTGAGGATGGGCGAGGTGGTGGCCGAGAGCCTCGGCCGCACGCTGAAGGAGCACGGCGTGTTCGAGCGCGTCGGCCAGTGCGGGCCGCGGACCGACAAGGAGATCGGCTTCGCCACGGTGCGCGCCGGCGATATCGTCGGCGAGCACACGGTGATGTTCGCCACCGAGGGCGAGCGCATCGAGATTACCCACAAGGCCTCTAGCCGCATGACTTTCGCCAAGGGCGCGGTGCGGGCGGCGCGTTGGGTCGCCGACAAGAACATCGGGCGGTACGGTATGCAGGACGTGCTGGGCTTGGACTAAAGGGGTGGTCGAGAAGGGCAGAATCCTGTAACATCTCCAAAATTTTGGCCGGGCGCCTGAAAACAGCAGTCCAACTGCGCGCTTGTTGCGTGGCCAGCCCCCGAGCAAACAGACAACAAGCGGGATGAAACCGGTTCCTTATCGGCTTCGTCCCGCTTTTTTACGAGCCGAATCTGTCGCTGTGACGATAGCCGCCGAGCCTGTGCCCCTCAGGCTCGCATCAGCATGGGAGGACCTTGTCTTGAACAGCCCCGCATTGAACAGACCCGCGATACTGGCCCTGGAAGACGGCAGTGTGTTTCACGGCACCGCCATCGGCGCCGATGGGCAAACCAGCGGCGAGGTGGTGTTCAATACGGCCATGACCGGCTATCAGGAGATCCTCACCGACCTCTCCTATACCCGACAGATCGTGACCCTCACCTATCCGCACATCGGCAACACCGGCATCAACGCCGAAGACGTCGAGTCGGGCTCGATCGCCGCTGCCGGCCTGGTGATCCGCGACCTGCCGCTGGTCGCCAGCAACTTCCGCTCCGAGCAGTCGCTCTCCGATTACCTGAAGGGCCAGAACGTGCTCGGCATCGCCGATATCGACACCCGCCGGCTGACCCGCATCCTGCGCGACAAGGGCGCTCAGAACGGCGCGATCCTGGCCGGCGCCGAGGCCGAGGGCGACGACGCCGTCGAGCGCGCCCTGGCGGCGGCGCGCGATTTTCCGGGCCTCAAGGGCATGGACCTGGCCAAGGAGGTCTCGTGCCGCGAGGCCTACGAGTGGAGCGAGGCGGAGTGGGTGCTGGGCCAGGGCAACGTTGATGCCGGCGGCAGCGAGCGTCCCTTCCACGTGGTGGTCTACGACTACGGCGTGAAGTACAACATCCTGCGCATGCTCGCCTCGCGCGGCTGCCGCCTCAGCGTGGTGCCGGCCCAGACCCCGGCCGCCGAGGTGCTGGCGCGCAACCCGGACGGCATCCTGCTGGCCAACGGCCCCGGCGACCCCGAGCCCTGCGACTACGCCATCGCGGCGATCCGCGAGATCCTCGAGACCAACGTGCCGGTGTTCGGCATCTGCCTGGGCCACCAGCTGCTGGCGCTGGCCGCCGGCGCCAAGACGGTGAAGATGAATCACGGCCACCACGGTGCCAACCACCCGGTGCAGGACCTCGACAGCGGCCGCGTGATGATCACCAGCCAGAACCATGGCTTCGCCGTCGACGAAGCGAGCCTGCCGGGCAACGTGCGCGCCATTCACCGCTCGCTGTTCGACGGCACGCTGCAGGGCATCGAGCTGACCGACCGTCCGGCCTTCAGCTTCCAGGGCCACCCGGAAGCGAGCCCCGGACCGCGCGACGTGTCGCCGCTGTTCGACCGCTTCGTGACGATGATGCGCGAGCGCCGCTGAGCGGCGCCGCCCCGTCTTAATCGCCTGATTTCAACGAATCCAGCCGCGGGAACCGACATGCCCAAGCGTACCGACCTCAACAGCATCCTGATCATTGGCGCCGGCCCCATCGTCATCGGCCAGGCGTGCGAATTCGACTACTCCGGCGCCCAGGCCTGCAAGGCGCTGCGCGAGGAGGGCTTCCGGGTCATCCTGGTCAACTCCAACCCGGCCACCATCATGACCGACCCGGCCATGGCCGACGCCACCTACATCGAGCCGATCACCTGGCAGGCGGTGGAGAAGATCATCGAGGCCGAGCGCCCCGACGCCATCCTGCCCACCATGGGCGGCCAGACCGCGCTCAACTGCGCGCTCGACCTGGACAAGCACGGCGTGCTCGAGAAGTACGGCGTGGAGATGATCGGCGCCAACGCCGACGCCATCAACAAGGCCGAGGACCGCGACCTGTTCGACCAGGCCATGAAGCGCATCGGCCTGGAGTGTCCCAAGGCCGAAGTCGCCCACAGCATGGAGGAGGCCTGGCGCATCCAGGAGTCGCTGGGCTTCCCGGTGATCATCCGTCCCTCCTACACCATGGGCGGCTCCGGCGGCGGCGTGGCCTACAACAAGGAGGAGTTCGAGGAGATCTGCACCCGCGGCTTCGAGCTCTCCAACAACCACGAGCTGCTGATCGACGAGTCGCTGCTGGGCTGGAAGGAGTACGAGATGGAGGTCGTTCGTGACAAGAACGACAACTGCATCATCGTCTGCTCGATCGAGAACTTCGACCCCATGGGCGTGCACACCGGCGACTCCATCACCGTGGCCCCGGCGCAGACGCTGACCGACAAGGAGTACCAGATCATGCGCGACGCCTCGCTGGCGGTGCTGCGCGAGATCGGCGTCGAGACCGGCGGCTCCAACGTGCAGTTCGGCGTCGACCCGGATACCGGGCGCATGGTCGTGATCGAGATGAACCCGCGGGTGTCGCGCTCCTCGGCGCTGGCGTCCAAGGCCACCGGCTTTCCGATCGCCAAGATCGCCGCCAAGCTGGCGGTGGGCTATACCCTGGACGAGCTCTCCAACGACATCACCGGCGGGCGCACCCCGGCCTCGTTCGAGCCGTCCATCGACTACGTGGTCACCAAGATCCCGCGCTTCACCTTCGAGAAGTTCCCCCAGGCCAACGACCGCCTGACCACCCAGATGAAGTCGGTGGGCGAGGTGATGGCCATCGGGCGCACCTTCCAGGAGTCGCTGCAGAAGGCGCTGCGCGGGCTCGAGACCGGTAACGACGGCCTCGACCCCAAGGTCACTGAATTCAGCGACGACGCCATGGCGCATATCAAGGGCGAGCTGCAGGCCGCCGGCGCCGAGCGCATCTTCTATGTTGCCGATGCCATGCGCAGCGGCATGAGCGTGGCGGAGATCTTCGCCCTGACCAAGATCGACCCCTGGTTCCTGGTCCAGCTCGAGGACCTGGTGCGCATCGAGCAGGACGTGGCCAGGCGCTCGCTCTCCGAGCTCAGCGCCCGGGAGCTGTTCGGTCTCAAGCGCAAGGGCTTCTCCGACGCGCGCCTGGCCAAGCTGCTCGGCGTCTCCGAGAAGGAGTTCCGCAGGACTCGCCAGAAGGCCGGGATTCGCCCGGTCTACAAGCGCGTCGACACCTGCGCCGCCGAGTTCGCATCAAACACCGCCTACATGTACTCCACCTACGAGGAGGAGTGCGAGGCCGAGGTCTCCGAGCGCCAGAAGATCATGGTGCTGGGCGGCGGACCCAACCGTATCGGCCAGGGCATCGAGTTCGACTACTGTTGCGTTCACGCCGCCTTCGCCATGCGCGACGACGGCTTTGAAACCATCATGGTCAACTGCAACCCGGAGACCGTCTCCACCGACTACGACACCTCCGACCGTCTCTATTTCGAGCCGGTGACCCTGGAGGACGTGCTGGAGATCGCCGACAAGGAGCAGCCGGTCGGCGTGATCGTGCAGTTCGGCGGCCAGACCCCGCTCAAGCTCGCCCGCGAGCTCGAGGCCGCCGGCGTGCCGATCATCGGCACCACCCCGGACGCCATCGACCGCGCCGAGGACCGCGAGCGCTTCCAGCAGATGATCGACAAGCTGGGCCTGAAGCAGCCGCCCAACGCCACCGCGCGCAGCTTCGACGAGGCCTTCGTCAAGGCCGAGGCGATCGGCTACCCGCTGGTGGTGCGCCCGAGCTACGTGCTCGGCGGTCGTGCCATGGAGATCGTCTACTCCGCCGACGAGCTGGAGAACTACATGACCCACGCGGTCAAGGTCTCCAACGATTCGCCGGTGCTGCTCGACCACTTCCTCAACGCCGCCATCGAGATCGACATCGATGCCGTCTCCGACGGCCACGAGGTGGTGATCGGCGGCATCATGCAGCACATCGAGCAGGCCGGCGTGCACTCCGGTGACTCCGCCTGCGCGCTGCCGCCCTACTCGTTGCCCGCCGCGGTGCAGGACGAGATGCGCGAGCAGGTCAAGCGAATGGCTCTCGAACTCGGCGTGGTGGGGCTGATGAACGTGCAGCTGGCATGGCAGGACGGTGAGATCTACGTCATCGAGGTCAACCCGCGCGCCTCGCGCACCGCGCCCTTCGTCTCCAAGTGCATCGGCACCTCGCTGGCCCAGGTCGCCGCACGCTGCATGGCGGGCAAGACGCTGGCCGAGCAGGGTTTCACCCGCGAGGTCGTGCCGCACTTCTTCAGCGTCAAGGAGGCGGTATTCCCGTTCAACAAGTTCCCCGGCGTCGACCCGATCCTGTCGCCGGAGATGAAGTCCACCGGCGAGGTGATGGGCTCGGGCGATACCTTCGCCGAGGCCTTCTACAAGGCGCAGCTGGGGGCCGGCGAGGCGATCCCGGCGCTTTCGGGCGAGCGCAAGGCGTTCCTCTCGGTGCGCGATCCTGACAAGGCGGGTGTTATCGAGGTGGCGCGTTCTCTGCTAGGCTTGGGGTTCACCCTGTGCGCGACCCGCGGTACCGCTACCGCCCTCGAAGCCGCCGGCCTCGAGGTCGAGGTCGTCAACAAGGTTTACGAAGGTCGTCCGCATATCGTCGATCTGCTCAAGAACGACGACATCGCCTATATCGTCAATACCACCGAGGGTCGCCAGGCGATCAACGACTCCTCGGTCATCCGCCGTACCGCGCTGGCCCGCAAGGTACCCTATGCCACCACCCTGGCAGGGGCGAGTGCCGTTTGCATGGCGCTGGAATATGGCAACGAAATTACGGTGCGGCGGCTACAGGAACTGCATGCAGGAGCAACGCAATGAACAAGGTCCCGATGACCGTTGCCGGTGAGGCACGCCTGCGCAAGGAGCTCGAGGAGCTCAAGGGCGAGGCGCGTCCCAGGGTGATCGCGGCGATTGCCGAGGCCCGTGAGCACGGCGATCTCAAGGAGAATGCCGAATACCACGCGGCGCGCGAGCAGCAGGGCTTCATCGAAGGACGTATCCAGGAGATCGAGAGCAAGCTCGCGAGCGCCCAGGTGATCGACGTGCACAAGCTGCCGCAGACCGGCAAGGTGATCTTCGGCGTCACCGTCGAGCTGATCAATCTCGGCAACGACGAGGAGGTCTCCTACCAGATCGTCGGCGAGGACGAGGCCGACATCAAGGCCGGCAAGATCTCGGTTACCTCGCCCATCGCCCGTGCCCTGATCGGCAAGGAGGAGGGCGACGTGGTGGTGGTCAGCACGCCGGGCGGCGAGGTCGAGTACGAGATTTCGAGCGTCGAGCATCGCTGAGCCACGAGCGACGAGCCAGCAAAAAGCCCGCGGCCGTTTGTCGCGGGCTTTTTGTGGAGTGCCCCGCAGCTCGGAGCCCGGGGTCGCCGCTGGCGCGTCGGCGCCTAGTGGCGACCGTGATGGTTCTCGAAGCGCTTGACGTTGGAGAGCTTGGGGTTGGCCTGGGGGTTTCTGCGGTAGAGCAGCGCCATCTTGCCGATGGTCTGCACGCGCTCGGCGCCGCTGGCGGCGAGCAGCTCCTCGAGCATGGCGGCACGGTCGTCGCGCTCGGCCAGGGCCAGCTTCACCTTGATCAGCTCATGGTCGGCGAGCGCCCGGTCGAGCTCTGCCAGCACGCCCTCGGAAACCCCGTTCTCCGACACCGTCACCACCGGGTTGAGGTGATGACCGATGCTGCGAAATGCTTTCTTTTGTGCCTGTGACAAGCTCATGGTATCTTGCGTCTTCCCGGTTGCGCGTAACCTGCCATGGTACGGTGAAACGCGCGCCGGCGAAAGCAGGGCGAGGCTCGAGTTCGGCTTCGACCCGCTCCGCATCCCACCGAACCGGGCCGGCGCGCTCGCGAGGTTCGGCAGCTTCAGTCAAGGTGATCGTGTGGCTCGATCCACTTCCCCGCCCCGCGGTGGCAAGCCGGCTGCCAGCAAGAGTTCGGCTTCCTGGCTCAAGGAACACTTCGACGACCGCTTCGTGCAGCAGAGCTGGCAGGACGGCTACCGTAGCCGCGCCAGCTACAAGCTGCTTGCGCTCGACGACAAGGACCGGCTGTTCAAGCCCGGCATGAGCGTGATCGACCTGGGCGCCGCCCCCGGCGGCTGGAGCCAGGTGGCGGCGGACCGGGTGGGGCCGGAGGGGCTGGTCATCGCCTCGGATATCCTCGAGATGGATGCCCTGGCCGGCGTCGAGTTCATTCAGGGCGATTTCACCGAGGAGGCGGTGCTCGAGGCGATCCTCGCCGCCTTGGGCGGCCGCCCGGTGGACCTTGTGATGTCCGACATGGCCCCCAATATGAGTGGTATGAGCGCCATCGACCAGCCCCAGGCGATGTACCTGGTGGAGCTGGCGCTGGACCTGGCGCGCCAGACCCTGCGTCCCGGCGGCCGTTTCCTGGCCAAGGTGTTCCAGGGCGAAGGCTTCGATGCTTACCTGAAGGAGCTGCGTGACAGCTTCGGCAAGGTGGTGACCCGCAAGCCGGAGGCCTCCCGCGCTCGTTCGCGCGAGGTCTACCTGCTGGCGGATGGTTTCCGCGGCTGAGCCGGCACCGCCGGCTCGGCCCTTCCGATAGAGACAGACTAACGGCGCAATGACCGGACAGCGCGGCCCAACTGTGTCACAGTGTGGGCAAGAAGGCCGGGAGGAACATGCCCTGCCCGCCTGTGGTCATACAGTGGTCCCTTGTGGTCACGGTGCCAGGCGTTACGGCCGAGAGATGCTTGCAATGAGGGTGGTCCCTTGAACGATATGGCGAAGAATCTGATCCTGTGGTTGGTCATCGCGGCGGTGCTGCTGACGGTGTTCAACAATTTCTCTGTCGATGGCACGCCGCAGACGATGAACTATTCGCAGTTCGTCCAGCAGGTGCAGAACCAGCAGATCCGCAGTGTGACCATCGATGGCTACACCATCACCGGCGAGCGCGCCGACGGGTCGCAGTTCCAGACCATCCGGCCGGCGGCGGAAGATCCCAAGCTGATGGATGACCTGCTCTCCAACAACGTCACCGTGGTGGGCAAGGAGCCGCAGCAGCAGAGCCTGTGGACGCGGCTGCTGATCGCCAGCTTCCCGATCCTGCTGATTCTCGCCATCTTCATGTTCTTCATGCGCCAGATGCAGGGGGGCGCCGGCGGCAAGGGCGGCCCGATGAGCTTCGGCAAGTCCAAGGCCAAGCTGCTCTCCCAGGACCAGATCAAGACCACCTTCGCCGACGTCGCCGGCTGCGACGAAGCCAAGGAGGAGGTCGAGGAGCTGGTCGACTTCCTGCGCGACCCCTCCAAGTTCCAGCGCCTGGGCGGCACCATCCCGCGCGGCGTGCTGATGGTGGGCCCGCCGGGCACCGGCAAGACGCTGCTGGCGAAGTCCATCGCCGGCGAGGCCAAGGTGCCATTCTTCTCGATCTCCGGCTCCGACTTCGTCGAGATGTTCGTCGGCGTGGGTGCCTCCCGCGTGCGTGACATGTTCGAGCAGGCCAAGAAGCAGGCGCCGTGCATCATCTTCATCGACGAGATCGACGCCGTGGGCCGCTCGCGCGGCGCCGGCATGGGCGGCGGCAACGACGAGCGCGAGCAGACGCTGAACCAGCTGCTGGTGGAGATGGACGGCTTCGAGGCCAACGAGGGCATCATCGTCATCGCCGCCACCAACCGGCCCGACGTGCTCGACCCCGCGCTGCTGCGCCCGGGCCGCTTCGACCGCCAGGTGGTGGTGCCGCTGCCCGACATCCGCGGTCGTGAACACATTCTCAACGTGCACCTGCGCAAGGTGCCGCTGGCCGACGACGTCAAGCCGTCGCTGATCGCCCGCGGCACGCCGGGCTTCTCCGGCGCCGACCTGGCCAACCTGGTCAACGAGGCGGCGCTGTTCGCCGCGCGGCGCAACAAACGCCTGGTGGGCATGGAGGAGCTCGAGCTGGCCAAGGACAAGATCATGATGGGTGCCGAGCGCCGCTCCATGGTCATGACCGACAAGGAGAAGCTCAACACCGCCTACCACGAGTCGGGCCACGCCATCATCGGCCTGGTGATGCCGGAGCACGATCCGGTCTACAAGGTCACCATCATCCCGCGTGGCCGCGCCTTGGGCGTAACCATGTTCCTGCCCGAACAGGATCGCTACAGCCTGTCGCGCCAGCAGATCATCAGCCAGATCTGTTCGCTGTTCGGCGGGCGCATCGCCGAGGAGATGACGCTGGGGCCGAACGGTGTCACCACCGGGGCCTCGAACGACATCAAGCGCGCCACCGAACTGGCTCACAACATGGTGGCCAAGTGGGGCCTCTCCGAAGAGATGGGGCCGATCATGTACGACGAGGACGAGTCGCACCAGTTCCTCGGCGGCCCGGGTCAGGGCGGCGGCAAGCTCAAGTCGGGCGAGACCACGACCCGGCTCGACAAGGAAGTACGCAAGATCATCGACGAGTGCTACGCCAAGGCGCAGCAGATTCTCGAGGAGAATCGCGACAAGCTCGACGCCATGGCCGAGGCGCTGATGCAGTACGAGACCATCGACGCCGACCAGCTCAGGGACATCATGGAGGGCCGCACGCCGCGTCCGCCCAAGGATTGGGAAGACGGCGACTCCGGATCCGGCGCCCCCATCGGCGGCGAGGCCGAGCCCAAGCGTGACGAGGAATCCGCCCAGGAACCGAGCGACGGTGCCGGTGGCGGGCATGGCGACGAGGACGAAGACGAGAGGCCCCGCCGCCGTCCCTCCGACCCGCTGGGCGGCCCCGCCGGGTCGTGACGACGACCGGTACGAAGCAGGCGCCCCGACGGGGCGCCTTTGCCATGGGGCCCCGGGCCCAGGCTTGCGTCACAGGATCCATGACATGACAGACAACCCCGCACCGACCTGGCTGCCGTGTGGGCGGCATCGCCTCGACCTCTCCTACCCCCGGATCATGGGCATACTCAACGTCACGCCCGACTCCTTCTCCGACGGCGGGCGCCACGTCGCCGTCGATGACGCCCTGCGTCACGCCGAGCAGATGCTGGCGGAGGGGGCGGCGATCATCGACGTGGGCGGCGAATCGACCCGTCCCGGCTCGCAGCCGGTTTCCACCCAGCAGGAGCTGGACCGGGTGGCGCCGGTGGTCGAGCGCCTGGTATGCGAGCTCGATGCGCTGGTCTCGGTGGATACCAGCAATCCCGACGTGATGCGCCAGACCGCGGCGCTGGGCGCCGGCATGATCAACGACGTTCGCTCGCTCGCGCGCGAGGGCGCGCTGGAGGCGGCGCTCGGCACGGGGCTGCCGGTGTGTCTGATGCACATGCAGGGTGAGCCGCAGGACATGCAGCAGGCGCCCCGCTATGATGAGCCCATCGAGGAGGCGGTGCATGGCTTTCTGGCCGAGCGGGTGGCGGCCTGCGAGGCCGCCGGCCTGCGCCGCGAGCGCCTGCTGATCGACCCCGGTTTCGGCTTCGGCAAGACCGTCGAGCACAACCTGCGGCTGCTCCATCGCATGGAGCGCCTGGCCGAGCTCGAGCTGCCGCTGCTGGTGGGCATGTCGCGCAAGAGCCTGATCGGCAAGGTGCTGGGCCGGCCGGTGGAGGAGCGCCTGCCCGGCGGCCTGGCGCTGGCGTCGCTGGCCGTCGAGCGCGGCGCGCGCATCTTGCGCGTTCATGACGTTGGCCCGGTCATGGATGCGGTGAACATGACCTGGGCCGTGCTAAGGGAAGGCTGCGAGAATGACTAGAAAATACTTCGGTACGGATGGCATACGAGGTACGGTCGGAGAGTATCCCATCACCCCGGACTTCATGCTCAAGCTGGGCTGGGCCATGGGGCGGGTGCTGGCGCGCGAGTCGGGGCGCGCCCGGGTGCTGATCGGCAAGGACACCCGTATCTCGGGCTACATGTTCGAATCGGCGCTCGAAGCGGGGCTGTCGGCGGCCGGCGTCGACGTGGCGCTGCTCGGCCCGATGCCGACGCCCGGCATCGCCTATCTCACCCGAACCTTCCGTGCCGACGCCGGTATCGTCATCTCGGCGTCGCACAACCCCTTCGCCGACAACGGCATCAAGTTCTTCTCCACCGACGGCACCAAGCTTCCCGACGCGCTCGAGGAGCGCATCGAGGCGATGCTCGAGGAGCCATTGACGACGGTAGCGGCGGGCAAGCTGGGCAAGGCGGTGCGCATCGACGACGCCGCCGGCCGCTACATCGAGTTCTGCAAGTCGACCATCCCGAACCGCGTCAGCCTGCACGGCCTGCGCATGGTGCTCGACTGCGCCCATGGCGCTACCTACCACATCGCCCCCAGCGTGTTCCGCGAGCTGGGCGCCGAGGTCAGCCTGGTAGGGGCCAGCCCCGACGGCCTCAACATCAATCGCGAGGTCGGCTCGACCTCGCCGGCGACGCTGCGCGCCGCGGTGATCCAGCAGGGCGCCGACCTCGGCATCGCCTTCGACGGTGACGGCGACCGCGTGCTGATGGTCGATGCCGACGGCCGCGAGGTCGACGGCGACGACATCCTCTACCTCATCGCTCGTGACCGCCACGAGCGTGGCCAGCTGGTCGGCGGTGTGGTCGGTACCTTGATGACCAATTTCGGCCTGGCCATGGCGCTCGAGGGCATGGGCATTCCCTTCGAGCGCGCCAAGGTCGGCGACCGCTACGTGGTCGAGCGCCTGGTGGAGAACGGCTGGCAGCTCGGCGGTGAATCCTCAGGCCACATCGTCTGTGCCGACGTGCAGAGCACCGGCGACGGCATCGTCTCGGCGCTGCAGGTGCTGGCGCTCATGATCAGCGAGGGCAAGCCGCTCAAGGTGCTGCTTGCCGGCCTGGAGAAGGTGCCCCAGGCGCTGGTCAACGTGCGCCTGATGCCGGGCAGTGATGCCAAGGCGCTGATGGCGAGCCCGGCGGTCAAGGACGCCGTGGCGGCGGTGGAGGCGGAGCTGGGCGAGGAGGGGCGCGTGTTGCTGCGCCCTTCGGGCACCGAACCGCTGATCCGTGTGATGGTCGAGGGGCGGGCTCACCTCGACGTCGAAGGGCTGGCGAGCCGCCTGGCCGCCCAGGTCGAGGGCGAGCTGGGTTGACACACGCTGCGGCGGTTGTCTTGGCCTGGCGGCTCCTATACCATTTCGCTCCACTTTGAAAGAGGACGCAGCATGCGAACGCCGCTGATCGCCGGGAACTGGAAGATGAACGGTTCGGCCGCGCTGGTCGAAGAGTTCGGTCGCGCCTTTGCCGAAACGACGCTGCCGGCTTCGCTGGACGTGGTGATCCTGCCGCCCTTTCCCTATCTGGACGCGGCGCGGCGTGCCTTCGACGGTACCCCGCTGCGCCTAGGCGCTCAGACGCTGAATCCCCTGCACTCCGGGGCTCGCACCGGCGAGGTGAGCGGGCGCATGCTCAGGGAGTTCGGCGTCGAGTACGCCCTGGCGGGCCACTCCGAGCGGCGCCAGCTCTACCGCGAAGGTGACGAGGCCGTGCTCGACCGGCTGCTGGCGGCGCTCAACGTCGACATCACGCCGATCCTGTGCGTGGGCGAGACCCTGGAAGAGCGCGATGCCGGCCGGACCCAGGAGGTCGTGCTGCGCCAGGTGGGCTACGCGATGGCGCGTCTCGAACCCGACCAGCGCGAGCGCGTGATCATCGCCTACGAGCCGGTGTGGGCCATCGGTACCGGGCGTACCGCTACGCCGCAGCAGGCCCAGGAGGTCATGGCCGCCATCCGGGAGTACCAGGCCGGCTTCGATCGTGACCTCGCGGCAGGCTTGCGCCTGCTGTACGGCGGCAGCATGAACGCCGGCAACGCGGCTGAGCTGTTGGCCCAGCCCGACATCGACGGCGGCCTGGTGGGCGGTGCTTCGCTCAAGGTCGACGATTTCCTAGCCATTTGTCAGTCAGCAGGTTGAACCCATGCAAGTTGCCATTCTCATGATCCATGTGGCGATCGCCATCGCGCTGGTCGTTCTCATCCTGCTACAGCAGGGCAAGGGCGCCGAGGCCGGTGCGGCCTTCGGCGGCGGCGCGTCCCAGACCGTGTTCGGCTCGCGCGGCAGCGGCGGTTTCCTCTCGCGCACCACGGCGGTGCTGGCGGCGGCCTTTTTCGCCACCTCGCTGACCCTGGCCTACTTCGCCAGCCAGGCGGGGCAGGCGCCGGAAGCGGGCATTCCCGACTCGCGTCTGATCGAGCAGCAGCGCGGGCTGCCTACCCTTGACGACGACGCGGATGATGTGGATAATACCGCGCCAGTGCTGGAGGAAAGCGACGGCTGAGTCGCGGCTCCGGCAGTCTAGCAAGCCGAAGTGGTGGAATTGGTAGACACGCTATCTTGAGGGGGTAGTGACCTTACGGTCGTGCGGGTTCAAGTCCCGCCTTCGGCACCATCTGAAACGCTGCGGCCCGAGGGGTCGCGAGTCGTCAGAAGCAGGATTGGCACCAGGAAGAGGGTAGGCGCCCGCTTGGCTCAAGTCACCTTGACTCAGGCCCGCATCGCGCCTACAATCGCCGACCTGGAATGTTGCGGGGTGGAGCAGTCTGGTAGCTCGTCGGGCTCATAACCCGAAGGTCATCGGTTCAAATCCGGTCCCCGCTACCATCTTCCGGCAGGCATCCGAACGGGATGCAGGATGCCGAAAGTGGTACTACAGGTTTCTTGTGAAAGGCCCCTTCCTGCGAAGGGGCTTTTTGTTAGCAGCTTACTGTCGGCCTGGCCGGCAGGGCTTGTTCGGGCAACGCCAATCAGCCACCTAGCTTTCCTGTTCACTCCCGGCCAGGTGCCTGATGCAACGGCTGTAGGAGCTTTCTGTGGCACTCAAGGACGCTGCGCTATATGCGCTGATCGAGCCGGTGGTCACCGCCATGGGCTTCGAACTCTGGGGCATCGACTATCGACCCCAGGGCAAGCACTCCCGACTGGTGATCTACATTGATCATGCCGAGGGGGTGAGCGTGGATCATTGCGCCGACGTCAGTCGCCAGGTCAGTGCCGTGCTCGACGTGGAGGATCCCATTCCGGGGGAGTATCGCCTGGAGGTTTCGTCGCCGGGCATGGATCGTCCGCTCTTCACCCTCGATCAGTTCGCGCGCTTCGCCGGGCACCAGGTAGCGCTCAAGCTGCGTGTTCCCTTCGACGGGCGGCGCAAGTTCCAGGGGCTGCTGGCCGGCGTCGAAGAGGACGAGGTGCTGCTGCAGCTCGACGGCGAGGAGTACTGCTTTCCCATCGAGAGCATCGATCAGGCACGGGTGGTTCCCCGGTTCGAAGACTGAGGTCGCCGGCCAAGGTTGCTGGTGCACAAGAACAGGTTTTCTGGCGAGGCATAGGCATGAGTAAAGAAATTCTGATGGTCGTGGATGCGATCTCCAACGAAAAGGGCGTGCCCCGTAACGTGATCTTCGAGGCCGTCGAAGCGGCGCTGGCCAGCGCATCGCGCAAGCGCTTCGAGGGGCGCGAGGTCAGCGTAAGGGTGCATATCGACCGCCAGACGGGCGAGTACGAGACCTTTCGCCGCTGGGAGGTGATCGAGGACGACGAGTTCGAGAATCCCGACGCCGAGATCAAGCTCTCCTATGCCGAACGCCGCGACCCGCCGCTGGGGCTGGGGGACGTGGTCGAGGAGCAGATCGAGAACGCCGCCTTCGGCCGTATTGCGGCCCAGACCGCCAAGCAGGTCATCGTGCAGAAGGTACGCGAGGCCGAGCGCGCCGAGGTGGTGCGCCAGTACGCCGAGCGCGAGGGCGAGCTGGTCGCCGGCATCGTCAAGAAGACCACCCGCGACGGTCTGATCATCGACCTCGGCGACAACGCCGAGGCGTTCCTGCCGCGCAGCGAGATGATTCCCGGCGAGCGCTACCGCATGAACGACCGGGTTCGCGCGCTGCTGCTCAAGGTCGACGCCGAGGCGCGTGGCGCGCAGCTGATCCTGTCGCGGACCTGCCCCGAGCTGATCATCGAGCTGTTCAAGATCGAGGTGCCGGAGATCGCCGAGCAGCTCATCGAGATCAAGGGCGCGGCGCGTGACCCCGGTTCGCGGGCCAAGATCGCGGTCAAGACCAACGACCGCCGCATCGACCCGGTCGGTGCCTGCGTCGGCATGCGCGGCTCCCGCGTCCAGGCGGTCTCCAGCGAGCTGCAGAACGAGCGGGTCGACATCATCCTGTGGGACGACAACCCCGCCCAGCTCGTCATCAACGCCATGGCACCGGCCGACGTCGCCTCGATCCTGGTCGACGAGGACGCGCACGCCATGGACGTCGCCGTGGCCGAGGACAACCTGGCCCAGGCCATCGGTCGCAGCGGCCAGAACGTGCGCCTGGCTTCCGAACTCACCGGCTGGCGCATCAACGTCATGACCGAGGGCGAGGCGGAGGACAAGCGCGAGCAGGAGATCGACAGCCTGGTCGAGCACTTCATCCAGCACCTGGACATCGAGGAGGATCTCGCCCGGCTGCTGGTGGAGGAGGGCTTCACCACGCTGGAGGAGATCGCCTACGTGCCCCTCGAGGAGATCCTCGAGATCGAGGAGCTCGACGAAGAGCTGGTGGAAGAGCTGCGTGCGCGAGCCAAGGATGAACTGCTGACGCTGGCCATTGCCTCCGAGGAGGAGCTGGACGGTGCACAGCCGGCCGACGACCTGCTGGAGATGGATGGCATGGAACGTCACCTGGCCTTCATCCTGGCCAGTCGGGGCATCGTCACCATGGAGGACCTCGCCGAGCAGTCCGTCGACGATCTGATGGACATCGAGGGCATGGACGAGGAGCGCGCTGCAGCACTGATCATGACTGCCCGTGCGCCCTGGTTCGAGAACGAACAGTAAACGGGTCACGGGCTGAGGAGGGTCGAGATGTCGGAAATGACCGTTAAGGATTTTGCAGCGAAGGTGGGCCGCGACGTGCCCCGCCTGCTGGAACAGATGAAAGAAGCTGGGCTCGAGCACAAGTCCGAGAGCGATGCCGTGTCCGAGGAGGACAAGCGCAAGCTGCTCGACTACCTGACCAAGAGCCACGGTGGCAGTGGGGCCGGCGCGCGCAACCGCATCACCTTGACGCGCAAGACCAGAAGCCGGATCAAGACCGGCGAGCGCGGCAAGACCATCGAGGTGCAGGTGCGCAAGAAGCGCACCTACGTCAAGCGCGCCGAGGAAGAGGTGCCGGCGCCCGAGCCGGTAGAGGAGTCCGGGCCGCGTCAGCTGGTGGGCGACATGGCCGATTCACAGGCCAAGCGCGAGGCCCAGGAGGCCGAGCAGGCCAAGGCGCGTGCCGCCGAGCAGGCCGCGCGCGAGGAGGCCGCCAAGGCCGAGGCGTCCAAGCCCGCGGTTGAGCCCGAGATCCCGGTGCCCGCTCTGGAAAGCTCCGAGGAGCCGTCCGGCGAGCCCGAGCCGCCGGCGCCGCCCAAGGAGGGCCGCACCGACCGCCGTACCGCGCCGCCCAAGAAGGCCTCGGCCAAGAAGGGGCGCCATGATCGTGACGACGACGATCGCGGCGACCGCGAGGAGCGGCGCCGTGGCGGCGGCAAGAAGGTCAAGCGCGCCGAGCGCCGCGGTGGCCGCCGCGGTTCCAGTCAGGCCGGTGGCGGCAAGCACGGCTTCCAGAAGCCGACGCAGCCAATCGTGCGTGAGGTCTCGATCCCCGAGTCGATCAGCGTCGCCGACCTGGCCGACAAGATGTCGATCAAGGCCAACGAAGTCATCAAGACCATGTTCACCATGGGCGCGGCGGTGACCATCAACCAGACCATCGATCAGGACACCGCGGCCATCGTCGTCGAGGAGATGGGCCACGTGCCCAAGCTGATCAAGGACGATGCGCTCGAGACCGAGATGCTCGAAGGCATCTCCTACGAGGGCGAGGAGATCACCCGTTCGCCGGTGGTCACGGTGATGGGCCACGTCGACCACGGCAAGACCTCGCTGCTCGACTACATCCGCAAGGCCAAGGTGGCCACCGGCGAGGCCGGCGGCATCACCCAGCACATCGGCGCCTACCACGTCGAGGACGAGCACGGCGGCGTGACCTTCCTCGATACCCCGGGCCACGCGGCGTTCACCGCGATGCGCGCCCGCGGTGCCAAGGCCACCGACGTGGTCATCCTGGTGGTGGCGGCCGACGACGGCGTCATGCCGCAGACCATCGAGGCGATCGAGCACTCCAAGGCGGCCGACGTGCCGATGGTGGTGGCGGTCAACAAGATCGACAAGCCGGCGGCCGACCCGGACCGGGTCAAGAACGAGCTGTCGCAGCACGGCGTGATCTCCGAGGAGTGGGGCGGCGACACCCAGTTCGTCCACGTCTCGGCCAAGTCCGGCGAAGGCATCGAGGATCTGCTGGAGGCGATCCAGCTGGTCTCCGAGGTGCTCGAGCTCAAGGCGGTACCGGAAGCGCCGGGCAAGGGCGTGGTGGTCGAGTCGCGCCTCGACAAGGGGCGCGGTCCGGTGGCCACCGTGCTGGTCCAGAACGGCACCCTGAAGAAGGGCGACATCGTGCTTGCCGGCCTGCACTACGGCCGCGTGCGTGCGCTGACCAACGAACTCGGCCAGCAGGTCGACGAGGCGGGCCCCGCCATGCCGGTGGAGATCCAGGGCCTCGACGGCACCCCGGACGCCGGCGACGACTTCATGGTCGTGGCCGACGAGAAGAAGGCCCGCGAGGTCGCCAACTTCCGTCAGGGCAAGTACCGCGAAGTGCGCCTGGCACGCCAGCAGAAGGCCAAGCTGGAGAACATGTTCAGCCAGATGGGCCAGGACGAGGTGGCCAAGGTCAACATCGTGCTCAAGGCCGACGTGCAGGGCTCGCTGGAGGCGATCAAGGGTGCCCTCGAGGAGCTCTCCACCGACGAAGTGCAGGTGGCCGTGGTCTCCTCCGGCGTGGGTGGCATCACCGGCACCGACGCCAACCTGGCGCTGGCCTCCGAGGCCATCGTGGTCGGCTTCAACGTGCGTGCCGACGCCGCCGCCCGCGAGATCATCGAGCGCGAAGGCCTCGACCTGCGCTACTACAGCGTCATCTACCAGCTGATCGACGAGGTCAAGCAGGCCATGAGCGGCATGCTGGCACCGGAGTGGAAGGAAGAGATCGTCGGCGTGGCCGAGGTTCGCGACGTCTTCCGCGCGCCGAAGATCGGCGCCGTGGCCGGCTGCATGGTGGTCGAGGGCACCGTCTTCCGCAACAAGAAGATCCGCGTGCTGCGCGACAACGTCGTCATCTACGAGGGCGAGCTCGAGTCGCTGCGCCGCTTCAAGGACGACGTGCAGGAAGTGCGCAGCGGCATGGAGTGCGGTATCGGCGTCAAGAACTACAACGACGTCCAGGTCGGCGACAAGATCGAGGTCTTCGACCAGGTCAAGGTCGAGCGGACGCTGTAATCGCAGCGGGGGTGGAGCATGCGCGAGTTCAAGCGTACCGACCGGGTCGGCGACCAGCTGCAGAAGGAGCTGGCCGTATTGATCCAGCGCGAGGTCAAGGACCCGCGCCTGGGCATGGTCACCGTCAGCGGGGTCACGGTCAGCCGTGACCTCGGCTATGCCGACGTCTACGTGACCCTGCTCGGCGAGGACAGCCCCGAGCGCATCAAGGAGAACCTCAAGGTGCTGCGCCAGGCAGCAGGCTTCCTGCGCAGCCAGATCGCCCGGCGCATCAAGCTGCGTCACGTGCCGGAGCTGCGCTTCCACTACGACGAGAGCGTGGTGCGCGGCCAGCGGCTCTCCTCGCTGATCGACGAGGCGGTCGAGAGCGACCGTGCCCGCCACGCCGACGACGGGCACGGCCCGGGCGACGAGGGAGAGCGCGGCTGATGGCGCGGCGTCGGCGCGGCCTGCCGATCAACGGCGTGCTGCTGCTCGACAAGCCCAAGGGGGCGTCGAGCAATCACGCCCTGCAGCGGGTCCGGCGCCTGCTGCAGGCGCAGAAGGCAGGCCACACCGGCACGCTGGATCCGATGGCGACCGGGCTGCTGCCGGTATGCCTGGGCGAGGCGACCAAGTTCTCGGCGCACCTGCTCGAGGCCGACAAGGTCTACCGTACCCGGGTGCAGCTCGGTGCGGTGACCGCCACCGGCGACGCCGAGGGCGAGGTGGTCGAGCGCTGCGAGGTGCCGGCGCTGACGGCGGCGGATGTCGAGCGGGTGCTCGAGCGCTTTCGCGGCGAGATCGAGCAGATGCCGCCGATGTACTCGGCGCTCAAGCACCGGGGGCGCAAGCTCTACGAGCTGGCCCGCGAGGGCAAGAGCGTCGAGCGTGCAGTGCGCCGCGTGACGGTGTATGATGCCCGGCTGCTTGCCTTCGAGGGCGATGCCTTCGAGCTGGAAGTGCGGGTCAGCAAGGGGACCTACGTGCGCACCCTGGCCGAGGACATCGGCCGTGCGCTCGGCAGCGGGGCTCACATCACCGCCCTGCGGCGACTCGCCACCGGCCCCTTCGACAGCGAAGGCATGCTGCCGCTGGAGGCGCTGGAAGCGCTGTCGGGCCAGGATGAGCGCGAGGCCGCGCTGCTGCCGGTCGACGTGCTGGTGGCGCATCTGCCCAAGCTCGTGGTCGACGAGCGCGCCAGGCAGCGGCTCGTCCACGGCCAGGCGGCCAGCGTCGATGCCGTCGGCGAGAAGACCGGCAAGCTGGCGAGACTCTACTGCGACGAGACCTTCCTCGGGCTCGGCGTGGTGACGGGGCCACAGGAGGTGGCACCGAAGCGGCTGCTCAGTACGGCAGCCGATTGAGGGGCGGCGCGAGCTGCCCCGAGGGAGAGACGCCCGAGACTGCAAATATGCGTGGTCTCACACATTCACGTTTCAGGCATATTGCTTACTGGAGACACAGATGGCACTTACCGCTGAACAGAAGGCCGAGATCGTCAAGGAATTCGGCCGTGGCGACAACGACACCGGTTCCCCCGAGGTTCAGGTGGCCCTGCTGAGCGCCAACATCGACGGCCTGCAGGACCACTTCAAGACCAACAAGCAGGATCACCACTCCCGTCGTGGCCTGATCCGCATGGTCAACCAGCGCCGCAAGCTGCTGGACTACCTGAAGCGCAAGGACCTGTCGCGCTATCAGGCGCTGATCCAGCGTCTGGGCCTGCGTCGTTAATCGACGCTGAGCGGGTACGAAACGGGCAGCCTTGGGCTGCCCGTTTTGCGTTTTGTCAGGGGGAAAAGGGGCGGTATAGGTGGCTCTCGCGCGCGTCAACCCCTAAAATGGTCGCCGAGTCAAAAACGACCCATACATGTGAATAGAGACAAGTTGAAGGAAGTCGCCGTGAATCCGGTCAAGAAAACGTTTCAGTACGGTCGCAGCACCGTCACCCTGGAAACCGGGCGGATCGCCCGTCAGGCCACTGGGGCCGTCATGGTCACCATGGACGACACGGTGGTGCTGTGCACCGTGGTGGCCCGCAAGGACACCAAGCCCGGGCAGGATTTCTTCCCGCTCTCCGTGCACTACCAGGAGAAGACCTACGCGGTCGGCAAGATCCCCGGCGGCTTCTTCAAGCGCGAGGGGCGCCCCACCGAGAAGGAGACCCTCACCTCGCGGCTGATCGACCGCCCGATCCGCCCGCTGTTCCCCAAGGGGTTCATGAACGAGGTGCAGGTCATCTGCACGGTGCTCTCCACCGACCGCAACCATGACCCGGACATCGCCGCCATGCTCGGCACTTCCGCGGCGCTGGCGATCTCCGGCGTGCCCTTCAACGGCCCCATCGGTGCCGCTCGCGTCGGTTTCGACGAAGAGAAAGGCTACTTCCTCAACCCCACCGTGGAGGAGCTGGCAAGCTCCGAGCTGGACATGGTCGTCGCCGGCACCGAGAAGGCCGTGCTGATGGTCGAGTCCGAGGCCGATGAGCTGCTCGAGGACGAGATGCTGGGTGCCGTGCTCTACGGCCACCAGGAGATGCAGACGGCCATTCGCGCCATCAACGAGCTGGTCGCCGAAGCCGGCAAGCCCAAGTGGGAGTGGCAGCCGCCCGCCGAGAATACCGCTCTCAAGCAGGCCGTTGCCGCGGCCTTCGAGGCCAAGGTCGGCGAAGCCTACCGCATCACCGACAAGATGGCGCGCCAGGATGCGCTCGCCGCGCTCAAGGAGCAGGCGGTGGAGCAGCTGGCCGGCGAGGAAGAGGGGCAGTTCGACGCCGACGAGGTGAAGGGCGCCTTCGCCAGCCTCGAGAAGCGCGTGGTGCGCTCGCGTGTGATCAAGGGCGAGCCGCGCATCGACGGCCGTGACCAGAAGACCGTGCGGCCGCTGGCCATCGAGGTGGGCAGCCTGCCCAAGACCCACGGCTCGGCAATCTTCACCCGCGGCGAGACCCAGGCGATCGTCATCGCCACCCTGGGGACCCTGCGCGACGCCCAGCTGATCGAATCGCTGGAAGGCGAGCGCAAGGATCGCTTCCTGCTGCACTACAACTTCCCGCCCTACAGCGTGGGCGAGGCCGGCTTCATGGGCGGCCCCAAGCGCCGCGAGATCGGCCACGGCCGCCTGGCACGGCGCGGCGTGCAGGCGATGCTGCCCGACGAGGCGGACTTCCCCTACACCATCCGCGTGGTCTCCGAGATCACCGAGTCCAACGGCTCGAGCTCCATGGCCTCGGTGTGCGGTGCCTCGCTGGCGCTGATGGACGCCGGCGTGCCGATGAAGGCGCCGGTGGCGGGGATCGCCATGGGCCTGGTGAAGGATGAGAACGGCTTCGCCGTGCTCACCGACATCCTCGGCGACGAGGACCACCTCGGCGACATGGACTTCAAGGTGGCAGGCTCCTCCGCCGGCGTCACCGCCCTGCAGATGGACATCAAGATCGAGGGCATCAACGAGGAGATCATGGAGATCGCCCTGCAGCAGGCCCACGAGGCCCGCCTGCACATCCTCGAGCAGATGAACGCGGTGATCGCCCAGAGCCGCTCCGAAGTGTCCGAGAACGCGCCCTCGATGGCCACCATCAAGATCGACCCGGAGAAGATCCGCGACGTCATCGGCAAGGGTGGCGCCACCATCCGCAAGATCTGCGAGGACACCGGCGCCTCCATCGACCTCGACGACGACGGCACCGTGCGCATCTACGCCGAAGACAAGGCGGCGGCCAAGAAGGCCATCGACATCGTGCTGTCGATCACCGCCGAGGCCGAGATCGGCAAGCTCTACAAGGGCAAGGTGGTGCGCATCGCCGACTTCGGCGCCTTCGTCAACATCATGCCGGGGACCGACGGCCTGGTGCACATCTCGCAGATCGTGCCCGAGCGGGTCAACGACGTGCGCGACTTCCTCAACGAGGGTGACGAGGTGGTGGTCAAGGTGCTCGACATCGACAACCGCAACCGCGTGAAGCTCACCATCAAGGAGATCACGCCGGAAGAGAAGGCCGCCTTCGAAGCCGGCGAGGCCGAGACCGCGCTGTAAGCGCCACTCGACCCCGCAAAGCGAACCGCCCCCATGGCCTGGCCATGGGGGCGGTTTTTTTTACGCGCCGCGGCTGATCCGGGAACAGGGCCGAAGTGTCGGACCATCGAGGGGGCGCGGTAAACCCTTCCCTGGGCGCTACCGACGCCATCCCTGGCGTAGGGCCCCTCTACGGCCTGTTCGCGGCGCCGCTCTGCTTATCGTTCAATGGCGAGGGCGACACCCTGGCCGCCGCCGATACACAGCGTGGCCAGGCCCTTCTTGGCGTCGCGGGCGATCATCTCGTGCAGCAGGGTCACCAGCACGCGGCAGCCGGAGGCGCCGATGGGGTGGCCGAGCGCGATGGCGCCGCCGTTGACGTTGACCTTGGAAGTGTCCCAGCCGAGCTCCTTGTTGACCGACAGCGCCTGGGCGGCGAAGGCTTCGTTGGCCTCGACCAGGTCGAGATCGTCCAGGCTCCAGCCGGCCTTCTCCAGGCAGCGGCGGGTGGCCGGTGCCGGGCCGATGCCCATGATCGACGGGTCGACGCCGGCGTTCGAGTAGCCGGCGATGCGCGCCAGCGGCTCGAGGCCGAGTTCACGGGCCTTGTCGGCGGAGCAGATCATCACCACGGCGGCGCCGTCGTTGAGCGAGGAGGCGTTGCCGGCGGTGACGGTGCCGTCCTTCTTGAACGCGGGGCGCATGCCGGCGAGCTTGTCGGCGGTGACCTCGCGCGGGTTCTCGTCGGTGTCGAAGACCACCGGGTCGCCCTTGCGCTGGGGGATCTCCACCGGCACGATCTGGCCCTTGAAGCGTCCTTCCCTGATGGCGGCGGCGGCCTTCTGCTGGGAGGCGGCGGCGAACTCGTCCATGGCTTCGCGGGTGATGCCGTACTTCTCGGCCAGGTTCTCGGCGGTAATGCCCATGTGGTAGTTGTTGAAGGCGTCCCACAGGCCGTCGTGGACCATGGTGTCGATGGCCTTCCAGTCGCCCATGCGCTGGCCGTTGCGCGAGTTGGGCAGCACGTGGGGCGAGGCGGACATGTTCTCCTGGCCGCCGGCGAGGATCAGTTCGGCGTCGCCGCAGCGGATCGCCTGGGTCGCCAGGTGCAGCGCCTTGAGGCCGGAACCGCACACCTTGTTGATGGTCATGGCGGGAACGGCGGCGGGCAGGCCGGCCTTGATGGCGGCCTGGCGTGCCGGGTTCTGGCCGACGCCGGCGGTAAGTACCTGGCCCAGCAGCACCTCGTCAACCTGGTCGGCGGCCACGCCGGTGGAGGCCAGGATGTCCTTGATCACCAGGGCGCCGAGATCACTGGCGGGAATACCGGCCAGTGAGCCACCAAAGGCGCCGATGGCGGTACGGCGGGCGGCAACGATCACCACGTCTTGCATTGGAATTCTCCTGAGTCGTTCACGGTCGCTGAGAGCTCAGCATAGGCGACTATTGTGCGCTGCGGCAATGCCTCATGCCGAGATAGCCCAGTCGCGCCGTCAGGCCGTCAGGCGAACTGGACGGGAATGGCGTTGCTGGTGTGGCTGACGACATTGCCTTCCTGCAGGTAGACGAGACGCGGCTGGTGATTCTCCAGTTCGGCCTCGCTGTAGTGAGCATAGCTGCAAATGATCACGCGGTCGCCGGGGCCGGCCAGGTGGGCGGCGGCGCCGTTGATCGAGATGACCCGCGAGCCCTCCTCGGCGCGAATGGCATAGGTGGTGAAGCGCTGGCCGTTGGCGACGTTGTAGATCTGGATCTGCTCGTTCTCGCGGATGCCGGACATGTCCAGCAGTTCGCCGTCGATGGCGCAGGAGCCTTCGTAGTCGAGCACGGCATGGGTGACGCGGGCCATGTGCAGCTTGGCCTTGAGCATGACGGTGAACATGCGGGCTTCTTCCTCCGGGTGTATCGCGCCGCCTCAGCGCGGCAGGGTCAGGGTCAGGTTGTCGATCAGGCGAGTCGTGCCCAGGCGGGCCGCGGTGAGCAGCACGGCTTCGCGGGTGGTGGCGCTCACCGGCCCCAGGTCGGCGGCACGCAGCTCCAGGTAGTCGGGCACGAAGCCGGCCTCGCGCAGCCGGGTCAGGCCGGCCGCGAGGGTCGCATCGACGGGCTCGCCGGCCTCGAGTTTCTCGCGCAGCATGGCCAGGGTGCGCTGGAGCTCGGGTGCTGTGGCGCGTTCGGCTTCGTCGAGATAGCCGTTGCGCGATGACAGCGCCAGGCCGTCGTCGGCGCGCTCGATCGGCACGCCGACGATCTCGATGGGGAAGTGCAGGTCGTCGACCAGCTTGCGAATCACCGCCAGCTGCTGGTAGTCCTTCTCGCCGAAGCAGGCCACGTCGGGCTGAACCAGGTTGAACAGGATGCTGACCACGGTGGAGACGCCATCGAAATGGCCGGGCCGCGAGCCGCCGCACAGCCCCTCGCTGACGCCAGGGACGCAGACGCGGGTCTGGTCGTTCAGCCCGCGGGGGTAGAGCGTGGCGACGGACGGTGTGAACAGCAGGTCGCAGCCGGCCGCCTCGAGCTTGGCCTGGTCGTCGGCCAGGGTGCGCGGATAGGCGTCGAGATCTTCGTTCGGGCCGAACTGCAGCGGATTGACGAAAACGGTGGCCACGACCACATCGGCACGGCGCCGGGCCGCGGCCACCAGCGCCAGGTGTCCCTCGTGCAGGTTGCCCATGGTCGGCACCAGGCCGATGCGCTGGCCGCGGCGACGGCATTCACCGAGCACCTCGCGCAGCGCAGGAATGTCTTGAAGGGTACGCATCAGCGGGCCTCCTGGATGCAACGATCGGAGCTAGAAGCTGTGTTCCTCGGCGGGGAAGCGGCGCGCCTTGACGTCCTCATGATAGCGACGGAAGGCACCGGGGATGTCGTCGGCTTCGGCCAGGAAGTTCTTGACGAAGCGTGGCGTGCGGCCGTGGGTGACGCCGAGCACGTCGTGCATGACAAGAATCTGGCCGTCGGTGCCGGGGCCGGCGCCGATGCCGATCACCGGCACCTCGAGGGCCTCGGTGATGGCGCGACCGAGGCTGGCCGGCACGCACTCGAGCAGGATGACCGAGGCGCCGGCCTCGACCAGGGTACGGGCATCCTCGAGAATCTGGGCAGCACGCTCGGCATCGCGCCCCTGGACCTTGTAGCCGCCGAGCTGGTAGACCGTCTGTGGCGTCAGACCCAGGTGGGCACACACCGGCACGCCGCGGCGGGTCATCTCGCGAACCCCGTCGGCCATCCAGGCCTCGCCCTCGACCTTGACGATCTCGGCGCCGGCGCGCATCAGTGCCCCGGCATCGCTCAGCAGGCGTTCGGTGCTGGCATTGCTCATGAACGGCAGGTCCGCCATCAGCAGGCTCGCCCCCTTGGCACGCGCGGCGCAGCGCGTGTGATAACAGATGTCATCGAGGGTCACCGGCAGGGTGCTGGCGTGGCCCTGCAGCACCATGCCCAGCGAATCGCCGACCAGCAGCACCTCGATGCCCGCTTCGGCGGCGGTGCGCGCGAAGGTCGCGTCGTAGGCGGTCAGGCAGCTGAAGGTTTCACCTGCGCGCTTGTAGGCCTGCAGCGTGCTTAGCGTGACGGTTTTCATGGCGTGCTCTCGTTATGTTTCGGGGCGCCTGGCTGGGAGCGGTGTGCCAAGGCTGCGCCTGATTGTTACCAGAATGCGGCGGTCGTGTCGACCGGTAACACCTGACGCCTCAGTTCGCGTTGTCAGGTAACACTTCGACTTCGCCAGCCGTGGCAAGCGTTTCCGCCAGCGCCGCAATGCGATGCCCGTCCGGAAGCTGCAGGTGCGGCGCCAGCTCCAGGAGCGGCAGCAGGACGAAGGCACGGGAGGTCATTTCACGATGCGGCACTTGCAACCGCGGCAGCGCCAGGGTCTCGTCTCCGTACAGTAGCAGGTCGAGGTCGAGGGTGCGGGGCCCCCAGCGGCGCTCGCGGATGCGGCGGTGGCGCTGCTCCAGCGCCTGCAGCTGGTCGAGCAGGGCGAGAGGCGAGAGTCGCGTGTGCAGGTGAGCGACGGCGTTGACGAAATCCGGCTGGTCCTGAGGGCCGACCGGGCGGCTGGCGTAAAGCCGTGATGCCGCCACACGCCGAGTCAGCGGCAGGGAGTCGAGTTCGTCGAGCGCGCGGCGGACCTGATCGATGGGGTCGTCGAGGTTGCTGCCCAGCCCGACGTACACCTCGGTGTGGGGCGTCATGAGCTGCCGGGTGAGCTGCGCCGGCGACGTTTGCGTGGGCGCCGGCGGCGGGGGCCGTCGCTACCGGGGCCGGCGTTGGCACCGGCTTTTTCCAGCAGGCGGCGCTGCTCGTGCTCGTCGCCCTCCTGGTAGGCCGTCCACCAATCGCCGAGACCGGGCTCGATCTCGCCGGCCGCTTCTCGCAGCAGCAGGAAGTCGTAGGCGGCACGGAAGCGCGGATGCTCGCGGGTCTGCAGGGCGCGCTTGCCGCGTCGCTGGGGCAGGCGCTGCTGGAGGTCCCAGATGTCGCGCATCGGCAGGCTGAAGCGCTTGGGTACCGAGATGTGCCTCAACTGGCGCGACAGGACCTGCTGGGAGGCGAGCTGCAGCGCGGGAATGGGCGGCATGCCCTCGGCTTCCAGCGCGTTCTGGCGACGCTGTACGGGGCCCCACAGCAGGGCCGCGAAGAGAAACGCCGGGGTCACCGGTTTCTCCTCGTGGATTCGCCTGTCGGTGCTGGCCAGGGCCTGCTCGATCAGCGGCTCCGCCCACGGCAGCTCGGCCATGGCCTCGTCGGTCTCGGGGAAGAGCATGGCGAACAGGCCGTAGTGGCGCAGCAGCTGGAAGGTTTCCACGCCGTGGCCGGCCATGAACAGCTTGAGCACTTCGTCGAACAGTCGGGCGGGCGGGATCTGCAGCAGCAGCGGCGCGAGCTCGGCGATAGGGGCTTCAGAATCCGGCGCGAGATGAAAATCGAGCTTGGCCGCGAAGCGCACCGCGCGCAGCATCCGCACCGGATCCTCGCGATAGCGCACTGCCGGGTCGCCGATCAGTCGCAGGGTGCGCGACTCGATGTCGCGCATGCCGTCGGCAAAATCGTGGATGGAGAAGTCCGCGATGCTGTAGTAGATCGCGTTGACGGTGAAGTCGCGGCGTATGGCATCTTCCTGAATGTTGCCCCAGACGTTGTCGCGCAGCAGCAGACCATGCTCCGACTGCTGGGCGATGTGGTCGCCATGGTCGTCGCCGTGGGTGCCGCGGAAGGTGGTGACCTCGATCACCTCGCGGCCAAAGCGCACGTGCACGATGCGGAAACGCCGGCCGATGATGCGCGAGTTGCGAAACAGCTCGCGCACCTGTTCCGGCGTGGCATCGGTGGCGACGTCGAAGTCCTTGGGCATCTTGCCGAGCAGCGAGTCGCGGATGCAGCCGCCGACCAGATAGGCCTCGAATCCGGCGTTGTGCAGGCGGTAGAGCACCTTCAACGCCGCCTCGCTGAAGTGCTGGCGCGAGATGGGATGCTGGTCGCGGGGAACGATTCGAGGGCCTGCCTGCCCCCCGGAAGCGTCCTGGGGGCCGAAGAGGGTCCTGAAGTGTGTGCCAGGGCTCTGCAGAAAGCGGGTAAATCCTTTGAACATGCGGCGATTTCGACTCGCAGTGTGCGAAAGTTGTAGAGTGTAGCCGACCGCCGACACCTTGCAAAGCGGCGGAGGCATTCACCGCAAGGGCTCGCAGGAGAGCGCAAAGCAAAAGAGGAGGCCGTTGGGCCTCCTCTGACAAGCTAAACGGTGCTGCGTCCTTGCGGCTGTTTCTTCTTCGTGATGGCGCATCGCCTTGAATACGCACCACAGTCACCAAGAGTCACAGGCAAACAGTGTTGTTGTGATTGTTGACGTTCCTGGTTGCGACCGCCTCGTATTCAAAACAATAATCCAACCACGACGGCACAGGAGGTATGCCTGCCTTCGGCTTGTTGGCGTTATTGCCGAAGGTGCGCTTTTGCGGCCATTGTTCTTGTTGTGGGCCGGGGTTGGCGCGTCGCGTCCTGATGGATCCGGTGCTTCGCTCGGGTCTTGTTGTTGTTGAACGAATAGAGCGAAGGGCGGCTCTCTCCGGGGCATCTTGTTGTTGTTGCCCCTGGCCGCATCCTCTTCACAGCCTGCCATTGTTGTTGTTGGCGCAGGCCCTGCCTTCCCAGATGCCCTGTTATTGTTGTTGGCTCGGGTGGCAGCCGGATGTTGTTTTTCTTGCCCTGAATGTTGCACGGCACATGCCAAGGTGGTTTTTAGTCCACACAAAACAAGCGATTATGAATCGACCCTTGGCGAGTCTCCGTCCGGCGCGGTAGATGTGTTACCGCTGTTGCGCCATGTCGGGGCACACTCTGGGTGGGAAGGTAACACCTGGTGCAGGCGAGTCCGATCGGACATGAAAAAGCGCCTGCGGCGTGCCGGCCGAGGCGCTTGGACATTAGTCGAAGAGAGCGGAGGGGGGCGTCAGGCGTTGCTGCGTCGGGCCTGTTTCTTGCGCGGGATGCCCAGACGCTGTCGGCGTTCCCACAGGCACTTGCGGCTGATTCCCAGTTTCTGGGCGAGCTCCGTTTCGCTCATGTGGTCCTGATGCTCCAGCACGAAGTGCTGGAAGTAGTCCTCGAGCGAGAGATCCTCCTCGTCGTCACCCTCCTCGTCCCTCGCCTGGTCGGCGGGCATCGGCCTGGGCTCGATGACGCTGCGCAGCTGCGTGACCGGGCTCGGGTTCAGCCCCAGGTCGTCGGGATGGATCAGGTGGCCTTCGGCGAGGATGACGCCCCGCTCGAGTGCGTTCTCCAATTCCCGCACGTTGCCGGGCCAGGGGTAGTCGCGAATTTCGCGGCGCGCCGCGCGGGACAGGCGCAACCCGTCACGCCGGTGGCGCCGACACGCCTTCTCCAGCAGCACCTCGGCGATCAGCAGGATGTCGTCCTCGCGCTCGCGCAGCGGCGGCAGGTCGATCTGCATCACGTTGAGCCGGTAGTAGAGGTCGAGACGAAATTCGCCGGTCTTGGACAGAGCGCGAAGGTCGCGGTGGGTGGCGGCGATCAGGCGCACGTCGACATGGCGGGTCTCGACCGAGCCGATGCGGCGAATCTCGCCCTCCTGCAGCACGCGTAGCAGGCGCGCCTGGGCGTCCAGCGGCAGTTCGCCGATCTCGTCGAGGAACAGGGTGCCGCCGTCGGCGGCTTCCACCAGGCCGGTGCGGGCGGCGCTGGCACCGGTGAAGGCGCCCTTCTCGTGGCCGAACAGCTCCGACTCGATCAAAGTCTCGGGGATGGCGGCGCAGTTGACGCAGATGAGCGGCGCATGGATGCGCTGGCTCTGCTGGTGGATGGCGCGTGCCACCAGCTCCTTGCCGGTGCCCGATTCACCCTGGATCAGCACGGTGACGTCGGCCGGCGCCGTCTTGCGGATGCGCGTATAGACCGCCTGCATCGCCGGGCATTCGCCGATCATCTGCTGACGCGAGCCGCCGGCATCGGTGACATCGGGTGGCGGGGCGCGGTGCGCCGACTGCTGGTGCAGCACGCGGGCCACGGTCTCCAGCAGTTCGTCATGGTCGAAGGGCTTGGCCACGTAGTCCACCGCCCCCTGCTTGAGCGACTCCACCGCCGAGCGCATGCTGGCGTAGCTGGTCATGATCAGCACCGGCACCGGCGCGGCCTGCTCGATCAGGTCGGTGCCGGGCTCGCCGGGCAGGCGCAGGTCGCTGATCACCAGGTCGAAGCCGCGCGGCTCCAGGGCCAGCGCCTCGTCCACGCAGCCGGCCTCGCTGACTTCATAGCCGTGGCGCTCCAGCAGCCGGCGCAGTGCGGTGCGGATGATGGCTTCGTCTTCAACGATCAGAATCCGGCTCATCGGTATCTTCACCATCCTCTCGTTCGGTGGGCAGCCACAGGCAGATGCGGGTGCCACGCTCCTGCCCTGGGGGCGGTGACTCGATCTCGATCCTGCCATGATGCTCGGCCACGATGCTGTAGACCAGCGGCAGGCCGAGCCCCGTGCCTTCGCCCGGCGGCTTGGTGGTGGTGAAGGGCTCGAAGAGGTGCTCGCGCACCCGGTCGTCGAGCCCATGCCCCTCGTCGGTGACGGTGACCTTCAGCATGCCGCCTTCCGGCTCGGCATCGACCACCACCTCGCCTTCCGGCTCGCTGGCGTCACGCGCGTTGCTCAGCAGGTTGATCATGACCTGCTGCAGCCGCTGGGCGTCGCCGAGCACCCTGAGTTCGGCAGGACAGAGATTGCGGTAACGAACATCCTCTCCCGAGCGTGCCAGCTGGATCAAGTGCAGGGCCTCGTCGGTGATCGCGGCGATGGAGACCGGGGCCAGGCTGGTGCCCTTGACGTGGCGCCCGCCGTGGGCGAAGCCGACCAGCGAACCGACGATGCGCGAGATGCGATCGGTGAGCTGCTGGATCTGGCGTGCGGTTTCCAGCACCTCGGGGTCGTCGGTGTCGTAGCGCAGGTTCTGCGCCAGGGACGAGATGCCGGTCACCGGGTTGCCGATCTCGTGGGCCACGCCGGCCGCCAGCTGGCCGATCGAGGCCAGTCGTGCGGCATGCACCAGTTCGTCCTCGAGCCACTTCATCTCGCTATGGTCCTCGATCAGGATCACGGTGCCGCCGCGCACGTCGTCGTCGGCCTGCAGCTCGGCGCGATGCAGCGTCAGGTAGCGCGTTCCGTCCTTGAGTTCGACCGGCTGCTTGTAGAGATGATCGTGGGGTTCGCCCAGGGCGCGGCCGAGCAGCTCTCCCCAGGGGGGCGGCAGGCCGTCGCGTCGCGCCCCCACCACGCTTGCGCCGTCGATGCCGGACAGCTCCGCCAAGGCATCGTTCCACATCAGCAACTCGTCATCGACACCGAAGGCGCACAGCCCCACCGGCAGCCGGGCGAGGATGCGGCGGTGGTAGCGGCGCAGACCGTCGAGCTCGCGTGCCAGGCCGGTGAGCCGGGAGCGGTAGGCCTCGAGCCGGCTCTCGACGAAGTGGATGTCGTCGGTAGGCTCCTGGCTGCTGCGTCGGTAGGGCAGGTAGCGGTCGACGATGTCCTGCGCCACCGAGGGGCCCATCAACCCCGAGAGGTTGGCCTGAATACGGTCGCGCAGCCGGCGCAGGGCATAGGGGCGGCCGTCGAGCGGCGACATGCCGAGGTCGGTGAGGGCGCGCTCCACTTCGCGCTGGGCGACGTCCTCGCCCAGCGCCTGGGCCAGCGGCTGCTTGAACTCCTCGCCGGTGGTGGCGATCAGCGGCAGCCGCTTGGGGCGGATCACGGCATCCACCGAACACGCCTCGGCGGCGGCGCGTTCACCCTCGGAGGTGGGCGTGGCCAGCGAGACGACGATGAAGACGAGGATGTTGAGCGCCAGCGAGACCAGGGTGACCACGTACCACTCGGGCTCGCCGATGAGCAGCTCCAGGCCCGGCGGAATCAGCAGCAGGGTGGGCAGGCCCGTGAGCAGCGGCAGCCACAGCCCGGCGAGCCAGACCAGCACGCCGACGATCAGGCCCGAGACCATGCCCTTGCGGTTGGCGCCTGGCCAGTAGAGCAGCGCCAGCAGCCCGGGCAGGCACTGGGCCATGCCGACGAAGGCCGCAAGCCCCAGGGTGGTCAGGTCGTGGTGGACCCCTACCATGCGATAGAACAGCCAGCCGCTGAGAATGACCCCGGCCATCAGCCCTCGACGCAGCCAGCGCAGCCAGCGGTAGAGGTTGGGCTGGGCCTCGGGCGGGTGGGCGACCAGCAGCACGTGGTTGAGGATCATGCCCGACAGCGCCATGGCGATGATCACCAGGGTGCCGCTGGTGGCGGCGAGGCCGGCGAGGAAGGCCAGCGCCTGGACCCAGAGCGCGTCGGACAGGCCGAACGCCAGGTAGGCGGCGCTCATCGCTTCATGGCTGCCCAGCCGCTGCCCGGCCCACAGCACCAGCGGCACTGGGATCGCCATCAGCAGCAGGAACAGCGGCAGCGACCAGCTTGCCTGCAGCAGGGTATGACGTGACAGGGTCTCGGCGAAGGTGATGTGGAAGATATGGGGCATCAGCAGCGCCGTGGCGAAGAACAGCAGCAGCAGCGTGCGCCAGTGGGCGGCGTCCGGCTGCACCACGCTGGCCTGGAAGGCCTGTCCGGGCCCATCCAGCCAGGTCTGCAGGCCGGCGGGGCCGTCGAAGACCACCAGCAGGGCAAAGGCGCCCAGGGCCAGCATGGCGACGAGCTTGACCACCGAGGTGAGCGCGATCACGGCGAGCAGGGTGTCGTGGCGGGCCGCTCCGTTGCCGTGTCGTGTGCCGAAGATCATCGCGAACAGCGCGATCAGTGCGCACAGGGCCAGGGCAAGCAGGGCCGGCGAGGCGGCGCCGGTCATCCGCTGGATGGCGTCGCCCAGGGTCTGGACCTGCAGCGCCAGCAGCGGGAGTACCGCCAGCAGGCTGACCACCGTGATCAGGGTGCCGACCCAGCGCGAGCGGAAGCGGAAGGCGAACAGGTCGGCCAGCGAGGCGAGCTGGTGGGTCCGCGCCATGCGCTGGATCGGCACCAGCAGCACCGGCGCCAGCAGGAAGGCGCCCGCCGCGCCCAGGTAGTAGGCCAGATAGCCATAACCCGAGCTGGCCGCCAGCTCCAGGCTGCCATAGACCGCCCAGGCACTGGCGTAGACGCCGAGCGCCAGGGTATAGACGGCGGGATGACGGGTCACCCTGCGGCTGAGCCAGCCGCGCTCCACCGCCAGGGCACAGAGGAACATCAGCAGCAGGTAGCCGATGCCCAGGAACAAGACGCTGGCCAGGCTAGCGCTCATCGAGCTTCCTCTTCTGCTCCAGCCACAGCGTCAAGGCGATCAGCACGCCCCAGATGGCGAAGGGGCGGTACCAGGCGACGCCGGGGCTCGACCAGCCGCTCATCAGCAGCGGCGACAGCAGGTAGCCGCCGAAGACCAGGAACAGCATGATGCGGTAGACGTACATGAGCGCTCCTTACTCCCTGCGCTGGGCCTCGGGGTGGATGCGGTTCGGCTCCCAGCGAGTGATCGCCCAGTCCAACTGTTCGTGCGCCGCCGCCGTGTTCAGCTCGGCAGGTGGGGCCTGGTCGAGCGCCGTGAGGGCGCGGTGCAGCAGCGGGCGCACTTCGCTGTCCTCGAGCGGCAGCGCGGGCGCCAGGTTCTGCTTGGACAGCTTCTGGCCTTCGCGGTTGACGATCAAGGGCAAGTGCAGATAGCGCGGCTCGGGCAACCCCAGGGCGTGCTGCAGCTGGCGCTGCCAGGGCGTGTTGTCGAGCAGGTCGTAGCCACGCACCACGTCGCTGATGCCCTGGTCGGCGTCGTCCACCACCACGGCGAGCTGATAGGCCCAGAGGCCGTCCTTGCGCTGGAGCACCACATCGCCGAGCGCGGCCGGGTCGAAGCGCTGCTCGCCGAACAGCCGGTCCTGCCAGGTCACCGGGCGCAGGCCGAGGTCGCTGCGCAGGCGCCAGGCCACCGGCTTGCCCGGCTCGCGCACCCCGTCACGGCACCAGCCGGGATAGATGGGGTGGTCACGCCACTGCTTGCGTGAGCAGCTGCAGGCATAGGCCAGCCCGCGGGCCTTCAGACGCTCGAGGGCGTCGGCGTAGGCCGGATCGCGGTCGTGCTGCCACAGCACCGGGCCGTCCCAGTGCAGACCGAAGGCCTCGAGCTGGCGCAGGATGGTATCCGCCGCTCCCGCCGGGCAGCGTGGCGGGTCGATATCCTCGATGCGCAGTAGCCACTCGCCGCCGGCGCGGCGGGCATCGAGAAAGCTGGCCAGGGCGGCGATCAGCGAGCCGAAGTGCAGGGCGCCGGAGGGGGTGGGGGCGAAGCGCCCGCGGTAGCCGGTCATGGCGGGCTCCTGAGGGCGGTGGCTGGCACGCAAACGGGCACCCAGCGGTGCCCGTTGCGGTGAATTGCGAGGCGCATCACGCCGGCATCAGCCGCCGAGCTGTTTTTCCTTGAGCTCGGCCAGGGTCTTGCAGTCGACGCACAGGGTCGCGGTGGGGCGTGCCTCCAGGCGACGAATGCCGATCTCGACGCCGCAGGCCTCGCAGAAGCCGTAGTCGTCCTCATCGATCTTTTCGAGCGTCTCGTTGATCTTCTTGAGCAACTTGCGTTCGCGATCGCGGGTGCGCAGCTCCAGGCTGAAGCCCTCTTCCTGGGTGGCGCGGTCCGCCGGGTCGGCGTAGTTGTTCGCCTCCTCCTGCAGATGGCGCACCGTGCGATCGACCTCTTCCATGAGTTCCTGTTTCCAGCCCAGCAGGATCTGTCGGAAGTGCTCAAGCTGCTGCTCGTTCATGTACTCTTCACCCGGTGCCGCCTCGTACGGGGTGAATTTTTTGGGCGCTTCCGCTTTCTTGTCTGCTACTGGCATGGGATTGCCTCATTACTTGAGTGACTGCTGATCAATACCCGCCGCAACATGGTGCAAGGTATCTCACGCCAAAGGCATGCTTGTTTATCGGAATTCGCCGCGTTTTGCAATACCCGGCGAAATCGGCCGAGGCCTCCCAGCGACCTGAATCGATGGTATGGTTTTTTGACCGTCGGAACGGAAAAAGTGCCCACCGGCGGTCGTTCAATCACTATTCAGGAGCCTTAGATGTCGTGGAATCCGCGCGTTGAACGCGTCGCGCCCTTCCGTGTGATGAGCCTGCTGGAAGCCGCCCAGGCGCGCGAGGCCGCAGGCCATGACGTCATCCATCTGGAGGTGGGCGAACCCGATTTCGCCACCCCCGCGCCGGTGGTGGCGGCCGGGCAGGCGGCGCTATCGGCAGGGCACACCCGTTACAGCCCGGCGACGGGACTGCCGGCGCTGCGCGAAGCGATCGCCGGGCACTACGGCGAGCACTTCGATGCAGACATCGATCCCCGACGGATCCTGGTCACGCCCGGGGCCTCCGGGGCGCTGCTGCTGGCGAGCCAGCTGCTGGTCGGGCCCGGCGACCGGGTGCTGATGGCCGATCCCAACTACCCCTGCAACCGCCACTTCATGGCCCTGGCCGGCGCCGAGGTGGACACCGTTCCCGTGGGCCTGGAGAGCGGCTGGCAGCTCGATGCCGAGCTGATTGCACGGCACTGGCAAGATGCGACCCGGCTGGCGATGCTCGCCACGCCATCCAACCCTACCGGGCATATGCTCGATGCGGCACAGCTGCAGGCGGTAGCCGAGACCGTGGCGGCACGCCGTGGCCATCTGCTGGTGGACGAGATCTACCAGGGCCTCAGCTACGACCTCGAGCCGCTCTCGGTGGCGTCGCTCAGCCCCGATGTCTTCGTGGTCAACAGCTTCTCCAAGTATTTCGGCATGACCGGCTGGCGCCTGGGCTGGCTGCTGGCACCGCAGGAGGCCGTGGAGCCGCTGACCCGGCTGGCACAGAACGTCTTCCTCGCCGCCCCCACTCCGGCCCAGCACGCGGCACTGGCGGCCTTCACCCCCGAGTGCCGCGACATCCTCGAGAGCCGCCGTCGCGAACTCGGCCGGCGCCGCGACGCGCTGCTGGCAGGCCTCGCCCGGCTGGGCCTGGCGCCTTCGCTGCCGCCCCAGGGGGCCTTCTACCTATGGCTCGATATCTCGCGCTACGGGGGTGACAGCCAGGCCTTCTGCCAGCGCCTGCTGGAGGAGGAGAACGTCGCCATCACCCCCGGGGTCGACTTCGCCGTCAGTGGCGGCGAGCACCACGTGCGCATCGCCTTCACCACCGGCATCGCCCGCCTGGAGGAGGCGGTGAGCCGACTCGAGCGCTTCCTGGCGCGGCAATAGGGGGCGTCGTGGATTACCCCGTTCTGGTCCCCGGCGTGCTGCTGCGCCGCTACAAGCGCTTCCTCGCCGACGTGCGCCTCGAGGACGGCCGCGAGGTGGTGGTGCACTGCCCCAATACCGGTTCGATGCGGGCGGTCAACGTGCCGGGCTGCCGCGTATGGCTGGCGCCCAGTGACAACCCGGCGCGCAAGCTGGCCTGGACCTGGGAGTTGATCGAGCTGACCCAGCCCGACGGCAGCGTGGCGCTGGCCTCGGTGCATACCGGGCGCGCCAACCGCATCGTCGAGGAGGCGCTGCGGGCGGGGCGGGTGGTGCCGCTGGCCGGCTACGCCACCCTCAAGCGCGAGGCCGGGGTCGAGGGGGCGCGGCTCGATTTTCGCCTCGACGATGCCGGGCGCGGCACGGCTTACGTCGAGGTCAAGCAGGTGACACTCAAGGAACTCGACGGTCACGGCTACTTCCCGGATGCGGTGAGCGAGCGCGGGCGCAAGCACCTGCTGGCGCTGGCGGCCCTGGCCGAACAGGGCCGGCGCGCGGTGCTGCTGTTCTGCGTCGCGCATACCGGCATCCGCGACGTGGCGCCGGCGGTGCACCTCGACCCCGCCTATGCGGCCACGCTGAAAGCGGCAGTCGAGCGTGGGGTGGAGGTCGTGGCTCATGGTTGCGAGATCGGCTGGCGCCATGGCCGGCCCGTGTCGATCACCCTGGGTGCCCCGCTTCCGGTGTCACTCACCCGCCAGGTGAATGTTGCCCTCGGTATCGATTGAGATCGCCACCGGCTCCAGGAAGCGGCCCTGGCAGGGGCCGAATACGCACTCGCCGCTCTCCGGCAGGAACAGCGCGCCATGCATGCCGCACTGGATCAGCTCGCCGCCCGCCTCGAGAAAACTCCCCTCCGGTCGATTCAGCGGCACGCGCTGGTGCGGGCAGCGGTTGATGAAGGCGCTGACACGGCCGTGCACGCGCACGAGGAAGGCGCTCCTGCCGTCGGGCAGTACCACGCCCCGCGAGGGCGCGGCCTCGAGCTGGCCCAGGTGCGCGATGGCTCGCCCCATGCGGCGACTCAGCGCTCGATGTGGAAGCGCTGGATGAAGCTCACTTCGGCAGGCTCCCGGTTACGGTCGTAGCGCACCTCGAGGGTAAAGAGCATCGGCTCGTCGTCGCGGATGCGGAACACCGCGACCTGCGACTGCGTATCGCCGCTGCGCAGAGTGCGAAAGCTGAGCGGCGACCGCTCGCTGCCCTGCACCTCGCCCACGCTGCCGCTGGCCGAGGCATTGACCGGGCGCAGCTCGCCATCGACCTCCTCGAGCACGCTGACGTTGAGCAGCGCCATGGCCGGGCTGCGCTGGATGCCGTGGGCCTCGGCCACCGACGCCGGCAGAAAGCTGGTGCTCACGGCGCTGTAATGAATCTGGTAGTCGCCGACCTGCTCGAACTGCTGGGCCTGGCCTGCGAGCGGCCACAGCCCCAGCAGCAGGGCGGCGGCCAGCGAACGGGGGGACGACACGATGCGTTTCAGCATGGCGCTCTCCTTGGATGCGCTGTCGATCGACGCCGCCGACGGTTATCGGCGGTTCTGGCGTTCGACGCGGAAGATGGCGATCTCGCCGAACAGGTTGGGCCACAGGCGCGTGGCCCAGTGTCCCTCGTGATCGCCGATGCCGACGGCCCGGTCGGTGATGCGCAGCCCCTTCTCACGACACAGGTGCTCGAAGTCGTTGAAGGTCGACAGATGAATGTTGGGGGTATCGTACCAGGCATGCGGCAGCGACTTGGAGACCGGCATGTAGCCGCGTATGCCGAGGTGCACCCGGTGCCGCCAGTAGGCGAAGTTGGGGAAGGTGATGATGCACTCGCGGGCGACGCGCAGCATCTCGTCGAGCATGCGGTCGGGCCGGCGCAGTGCCTGCAGCGCCTGGGTCATGACCACCAGGTCGTAGGTGTCGTCCTCGAAGTTGACCAGGCCCTCGTCGAGGTTCTGTTCGAGTACGCTCACGCCCTTGGCGATACACGCCGTGATGCCCTCGGGGTCGATCTCCAGGCCGTAGCCCGTCACCCGCTTGTCCCGCGCCAAGGCTTCGAGCAAGGTGCCATCGCCGCAGGCCAGGTCGAGAATGTGGGCGCCCTCGGGTACCCAGCGATGGATCAGCTCCAGGTCGGCGCGCATCATGCGGTCTCCTCCAGGCCCAGTTCGCCGGCAACACGGCACATGAAGGCGGCGAAGACCGCCTGGTAGCGCGGCTCCGGTAGCAGGAAGGCGTCGTGGCCGTGGGGCGAGTCGATGTTGACGTAGCTCACCGGCTTGCCGGCGCGGGTCAGGGCATTGGCCAGCTCGCGCGAGCGCGATGGCGGGAAGCGCCAGTCGCTGGTGAAGCTCACCACCAGGAAGGGGCACCGGCTGGGCGCGACGGCGTCGGCGAGCACGCCGCCGTGCTCGGCCGCCGGATCGAAGTAGTCCAGCGCCTTGGTCATCAGCAGGTAGGTGTTGGCGTCGAAGGCGGTGGAGAAGGTGTCGCCCTGGTAGCGCAGGTAGGACTCGACCTGGAACTCGACGTCATAGCCGAAGTTCAGGTCCTCGCTGCGCAGGTCGCGGCCGAACTTGCTGCCCATGGCGTCTTCGGACAGGTAGGTGATGTGCCCCACCATGCGCGCCAGTTTGAGGCCGCGTCGCGGCGCCGTGGCGTGCTCGGCGTACCAGCCGTCGTGGAAATCCGGATCGGAGCGGATCGCCTGGCGCGCCACCTCGTTGAAGGCAATGTTCTGGGCCGAGAGCTTGGGCGTGGCGGCGATGATCACGGCGTTGGCCACCCGCTCGGGGTAGGTCAGGCTCCACTGCAGCGCCTGCATGCCGCCGAGGCTGCCGCCGATCACCGCGGCGAAGCGCTCGATGCCCAGGCGGTCGGCTAGGCGCGCCTGGCTGTGCACCCAGTCGCTCACCGTGACCATGGGGAAGTCGGGGCCCCATTGGCGCCCCGTGGCGGGATTCAGGCTGATCGGGCCGGTGCTGCCGTGGCAGCCGCCGAGGTTGTTCAGCGAGACCACGAAGAAACGATTGGTATCGATCGACTTGCCCGGTCCGATATGGGCATCCCACCACCCCGGTTTGCGCTCGTCGGTGCCGTGGTAGCCGGCGGCATGGTGATGTCCCGAGAGGGCATGGCAGATCAGCACCGCATTGGAACGTGCGGCATTGAGCGTGCCGTAGGTCTCGTAGACCAGATCATAGGCCGGCAGCGTCCTGCCGCAGGCCAGCGCCAGGGGGTCGTCGAAGTGCGCCGTCTGCGGCGTCACCAGGCCGACCGAGTCGTCGGGAAACTCGGGCATGTGTCGTTCCATGTCCTGTCGTTGGGCCCTCTTCACGGCGATGGGGTCACAGGCCCACCAGGGCGCCGGCGATGCCGGCGGCACGGGTCAGTGCGCCGACCACGATACCATCGATGAGGCTGATGGCGATGAAGACCACGATCGGCGACAGGTCGATCATGCCCAGCGGCGGGATGACCCGGCGCACCGGCGCCATGATCGGCTCCACCAGCTGCATGACCAGCAGCGCCCCGGGGTGGCTGGCGTTGGGGGCGACCCAGCTCAGGATGATCATCACGATCAGGGCGAAGAAGTAAATCTTGAGGATGGCATTGGCGATCGCCGCCACGGCGCCGATCGCGACCTGGGTGAGCGGCGGCATGCCGAAACCGGCAATCTGCAGGATCGCCACGATGCTGACCGCCTTGAGCACGAAGGCGGCGGCCAGGGTCGCCATGTCGAAGCGCCCCAACACCGGGCCGAGGAAGCCCTGGAAGGGCCGCACCACCGGCTGGGTGATCTTGACCACCGACTGGCTGATGGGGTTGTAGTAGTCGGCCTGGGACGCCTGCAGCAGGAAACGCAGCATCATCAGGAACAGGTAGATGTTGATCAGGGTGTTGACCAGCAGCAGGCCGGCATTTCCCAGTTGGCCCATATGGGCTCCTCCCTATCGTCGAGACGGCCGCCCGCGTAACCGCGAACGGCCAGAAAGGCTAGCGCTTGCCGAGTTCCTCGGCCATCTCGCGGGCGCGGGCGGCGCAGGCCTCCATGGCCTCGGCCATGATCCGGCGCAGGCCGGCCTGCTCGAGGTGCTCGATGGCCCGCTCCGTGGTGCCGCCGGGTGACATCACGTTGCGCTTGAGGCGGTCCGGGGTGAACTCGCTGCCCTGCGCCATGCGTGCGGCACCCAGGGCGGTCTGTATCGCCAGGCGGCGCGCCGTCTCGGCCGGCAGGCCGAGCTTGACGCCGGCCTCTTCCATGGCCTCGAACATCAGGAAGAAATAGGCCGGGGCGCTGCCCGATACCGCGGTCACCGCGTCCAGCTGCTCCTCCTTCTCCACCCATTCGGCCAGGCCCACGGCCTCGAGCAGGGTGGTCGCCTGGTCGCGCTGCTCGGCGCCGACCTCGGGCGTGGCGAACAGGCCAGCGGCGCCGGCACCGACCAGCGAGGGCGTGTTGGGCATGCAGCGCACCAGCGGCAGGCCGCCGCCCATCCAGGCCTGCAGCGATTCGGCCGTGAGACCGGCGGCTACCGAGATGACCAGCGGGCGCTGGCGCTGCAAGGTCTCGCGTAGCCCCTCGCAGACATCGCGCATGATCTGCGGCTTGACCGCCAGCACCACGATGTCGGCATCGCGTACCGCCGCGGCGTTGTCGGTCTCGGTACGGATGCCGAAACGTTCGCGCAGCGGCGCCAGGATCTCATCGCTCGGCGAGGTGGCGGTGATGGCGGCGGCCGGATGGCCATTGTCGATCATCCCGCCGATGATGGCGCCGGCCATGTTGCCGGCGCCGATGAAAGTGACTCTGCTGGCCATTGCATCTTGTCCTTCTGTGTCATTGCGCGATCGGCTCGCGGCCGATGCGGATACGCCGCCTAGCGACGCGAGGTGTCTCGTGTACCGAAGATGGCCGTGCCCAGCCGTACCAGGGTGGCCCCCTCGAGCACGGCGGCTTCCAGGTCGTCGCTCATGCCCATCGACAGGGTATCCAGCGGTGCCTCGGGGAAGCGTCGGCGCAGCGCTTCCAGGGCCTGACGCAAACGCGCCAGGGGCTCGCGCTGGCTCGCGATGTCCCGGGCCGGGGCCGGAATGGCCATCAGTCCGCGCAGGCGCAGGCGCGGCATCGAGAGCACCGCTTCCGCCAGTGCCTCCAGCTCGCCGGGAGCGACCCCCGACTTGCTGGCCTCGCCGCTGACGTTGACCTGCAGGCACACCTGGAGCGGCCCCAACTCCTCGGGGCGCTGGTCGTTCAGCCGTCGAGCGACCTTCTCGCGGTCGAGGCTGTGGACCCAGTCGAAGTGCTCGGCCACGGCACGCGTCTTGTTGGCCTGCAGCGGGCCGATGAAATGCCAGACGATATCGCCCAGGTCGGCCAGCTCGGCCTGCTTCTCCAGCGCCTCCTGCACGTAGTTCTCACCGAACTCCCGCTGGCCCAGTGACCAGGCCTCGCGGATCATGCCGGCCGGCTTGGTCTTGCTGACTGCCAGCAGCCTGGCTGCGTCGGTCGGGCGTCCGGCCGACACCAGGGCCTCGGTCAGACGCCGGCGGGCACTGGCCAGCGACTCGCAAAGCATGCTATCCGTCATCTCATCCACATGAAGTCCATCATGTCCACAAGGTCTGTCATACTCGCAGGAACCTTAACCGGGGAGCTGGGGAAACGCATGGATATTACCGAACTGCTGGCGTTCTCGGCAAAGCAGAACGCCTCCGACCTGCATCTGTCGGCCGGTCTGCCGCCGATGATTCGGGTCGATGGCGACATTCGTCGCCTCAACGTGCCGGCCATGGAAGACCGCGAAGTCCGCAAGCTGATCTACGACATCATGGGCGACCGCCAGCGCCGTGACTACGAAGAGTTCTTCGAGACCGACTTCTCCTTCGAGGTCCCCGGGGTGGCTCGCTTCCGCGTCAACGCCTTCAACCAGGCCCGCGGTGCCGGTGCGGTGTTTCGCACCATTCCCAGCGAGGTGCTGAGCATGGAGGACCTGGGTCTGGGCGAGGTCTTCCGCCGCCTGGCGCTGCTGCCGCGCGGGCTGGTGCTGGTCACCGGCCCCACCGGGTCGGGCAAGAGCACGACCCTGGCCGCGATGATCGACTATATCAACGATCACCGTTACGACCATATCCTCACCATCGAGGACCCGGTGGAATTCGTCCACCGCAGCAAGCGCTGCCTGATCAACCAGCGCGAGGTGCACCGTGACACGCACGGCTTCGCCCAGGCGCTGCGCAGCGCACTGCGCGAAGACCCCGACGTGATCCTGGTCGGCGAGCTGCGCGACCTCGAGACCATCCGCCTGGCGCTCACCGCCGCCGAGACCGGCCACCTGGTGTTCGGTACCCTGCATACCACCTCGGCGGCCAAGACCATCGACCGGATCATCGACGTCTTCCCCGGCGAGGAGAAGGCCATGGTGCGCTCGATGCTGTCGGAGTCGCTGCAGGCGGTGATCTCCCAGACCCTGCTCAAGCGCCGCAGCGGGGGGCGGGTGGCGGCCCACGAAATCCTCGTCGCCAACGCGGCGGTGCGCAACCTGATCCGCGAGGACAAGGTGGCGCAGATCTACTCGGCCATCCAGACCGGCGGCAACCTGGGGATGCAGACCCTCGACGCCGCCCTGGCCAAGCTGGTGGCCGAAAACGTCATCAATCGCGACGAGGCGCAGGCGCGTGCCAAGAGCGTGCTGACCGGCTGAGCGCCAAGCTATCCGACATGGGAGCAGGGAGATGAAAGCACAGGAATGGTTGGAGCAGCTGCTCGACATCATGGCCCGCCAGGAGGCCTCGGACCTGCTGATCTCGGTGCAGGCGCCGCCCACCATCAAGACCGCCGGCAAGCTCACCGCGCTGGGCGACCAGCGGCTCTCGGTGGAACAGGTGCGCGAGCTGGTCAACACCGCGGTGCCTGAAGGGCTCAGGGAGCGCTTTGCGCAGGAGCGCGAAGCCAACTTCGCGCTCAGCCTCAGCGGGCGGGGGCGCTTTCGTGTCAGCGCCTTCCAGCAGCGCAACCAGTGGGCCATGGTCATCCGTCGCATCGCCTACGAGATCCCCCATCTCGAAGAGCTCTCGCTGCCGCCGCAGCTGGGCGAGCTGGCCAATCTCAAGCGTGGGCTGGTGTTCGTGGTGGGCGGCACCGGTACCGGCAAGTCGACCACCCTGGCGTCGATGATCCAGCAGCGCAACGAGACCGTCGGCGGTCACATCATCAGCGTCGAGGACCCCATCGAGTACGTGCACCCGCACAAGAAGGCGATCATCAACCAGCGCGAGGTGGGCATCGATACCGAGTCCTTCGAGGTGGCGTTGAAGAACACCTTGCGCCAGGCACCGGACGTGGTGCTGATCGGCGAGGTGCGCACCCGCGAAACCATGGAGCACGCCCTGACCTTCGCCGAGACGGGCCACCTGTGCCTGGCCACCCTGCACGCCAACAACGCCAACCAGGCGCTCGATCGCATCATTCACTTCTTCCCCCACGAACGCCACGAGCAGATCTGGCTCGACCTGTCGCTCAACCTGCATGCCATCGTCGCGCAGCAGCTGCTGCCCACCCGCGATGGCGGGCGCGCCCCGGCCATCGAGATTCTGCTGCGCACGCCGCTGATCGCCGACCTGATTCGCAAGGGCGACGTGGGCGAGATCAAGAACGTCATGGCACGTTCGCGCGACCAGGGCATGCAGACCTTCGACCAGGCGCTGTTCGAGCTCTACAAGGCCGGCAAGATCAGCGAGGAAGTGGCCATGGTGCACGCCGACTCGGCCAACGAGCTGCGCATGATGATCAAGTACGGCGACGAGAAGAGCGACGTGCTGGCCAAGGCGCAGGACGGCGCGCAGCGGTTTTCGCTGCGCGACGATGATGACTTCTAGCCTTGGCCTCCTGCTTCAAGGCGCGTAGACGCCGCCGAGGACGCGAGGGCCAGCGGCGCCGGTGACGCTGGGCAGGTTGCCGGGCAGGTGCTCCAGGCGCCGCCAGGCGAGCCAGGCGAAGGCCCCGGCTTCCAGCCAGTCGGCCGGCCAGCCCCAGTCGCTGCTGGGCACCAGGGCGGTCTCGGGCAGGCGCTGGGCGAGGCGGTAGAGCAGGTCACGGTTGTGAGCGCCCCCGCCGCAGGGGATCAGCGCCGTGGCGACCGGCGCACCGACCCGCTCACGTGCCATCTCGATGCCCAGGGCCACGCTGGTGGCAGTCAACTCCGCCAGCGTGGCCTGGACGTCCTCGGCACGTTCCCGTCCCGTCAGGTGCTGGCCCAGCCAGTCGAGATGGAACACCTCGCGCCCGGTGCTGCGCGGCGGCGGACGATGAAAGAAAGGTTCGGCGAGCAGGCGCTCCAGCAGCGTTTCGTCCACTCGGCCCGATGCCGCCCAGGCGCCATCGGCATCGAAGCGGCCGCCACGGTGCCGCGCATGCCAGGCATCGAGCAGGGCGTTGGCCGGGCCGGTGTCGAAGCCGAGAATGTCGGCGCCGCTTCCGTTCGGCGGCAGCAACGTCAGGTTGGCGAAGCCGCCCAGGTTGAGCACCAGCTGCCACTGCTGCGGATGCCGGAACAATGCCTCGTGGAATGCCGGCGCCAAGGGGGCGGCCTGGCCGCCGGCCGCCAGGTCGCGACGGCGGAAGTCGGCCACTACCATGCAGCCGGTCAGCTCGGCGAGCAGGCTCGGGTTGTCGAGCTGCAAGGTATAGGCGGGCCCCTCGGCGTGCCCCCAGGGGGCGTGCTCGATGGTTTGGCCGTGGCTGCCGATGGCGGTGATACGGGGCGCGTCGACGGCCTGCCTGGCGAGCAACTGCCGCACGGCATCGGCCTGCAGCCGGCTGAAGGCAACCTCGGCGGCCGCAAGATCGGTGAAGGCGACCCGGTCGGCCTGGCACAGCAGCAGCAGGCGCTCGCGAAGCGTGTCGGGCATCGGTTCGGCGTGAGTGCCGAGGAGCCGGGGGTGGCCCGCCGAGTCGATCTCGACCAGGGCAGCATCGATGCCGTCCAGGCTGGTGCCGGACATCAAGCCCACGAATAGTGCCATCTCTACTTCTCCCTGAAGGCTGGGGGGACCGCGAGGCATCAAGTCATGCTACCATCGTGCCCCATTCGGTGGACCCTGCCGTAGGGTGGATCAACGCAATTCGTGGAGTGGGAGACGATGACCGACGTTGCAAGCGCGCTGGCGCTGCTGAAGCGAGGCACCCAGGAGATACTGCTGGAGGAAGAGCTGGTCAAGAAGCTCGAGTCCGGCCGCAAGCTGCGCATCAAGGCCGGTTTCGATCCGACGGCTCCCGACCTGCATCTCGGCCACAGCGTGCTGTTGACCAAGATGCGCCAGTTCCAGGACCTGGGCCACCAGATCATCTTCCTGATCGGCGACTTCACCGGGCGCATCGGTGACCCCACCGGCAAGAACGTCACCCGCAAGCCGCTTACCGAGGAAGAGGTTCGGATCAACGCCCAGACCTACAAGGAGCAGGTGTTCAAGATCCTCGATCCCGACAAAACCGAGGTGCGCTTCAACTCCGAGTGGTTCAGCGAGCTCACCGCGGCCAAGATGATCGAGCTGGCCGCCCAGAGCACCGTGGCGCGCATGCTCGAGCGCGACGACTTCGACAAGCGCTACAAGTCGGGTCAGCCGATCTCCATCCACGAGTTCCTCTACCCGCTGGTGCAGGGCTACGACTCCGTGGCGCTCGAAGCCGACGTCGAGATGGGCGGCACCGACCAGAAGTTCAACCTGCTGATGGGGCGCGAGATCCAGAAGCACTTCGGCATGGAGCCACAGGTGGTCATCACCATGCCGCTGCTCGAGGGGCTCGACGGCGTGCAGAAGATGTCGAAGTCGCTGGGCAACTACGTCGGCGTCGACGAAGCACCGGGTTCGATGTTCAACAAGCTCGTGTCGATGCCCGACAGCCTGATGTGGCGCTACTTCGAGCTGCTGTCGCTGAAGTCGAACGAAGAGATCGAGACGCTCAAGCGCGATGTCGAGGCCGGTGCCAACCCGCGCGACATCAAGATGATCCTCGCGCGCGAGCTGATCGGCCGCTACCACGACGAAGAGGCCGCGGCCAATGCCCACAGGTCGGCCGGCAACCGCCTGGCCGAAGGCGAGCTACCCGAAGACCTGCCCGAGGTGGAGGTCGACTTCGAGGGCAGCGCCCAGGCGCCGATCGCCGCGGTACTCAACCGCTCGGGGCTGGCCAGCAACAGTGCCCAGGCCAAGGACATGCTGGGTAACGGCCGGGTCAAGGTCGACGGGGAGGTCGTCGCCAAGGATGCCATGCTCGACACCGGCAAGAGCTACGTGATCCAGGCCGGCAAGAAGCGCTACGCCCGGGTGACGCTACGCTGAGCTATTTCACCGCTCCTCCGGCCAACTGATGCCAAGTCAGTGGCTCTACCGACGCCCGCCCCGTGCGGGCGTCGTCGTCTCCGCCGCTCACGCAAAACCATCCACAACCCTTCGACGCCGAGCGGCTGTGGATAGTCCGCTCGCCCAGGTGGCGCCATCGCTCCGTCATCGTCGTGAAATTTTTTTACAAACGGCTCTTGCAGGGGCGCAGGGAAAACCGTAAAGTACGCATCCGCTGCCGGCGACGGGCAACGTGGCCAGCGGTGGGAGGAGTGGTAAGTGGTTGTCATGCTTTGGATTTTTCGACTCGCTTCGCAAGATTCGCGCTTGACGCCCGCGGTGGATTCGGTAGAATGCGCCCCACTCGAAAGCAAGTCCGCAAGCGGGCTTGCGGTCGCCGGCTCAGGCGGGTCTTCGCGGTCAGGATCACCTCGGTGACGGCCTCGAAGAGAGTTGACAAACTCCGACGCTTCAGCAGAATACGCCTTCCTCGCAGGGCGCTGGCGAGGCCCCTCGGTCACGGGATCGACGGCCACGACAGCAAGCGAGCTGCTCTTTAACAATCGATCAGGTAATTCATGTGGGCGCTTGTCGATGAGGTGGTGAGAAGTCACACCATTTCAAGGCAAGCGACTCGTCGAGACCTTCGGGTCTTTTGAGAAGCTTTGACCTTGAGCCGAGTTTGGTTCGCTTTCGTCCGTTTCTTCGGGAAGGGGCGAGCAAGAACCGCAATGATTTGAAACTGAAGAGTTTGATCATGGCTCAGATTGAACGCTGGCGGCAGGCCTAACACATGCAAGTCGAGCGGCAGCACGGGGGGCTTGCTCCCTGGTGGCGAGCGGCGGACGGGTGAGTAATGCATAGGAATCTGCCCGGTAGTGGGGGATAACCTGGGGAAACCCAGGCTAATACCGCATACGTCCTACGGGAGAAAGCAGGGGACCTTCGGGCCTTGCGCTATCGGATGAGCCTATGTCGGATTAGCTGGTTGGTGAGGTAACGGCTCACCAAGGCGACGATCCGTAGCTGGTCTGAGAGGATGATCAGCCACATCGGGACTGAGACACGGCCCGAACTCCTACGGGAGGCAGCAGTGGGGAATATTGGACAATGGGCGCAAGCCTGATCCAGCCATGCCGCGTGTGTGAAGAAGGCCCTCGGGTTGTAAAGCACTTTCAGTGGGGAAGAACGCCTTCCGGCTAATACCCGGAAGGAAAGACATCACCCACAGAAGAAGCACCGGCTAACTCCGTGCCAGCAGCCGCGGTAATACGGAGGGTGCGAGCGTTAATCGGAATTACTGGGCGTAAAGCGCGCGTAGGCGGCTTGATAAGCCGGTTGTGAAAGCCCCGGGCTCAACCTGGGAACGGCATCCGGAACTGTCAGGCTAGAGTGCAGGAGAGGAAGGTAGAATTCCCGGTGTAGCGGTGAAATGCGTAGAGATCGGGAGGAATACCAGTGGCGAAGGCGGCCTTCTGGACTGACACTGACGCTGAGGTGCGAAAGCGTGGGTAGCAAACAGGATTAGATACCCTGGTAGTCCACGCCGTAAACGATGTCGACTAGCCGTTGGGTCCTTCGCGGACTTTGTGGCGCAGTTAACGCGATAAGTCGACCGCCTGGGGAGTACGGCCGCAAGGTTAAAACTCAAATGAATTGACGGGGGCCCGCACAAGCGGTGGAGCATGTGGTTTAATTCGATGCAACGCGAAGAACCTTACCTACCCTTGACATCCTGCGAACCCTTCGGAGACGAAGGGGTGCCTTCGGGAACGCAGAGACAGGTGCTGCATGGCTGTCGTCAGCTCGTGTTGTGAAATGTTGGGTTAAGTCCCGTAACGAGCGCAACCCTTGTCCCTATTTGCCAGCGATTCGGTCGGGAACTCTAGGGAGACTGCCGGTGACAAACCGGAGGAAGGTGGGGACGACGTCAAGTCATCATGGCCCTTACGGGTAGGGCTACACACGTGCTACAATGGTCAGTACAAAGGGTTGCGAACTTGCGAGAGTGAGCCAATCCCAGAAAGCTGATCTCAGTCCGGATCGGAGTCTGCAACTCGACTCCGTGAAGTCGGAATCGCTAGTAATCGTGAATCAGAATGTCACGGTGAATACGTTCCCGGGCCTTGTACACACCGCCCGTCACACCATGGGAGTGGACTGCACCAGAAGTGGTTAGCCTAACCTTCGGGAGGGCGATCACCACGGTGTGGTTCATGACTGGGGTGAAGTCGTAACAAGGTAGCCGTAGGGGAACCTGCGGCTGGATCACCTCCTTAAACGACGTATCACGCCTCGCGGCAAGTGCTCACAATGAATTACCTGATCGGCCAGAGCAAAGACTGTTTGGGTATAGACCCAGCGCGGCCAATGGGTCTGTAGCTCAGTTGGTTAGAGCGCACCCCTGATAAGGGTGAGGTCGGCAGTTCAAATCTGCCCAGACCCACCATTCTCGAGCTTCGGCCGGGTCTGTCGCTCAGTTGGTGAGAGCGCACCCCCGGAAGTTCTGCAAAGAGAAGGGTGAGGTCGCCGGGTTTATTTCAAATCTGCCCAGACCCACCAATTTCGCCGGATACGGCGTTGCTTTGAACCTCGCATAGCGAGCTATGCGTCGGCCCAAAGCGCCTTGTCTCCGACGAAATTCATCGCCAGTTGCAATGCGGTGATCAGTGGGGCCATAGCTCAGCTGGGAGAGCGCCTGCCTTGCACGCAGGAGGTCAGCGGTTCGATCCCGCTTGGCTCCACCACTTCCCCGCAGTCTACCCTGATCGGATCTGCAGTCATAAGCCATCGTCGCACCTTGCGATGTCGGGTTTATGACTGTCGATTGACAGTCTGCTCTTTAACAATGTGAATCATGCTGACACGTTTTCTCCGCAAGGGGAAAGCAAAAGTGATACGTCTCAAGCGTATCCGGCAATTGTCGTACGTGATCGCAGACCAGACCCCTTCGGGTTATATGGTCAAGCGATTAAGCGCATACGGTGGATGCCTTGGCAGCCAGAGGCGATGAAGGACGTGGTAGCCTGCGATAAGGCTCGGTGAGGTGGCAAACAACCTGTGACCCGGGCATTTCCGAATGGGGAAACCCACCCAGCACCAGCTGGGTATCCCACACTGAATCCATAGGTGTTGGGAGGCGAACCGGGGGAACTGAAACATCTAAGTACCCCGAGGAAAAGAAATCAACCGAGATTCCCCCAGTAGCGGCGAGCGAACGGGGAGTAGCCCTTAAGCGGCACGACTGGTAGGCGAACGAGCTGGGAAGCTCGACCATAGGGGGTGATAGTCCCGTAGCCGAAACCTGAGTGTCGTGAAATCGAGTAGGTCGGGGCACGTGAAACCTTGACTGAAGACGGGGGGACCATCCTCCAAGGCTAAATACTCCTGGCTGACCGATAGTGAACCAGTACCGTGAGGGAAAGGCGAAAAGAACCCCGGAGAGGGGAGTGAAATAGATCCTGAAACCGTATGCGTACAAGCAGTGGGAGCCCCTTCGTGGGGTGACCGCGTACCTTTTGTATAATGGGTCAGCGACTTATTTTCAGTGGCGAGCTTAACCGAATAGGGGAGGCGTAGGGAAACCGAGTCTTAACTGGGCGACCAGTCGCTGGGAATAGACCCGAAACCGGGCGATCTATCCATGAGCAGGTTGAAGGTTGAGTAACATCAACTGGAGGACCGAACCAGGATCTGTTGAAAAAGATTTGGATGACTTGTGGATCGGAGTGAAAGGCTAATCAAGCTCGGAGATAGCTGGTTCTCCTCGAAAGCTATTTAGGTAGCGCCTCACGTATCACCACCGGGGGTAGAGCACTGTTTCGGCTAGGGGGCCATCCCGGCTTACCAACCCGAGGCAAACTCCGAATACCGGTGAGTGCAAGCGTGGGAGACACACGGCGGGTGCTAACGTCCGTCGTGAAAAGGGAAACAACCCAGACCGTCAGCTAAGGTCCCGAAATCCTGGTTAAGTGGGAAACGATGTGGGAAGGCTCAGACAGCTAGGAGGTTGGCTTAGAAGCAGCCATCCTTTAAAGAAAGCGTAATAGCTCACTAGTCGAGTCGGCCTGCGCGGAAGATGTAACGGGGCTAAACCAGGTACCGAAGCTACGGGTTCGTCGAATGACGAGCGGTAGAGGAGCGTCGTGTAAGCCGATGAAGGTGGATTGAGAAGTCTGCTGGAGGTATCACGAGTGCGAATGCTGACATGAGTAACGACAAGGGGAGTGAAAAACTCCCCCGCCGGAAGACCAAGGGTTTCTGTTCGACGCTAATCGGAGCAGAGTGAGTCGGCCCCTAAGGCGAGGCCGAAAGGCGTAGTCGATGGGAAACGGGTCAATATTCCCGTACCTCACTGTATTGCGATGGGGGGACGAAGAAGGCTAGGTGGGCCAGGCGTTGGTTGTCCTGGTGAAAGCCAGTAGGCTGGGATCTTAGGCAAATCCGGGATCCCAAGGCCGAGAGGCGAGACGAACACCCCACGGGGTGGAAGTCATCGATGCCACGCTTCCAGGAAAAGCCTCTAAGCTTCAGATACAGTGGGACCGTACCCCAAACCGACACAGGTGGTCAGGTAGAGAATACCCAGGCGCTTGAGAGAACTCGGGTGAAGGAACTAGGCAAAATGGTGCCGTAACTTCGGGAGAAGGCACGCCGCGCTAGTGTGAAGGCCCTCGCGGCTGGAGCACGAGGCGGTCGAAGATACCAGGTGGCTGCAACTGTTTATTAAAAACACAGCACTCTGCAAACGCGCAAGCGGACGTATAGGGTGTGACGCCTGCCCGGTGCCGGAAGGTTAAGTGATGGTGTTAGCCCTCGGGCGAAGCTCCTGATCGAAGCCCCGGTAAACGGCGGCCGTAACTATAACGGTCCTAAGGTAGCGAAATTCCTTGTCGGGTAAGTTCCGACCTGCACGAATGGCGTAATGATGGCCACGCTGTCTCCACCCGAGACTCAGTGAAATTGAAATCGCAGTGAAGATGCTGTGTACCCGCGGCTAGACGGAAAGACCCCGTGAACCTTTACTATAGCTTCACACTGGACGCTGATGTTGCTTGTGTAGGATAGCTGGGAGGCTAAGAACCCCGGACGCCAGTTCGGGTGGAGCCAACCTTGAAATACCAGCCTGGCATCATTGGCGTTCTAACTCAGGTCCGTGATCCGGATCGAGGACAGTGTGTGGTGGGTAGTTTGACTGGGGCGGTCTCCTCCCAAAGCGTAACGGAGGAGCACGAAGGTACCCTCAGCACGGTCGGAAATCGTGCATTGAGTGCAAGAGCATAAGGGTGCTTGACTGCGAGACAGACACGTCGAGCAGGTACGAAAGTAGGTTCTAGTGATCCGGTGGTTCTGTATGGAAGGGCCATCGCTCAACGGATAAAAGGTACTCCGGGGATAACAGGCTGATACCGCCCAAGAGTTCACATCGACGGCGGTGTTTGGCACCTCGATGTCGGCTCATCACATCCTGGGGCTGAAGTCGGTCCCAAGGGTATGGCTGTTCGCCATTTAAAGTGGTACGCGAGCTGGGTTTAGAACGTCGTGAGACAGTTCGGTCCCTATCTGCCGTGGGCGTTGGATGTTTGAGAAGAGCTGCTCCTAGTACGAGAGGACCGGAGTGGACGCACCTCTGGTGTTCCGGTTGTCACGCCAGTGGCATTGCCGGGTAGCTACGTGCGGACGGGATAACCGCTGAAGGCATCTAAGCGGGAAGCCCCCTTCAAGATGAGACATCCCCGAGGCCTCGAGCCTCCTGAAGGGCCCAGCGAGACCAGCTGGTTGATAGGTCGGGTGTGGAAGCGCTGCAAGGCGTTGAGCTAACCGATACTAATGGCCCGTGAGGCTTGACCATATAACCCCAAGGGGTCTGCGCATCGCGCACGATTGACGGATACGCACCGCGCCGGTAGGCGCGGGCGAGACGATCACGCAGCATGATTCCAACCGTTTTCGCCTGACGACCATAGCGAGTGGGAACCACCTGATCCCATGCCGAACTCAGCAGTGAAACCGCTCAGCGCCGATGGTAGTGTGGGGTCTCCCCATGCGAGAGTAGGTCATCGTCAGGCATCTTTTCAGAAACCCCGGCCAACTGGTCGGGGTTTCGCCGTTTAAGGGCCTCCCACGTAGAGTAGCGGAGCGCCGCCCGAGTCATCGTCAGGCATCCATTCCAAAACCCCGAGTACGAAAGTGCTCGGGGTTTTTCTTTGCCTGTCAGTTCACTTCGTACAGCTCGATGGGGGTGCCGTCGGGGTCGCTCAGGAAAGTGAAACGCGACCCTGTCGAGGCATCGGTGCGAATGGGCTCGGGCCGTGCACCGCGTGCCTCGAGCAGCTTCACGCAGGCATCCAGATCGGTGGTGGCCAGGGCAAGGTGACGCCAGCCGCAGGCTTCGGGGTAGCTGGGGCGGGCCGGCGGCTCGGGAAAGGAGAAGAGTTCCAACTGGATACCGCCGGGGAGACGCAGGTCCAGCTTGTGGCTGTCTCGCTCGGCGCGGTAGGTCTCGTTGAGCACTTCGGCGCCCAGCACGTCGGTATAAAAGCGCCTGGCGCGGGGATAGTCGGCGGTAATCAGGGCGACATGATGGACTCCCGTCAGCGGGAGGGGAGACGTGGACATACGGCACCTCGGCTGGGTCGGGCGCCTGGCGGCGCCCTGGTATGGATCAACGACAGAGCAGCTCGAAGGCTTCGACCAGGCTGTCCATCTCGTCGTCGGTGCCGATCGAGATACGCAGGAAGTCGCGCAGGGCCTCGGTGTTGAAGTGGCGCACCAGGATGCCTCGCTCGCGCAGGCCGACGAAGAGCTGGGCGGCATCGTGCTCGGGGTGGCGCGCAAGAACGAAATTGGCCTGGGAGGGCAGTACCTCGAAGCCGAGCTCGGCAAGACGGCGAACGGTACGTTCACGGGTGGTGATGACGCGCTCCCGACAGGCGTCGAAGTGCTCGCGGTCCTCCAGTGAGGCGATGCCGAGCGCACTGGCCAGACTGTCGATGGGATAGGAGTTGAAGGAGTCCTTGACCCGTTCGAGGCCCTCGATCAGCTCGCGCGAACCGATGGCGTAGCCCAGCCGCAGACCAGCCAGGCTGCGCGACTTCGAGAAGGTTCCCGTCACCAGCAGGTTGGGGAAGCGCTCGATCAGCGGCACGGCGCTCTCTCCGCCGAAATCGACATAGGCCTCATCGATCAGCACGACCTGTTCGGTCAGGCGCTCGAGCAGCGCGGCAATGGCCACGCGCGGATGGCCGTGTGCCGTGGGGGCGTTGGGGTTGGCGAAAATGGCGCCGCCGCTCCCGGCGGTGAAGGCGTCGAGATCGACCCGCCACTCATGGTCGAGCGGTAGAGCGCGACGCTCGATACCGTACAGCTTGCAGTAGACCGGGTAGAAGCTGTAGGTGATCTCCGGCATCTCGAGCGGGCGCTCGTGGCAGAAGAAGGCCTGGAAGGCCAGGGCCAACACCTCGTCCGAGCCGTTTCCTACGAAGACCTGCCCTACCTCGACGCCATGCTCTCGAGCGAGTGCCTGGCGCAAGGCCAAGGACTGCGGATCGGGGTAGAGGCGCAGGTGATCGACCGGGTACTCGCGCAGCTTCGCCTCGACGCCGGGGGCCGGGGGATAGGGGTTCTCGTTGGTGTTGAGCTTGATCAGCTTCTCGCGTGGCTGTTCACCCGGGACATAGGGCGTCAGCTCGCGCACCGCCGGGCTCCAGAACTGGCTCATGGTGTCTCGTTTCTCGTCGGACGGAACTTTAGGCCATGTTGACCGCTGCGGCCTGACCGCGCAAGCCGCTAGCGTGCTAGCCTAGGCGCTTTCGCGTGGACGCTGGAACCCATACATGACCGCCCAGATCATTGCTACGCTGCTGCCGGTGTTCCTGATCGCCGGCTGCGGCACCCTCTACGGCCGTTTTCGTACTCCGGACATACGCAGCCTGAACACCCTCAACATGGAGATTTTCGTGCCCATGCTGGTGTTCGCAGTGCTGGCGGACCGGCAAGCCCCGCTGGCGGAGTATGCGGGCCTGGCGCTGGGGGCGGTCGTCGTGGTGCTGGGATCGGGCCTGGTGCTGTGGCCGCTGGTCAGGCTGCTGAGGCTCGAGCCCAAGACGTTCCTGCCGCCGATGATGTTCAACAATTCCGGCAACATGGGCATCCCTCTGCTGGTGCTCGCCTTCGGTGAGGCAGCGCTGCCCGCTGCGGTGGTGGTGTTCATCGTCGAGATGCTGCTGCACTTCTCGGTGGGGCTTTACATGCTCAGCCCGCGAACGCCGTTGTGGCGCCTACTGAGGATGCCGATCGTGCTGGCCAGCCTGGCGGGGCTGGGCGTCAACCTGGGCGGCGTACCGCTGCCCGGCTGGCTGCTCGAGGCGCTGCACATGCTGGGTGGGGTGTGCATCCCGCTGATGCTGTTCGCGCTCGGGGTACGCATGCTCGATATCGATTTCGGCGACTGGAGAACCGGACTGCTCGGCGCGGTACTCTGCCCGCTGTCGGGGCTCGTGCTGGCTGCCCCGATGATCCTGTGGCTGGAGCTGACGGGGCTGCAGGCCGCGGCACTATGGGTGTTTGCCGCGCTGCCCCCCGCCGTGCTCAACTACCTGGTGGCCGAGCAGTATCGCCAGGAGCCCCACAAGGTCGCCTCCCTGGTGCTGATCGGCAACCTGGGTAGCCTGGTGGTGATGCCCCTCGTGCTGGCGCTGGTCTTCATGTACGTTCACCCAGGGGTCGTCTAAACGCGACTTGTCAGGCGGGAACAGACGAGACTGTCTGCCAGCGCCCTGAGGGGTTATGCTGTGACATACGCTGACATCGGTACATGGCGACAAACCCATAGGTTAGGAGTGTACAAATGCAAGTGAGGACCCTGCTGGCTGGCTCGGCCATGCTGGCCTTCCTGGCCGGTTGTGCGGCCGGCCCGGCTGATGACCGTGCCGACATGGCAATGGACGATGCCGAAGTCGTTTACCAAGGTACCCTGCCCTGCCGCAACTGTGCGGGTATCGACCTGAACGTGACACTGCGAGGCGACGAGCAGGCGGCGCTCGAGGAGCGCACCTTCGAACTGCGTGCCAGCTATCAGGAGCACCCTCAGGAGCCGCCCGATGAAGAGTACGCCGGCAATTGGGAGGTACTTAGCGGTACCGCGGTCGATCCCGACGCCACCGTATACGAGCTGACACCGGATGGCGAAGGGCAGGTCTACTACTTCCTGCGCGTCGACGAGCAGACCCTGGAGCTGATCGACCCTCAGCGTCGGCGCTTCCAGAACAACGAAGCCCTGCAGCTGCAGCGCCGGTAAGGTCGGGCTCGAGCAGTGGCGAAGGCGGCCTGCGGGCCGCCTTCGCGCGTTTGGTTGGCCTGATAGAATGGGCCGAAATGAAGCCGGAGAGGGGCCTGCATGGCCAAAGCGAAGAGTGCCTTCGTCTGCACCGAGTGCGGTGCGGAGTACCGCAAGTGGCAGGGGCAATGTTCGAGCTGCCTGGAGTGGAACACCTTGAGCGAAGTGAGGCTCGCCGCCCCGCGTCCGGGGGCCGCGGCCTCGAGTGGTGCCGGGCGCTCCGGCTATGCTGGCGCACTGTCGAAGGAAGTCGTCGACCTGGGCAGCGTCGATCTCTCCGAGGTGCCACGACTTTCCTCGACCTTCGATGAGTTCGACCGCGTATTGGGCGGCGGGCTGGTGCCGGGGTCGGCAGTGCTGCTCGGCGGCCATCCCGGTGCCGGCAAGTCGACCCTGCTGCTACAAACCGCCTGCAAGCTGGCCCAGGCGCGCAAGGTGCTCTACGTCACCGGCGAGGAGTCGCTCTCTCAGGTGGCGATGCGGGCGCATCGCCTGCAGCTGCCCAGCCAGGGGCTCAAGATGCTGGCCGAGACCAGCGTCGAGACGGTGCTCGCCGTGGCCGAGCGGGAGCGTCCCGAGATCCTGATCATCGACTCGATCCAGACCATGCACCTCGAGGATATCGCCTCGGCTCCCGGCGGCGTGGCCCAGGTACGCGAATCCGCCGCGGTGCTGACGCGCTTCGCCAAGCAGTCCAACACCGTGCTGCTGCTGGTGGGGCACGTGACCAAGGATGGCACCCTGGCCGGGCCCAAGGTGCTGGAACACATGATCGACGCCTCGCTGTTGCTCGAAGGTGGTGCCGATTCGCGCTTTCGCACCCTGCGCGGGCAGAAGAACCGCTTCGGGGCGGTCAATGAGCTCGGCGTGTTCGCCATGCTCGAGAACGGCCTCAAGGAGGTGAAGAACCCCAGCGCCATCTTTCTCTCCCGCAGCGAGGAGCGCTCGCCCGGCAGCCTGGTGATGGTGGTGTGGGAGGGCACGCGACCGCTGCTGGTGGAAGTGCAGGCGCTGCTCGACGAGTCGGCACTGGGCAATCCGCGGCGGGTGGCGGTGGGTCTCGACCAGAACCGCCTGGCCATGCTGCTGGCGGTACTGCATCGCCATGGCGGGCTGTTCACCGGTGACCAGGACGTCTTTCTCAACGTTGTCGGTGGGGTCAAGGTGCTCGAGACCAGCGCCGACCTGGCGGTGCTGCTGGCGGTGGTGTCGAGCCTGCAGAACCGTCCCTTGCCACGCGAGCTGGTGGCCTTCGGCGAAGTGGGGCTTTCCGGCGAGATCCGTCCCGTGCCCAGCGGCCAGGAGCGCATCGTCGAGGCGGCCAAGCACGGCTTCACCCGTGCCATCGTGCCGCGGGCCAATGCACCGAAGCGTGCCCCCGAGGGCATGGAGGTGGTGACGGTGGACAAGCTGGCCGATGCGCTCGAGGCATTGTGAGAAAGCACCGCTCACTGCGATAGAATGACGATACGACCGCCAAGGAGAACGAGATGAGCGCGATTCGCCTGACCCAATACAGCCATGGCGCCGGCTGCGGCTGCAAGATTGCCCCCGATGTCCTCGACGGCATCCTGGCCAAGGCCGGGCCGGGGGCCACCCATTCGCGCCTGATCGTGGGCAACCAGGGCCGTGAGGATGCGGCCGTGTATGACCTGGGCGATGGCCGCGGCATGATTGCCACCACCGATTTCTTCATGCCCATCGTCGACGATCCCTTCGACTTCGGTCGCATCGCCGCGACCAACGCCATCAGCGACGTCTACGCCATGGGCGGCAGGCCGGTCCTGGCGCTTGGCATCCTCGGCTGGCCGCTGGACAAGCTGGGCCCGGAGATCGCCGGCGACGTGGTGGCGGGGGCCCAGGGCGTGTGCCGCGAGTTGGGCCTGGCGCTGGCCGGTGGTCACTCGATCGACGCGCCGGAGCCGATCTTCGGCCTGGCGGTCAACGGCCTGGTCGATCTCGAACACTTGAAGCTCAACAAGGGCGCCCAGGTGGGTGACCTGCTGTTCCTGACCAAGCCACTGGGTGTCGGCTTTCTGACCACCGCCGAGAAGCAGGGGCTGCTGGAGTCCGGTCATCAGACCCTGGCCCGCGAGACCATGCTGAAGCCCAACCAGATCGGCATGGCGCTGGCCAAGGTCAAGGGCGTACACGCCATGACCGACGTCACCGGCTTCGGCCTGGCGGGGCACCTCACCGAGGTGTGCCAGGCCAGCGGCGTGGCCGCGCGCATCGACTTCCGCCGCCTGCCACGGCTGGCCGAGGCCGAGGCATATCGCCGCCGCGGTGCGGTACCCGGCGGCACCGGCCGCAACCGCAACGCCCTGGGGGCTGCGCTCAAGGACATGGACGAGCCGCACTGGCAGTGGCTGTGCGACCCGCAGACCTCCGGTGGGCTGCTGCTCTCGGTGCATCCTTCCTGGGAAGACGACGTCGAGCGCATCGGCCGTGAGCACGGCATCGAGCTGGTGCCGTTCGGCGAGATGGTCAAGGCCGAGGGCCAGGCGCTGATCGAGGTGCGCGGGTGACCCTGCCGTTGCTTGAGCCCGAGCTCTCCTTGCTGCGTCAGGGGCGGGTACTGATCGACGTGCGCGCGCCGGTGGAGTTCGCCCAGGGCAGCCTGCCGGGGGCGGTCAACCTGCCGCTGATGGACGACGAGGAGCGTCACCAGGTCGGCATCGAGTACAAGCAGCACGGCCAGCAGGCCGCCATCGCGCTGGGCCAGCGACTGGTCAGCGGCGGTATCCGGGCAGCGCGAATCGCTGCCTGGCGGGGCCTCGTCGAGGCGCATCCCGATGCCGTGATCTACTGCTTTCGCGGCGGGCTGCGTTCACAGATCGCCCAGCAGTGGCTGGCCGAGAGCGGCATCGAACGGCCACGCATTCGCGGCGGCTGGAAGGCGATGCGCCAGGCGCTGTGCCGGCGCATCGACACGGCGGCCGCGCAGCCGCTGCTGGTGGTCGGCGGATTGACCGGCTGTGCCAAGACGGCCCTGGTACAGGCGCTGCCCAATGGTCTCGACCTTGAGGGCTGCGCCCGACACAAGGGTTCGGCCTTCGGCCGGCATCCGCTGCCGGCGCCCAGCCAGATCGATTTCGAGCACGCCATGGGGAGGCGCCTGCTCGAGCTCCACGGCCCGCTGGTGGTGGAGGACGAATCGCGCCATATCGGTGCGGCCAACGTGCCGCTCGCCTTCTGGCGGGCGATGGAGCAAGCCCCGCGGCTGCGCGTGGAGATGCCTCTCGACTGGCGCCTGGAACAGATCCGCAAGGACTACATCGACGACCTGTGGGCGATCTATCGCCAGCAGTGCGGCGAGTGGCTGGGCTGGACGCTGATGCGCAAGCAGCTCTCGACGGCGCTGGCGAGGCTGAAGAAGCGTCTTGGCCATGCCCGCCTGGCGCGCCTTCAGCGGCTTCAGCAGCTCGCCTTTCGCGAGCACGAACGGGGCAATCGCCAGGCCCACGAGGCCTGGCTGGCACCGCTACTCACCGAATATTATGACCCCATGTACCGCTACCAGTTGGAAAAGCGCGACCCCGCGCGCTTCCTGCATGTGGGCGACTGGGACAGCTGCCTGGCGGCGGCACGGGAGTGGTCGGCGGAGGCGATGCGGCAAGGCGCGGGGCAGACGCCGCCGGCCAGCGAACTCTCATGCCGGAGCACTGCGTAGCCACTGGCTCAGCAGGCGGTCAAGCAGCGGGGCCAGGCGATCGAAGCGCCGCCCATCGGCCAGGATGCTGGCGGCGGGTTGCGCGTGGGGGCTGGCCTCGCTGCCTTCCGGCTGCTCGCCGTTCGCCAGCAGTTCGCTGACGCTGGCGTGGGTCACTTCGAAATGGCACAGCAGCCCCAGCGCCCGCCCGGCATCCCAGGCGAAACCCTGCACCGGGCTGCCCAGGCTGCCGCCGAGCGGCAGGGCGTCGTCGGGCAGAGCGAAGACATCGCGATGCCACATGAAGGCGGTAAACTGCTCCGGCAGGTCGAAGGGGCTCTCGGGGGCCAGGGTTACCTCATGCCAGCCGACTTCGGCGTAAGTACCGCGGCCCACCGTGGCACCGAGTTCGGCGGCGATCATCTTGGCGCCCATGCCGATGCCGAGCAGCGGCTTGTTGCCGTCCAGCGCCTTGGCGATCAGCTTGCGCTCGCGCTTGAGCCAGGGATAGCGGGCATCGTCGAGGATATCCATCGGCCCGTCGAGCAGGATCAGCGCATCGCCATCGGCCAGGCTGGGTGGCGTTTCACCGTCATGCAGATGGAAGACGGTATGGCTGTGGCCCATGCTGGTCAGCCAGTCGACGATCCGTCCCGGGCCGTGATGCGGGCTGTGTTGAAGCAGATGCAGGTGCATGGAGACCTCGCCATTCAGGTGATGCAGACAGGGAGCGGCAGCGTACATGAAACCGGTACTGCGCGAACAGATCCTGACCATCCTGGCCGCGATTCCGCCGGGGCGGGTGACCACCTACGGGCGTATCGCCGCCATGACCGAAGGCGGCACGCCGCGCCTGGTGGCACGGGCACTGCGCGAACTGCCCGACGATCACGGCCTGCCGTGGTTTCGGGTGATCACCGCCTCGCGCCGGCTGGCCGATCATCCCGGCGCCCACGAGCAGCGCCAGCGGCTGGTCGCCGAGGGCGTGCTGTTCGATGCGCGAGGGCGTGTGGCGCCCGAGGTGCTGTGGCCATGAGCGGGCGTTTTTTCACTCCTATCATCAGACCGCCAATTGACGAGGAGAATCCATGAGTCAGCCCAAGGGGGGCTTCCATGAGCGGCTCCAGGCCCTCTCGCCGCGCCGACAGCAGGTCTTCATGGCGGCGCTGTGCGAGCGATTGCTGCCCAACTATGCGCTCTATGCCCAGATGACGGGGGCCGGGAACCCGGCGGGAGTGAAGGCGATCCTCGATCTGGTGTGGGAGCAGCTCAGCGTGCGCGAGGCGCGCATCGACTTCGAGCGCCAGGCCGAGAAGCTCGCCGAACTCGAGCCGCCGGCCGACGACGACAGCTTCGGTGCCCGCCGTGCCGTGGAGATGGTCGTCGCCCTGACCTCGCTGCTCGATACGCTACGCGGCGAATCCGCCGATGCGGTGCTCGAGGTCAGCCGTATCTCCAAGGGTGGGGTGCGCGCCTACATCGAGCTGACCGAAGGCGAGGAGGATGCCGGCAGACTGGCGAAACTGGTACGTGAGCACCCACTCATGGCGGACGAAAACGATTTCCAGGATGCCGTGCTCGAGGCGGTGGAGGGCAATCTCGATCGCGAGGCGCTCAGGGCGCTGCGGCGTCTGGGGCGCAATGACGGCGTGAGCAATCTGGGGCTCGAGGCCGGCTAGGCGCGGAAGGACCGACGCCTAGAACCGGATACCGCCGATGACCATGGCGCCGGCGGTACCGAAGACGATCAGGTCGGTCTCGAAGCGCCCCCAGCGCAGGCCCACGCTGGGCAGGGCGGCCGGCGCGGTGCCGTGGCGGTTGAAGGGGATATTGTCGCGATACTCGCCACGGTAGCCATGCAGCAAGCCAGCGGTCAGCTTGGCGCGCAGGGTGACGTCGTCGCGTGGCGCCCATAAGGGGAACTCACGGCCGGCATAGAGATAGAAGGCTTCCTGGTCGAAGGAGTTGAGGAAGCGAGCCCCGCCGAGCAGCCAACGCTGCGGGTTATGCAGCTCGAGGCCGATCAACTGCTGGTGGTCGTTGTGATCGGGCTCGGGATCGAAGTGGCGCGTGAACAGGCTGGTCTGCAGCAGCGCGTGGTCGAGTGCGAGCCGTGGTGGCCAGCTCGGCATCGGGGCGGCCACGGCTGCCGACGATAGCAGCACGAGCGTGGCGAAAGCGGCGAGCCCCCGGCGCAGGACACCCCCCCAGGCAGCCGGCACGATCACGCTCCTCGGCGCCGTGATCAAAGGCGCATCTCGATACCGCGTTCGGCCATGTAGCGCTTGGCCTCGGGAATGGTGTACTCGCCGAAGTGAAAGATGCTGGCGGCGAGCACCGCGTCGGCGCCGCCCTCCAGCACGCCGTCGACCAGATGATCGAGGTTGCCGACCCCGCCCGAGGCGATCACCGGCACCGTCACGGCATCACTGATGGCGCGGGTCACGCCCAGGTCGAAGCCGGCCTTGGTACCGTCGCGGTCCATGCTGGTCAATAGCAGCTCGCCGGCCCCATACTCGACCATCTTCTTCGCCCACTCGACCGCGTCCAGGCCGGTGGGTCGCCGTCCGCCGTGGGTGAAGATCTCCCAGCGCGGCGCTTCGCCCTCGGCCGAGACCCGCTTGGCGTCGATGGCCACCACGATGCACTGGCTGCCGAAGCGCTCGGCAGCCTCGCGCACGAAGTCGGGATTGGTCACCGCGGCGGTATTGATCGATACCTTGTCGGCACCGGCATTGAGCATGGTGCGGATATCGTCGCAGGTGCGGATGCCGCCGCCCACGGTCAGCGGTATGAACACCTCGCCGGCGATGCGCTCGACCATCTCCACCGTGGTGTCGCGATCCTCGTGGCTGGCCGTGATGTCGAGGAAGGTGATCTCGTCGGCGCCCTGCAGGTTGTAGCGCTGGGCGATCTCCACCGGGTCGCCGGCATCGCGGATGCCAATGAAGTTGACGCCCTTCACCACACGGCCGGCGTCGACGTCGAGGCAGGGAATGATGCGTTTGGCCAGTCCCATGATTCAGCTCCCGGCTCGATCGAGCCCTGCAGTCAGTTCGTCACACAGCGCCTGGCCCTCGGCCACGTCGAGGCTGCCTTCGTAGATGGCTCGGCCGGTGATGGCGCCGAGAATACCCGGCTCGCCCGCGGCCACCAGGGCGCGCAGGTCGTCGAGATTGGTCACCCCGCCCGAGGCGATCACCGGCAGGCCGCCCTCACGGGCAAGCTGCGCCGTGGCTTCGACGTTGACGCCGTTCATCATGCCGTCGCGGGCAATGTCGGTGTAGACGATGCTGGAGACGCCATCATCGGCGAAGCGCCGGGCCAGTTCGGTGGCCTTGACCGTGGAGACCTCGGCCCAGCCGTCGGTGGCGACGTAGCCGTCGCGGGCATCGAGGCCGACGATCACATGGCCGGGGAATGCGCGGCACATCTCGCCGACGAAGGCCGGCTCCTTGACCGCCTTGGTGCCGATGATGACGTAGGAGACGCCAGCGGCGAGATAGTGTTCGATGGTGTCGGCGCTGCGGATGCCGCCACCGATCTGGATGGGCAGCTCGGGCCAGCGGCGGGCAATGGCGGTCACCGCCTCACCGTTGATCGGCTTGCCCTCGAAGGCGCCGTTGAGGTCGACCAGGTGCAGGCGGCGCGCGCCGGCCTCGACCCAGCGGGCCGCCATGGCCACCGGATCGTCGCCGTAGGTAGTGGCATCGTCCATCCGCCCCTGCTTGAGGCGGACGCACTTGCCGTCCTTGAGATCGATGGCGGGTATTACCAGCATGTCGTGTCCTCTCGGGCGCGTTCGGGGCGCCGGGTTGTCGGGCGGCCTGGCCGGCTGCGCAGGTCGGGTGCGCCTGGATGGCCTGGTGGAGCCTCAGGGCGCCCAGGTAACGAAATTTTCCAGCAGCTTGAGTCCGGCCCGCGAGCTCTTCTCGGGGTGGAACTGCACCGCGAAGGTGGCGTCGCGAGCGATGGCGACATGCGCGTCGATCCGCCCGTAGCGGGTGGTGCCGAACACGCAGGCGTCGTCCTGGGCCGCCACGTAGTAACTGTGCACGAAGTAGAAGTGCTCGTCCTGGTCGATGCCCTGCCACAGCGGGTGGTCATGGTGTTGGTGCACCAGGTTCCAGCCCATGTGGGGCACCTTGAGACGCTGCCCGCGGTCGTCGACCATGTCGGTGGGAAAGCGCTTCACTTCGCCGGCAAGAAACCCCAGGCAGGGAATGCCGCCGCTCTCCTCGCTGTGGTCGAGCAGCATCTGCTGGCCGACGCAGATGCCCAGCAGCGGCTTGCTCTGCCGGGCCAGCAGTTCCTCCACCAGGCCTCGCAGCTCGGTCTTCTCGAGCTCGCCCATGCAGTCGCGGATCGCCCCTTGGCCGGGCAGCACCAGGCGGGTGGCGCCCTGGATGCGGCGTGGGTCCCGCGTGATCACGACGTGCTCGTGGGTGACGTGTTCCAGCGCCTTGGCAACCGAATGCAGATTGCCCATTCCATAGTCGATGACGGCAATGGTCATGGCGGCTCCTCTCAGGTTCGGTCGAAGGCGTTACAGGCAGCCCTTGGTGGACGGCATCTGGCCGGCCATGCGCGGGTCGGGCTCCACGGCCATGCGCAGGGCGCGGCCGAAGGCCTTGAAAATGGTCTCCGCCTGGTGATGGGCGTTGAAACCCTTCAGGTTGTCGATGTGCAGCGTGACCCGGGCGTGGTTGACGAAGCCCTGGAAGAACTCCCAGAACAGCTGGGTATCGAGCCGGCCGATCGTGGCGCGGGTGAACTCGACGTTCATGTAGAGTCCGGGGCGGCCCGAGAAGTCGACCACGACGCGCGATAGCGCCTCGTCCAGCGGCACGTAGGCGTGGCCGTAGCGGTGGATGCCGCGCTTGTCGCCGATCGCCTGGGCGAAGGCCTGGCCGAGGGTGATGCCGAGGTCCTCGACGGTATGGTGGTCGTCGATGTGCAGGTCGCCCACCGCCTTGATGTCAAGATCGATCAGGCCGTGGCGAGCCACCTGATCCAGCATGTGATCGAGGAAGGGCACGCCGGTCTCGCAGTTCAGCTGCCCCTCGCCATCGAGGTTCACGCTGACCGTGACCTGGGTCTCCTTGGTATCACGGGTTACCGTGGCGATTCGCTCGGACATGTCGGACTCTCTCTGGCGCTGGCGCGCGTCGCATGGTATGGGCCCGGCTTGACCGCAGGCGGCTTCCGGGCGGGCAAGCCTCTGCGCTTGCCGTCATGGGCCGTCCATTATAGAGAATCGCCCCCCCCATCCGCTACAATGCGCCCATTCACAGCGGCGGCTCCGTGCCGCGGCCCAGGGAGACCGTCATGCCGGTAACGCTTCACCTCGTAGACCAGGCCGTCTGGGCGACCGATCCACAGATCAAGCACGACCTGCAGCGGATCTATGCCGATGCTCCGGCCGAGCGCCTGGGCGTGCCTGTGGCCGCCTTCCTTCGCGAACACCTCGAGGCCGGCCACTTTTTCGCTTGCGCACGCTTCAACGAACGCCTGCTGGGCGCGGTGGCGGTGAGCGCCGACGATCAGGCCTGGTGGCTGTCGGAACTGTGCGTGCGCAAGGCCACCCGCCGGCGCGGCGTCGGCTCGCGGCTGCTGGCGCTGGTCAGCGATGCCGCCCGCACCGCGGGCCGGGAGCTGCGCACGCACTCTTGGCAGCTGCCGGTCGCCGATCAGGTGCTACTGACCCGCCTGGGATATCGCCTGGATATCACCGGCGACCATTTCGTATTGGCTCCACCGCTGCAAGGAGGCGGTAACCCATGAAGCGATTGTTGCAGATGCTGCTGGCCGCCATCGGGGTGCTCGGCGTCGTGGTGGCGGCGGCCGTGGTCTACGTCACGACCTTTCTCGACCCCGAGGACTTCAAGCCGCGCCTGGTCGAGGTGGTGCGCGAGCAGAGCGGGCTGGAGCTGACCCTCGACGGCCCGCTCTCCTGGTCCTTCTATCCGCGCCTGGGGGTCAGCGTAGAGCAGGCCGAAGGCCGCCTCCCGGAGCAGAGCGAGGAGGAGGCGCCGTTTTTGGCCTTCACCCATGCCGAGGTCAGCCTGGCGTTCGCGCCGTTACTGCGCGGCGAGATCGCCATCGAAGGGCTGACGCTCGACGGCATGCAGCTACGCCTGGCGCGCGACGAGGAGGGACGCGGCAACTGGGAAACCCTGCTGCAGCGTCTCGACGAACGCCGTGAGGGGGCCGAATCGGCGCTGGCGCCGGCCAGCGCCGGACCTAGCCGGGAAAGCAGCAACCTGGCCGTGGCGCTCAACATCGCCAGCGTGCAGGTGCGCAACGGCGCGGCGACATACCGCGACCTGACACAGCGAACCGAGTGGGTCGTCGAGGAGATCAATCTCTCCGGTACCAACGTCAATCCCCAGCGCGCCTTTCCGTTCAAGTCCTCTTTCAAGTTGAAATCGTACGCAACCCTCGATTGGCGGGAGCTGGAGCGAAGCCCGGCCCTGGCGAGCGACATTTCGCTAGAGGGACGGATGCGGCTCGTCCTTGCCGAGCGCCGCTATCTGCTCGAGGGGCTGAAACTCAGCACCGCCAGCCTGCTGGCGGGTCTCGAGGGCAGGCAACAGCTCGATCTGAGCGGACAGCAGCTCATTCTCGATCTCTCGCAGCAGCGCCTGCAGTTGCAGGAGGGGCGGCTCGAGGCCGGGCTGCGGCATCCCGCCCTGGGCGAGGAACCGGTGCCCTTGGCGCTGGTGATGGCGGTGGATGCCGATCTGGCCGAGAACTCGGCACAGCTGCGTGACCTGCAGCTGACCGGGCCCGATGACCTGAGCCTGAGCGGACATCTCAATCTCACCGACCTCGACCGGGCGCCCGCCTACAGCGGCCAGCTTAGCGTGGCGCCCTTCTCGCTGCGGCCCTGGCTCTCGCGGCTCGGCAAGATGGTCGAAACGGCGGATCCGCAGGCGCTCACCGACGTGGCGCTGACCAGCCCGGTGCAAGGCGATCTGGAGCGCCTCGAGCTGGCGGGCCTGACCATGGTGCTCGACGGCAGCACCTTTACCGGCAGGCTGGGCGCCGGCTTCGACGGAAAACTGCTCGACTTCGAGTTGCAGGGAGACCGCCTCGATCTGGATCGCTACCTGCCGCCGCCCGAGCCCGCCGACCAGAGTGCCGCTCGGCGTGACCTCCCGGGCCTCGGCAAGGCCTATGCGCAGGATGCAGGCACGCTGGTGCCCGCCGAGTGGCTGAGCCAGCTGAACTTGAGCGGCACGCTTGACCTGGCGCAGCTGCACCTTTCGGGGCTCGACTTTACCGAGGTGGGGCTGGCCCTGTCCGGCGGCGATGGAAAGCAGCGCCTCGAGCGCTTCGGCTCGGTCTTCTACGACGGCGAGCTGAGCGCCAGCGGTGCACTCGACTTGACCCGCGAGCCGATTCACTGGCAGCTGAAGCCCAGCCTTTCGCGGGTGCGACTGGAGCCGCTGCTGCAGGCGCTGAGCGAGGACGGCAGCGCTGCGCCGCTGCGCGGTCGCCTGACCCTCGACGGTGAACTTGAAACGCGTGCCAACAGTTGGCCGGCGCTCAAGCGCAACCTCAACGGGCGGCTGAAGGGGCACATCGACGAGGGGGCCGTTCTCGACGTCAACGTATCGCAGGAGCTGTGCACCCTGGCGGCCACGCTCGAAGGCCGCGAGACCAGCCGTGACTGGAGCGCCGATACGCGCTTCGAGCGTGCCGAAGCGGGCCTGCGCATCAACGATGGCGTTGCTCGCAGTGAAGACATCCTGGTTCTCATTCCCGGCATCGAGCTGGGCGGCAGCGGCGAGCTTGACCTGGGCAGCGAACGCTTCGACCTGCGTGCTGCCGCCCGCTTCGTCGATGGTGCGGATGCCGCCTGCCCGGTCAATCGACGCCTGGAGCGAGTGCCGCTACCGGTGCGCTGTAGCGGTGAGCTCTCCGGTGACAGCGGCGAATGGTGTCGCTTCGATCGTGAGGCGTTTCAGGCGACACTGGCCGAGCTGCTGCGCGACGAAGCCTCCCGCCGCGCCGGCGAGGAGCTGGAGGAGCGCCTGGAGCGTCCGCTCGAGCGGCTCGAGGAGCGTCTCGGCGAGGGAGCCGGTCGGGAACTTCGCGACACCCTGCGTGGTCTGTTGAACTGATGACCCAACAAGCCAGTCTCTGCGCCGACTCACCAGTCGGCGCTTTTTTTCGTCACTTCCGTGTCAAGGTGGTTCATGAGTGAAATGCCTGCGCCGGTGCTCGACGCCGGTGAGTTCCAGCGTCGCCTGCTGGACTGGTTCGATCGCGACGGGCGTCACGATCTGCCCTGGCAGCGCGAGCGCACGCCCTATCGCGTCTGGGTCTCCGAGATCATGCTGCAGCAGACCCAGGTGACGACCGTCATCCCCTACTTCGAGCGCTTCATGGCGCACTTTCCCACCCTCGCCGAGCTGGCCGCGGCCTCTCAGGACGAGGTGCTGCACCTGTGGACCGGGCTCGGCTACTACGCCCGCGGGCGCAACCTGCACAAGGCGGCCCGGCGGGTCATGGAGGAGCATGGCGGCGAGCTGCCGGTGAATAGCCTGGAGGCGCTTGCCGGGCTGCCCGGCATCGGCCGCTCCACTGCCGGGGCGATCATTGCCCAGAGCACCGGACGTCGGGCGGTGATCCTCGACGGCAACGTCAAGCGCAGCCTGTCGCGGCTGCATGCGGTGGAGGGCTGGCCGGGGCGTCCGGTGGTGGAGCGCAGGCTGTGGGCGCTGGCCGAGCACTACACGCCAGAACACCGCGTGGCCGACTACACCCAGGCGATAATGGACCTCGGTGCTACGCTATGCCGCCGCGGCACGCCGGAGTGCGGCCGCTGCCCGTTCGCCGACGCCTGCGTGGCCCACGCGCGGGGCGAGCAGCGCCGCTTTCCGGAATCCAAGCCCAGGAAGGCGCTGCCGACGCGCACCACCCTGATGCTGATGCTGCAGGACGCAGGGGGCCGCGTCCTGCTGGAACAGCGCCCCGCCAGCGGACTGTGGGGCGGGCTGTGGAGCCTGCCCCAGTTCGATGACCTGGCGGCGCTGCGGTGCTGGCTCGATGTGCACGCCCCCGGTGCGCTGCTCCATCCGGCCTGGCCGGCCTTCAGCCACGTCTTCAGTCACTTTCGCCTCGACATCACCCCGCAGCCGGCACGGATCGACGGGCTGGATTCGGTTGGCGAGGCACGTTGCTGGTACGATCCAGGCAGTCCCGGGCGCATTGGCCTGGCGGCTCCGGTGAAGGCACTGCTCGCCTCGCTAGCGCCGTTCGCCCTGACCGCCCCCGAGCCCTCTTGAAATCTCGTTCCACCCTATCGCCGAGGAGATCGCCATGAGTCAGACCGTTTTCTGTCGCAAGTACCAGCAGGAGCTCGAAGCGCTGCCGTTCCCGCCATTGCCGGGAAAGAAGGGCCAGGAGATCCAGGCCAGTGTATCGAAGCGTGCCTGGGAGGAGTGGCAGGCGTTGCAGACCCGGCTGATCAACGAGAAGCACCTCAACATGCTCGACCCCGAGGCGCGGGCCTATCTCAACGAGCAGATGGAGCGCTTCCTCGACAACCGTGAAACCGACCAGGCGGAAGGCTACGTACCGCCCGAGCGCTAGCCCGAACGACGCCCGCTGGGTCGCGGCATCTGCATGAAACGAAAGGCTTGACGCTGCAAGGCTGATCTTGTTTAATACGCACCGTTGGCAGCGGCCAGATAGCTCAGTCGGTAGAGCAGGGGATTGAAAATCCCCGTGTCGGCGGTTCGATTCCGTCTCTGGCCACCACACTGCTGGGGTATCGCCAAGTGGTAAGGCACCGGTTTTTGGTATCGGCATTCCCAGGTTCGAATCCTGGTACCCCAGCCACGCCAACCCTTTTCCGACTCTGCAGTTCGCAAGCGTCGGTCCCGAGCCGGCATAGCTCAGTTGGTAGAGCAACTGACTTGTAATCAGTAGGTCCCGGGTTCGACTCCTGGTGCCGGCACCATCAAGACTTTCGGGAAATCAGCGACTTGCAGAGATTTAAAACCGCCTCGATGGGCGGTTTTTTCGTTATCGCGTAAGCGCCACGCCGACTCCTGAAAGTAGCCTGTCCTCGGCTCAATGGGGCTGGGCGCGGCTCATCAGATAAAGCGCGCCGGCCAACGCCAGCACCGACAGTGCCAGGTAGATGGCCTCCAGCGGGGTCTGGAAGCGAATGTCGACGACGGCCCGGAAGAATTCGATGATCACCGCGAGGATGACGACGCGGGCGATCTTGTCCTTGAGCTGATCGAAGGACTGCACGTTGAACGGATGACCCGGCGCATGCTCTTCGGCCTGCTCGATGGGAGAAACGAACAGCCGATAGACGCCGAGCCCGAAGATCAGCAGCACGATCGCCACCAGATAGATGTCCACGGCCATGACCACGCTGGGGACCACGGTATCGTGAATGTCTGGCCCGCCCCCGACGAGATAGTACCCGGCAGTGGCAAGCACCAGCTTGAGGATGTCCATGGTGCCGATGATGAACAGTGCCAGGGCGGCTGCCAGGCTGGGAATGACGGCCAGCAGCACGAGGAAGCGACTGCTCCACAGCCAGCGTTCGAAGCGCCGCTCCCAGCGGCCTTGACCAGGCGTTGGCGGTTCCGGTGTCGGCGGCATGCGGGTTCTCCTGGCGGTGGAAACTGGAGCGAGGAGCGCTCGCCGCTCCTCGATGCCGCTAATGTAGCAAGGCGAGCCGGGCCGAAGCCATGGAAAAGCCCGACCTTCGCGAAGCTCTTGAAAGCGCAGCCCGACGCCACCACATCTTCGCTGCAGGGCCCTGTGGGGCCTCCCACCGCGGCGCTACGCCGTTGCACGAGTTGGGACTGAAACTGATCACGGATACACAGGAGGTGATTGGATGACAGTACAGACTTCGTCCAACCGTAAGCTCAAGCAGGCAACCGATTACGCCGGTAGCGAAACCCTGACCTCGCAGGTCGGAAGCGTACTCGACCGTATGTGCGATGCCTATCCCACCCGGCTGGCCGAGCCGCTCGACACCCTCTGGCTGGAGCGCCGGGAGGGCGTGGTGCGTGGCCGCGACGAAGAGGGGCCGCTGAACCAGGCGCAACTCGACGAGTTCGAGCGCAAGGGCTTCCTGTTCGAGCCCAATTTCATCCGCGGCGAGGAGCTCGACGAGCTGCGTCGTGAACTGAGCGAGCTGCTCAACCGCGATGATTTTCGCGGCCGCGACTTCAGCATCACCGAGCCCGGCAGTCGGGAGATCCGCTCGCTGTTCGCGGTGCACTACCTGTCCGAGCGCTTCGCCAGCCTGGCGCGCGACGAGCGCCTGGTGGGCCGGGTACGCCAGATTCTCGGTGGCGATGCCTACGTGCACCAGTCGCGCATCAACTACAAGCCGGGTTTCGAGGGCAAGGGCTTCAACTGGCATTCCGACTTCGAGACCTGGCACGCCGAGGACGGCATGCCGGCCATGCACGCGGTCAGCGCTTCGATCGTGCTGACCGACAACCACGAGTTCAATGGCCCGCTGATGCTGATCCCGGGCTCGCATCGTGTCTTCGTGCCGTGCCTGGGCGAGACGCCGGACGATCATCATCGCCAGTCGCTCAAGCGCCAGGAGTTCGGCGTGCCGGGCCGCGATGCGCTGCGCGAGCTGGTCGCGCGCCACGGCATCGAGGCGCCCAAGGGCACGGCGGGCGGGCTGTTGCTGTTCGACTGCAATACGCTGCACGGTTCCAACGCCAACATGTCGCCGGATCCGCGCAGCAACGTCTTCTTCGTCTACAACCGGCGCGACAACGCCTGTGTCGAACCCTTCGCCGCGCGCCGTCGGCGTCCGCGCTTCCTGGCGCATTCGCCGGACGAGCCGTGGACGCCACATGGCTGATCCCTCGGTGCGGTCGGGGGTGGATGGAACGGGGCGTGTGGTGAGGTAGACTGGTAGGCCTGTCGTCGACATGCGGCACGCCTACCCAGAAGGAGAAGACCCGCCATGCGCTTTGTCCCCCGTTTCACCGATGGCCAGGCGTTTTCCCACCCGCTTGGCAAGATCGTCTGCGTCGGCCGCAACTATGCCGATCATGCCAAGGAGCTTAACAACCCGATCCCCAGCGAGCCGCTGCTGTTCATCAAGCCCGCCACCAGCGCGGCCAGCTTCGATAGGCCCATCGAGGCCCCGTTTGCTCGCGGCGAGGTTCACTTCGAGGCCGAGCTGGCGCTGTTGATCGGTGAGCGGCTGACTCACGCCACGACCGAGGAGGCCGAACGGGCGGTCGTCGGTATCGGCCTGGCCCTCGACCTGACGCTGCGCGACGTGCAGGCGCGTCTCAAGGAGAAGGGGCAACCCTGGGAGGTGGCCAAGGCGTTCGACGGGGCCTGTCCGCTGAGCGATTTCCTGCCGCTGAGTCGCGTGCCGAACTGGAGCGCCCTGAGTTTCACGCTGGAGCTGAACGGCGAGCTGCGCCAGCGCGGCGAAGGGGCCGACATGCTGTTTCCGGTCCCTACCCTGGTGGCCGAGATGAGCCGCCACTTCACGCTCGAGCCCGGCGATGTGGTGCTCACCGGCACGCCGGCGGGCGTCGGCGAGCTGCCGCGTGGTGCGAACCTGCGCTTGACGCTCACCGGCGGGCTGGAGGTCGAGGGCCAGGTAGCGGAATAACCCCGTTCCGCGCCCGGCAGTCACGAAAACGCCCCCAAGGCATCTATCCAAGGGGGCGTCTTCTCGGCCGCATTGATCACGGCGGCGTTCACTCCAGATAGGTGTAGCCCTGAAGCCCTGCGGAGAGGTCGTCGAGGAAGTGCTCCTGCTCCGCGGCTGAGAGGCCGCTCTCCTGCAGCTGGCCAGCGAGCCGGTCGCGTAGCACCTTGGCGTCGAAGTTGACGTAGGCCAACACGTCGGAGACCCGGTCGCCCTGCTGGGCGTGGCTGAGCACCCAGTCGCCGTTTTCGTCGAGGGCGGCATCGACGGAGTCGGTGTCGCCGAACAGGTTGTGCAGGTCGCCGAGAATCTCCTGATAGGCGCCGACCAGGAAGAAGCCCAGCAGGCGCTCCTCGTCGTCGCGCCACTCCGGCAGCGGCAGGGTGGTTTCCACGCCCTGGCCATCGACGTAGCCGTCGATGCGGCCGTCGCTATCGCAGGTGATGTCCTGGATCACGCCGCGGCGGGTGGGTTCGCGGTTCAGTCCGGTGAGCGGCAGGACGGGGAAGATCTGGTCGATGCCCCAGACGTCGGGTACCGACTGGAACAGCGAGAAGTTGACGAACAGCTTGTCGGCGAGTTTCTCGGCGAGCTCGTCGACGATCTCCCGGTGGGCGCGGTTGCGGCTGTCGAGGCGCTCGCGTAGCCGCGCGCAGGCGGCGAAATAAACGCCCTCCGCTTCGGCGCGCACGGTGATGTCGGCCAGCCCCATGAGGAAGCGGTCGTGCATCTCGCTCATCGCCTGCAGCAGGTCGTGCCACGCCTCGACCAGCTCGCGCGGCTCCACGGAGTTGCCCAGCAGATCGTGCACCCGCCACAGCTCGTCGAGCTGGGGGTCGTCCTCGGCCTGGCGCTCAGGCGCCCGGTCGTTGACGCGCTCTTCGCCGATCACGTTGGCGATCAGCACGGCGTGGTGCGCGGTCAGCGCGCGGCCCGACTCGCTGATCAGATGCGGGTGGGGAATCTCCGCCTCGTTGCAGGCCTGGGCGAAGGCGCTGACCACGTTGCGGGCATACTCCCGCATGGAGTAGTTGATCGAGCAGAAGCTGCGCGAGCGGGTGCCCTCGTAGTCGATGCCGAGCCCGCCGCCGACGTCGACGGTATCGATCGGCGCACCCAGCGCCAGCAGGCTCTGGTAGAAGCGCGCACACTCGCGCAGGCCGACCTGGATGTCGCGGATGTTGGCGATCTGCGAGCCGAGGTGGAAGTGCACCAGCTGCAGGCTGGCCAGCGAGTCGGCCTCGCGCAGGCGCTCCACCACCGCCAGCATCTGACCGGCGGTGAGGCCGAACTTGGATTTTTCGCCACCGGTATCCTGCCACTTGCCCATGCCCACCGAGGCCAGGCGCGCGCGCAGGCCGATGCGTGGCGTGACGCCGAGATGCTCAGCCTCCTCCAGAATCAGCGGTAGCTCGGAGAACTTCTCCACCACCAGGTAGACCCGATGGCCGAGCTTTTCGCCCATCAGCGCCAGGCGGATGTACTCGCGATCCTTGTAGCCGTTGCAAACGATCAGCGACGGGCCGTCGGCGGAGAGCGCCAGCACGGCCAGCAGCTCCGGCTTGCTGCCGGCCTCGAGGCCGACCCGCCCATGGCCGCGCTCGCGGGTGGCGAGGATCTCCTCGACCACGCGGCGCTGCTGGTTGACCTTGATCGGGTAGACGGCCGTGTAGCCGCCGGCGTACTCCTCCTCGGTCATGGCCAGGTCGAAGGCTTCGCACAGCTGCTCGACGCGATCGTGCAGGATGTCGCTGAAGCGCACCAGTACTGGCAGGCGCAGGCCGGCCTCGCGCAGCTGATCCACCAGCGGGGCGAGCGGCAGGGCGGGGCCTTCGGCTTCGCTGCCCAGCGGGCGCACCAGGGCGTGGCCGCTGTCATCGACGTCGAAATAGCCGCTGCCCCACTGGTCGATGTTCCAGGTCCGGCGCGCGCGTTGGGCGGGGCCGGAGGCAGCTCCCATGGATAGGCTCATGTGTGGCTCGCTTCGGGCAGGGGCAGAGCGCCATGTTTCAGGCGTGCCGTGAGAATGGTATGGAACTGCGTCGGGTCGTGCGGGGTCAGGTCGTGGGCCGGCGGGTCCACGTAGACCACCAGCAGCCGCGACAGCCAGTAGCGCAGCGCCGTCATGCGCAGCATCGTCGGCCACACCTCGCGTTCGGCGTGGGTCAGCGGCCGGCGCGCCTGGTAGGCGCGCAGGATGGCATCGTGGCGTTCGTGGTCCAGGAGCCCCTCGGGGCCCGATGCCCAGTCGTTGATCACGATGGCCAGGTCGAACAGCAGGTCGCCGGTGCAGCCGTTGTAGAAATCGATGAGGCCGCCGAGGCGGTCGCCCTCGAACAGGGTGTTGTCACGGAACAGGTCCCCGTGCAGCGCGCCGTGGGGCAGTTCGGGGGCTGAGCCGAACACGCCCTGGTAGATCTCCACCTCGTCCTTCATCAGTGCCTGATCCTCGGGCGAGAGATAGCCCAGCACCTTGTGGTGCATGGCCACCAGCCAGTTGAGGTCGCGCGGGTTGGGGCGGTGGCCGGGAAAATGCTGGGACACCGCATGCATGCGTCCCAGTGCGTCGCCCAAGGCCCGGCACTGCGCCAGGTTGGGCGCCATCGGGTGACGACCGGGCAGGCGAGGGAACAGCAGTGAGGGCTTGCCGGCCAGGCTGTGCAGGGCAATGCCCTCGCGATCGTGTACCGGCCCGGGCACCGGCAGGCGGTGTTCGTCGAGGTAGTCGAGCAGCTCGACGAAGAACGGCAGCTCCTCGTGCTCGCCCTGCTCGAACAACGTCAGCACCAGCTCCCGGCGGTCGGTCGTGACGAAGAATGTGGTGTTCTCGGTACCGCCGGCGACTCCCTCCAGGGAGATCAGCTCGCCGACATCGAAACGCCTGAGAAACTCCGCGACCTGTGCGTCGCTCAACGGGGTGAATACGGCCATGTGTCTCTCGCCCAGGTTGCCAAGCCGACTATTGTAGCGTCTTGGCACTCCGATGCACGCCTGCTGGACACGTTCCGGCACTCAGCTGTGGCGAGGGTACCGCCGGTTAGAAGCGCATCAGTACCCACTGGGGCACGGCGATCCGGTCGCCCTCCTGGCGTTCGAAGTTGCCGTCGCCGTCGTGGTCGACCAGGTAGTAGCTGGCCCCTTGGCGGGGTCGGATCTCGATGGCATAGAGCTGGCCGTTGACGCGGTACTCGCGGATGGTGCGATCCTCCTCCTGGCGAATGGTGATGTCGGGCTCGACATCGGCGGATGACTGGGCCAGGGCGGGGGCGGCCGACACCATGCCGAGCCCCAGGGAGAGCAGAGTGACAGCGAGGATGCGGCGTGAAACGTTCATGGTGGGCCTCCAGAGACCGCTTGCGACGAACGCTGCACCGAGCGACTGCCCCGGTGTGCGATTAACCTCAGTGTATGACGTTGGACCTCGCGATCCCAACGATGGCGGCAAAAGCGGCGCGCAATGCGTATCATGGCTGATCAAGATCACATTTTCTTGCACAGACCCAACGGATGCCGATACATGGCCGATACCCCCATCGTTCTCGTCGACGGTTCGTCCTATCTCTACCGCGCCTTTCACGCCCTGCCGCCGCTGACCACCTCCACCGGCCAGCCCACCGGCGCCATCAAGGGTGTGCTCAACATGCTCAAGCGGCTGATCAAGGATTACCCCGACAGCCCCATGGCGGTGGTCTTCGATGCCAAGGGCAAGACCTTCCGCGACGAGCTGTTCGAGGCGTACAAGGCCCAGCGTCCGCCGATGCCTGACGACCTGCGCAGCCAGGTGGAGCCGCTCTACGCCTGCGTCCGCGCCCTGGGGCTGCCGCTGCTGTGCGTCGAGGGCGTCGAGGCCGACGACGTCATCGGCACCCTGGCCCGGCTCGCCACCGAGGCCGGCCGCGACGCGGTGATCTCCACCGGCGACAAGGACATGGCGCAGCTGGTCAACGGCCACATCACGCTGGTCAACACCATGAAGGACGAGACCCTCGACGTGGAAGGGGTCAAGGCCAAGTTCGGCCTGCCGCCGGAGCTGATCATCGACTTCCTGGCGCTGATGGGCGACAAGGTCGACAACATCCCCGGCGTTCCGGGGGTGGGCGAGAAGACCGCGCTGGGCCTGCTGCAGGGCATGGGCGGCGGGCTCGATACCATCTATGCCGACCTCGAGCGTGTCGCCACCCTCGATTTTCGCGGTGCCAAGTCGCTGCCGAGCAAGCTCGAGGAGCATCGCGAGATGGCCTATCTCTCCTACCAGCTGGCCACCATCAAGACCGACTGCGAGCTGCCGGTGGGGCTCGGCGACCTCGACATCGCCCATCCCGACCGCGAGGCGCTCAAGCGGCTCTACACCGAGCTCGAGTTCAAGGCCTGGCTCTCCGAGCTGCTCTCGGGCAAGGATGAAGGGGTCGACGACGTCGAGCGCGGCAGCGGGGTCGCCGGTACCGCCGCGGCGGGCAACCTCGACCCCGAGGCGCCGCCGGCCAGCGTGGCCGCCTGCCAGAACCATCTGATCCTGACCCAGGCCGAACTCGACGAGTGGCTGGCGCGGCTCGGCGCCTGCGAGGCCTTCTGCTTCGACCTCGAGACCAACAGCCTCAATTACATGGATGCCGAGATCGTCGGCGTGGGGCTGGCGCTCGAACCCGGTGAAGCCGCCTACGTGCCGCTCGCCCACGACTACCTCGACGTGCCCGACCAGCTCGACCGCGCCGCCGTGCTGGCCGCGCTCAAGCCGCTGCTGGAGGACCCCTGCCGCGGCAAGATCGGCCAGAACCTCAAGTACGACATCTCGGTGCTGGCCAATTACGACATCCAGGTGCGCGGGCCGCTGACCGATACCATGCTCGAGTCCTACGTGCTCAACTCCACCGCCACCCGTCACGACATGGACTCGCTGGCGCTGAAGTACCTGGGCCAGAAGACGGTGAGCTTCGAGGAGATCGCCGGCAAGGGCGCCAAGCAGCTCACCTTCAACCAGATCGACTTCGAGCAGGCCGTGCCCTACGCCTGCGAGGACGTCGACGTCACCCTGCGCCTGCACTGCGAGCTGCGTCCGCGCATCGAGGCGGAGGGGCGCCTGGCCGAGGTGCTCGACACCATCGAGCGGCCGCTGATCCCGGTGCTGTCGCGCATCGAACGCACCGGGGTGGCGATCGACGCCGCGCGCCTGCATGCCCAGAGCCAGGAGCTCGAGGCGCGCATCGGCGAGCTCGAGACGCGAGCCTTCGAGCTCGCCGGGCGCGAGTTCAACCTCGGCTCGCCCAAGCAGCTCGGCGAGATCCTGTTCGAGGAGCAGAAGATCCCGGTGCTCAAGAAGACGCCCAAGGGCGCTCCTTCCACCGCCGAGGCGGTGCTCGAGGAGCTGGCGCTGGATTACCCGCTGCCCAAGGTGATCATGGAGCACCGCGGCCTGGCCAAGCTCAAGTCGACCTATACCGACAAGCTGCCGCGGCTGGTCAACAAGCGCACCGGGCGGCTGCATACCAGCTACCATCAGGCGGTCGCCGCCACCGGCCGGCTCTCCTCGAGCGACCCCAACCTGCAGAACATCCCCATTCGTACCGAGGAGGGGCGCAAGATTCGCCAGGCCTTCATCGCCCGGCCCGGCTATCGCATCGTCGCCGCCGACTACTCGCAGATCGAGCTGCGCATCATGGCGCATCTTTCTGCGGACGAAGGGCTGCTCTCGGCCTTTGCCGAGGGGCGCGACATCCACGCCGCCACTGCCGCCGAGGTCTTCGGCGTGCCGCTGGAGCAGGTCTCCGGCGAGCAGCGGCGCAGCGCCAAGGCGATCAACTTCGGGCTGATCTACGGCATGAGCGCCTGGGGGCTGTCCAAGCAGCTGCGCATCGAGCGCGGCCAGGCGCAGACCTACATCGACCGCTACTTCGACCGCTACCCGGGCGTGGCCCGCTACATGGAGCGCATCCGCGCCCAGGCCGCCGACGATGGCTACGTCGAGACCGTGTACGGCCGCCGCCTCTACCTCCCCGAGATCCGCGCCCAGAACCACGCCCGGCGCCAGGCCGCCGAGCGCACCGCGATCAACGCGCCGATGCAGGGCACCGCGGCGGACATCATCAAGCGCGCCATGATCGAGGTCGACGCCTGGCTGCAGCAGAGCGCCTTCGACGCCTGCATGGTGATGCAGGTGCACGACGAGCTGGTGTTCGAGGTCGGCGAAGCCCAGGTGGGCGAGTTCATCGACGAGGTCAAGGCGCGCATGCAGGCCGCCGCCGAACTCAGCGTGCCGCTGATCGTCGAGGCCGAGAGTGGGGCCAACTGGGACGAGGCGCATTGAGGGGGCGCTAGTAGGGCACCATCAGGACGACGCCCGACACCAGCGCGAACAGCAGCACGCCCTGGCGTAGGCGCCGGGCATCGATGCGATGGTGCGTCACGCGGCTGGCGACGCTGCCGATGAGCAGCGGCGGCAGCAGGTAGAGGGCCCACCGCAGCTGGTCGAGGTGGAACTTGCCCGCCACGGCCAGAATGACCAGCGAGACGATCTCTCCGATCAGGAAGCAGCAGGCGATGGTCGAGCGCAGCTCCGGGCCAGGTCGATGCTGGTAGAGCAGCGCCAGCGGCGGGCCGCCGACGCCGGTGGCGGTTTCGGTGATGCCGGTGATGACCCCGACCGAGGCGCAGGCGCCCGCCTTGGGGCGAAATACCGGGGCGAACAGGGCGGCGAGCACGGCGATCACCGTCGAGGCGCCGACCACCTGGTTGAGGCTGTCGGCACTCAGGACGACCAGGATCCACAGGCCGAGGAAAGTCCCCGGCAGGCGGCCCAGGCCGATCCAGCCCACGCCCTTCCAGTCGATCGCCTCACGTTCCCGCAGGCCGACGTAGAGATTGAGCGGCAGCATCAGGATCAGCAGGGCCACCGGCAGCAGGTCGGGGCGCAGGAAACCCAGCACCGGGGCGACGATCAGCGCGAAGCCGATCCCGATCGCGCCTTGCACGAAGGCAGCGATACCGGTGGCGGTGGCGATGACGGCAAAGACGACGATCTCGTTCATGAGCGTTGCGCCGCTTTCACCGTCGGCTCGGCGTCGTCATTCCCGCTCCTCTTGGCCGCTGCCCGGTGCGTCGACGACGTCGCGTGCACCCGCTGGATCGGCGCGCGTTCCACGGCGGCGCCGGCCGCCTCGCGCACCTCGGCAAGCAGCGCGCGAGCATCCCAGTCTACCGGCCAGCCTTGCCACAGGCGCAGCCGGCCGTTGGTGAACACGGCCTCGATCTGATCGCGATTGGCATAGCGCACCAGCTCCCAGGGGAGGTCCCAGGAGGGCGTCATTTCCGGCACGTCGAGGTCGAGGAGCAGGAAATCGGCGGCCAGGCCCGGGGCGATCTCGCCGGTCAGGCGCGCGAGCCCTGCCGCCTCGGCGCTGCCGCGGGTGGCGTGCTCGAGCCACAGCCAGCCGCCGCCGCACGATGAATCCCCGGTTGCCAGGCCGGCGGACAGACGCTGACTGGTCTCGGCGGCATCCATCAGGCGAAAGGCATCGCTGCGCGTGCCGTCGGTCCCCAGGCCGAAACGAATACCCAGCGCGGCCATCTGCAGGGCCGGCGCCACGGCGTTGCCTTTCCACGCGCTGGCGACGGGATTGAAGGCCACCGCGGTATCGGTGTCGCGCAGCAGGTTGAGCTCCGTTGGCGTGACCAGGGTGGCGTGGGCAATCAGCGTCTGCGGTCCCAGCGCGCCCACCGCGTGCAGGTGCTCCAAGGGGCGCTGGCGGCGTGCGACCAGCGAACGCTCCACCGCCTGGAGATGCTCGTTGACGTGGGTCTGGAAGATGGCACCGCCTTCGCCGCAGAGTGCGGCCACGTCACGCAGCATGCCATCGCTGGCCACCTCGGGAATCGACACCGCCAGCGAGGGGACGACCAGCGCATGGCCGGCCCAACGGGCCAGGTGCCGTTCGGCGTCGCGACGTATCGCGGCGCCATCCTGGTGCGCTTCCCTGCCACCGCCCAGATCATTGCAGATGAAGCCCAACACGCAGCGCAGGCCGGTCTCCTCGACGGCCTGGGCGATGCTGCCGATCTCCGCCGAGGCGCGGGTGCCGGCGTCCACCGCGGTGGTAAAGCCACCGCGCAGCGCCTCCAGCGCGGCGAGCTTGGCCGAGAGGTAGAGCAATCGCTCGTCGAGGCTGGCCTCGAGCGGGACCCAGATGCGCTTGAAGATCTCGGAGGGTTCGCCGAACACCAGCGACTTGCCGAGCGACTGGGTCAGGTGATGATGGGCGTCGATGAAGCCGGGCATCAGCAGCTTGCCGGGCAGTGCAATCGGCGTCAGTTCGGGATGGCGAGCGAGCAGCGCCGCGCGTTCGTCGATCTCGGCGAACTTGCCGTTCGCGACGAGGACCGCCTTGTTCCTGGCGCAGCCGCTCTCCAGCAGTACCTCCTCGGGCAGCAGCAGAAGAGTGTCGGCTGCGAAAGACTCGGGGCAGAGTGCCCCCCGGCCCGCGGCGTTGCGGGCCTGTGACGGAGTGTCCATGGGGTTCCTTTCTACTTGCTCTTGATGTGTTCGCTGGCGAGGTCGGCCTGCTTGGTCGCGGGTGCGGGGAGACGGGCGTGACCGAGGTGGTGGAACAGAATGTTGACCAGCACCGCCGTCAGTGTGCCCATGGCCAGGCCGTTGCCGAGGATGATCTGCAGGTGCTGTGGAAAGGCGCTGTAGAAGCCGGGTACGACGATCGGAAGCAGACCCATGGCCAGCGCCGCGGCCAGCGTGAACATGTTGCCATGCTCGTTGAAGTCGACCTTACGCAGGATGTTGATGCCCATCACGCCGATGATGGCGAATACGATCACCGCGGTGCCGGCGACCACGGCGGTGGGCAGGGTGGCGGCCACCCGTCCGAGAGGGGCGAGCAGTGCCAAGGCCACGAGAATGATGCCGGCCGCCACGGTCACGTAGCGCGAACGCACACCGGTGGCGCGCACGATACCGATGTTCTCGCCGCTGGTGATGATCAGCGAAGTACCGAAGCAACCACCGATCAACGAGCCCAGCGCATCGGCGCGGATGTTGCGCGGCACCAGGGCGCGTGAGTCACCTTGCTTCTCGACGATCTCGGCGGTGGCCATGGTCTGGCCGGTGGCCTCGGTCATGGAGACCACGCTGAAGATGATCAACGGCAGCGAGGCGAAGAGATCGAACTTCGGCATGCCGAAGGGGAACAGCGATGGGAAGGCCACCACCGGGCCGGCCAGCACGTTGTCGAAGCTCATCACGCCAAGCAGCGTGGCCACGGCCGCGCCGGCGACCAAACCCAGCATGACGGCAATGCGCTGCAGCACGCCGGTGAAGATTCGGGCGAAGAGCACGATGCAGCCCATGGTGAGTAGTGCCAGGGCGATGCTGGTCAGGTTGGCGAAATCCGGCGAGTCCGGCTTGCCGGTGATCAGCCCGCCGAAGATGCGCACCAGGTTGACTGCGACCAGCAGCAGCATGGTGCCGATCACGATCGGAGGAAAGAATTTCAGTACCTTGGTGAAGAACGGCAGGGCCAGGAAATAGAACAGCCCCGTGAGGATCACCGCGCCGGTCGCGGTCTGGATGTCGGTGGCCTGGGCGATGGCCAGGAAAATCACGATCGGTGCGCCGCCCGGCACCTGAACGAAGGGCAGCCGCGCGCCGATGCCGAAGGGGCCGAAGGACTGCAGCAGCGTGCCCAGGCCGCAGGCGAGGAAGGTGGCACTCATCAAGGCCACCGTGACGTCGCTGCCGAAGCCCATTGCCTGGCCCACCAGGAACACGGCGGTGATCGGCGCGGCGGCCATCACCAGTACGTGCTGGAAGCCGTAGAGCATCATCGAGTGCCACGGCAGCTTCTCGTCTACGGGCTCGACCGGCCTCGTCTCGGTGGGATCATGCGTCGTTCTCATGGCTAGCTTCCTCTGTCATTGTTGTCGTTGCTCTACGCAAGCTAGCCTCGCCCAACCGTGCTGGTCCATAATAATGTTTCGCTCATTTCGTTGCCGAAAAGGCAACGGTAAGCTTTGCCGGGATGGTGTCTCATGCAGCTACTGCTGACCTCTCTGCGCTATTTCGAGGAAGTCGCCCGCCAGGGATCGCTGCGCAAGGCGTCAGAACGGCTGCACGTCGCCGCCTCGGCCATCAATCGACAGATTCTCAAGCTCGAGGATGAGCTCGGTGTGCCGCTGTTCGAGCGGCTACCGCGGGGGCTGCGGCTGTCGCCGGCGGGTGAGTTGATGCTCTACCAGATTCGCCAATGGCAGCGCGACGAGCGCCAGATGCTGGAGACCCTGGGCGACATCCGTGGCACCGGCTGCGCCGAGGTTCGCATCGCCACCATCGAGTCGTTGACCGACCAGCTACTGCCCTCCCTCCTGCGCGGCTTCAGGGAGCGCTTCCCGCGGGTGCGTTTCGTGCTGACCACCGGCCTGACCGACACGATTCTGGAGCAAGTCGCCACCGGAGAGGCCGATATCGGCATCTGCATGAACCCGCCGGTGACGCGTCGGATTCGCTTCGAGCAGGCGGTCGAGCTGGGTTTCGGCGCGGTAGTGGCCCCCACGCACCCGCTGGCCGAGAAGGAAACGGTACGCCTGCGTGACTGCCGTCCCTACCCGGCGATTCTGCCCAGCGCCGAGATGTTTCACGGCTCGACCCTGGAGCGCACGCTTGCCCATTCGGACATCGACCTCACCCCCCTGGCCGGCTGCAACCGAATCCTGACGATCAAGTCGCTGGCGCGGGCCGGTTTGGGAGTCGCCTATCTCAACAAGCTCGACGTCGCTCGCGAACTGGAGCATGGGGAGCTGGTATTCAAGCCGCTGCAGGATCGCAACATCGCCAAGGCCCGGCTGGTGCTGTGCAGTGCGGCCGAGCGCGCTCTGCCGATGGCGGTGGCGGTACTGGCCGAGGAGTTGAGCGAGGCGCTGCTGGGCATCGAGCCCGGGGGAGACGGCATGGCCCCGGGGGCGTCGAGGAGAGCGTAAACGAAAACGCCCGCGGCCATGGCCGCGGGCGTTGTCTCATGTCGGATAAGGTTCAGCGCCAGCCGACGCGATCGAAGATGCGAACCGCTTCCGGGTTGTTCTCGCCCAGGATGCTGACGTTGAGGTCGTCCTTCTTGAATTCGCCCCAGGACTCGAGCGTCTCGCTCATCTTCACGCCTTCGACCACGGGAAACTCATAGTTGCCGGCGGCGAAGATCTCCTGGGCCTCGTCGGAGGCCAGGAACTCGAGGAAGCGAACGGCATTCTCGCGGTTCGGCGCGGTGCTCACCACGCCGGCACCGCCGACGTTGACGTGGGTGCCGCGGTCATCCTGGTTGGGGAACAGGATGCCCACCTTCTCGGCCACTTCGCGATCGGCGGCCTCCTCGGACTCGAGCAGGCGCACGTAGTAGTAGTGGTTGGCCACGGCCAGATCGCACTCACCGGCAGCCACGGCCTTGATCTGGTCGGTGTCGCCGCCTTCGGGGTCGCGCGCCATGTTGCCGACCACGCCCTGGGCCCACTCCTCGGCACCCTCCGCACCGTGATGCTCGATCATCGAGGCCAGCAGCGACTGGTTGTAGATATTGTTGGAGGAGCGGATGCAGATCTCGCCCTCCCAGCGCGGGTCGGTCAGGTCCTCGTAGGAGGTGATCTCGCTGGGGTCGACGTTCTCGGGGTTGTAGACGATCGCCCGCACGCGCTGGCTGAAGCCGAACCACTTGCCTTCGGGGTGGCGCATGGCTTCCGGCAGACGCTCGTTGAGCACGTCGGATTCGACGCTCTGGAAGACCCCGTCCTGCTCGGCGCGCCACAGGCGACCGGCATCGACGGTGATCATGACATCGGCGGGGCTGGCCACGCCCTCGCGCTGGATGCGCTCGATCAGCTGGTCGGAGTCGCCCTCCAGCAGGTTGACCTCGATCCCGGTCTGCTCGGTGAAGGCCTGGTAGAGCTTCTCGTCGGAGTCGTAGTGGCGGGCCGAGTAGAGGTTGAGCTCATCGGCGCCTGCCGTGCTGGCCAGAGCGGAGCCCGCCAGGATGGCGGCAAGGGGAGCGACGAGACGCTGACGATGGATCATGATGGTTTCACCTCGAGAGCCTGATGTGACAGGTGTTTTGTTCAAGTAATGATAATACGTTGCATTACGTTGAACGCTATTGAAGCGTTTTGTGAAGAAGTCGTCAAGCCTGCCGTCAGAGACCCTTGACCACGCGGCGCCGGGAAGCTGACCGAGAGCAAGGGAAGGCGAAAAAATTGGCAAATGCGAGGAAATTCCAAACGTATTTGCTGGACATTTCGGGTAGGATGAAGTTTGCCCATTTCTCCCCTGGATCATGTTCGCTGTTCTATGACTAGCCAATCGAAGCCAATGGAAGTCGGACACGCTCCCTATCCCCGGTCCACCGCATTGACCATGGAGGGAGTGCAACATGCTTTCGGCAGCCAGACGGCCGTGCGTGGCGTCGACCTCGATGTGGCGCCTGGCGAGGTCGTTTGTCTGCTGGGCCCCTCGGGCTGCGGCAAGACCACGCTGCTGCGCATCGCGGCGGGGCTAGAGGTACTGCAGCGGGGGCGCGTGAGCCTCAACGGCGGCGAGATCGCCGTGCCCAAGGGTCGCCACGTGCCGCCGGAGAAGCGCAACGTCGGCCTGGCCTTCCAGGATTCCGCGCTGTTTCCTCACCTCACGGTGATCGAGAACGTCACCTTCGGGCTGAAGGGCGAGCCCCCCCGGCAGCGCCGCGAGCGGGCCCTGACCCTGCTCGAGCAGCTGGGCATGGCCAGCTATGCCGACAGCTACCCGCACATGCTCTCCGGCGGACAGCAGCAGCGTGTGGCGCTGGCCCGCGCCCTGGCGCCGGCGCCCCAGCTGATGCTGCTCGACGAACCCTTCTCCAGCCTCGACGCGCGGCTGCGCGATCGCATCCGTGACGATACCCTGCACGTGCTAAAGAAGGTCGGCGCCGCCACCCTGCTGGTGACCCACGATCCCGAGGAGGCCATGTTCATGGCCGATCGCATCGCCCTGATGCGCGATGGGCGCATCGTCCAGGTGGGCACCCCCCGGGAGCTCTACTGCGCCCCCTGCGACCCCTTCGTCGTCGCCTTCTTCGGCGAGGTCAACGAACTCTCGGGCGAGGTGCGGGGCGGTCGCGTGCAGACCCCGGTGGGGCCGGTGGAGGCCGGCTGGTTGCCCGAAGGGAGCCAGGCGCTGGTGATGATCCGCCCCGAGGCGCTGCGCATCACCGAGCACTTCGAGCCGGCGCCGGAGCATCGCCACAGCCACGTGGTCATGGCCAAGCTGCTGGGGCGCAGCAGCCTGTTGCACATCTGCGCTCACGGTGAGGACGGCAGCGAAGCCCACCTGCACGCCAGGGTGCCCGGCGTGTTCCTGCCTGCCGAGGGGCAGCGGGTGGACATTCACCTCGACCTGTCGCAGGTCTTCGTCTTCCCCTCAGCGGCGGCCTGAGCCGGGGCGCGAACGGCGCATGGCCATGCTCAGCAGGACCACCGGCAGGATGCCGACGGCCACGATGGCCAGCGACGCCGTCGAGGCCTCGGCAAGGCGCTCGTCCGAGGCCAGGCCGTAGGCCCTGACCGCCAGGGTATCGAAGTTGAAGGGGCGCAGGATGATGGTGGCCGGCAGCTCCTTCATGACATCGACGAACACCAGGATGCCGGCGGCGATCAGGCTGCCGCGCATGATCGGCGTGTGGACCCGCTTGAGCGTACCGGCCGGCGTCTGGCCCAGGGTGCGCGAGGCGGCATCCATGCTCGGCGTCACCTTGCCCAGGCTGGCCTCCACGGTATTGAACGACACCGCCAGGAAGCGCACCACGTAGGCGTACACCAGGATGAAGGCCGAGCCGCTGAAGACCAGCCCGACGATCTTGCCGTAGTGGGCGTGCAGCCAGGTATTGAGCGTGTTGTCGAGCCAGGCGAAGGGAATCAGGATGCCCACCGCGATCACCGAGCCGGGAATGGCATAGCCCATCGAGGCGACCCGCGTGGCGATGCGCGTCAGCGGGCTGTCGTGGAGGCGCACGCCGTAGCTGAGTACGACCGCCAGGCCCACCGCGATCAATGAGGCGACGACGGCCAGCATCAGGCTGTTCCAGGCGAAATCGAGAAAGCGCGTGCCGAGCAGCGTATCGCCCTTGGCGATGGCCATCTGCAGCAGCAGGCCGCTGGGCACCAGGAAGCCGATCAGCACCGGCGTGGCGCAGGCCATGAAGGCCGCCACCCCGCGCCAGCCGGGCAGCCGGTACTCGGGCAGCTGCTGGTAGCGATTGGTGGTATGGAAATACTGGCGCTTGCCTCGCGACCAGCGCTCCAGCAGCACCAGCACGATGACGAACAGCAGCAGACAAGCGGCGAGCTGGGCCGCGGCAACCTGCTCGCCCAGGCCGAACCAGGTGCGATAGATGCCGGTGGTGAAGGTGTCGACGCCGAAGAACTGCACGGCACCGAACTCATTGAGGGTCTCCATCAGCACCAGCGAGACGCCGCCGACGATCGCCGGCCGTGCCAGCGGCACGGCCACGGTGGCGAACAGGTTCCATGGGCCGCGCCCCAGCGTGCGACCGACGTCGAGCACGCACACCGACTGTTCCAGGAAGGCCGCCCGGGCCAGCAGGTAGACGTAGGGGTAGAGCACCAGGGTGATCAGCGTGGCGGCGCCGCCCAGCGAGCGGATGTCGGGGAAGAAGTAGTCGCCGCGTCCCCAGTCGAAGACCGCGCGCAGCCAGCTCTGCACGGGGCCCGCGTACTGCAGGAAATCGGTATAGGCGTAGGCGATCACGTAGGTGGGCACGGCCAGCGGCAGCAGCAGGGCCCACTCGAAGAGGCGCCGGCCCGGAAAGCGGCACATCACCACCAGCCAGGCGGTACCGGTGCCGATCACCATGCTGCCGATTCCCACCGTGACGGTGAGATAGAAGGTATTCCCCAGGTAACGACCCAGCACCGTGCTGGCCAGATGCTGCCAGACGCCCTGTGTCGGCATCACGATATGCGCCAGCACCACGATGACCGGCAGGGCGACGACGAGGGCGACGCTCAGGATCAGCAGCGTCCACGGGCTCAGGCGCCGAGACAGGGAGGAAAGGCCGGTGGTCGCGGATCGGAACAAGCAGGAACTCCTTCACTGGCCGCACGGCGGCGCAGCAATGCGAGGCGGTAACGGCCGGAAATGATACCAGTTGCCGCGTACGGCTGCAGCTCGTGCCACCTGACCGGCATCACGAAAAACGCCCGTATCCTGCGATACGGGCGCCGGGTCCTGAGGCCGGAAGAAGCGCTAGTAGCCGAGCATCAGCGACGGCAGACCCGTCACCAGCACCGGGAAGAAGGCCATCAGCAGGCAGGCCAGCACGATCAGCGCGCAGAACGGGATCACCGCCTTGTAGAGGTCGATGATCTCGACCCCCTTGGGCGCCACGCCCTTCAGGTAGAACAGCGCATAGCCGAACGGTGGAGTGAGGAAGGAGGTCTGCAGCACCACCGCCACCATCACCACGAACCACAGCATGTCGACGCCCATGTCGGACACGATCGGCAGCATGATCGGGAAGCTGAGCAGCACGATGCCGGTCCAGTCGAGGAACATTCCCAGGATGAAGACCAGGAACAGCATCAGGATCAGTGCGCCGGTGGTACCACCGGGCATGGCCATGACCAGCTCGCTGATCACCGTCATGCCGCCGCCGCGCGAGAACACCCCGGTGAAGGCGGTGGCGCCGACCAGCACCAGCATAACCATGGTAGTGGTCTTGCTGGCATCGATCAGTGTCCTGAAGCAGGTGGTGAGCTTGCGGTCGCCGAAGATCAGGAACAGCAGGAAGGCGATACCCACGCCGATGGCCGAGGCCTCGGTGGCGGTGGCGATACCGGTGAACAGCGCACCGAGCACGCCGAGGATCAGCGCCATCGGCGGCAGCACGTACTTCGCCAGCATGATCAGCAACTGGCCGGTCGAGGTCTCGGCCCGCTCCTCGGCGGGCACCGGTGGCCCGTAGCTCGGTTTCACCAGGCAGATCAGCAGCACGTAGAGGGCGTACATGGCGCCCAGCAGCAGCCCCGGTACCAGCGCGCCGGCGAACAGCGCCCCCACCGACACCGGCGAATAGCTGGCCATCAGGATCAGCATGATGCTGGGCGGGATCAGGATGCCCAGGCAGCCGCTGGCCATGATCACGCCGGTGCTGAGCTCCTTGTTGTAGCCGTACTTGAGCATCGGTGCCAGGGCGATCATGCCCATCACCGCGATCGAGGCGCCGACGATGCCGGTGGTGGCGGCGAGCAGCACCGAGACGATGACCACGGTCAGCGCCAGGCCGCCGCGCAGGTTGGCCAGCAGCAGACGCATCGCTTCGAACATTCTCTCGGTGACCCCGGAGTCGTTGAGGAAGCGCGCCATCAGCACGAACAGCGGGATGGCCACCAGGACGTAGTTGTCCATGGCGTTGCCGTAGATGTTGTTGATGATCGTGCCGAGCACGCGGGGGCCGGGGCCGAGATAGGCGCCGATCACGGCCACGCCGCCCAGCACGAAGGCCAGCGGGTGGCCCATGAACAGGCCGACCAGCAGGCCGCCGAACATCACCAGGGTCAGCATTTCCGGGCTCAGGTTCATGCGGCTTCCTCCCGCAGCTGCTGGATGGCGCGAATCACGATGGCGACGGCCTGGAGCAGGATCAGCACCGCCGCCAGCACGATCACGCCCTTCACCGGATAGACGGGGATCGAGACGATGCCGTAGGTGGTCTCGCCGCGGCTGAAGGAGCGCTCGAAGAAACTCCAGCCCAGCGTCAACAGCATCCAGATGAACGGAATGAAGAAGATCAGGTAGCCGAGCAGCTCGAGCGCGGCCTGCTTGCGCCGCGACAGCAGCCGCTTGAGCACGTCGACCTCGACGTGGGCGTGATGGCGCAGGCCGTAGGCGGCCATCAGCATGAAATGGGCGCCGAACAGCATCTTGGTGATGTCGAAGGCCCAATCGCTGGGGCGCCCGGTGAACAGGCGCAGGGCGATATCGTAGAGCACCACCACGGTGATGACGGCGATCAGCGGCGCAATGACCCGCCCGAACACTTCGTTGAGCGTGTCGATCGCCTTGGCAATCGCATTCATGGATCAAGTCTCCGAGGTCGGAACGAATGCCGCCCCGGCGCCAGCGGCCGGGGCGGGTAGGGCCGCCTTACAGGCAGGCTTCGATCTCTTCCAGAGACGGCAGGTTATCGAAGCTGCGGCTCATGTTGTAAGGCACGGAGACGTCGCGCCAGTTGGCGTAGTGCTGCAGGTAGCTGATCATGGAGTGGTAGACCTTGGCGTGCAGCGGGTCCTCGCAGGCGCCCTCCACGATCACCTCGTTGGTCACTTCCTGGATGCGCGCCATGTCCTCTTCGCCATAAGTGGAGATCTCCACGCCGGCCTCCTGGAACTTGACGGTGCCTTCGGTCGACTGGCGCTCGGACCAGGCCAGCGACCAGGCCAGGGTGGCGTCGGCGGCGATCTTCAGCTTCTCTTGGGTCTCCTCGGAGAGCGCGTCCCAGGCGTCCTTGTTGATCATCACGCCGAACACGCTGGCGGACTGGTGCCAGCCGGGCGTCGCCCAGTATTCGACGACCTCGGCAAAGCCGGCATTGTAGTCCACCCCCGGGGTGGAGAACTCGGCACCGTCGACGACGCCGCGTTCCACCGCCTGGTAGATCTCGCCGCCCGAGAGAGTGACCTGGGAGCCGCCCAGGCGCTCAAGGACCCGACCCTGGTCACGGCCCGAGAGGCGCAGGCGCTTGCCGTCCAGGTCGGCCAGGCTCTCGATCGGGGTGCGGCCCATGAAGCCGGATTCGTTGTTGGTGATGCCGTAGGGCAGGTAGACCATGTTGTACTGGCCGTAGACCTCCTGGTAGAGCTCGAAGCCACCCCACTGCTGAATCCAGTTCAGGTAGTCGACGCCGTTGAATAGGCTGGGCGTGGCGGCCAGGGGGGAGAACGCCGAGCTGCGCCCCGCCCAGTAGCCGGGCCAGTCACCCGAGGCCTCGATGCTGCCGGTCTCGGTGGCGTCGAACACCTCGGTGCCGGGCATCAGCGTACCGCCGGCGCGAAACTCGATCTGCAGCTCGTCGCCGGCGAGCTGGTTGACCAGCTCTGCCCAGTGGCGGTCGATCTCGATCAGGTCCAGGTTGTCCGGCCAGGTCGTGGTCATGGTCCAGCGTTCCTGGGCCTGGGCGGTGGAGGCGAAGGCCGCCAGGGCGATGCCCGCCGCCAGGCCGGTGAGGCCGAATGTCGTCTTCAGATTCTTCATGTCATGCTCCCTTTTGGGTCTTGTTGTATGCCGTAGTAGACGAGCCATGCCGACGGGCGCCGAGAGGCGCCCGAGGCCGCCCGGGATCACCGGTACGGCCGCTCGGCAAACAACGACAAGCTAGCATGCTGGCATGACAGGAATCGATAGCTTGCTTGGGTCGGGGCCTCGACGCGAGCGCGCCCGGGCGGGCCATCAGTTACGTTTAATTAAGATAAGCGCCAAATAGAGGTGTCTGTATTGCAAGGCAAAGCGACGCCAACTTGGCAAGCCGGGAGGGGAAAGCGCGCAGGGGGGCGATAGACCAAAGTCTGATTGGGTGCGGCAAGCCGACGGGCCCCCGCCGGCTTGCCGCGCGCCTTGGTGCCGGAGGCTCAGCGCCCGCTGTAGACATGGGCCGGCAGCCAGGTGGCCAGCGGTTCGAAGAAGAACACCAGGAACAGCCCGAGCAGCTGCAGCGCCACGAAGGGGGCCACGCCCTTGTAGATGTCGAGCGTGGTGATGCCGGGTGGACAGACACCCTTGATATAGAAGAGGGCGAATCCCACCGGCGGCGTCAGGAACGAGGTCTGCAGGCAGATGGCGAAGAGAATGGCGAACCATACCGGGTCGACCCCGAGGCTGAAGACCACCGGGGCCACCAGCGGCAGGATGATCAGCGTGATCTCCACCCAGTCGAGGAAGAAGCCGAGCAGGAACACCACCAGCATGACCGACAGCACCACGCCGGCGGGGCCGAAGGGCAGGCCGGAGATCGCGGCGCGGATGACGTCGTCGCCGCCGAGCCCCCGCAGTACCACCGCGAAGATGGTGGCGCCGACGAAGATACCGAAAATGAACGCCGTGGTACGGGTGGTCTGGTACAGCGCCTTGGTCACCACCTCGAGGCTCAGCCGGCGGCTGAACAGCGCGAGCAGCATGGCCCCCAGCGCGCCCACCGCCGACGCTTCGGTGGTGGTGGCGATCCCCAGGAAAATGGAGCCGAGCACCGCCACGATCAGCGCCATGGGGGGCAGCACCGCCAGCAGCACGTCGAACAGGGCTCTCGCCGTGAGCGGGGTGCGGTCCTGCGGCGCCGGTGCCAGATCCTTCTTGAGGTACGCCGCGATCACGATATAGCCGATGTACATCACACCAAGCATGACGCCCGGGATCAGGGCGCCCATGAACAGCCGGCCGACCGAGGCTTCGGAGGTGCCGAGGCGATCGGCCATCAGTACCAGCATGATGCTCGGCGGCACCAGGATGCCCAGCGTGCCGACCGAGCAGGCGGTACCCACCGCCAGCGACTTGTCGTACTTGGCCTGCAGCATGGGCCCGATCGACAGCATGCCGAGCAGCACCACCGAGGCGCCGACGATCCCGGTGGAGGCGGCCAGCAACACCCCGACGATGACCACGGTGACGGCATAGCCACCGCGGAGTCCGCCGAGCACCCGCACCAGCGAATTCATCAGCCGCTCGGCGATACCCGAACGGTCGAGCATGATGCCCATGAAGATGAACAGCGGCAGCGCCACCATCAGCTCGTTGGCGACGATGCCGTAGAGTCGTCTGTCGAGGACGCCGATGGTGCCGCCCCAACTGAACCAGAGGTCGGCGTGGAAGGTTTCGACCAGCAGGTGGCCGATGACGGCAAACAGGAAGCCGATGCCGGCCAGTGCCCAGGCCACGGGGAAGCCCAGCAGCAAAAGCCCCATGAAAGCGGCGAACATGCCGCTGACGAGAATTTCTTCAAGACCCATGTCGATCCTCGCGGAGGCGCGTTAGCGATGGTCCGCCGGGCGGCGCAGCGGCAGCTTCCGGGGAAAATCGAAGAGATAGGTGCAGCAGCGCAGCGCCCGTGACGACAGGGCGAGGGCGATCAGCGCCATGCCCAGCGGCAGCGTGCTCTTGATGATGAAGCGGTAGGGCAGCCCGCTGGGTGCCTGGGAGTGCTCGCCGCGCTCGAAGGAGCGGTAGGCGTACTCGGCCAGGCCGTCGACCATGAACGCGAGTACCGGCAGCACCAGCACGACGATGCCCAGCAGCTCGACCCAGGCCTGGAAGCGCAGCGAGAAGCGCTCGCGCAGGACGTCGACACGAACGTGATCGTCGGTGACCACGGCGTAGGCCAGGGTGAGGATCATGGTGGCGCCGAAGAAGTGCCAGGAGAGCTCCTCCAGGGCGATCGAGCCGCGCCCCAGGATGAAGCGGCTGAAGACGTTGGCCAGCACCACGGCGAGCGTGGCCAGCCAGAGCCAGGAGAGCCCCTTGCCGAGCACCGCGATGGCCGTATCGAGCGCGTGGCTGACGCGGTTCGTGGGCAGCTCCGGAGGGAGGGCGTGGGGGGAGTCGGAAGCGTGGGGTGTAGACATCGAGCAGCCTCTCGTTGCCGCAAGCCGGCAAGGTCGCCGGAGGCAAGTCTCCGGCGGCCGTCAGTGACGATCAGTTGGATTTCGGCGCGTAGTAGGCGCGCGGCAGATAACCCTTGTCGTGCCAGTTGCCGTGGACCTGCATCCACTCGCGCTGGCTCTCCAGCACACGGGCGAAGAGTTCGTCCTCGCCCGCCATCTGGTCCAGCACCTGCATGGTGACGGTTTCCAGTTCGGCCAGGATCTCGGGCGACAGGGTCTGGGCGTTCACGCCCTCGGCCTCGAAGCCGGCCAGCGCCTGGGGGTTCTCCCATTCGCTCTCGGAGAAGCCGAACAGCGTGGCGGAGCGGCAGCCGGTCTCGATCTGGGCGCGGCTCAGGTCGGAGAGGTCGTCCCACATCTCCCGGTTCACCAGCAGGTGCGAGGTGGTATAGGTCTGGTGCCAGCCCGGCATGACGTAGTGCTGCACGATCTCCTGCATGCCCAGGATGCGGTCCACTGCCGGGGCCGAGAACTCGGTGGCATCGATCGTGCCGCGCTCCATGGCCTGATAGAGTTCGCCACCGGGCAGCATGGTGACCGAGGCGCCCAGCTCTTCCATCACCCGACCGCCGATGCCGGCGAAGCGAATGCGCAGGCCATCGATCTGATCGAGGGAGTCCAGCGGCTCGGCGAACCAGCCGGCGGCTTCCGGCCCGATGACGCCGCACAGCAGCGCCTTCACGCCGTAGGGTTCGTACACTTCCTGCAGCAGGGCATCGCCGTCGCCGAAGTAGTGCCATGCCATGAAGGCGGGCGGCTCCATGCCGAAGGGCGGGCCCGACAGCAGCGGCAGCACCGGGATGCTGCCTTGGTCGTAGCCGATCCAGGTGAAGCCCGCCGGGTAACGCCCCTCCGAGACGGCGTCGAGGATCTCGAATGGCGGTATCAGCTCGCCCGGCTCGTAGTAGCGCAGTTGGATGTTGCCTCCGGAGATCGCTCCCAGCGTCTCGGAGAGGTGCACCACCGGTGTGCTCAGGCCGACCAGGTGCGAGGGGAAGGCGATGGGCACCTGCCAGCGCACGCTTTCCTGGGCGGTGGCGGTACCGGGCAGGGCAGCACCAGCCAGGACCACGGCGGCTGTCGTGGCGGTCAGTTTGAGGCGTGCGGCCAGACGAGGGCCAGTTGAGGCTTGCATAGACGCGACTCCACTTGTTGTGACGGGTATTGTTCTAGGAAAGGCCTATTCCAGCGCCGAAATTAGCCGCGAGGGTACTGGCAAAGCAACTGTGGAAAATTGGTAAGACCAATATCGCAAGTTCGCTTGGCGAACTTGCGAATGTCGGTGGCCACTTCGGGGAGCGAGGTTTTGTCGCGATTGTCGAGGAACGTGTCGGAAAACGTTGGCTTTTCAATATGAAAGTTTAGCAGGCTCATCGATTGGGCGGGCGCGTGATGTGCGACCAATTGCTGAGGCCGAGGGGTCCGCAAACGGGAAGGAGGGGGCAAGTGAGCGAGCGGGGTGTCTCGTCGATATTGAATTGGTCTGACCAAATGGGTCGATATGGCTGGCGCGGGCTGGTGTGGTCGGCCGCAGCTGCCGAGCCGGCCCGGCGCCAGGCCTGGGCCCTGTGGCAGGCGCGGGTCTGGCATTCCCCTTGCTGGGTATCGCCGGCGCCGCCCGAGGCACCGCTGCGCGGGGCGTGGCTGCCGCCTGCCAAGGCCAGGACCCGCCTGGGGCGAGAGCACGACCTGATCGTCTTCGATGGCGTATCCGCGACGGACGGTCTCGATGCGGATGCCTTCGGCGCCCTGAGCGGGACCCTGTGCGCCGGCGGTCTGCTGGTGCTGTTGACTCCGCCCTCCGTCGGGGCCGGCGCCGGCCGCTACATGGCCCGCCTGCTGGAACGGCTATCGCAGGCGACCGGTATCGCGCGGTGGACGCCCGGCAGCCCTCCGCAACTGCCCGAACTGCCCGCCGAGCCGCCGCGGCGCGAGGCCCCCGATGGCGACCCCGACTGCCTGACCCCTGATCAGGCCGAGGCGGTGAGGCGCCTGGTCGGCCTGCGGCGGCGGCGCCCGCTGGTGCTCACCGCCGACCGCGGGCGCGGCAAGAGCGCGGCGCTCGGCATTGCCTGTGCGCGGCTGCTGGAGGCGAGCCAGCAGCAGATTGGCGTGACGGCGCCGCGCCCCGAAGCGGTAGCGGCCCTCTTCGCGCGCCTGGAGGCGCTGCGCCCACTGGGCCGGCGTGAAGGCAACCGCTTCGTCGACGCGCAGGGCGGGGGCGTGGAGTTCCTCGCGCCCGACGAGCTGAGCGCCCGGGTCGAACGCGGCGAGGCCGGCGGGGCGGGCACCTGGCTGCTAGTCGACGAAGCCGCCGCCATTCCCGCCGCCCTGCTCGGCCACTGGCTCGAGGCCTTCCCGCGTATCGCCTTCGCCACCACCGTGCACGGTTACGAAGGCTCCGGGCGCGGTTTCGCCCTGCGCTTTCGCCAGCGGCTCGAGCGGCAGGCTCCTGACTGGCGCGAATTCCACCTCGTCACGCCGGTGCGCTGGGCCGAGGGCGACCCGCTCGAGCGACTGGTCGACGAGCTGCTGCTGCTCGATGCCGAGCCGCCACCGCCCATGGTCGCGTCGGCGCTCGAGACCGTGTCGTGGGAGCGCCCGGCCCTTGTCGCCGACGAAGGCGCCTTGCGCGAGATCTTCGGTCTGCTGGTACAGGCGCACTACCGCACCACGCCGGCCGACCTGCAGCGCCTGCTCGACGCGCCGGGGCTCGGCATCACCACGCTGGCGGCAGGGGGGCATGTTCAGGCCGTGGCGGTGTGCGCCGACGAAGGCGGCTTTACGCCCGAGCTGGCCGAGCGGGTGGCGCGCGGCGAGCGGCGTCTGCCCGGCCATCTGCTGGCCCAGTCGCTGGCCGCCCATGCCGGCTCCCGGGAGGCGCTGACGGCTCGCCTGCGCCGTGTGCAGCGCATTGCGGTGCACCCCCAGCGGCGGCGCGAGGGGCTGGGCCGGCGCCTGCTGGAGCAGGAACGAGAGGCCGCGCGCAGGGCCGGCGTCGACCTGCTGGGAGCCAGCTTCGGCGCCGAGCCGGGACTGCTGGCGTTCTGGCAGGCGCTGGGCTTTCGTACGGTGCGGCTGGGGCTGTCGCGGGAGACGTCGACGGGCGAGCACGCCGTGATGGTCGTCGCCCCGCTCGGTCCCGCAGGAGAGGCGCTGGCCGAGACGCTGTCGGCACGCTTCCAGCGCCTGCTGCCTGCCCTGCTGGCCTTCGAGCTTGCCGACCTGGACCCTCAGGTGGCGCTGGCGCTGCTGGCCGAAGGGCCGCGGCCGGCACCCGACGCAGTCGAACGCTGCGATATCGCCGACGTGGCCCATGGCCGCCGTGAGCCGGCACTGGCGCGCCCGGCCCTGCAGGGGCTGGTGCGACGGGCGGCAACGGCGGGCTGTCGCGAGCCCGACCTGGCCTGGCTTGCCGCCTGGGCCTTCCAGGGGCGCGATATCGCCTGGCTGGCGGCGCGCTGCGGCGCCGGAGGGCGGCGCCAGGCCATGGAGCGGCTGCGCGGGGTCGTGGCCCGCCTGCAGGAGGGAGATTCGGCATGCCCCGGGCGGGCTTTCCCCGGCGCCAGCGGCCCGGTAAGGTAGCCCGGTTACTCCCGAGCAGACGGATCATGAACGAACATCTCGAACAACTCGCGCCGCAGCCGCTGTGGCGCCACTTCCGCACCCTGTGCAACACGCCGCGGCCCTCGGGACACGAGGCCGAGCTGGTGGCCACTCTCGAGCGCTGGGCCGAGCGGCAGGGGCTGGCGCATGACCGTGACGACTTCGGCAACCTGCGCATTCGCAAGCCGGCCTCGCCCGGCAGGGAGGGCGCCCCCGGTGTCATCCTGCAGGGGCATCTCGACATGGTGGCCCAGGCCAACGCCGATCACCCCCACGACTTTACCCGCGACCCGATCGAGACCTATGTGGAAGGCGGCTGGCTGCGAGCCCGGCATACCACGCTGGGGGCCGACAACGGCCTCGGCGTGGCTGCGGCGCTGGCGATCCTGGAGGATGACGGGCTGGTGCACGGCCCGCTGGAGGCGCTGTTCACCCTCGAGGAGGAGACCTCCATGGGTGGCGCCCTGCAGCTAGCGGAACACTGGCTCGAGGGGGATGTGCTGCTCAACCTGGATTCGGAGGATCGCGGCGAGGTCTTCATCGGCTGTGCCGGCGGTGCCGACATCGTGGTGGAGGCCCAGCTTCCCACCGCCGAGCCAGGGCCCGACGAGGTCGCCGTGCAGCTGGCCCTGACCGGCCTGAAAGGCGGCCATTCCGGTATCGACATCCACCGCGGCCGCGGCAACGCCAACCGCCTGCTGGTCCGGGTGCTGAGAGCGCTGGAAGCCTACGATGTCCGCCTGGCCGGCTATCGCGGCGGGACCCTGCGCAACGCCATTCCGCGCGAGGCCTTTGCCACCCTGGTGCTGCCCGCCGACGAGGCCGAGGCCGCCGCGCGCCGCGTGGCGGCGCTGGAGCAGGAGCTGCGCGCCGAGCTGGCCGGGGTCGAAGAGGAGATGATGCTGACCATCACGCCGCTCGAGGCCCGCCCCCTCCAGGCGCTGCATGCCCATGCCAGCCGCATGCTGCTGGCGGCGCTCAACGTGGCGCCCCACGGCGTGGAGCGCATGAGCAGTGCGGTGCCCGGCGTGGTCGAGACCTCGAACAACCTGGGGGTGGTGAGCCTCGACGAGGGGCGCTTTTACCTCTGCGCCCTGGTGCGTTCGCTGCGCGACAGCGCGCTGGACGACCTGGCCGACCGCTTCCGCGGGCTATTCGACCTGATCGGTGCGCGCACTCGGGTCGAGAACGCCTACCCCGGCTGGACGCCGTCGCCTGACAGTGCTCTGCTGGCACGCTTCCAGCGCCTGCACCGGCAACTCCTGGACAGCGAGCCGGCGGTCAAGGTGATCCACGCGGGGCTGGAGTGCGGCATCCTCGCCGGCAAGTATCCCGGTCTCGAGATGATCTCGTTCGGCCCTTCGATCCGCGGCGCCCACTCGCCCGACGAGCGGGTCGAGCTGAGTTCGGTGGAAGAGTTCTGGGTACTGCTGCGGGCGCTGGTCGAAGACCTGGCCGACGACGCAGCGGCGCGGGGCGGCTGAGCCGCGCAGGAACGCCGCTCGCCGGATGCGAGCGGCGGGAGAGCTGGGCCGTCTCAGGCGTGCTGGCGGCTGTGCTTGCCCTCGGCGATCTCCTCGACGAGCTTGCTGCAGAACGCCGCGAGATCGTCGGGCTTGCGGCTGGTGACCAGGCCGCTGTCGACCACGACCTCCTGGTCGACCCACTCGGCCCCGGCATTGCGCAGGTCCTGCGCCACCGAGGGGTAGGAGGTCATGCGGCGGCCCTTGGCGACGCCTGCGTTGATCAGCACCCACGGGCCGTGACAGATCGCACCGACCGGCTTGTGGGCCTCGAAGAAGCGCCGGGTAAAGGCCAGCGCCTGCTCGTTCTGGCGCAGGGCGTCGGGGTTGAACAGGCCGCCGGGCAGCTCCAGCGCGTCGTAGTCGTCGGCATTGGCCTGCTCCAGGCGACGATCGACGTCATAGGAAGGGCCCCAGTCGGTCTTCGCCCAGGCGCGGATGCTGTCCTTGTCCGGCGCGATCACGTGCACCGTGGCGCCCTCGCGCTCGAGTGCGGCCTTGGGTTCGCTGAGTTCCGATTCCTCGAAGCCATCGGTGGCCAGGATGGCGACGGTCTTGCCGTTCAGCTTCTCGCTCATGAGCTACCTCCTTGCAAGCTGTGGTCACTGGCTCCGCCAGCGTGGTTGGCGAGTCGCATTTGCATGCACTTGATAGCGTTGTGGCGGACGACGCCGACGGCAAGGGGAAGAATGTTGCGAATCGTCAAGCGACTCGTCGGCGCCGCTCATGGAGCGCGGGAGCCGGGGCGTGCCCCGGCCCTCGCCAGGACGACGCTCAGCCCAGGTAGGCGTTGAGCATCCACACGGTCTTCTCCTGCTCGCGGATGTAGTCGCCGGCCTGTGCGGCGGTGCCTTCATCGTCGGCGTCCGCGGCCGTCGACAGCAGGTCGCGCTGCAGTTCGATCAGGGTCTGGTAGCCCTCGAGCACGCCACGTACGCAGGCCTCGCCGTCGTGCACGTCCTTGTCCTCGCGGATCCGCGCCATCGAGACGTAGTCGCTGTAGGCGTGTACCGGCTTGTGCCCCAGGGTCAGGATGCGCTCGGCCACTTCGTCGACCTTGGTCAGCAAATCGGTGTAGAACTCCTCGAACTTGGCGTGCAGTTCGAAGAACTGGGGTCCCTTCACGTTCCAGTGATAGCCGCGCACGTTCATGTAGAAGACCTGGTAGTTGGCCAGCAGGACGTTGAGCTTTTCGGCGAGCTGGTGGGCGCTGTCCTGATGCAGGCCGATGGCATTGGTGTCGCTCATGGCGTACTCCTTTCGCGTGCGAATGTGTGGCTGCCAAGTCTAGAGCGCAGTGACGCGATGCTTAAGCAATATCTGCCCATGGTTGCGATAGACTACATGCATGAAAGGCCAATCGCGGTCGCCGCCGGCCAGACGCTGCGTGCCCGTATCGCGGCCGTCGGCGCCGTCGCTCGGGAACCCTTGGGCTCTGCGGGACTCTCAAGGCGTCAGACGACCTTGCAAGGTGGGCCGGGCTGCGTAGACTGCGGCCAATGACGAACAGGAGAACCTCCATGCGTCTGTGGTGGATGATGCCCGGCCTGGCCTTGCTGGCCGGCTGCGAGACGACGCCGTCGGTACTGCCTTCCGCGGAGCCGCGGCCCGCCGTGGAGTGCCGTTGGGAGACCGAAGGTGTCGAGTCTCGCGAGTGGGTCCGCCGCGGCCTCGACGCGCTGGAGGCGGAGGACTTCGTGGTGCGGGACACCGAGCTGGCGCTGGGAGTGGTCAGCGCCGAGCGCACCCGTACCATTCCGGGCTACGGCGACCGCTACGACGACTGGGAGCGTACCGGTTTCTTCGGTGGCTTCGGCCTGGGCCGCGGTCGCGGCGTCTCCACCGGAGTGATGATCGGCTTCGGCGGTGCCGGCGGCAGCATCACCCAAGACGCCACTCAGCTCGAACGCGTCTCGGTGGTCGCCGACGAGGGCTGGGTGCGGGTCAGCCGCGACATTCAGGTGATCGACTGGCGCGGCGAGCTGCGCGAGACGCGAAGCGGCAGCGATGCCGCCTTCTGCGGTTCGCTGCGCCAGGCCATGCAGGCCGCCCGAGTGAGGGAGGAGCCCTGATGCGGGGACTTGCCATGGCGCTGCTGCTCGTCGCGCTGGCGGGCTGTGCCACCACCATGCCGCCACCGGAGCCGCGTGAACTGACGCTCGCGGCAGCGCCCGAGGCGACGCTGCAGGAGATCGTCGGCCTGCTGATGGAAGAGGGCTATGTGATCCGCCATGCCGATGCCGAACTGGGGCGCGTCGAGGCGGTGCTGGCGCGCTGGCCGGGCTATCGGGTCCGGGCGGAGGTCGCTTCCGCCGGCCAGGGCGCTCGAGCTTCGCTGACGGCGACCCGAGGCGGCAGGCCGCTGCCGCCGCACCTGCTCGACCCGCTGCTGGCCGAGCTGCAGCGTCGGCTGGGGCTGGCGCCGCGATAACCGACAACCCCTTTGCATGAGCTCATTTGCCACATGAACCGATTGCGCCAACTCTGCCATGCCAGCGCGAGACGCGCCTGGCTGGCGGGCCTGCTCGTCCTGCTGTTGCCCGGCCTGGCCCTGGCCCATCCGCATGGCTGGATCGACATCCGCGTGCGCCTGGTGGTCGACGAGGCGGGGCGACTCGAAGCGCTGCATCAGGCCTGGCGCATGGACCCATTCTACAGCCTGGTCCTCATCGAGGAGCTGAGCCAGACCGAAGGCGGGCTGGAGGCGGGGCTCGACCGGCTGGGAGGCGAGATCCGCGGCAACCTGGCGCCGTTCGACTACTTTACCGAGGTGCGCGTGGGAGACGACAAGCTGAGCCTCGGCGAGGTGACCGAGTACACCGTGATGGAGCGCGACGGCCGGGTCGAGTTCGTCTTCCTGCTGCCGCTGGCGGCGCCCAGGGCGCTGAGCGAGCAGACGCTGCAGTACCAGGTATTCGACCCCACCTACTACCTGGAGGTGGTCCACGAGGCGGAGGACGACACGCCACGGGAAGAGGCGCTGACGGTCGGCGGCGAGCTGAGCTGCACCACGAACATCCTGCCTGCCGACCCCGATCCCGAGCGGGTGATGGAAGCGGCCCAGCTCGACATGGACGATGAGGCCGAGCCCGGCCTGGGGCGGCATTTCGCCGAAACCGGGGTGGTGACATGCGAGTGATGGCCAGGGCGATCGCGAGGGCGCCGGCCAGGACCTGGTGGATCGGACTGGTGCTGCTGGCCATCGCCGGGCTGCTGCTGTTTCTCGGCCAGGGCGGGCTGCAGTCATTGAGCCTGCAGCTGGTGGCCTGGCAGCGCGACTTCCATCGTGCCCTGACCTTGGCGATCAGCGAATTTTCCGGCGCGCCCTCGACGGGGGCGTGGGGGGCGCTGCTCGGTGTCAGCTTCGGCTATGGTGTCTTCCATGCCGCCGGCCCCGGACATGGCAAGGCGGTGCTGACGACTTACCTGCTCTCGCAGGGCGGCGCGGTGCGCCGGGCGCTCGCGCTCTCCTTCGCCGCCTCGCTGTTGCAGGGGTTGGTGGCCATCGGCTTGGTCGTGGTGCTGGTTCACGGCCTGGGCTGGGTGACCCGCCAGGCCATGGGCAGCGTCGCCTGGGTCGAACAGGCCAGCTTTTTGATGGTGGCTTTGCTTGGCGGCTGGCTGTGCCTGAGAGCGATTCGTCAGCTGCGACGGCCGGCCGGGAGCCACGCGTCTCTCGCCCATGACCACGCGCATGACCACGACCACGATCACACCTGCTGCGGCGGCCAGCACCACGTCGACCCGCGCCGGGCGGCCGACTGGCGCACCGCGCTGGCCACGGTGGTGGCCATCGGCATTCGTCCCTGCAGCGGCGGCGTGCTGTTGCTGGGCGCGGCCACCCTGCTGGGCCAGTTCGCGGTCGGGGTGGCGGCGGTCATGGTGATGGCGCTGGGCACGGCGCTGACCGTCTCCGGCCTGGCGCTGGCCAGCGTCGTGGCGCGCGGCTGGGCCGAACGGCAGTTGCTGAAGCAGAATGGCATGCCACGGGTGGGACGTCTGCTGAGCTGGGCAGCCCTGGGTGGCGGGCTCGTCATCATGGCGCTGGGCATCTCGCTCTCCGTCACCGGCGTGACGCAACCCGCCTCGGCGCCCCTGCTCGGGGAGCCGCCGGCCCGCAGCAATCCGCCGGAGGGCTCGTCACCGCCCGGCGGGCATCCCCTGGGCGGCTGAGCGTATTCAGAGCCGCTGCTTCAGCCCATCCAGCTGCGCCAGCAGGTGGTCGCGCATGCTGGCCAGGCCGTTCAGGTCGTAGGGCTGCGGCTGGCCCTGACCCCATATGGGCCCCGGCCAGGCGTCGTCGTCGCGCAGGCGGGCGACGACGTGCACGTGCAGCTGAGCGACCACGTTGCCCAGGTTGGCCACGTTGATCTTGTCGGCCCGGGTCAGGGCCTTGAGCATGCGCCCCACCTCGCCGGCCTCGCGCCATAGCTGCTGCTGGTCCGCCTCGTCCAGGTCGAACACTTCGCTGACACCTTCACGCCGGGGAATCAGAATCAGCCAGGGGAAGCGGGAATCGTCCATCAGGCGCAGCTGGCACAGCGGCAGTTCCGTGACCGGGTAGCTGTCCCTGACCAGGCGCTCATCCAATGCTACTGACGGCATCTCTCCCCTCCGCGACGGTGACGATAGAGGTCATCATGACACAGCCGGGCGCGAAGCGCCTGACACGCAAGCAAGCAAGCGAAGCGGGACGACAGCGGCTAGAGTGAAGGAACGAGCCCTGACGGAGAGGAGGTAAGCAACATGAAGCGGACGGTGGCGGTGCTGCTGGCGGCTCTCTTGGGACTGTCGCTGCTCAGCGGCTGCAATACCATGCGTGGCATGGGCGAGGACATCGAACAAGGTGGCGAGGCGATCCAGCGGCAGTCGTCGTCATATTAGCGGTTATGCAAAGCGGCAAAGGGCTGTTACGCTTAAGTGGCCATTGCTTCACGGAAAGGAATGGATTTCCCTAAATCGTTTCAAGGAGATACGACCATGAAGAAAGCAATTGCCCTGAGTTTTGCCCTGCTGATGACCGCCGGTGCCCTGGCGGGGTGCAACACCATGGAAGGTGCCGGCGAGGACGTCGAGCGCGGCGGTCAGGCCGTGCAGGACGCCGCCGAGTAAACACCTGCGGTCCGGCCTGGCAGCGCACGGGTGACCTGGCAGTCTCCCGTGTGCTGCCTGAACGCAACCGCTTCGCCCCCCTTCCCATCGTAGCGAGATCTTGCCCATGGTAAGCCCACTGCGGTTGTGTCTGGTCACCGTCGGCCTGACGTTCCTGACAGGTTGTACCTCCATGTCGAATTCCGGTAATGCAGCGCACGACCCCGCCCCCAAGCCGCCTCGTGTTAGCGGCAGTGAGGACGCCTGCGGCGCGCAGCGCGTGCAGGATCGGCTCGGCCGCCGCTACGACGAAGCGCTGGGTGAATCGATACGCCGGGAAAGCGGCGCCGCCACGCTGCGGGTCATCCGCCCGGGGCAGGCCTACACCCTGGAATACCGGGGCGATCGCATCAACGTCCATATCGACGACGGCGACACCATCACCGACATCGGCTGCGGCTGACGGAGACGTTCCAACGGCCTCGGCAGACGGGCGGTTCATGCTTGCCGTTGGTCGTCCCTATGCGTCAGCGCCCCGCCGGCTCTGCCCGTGCTCCGCCTGGGTCTGGCGCTCGGCCTCCTCGGCCTGCTTGCGCAGCTTCTTGCGCAGGGCCGCCTTCTCGAAGCGCAACCGCTGCAGCGGCGTCGCCAGCGTCAGCGGCGGTACCCGCGCCGGCTTGCCGTCGGCATCCACCGCCACCATGGTCAGGTAGCAGCTGTTGGTGTGGCGGATCAGCTTGCGCTGGATGTCCTCGGCGACCACCTTGATCCCGATCTCCATCGAGGAGCGGCCGACATGGTTGACGCAGGCCAGGAAGGTGACCAGCTCGCCGACGTGGATCGGCTGCTTGAACAGCACCTGGTCGACCGACAGCGTGACCACGTAGTGGCCGGAATAGCGGCTGGCGCAGGCGTAGGCCACCTCGTCGAGCTTCTTGAGGATGGCGCCGCCGTGCACCTTGCCGCTGAAGTTGGCCATGTCGGGGGTCATCAGCACGGTCATGGTCAGTTCGTGCTGGCCGGGCAGGGCGTGTTCGTCCATCGGGAGGCTCTCGTCGTCGGGTTTCCCACAGCATAACGTTTTCCCCGGCGCGAAGGCATCGAGGCCACGCAACCCAACCGGTGTCGGCTCGTCTCGACGCCGGAACCGGTGGTTGGCGGGCGATCGGGTGCGACGCAAGCGCCGAGGCGCCCCGGCATGCCCGGGGCCGCTCTCGGTGGTGGAGTGCTCAGAACCAGGTCAGGCCAATCGAGATGATCACCCCGGTGATGATCAGCTGGATCAGGCAGTAGCCCATGATGTCCTTGGCCTTCAGCCCGGCGATGGCGAGCACCGGCAGGGCCCAGAACGGCTGCAGCAGGTTGGTCCAGGCGTCGCCCCAGGCTACGGCCATGGCCACGCGCGGGATGTCCACGCCGAGCGCTTCGGCCGCCGGCAGCATGACCGGGGCCTGAACCGCCCATTGGCCACCGCCGGAGGGCACGAACAGGTTGACGATGCCGGCGCTGATGAAGGACCAGAACGGCAGCGAGGTCTCGGTGGCGAAGGCGATCAGCCCTTCGGACATGGATTCGGCCAGCCCCGACTGCACCATGATCGCCATGATCCCCGCGTAGAAGGGGAATTGGATGACGATGCCGGCACCGCCCTTGATCGCCTCGTTGAGGCTCTCCAGCAGGCTGCGCGGCGTGCGGTGCAGCACGATGGCCAGGAACAGGAACATGAAGTTGACGATGTTGAGGTTCAGGCCGCCGTCGCGCAGCACGAAGTGGTCGAGCAGGAAGATCACCCCGGGAATGCCGACCAGCCAGGCGAGGGTGACGCTGTTCTCCAGGCGTTCGGCGGGGCGCGTGAGGCGCACCCGTGTGGCTGGGGCGTCGTCGAGCAGCTTGGGGTCGACGTAGACGCTCTCCTTGTCGTCGGGGAGCATCGCGCGGTTGACCAGCGGGATGGCGACGAACAGGCACACCACCAGCGCCAGGTTGAAGAACGCGAAGATGGTCGAGCCGGTGCCGATGACGCCGATCTGCTCGGCGGTGAAGTGGCCTTCGGTGGCGATGGTCAGCGGGATGGAGCCGGCCAGGCCCCCGTGCCAGACCACGAAGCCGGAGTAGGCGCTGGCCACCAGCAGGCGATAGTCGACCCGCACCAGGCGGGCCAGCTCCTTGGCGAACAGCGCCCCCACCACCAGGCCGAAGCCCCAGTTGATCCAGCTGGCCAGCAGCGAGACCAGCGTCACCAGCAGGATGGCGTGGCCGGCGTTCCTGGCCAGGCCGGCGAGCCGCTGCAGCAGGCGCTTGACCGGAGGCGAGCTGGCCAGCATGAAGCCGGTCACCAGGATCAACAGCATCTGCATGGAGAAGGTCAGCAGGTTCCAGAAGCCGTCGCCCCAGTAGCGCATCACCGCCAGCGGCGTCTGGCGCTCCACACCGATGGCAGCGGCGGCAGCGATGATGGTCAGCAGCAGCACGAAGATGAAGGGGTCCGGCAGATAGCGTTCGACCAGCTTGACGGCAGGTCTCGACAGCATTCTTAGCATGGCGGCGTCGCTTCTTCTGGTTGTCTTGGGTGCGTCTGAGAAAAATAGCGCAAGGTCATCGGCTTGCCCTAATAAAAAGGTCTCCGGCTCAGAGCGGGCGATCGGGCATCCGCGCTGCGGGTACCAGGTTCGGGCGCTGGCACCAGCGGCTGCGCCGATGATGCCAATAGTAGCCGGCCAGTACCAGCGAGCGTACCGTGGCGAAGATCAGAAAGGCCAGCCATAAGGCATGGTTCTCGTAACCCGGCGCGGCAATCGCCTGGCCCAGCCACCAGCAGGGCAGGTAGGCCGCCAGCGCGATGAAAATGCTGTTGCGCATCTCGCGGATCGCCGTGGCGCCGATGAAGACCCCGTCGAGCAGGTAGCTCCAGACGGCGATCAGCGGCATGGCCACCATCCAGGGCAGGTACTCGCCGGCGGTCTGCCGCACCTCGGGCAGGCCGGTCAGCAGGGCGATGAGCTGGTGGCCGCCCAGGGCGAAGGCGAGCGCCGCGGCGGTGGCCGTCAGCAGCGAGAAGCGGGCGGCGGCGCGCACGGCCAGGCCGAACTCGTCCCAGCGCCGACGCCCCACGGCGTGTCCCGTCGTGGCCTCGGCGGCATGGGCGAAGCCGTCCAGGGCGTAGCTGGTGAGCATGATGAACTGCATCAGCACGGCATTGGCGGCCAGCACGGTGTCGCCCTGCGCCGCCCCGCGCGAGGTGAAGAAGGCCATGGCGAACAGCAGCCCCAGGGTGCGCAGGAAGAGGTTGGCGTTGACTTGGAACAGCTCGCCGTAGGCGGCGAGCCGAAACAGCCGTTCACGCAGGAAGCGGCCCTGCAGCAGTTTCAGTTGTCGCAGCACCAGCCAGCCGCCGAAGGCCAGCGCCGTGTAATCGGCGATCACCGTGGCCCAGGCCACGCCGTCGCTGGTCATGCCGAGCCCGACCACGAACAGCAGGTCCAGCGCGATGTTGACGCTGTTGGTCAGCACCAGGATGGCCAGCGTCACCCGCGAATTCTGCTGCCCCAGGAACCAGCCGAGGATGGCGTAGTTGGCCAGCACCGCCGGCGCCGAGAGAATGCGGATCCGGGCATATTCCTCGGCAAGCCCGGTGGCGACCGCGCTGCCGTCGAGCAGCCACAACCCGAGGGCGATCAGCGGCCTGGAGAACAGGATCAGCAGCGCACCGATGGCCATGGCCAGCAGCAGCGACTGGCCCAGCAGGTTGCGCACCTCGCTGTCGCTCTCGCGGCCCACGGCCTGGGAGGTTAGCCCGGTGGTGCCCATGCGCAGGAAGCCGAAGCCCCAGTAGAGAAAGCTGAACAGGGTCGCGCCCAGCGTTACCCCGGCCAGGTAGCGCGAATCCGGCAGGTGGCCGACCACCGCCGTATCCACCAGCCCTAGCAGCGGCACGGTGACGTTGGAAAGTATGATCGGCCAGGCCAGTGTCCAGATGCGCCGCCGGGCGGCGGCAAGCGTCTCGGCGGTCACCACATCTAGCCCCCGGTGTTGGACGAATCGAGCAGCATGGCGGGCAGGTGGGTGTAATGCAACAGCCCCGCCGCAGCGGGCCGAGAAGGGTGGCTGTCGAGGCAGCGCGACAGCGGAAATAGACTCAGGCGGCGGTGATCAGCCGGTACTTGGCCATCAGTTCGTCCTGGGTCTCGCGGCGTTCGGGGTCGAGGGGGATGCAGTCGACCGGGCACACCTGCTGGCACTGCGGTTCGTCGTAGTGACCGACGCACTCGGTGCAGCAGCTGGGGTCGATGACGTAGATCTCCTCGCCCGCCGAGATGGCGTCGTTGGGACATTCGGGCTCGCAGACGTCGCAGTTGATGCACTCGTCGGTGATCATCAGGGCCATGGGGCTACCTCGCGATCGGGCAGGCCGCGTCCGGCCGTGCCCAAGATGAAGCGGCTCGGGAATTGCCGAGTAATACGGTCAGGTATTGTAATGCTTGCGCAGCGTTTCGGCGACCCTGGGATGCACCAGGCGCGATACATCGCCCCCGAGCTTGGCGATCTCGCGCACGATAGTGGAGGAGATGTAGGAGTTCTCCACCGCCGGGGTGAGGAAAACACTCTCGAGCTCCGGCGCCTGGGCGCGGTACATGTTGGCGAGCTGCAGCTCGTACTCGAAGTCGGACACCGCACGCAGGCCGCGCAGGATGATGCGGGCGCCCTGGTCGGCCATGAGGTCGGTGAGCAGGCCCGAAAAGCCGACCACCTCGACGTTGTCGAGCTGCGCCGACACCTCGCGGGCCAGGGCGATGCGGGTATCGAGATCCAGCGCCGGGTTCTTGCCGGGACTGGCCGAGATCGCCACCACTACCTTGTCGAACAGCAAGGAGGCGCGTTCGATGAGGTCGAAGTGGCCGTGGGTGATGGGGTCGAAGGTGCCGGGATAGACCGCGATTTTCATGGCGCTCCGCTCATTGCACGGCTGAAGAGAGCTCAGGGTAACCGTCCGTGGCCGGGGCGACAACGCCGAACCGGGTCCGGCGAATCAGTCGTCCAGCGTGCCGAAGGGGTTGTCCACCGCGAGCGACACCGGGCGCGTGTAGCCGGGGATGGTGATGTCGGTGGCACTGACTTCGAGCTCCGGTCCTTCCAGCACGCCCTCGCCGAAGCGATAGCGCGCCTGGTAGTGACCGCCATCGGCCTGGGCTAGATAGGCCTGGCTGGCCTGGCGGGTGGCGTCGCGTCGTTCGCGCCAGGCCGCGACGGCGGCTTCGCCATGGCGTTTCAGCAGCAGGCGCTCGGTCACGGCGGGCGACAGCACCACCCCGGTGGCGTTGTTGCCGCCGAAGCCCTTGGCGTTGATGAAGGCGGCATCGGCCGCGAAGGGCACCGGTTCTCGCGAGAAGCGCAGCCGCTCGGCATGGACATCGTCGGCGACCGCGTCGAGAGTAGGGATGCCCGGCAGCAGGCCGTGGGCGAAGCTGCCCAGGGCGCTGGTCAACTGGTCGCCGGCGGCGCTGCCCTGGGAGTGGCCGACGAAGGCCTTCACCGCCACCACGGGCCAGTGATCGATGCCGTTGGCCCGGGCGACCAGGTCGAAGACGTGGGATTCGGTCACGCGGTTCTTCGGCGTGCTGGTGCCGTGGGCATGCACGAAGGTGCGCTCCCGCAGTGCCTCGTCGCCCAGCATGGCGCGTACCAGCGCGGCCGCCTTGCCCAGGGTGATGTAGTTGCCGATGCCGGGCGCGGAGATGGAGCGCTTCCAGCCGTCGGCGTTGACGAATACACCCGGCACGCTGCCCAGTATCTCGGCGCCGATTTCCAGCGCCAGCGCGTCGTCGAGGAGCAGCACGAACTGGCTGGCCTCGGCGATGGTGAAGCCGCAGTTGCGCGCGAAGGGGCGGCAGGCGCGCTGGTAGTCGGCGTCGGTGAGCAGCTCCAGGGCGTCCAGCGCCTTGAGGCTCTCGTCGTCGGCCAGCGCGCCCATGGCGCGGAAGCCCTCGATGATCTCGGGGGTCACCGGCGCGTCGGAGGTGCCCACCATCACCGCGCGGCGCTGGCCGCTGCGGATGTCCTCGACCCCCAGGCGCAGGTTGTAGAGGAAGCTGGCGCAGGCGCCGAGCACGGCGCCGGTACCGCCGACGCTGCCCAGCACATAGGCGTTGAGGAAGTCGGCCGGCATCTGCCCGTAGCCCAGCGGCATCTGCTTGGAGGTGGCACGGTTGCCCGAGACGAAGCTCTTGAGCAGCCCGCCCCAGCCCTCGTCGTCGAGCTGGCCGATGGAGTTGCCGGCATAGACGGCGATCTCGTCGGGGTCGAGGCGGTCGCGCAGGACTTCCCAATCGAGGCCGCTGCTGGCCAGGCAGTCGCTGGCGGCGAAGATCGACATCGACAGGCCGCGGGGATGGTGCACGCTGCGGTAGTAGCGGCTGGGGTCGAAGCCGCTGGGCAGCTGGCCGGCGGCCCGCACCTGGGCCGGCCGGGTCTCCGGCAGCAGCACGTCGAGTTCGCCGGGGGGGACCGTGACCTCCAGGGTGTGGCGATCCAGCTCGCGCACCTGCCAGGTGGGGGGCAGCCGCTCGGGCAGCTGGCGGCGGCGAATGCTGAAGGTCAGCTCGGCGCCCAGGCCCAGGCCGGCGCGGCGATTGGCCGGCAGGCCATCGTCATTGAAGCGGGGGTCTTCGATGCGCCGGATCAAGGTGTGGTCGAGCACCTGGGCGCGGCAGTTCTCGGCCAGCCGGTCGGCGTCGATGGTATCTCCGGCGGCGTCGTACCAGGCGCCTTCCCGACAGCTGCCCAGGCCCATCAGGGCGGCCAGGCCGAGCAGCAGCGCCTGCTGTTCGGCTTCGGGAAGGGCGTCGATCACGGTGCGACGAAATGCTTGATGGCCTGAGGTACGACCGGCGGCGTTGACGCCGCCCATGCCGACGATCACCGGTAAGTGTGACAAGCCGCTTTCCTCGTTGTGCTGTTCGTGCGAGTCGATAACGTCAATATGAGGGTGACGATCATAGCACCCGCCTCGGGACGCCGTCATGGGCGTGCGGCCCATGTTTCGGCCGCCGGCGATTGAACAAACGTTTGAAATAAGGCGGTGGAAGCGCTAAGCTGACGGGGCTGTTTGAGTCATACGAGTGGGTATGTGGGCGCTCCCTGTCCTTGGGGTGCGCCTTTTTTTTGCCCCTCGCCTGGGGCGCCATGGCTGCTAGAATGGCCAGTTCGTCAGCCACCGAACCGCTCACGCAATGCATGCCACTTCCCGCGTCATCGCCACCAACCAGCTCGGCCCGCACAAGGACGTCGCCCGGCGCGTCGCGCGTGCGCTCGACCACCCCCTGCGCAAGCCGGTGGCCGCTCACACGCGAGAGGCGTTCGAGCGGGCCCGGGCCTGGTACGAGCAGCAGGGCGGCGGCCGCCGGCCGCTGATCCTCGATGCCGGCTGCGGCGTGGGGCTGTCGACGCGGCAGCTGGCCGCCCGCTTCGACGATCATCTGGTCATCGGCGTCGACCGCAGCGCCGACCGTCTCTCGCGGGCGCATGGCGAAGTGGGCGGCAACGCGCTGCTGGTGCGTGCCGACCTGGTGGATTTCTGGCGCCTGGCGCTGGCCAGCGGCTGGCAGCCGGCGCGGCACTACCTGCTCTATCCCAACCCCTATCCCAAGTCGGCACACCTCAAGCAGCGCTGGCACGGCCATCCGGTGCTGCCGGTGATCCTGGCGCTGGGCGGGCGGCTGGAGCTGCGCTCCAACTGGCGGCTCTACGTGGAGGAATTCGCCCTGGCGCTGCATCAGGTCACCGGCGTGGCGGCACCCGTGGAGCCCTTCGTCCCCGGCGAGCGCTACCTGACGCCCTTTGAACGAAAGTACCACCTCAGCGGTCAGTCTCTCTGGCGCCTGGCGGCCGATCTGCCCCACGCCCCGCAGCTCGTACCCGGCGTATCGCAGGAGGTGAACTGATGGCGTTCGTCTACCTGGCGCTGGCCATCGTGGCGGAAGTCGTCGCCACCAGTGCGCTCAAGGCCACCGACGGCTTCACCCGCCCCGGCCCCAGTTTGCTGGTGGTGGTCGGCTATGCGATCGCCTTCTTCATGCTGTCGCTGGTGCTGCGCACCATCCCGGTCGGTATTGCCTATGCCATCTGGGCCGGTCTGGGTATCGTGCTGGTGGCCCTGGTGGGGATCGTGGTGTACGGCCAGCGGCCCGATCTGCCGGCCGTACTGGGTATCGGCCTGATCGTCACCGGTGTGGTGGTGATCCAGCTTTTCTCACGCATTTCCGCCCACTGATTCGGCTTCATGAGTTCTGGATGGATCCTGTTGCAATGTTGATTCGTGCTGCTGTCAGGCTTCGCTACCTGCTCCTCTTCGGCCTCTCGCTGCTGCCCCTGGTCGCGTCGGCGGCGGGCTTCGCGGCGCTGGAGAAAATGACCGAGCGAGGCTTTCTGATTAGCGCCGAGGCCCGGCTGCTTGGGGATGCCGGCCGCCCCGGCGAAGTGCTCGGCGCCATCGAGCCGGGGCGCCAGCTGTCGCCGGCCTCGGTGTCCAAGGCCTACCTGGCGGCGGCGGCGCTCGACCGTTGGGGGCCGCAGCATCGCTTCACCACGCGCCTGGTCAGCAGCGCCGAGCTCGACGCCGACGGCGTGCTGCGCGGCGACCTGATCCTCGATGGTGGCGGCGACCCGGCGCTGACCACCGAGGATTTGTGGCGCCTGGCCCAGCGGCTGCACCAGGCCGGCGTACGCGAGGTCGAAGGGCGTCTGGTGGTCAGCCAGTGGCGCTTCGGCCCGGTGGCGTGCATCACCACCGACCGCTGCGCGGCCGAGTCGCGCGCCGCCAACAGCTACAGCGCGCTGCTCTCCTCGGCGGGGGTCAACCACGGCAACTGGTGCGTCAACGTGGCGCCGGGCGCATCCGCGGGCGAGCCGGCACGGGTGACCAGCTGCGACAGCCAGTCGCTGATCGTGGAGATCGACAACCGGATGGAGACGCGCGCGGCCGGAACTGCCACCGAGTTCAGCGCCGAGCGCATCACCCGCGAAGAGGACGAGGTGATGCTGCTGCGCGGTCATATCGCGCTCAACGCCGCGCCGCGCGACGTCTACCGTGCCAGCGGCGACCCCGCGCGCCAGACCGCGCGCACCCTGGCGGCCATGCTCGAGCAGGCCGGCATCGCCATTGGCGCCGGCTATGCCACCACCACCGAACCGCCGCCCGCGTCCGCCCATGCCCTGGCGACGGTGGAGGGCAGGCCGCTGCAGGAACTGCTGCTGCAGGTGATGAACTATTCCAACAACTTCATGGCCGACGTGCTGGCGCTCAACCTGGTCGACGCGCCACGGGCGACCCTGCTGCAAGCGGGGGAGGCGATCCAGGATTACGTGGCCGGGTTGCCCGATCACGGTCCGGTGGTGATGCTCAGCGGCAGCGGCCTGACCACCGAGAACCGCACCTCGGCCAGCGGCGCCAACACGCTGCTGGAGAGCATGTTCCACCGCACCTCGCTGTTTCCCAGCTTCGTTGCCAGCTTCCAGTCGCCGGCCAACGGCGTATCCCGCTTCATTCGCCGCGGCTCGCCGCTGGTCCAGGATCGTCTCATGCTCAAGACCGGCACCCTCAACCAGCCCTATGCGGTACGCGCCGTCAGCGGCTACTTCCGTGCGCGCTCGGGACGCTGGGGCGTGTTCACGGTACTGGTCAATGGCACCGCCTCCACGCCCTGGCTCAACTGGGCCCAGGTGCTGGACCCCCTGGCCCAGGACCTGGAGCGCATGATCGAGGCGCACTGAGTTCCACCTGCACGTAAGGATTGCGAGACGATGAAACCAGCGCGTACCGGATGGCGGCACATCATCGATGCCACGGGCTACTCCCTCAAGGGGCTCAGGTTTGCCTTTCGTCATGAGACGGCGTTTCGCCAGGAGCTGGCCCTGTGCGTGGTGATGCTGCCGCTGGCCTGGTGGATCGGCTCCGGGCCGGTGGAGTGGATCCTGCTGGTGGGCAGCTGCCTGCTGGTGCTCACCGTGGAGCTGATCAACAGCGCCATCGAGAGCGTGGTGGACCGCATCGGCACCGAGCACCACGAGCTGTCGGGGCGGGCCAAGGACATCGGCTCGGCGGCGGTGCTGCTGGCCCTGCTGGCCGCCGGCCTGACCTGGGGGCTGCTCATCTGGCAGAAATTCTTCGGCTGAATGCCGCCGTGTCACCCCCCAGGGGTGCCCCCGCGCCGATGCCTTCGATATGCTGAGGGGACCTCAGCTGCGATAAGGCGCGCGCCATGCCCATTCCCGACGACTTCCTGCCCGCCGACGACCTCTCCCCCGCGCTCGTGCCAGCCCTGGAGAAGGCGTGGCAGCGTCTCGGCGAAAGCCTGGCGCAGGGCGACAGCGTCGCCGAGATGACCGGCCAGGAACCACCGTCGGAGAACTGGCTGGGCCTCGATCCCGAGCGTCGGCGCCAGCTGGCACGCGTGATCGCCATTTCCGACTTCGCGGCCGATACGCTGGCGCGCTATCCCGACTGGCTTCAGCACCTGGATGCCAGCGGCGAGCTGGATGAGGCCCCGGGCGCCGAAACGCTCGCCGCCTGGCTGGCCGAGCGGCTCGAGAGCGTCGAGGACGAGGCGGCCCTGCACGCGGCGCTGCGCCGCTTCCGCCGGGCGCGCATGCTGGGCATCGTGTGGCGCGACCTGACGCGGCCGGCGGGCATCGACATGTGGTCGACCGCCGCCGCGGTGTCGCGGCTGGCCGAGGTGTGTCTCGAGGGCGCGCTGGGCTGGCTCGAGACCCATCTCGAGCCGCGCTGGGGGCGCCCGGCGCCGCGCGCCGACGGCAGCGAGCAGCGCCTGGTGGTGCTGGGCATGGGCAAGCTCGGCGCCGGCGAGCTCAACCTCTCCTCGGACATCGACCTGATCTTCGCCTATCCCGAGCAGGGTGAGACCGAGGGCGGGCGCAAGTCGCTCACTCACCAGGAGTACTTCACCAAGCTGGGGCAGAAGCTGATCGCCGCGCTGGATGCGGTGACCGCCGACGGCTTCGTCTTTCGCGTCGACATGCGCCTGCGCCCGCTGGGCGACGGCGGTCCGCTGGTCGGCAGCTTCTCGTCGCTGGCCGCCTATTACCAGGACCAGGGCCGCGAGTGGGAGCGCTATGCCATGCTCAAGGCGCGGCCAGTGGCCGGCGACCTGGGGGCCGGGGGGGAGCTGCTCGGTAACCTGCGCCCCTTCGTCTATCGCAAGTACCTCGACTTCGGCGCCATCGAGTCGCTGCGCGAGATGAAGGCGCTGATCAACCGCGAGGTGAAGCGCCGCGGCATGCAGGCCAACATCAAGCTCGGCCCCGGCGGCATTCGCGAGGTGGAGTTCGTGGTGCAGGCCTTCCAGTTGATCCGCGGCGGCCGCGATACCGAGCTGCAGGTCACCTCGCTGCGGACCGCGCTCACGCGCCTGCCGGCGCTGGGCCTGCTGCCGCAGCAGGTGGTCGAAGAACTCGAGCCCGACTATGTCTTCCTGCGCGATCTCGAGCACGTGCTGCAGGCACTGGAGGATCGCCAGACCCAGAACCTGCCCGACGACGACCTCGATCGCGAGCGTGTGGCCCAGGCGCTCAACATGGAGGACTGGCCGGCGGTCGTGGCGCGGCTCGAGGAGGTGCGCGGGCGGGTCCGCCACCACTTCGATGCGGTGGTGGCCGACCCCGAGGAGGAGCACGAGGAGGCAAGTGCGACCCCCGAGGAGGGAGGCGTCTCGCTCGACGACTGGCGCGCGCTGTGGTGCGGCGAGCTGGAGGAGTCGGAGGCGCAGGCGATGCTCGCCGAGGCGGGCTTCGCTCAGCCCGAGACCGCGCTGCGCCGCCTGGTGACCCTGCGCCAGTCGCGCCAGGTCCAGTCCATGCAGCGCATCGGCTACGACCGCCTCGAAGCCCTGCTGCCGCTGCTGCTGGATGCCGTGGCGGCAAGCGACGCCTCCGATACCGCGCTCGAACGCGTGCTGCCGCTGGTCGAGTCGGTGCTGCGGCGCACCGCCTACCTGGCGCTGCTGCGCGAGAATCCCGAGGCGCTCAGTCATTTGATGGAGCTGTGCGGCGCCAGCCCCTGGATCGCCGAGCAGATGGCCCGCTATCCGATCCTGCTCGACGAGCTGCTGACACCGGATACGCTCTACACACCCGCCGACAAGGCGCGCCTGGCCGACGAGCTGCGTCAGACCCTGGGGCGCATTCCCGAGGACGACGAAGAGGCGCAGCTCGAGGCGCTGCGCGTGTTCAAGCACGCCCACGTGCTACGGGTGGCCGCCTCGGACATCGCCGGGACCCGCCACCTGATGAAGGTCAGCGACTATCTCACCTACATCGCCGAGGTGCTGCTGGAGAAGGTGCTGGCCATGGCCTGGCGCCACCTGGTGCGCAAGCATGGCTACCCGCTGCGGCGCGATGGCAGCCGGGCCGGTAGCGACCCCGAATTTCTGATCGTCGGCTATGGCAAGCTGGGCGGCATCGAACTGGGTTACGGGTCGGATCTCGACCTGGTGTTCATTCACGATGCCGATTCCCACGGCGAGACCGACGGTGCGCGGCCCATCGACACGCCGGTGTTCTTCACCCGCTTGGGCCAGCGCATCATCCACCTGCTCACCGCGGTGACCCCGGCCGGCACGCTCTACGAAGTGGACATGCGCCTGCGTCCCTCGGGCAATGCCGGGCTGCTGGCCACCACGCTAGACGCTTTCGGCGAGTACCAGCGCCGCGAAGCCTGGACCTGGGAGCACCAGGCGCTGGTGCGCGCCCGTGTGGTGGCCGGCCACCCCCGCCTGGCCGAGGGCTTCGACGCGGTGCGCCGCGAGATCCTCGGGCGCGAGCGCGATTGCCGGGCCCTGGGCGAAGAGGTGGTCAAGATGCGCCGCAAGATGCGCGACCACCTGGGCGGCAAGGCCGGGGAGGGCGAGTTCGACCTCAAGCACGACCCCGGCGGCATGGTCGACATCGAGTTCCTGTGCCAGTTCGCGGTGCTCTCCATGGGGCACGATACACCCGAACTGCTGCAGTGGAGCGACAACATGCGCATCCTCGAGACGCTGGAGAGCAGCGGCCGCCTGCCCGCCGAGGAGTGCCGGCGCCTGCGCGAGGCCTACCTGGCCCTGCGTAGCGCCGCCCACCGCGCCTCGCTGACCCGCGAGGCCGCCCGCGGCCGCGACGCCGACTTCCACGCCCACCGCCAGGCGGTGATCGAGGCCTGGCAGCGCCTGCTGGAGCCTGCGGCATGAAGCCCGCTCGTGTGATTCCGTTTCCACCAGAGAGACCGCGATGAACAAGGTACTGATCCTGCACGGCCCCAACCTCAACCTGCTGGGCACCCGCCAGCCGGAGATCTACGGCAGCGAGACCCTTAACGACATCAACAATGCGCTGTACGAGAAGGCTGCCGTCAACGGCTGGGACATCAAGGCGCTGCAGAGCAACCACGAGGGCGTGCTGATCGACGCCATCCATGCCGCGCGCGAGGATGGCACCGCGGCGATCGTCATCAACCCCGCCGCCTATACGCATACCTCGGTGGCGATCCTCGATGCGCTCAACGCCTTCGAGGGCAAGGTGATCGAGGTACACCTCTCCAACGTGCACAAGCGCGAGAGCTTCCGCCACCACTCCTACGTCTCGCTGCGCGCCGACGGCGTCATCGCCGGGCTCGGCAGCCAGGGCTACCTGGCCGCGCTGGACGCCGTGATCCGCGCCGCCGAGCGTGCCTGAGCCTGCCGCCCGCTGTCGTGCCCCACGGCAGCGGGCCTTGCACGACAACCCCTTAGAGTAACGAGTCGATCAGCTCGCGATTGACGAGTAGCGTCTCGTGAGTGACGAGCAGGTGGTTGTTGAACTCGTCGAGCTGCCCGTCGCCCTGGGGGCGGTTCTGCTCCAGGTACTCGATCGCGGCCACATGCAGTTCCATCTGGTAGGACAGAAAGGTCTCGTCGAACGCTTCTCCCTCCAATTCGCGTAATGCTTCAAAGGCATCCCGATCATGCAGAGTGTGCTCGTCGTGCGGGGTGTCGCTGTTCCCGCTGGCCTCGGCCAGCCACTCGTCGAGAATGGCGTGGTCGCGCCGCAGGGTGTTGGCCAATTGGACGACCTCGTCATCTTCGGCACGCTTCTCGGCCAGCTCCGCCAGGTCAGCCTGATGCTGGTGCAGGGCCCGTAGGCTGGCCTGGATCGCTTCGCGATCCTCGCTCTCCCGCGCCAATGCCGGCCCGGCCAGCAGGCAGGCCAGCACCACCCCCAGGATGATCGAGTCCTTTGAGAGAAAGATTTTCATTCCGTTGCTCCCGCTTGTTGCCTGAATGATGAGCGAGCTCGAATTCGGTTTGCGCAAGACCTCTTTGCTTCCTACGGTAGTACAAGACGTCTCGCTCTGGTGCCGATTCATGCAAAGAACGATCGACAAACCAAGCCGCAAGCGCAAGCCGCAAACGCCCGAAGAGCAGCAGGAGAAGAAGCGGGAGCTTCTGGTATTTCTGTTCCTCGCCGGCATCCTGTTTCCGATTCTTGCCGTTCTTGTGGTATCGGGCTACGGCTTCGCTGTATGGATCTTCCAGATCTTTGCCGGACCTCCCGGTCCGCCCGGCTAGCGGGTCGAGAGGCACATAAGAAAAAGCAAATAAGAAAAATTGCAAAACTGAATTGAAATAATAAAGACCGTGGAGAAACGAAATGGCCGTGGAACCCTCGCGGCGGGCGTTGCTCAAGGGGCGCCTCGAATATTCCCCTGCGCTGCGTCCACCCTGGGCCCGTGATGAGCCACAATTCCTGGAAAATTGCAGCCAGTGCGGCGACTGCTTCCAGGCCTGCGAAACCGACATTATCGTGCGCGATGCGGCCGGTTTTCCGCAGGTCGACTTCCAACGTGGCGAGTGCATCTTCTGCCGTGCCTGCGTCGAGGCCTGCGAGGAAGAGGTCTTTCTCGACCCGGTGCATGAGCCGCCGTGGCGGCACGTCGCGGCCATCGGGCCGGCATGCCTGGGGCCGCAGGGCGTCTACTGCCGCAGCTGCGGCGAGAGCTGTGAGGCCGGCGCGATCCATTTCTCGTTCAATGCCCGGCGCGTACCGGTGCCCTCGATCGACAGCGAGGTCTGCAACGGCTGCGGCGCCTGCGTCTCGGTGTGTCCCACCGGGGCGGTCACGGTCGGGGTACCGGGCTCGGGCCATTCGGCCCGGCTTCCCTCCACCGACCTTCAGGGGGAGACATGAACGCAGAGTTACATATCTCGAGCCTGGTCGTGCAACTGCAGCCGGCGCACATCGCCGACGTCCGACAGCAGTGCCAGGCCCATCCGGGCGTCGAAGTCCACGCCACGGACCCGTGCGGCAAGATGGTGCTGGTGCTGGAGACGGCGGGACAGCGCGAGATTGTGGCATTCATCGAGGCGCTTCAGCGAGCCCCGGGCGTGCTGTCGGTGAGCCTGGTCTACCACCATGCGGAGATCGCCGAGGAACTGAACAGGGAGATGGAGGAGATGAGCGATGACGCTGACGCGACGTGACTTCATCAAGGCCACGGCGGCGACCACAGCCACCGCGGCGGCAGGGATCAGAACTACCGGCCAGGCGCAGAACGTGGTCACCGACGCCAGCCAGTCCCAGTTGAAGTGGTCGAAGGCACCGTGCCGCTTCTGCGGCGTGGGCTGCGGGGTCAATGTGGCGACACGCGACAATCAGGTGGTCGCCACCCACGCCGACATCAACGCCCCGGTCAATCGCGGCGTCAACTGCATCAAGGGCTATTTCCTGTCCAAGATCATGTACGGCGAGGACCGACTCACCCAGCCGCTGCTGCGCAAGACCAACGGCCAGTACGACAAGAACGGCGAGTTCACTCCGGTGAGCTGGGACGAGGCCTTCGACGTGATGGCTGAAAAGTACAAGGCGGTGCTGCGCGAGAAGGGCCCCCAGGGTATCGGCATGTTCGGCTCCGGCCAGTGGACGGTGTGGGAGGGCTATGCCGCCAACAAGCTGATGAAAGCCGGCTTCCGCTCCAACCACATCGACCCCAATGCGCGCCACTGCATGGCCTCGGCGGTATTCGGCTTCATGCGCACCTTCGGCATGGACGAGCCGATGGGCTGCTACGACGACATCGAGGCGGCGGATGCCTTCGTGCTGTGGGGCTCCAACATGGCCGAGATGCACCCCATCCTGTGGACCCGGGTCACCGACCGCCGGTTGTCGGCTCCCCACGTCAAGGTGGCGGTGCTCTCCACCTTCGAGCACCGCTCCTTCGAGCTGGCCGACCAGCCGATCATCTTCACGCCCCAGGCCGATCTGGCGATCCTCAACTATATACAGCGCTACATCATCGAGAACGACCGGGTGAACTGGGACTTCGTCAACGAGCACGTGCGCTTCATGGAGGGCAACGTCGATATCGGCTACGGCCTGCGCCCCGAGCATCGCCTGGAGCTGGCGGCGGCCAACGCCGCCGAAAGCGGCGGTGCCCGCGACATCGACTTCGAGCGCTACCGCGAGTTCCTGCAGCAGTACGACGCCGAGACGGTCAGCGAGCTTTCGGGCGTGCCCCAGCGTCAGCTCGATGCCCTGGCCGAGCTCTACGCCGACCCCGACACCAAGGTGATGTCGTTCTGGACCATGGGCTTCAACCAGCACACCCGCGGGGTCTGGGCGAACAACATGATCTACAACATCCATCTGCTGACGGGCAAGATCTCCACCCCGGGCAACAGTCCCTTCTCGCTGACCGGCCAGCCCTCGGCCTGCGGCACCGCGCGCGAGGTCGGCACCTTCTCGCACCGGCTGCCGGCCGACATGGTGGTGACCAACCCGGACCACCGCCGCTTCGCCGAGAACGCCTGGAAGGTGCCGGAAGGTACCATCCAGGAGAAGCCCGGCGCCCATGCCGTACTGCAGAACCGCATGCTCAAGGACGGCGAGATCAACGTCTACTGGGTGCAGTGCAACAACAATGTCCAGGCGGCGGCCAACCTGGTCGAGGAGACCTACCCCGGCTACCGCAACCCCGACAACTTTATCGTCGTCTCCGATGCCTACCCCACCGTGACCGCCGAGCTGGCCGACCTGATCCTGCCCGCGGCGATGTGGGTCGAGAAGGAGGGCGCCTACGGTAACGCCGAGCGGCGCACCCAGTTCTGGCATCAGCTGGTCAGGGCGCCCGGCGAAGCGCGCTCCGACCTGTGGCAGATGGTGGAGTTCTCCAAGCGCTTCCAGATTCCAGATCGAGGAGGTGTGGCCGGAGGAACTGCTCGAGGCCAACCCGGACTACCGCGGCAAGTCGATGTTCGAGGTGCTGTTCCGCAACGGCCAGGTGGATGCCTACGGCCTCGACGAGCTCGACGAGGAGTACGCCAACGACGAGGCTCACCACTTCGGCTTCTACGTACAGAAGGGGCTGTTCGAGGAGTATGCCAAGTTCACCCGCGGCAAGGCCCACGACCTAGCCCCGTTCGAGCGTTACCACCAGGAGCGCGGCTTGCGCTGGCCGGTGGTCGACGGCGAGGAGACGCGCTGGCGCTACAACGGCGAGTACGATCCCTACGTGGAGGAGGGGCGCGATTTCCAGTTCTACGGCCACAAGGACGGGCGCGCCGTCATCTACGCCCTGCCCTACGAGCCGCCCGCCGAGTCGCCCGACGAGGAGTACCCGATGTGGCTGGTCACCGGCCGGGTGCTCGAGCACTGGCACTCCGGCTCGATGACCCGGCGCGTGCCCGAGCTGCACCGCGCCTTTCCCCAGGCAGTGGTCTACCTGCACCCCGAGGACGCGCGTCAGCTCGGCGTGCGTCGCGGCAGCGAGGTGCGTATCGTCAGCCCGCGCGGCGAGATGAACTCCCGCGTCGAGACGCGCGGGCGCAACCGCATGCCCAGGGGGCTGGTGTTCGTGCCCTGGTTCGATGCCAGCCAGCTGATCAACAAGGTCACGCTGGACGCCACCGACCCCATCTCCAAGCAGACGGACTTCAAGAAGTGCGCCTGCCGGATCGAACCGGTCTAGGGAGGGAAGCACGATGCGAACGATCACCCCCGCCATCGCCGTCGCAGTGTTGGCGATCAGCCTGGGCGTGCTCGCCCAGGAGGGCGAACTCGATGCCCTGCGCGGCCACGTACCGCTGCTCGAGGAGCGCACCCCGGAACCGCTCTACGACGTCGTGAACGACGACCAGCGGCGAGTCCGGGCCTACCCGATGCAGCCGCCGACCATCCCGCACAAGATCGACAACTACCAGGTCGACCTCAACGCCAACCGCTGCATGAGCTGCCACAGCCGGCAGCGGGTCGGCGACACCCAGGCCCCGATGATCAGCGTGACCCACTACATGGACCGCGACGGCAACTTCCTCGCCGAACTCTCGCCGCGCCGCTACTTCTGCAACCAGTGCCACGTGCCGCAGACGGACGCGCCGCTGGCAGTCGAGAACCGCTTCGTCGACATCGCCGAAATCCTCCGCCAGCCACGCGAGACGGAAGAGTGAGGGGTGCTGCATGATCCAACGTATCAAGAGCCTGCTCGCGGTCTTCTGGCGCGTCTTCAATTCGCCCAGCGGCTACTTCAGCCTGGGGTTTCTCACCGTGGGGGGCTTCATCGGCGGGGTGTTGTTCTGGGGCGGCTTCAATACCGCCATGGAGGCGACCAATACCGAGCGGTTCTGCATCGGCTGCCACGAGATGCGGGCCAACGTCTACGAAGAGATCCAGCCCACCATTCACTTCACCAACCGCTCGGGTGTGCGGGCGGTGTGCTCGGACTGCCACGTGCCGCACGACTGGACCGACAAGATCGCGCGCAAGATGCAGGCCTCGAAGGAGGTATGGGGCAAGATCTTCGGCACCATCAATACCCGCGAGAAGTTCCTCGACCACCGCCTGGAGATGGCCTCCCGCGAGTGGCGCCGCTTCGAGGCCAACGACTCGCTGGAGTGCCGCAACTGCCACGACGAGGACGCCATGGATTTCACTCGGCAGAGCAACCGGGCGGCCGCGGCACATCGGCGAGGGCTGATCCAGGGCGACGATACCTGCATTACCTGCCACAAGGGCATCGCCCACGAGCTGCCCGACATGGCCGGCGTCGAGGGGTGGGAGTGAATGGAGCCTGAAGCGCTAGCCGATGGGCAGTAGCCCGGCAGCCTGGATCGCCCAGATGGCCAGGCTCAGGCTCAAGAAGGCGGCCAGTGTGCCCACCATCAGCGCGGCGGCGCTGACGCCGGCCATGCCGTAGCGCTGGCCGAGCAGGGGATAGACGCTGATCATCGGTGCGCAGGCGAACAGCAGTGCGCCGGCCAGCAGGGTGGGGTCCGCCGCCGGCATCAGCAGAAACAGGCCGAGCACGGCGAGAGGATGCAGAACCAGCTTGCCGACGACGATCTGCCCGACGTCACGCAGCATGCCGCGCACCTGGAGCCCGAACAGGGTCCCGCCGATCACGAACAGCGCCGCCGGCCCGGCGGCATTGGCCAGCATCTCGACGACCTGGGCCAGCGGGCGCGGCAGCGAGGTTTCCGTTACCGCCAATAGCAGGCCCAGGGCCAGGCCGATCAGGATGGGGTTGCGGATCAGCCGCAAGAAGGTCTTGCCCGCGATGGCTCCGATGCCGGTCCCGCTCTGGCGCCCGGCCTCGGCCAGGATCAGGGCCATCGGGATGATAAGCAGGTTCTCGATCATCATGTTCAGCGCCAGGAAGACGGCGGCCGGCGAGCTGCCGAGCACCATGGCGGCGACGGGATAGCCGATGAAACCGCTGTTGGAGGCGGACACGCCCAGGGCATGCAGGGCGCCTTCGCTGAGCGGCTTGCGCTGCAGCGTCAGGGTCAGCAGCAGGGCCAAGCCGAAGACCAGGGCCGAGCCGAGGCCGTAGGCCAGCAGGTACGGCTTCTGCAGCACCTCGTCGAGCGGACTTTGGGTCAGGGCGCGTATCACCAGCGCCGGCAGGGCGAAGTAGAGCACGAAGGTCGCCACACCCTGCACCTGCTCCCGATTGATCAGCCGTATGCCCATGGCCAGATAGCCGGCACCGATCAGCAGGAAGATCGGCGTGGTAATGGCGAGAATTTCCAGCATGCACGCTTCCCGGCACGAGGTGGGTTCGACGACGCTCTGCCTTGCCTCAGCTGACGGTCGCGCGGATTTCGCGGGCCTTGCGCTGCAGTAGCGGCAGGTACTCCTTCATCAGGGTATCCAGATCGACCCGGGCGGCGTTGGTGCTGATGTTGATGGCGCCGAGCAGCTTGCCGTTGGCGTCGAAGGCCGGCACGGCCAGCGAGCGCAGCCCCGAGTCGAGCTCCTGGTCGGCGATGGCGTAGCCCTGCTGGCGCACCTTGAGGATGCGCTTCTTGAGTGCGGCCTTGTCGGTTACGGTCTTGTCGGTGTAGCGCGTAAGCGTGACCCGCTCCAGGAAGGCATCCAGTTCGGCATCGGGAAGCTGGGCCAGCAGCGCACGTCCCATCGAGGTGTGGGCGGCGGGCAGCCGGGTGCCAACGGAGAGGGTGATGGCCATCAGCCGGTGACGGGCCGAGGAGCGCGCCACGTAGGTGACCTCGTCGCCGTCGAGCACGCCGAGGGAGGAGGATTCGCCGCTTTCGGCGGTGATGTCCTCCAGCACCTGCTGGATCACGCTACGATAGTTGTTGGCAGAGAGAAACGCATAGCCGAGCTGCAGCACCCGCGGGGCTAGCTCGAAGTTGCGGCCCTGCTTCCTCACGTAGCCCAACGCATGCAGCGTGAGCAGGAAGCGCCGGGCGCGGGCGCGGTTCATGCCGGTACGGCTGGCGACCTCGCTCAGGGTCATGCGCGAGTGCGTCTCGTCGAAGGCCAGGATCACTTCCAGGCCACTGGCCAGTGCGGTGACGAAGTCCCGGTCGTCCGGGCTGAGAACCTCTTCCTCTGATGCCATTTTTGTTCCGTCGTTGTGCCGTCGTCTTGAATGGTTTGCTCTTTGGGAGCCCTTCAATCTAGCATAATGTTCGAATTGCGAACATCTGTACGACCATGGGCTAAGCCTAAGCCATGGGTCAGCCATTCCTTGGGAGAGCATGATATGCCTGACACCCTCCTGCGGCACCCCTTCATGAGCCAATCGGCATTAATGCAGTGCAACGTTTCGGCACTGGTCGAGGCCATGCTGGCCTTCGAGCTGGCCCTGGCCGAGGTGCAGGAGGTGCGAGGCGCCATGCCCGGAGGGACGAGCGGGGCCATGCGGCGCGTGCTGGAAGCGCATGCCTTCGATCACGAGGCGCTGGCGGCGGGCGTGGCCAGCGGCGGCAACGTGGCGATTCCCTTCGTCAAGCAGGGGCGCGCCGCGCTGCCCGATGCGCTCAAGCGCTACTGGCACATGGGTGCCACCAGCCAGGACGTGGTCGACTCGGCGCTGATGCTGCTGCTCCAGCCGCGACTGGCTGCGCTGGATGCGCTGCTCGGGCGCTGCCGTACGGCCGCGCTCGCGCTCATGCAGGCCCATGAGCAGACGGTGATGGTGGGGCGTACGCTGATGCAGCAGGCGCTGCCGACTACCTTCGGCGTCAAGGTGGCGCACTGGGCCATCGGGCTGGAGCAGGCGCGACGACGCCTGGCACAGGTCGAGCTGCCGGTGCAGTTCGGCGGCGCCGTGGGGGTGCACTCCGGCTGGGACACGCTGGGCCTCGACTTTATGGACGCCATCGCTCAGAAGCTCGGCCTGGCGACGCCGGTACTGCCCTGGCATACCGACCGCCTGCCGATCCATGCCCTGGGTACGGCGTTGGACGCCGCGGCGGGGGCGGCCGAGAAGCTGGCGCTCGACGTGGCGCTGCTGACCCAGACCGAAGTGGGCGAAGTGGCCGAGCCATCCGCCCCGGGCATGGGCGAGTCCTCCTCCATGCCGCACAAGCGCAACCCGGTGCGCTGCGCCATGATCCGCGGTGCCGCCCGACAGGTGCACGGCAACACCACGGTGCTGCTCCATGCCGTTGCCCAGCCGCTGGAGCGCGGGCTGGGCGAGTGGCACGCCGAATGGTCGCCGCTGATCGATAGTGCGCTGCTGCTGGAGGGGGCACTGGAGCAGGCCGCCGTGCTGCTCGAGGGGCTCGAGGTTCACCCCGAGGCGATGCGGCGCAACCTGGCGGCCACCGGCGGCGGCATCATGGCCGAGCCGGTGTCACGCCTGCTGGCGCCGGTACTGGGCCAGGATGCAGCCAAGCGGATCAGCGCCGAAGCCGCCGAAACGGCACGACACCAGGGCATTCCCTATGCCGAGGCGCTTGAAGAGCACGCCGAAGTGAGGGGGCGGATTGAAGCGGAAGCCCTGCGCCAGGCAACGGACCCGGCCTTATACCTTGGTAGTAGCCAGGCGCAGGTGCATCGCGCCATGGCCTGGTTGGGTGAATAACGCTTTGAGATAGCATTTCTTTTCGTATTCCTGCAAAGGGGAGGCCTGGCCTCCCCTTTGCTTATATACACGCTTGCAGATTTGACGGTGGAGGTTCATGGGACTAGATTGTTCGTATTGCAAATCTATGTTCGTTATACGAACTAAATGGAATGCCTTCCAGGCCCCTTCGTATCAACGCCTGGTTGCGCTCCGGTTCCCCGAGAGGCCGTCATGTCCAATCCCTGCATTATCTGTGTTGCCATCACCGGCAGCTTGCCGCGCAAGGAGAATAACCCTGCCGTTCCGATTACCATCGAAGAGCAGGTCGAGAGCACCCAGGCGGCGTTTGAAGCCGGGGCCACCATCGCCCACTGTCACGTGCGCAACGACGACCAGAGCCCGACATCGGACCCCGAAAAGTTCGCCCAGTTGATGGAAGGGCTCAGAAAGCACTGCCCGGGGATGATCATCCAGCTCTCGACCGGTGGGCGCTCCGGTGCCGGCCAGGAGCGGGGCGGCATGTTGCCGCTCAGGCCGGATATGGCCAGTCTCTCGGTGGGCTCCAACAACTTTCCCAACCGCGTCTACGAGAACCCGCCGCAGTTGGTGGAGTGGCTGGCCGACGAGATGCTGAGGTACGCCATCAAGCCCGAAATCGAAGCCTTCGACCTGTCGCACATCCACCAGGCGGTGAATCTTTCAAAACAGGGTAAGCTCAAGGCGCCGCTCTACGTTCAGTTCGTGATGGGGGTCAAGAACGCCATGCCGGCGGACAAGCCAACCTTCGATTTCTATATCGAGACCCTGAAGCGCCTGGCCCCTGATGCCCAGTGGTGCGGTGCCGGCATCGGCCCCAACCAGCTCCTGCTGAATGAATGGTCCATCGCCGCGGGTGGCCACACCCGCACCGGCCTCGAAGACAACGTGCGACTCGACCGCGACACCTTGGCACCGTCCAATGCCGCCCTGGTCGAGCGTGCCGTGGAACTGTGCGAGAAGTACGAGCGCCCCGTGGCCACCTGGCAGCAGGCCCGCGAGATCCTCGGCCTGGCTACCACCTAGCCTTCCACGACGATAGCGGCATTGGCCCTGGAAGCTGGGGCGACGGATCCTGCCTTATACCTTGGTAGCGGCCAGGCGCAAGTACGCCGCGCGGCGGCCTGGCTGCAGCGCGAATAATGCCCTGAAAATCCATCGGTTTCGTTGAACCCAACGAGGGGAAGCCAGGCCTCCCCTCGCTTTTTCATGGGCAGCGTATTTGACGATGGCATGAGCTTGGCGTTAACTTGTTCGCATCACAAAACAAAGTTCGCTATTCGAACTTTCTAACGAGAGCGCCCAGGAGAACACCATGGCCGAATTCCTGAGCCTCCGTGACGCGGTGGCCCGCTACGTCGAAGACGGCGCCACCGTGGCCATGGAGGGCTTTACCCACCTGATTCCCTTCGCTGCTGGTCACGAGGTGATCCGCCAGAAGAAGCGTGACCTGACCCTGATCCGCATGACGCCGGACCTGGTCTACGACCAGATGATCGGCGCCGGCTGCGCCAGGAAGGTAATCTTCTCCTGGGGCGGCAACCCCGGCGTGGGCTCGCTGCATCGCCTGCGCGACGCGGTGGAGAAGGGCTGGCCGCACAAGGTCGAGATCCTCGAGCACAGCCACGCCGCCATGGCCTGCGCCTTCGAGGCCGGTGCCGCCGGGCTGCCTCTGGCCGTGCTGCGTGGCTATGTGGGCAGCGAGCTGCCCAGCGTCAACGACCAGATCAAGTTCATCGAGTGCCCGTTCACCGGCGAGCGCCTGGCCGCGGTGCCCTCGGTGCGCCCGGACGTTTCCATCGTGCATGCGCAGAAGGCCGACCGCGCCGGCAACGTGCTGGTGGAGGGTATCGTCGGCGTGCAGAAGGAGGCCGTACTGGCGGCGAAGCGCAGCATCGTCACGGTGGAGGAGATCGTCGACGACCTGCGCGCCGAGGCCGACTACCACCCCAACGCCTGCATCATCCCGGGCTGGGCCATCAGCGCCATCGCCGTGGCCGAGAAGGGCTCGCTGCCCTCCTATGCCCACGGCTACTACCCGCGCAACAACGCCTTCTACAAGGAGTGGGACGCCATCGCCCGCGACCGCGACACCTTCACCCGGTGGATCGAAGAGAACGTCATGAACGCAGGGGGGAACGCCTGATGAGTACCGTCGATAAGTGCCTGGACTACACCTCGGCGGAGATGATGACCGTCACCGCGGCCCGCGCGCTGGAGAACGGCATGACCTGCTTCGTCGGCATCGGCCTGCCCAGCGAGGCGGCCAACCTGGCGCGCCTGACGCATGCGCCGGACGTGGTGCTGATCTACGAATCCGGCACCCTGCAGACCAAGCCCAACGTGCTGCCGCTCTCCATCGGCGACGGCGAGCTGGCCGAGACGGCGCTCACCACCGTTTCGGTGCCGGAGATGTTTCGCTACTGGCTGCAGGGCGGCAAGATCGACGTGGGCTTCCTCGGTACCGCCCAGATCGACCGCTACTGCAACCTCAACACTACCCTGATCGGCGACTACCGCGAGCCCAAGGTGCGACTGCCGGGCGGCGGCGGTGCGCCGGAAATCGCGACGAACGCGGGTGAGGTCTTCATCACCCTGAAGCACTCCAAGCGCGCCTTCGTCGACCGGGTCGATTTCGTCACCACCCTGGGCTTCGGCCGCGACGGCAAGGGCCGCGACGGTGTGCCCAACATCGGCAAGGGGCCGACCCGGGTCATCACCGACCTGTGCGTGATGAAGCCCGACCCCGAGACCAAGGAGCTGGTGGTGGTCTCGCTTCACCCGGGCGTGAGCCGCGAGGACGTGATCGAGGCCACCGGTTGGGAGATCCGCTTTGCCGACACGCTGGAGAGCACCCCGGAGCCCTCGGCCCGCGAGCTTGAGGTCCTGCGCGAACTCAAAGACAGGACCGCCCGCGCCCATGCCGGTGCGTGACGCCGCGACGGCGAATTAGAGGAGATAAGGTATGACCGACGTATTCCTTTGCCATCCGCGGCGCACCGCCATCGGCCGCTTCGGCGGTACCCTGGCCAGCGTGCGCCCCGACGACTTCGCCGCCACCATCTTCAAGGCGGTGCTGGCGGAAGCGCCCGACCTGGACCCTTCCGCGATTGAAGAGGTTTTCATGGGCTGCGCCAACCAGGCCGGCGAGGACAACCGCAACGTGGCGCGCATGTCCGCCCTGCTGGCGGGCCTACCCACCTCGGTGCCCGGTACTACCATGAACCGCCTGTGCGGCTCCGGCATGGACGCGGTGGGCACCGCCTTCCGCGCCATCAAGGCCGGCGAGATGGAGCTGGCCCTGGCCGGCGGCGTGGAGTCCATGTCCCGCGCTCCCTACGTGCTGGGCAAGGCCGACAGCGCCTTCTCCCGCGGCCAGAAGATCGAGGACACCACCATCGGCTGGCGCTTCGTCAATCCGCTGATGAAGAAGGCCTACGGTATCGACTCCATGCCGGAGACCGCCGAGAACGTGGCCGAACAGTTCAACATCTCCCGCGAGGACCAGGACGCCTTCGCCCTGCGCTCCCAGCAGAAGGCCGCCGCCGCGCAGAAGGCGGGTCGCTTCGCCATCGAGATCACGCCCATCGAAATCCCCCGGCGCAAGCAGGAGCCGCTGGTGTTCGACACCGACGAGCACCCGCGCGAGACCACCCGGGAGAAGCTGGCTGGGCTTCCGACCCCGTTCCGCGAGGGCGGCAGCATCACCGCCGGCAACGCCTCCGGCGTCAACGACGGCGCCGCCGCCATGCTGGTGGCAAGCCGGGCTGCGGTGGAGCAACATGGGCTCAAGCCCATGGCCCGCATCATCGGCATGGCCACGGCCGGCGTCGAGCCGCGCATCATGGGCTACGGCCCGGTGCCGGCGGTACGCAAGCTGCTCGAGCGCACCGGCGTGACCATGGACGAGATCGACATCTTCGAGTTTAACGAAGCCTTCGCCGCCCAGGCGCTTGCCTGCACGCGGGACCTGGGGCTCGCCGACGACGACCCGAGGGTCAACCCCAACGGCGGCGCCATTGCCCTGGGCCACCCGCTGGGCATGTCCGGCGCCCGCCTGCTGCTCACTGCCGCTCACGAGCTGCAGCGCACTGGCAAGCGCTACGCGCTGTGCACCATGTGCGTCGGAGTGGGGCAGGGGATTGCCACGCTGATCGAAAGGGCTTAGGCATAAGAGCTAAGAGGGAAGAAGGAAGAGAGAAGAGGTCAGTGTCAGGGTTTCTTCCCTCTTCCAGGTGCGAAGCACCGGTCTTCCGTCTTACCGCTATTTTCCAATCAGGCGCCGAGCCATGATTCGACGCCTGAGGATGGGAGAGTGTTCATGGCATTTATCGAGATCGACGGCCGCAGCGTCGCCTATCGCCTGCTCGGCCCCGAGGCGCTGCCGCTGGTGGTGCTGGCGCACCCGCTGGGCATGAGCCAGGCGGTGTGGGACGAGCTGCTGCCGGCGCTGCTGCCACGCTACCGCGTGCTGACCTGGGACCTGCCCGGCCACGGTGCCAGCCAGGCCTGGCCGGCCGAAGGCGGCGAGATCACTCCGGCGGCCCTGGCCCGGGAGGCGCTGGCGCTGGTCGAGCATGCCGGTGCCTCGCGCTTCCACTTCGTCGGCACCTCCATCGGCGGCGTGGTCGGCCAGCAGCTGATCAGTGAGCACGCCGAGCGGCTCTACTCCGTCACCCTGACCAACACCGGCGCGGTGATCGGCAACCAGGAGCTGTGGACCACCCGAGCCGGCCGCATTCGTCAGGAAGGCCTGGCGGCCATGGCCGAGGAGATCGTGCCGCGCTGGTTCGCGCCGGCCTGCTTCGAGGCCGAACCGGCACTCCAGGCCGGCTGGTGCACCCAGATGGGCCGCGGCGACGACGAATCCTACGCCCGCCTATGCGAGATGCTCGGCCGCACCGACTTCCGCGGCAAGCTGAAAGGGCCGCTCGGCGAGCATCCGGGCATCGGCGTGCACCTGCTCGGCGGTAGCGCCGACGTGGCCACCCCGCCGGAGACCCTGCAGGCCCTGGCCGCCGAGTGTGGCGGGGCGCCGCTGGAGATCCTCGAAGGCATCGCCCACGTGCCCTCGGTGGAGGCGCCCGCCGCCATGGCCAAGCGGCTGCTACTGTGGATGGCCAGCGAGCGTGAGGACGTCGGCGAGCATGGCGTGAGCTACGCCGAGGGGCTCGAGACCCGCAAGCAGGTGCTCGGCGAGGAGCACGTCGCCCGCGCCAGCCGGAACGCCAACAGCCTCGACGCCCCCTTCCAGCAGATGATCACCCGGCTGGCCTGGGGCGAGCTGTGGAGCAACGACGACCTCACCCGCCGCGAGCGCAGCCTGATCACCACCGGCATTCTCGCCGCCCTGGGCCGCGAGGAACTGGTGCTGCACCTCAAGACCGCCAAGCGCATCGGCCTCTCCGAAGCGGAGCTGCGCCAGGTACTGATGCACGTGGCGATCTACGCCGGCGTACCGGCGGCGAACCATGCGTTTGCGTTGGCCAAGGAGCTGGGCTGGGGCGAGGAGTTGAATTGACTCGGCGTGAGACGCCCTAGACTTTCGTTAGAGTGCTAATAAGCTGTGCCGCATGGCATGATCCGAACCGGCCTTTGGCCGGTTTCGGCTTTATGGGCAGGGCATTCGCGACCAGGAGAGCAGGGCATGACCCAGGACACCACCACCCCGCCGCCGAGCGAGCTGCGCCAGGCCCTGCTGGCCTACGGCCTGCTGTGGTGCCTGGGGCTCTACCTGCGCCTCACGGTGCTGGTGGTGCCGCCGCTGATTCCCCAGCTCAAGGCGGTGCTGGGCTTTACCAGCAGCGAGGTGGCGATCGCCACCAGCCTGCCGCTGGTCACCCTGGCCTTCGGCGCCCTGCTGGCCGGCTGGCTGCTGGCGCGGGTCGGTACGCTGCCCAGCATGCTCCTGGGGCTCGCCGTCATGGCGCTGGGCAGTGCGCTGCGCAGCCTGCCCGAGGGCTTTACCGCCTTCATGCTGGCCACCGTGCTGATGGGGGTGGGCATCGCCTTCATGCAGACGGCGATGCCGGTACTCGCCAAGCTCTGGGCGCCCGGTCGCATCGGCCGCGCCTCGGCGGTGTACACCAACGGCCTGCTGGTGGGCGAGCTGCTGGCGGCGGGCGCCACCGGCCCCCTGGCCGCGGCCTGGCTTGGCGCCCACTGGCAGTGGGCGTTCGCCCTGTGGGTGGCGCCGGTGCCGCTGCTGATGCTGGCGCTGATCGTCGGCTGCCGGCAGCTTCCGGCCATGGCGAACGGCTCCCGTAGCGCCAGCCTGACCCTGCCCAACGTGCGCGACGGGCGCACGTGGCGCCTGGTGGCACTGCTCGGTGCGGCGGCGGCGCTCTACTTCACCGGCAACGTCTTCCTGCCGCCGCTGCTCGAGGCGAGTGCGCGCCTCGACCTGCTGGCGCCCAGCCTCACCGCCCTCAACGGTGCTCAAATGCTCTCCTCGGCGCTGCTGATCTTCTACGCCGACCGGCTGATGGGCCGGTCCCGGCCGCTGATCGGCATCACCGCCCTGGCACTGCTGGCCCTGCCGTTGATGCTGTGGCTGCCGGGCGGCCACGTGGTGTGGGCGGCGGGCGTGTTCGGCTTCTTCACCAGTGCGCTGTTCATCTTCGTGCTGGCGCTGCCGGCCTGGCTGGTTCGCCTCGAGGCGCTGCCGCGGCTGATGGCCGGCATGCTGTTCTTCGGGTACCTTCTGGTATTCGGCATCACCGTGGTCGGCGGCTGGCTCAACGATCTCTCGGGAACCGTGGCGTTGGCCTTCCTGCCGACCCTGCTGATCAGCCTGGTCGCCATGGCCGTCACCCCGCGGCTGCTCGCCTCACGCCAGTAGGAAAACCCCATGCTCAATGCCCGTATCAAGCTGCGCCATCTGCAGGCCTTCCTCGAGGTGGCCCGCCAGCGCAGCTTCGCCCGGGCCGCCGAGCGGCTGGCGATCACCCAGCCGGGCATCTCCAAGACCATTCGCGAGCTGGAGGAGAGCCTCGGTGCTTCGCTGTTCGAACGCACGCCCCAGGGCGTGGCGCTGACCCAGGCGGGCCTGACCCTGCTGCGTCATGCCGGGCCGGCCATGCGCGCGCTGGAAGAGGGCGTGGCCGCGGTGGGCGACGTGCACTTGGGCGCCCACGACCTGCGCGTGGGGGCGCTCTCCACGGTGGAGAGCCGGCTGCTGCCAGAGGCCATCCGCCGTTGGCACGCCGCACCCGGCGGGCAGAACGCGGTGGGCGTCAACGTGGTAGTCGGCGCCAGTGCCTTCCTGCTCTCGCGCCTGCGCCGCGGCGAACTGGACCTCGTGGTGGGGCGCATGACCGAGGCCCGCGAGATCCGCGACCTGGCCTTCGAGCACCTCTACTACGAGCCGCTGCTGCTGTGCGTGCGCCGCGGCCACCCGCTGGCCGGCATCGCACCGCTCGACGCCGCCCGGCTGGGTGAATTCCCCTGGGTGCTGCCGCCCCTGCAGACCACCCTGCGCCAGCAGGTCGACAGCTTCTGCGTGCGCCACTCGCTGACACTGATGAGCCAGCGGCTGGAGACGCTCTCGCTGCCCATCAGCCGCCACTACACCTTGGAGAGCGACGCGATCTGGGTCGTGCCCGAAGAGGCCGTGGTCGAAGACCTGGCGGCGGGGCGGCTGAGTCGCCTCGGCATCGAGCTGGAGCCCCGCGGCGGCTCCGTCGGGCTGTGCTACAACGCCAGCATGCAGCCCTCGCTGGCGCTGGAGGCCTTCTGCGAAGTGCTGCGCGAAGTGAGCGCGGAGCGTGGCGCCGGGAGTAGCTGAAAGCAGCCGCTATAATTGCGGTGCAGCATAACCCATTGGTTATGAGGGGTGCCCGAGTCGTCAATTGGCGGGCCTTTGGCGAGAGGCCACACTGGGCGGGATAAGACCACTCTCCCCAAGAGACGACACGCCATGCAAGATCACAACAAGCGCTTCGTGGAGCGCGACCGTAACTGGCATCCCCCGGCCTACGCCCCCGGCTACAAGACCAGCGTGCCCCGCTCGCCGCAGCAGGCGCTGGCCAGCATGCAGCAAGCCACCGCTTCCGAACTCACCGGCCCGGACTTCCGCCACCTGCGCATGGGCCCCCACGACAACGACCTGCTGCTCAACTTCCGCGAAGACCCGTCGCTTTCGGGCGCGGCCGGCCTGCCGGTCGGCGAGCGCATCATCATGTTCGGCCGCGTGATCGACCAGTTCGGCAAGCCGGTGCCGCACACCCTGGTCGAGATGTGGCAGGCCAACGCCGGCGGGCGTTACCGCCACAGGAACGACCGCTACCTCGCCCCGCTCGATCCCGGCTTCGGCGGCGTGGGCCGTACCCTCACCGACGAGCAGGGCTGGTACCGCTTCCGCACCATCAAGCCCGGCCCGTACCCCTGGCCCAACGACCCCAACAGCTGGCGCCCCTCGCACATCCACGTCTCGGTGATGGGCCCCTCGATCTCCACCCGCCTGATCACTCAGATGTACTTCGAGGGCGATCCGCTGATTCCGCTGTGCCCCATCGTCAACACCATCAAGGACCCGGCCGCGGTCGAGACCATGATCGGACGCCTCGACATGGCGCGCAGCAAGCCCATGGACTGCCTGGCCTACCGCTTCGACCTGGTGGTGCGCGGCGAGCTGCAGACCTTTTTCGAAAATCAGTGAGGAGGGAACAGAGATGAAACAGCCAAACAGCGTTCCCACCAGCGAGCTGATGCTGCGCGAGACCGCCTCCCAGACCGCCGGGCCCTACGTGCACATCGGCCTGGCCCTGGCCGCCGCGGGCAACCCGACCCGCGACGAAGAGATCTGGAACGAGATGGCCAAGCCCGGTGCCGAGGGCGAACTGATCGAAGTCGTCGGCACCGTGATCGACGGCAACGGCGACCTGGTGCGCGACGCCTTCCTCGAGGCCTGGCAGGCCGACGCCAACGGCGTCTACCAGCCCGAGTTCGACCTGAAGAAGCCGTTCAACAGCTTCGGGCGCACCGCCACCACCTTCGACCACGGCAGCGAATGGTCGCTCAAGACCGTCAAGCCCGGCCCGGTGGCGCACCCCAGCGGCCAGCTCATGGCGCCGCACATCAACCTGGCGATCTTCGCCCGCGGCATCAACATCCAGCTGCAGACCCGCCTCTACTTCGAGGACGAAGCCGAGGCCAACGCCGCCTGCCCGGTGCTCTCCCGCATCGAATCGCCGACCCGCCGCCAGACCCTCATCGCCAAGCGCGAAGAGGCCGACGGCAAGGTGCGCTACCGCCTCGACATCAGGCTGCAGGGTGAAGGTGAGACGGTGTTCTTCGATTTCTGATTCGCCATCAACGCAGCGAATCTGGCCGGCGAGGGCCGCAAGACACCGAGAGCCGGCACACGTGCCGGCTCTCGGTTTTTTGGCCATCGGCATGACGCAGGTCATGCGACTAAAGGCGAATAAATTAGACCAAAGTCTATGTCTCGGTTATTCTGTTAGCATCCTCACGAAGTAACCGAGATACCCAGCCATGACCATCCAGACGCTTTCCCACAGTGCAGTCGCCACCCAAACCAGCGCTCCCCTGATCAAGCGCATCGGCGCTGCCGCGTACCGTCTGCTCGAGCGGATGAGCGAAGCTGCCTACCGTCAGCATGCGCCCCGCCTGCGCAACAACTACTACCTCTAACGGCTGAGGCCGAGCGGCCGGCAGCGAGACACGACGAGAAGAGCCAGCGCACCGCGCTGGCTCTTCTCGTTATGGGATGTCGATAGCGTGCGCCCCCGTTCGATGGGTTCCTGAGACAGGCGAAACAGCAGATGCCTGCCAATCAATGGAGCCGAACATGCTGAAACTCTACGGAACGCCGCCGACCCGAGTCCTGCGCGTCATCTGGTTACTCAACGAACTGGGCCTGGAGTACGAGCTGATCCCAGTGGACCTCATGCAAGGAGAGCACTACCAGCCAGATTTCCTCGCGCTCAACCCCGCCGCCAAGGTGCCCGTACTGGTCGACGGCGACCAGGTCATCACCGAATCGGCCGCGATACCGCTCTATTTGGCCGAAAAATATCCACAGGCGGGTTTCATTCCCAGCGCTGTGGAAGAACGCGCCCAAATGCATCGCTGGAATTTCTTCCTGGTGACCGAGATCGAGCAGCCACTATGGAGGATTGCTCGCCACACCTTCCTCTACCCGGAAGAGAAGCGGCTGCCTCAGGATGTCGACCTGGCCAGGCAGGAATGCAGGGGGATGCTGACGGTGCTCGAACGCCACATGCAGGAGCGCGAGTACCTCGTCGGCGACCGGCTCAGCGTCGCCGACTTCAATGCCGCCTACACCCTGGATTGGGCCAACGAAGAGGAAATGCTTGGCGACGCACCGAGGCTGAGAGAGTACCTCAAGGCGATGTACGCCCGACCCACGGCACCGCCTACAATCGCCGTAGCGTTCGCGGCGATGGAGAGCTAGACCGCCCTCAGGAGACCGTTTCGACTGTCAGCACAGAGCCAGCCATTGCGTTGGCTCTCGTCTTTTTGGGCATCACATGAACGCGTCTTGTGTACAGCAGATGCGGTGCCGGACCGGGAGCAACTGCGCCGAGCTTGCTACGCTTACTCAGTGACTGCAGAGGTGGCGATGGCCTTCCATAACCCCGACCCAAAAATGCGTGACATCGAGCGGCGCAATGCCCGGTTGCGCGCCGATTTCTTTGCCAAACTGTTTGGCGGTGCCAGGCGCGGATTTCGCAGAGCGATGTCATGCCTTCGGCTCCGTCACCGTCGGCGTCAACATCGAGGCTGAAGGGACAAACGCATGAATCGCCTAGACAGGGATGTTCAAGTATTCGAAGCCCGTGCAACCGATGCCGACCTCGACGACCTGCGCGCGCGACTGGCCGCGGCGCGGCTACCGGAGACCGAGACGGTCTATCGCGCCGCGCCCGATCCTCGCCGCTGGGATCAGGGTGTTCCTCTCGCCGACCTCGTCGATGTCGTCAACTATTGGCGCAACGAGTATGACTGGCGATCGTTCGAGGCGCGCCTTGACCGTATCGGCCAGTTCCGCACGGTGATCGACGGCCTCTGCATCCACTTCCTGCACCGCCGATCCGCACGCGCCGATGCCACTCCCCTGATCCTGACGCATGGCTGGCCGGGCAGCATCGCCGAGTTCATCGATATCGTCGATGAGCTGGCAGATCCGAAAGAGCCAGGCGCGCCGGCATTCCACGTCGTGGCTCCGTCGCTGCCGGGCTTTGGCTACAGCGACAAGCCGGCTACCACCGGTTGGGGCGCGGGGAAGATCGCGGCCGCCTGGGTGGAGCTGATGGGAAGGCTCGGCTACGACAAGTTCGTCGCCCATGGCGGCGACTGGGGCGGTGTCATCACCACCGTCCTCGGCGGCAGGTTCCCGGCGCAGGTTCTCGGCATCCACTCGACGCTGGCGCAGGCACCGCCCGGTCTGGCCATGGAGGGGCTGACGGCGGAAGAACGAAAATGGGCCGAGGACACTCGCGACTTCTGGCTCTACCGCGCGGCGTATGCGAAGCAGCAGGCGACCCGACCGCAGACCATCGGCTACTCGCTGGTCGACTCGCCCGTCGGGCTCCTGGCCTGGATCCTCGACAAGTTCGCCGAATGGACGGATACCGAAGACAGCCCCTTCGAGACGATTTCCCGAGACAGGATTCTCGATGACGTCACCCTCTACTGGCTGACACGAACCGGCGCTTCGGCGGCCCGCATCTACTACGAAAGCCACGGCGGGGTTAACACGCTCGACCCCGGGCTGCGGGTCGATGTTCCCTCTGCCATCACGATATACCCCCGCGACATCGAGAAGTGCCCGCGCCCCTGGGCCGAGCAGCGGTACCGGCAGATCGTCCGGTGTAGAACTGCCGAAAAGGGCGGGCACTTTCCGTCGCTGGAGGTGCCCGAATCTTTCGTCAAGGACCTGCAGGAAGGCCTCGCGGCCGTGTTGGCTGCTCATCGGGGCCGCTAATCGGCGGTGGCCGTTCGTGGATGATCAGCGGTCAGCCCCAGCAAACCCGGCCTTCACGCTCTGCGCGATACATGGCACCGCGAAATCGATGAAGGCGCGCAGCTTCTGCGGGAGCAGCGGCCGACGCTCGTAAACCAGGTGGATCGGCCAGGGCGTTGGTTCCCACGCCTGCAGTACCGTTTCCAGGCGTCCGGCCTGGATCCTCGGTGCCGACTGATAGGAGAGAACCCGGGTAAAGCCGAGACCCGCCTCGGCAGCATCCAATGCCGCTTCGGCCGTGTTCACGGTCAGGCGTGCCTGAACCGGAATCCTCAGCGACTCCCCCTCCGCTTCGAAACGCCAGGCCTGGATGGCCAGCAGCTGATCGAAGGTAATACAGGAGGTCCTCTCGAGATCGCTTGGCGCAGAGGGCCTGCCGTGCTTGTCGAGATAGGCGGGGCTCGCACAGACGACTTGGCGTACTTCGCCGACTTTCCGAGCGATAAGGCCGCTATCCGGTAGCGGGCCGATACGCACAGCCACATCGATATGCTCCTCACCGATGCTCATCGGACGGTCGGTGAGTTGCAGCTGAATGTTCACCTCCGGATGGCACTGGAGGAAAGCCGTGACCACCGGCAGGACATACAGACGCCCGAAGACGATCGGCGCCGTCAGGGTCAGCGTACCCCGAGGCGCGGTAAACTCACCGGAGGCGCCACGCTCCGCTTCGGCCACCTCTTCCAGGATCCTTCGGCACGCCGCCACGTAGGCCGTTCCCGCCTCGGTCAACGTCAGCCCACGAGGAGAGCGCTGAACCAGCTCGGCGTTCAAGTCGGCCTCCAGCTCGGAAATCCTGCGGCTAACGGTGGCGATGGGCATCCTCAGGGCTCGAGCGCCCGACGTGATGCTGCCTTCGTCGACCACTTTGACCAGCATGGCCATCGTCTGGAGTCTGTCGGGCATGGGCCTCGTCCAGGGTTACCTTTTTTCCAAAAAATGGAAGTTAGACTTTCAACTTTGCCCATCTACTGCGTGTTTTTGGAAAGCCATATCCTCGTGAACAGCTCACCAACTCGAGCTCGAAAGTCCCATGCCTCGTTCACAGGAGCCCAAGCATGAACTCGAACTTTCCCTCTCATGCCGCCCCGATCAAGCTGTACCGTCACCCGAAATCGGGTCATAGCCATCGTGTCGAACTCATGATGGCACTGCTCGGCCTGCCCTATGAGACCGTCGATATCGATCTCAAGAACGGCGCGCACAAGGCGCCCGCATTTCTCGCTATCAGCCCCTTCGGGCAGGTCCCTGTCATCGATGACAACGGCGTGATGCTGTCGGATTCCAACGCCATTCTGGTCTATCTGGTGAAGTCCTATCCCACCGGCCACGATTGGCTGCCTGAAAGCCCCGCGGGCGCCGCGGAAGTGCAGCGTTGGCTGTCGGTGGCCGCCGGTGAGATCGCGCGTGGCCCTTGCGCGGCACGGCTGGTGACGGTCTTCGGCGCCTCGCTGGATCACGACGGCGCCAAGGCGGCGGCGCATCGCTTGCTTGCCCAATTGGAGCCGATACTGGAACGCCGCGATTTCCTGGCCGGACCGGCCATCACCATCGCCGATGTCGCCGGCTACAGCTATATCGCCCATGCGCCCGAAGGCGGCGTGAGTCTCGATGCCTATCCCGCGATCCGGTCTTGGTTGACAAGAGTCGAAGCGCAGGAAGGCTTCGTCGGCATGGTCCGTACGCCGCTTCCTGAAACCGCCTGATCGAGAGGGGCATCGCATGGCGCAGCGCGATCACACCTTTCACGCCGGCGAGCGAGCGGTACAGCGTCGTGCCGAAGTCGCCAGCGATTGGCTCGAGAGTGCGGCAGGCTTCGTGCGCCCTGCGATGCCGCAGCAGCACCGCGATTTCTTCGAGAACCTGCCGATGCTGTTTCTCGGCCTGCTCGATCCGGCGGGTCGCCCCTGGTGCGTTCCCGTCTTCGGGCCGCCTGGCTACTCGGCCTCTCCCTCCCCGGAGACGCTGGTATTGCAACGCGCGCCGGTACTCGTCGACGAACTCGGGCTGATGCTGACGCCCGGGTCGAGCGTTGGGCTCGTCGGGGTCGACCTCACCAACCGGCGCCGCAATCGGATGAATGGCCGGGTGCGACACACTTCGGGTGGCGGGATCACTCTCGCGGTCGACCAGAGCTTCGGGAACTGCCCGCAGTACATCCAGACCCGCTCCCAGACCGTTGCCAGGGCCGAGCCTTCGGCCGCCGCCGGGCGAAGCAGCAGCCTGGCCGACCCGGCGGTCCGTCGCATCATCGAATCAGCCGACACCTTCTTCATCGCCTCCCGGGCCGCCGGTCCGCTCGAGGGGGGCAGCGCCGGGGTCGATGCCTCGCACCGCGGCGGGCGGCCGGGGTTTCTCGGCATCAACGACGACGGCTCGCTCTCCTTTCCCGATTTTTCCGGCAATCGCATGTTCAACACGCTCGGCAACATCGAGAGCGATGGCCGCATAGGCCTGTTTGTGCCGGACTTCGAAACCGGCGAGGCGGTCGTGCTGACCGGCCGTGCCAGCATCGACTGGAGCGCTGAACGCGCCGGCGCTTTCACCGGGGCCGAGCGCATCGTCGATGTGCGGCCGGAAGCGATCTGGTATGCCACCGCCACCTTGCCGTTGACCGCAACGCTTGCCGAACCCTGGCCCGCACTCGAGGCCACCGGCACCTGGGATGAGGTGCACTTGGCCGCGCTCAGGCGCGACGGCTATCGCCGCTTCCGGATCGTATCGAAGCATAGGGAAAGCGACGCCATCACCTCCTTCTATCTGACCCCCGCAGACGGTGGCCCGATCGCGCCGCATGTGGCAGGGCAGTTCCTGCCGATCCGGCTTCATGACGATGACGGACCGATTCTGCGCAGCTACACGATCTCGCAAGGGCCAAACGGGCGCGACTACCGCCTCTCCATCAAGCGGGAAGCGCATGGCCGGGCCTCTCGTCTGCTGCACGACCGGCTAGGGCGTGGGGATACGATCGAAGCCGCCTCGCCGACGGGCGATTTCTTGCTGGATGACAGTGCCCAGCCCATCGTCATGCTCTCTGGCGGCGTCGGCATCACGCCCATGGTGGCAATGCTCGACGGGCTCGTGAGTGCGCGGCGCGACGGGGCACCTCGGCGCGAGGTGTATTTCATCCATGCCGCCCGGAACAGCGCCAGCCGGGCATTTCGCGGCGAGCTCGAGGCGCTCGCCCGCCAGTACGACTGGCTGCATCTCTTCACCGCCTATTCGGCGCCGGGCACGGAAGACAGGCTGGGCCACACGCACGACATCGAGGCGAGGCTGAGCATGGAGGTTCTCGCTGGGCTGCTCCCTTTCGGCGGCTACCAGTTCTACTTATGCGGCCCCGAGAGCTTCATGCGAGCGCTGTATACCGGCTTGCGCGACATGGGCATCGATCGCTCGCATATCCATTATGAGTTCTTTGGCACGGGCGAACTTGAAGCGCCCGATGAACTAGCGGCGACCGTGCAACTGCCAAAGCGCGCAACGGTTTCCTTCGCCCATTCGAAGGTCCAGACCGAATGGACCGCACAGAGCGGCACGCTGCTGGAAACCGCCGAGGCGGCCGGCCTAAAGCCTTCCCACAACTGCCGCTCGGGCAAGTGCGGTACCTGCGCCACACGGCTGCTCTCGGGAAATGTTCACTATCCACGCAAGCCGCTGATCAGTCCGGCCGAGGGCCATGTGCTGACCTGCTGCACGGTCCCGATGGACGAGCAGGTCGAAATCGGGCTTTGAGATAACGCGCGCGGAGGTGGCGCGATAACACGACCATGGGCGGGTATACCGTGATGGCCTCTCGTCCTTCGTCCAGGGTTAGGAGGGCTCTGTCAGGCGGCGGCGGTATCGTCAGGTCTAGGGGATGTCTCGACAGACCTATGACCTCCTGCTATCCATCCAGTGTGTTCTTGCTACAGCAGCGGGTGGCTTCCCATTACGCGGATCCGAGAAGCCTGGGCACCTTCACCCACAGCTGCCGCTCGGGCCTCGACGCCTGCGGGCGGCGTTACGCGAAAATGGAAATCGGATAAAGCGATGAAGAAAGGACTTCTATTTATCATGCTTTGCATTCTGGCTGGCTGTACAAGCCGAGGGGCTTATGAGGGCATTCAGGCGAGCAACCGTTATGAATGTTCTAAGCTTCCGCACTCTCAATATGACGAATGCATGGAGGATGCCAGCAAGACGTATAGTGAATATGAACAGGAGCGAGAGGAAGCAATAAACGAGTAACTCTTGCCCTCACCTCTCGCTATCCCCGATCGCCGCAATGATGCTCTCGCAGAACCAGCGCTGTGACGGGGAGCGGCTGGCCTGGGCCTGCCAGTGCAGCGCGACCTCGAACTCGGGCACGTGAAAGGGCAGTTCATGAATGACCAGCGGCGAACCTTCGGTGAAGCTGGCGGCGACCTGCAGCGGCATGATGGCGATCAGGTCGCTGTCGTGGAGCACTCGTGGCAGTACCGAGAAGTGTGGGATCTCCAGGCTCACCTTGCGCTGTATACCCTCCTGGCGCATCACTTCCTCGGCCATGCCATGCCCGGACGATGAGGTGACGGCGACGTGGCGCGCGGCGATGAAGCGTTCGCGAGTCAGGGGGCCTTTCCCGAAGCGTTCCTGGTTGAGCAGGCATACGTAGCGGTCCTGCAACAGCACATGGCGTGAAATGGCCGTGCTCGTCAGCGGCCGGCTGCAGATCAGCGCGTTGACCCTGCCGGCAGCCAGCCACTCCTCGGCGTGCTCGATCTCCAGCGGTACCACTTCCAGCTCGGCCTGGGGCGCCTGGTCGTGCAGGTGGCGCATGAGCTTCGGCAGCAGCGCCATTTCGCCCAGGTCGGTCAGCGCCAGGCGAAAGCGGCGAGTGCAGGTCGCCGGGTCGAAGTCGCGGCTGCTCTCGATGGTGTCCTGGAGCTGCTGCAGGGCGTCGCGCAGCGAGGGGTAGAGCTGGCGGGCGGCAATGGTGGGCTCCATGCCCTGGCGGGTGCGCACGAACAGGCGGTCCTCGAAGAGCTCACGCAGCCGGGCCAGCGCATAGCTGACCGAGGGCTGGGTGACGTATAGCCGCTCGGCTGTCTGGGTGACGCTGCCGGTTTCGTACAGCAGCACGAAGGTGCGCATGAGGTTGAGGTCGATGTGATTCATCGCATAGATACACTTTATTTTTGATAGAAAGAATATCGATTTGCTTGATTGTAGCAGCGGCGACTAGCGTGAAGACACGTACTGCACAAGAGCAAGGAATCGAGCATGCCGAGCGTCCACGCCGTCACCTATTCGCTCCTGCGTCGCCAGGGCATTACCACCATTTTCGGCAACCCCGGCTCCAACGAGTTGCCCTTTCTCAAGGGCTTTCCCGAGGATTTTCGCTACGTGCTGGGGCTGCATGAAGGGGTGGTGGCCGGCATGGCTGACGGCTACGCGCTGGCAAGCGGCCGGCCAGCGTTCGTCAACCTGCACGCCGCGGCGGGCACCGGCAACGCCATGGGCGCGCTGACCAACGCCTGGTATTCCCACTCGCCGCTGGTGATCACCGCCGGGCAGCAGGCGCGCTCGATGATCGGCGTGGAGTCGATGCTGGCCAACGTGGAGGCGCCGCAGCTGCCCAAGCCGCTGGTGAGAGCCGTGGCCCAGGGCGATACCATCCACGTCGTCGAAGACCCACTCAATGACCCTGAATGGTCAGGTCCGCTCGAGGAGGGCACCGAGAATTACCTCAAGCGGCTCGAGGAGCGAGGCCTCGACAATGCGCGCGAGATCTACCAGCGTGCGCTCGAACTGCGCGACGAGTGTCCCGTGGAGCCCCGCTGAGGCGCAACCGGCCCAGGCCAGGTCGCCATCCCTGGGTGGCATCGCTGGTGCCGTACACGACTAAAGTTCTGGCAGGATCCCGGAAAAGTCCAAGTAATCCCGCTGATTTTGCCTTATGCGGCGGTTGGCTTCGGCGAAAATGAGAGCAGCCGACGCCAACAACAACGCCAAGGAGAGACCCATGACGACCCTCGAACTGCTGATCGACGGCCGGGCCAAGGCTGCGTCCCAAGGGCGCACCTTCGAACGCGCCAACCCCTTTACGGGCCAGGCCACCACCACGGCGGCGGCCGCTTCGGTGGAGGACGCCAAGGCGGCAGCGGATGCCGCGGGCCGCGCCTTCGCGACCTGGTCGCAAACGGGCCCCGGCGAGCGGCGAATGAAGCTGCTCAAGGCGGCGGAGTTGATGGAAGCGCGCCAGACGGAGTTCATTGAGCGAATGGTGAACGAGACCGGCGCCACGCCGGGCTGGGCCGGCTTCAACGTGATGGTGGCCGCCGGCATGCTGCGTGAGGCGGCGTCGCTGACCACCCAGATCCAGGGCGACGTGATTCCCTCCAACGTGCCCGACAACATGGCCATGGGCGTGCGCGTGCCCTGCGGCGTGGTGGTCGGCATCGCGCCGTGGAACGCGCCGATCATCCTCGGCACCCGGGCCGTGGCCACGCCGCTGGCGTGTGGCAATACGGTGATCCTCAAGGCCTCGGAGCAGTGCCCGGCGACCCACCACTTGATCGGCGAGGTGCTGGTCGAGGCCGGGCTCGGCGAGGGCGTGGTCAACGTGATCACCAATGCGCCGGCCGACGCTCCGCAGGTGGTCGAGGCGCTGATCGCGCATCCCGAGGTGGCGCGCATCAACTTCACCGGCTCCACCGGAGTAGGGCGGATCATCGCAGAGAAGGCGGCGCACTATCTCAAGCCGGTGCTGCTGGAGCTGGGCGGCAAGGCGCCGTTCCTGGTGCTGGACGATGCCGACCTGGATGCCGCGGTGGACGCGGCGATCTTCGGCGCCTTCTTCAACCAGGGGCAGATCTGCATGTCCACCGAGCGGTTGATCGTCGATGCCTCGGTGGCCGACGCCTTCGTCGACAAGCTGGCCGCGCGTGCCGCGGCGCTCAAGGCGGGCGACCCGCGCGGCGAGGGCAACGCCCTGGGCACTCTGATCAATGCCGAGTCGGGGCAGAAGCTCAACGCGCTGCTCGACGATGCCGAGAGCCACGGCGCGCGCCTGGCCGCGGGTGGCCGGGCGGATGGGGTGATCATGCCGGCCACGGTGGTGGATGGCGTGACGCCAGCCATGCGCCTCTACAGCGAGGAGTCCTTCGGGCCGGTGGTGGCGGTGATCCGGGTCGAGGGCGAGGAGGAGGCCATCCGTATCGCCAACGACAGCGAGTACGGCCTCTCGGCGGCGGTGTTCAGTCGCGACACGGCGCGGGCGATCAAGGTCGCCGGGCGCATCCAGTCGGGCATCTGTCATATCAATGCGCCGACGGTGCACGACGAGCCGCAGATGCCTTTCGGCGGCGTCAAGGCCAGCGGCTACGGGCGCTTCGGCGGCAAGGCGGGTATCGAGGAGTTCACCGAGCTGCGCTGGATCACGGTGCAGCTGGGGCCGCGGCACTATCCGATCTAGCCGCTCTCGCCCACCTGGCTTGGCTCGGTCCAACCCCGACCGGCCGAGCCGCCGCCGGCGTATGCGCGGGGGAAGCGTCTCAGCGCAGGCCGTATTTTTTCAGTCGATAGGCATAGGCGGGGCGTGTCATGCCCAGCCGGCGGGCGGCGGCAGTAATGTTACCGTCGCTGCCGGTCTGCGCTGCCAGTAGCATTTCCTTCTCGATATCTTCTAAGCTCAAGCCGGCATCGATCAGTGCAGCTATGTGGCGGTGAACGCTATCCGCTTCGCCCGTTACCGGGGTGGGCGCGGTCAACATGCCACGCGCATCGAGTCCTTGTCCCTTGTCACGCTCCATGCCGGGCATTCGGGAGTCGCCGAAGAGCGCCTTTTCACTGAGGTGCTTCTGGTGACTGGTCAGAATCAAACCCCGTTCCACGGTATTCTTGAGTTCGCGAATATTTCCGGGCCAGGGGTACTCCGCCATCGCCGCACGGGCCTGATCGGTGAAACCCAGGGTGCGGCGCTGATACTGGCGCTCGAAGTGTGCCAGGAAGTGCTCCGCCAGGGGGCCAATGTCCTCGCGTCGCTCGCGAAGCGACGGCACGGCCAGGGTAAAGGCGTTGAGCCGATAGAATAGATCCTTGCGGAACATGCCCTGCTCGACCCGTTGCATGAGGTCGGTATGGGTGGCCGCAATGATTCGAACATCCACGCGCTTTACCGATTGCCCGCCGACGCGCTCGATCTGATGCTCCTGCAGCGCTCGCAGCAGGGCGGCCTGGGCGCGCGGCGAGAGCTCGGCGACCTCGTCGAGGAACAGCGTACCGCCGTCGGCTCTTTCGAAGCGCCCCATGCGCGATTGCACCGCCCCCGTATAGGCGCCTTTCTCGACGCCGAACAGCTCCGACTCGACCAGGTCCGGCGGGATCGCCGCGCAGTTGACCGCAATGAAGGGGCCCCGGGCACGCTGGCTTCGCTCGTGAAGGCGCTGGGCGAGGATCTCCTTGCCGGTGCCGGTTTCTCCCAGCAGCAACACTGGGACGTCCGACGGCGCTGCGCTGTCGAGCAGCGCCAGCATGTCCAGGAAGGTCGGGGCCGAGCCGATGGGGGCCCAGTCGTCCTGGTCCGGCGTGCGCACCCGGTCTTCCTCCAGAGTGGCAAGACGTGCCTGCAGCTCGTACAGCTCATCGATCAGCGGCGCCTCCCGGAATTGCTCGGCGAAGGCGGCATGGTCGGGCCACTCCTCGGCCAGCCGACCGATGATGCGACACTCCGCATCGCCGCAACCGCGGCAGCTTACCTCGCGAAACTGTACCTCGCGTCCCAGCAACTGGCTGGCATAGGCGCAGGCGTAGCCGAGTAGCGTCCAGCACACCGGTTCGCTCTGGTGGCCGTGAGCCTGCCAGGCATCCACCTCGAAGGAGCCCTTCCAGACGAATTCGCTGTAGAAACAGCCATTTCCCAGGTCCATCTCGAGCTTGACCGGTATCGCCTGCACGTGACCTTGCAGGGCATGCAATTGCGGGCCGGCCAGGTAGCTCTCCTCCAGCTCTTCCTCACCGCCGCGAAGCTTATGTCCCAGTTCGGCGTCCGTCAGGCCCGAATAGTAGCCCAAACGCATGAAGATACCCCGAGCTCGCTTCATGCCCAACGTATGGATCAGCTCCTTGCGAAAGAAGGCCGAGGCGGCGAGCGGCATCAGTAGCATGCGCTGCTCCCCCAGCCAGATCTGCCCCTCCTCCGGCAGGAAGCGCAGCGCATCCATCAGGTCTCGGGCACTCGGGTAGCGGGGGATGGAAGAGGGCATAGGGCTCGGGTCGGTTGGAGACGCTTGCAGCAGGATATCACTTGGTTCGGTGAGTGAGGGAAAGGCGTGGGAGGTCAGGGATCACCATATGCTCAAGGGTTCACCATATGGTTGGGCAAATTGCGAACATTAGTCCGTACTGCGTACTTCTTTTTTCATCATCGCGCAGTGTAGTGCCGTGGCATGGGAAGGTTTTTCAGTTTTCGGCACGGTTCTTGACAGGGTGTTGTGGCGGATCCCGACGCTAACCTATTGATTTATACTAAAGTATAAGAGTTCGGCATCGGTGCCTCCGCTGTGACCAGCCCTTGACGAACAGACGGGTGACCTGACATGCACAACACAACAATCGCGCCTTGCCGGCGCTTCTCCTCGCTCGGGTGCACGACCCTGGCCATGATCGGAGCACTGATGCTGCCGACGGCCGCCGCGGCAGAGCCCGAGGAGCGCGAGCCTGCCGAGGTCTACCGGCAGATTTGTTCCCACTGCCACGCCAGCGAATACGCCGTTGGGCCAGCCACCATCACCATGGCCGTTCCGGAGGCCGGAAGGGAGGCCTGGGCCGAGCATATCCGCGGGGTGGTGCGCAACGGCCGCGCCGCCATGCCCGCCTTCCGCGAGGCCAAGATCAGCGATGCCGAACTCGACGCCCTGGCCGAGGCCCTGGCGCGGGGCGATTTCGCCGAGTCGGCTGAGGAGGAGTGAGGCCATGCCGCTGACACGTCGACAACTGCTAAGGAACGGGCTGCTGGTGGGTGCCGCGGCCCCCTTTACCCTGGGCGCCGCCTGGGCAAGCCAGGCCGGTTCGCTCGCCGAGGCGGTGCATGGCGAGATCACGCTCTACGGTGATGATCGCTCGGCAGCCGAGCTTGGGGCAGGCCTGCGCCAGAAGGGCTGGGTGCCCCGCTATGCGGGTGGCTTCGACCCACTGGCCCTGGCGGCGCTGCCCAACGACAGCCTGGCGGCGGGCGTCACCGATGAAGCCGGCCTGGTGCTGCTTACCAGCCTGCTGGCCGGGCGCGGCCGGATCCTGGCGCTGGGGCGCCATGTGCCGGGAGGACATCGGCTGCTGAGCCATCGTGGCCGGATCATGGCACCCCTGGTGGAAGCGTCGGAGAGCTGGCAGGCCGCGCTGGGGCGCGAGTATGCCCGCCTGGCCCTCAACCAGGAGGCGCAGCGCAGCGCGCTGAGGCTCCGCCGTGCCGATGTCAATGATGCGGCTGGTGGCGAGGCACTGAGCTTCCTGGTTCGCCTGTAGTCCCTGACAGAACAAACGAGAGACGACTTCATGAGCACCAACGAGCGCATTCTGCCCAAGGGCGTGTCCGAGACAGATTTCGATGCCGCCCTGGATCGTTTCCGCGAGACCCTAGGCGCCGAGCAGGTCCTGATCGACAGCGACCGGCTGGCCCCGTACAGCAAGATCATGATGGCCGGCGACCGCGACGACTACATCCCGTCAGCCGCCGTGCTGCCGACCAGCACCGAGGAGGTGCAGGCGATCGTGCGGGTCTGCAACGAGTATCGGATCCCGATCTGGACCATCTCCACAGGCAAGAACCTGGGCTATGGCAGTGCCGCCCCCGGCGAGACCGGCCAGGTGATCCTCGACCTGCACCGCATGAACCGCATTCTCGACGTCGATCCCGACGTCTGCACGGCGCTGCTGGAGCCCGGCGTCACCTACCAGCAGCTCTACGACTACATCAAGGAGAACGACCTCAAGCTGTGGTTGGATCCGCCGGCTCCCTCGGCCATCGCCGGGCCGGTGGGCAACACCCTGGACCGCGGCGTAGGCTATACCCCCTATGGCGAACACTTCATGTTCCAGTGCGGCATGGAGGTGGTGCTGGCCAACGGCGAGGTGGTGCGCACCGGCATGGGCGGCATCGAGAACTCCAGCTCCTGGCAGGTCTTCAAGTGGGGCTACGGTCCCTACATAGACGGGCTCTTCACCCAGTCCAACTACGGCATTGTCACCAAGATGGGGCTGTGGCTGATGCCCGAGCCGCCGGCCTATCGCCCCTTCCTGATCCAGTACCAGAACCCGGAAGACATCGAGGAGATCGTCGAGGTGCTGCGGCCGCTGCGCATCGCCCAGATCATCCCCAACGCGGTTGTCATCGTGCACACCCTGTGGGACGCGGGCACCCATGTCACGCGCAAGGAGTACTACGACGGCAGCGATTCCATCCCGCGCGAGGCCATCGAGCGCATCAAGGCGGACGAGGGCATCGGCGAGTGGAACGTCTATGCGGCGCTCTACGGCACGCCGGAGCAGATCGAGGTCAACTGGAAGATCGTCGAGCAGGCCTTCGGCGCGAGCGGCAAGGCCAAAATCATGTACGGCGAGGAGGCCGAGAAGCGCGGCGGCGGCTTTTCCTATCGCTCGGCCCTGATGAAGGGCGACATGAACCTGCAGGAGTTCGGCCTCTACAACTGGCGCGGCGGCGGCGGTTCCATGTGGTTCGCTCCGGTGTCCCAGGCCAAGGGCAGCGAGACCAAGGACCAGACCGAACTGGCCCAGCGCATCCTCGGCAAGTACGGCTTCGACTACGTCGCCGAGTACATCGTCGGCTGGCGCGACATGCACCACGTCATCGACCTGCTCTACAACCGCGAGGATCCGGAGGAGACCCAGCGCGCCCACGACTGCTTCGCCGAGCTGATCGACGAGTTCGCCAAGCGCGGCTACGGCCTTTACCGCACCAACACCGAGTTCATGGAGCAGGTCGCCGGCACCTTCGGCGAGCCACTGCGCGAGGTGCACCGGACCCTCAAGCGGGCCCTGGATCCCAACGGCATCCTGTCGCCCGGCAAATCGGGCATCCGCCTCTAAGGCCGATGAATGAAATGGAGCTATTGCCATGAGTGACGCTTACCGCGATTTTCATCTCCAGCCTCTCGCCGGCGAGTGGCGCGAGGGATCGAGCGAGCGCCGTACCACGGTGACCAATCCCTACGACGGCAGCGCGCTGCTGTCGATTCGTCTGGCCACGCGTGGCGATCTGGACGCCGCCTTCGACGCGGCCGAAAAAGCCCAGGCCGAGTGGGCGGCGACCCCGCCGGCCGAGCGCAGCGCCCTTCTGCAGCGGGTGGTGGCGATCTTCGATGCCCGTAAGGGGGAGATCGTCGACTGGCTGATCCGCGAGTCGGGCAGCACCCGGCTCAAGGCCAATGTCGAGTGGGGCGCGGCCCGCGGCATCACCCAGGAGGCCGCCAGCATGCCGGGCCGCGTGCACGGCATGACGCTGGCCTCAAACGTGCCGGGCAAGGAGAACCGTGTCTACCGCAAGCCGCTGGGCGTGGTCGGCGTGATCAGCCCGTGGAACTTCCCGCTGCACCTCTCCCAGCGCTCCATCGCCCCGGCGCTGGCGCTGGGCAATGCCGTGGTGGTCAAGCCGGCCAGCGACACCCCGGTCACCGGCGGCCTGCTGCTGGCCAAGATCTTCGAGGAGGCCGGCCTGCCCAAGGGGCTGCTCAGCGTGGTGGTGGGGGCCGGCAGCGAGATCGGCGACGCCTTCGTCGCGCACCACGTACCGCGACTGATCTCCTTCACCGGCTCCACCCAGGTGGGCCGCGGCATCGGCCGCATCGCCAGCGGCGGCGAGCACATCAAGAAGGTCTCGCTGGAGCTGGGCGGCAACAGCCCCTTCGTGGTGCTCGACGACGCCGATCTCGACCAGGCGGTGAACGCCGCGGCCATGGGCAAGTTCCTTCATCAGGGCCAGATCTGCATGGCGGTCAACCGCATTATTGTCGCCGAGCCCCTGTATGACGACTTCGTCGAGCGCTTCGTGGCGAAGGTCAAGGGGCTGCCGGTAGGCGACCCCAACGACATGGCCACCGTGGTGGGCCCGGTGATCAACGCCAAGCAGCGCGAGGGGCTGGAGGCCAAGATCGACATCGCCAAGCGAGAGGGCGCGACCGTGCTGCTGGAGGGCGAGATCGAGGGCCAGTTGGTGCCGCCCCACGTCTTTGGCGATGTCACGCCGGAGATGGAGATCAGCCGCGAGGAGATATTCGGCCCGCTGGTGGGCATCCAGAAGGCGCGCGACGAGGCCCATGCGCTGTCGCTTGCCAACGGTACCGAGTACGGCCTCTCCAGCGCCGTGTTCAGCGGCGACCTGGCGCGCGGGCTACGCTTCGCCCAGGGCATCAAGGCGGGTATGACCCATGTGAACGACATGCCGGTCAACGACGAGGCCCACGTGCCCTTCGGCGGCGAGAAGAATTCCGGCCTCGGCCGCTTCAACGGCGGCTGGGCCATCGAGGAGTTCACCACCGACCACTGGGTCAGCGTCCAGCAGACGCCGCGCACCTATCCGTTCTGAACCGCGATACTCCGCCTCGCCGCTCCCGACTAGCGGCGAGGCGCCCCAACAAGAGAGACAACCCTGATGCAGACCCGGAAAACCGTCTGGCTGGCCGCCCTGGGCGCCAGCCTCGTCGCCACGCCTGTGCTCGCCGTCAACGGCCACTATCCGCCGGGGATCGAGGGGCTGAATGCGGCCGCCGCGCCGTCCGAAGGCCTCTACTACCGCGGCTACTTGCTCCACTATGACGTCGAGCACTTCAACGACGGAACGGGCACGGCCGTGCCCGGCGACAATAGCGGCTCGGTCACCGCGCTGGCGCATCGCTTCATCTGGATGACCGGCAAGCAGTTTCTCGGCGCCGACTACGGGATGGAAGCGATCGTGCCGATGCTCGACATCGAGTTCGAGCTGGGTATCGCCGGCGGTCAGCGCTTCGATGATGACGGCATCGGTGACGTCTTCGTCGGTCCGCTGATTCTGGGCTGGCACGGCGAACAGTGGGACGCCACCTTCGCCGCCGGCCACTGGTTCGACAGCGCCGACTTCGATGTCGCCAATCCGGCCTCGGTGGGCAAGGGCTACGGTACCACCATGCTGACCCTGGGCGGCGTCTGGCACCTCGATGCCGAGAAGCGCTGGAACGTCTCGGCGCTATCGCGCTACGAGATCAAGACCGAGCAGGACGACACAGGCATCACCCCGGGGGATAGCTGGCTGGTGGAGTGGGGCATCGGCCACCGCCTGACCAGTGGTCTCGAGCTGGGTCTGGTGGGCTACGATGCCTGGCAGCTCGAAGCCGATGACGGCGCGACGACCGGCGACAAGGCAGAGCGCCATGCCATCGGCGTCGAGGCGGGCTACCTCTGGCCCACGGCCGGGGTGATGCTCAAGGGCGCCGCCTACCACGAGTACGATGCCGGGGCGGGTGGCCTCAAGGGGCTCGAAAGCGAGGGCGATACCTTCCGCCTGCAGTTGACCAAGTTCCTGTAAACAGCGCTCGGGCTATGCGGCGTTGGCGTGCCCGAAGGAGTCATTGTTCATTCCCTCGCTCGGCAGTTGCTGGGCGAGGTGTTCGATGAATGAGGCGTTCCCCAAAGCTACTATGCGGGCGTGACCTACAAAGGAGGCATGCCCATTCGCTGATCCGCAGGAAAGCTCTTACCGCGAACTGCTCAGCCTCCCTTGCGGGCCGCGATGATACGGTCGAGAAGGTCGAGCAGCCACTCGCGCTCGCCTTCTTTCATGAAGCTGTCGAAGTTGTCTTCGCCCGCGGCGACCTTGTGGTTGAGCCGCTCGGTGAATTCCTTGCCCTTGTCGGTGAGGTAGAGGGCATAGGAGCGCCGATCGTTCTTCGACTTGCGCCGTTCCACCACCTCCATGCTCTCCAGCTTGTCGATGGCCGCCACCATGGCGGAACGGTCCACGTCCAGGGCGGTGGAGACCGCCGACTGGGTCAGCCCCGGGTTGTGATAGATGATGGCGAGGATGCTGAACAGCCCGGGTGTGATGCCCTCCTGGGCGCAAGCCTCGAAGAACACGTCGAAGTAGACGAGCTGCGCCCGGCGTAGCTTGTAGCCGAGGCGGGACTGCAGCATGGAGTAATCGATACCGTTCTGGTCGTCGTTGCTCATAGGTTGGTCGGCCCTGAGGTTGGGTGAGCCACGAGGCGGCAAGCAGCAAACAGCCTATCGGATACCGGACGGCGAGGCCTGTCACGGTCTCCAACTTTAGTCGTGTCTCGGCCGTGAGAATCGTCACGGCGACACGACGTTATGAGCGTATCTTTTTGATGCCGAATGCTTATTCCGCCTTTCTTCGGTTCCCGAAGAATAATGTTATGGTAGCAAAATGTTTGACATGACAACAGTTTAAAAAAATACTGGACTCCATGTTACCAAGGCTCCCATGCCGAGGGTAGCGAGATGCCCCTTTCGATCCTGACAACGATCACAAACAGCAGGAGCGCCCATGTCTTCCTCCTTTCGCGATGTCCGTCTGGGCACTGCCACTGCCAAGCTGATCCTGCGCGATGATGGAACCCGACTTCTCACTGTCGAGGAACCCCTCGGCGACTACCCCGATACGCTGCTCGAGTGCCTGGAGCGCTGGGCCGACGAGACGCCGGAGCGTACCTTCGTGGCGCGGCGCGACGGTGCCGGCGAGTGGCAGCGCCTGAGCTATGCCGAGACCCTGGCGCGGGTACGCCGCCTGGCGCAAGGGCTGCTGAACCACGGCTTGAGCGTCGAGCGGCCCTTGGCCATCCTCAGCGGTAATTCCATCGAGCACCTGCTGCTGTCGCTGGCGGCAATGTATGTGGGCATTCCCTTCGCCCCCGTCTCGCCGGCCTACTCGCTGGTCAGCCGGGACTACGGCAAGCTGCGCCATATCGTCGAGCTGCTGACGCCGGGCCTGCTGATGGTCGACAAGGCAGAGGATTTCGCCCCCGCCCTGGCGGCGGTGCAGCTGGCCGACTGCGGCTGTGTGGCGGTAGAGGCCGAAGGCTTCCCCATGGGCACCTTCGACGAACTGCTGGATACCCCCGTGACGGCGGCGGTGGAGGAGGCCCGTGCGGCCGTCGGCCCCGACACCATCGTCAAGTTCCTGTTCACCTCCGGCTCCACCGGCATGCCCAAGGGCGTCATCAATACCCACCGCATGCTCTGCGCCAACCAGGAGATGCTGGCCTCGCTGATGCCCTTCATGCGAGACGAGCCACCGGTTCTGGTCGACTGGCTGCCGTGGAACCACACCTTCGGCGGCAACCACAACGTCGGCATCGTGCTCTACAACGGCGGCAGCCTCTATATCGACGACGGCCGCCCGGTGCCGGGCGAGTTCGAGAAGACCATCGCCAACCTGCGCGAGATCGCCCCCACCGTCTACTTCAACGTGCCCAAGGGTTTCGAGATCCTGGTGGACTACCTGAAGCGCGAGGATGCCCTGCGCGAGACCTTCTTCTCCCGGCTCAACCTGATGTTCTTCGCCGCGGCGGGGCTCTCCCAGCACATCTGGGACGAACTCGACCGCCTTGCCATCCAGACCCTGGGCTGCAAGGTGGGCATGCTGACCGGCCTGGGCGCCACCGAGACCGCCCCCTCGGCGATGTTCGCCTCGCTGGAGGAGTCCCGCTCCGGCGTGGTGGGCCTGCCGGCGCGCGGGGTGACGATCAAGCTGGTGCCCAACGGCGGCAAGCTGGAGTGCCGGGTGAAAGGGCCCAGCGTGATGCCGGGCTACTGGCGCCAGCCCGAGGTCACCGCCAGGAGCTTCGACGAGGAAGGCTTCTACTGCCTGGGCGATGCGGTCAAGTTCATCGACCCGGACGACCCCCAGCGCGGCATGCGCTTCGACGGGCGCATCTCCGAGGACTTCAAGCTCGATACCGGCACCTGGGTCAGCGTCGGGCCGCTGCGGGCGCGCATCATCGAAGCCGGTGCCCCCCATGTGAAGGACGTGGTGATCGCCGGGCTCGACCGGCCCTATGTGGCGGTCATGGTGTTCCCGGACCTGGAGAAGTGCCGTGAGCTGGCGGGGCTGGGCAGCGAAATCGATGCCGCCACGGTACTGGCCAGCGAGCCGGTGCACGAGCGCTTCCTGCAGATGCTGCGGGACCTGGACGCCCACAGCACCGGCAGCTCCACCCGGGTGCGGCGCCTGGTGCTGCTCGACGAGCCGCCGCGCCTGGATGCCCACGAGATCACCGACAAGGGCTCGATCAACCAGCGGGCCGTGCTGGAGAACCGGGCCGCCATCGTCGAGGCGCTTTATCGCGAGCCACCGCCGCCGAGTGTGCTGCGGTTGGATTGAAAGCCGATTCATTCAGTTACCCCGCGCGGCGCGCCCTAGCCGCAAATGTTCCCAATGCCAAGGTCTGGGATGGACCCCCTGTGTCTGGTGAAACGCGCTAGCCGGCGAGTAACGATGCCTATACCAAAGTCGGGTATCGAGAGAGGTTGCTGACTGGACTATAATCGGTCATCAGATAGATGATGAAGACCATTGTTTTATACACAAACAAATATAAGCCGCTGAGGTATCCCCATGACACGTCGCACGCTGCTCAAGTCTCTTGCCGTCGTCGCTACCGCCGGTAGCCTGGCGCTGACCGTCCAGGCCCAGGCCCGTGATCTGCGCATGGCCCCCGGGGTGCCGCCGGCGCATCCTGCCTACGATCCGATGTTCACCGAATTCGCCGAGCGTCTGGCCGAGAAGACCGATGGCGACTTGACGGGCAACCTGCTGGGAACCGAGGTGGCCAACATCGGCAACATGCGTAATGCCATCAAGAGTGGCTTGGTAGAGGTGGGGCTCTTCCTGCCGGCCTATTTCCCGGCCGACCTGCCAGAGATCAACCTGGTCGGCGACCTGGCTTTCCTGGGCACCAATCCCCATGCCATGGGCGCGGCGGTGACCGAGTACATCGTCACTTGTGACGAATGTCAGCAAGAGCTCAAACAGTTGGGCATCGTCTACACCAGCTCCCATGCCTCGGATCTCTACCGCATACTGAGCACCGAGCCGGTACGCTCCCTCGATGATCTCCAGGGGCTGCGCATGCGAGTGGGCGGGCCCCAGTATTCCCGCTGGGCCGAATCGGTGGGCGTGTCACCGGCCTCTATCCCCGTAGGGGAGACTTACGAATCGCTCTCCCAAGGGGTGATCGAAGGCACCATCGCTTCCATTGCCGACATCATCTCCTTCCGGCTGGATGACGTGCTGAATTATGTCACTGATGTCGAGCTGGGCACGTTCCATAGCACCATTTCCCATGCGGTCGGTCAGCAGGCCTGGGGTTCTCTCTCTGCCGAGCAGCGTGAGGCCCTGGTCCACGCCTCGGTCGAGGCATCCGCCGCCATCACCCAGCGCTGGGGCTACGAGATGGCCGACGAGGCTCGTGAGGTCGCACTCGAAAACGGTATCGAGATGCTGGAGCCCGAGCCCGAACTGTTGGAGGCCATCGAGGCTTTCCTCGAGGAAGACCTGGTCTATGCCGCTGAACAGGCGGAGAGCCGCCACGGTGTAGAGGATGCGGCGGCCAAGATCGAGCGCTTCCAATCATTGGTGGAGAAGTGGAACGCTATCGTCGAGGAGGTTGGCGCGGATCCCGAGGCGGTGGCCGAGGCCATGAACCGCGAGATCTGGGACGGGGTGGATTTCTCCACCTACGGGACCTGATACCACGTCTCCGAATGCCGGCATGCCGGCATTCGGTAACGCCTCTCACGGAGACTCGTCATGGATGCGCTCTACCGCTTCACCAATCGGGCCGCCGTCGGTCTGGCCCTGCTGGGGACGCTCGGCATCCTGCTGATGGTGATCCACATCACCCTCGATGTGCTGCTGCGCGCCACGCTGTCCGTGTCGATCCCCGCCACCGTGGAGCTGGTGACCCGCTACTACCTGATCACCCTGGCATTGTTGCCGCTGGGGTGGGTGGAGTGGCGCCGGGAGATGATTGCCGTGGAGGCCCTGGAGGGGCTGATGAAGCCCTGGCTGGTGCGCCTGTCCGATGTGCTGGTGTCGCTGCTCTCGGCCGCGGTCTATGCCGTCCTGGCCGTGGCCACCTGGGGCAAGGCCATGGAGCAGTACGCCATCGGCTCCTACGTGATGTCGCTGAACTTCCCCATGCCGGTCTGGCCGACCTATTTCGCCCTGCCCGTCGCCTTCGCCCTGGCGGCGGTGGTCTGTGTGGTGCGGCTGCCGTTCCTGCTCAGAGATACAGCCCCTCCTTCCGGTACGCCAGATGAAAGGTGATTTCCATGTCCGTTGACGTCGGCTTCTACGGCCTCGCCATCCTGATGCTGCTACTGGCGCTGCGGGTGCCGGTGGCGCTCTCGCTGGTCGTGGTTGCGCTGGGCGGCATGACGGTGATGTTCGGCTGGAGCACCGCCATCGGCATGCTCTCCTCGACGCCCTACGAGTTCATCGCCAAGTGGACGCTCAGCGCGGTGCCGATGTTTTTGCTGATGGGCTTCGTCTGCTACCACACCGGCCTTACCAACGGCCTCTTCAGTGCCGCCAAGGTGGTGTTTCGCTGGTTGCCCGGTGGGGTGGCGATCTCCAGCATCGTGGCCAGCTCCGGTTTCGCCGCGGTGAGCGGCTCGAGCGTGGCCTGCTCGGCGGCCATGGGGCGCATCGCCATTCCCGAGATGGTGCGCGGCGGCTACAAGCCGAGCTTCGCCTGCGGCACCATCGCCGCCGGCGGTACCATCGGCGCGCTGATCCCGCCCAGCATCCTGATGATCGTCTATGGCGTGTTCGCCCAGGTCTCGATCACGCAGGTGTTCCTGGGAGGCATCACCATCGGTCTGCTGACGGCGCTGAGCTACAGCCTGGTGATTCTCTTGGTCAGCTGGTGGCGACCCGACATCGTGCCGCGGGAGGCCGTGGGGTCCCGCGACATCACCGCCCGACAGGCGCTGCTCGACATCTGGCCGGTGCTGGTGCTGGGCGTGCTGGTGTTCGGCGGCCTCTTCTCGGGGTTCTTTACCGCCACCGAGGCGGGGGCGGTGGGGGCCGCCGGGGCGATCCTCATCGGCCTGGTGCTGGGGCGCCTGAACGGCCGGGCCATGAAGGCCGCGCTGCTCGAGACCCTTTCCACCACCTCGGCGCTGCTGATCATCGGCGTCGGGGCCAGCATGTTCACTCTCTTCCTGAGTCTGAGCGGCCTCGCCGGCTTTATCACCGGAGCGGTGACCGGCTGGGAGCTCTCCTATCTCGAACTGATGCTGGTGGTGGTGCTGATCTACCTCTTCCTGGGGCTGTTCATGGAGCCCTTCGGCGCCATGCTGGTGACCCTGCCCGTACTGCTGCCGGTATTCGAACTCTACGACGTGAGCCTGATCTGGTTCGGCGTGCTGCTGGTGAAGCTGCTCGAGATCGGCATGATCACCCCGCCGGTGGGCATGAACATCTTCGTGATCAAGGGCGTGGCGGGACAGTACGCCTCGCTGATGGATATCTTCCGTGGCGTGTCGACCTTTCTGGTGGCCGACATCGTGGTCGTCGCGCTGGTGGTCTTCTATCCCCAGATCGTACTGGTATTGACCGGCGGTTGATACGCAAGAGGGCGAGCGTCTGACGCTCGCCACTGGCGGGCTAAATTCGAATCAATTTGTTTGTTTATATAACAATATATTTAATCTTCAATGTTAAATGCCTCCCCAAGGAGGGCCGAGAGAGTGAACAAGATCATCGACAGCAGCACCGCGGCGGGCCTGATTCGGGATGGCGACACCGTCATCTGGACGACCGCCGGCCTGAGCGGCTTCGCCGAGGCCGTGGCCATCGCGCTGGAGCGGCGCTTCCTGGAGACCGGCGCGCCCCGCGACCTCACCGTGGCGCACAGCTGCGGCTGCGGCGACGGCAAGACCCGCGGCATGAATCACCTGGGCCATGCCGGCCTGGTCAGGCGGCTGATCAGCGGGCACACCGGCCAGGCGCCGCGCATGGGCGAGCTGATCCGCGAGAACCGCGTCGAGGGCTACCTGCTGCCCCAGGGCGTGCTGGCGCATCTGTGGCGTCACATCGCCGGCAAGAAGCCCGGCGTGATCAGCAAGGTGGGGCTGGGCACCTTCGTCGACCCGCGCCTCGAGGGGGGCAAGGCCAACGCCGCCGCCGAAGAGGAGCTGGTCAAGCTGGTCGAACTCGAAGGCGAGGAGTGGCTGCTCTATCGCACCTTTCCGGTGGACGTGGCGGTGATTCGCGCCACCACCGCCGACGAGCGCGGCAACCTGAGCATGGAGCGCGAGGCGCTGCTCCTCGAGCAGCTCTCCATGGCCCAGGCGGCCAAGAACAGCGGCGGCATTGTCATCGCCCAGGTGGAGTACCTGGCCACCCAGGGCAGCCTGCACCCCAAGCAGGTCAAGGTGCCGGGCGACCTGGTCGACTACGTGGTGGTGGCCGAGCCCGAGCATCACATGCAGACCATCACCACCACCTACAACCCGGCGCTGTCCGGCGACCTCAGGATGCCGCTGGGCGGCATCAAGCCGCTGCCGCTGGATCCGCGCAAGGTGATCGCCCGGCGTGCCGCCATGGAGCTGGTGCCGGGGGGCATCGTCAACCTCGGCATCGGCATGCCCGAAGGGGTCTCCAGCGTGGCCGCCGAGGAGGGTGTCAGCGACCTGATGACCCTGACCACCGAGCTTGGCACCTACGGTGGTGTGCCCGCCAGTGGCGGCGACTTCGCCACCTCCTACAACGCCGAGGCGATCATCGACCACGGCTACCAGTTCGACTTCTACGACGGCGGCGGGCTGGACGTCTGCTTCCTCGGCCTGGCCCAGACCGACCACGAGGGCAACCTCAATGTCAGCAAGTTCGGCGACAAGGTGGTGGGGCCGGGCGGCTTCATCAACATCAGCCAGAACGCCCGCAAGGTGGTGTTCTGCGGCACCTTCACCAACGGCGGCGAGCTGGCGATCGAGGACGGCCGCCTCGCCATTCGCCAGGAGGGCCACCGCCGCAAGTTCGTTCAGCGCGTCGACCAGATCACCTTCAGCGGCCGCTATGCCCAGGAGACCGGCAAGCCGGTGCTGTTCGTCACCGAGCGCTGCGTCTTCGAACTGATCGACGGCGAAATCACCCTCACCGAGATCGCCCCGGGCCTCGACGTCGAGCGCGACATCCTGGCGGCCATGGACTTCGTGCCGCGCATCGCCAGCGAGCTGCGCGAGATGCCGGCGGCGCTCTTCCAGCCCCGGTGGGGTGGCCTGCGCGAGCATCTGCACGCGCCTGAGCATTGAGGAGAAAAGACATGTTCAAGAACGCCTACATTCCCTACGGCGGCTACTACACCACGCCTTTCTGCAAGTGGATGGGCAGCCTGGCCAACGTCAATGCCATCGAGCTGGGCGCGGCCACCAGCAAGCGCTGGTTCGCCAGCCGCGACATCGACCCCACGCTCATCGACTACCTCTACCTGGGGGTGTCGGTGGGGCAGAAATCGATCTTCTACGGCGCGCCCTGGGCCGCGGCCATGATGGGCGCCGGCCAGGCGCCGGGCCAGAACATCACCCAGGCCTGCGCCACCGCCACCACGGCGGTGTTCAATGCCGCCCTGGCGGTGGACGCCGGCAGCTTCGACACCACCTACTGCCTGCTCGCCGACCGCCCCTCCAACGGCCCGCATACCATCTGGCCCAACCCCAACGGGCCGGGCGGCGAGGTGATCGCCGAGAACTGGAACATGGACAACATCGCCGCCGACCCGGCCACCGGCAAGGACATGCTGACCACCGCCGAGAACGTGGCGCGCGAGCATGGCTTCAGCCGCGAGCAGGCCGACGAACTGACCCTGCGCCGCTACGAGCAGTACGCCGAGGCGCTGGCCGACGACCGCGCCTTCCAGAAGCGCTACATGTTCCCCGTCGAGGTCGTGGTCTCGCGCAAGGAGACCAAGCTCGTCGAGGCCGACGAGGGCGTGACCGCGACCAGTGCCGAGGGCCTGGCCAGGCTGCGAGCGGTGCAACCCGACGGCATTCATACCCTATGGGGCCCAGACCCACCCGGCCGATGCCAACGCCGGCATCGTCGTCACCACCCGCGAGCGCGCCGCCGAGCTCAGCACCGATCCCCGACTGGCCGTCCAGGTGGTGGCCTACGGCCATGCCCGGACCAAGCCGGCCCACATGCCCATGGCGCCGGCCACCTCGGTCAAGCGTGCGCTCGAGCGGTCCGGCCTGACCCTCGACCAGATCAAGACGGTCAAGAACCACTCGCCGTTCATCGCCAACGACCTGCACCTGGCCAAGGCGCTGGGGCTCGACGCCAACACCTTCAACAACTACGGCACCTCGCTGGTCTACGGACACCCCCAGGCGCCGACGCTGGCACGCCTGCTGATCGAGGCCATCGAGGAAACCGCGCTGAAGGGCGGCGGCTACGCCCTGGTCACCGGCTGTGCGGCCGGCGATTCGGCGGCGGCCCTGATCGTCAAGGTGGGCTGAGTTCTTTCCGGTCATTCCAACCGGGAGCGCCCGCCGAGGGATCGGCGGGTGTGCAAGCAAGAGCGCAAGGGACATGAAGTAGAAAGCAGCATTTATCGAACTAGAACAACACGGAGACTGAACAAGATGATGAATAAAAAAAGACTGGCCATGGCGGTCGCGCTTTCAGCCATTTCCGCACAGGCCTATGCCCTCGAGCTGGGTGAATTCGGCGGTGCGAATCTCAGCATCGGAGGCTATGTCAAGGCAGAGGGAATCTTTACCGATCCCGATGGGGGAGACAGGAACTTCGATGCGAGCGCTCGCCAGTCGCGCATCAACTTCAAAGTCGACAAGGACGTTCAGGGCCATAGCGTGACGGGCTTCATCGAGGGCGATTTCTGGGACAATGCGACGGATACATCGGACACCAGCTACGCCATGCGACTGCGCCATGCCTACATCCAGGTCGACGACTTCACCCTCGGTCAGACCTGGACCGGCCAGTTCTTTGCCAACGCGCCATTCGATGTGGAGATCCTCGACTTCTACGGTACCGGTGTCGGTACTGTCTCCGGCAGCGGCGCGGTCGTAAGGCCGGATCTGGTCCTGCACTATACCCCGGGTGGATTCCGCTTCAGCCTGCAGGACCCGGTCTACCAGGATGCCGACTTCCCGGACATGGTCGCCTCCTACACGCATCGTACCGAGGCGGGACACGCCTTCAATGCCGCCGTCACCGGGCGGGAGGTCGAGACCGGCATCGACGATTCGGAATTCGGCGCCGCGTTCTCCCTGGCCGCTAAGCTCAACTTCGGTGCTACCTCGCTTGCCCTGAGCGGCTACACGGGGAAAGGCAACAACGTCTACTCCGGCTGGGGCTACAACGGCGCGACGAGCCCTATCAGCATGGCTGCGAGTGGAGAGGTCAATGCCGATGGCGACCTGGTGAGCACGACCGGCTATTCGGCGGGGGTGAGCCATCGCTTCAATGAGCAGTTCCGCGGCAATATCCGCTATGCCCAGGTGGAAGCGGACGAGGTGGCGCCGACCGTTGCTGACGACACGCTCGAAATGATCAACGTCAATCTGATCTATACGTACTTGCCCAACCTGGACTTTGGCATCGAATGGCGCGACCGCAATGCGACGACGATGCCGCTGCGTCCGGGTGGGCAGCAGGTGGAGTTGATGGCGATGTACAAGTTCTAGGGGAGCTTGTCGCCGGCTCCTTCGCTCGGTTTCGATCGTTTCTTTGAGGCGAATCATCCTTCCTTCGATGATTCGCCTCTTTTCGTTGTGAGAAAGGCGGGAGTTCCCCTGCGAGTCTTGGAGCAGCCTCAAGCGCAATCGCGGGCCTAGAGTGCTGCTGCTGGGAAGCGGCTCAGCATTGCTCCGGCCTGGCGCAGGGTCTTGCCGTGGGCATGGGCCTGGGGGGCTTGGGTGGCCATATAGAAGCGCGACAGTTCGATCAGGCCCTGCAGATACTCGGCATCACCCTCTCCTTTCTCGTACCGGGCCTCGGCGGCGAGCGCCAGGCGGGCCATCTGCCAGGCGCCGCAGGCGATGCCGAGCAGGTGCAGCAGCGGCACGGCGCCGGCGTAGAGCTCGGCGGTGTCGCTGCGGTGGGCCAGCAGCCAGTCGGCGGTTTCATCGAGCAGAGTGGCCTGGTCGTGGAGCGGCTGCGCCAGGCCGCCGAGCGTGGGATGACCGTCTAGCTGGCCAGCAGTCGCACGGAAATCGGCAATCAGCTCGCGCAGGGTGGCGGCGTCCTCACGCAGGATCTTGCGCCCTAGCAGGTCGTTGGCCTGGATGCCGGTGGTGCCCTCGTAGATGGTGATGACGCGGGCATCGCGGAACAGCTGGGCGACCCCGGTCTCCTCGACGAAGCCCATGCCGCCGAACACCTGGATCGCCTCGTCGCACAGGTCGTTGCCCACCTCGGTGCACCAGCCCTTGGCCACCGGCATCAGCAGGTCGACGTAGCGGCGATGCTTGTCGGCGACCTCGGCATCGGGGTGGTGGCGGGCGAGGACGAACCAGCCCGCAGCAGTGTAAAGCAGGCCGCGCATGGCCATCAGCCGGGCGCGCATCGAGACCAGCATGCGCTTGACGTCGGGGTGGGCGAGGATCGGTCGGCCGACTTCGCCGGTGACGATATCGCGCCCTTGAACGCGTTCCCGGGCGTAGGCGAGGGCGGCCTGATAGGCGCGCTCCCCGAGGGCCACGCCCTGGATGCCCACGTTGAAGCGGGCCTCGTTCATCATCACGAACATGGTGGCCAGGCCCTGGTGCGGCTCGCCCACCAGATAGCCCAGGGCGCCGCCGTCGTCGCCGTAGCTGAGGGTACAGGTGGGGCTGCCGTGGATGCCCATCTTGTGCTCGATGGCGATGCAGCGGATGTCGTTGCGCTGCCCCGGCTCGCCTTGATCATCCAGCAAATATTTGGGCACCAGGAACAGCGACAGTCCCTTGATGCCGGGCGGGGCATCGGGCAGCCGGGCCAGCACCAGGTGCACGATGTTGGGGGTGAGCTCGTGCTCGCCGTAGGAGATGAAGATCTTCTGGCCGAACAGGCGGTAGGCGCCGTCGCCCTCGGGCTCGGCGCGCATGCGCGTCGCCGCCAGGTCGGAGCCGGCCTGGGGCTCGGTGAGGTTCATGGTGGCGGCCCACTCGCCGCTGACGATCTTTGCGAGCCAGGTGGCCTTCTGTTCCTCGCTGGCGGCGATCATCAGCGCCTCGGTCTGGCCCACGTTGAGCTGGGGCAGCATGGCGAAGGCCATGTTGGCGGAGAACCACATCTCCCACACCGGGGTGGAGACCAGCTTGGGCAGTCCCTGGCCACCATGCTCAGGGGGAAGGGATAAGCCGATCCAGCCGGCCTCGCGGAACCGGTCATAGGCCGCCTGCCAGCCCTCGGGGGTGACCACCTGCCCATCCTCCAGGCGACAGCCCTGGCGGTCGCCGACCGGGTTGAGCGGCGCGAGCACGCCGGCGGCGAACTTGCCGGCCTCCTCCAGCACGGCGCTGACCAGATCCGGCGAGGCGTCCTCGCAGCCGGGCAGCTCGCCGATCCGCTCGAGACCGGCCAGCTCCTCGAGGATGAACTGCATATCGCGCAGCGGCGCTTGGTAATCGAGCATGGTTAACGTGGGGCCATACGAATCGCCCCATCCACCCGAATTGTCTCCCCGTTGAGCATGGGGTTGTCGACGATATGGCAGGCCAGGCGCGCGAACTCGTCGGGTTCGCCCAGACGATTGGGGAACGGAATGGACGCAGCCAGCGACTGCTGGGCTTCCTCAGGCAGGGCATCCATCAGCGGGGTCTTGAACAGCCCTGGGGCGATGGTCATGACGCGAATACCGTGGCGTGCCAGCTCCCGGGCGATGGGTAGGGTCATGGCGACGATGCCGCCCTTGGAGGCCGCATAGGCGGGCTGGCCGATCTGGCCGTCGAAGGCCGCCACCGAGGCGGTGTTGATGATCACCCCGCGCTCGCCGTCGGCCTGGGGCTCGCCCTTGGCCATGGCGGCGGCGGCCAGGCGCAGCATGTTGAAGCTGCCCATCAGGTTGATGTTGACGATGCGGGAGAAGGCTTCGAGCGGCAGGGGCTCGCCGTGGCGGTCGACCACCTTGGCGGGGTCGCCGACCCCGGCGCAATTGATCAGCCCCTGCAGGCCGCCGAAGGTGTCCACGGCCAGCGCCACCACGGCCTGGGCATCGGCCTCGCTGGTGACGTCGGTGCGCCGGAACAGCGCGCGGTCGGTGGCGCTCCTTGCGTTCAGTTCTTTCGCCAACGCCTCGCCGCGTTCGGCATTGAGGTCGGCGATCACCACGTTGCCGCCGGCATCGTGGAGGGCGCGCGCGGTGGCCTCGCCAAGCCCCGAGGCGCCGCCGGTGACGATGAAGGTATTGTCCTGAAATTTCATGATGCTCTCCTCAGGTGCGTGGTCCCTGGCCCTTCCGCTTGAAGAAGCTGCCGATGCGCTCGGCGACCTCGGGGCTGGTCTGGGTCAGGGCGGCGGTCAGCGACTCGACGAACAGGCCGTCGTCGCTGGCCATGTTGTCGATGCGCGAGATGGCCGACACCATGGCCCAGTTGGCCATGGGCGCGTTCTCGGCGATGCGGGAGGCCAGCTGACGGGCCTTGTCGAGGCTCTCGCCGTCGCCGACCACGTAGTGGGAAAGTCCGAGGCGCTGGCCCTCCTCGGCTGCCATGACGCGGCCGGTCAGCATCATCTCGCACAGGCGGCTGGCGCCGATGATGCCGGCGACCCGCACCGAAGCGCCGCCGCCGACGAAGATGCCGTGGCGCCCCTCGGGCAGTTGGTAAACGGTACTGCTCTCGGCGACCCTCACATGGGTGGCGCTGGCCAGCTCCAGGCCGCCCCCGATCACCGCGCCCTGCATGGCGGTGACCACCGGGAGGCCGCCGTGCTGCAACCGATCGAAGATGCGATGCCAGCTGCGGGAGTGCTGCACCACGCCGAAGGGCTCGCGATGCTGGTGCTCCGCCAGGTCGAGGCCGGAACAGAAGTGCTTGCCTTCGGCGGCAAGGATGATGACCCGGGTCTCCTTGGGGATGGCACTCAGTGCCTCTTCCAGAGCGCCGAGCAGGCGGTCGCTGATGGCGTTACGCTTTTCGGGCCGCGCCAGGGTGATGGTGTAGATGGTGTCGTCCAGAGTCGTCTTGACGAGTGTTTCGGTCATGAGGGCCTCGGCAGTCATTCGGCAGGCTGAGCGCTTGTTGTCCTTAAATACTGTTGTGAGTATAAACAGTATAGAGGCTGCAGCACTACCCCCGGCGGATCATTCTCTGGTTGATACGCCTTTGGTCTAGTGTGAGCTTCGGCGTGGGACGAAACGAAAAACGGCGGCCCGAGGGCCGCCGTAATGGGAGGGATAAGACGTTCGACGTGACAGTCAGGCAGCACACTCGGCCCGCAGGGCCATTGCCGCCTCGTAGATATTGCCGGCCTCGCCGCCGACTTCCTCCAGGTAGCCGTCGATGGTTTGCTGCAGTACCGGGCCCCACTCGGGATGCTCAAGCGCGTCGTCGATGACCAGGAACTCGTGGCCGGCCTGCTCGGCGTCCTGGCGCCCCTGGCGAATCAGCTCGTCGTAGACCGCCGCCGCGCGCAGCGACCACTCCAGGCCGCTATGGTCGTCGATCACCTGCTGCAGGTCCGTGGGCAGGCTGTCGTAGGTACGCTGACTCATGGTGGCGAACAGCGACAGGTCGTAGAGCGGCACCTCGGTGTGGTAGTTGGCCAGCTCGTTGAGGCGGAAGGTCTTCATGCCCTCCCAGTTGAAGCTCAGGCCATCCACCACGCCACGCTGCATGGCGGTGAAGACATCCGGGGCCGGCATGCCCACGGCCTGGGCGCCGAGGCGGTTGAACATATCGCCGACCACCGGCGTGGGACGGCGCAGGCGCAGCCCCTCCAGGTCCTGAGGTGTCTCGATCAGGCGCTCCTTGGTATGCAGGTAGCCGGGGCCGGTGGTGAACAGGAACAGCGGCCGGGTGTCGGAGTACTCCTCGTCGAAGTGCCCCTGGTCGTAGAGCGATTGCAGGATGCAGGAGCCCTGGCGGCTGCTGGCCGAGACGCCGGGAAGTTCGGCCACCTGGGTCAGCGGAAAGCGCCCGGCGTTGTAGCCCTGCGCCGAGGCCCCGATGTCGGCGACGCCGGTGACGGCGCTCTCGTAGGTCTTGTCGGATTTGGCCAGGGTCTGGCTGGGGTAGACCTCCACCTCGAGGCGTCCTTCGGAGGCTGCCTCGACGCTCTCCGCCCAGGCCTGGAACAGCTCGCGGTCGATCAACGATCCGCCGGGCCAGACATGGGCGATGCGCAGGGTGGTCGCCTCGGCCAGGGAGGGCATGGCGACGAGTGCGGCGGCCAGTGCGCTGGAAAGGGCGATACGGTTCACGGTCTTGCTGGGTGTCATGGGGTCTTCCTCTTGTCGTTATGTTGTTGAAACGCTTACAGGTCCAGCACCAGCACCTGGCTCTTGGCCCGCGAGCAGCAGGGGGTGAACTGATCGTTGGCGGCGTGCTCGTCGTCGTCCAGGTAGAGGTCGCGGTGGTCGGGTTCACCCTCCAGCACCCGGGTCAGGCAGGTGCCGCAGACCCCCTGTTCGCAGGAGACCATGATCTCGATGCCGTTCTCGGCCAGCACCTGATGCACCGTCTTGTCGGCGGGCACGGCGAAGCTGGCGCCGCTACTGGCGATCCTGACCTCGAAGCTGTCGTCGTCGGCGGTGTCGGCCACGGCGCCGGCGAAGTACTCGGTGTGCAGCCGCTCGCTGGGCCAGCCTGCCGCCTTGCAGGCCGTCAGCACCGCCTCGATGAAACCAGTTGGGCCGCAGACATAGACCCGGGCGTCGGGATCCGGGGTGGCGACCAGCGCCTCGAGATCCAGCCGCTGGTCCGGCTCGCCATCATCGAAGTGGAAGTGGACGCGTTCGGCGAAGCCGGAGGCGGCGATACGCTGGCGAAAGGCGGTGCGCTCGGGCGAACGGGTGCAGTAGTGCAGCTCGAACTCGGCCTGGGTATGAGCCAGGCGCTCGGCCATGCACAGCAGGGGGGTGATGCCGATGCCGCCGGCCAGCAGCAGGGTGCGCCCGGCCGGTTTGAGCGCGAAGTGGTTCTTGGGCGCACTGATCTGGACCAGATCGCCCACCTGGATCTCCTCGTGCATGGCTATCGAGCCGCCCCGGGAAGTGGGGTCACGCAGCACGCCGATCAGGTAGCGGTCGCTCTCCTCCGGGTGATTGCACAGCGAATACTGGCGGATGATTCCCTCTTTCACCCGCACGTCGATATGCGCCCCCGCGCTGAACGCGGGCAGCGGCCGACCGTGGGGGTCGGCCAGCTCGAAGGTGACGATATCCCGGGCTTCGTCGTGACGCGCCTTGACCTCGACGATCAGCGAAAGGGGAACGCTGCTGCTCATACTGTCGCTCCCGCTTGGCTGTCTTCGCGCTCCTCAGTGAGAATGCGATCGATGATGCGCCTGGCCTGCACGCCGCCGCCGTCGATGTTGAGCTTGAGCAGCTGGCGCTCGGGATAGCGCAGCAGGTTGCGCTGCTGCGCCTCGAGCATCTCCAGGTCCTCGGCGAAAATCTTGCCCTGGCCCTCGCGGATCTTGGCGGTGAGCTCGCTGTCCTCGGGTTTGAAGTTGCGTGCCATGCCCCAGAAGTACCAGATCGAGGTGTCGGTCTCGGGAGTGATGAAATCGACCACGATGCTCGAGGCCTTGACCTCCGCCGGGGCGTCATAGCCGCCGTGGCCGGCATGGGCCACGCCCACGTCGATGTGCACGTGGCTTGGCGGGGTGAAGCGGCAGATCTGCCAGCGATCCACCGGCACGTCATCGGCCAGGCCGCAGCCGCGCAGGGCGGCTTGCCAGAACGGCGGCGCCGGTATGTTCTCCATGTGGCGGCTGGTGATGACTTCTTCGCCGTTGACGGAGGTCTCGGGCGCTGCCTCCTCGATCTCCGGCTGGCCGATGCTGGAGGCGTGCACGTAGGTCTCATGGGTCAGGTCCATGAGATTGTCGATCATCAGGCGATATTCGCAGCGGACGTGGTAGAGCCCGCCGCCATAGGCCCAGTCGGGACTATTGGCCCAGAGCAGCTCGGGGATCAGGCTCGGGTCGGCCTTCTCCGGATCGCCCGGCCAGAGCCACACGAAGCCGTGGCGCTCCTCCACCGGGTAGGCGCGGATGCTCGGGAAGCCACGCACGCGCTGGCCCGGCATGCTGGCGCACTTGCCGTCGCAGCCCATCTCGAGGCCGTGGTAGCCGCACACCAGCTTGCCGTCGCGCACGAAGCCCAGCGACAGCGGGGCGCCACGGTGGGGGCAGAAGTCCTCCACCGCGGCCACGCGGCCCTCATCGCCGCGGAAGAAAACGATCGGCTCGTTGCAGATGGTGCGCCCCAGCGGCTTCTCCTCGATCTCGTCCGGGGTGCAGGCGACGTACCAGGTATTCTTGGGGAAGGGGGCTTGGAGTGTCACGGTGCTCTCCTCGGGGTCTCGGGTTCCTGCACTCGACATGGAACCGCCTTACCCTCTTGGGTCGAAAATGTTATGTTTGGATCCAAAGTAGAGACCTGAGGCATGCAATTGGTCAACTTATGCTTTAGTTGGATCCATTTGTTTCGTGGCGAAAATCGCAGAGATAACGGGGAGCACCTGTGAGCAACACCGACAAGAGCGTGGTGAGCCGGCTGCGCAAGCTGATCGGCGAGGGCGCCTACGGGCCGGGTGAGCGTCTCGGCGAGGTGGCCGTATCGGAGCAACTGGGCGTCTCACGGACGCCGGTGCGCCTGGCTTTCCGCACCCTGGAGCAGGAGGGGTTGCTGCAGCGGGCCGGCAAGCGCGGCTTCATGGTGCGGGAGTTCACCGAGGCCGACGTGCTCTGTGCGGTGGAAGTGCGAGGGGTGCTCGAGGGGCTGGCGGCGCGGCGCGTGGCCGAACAGGGCTTGTCCGGCGCGCTGGAGGCCGAGCTGCTGGTTTGGATCCAACGAGGGCGGGAGCTGCTGGCCAAGGGCTACCTCGAGGAGCGCGACGTCGACGTCTGGAGCGAACTCAACCGCCACTTTCACCAAACCATCGTCGGTTCGTCCGGCAGCCCGGTGATCGGCGACGCCATTGCCCGCAATAATCATCTCCCTTTCGCGGCCGCCGACTCCATCGTCATCGACAGCGAGGCGCTCGATCGCGAATACCGCAAGCTGCAGCTGGCCCAGACCCAGCATGAGCTGGTGGTCCAGGCACTGCGCCACGGCGAGGGTGCCCGAGCCGAGATGCTGATGCGCGAGCACGCCTTCATTGGACTGCGCTACGGGGAGTTGTTGGGTGCGTGAAAAGTCCAAGAAGAGGCTGGGAATAATCCTTGTTGAAGCAAACCTTATGCTTTGAATCAACTAGTTGGATAAGTGAAAAATCCAAGCACCCTAGACTAATGTCGATTATCGGAATGCGTATTGGTGGGGTAGCTTATCCCTAAATCCGAACGTATATTCGGATGCCGAACAAATGCGCTGATCATTATAACGATACCCGGAGGCACCCCATGAACCGTATCCTGACGCGCTGTCTGCTGGCGGCATCCATTGCCAGCCTCACCGTTGCCTCGGCCCAAGCCGCGACCACCCTGCGCATGGCCCACTTCTGGCCGGGCGCTTCGGGCATCAACCAGGAGATCTTCGAGGCCTGGGCCAAGACCATCGAGGAGGAGTCCGGCGGCGAGCTGCGCGTCGAGATGTTCCCCTCCGGTACCCTGGCCAAGCCCGACGCCATCTACGAGGCGGTAGGCAACGGCATCGCCGACATCGGGGCCACGGCCCAGGGCTATACCGCCGGGCGCTTCCCGCTGTCGCAGATCGTCGAGCTGCCGGGGGTGGCGACCAACGCGACCCAGGGCGCCTGCGTGCTGCAGACGCTCTACGACGAAGGCCACCTCGACGAGGAGTATGGCGACACGCGGCCGCTGTTCATGTTCACCACCGGGCCGGGTGGGATCCACACCATCGACACCGACGTGCAGGTGCCGTCCGACCTCGAGGGGTTGCGCATTCGCCGGCCCACCGCTGTGGCCGGCGAGATGCTCGAGGCCATGGGTGCCAACCCGGTGGGCATGCCGGCGCCGGAGATCTATACCGCCATGCAGCGCGGCGTGGTCGACGGCCTGAGCTTCCCGTGGGAAGGCCTCAAGGGCTTCCGCATCAACGAGCTGGTCGAGTACCACACCGAGGTGCCGTTCTACACGCTGATCTTCGTCGCCACCATGAGTCAGCGCACCTATGACGGCCTGAGCCCCGAACAGCAGGCGGTGATCGACGCCAACTCCGGCATGAAGTGGGCCGAGAACGCCGGTGCCGTCTTCGACCGGCTCGACGTCGAGGGCAAGCAGGAGGCCAGGGACGCCGGCCACACCATCCGCGAGATCGAGAACCCGCTGGAGAACCCGGACTGGCAGGCGCCGCTGCAGCAGGGTATCGAGAGCTACCTGGCCCAGGTCGAGGAGCGCGGCCTGCCGGCCCGAGAGGTCTACGAGGCGGCGCTCGCCGCCAGCGAGTCCTGCGCGGGCGACCAGGGGTAAGCCATGCAGGCGCTCCTCGAACGGGCCAGCCACTGGCTGGCCCTCGTCTGTCGTGTCGTCGCCGGTGTGGCCCTGCTGGCCCTGCTGACGGTGACCATCGCCGACGTCGGCACGCGCTATCTCTACCGTCTCACCGAGGGCGCCATTGCCCTGCGCGTCTCCGGCAGCGTGGAACTGGTGAGCTATCTGATGCTCTGTGCGCTGCTGGCGGCCATGGCGGCCAGCGTGGAGAAGAGTCAGGTGGTGGTGGAGGCCTTTTCTCATGGCCTCTCGCCTGCCATCAAGGCGCGCCTGCACGGTGTCTACCTGCTGGGCTTCGCCGCCCTCGGCCTGGTGCTGTTTCTCGGCCTGCTCGACTCGGCCGCGGCGGCGACCCGCCATGGCGAGGTCACCCAGGATCTGCGCCTGCCGATGGGGCCCATCTACTGGGCGGCCGCGGCACTCAGCCTGCTGCTGGGGCTGCGCAGCCTGATTCACGCGCTGCTCGGCGCGATGTTCGGCGCCGAACAGGAGGTCTCCCATGGGGAGTGAGATGATCGGAGCCATTGGGCTTTGCATGCTGCTGGTGCTGATGGTGCTGCGCGTGCCGGTGGCGCTGACCATGCTGGCGGTCGGGGTGGTGGGCTTCGCCCAGGTGATCAGCTGGGGAGCGGCGATTGCCCAGCTCAAGACGGTGCCGGTGGAAGTCCTCTCCAACTACAGCTTCAGCGCCGTGCCGATGTTCATCCTGATGGGCGTGCTGGCGGCGCACTCCGGCATGGCCGGCAAGCTGTTCCACTCGACCCGCGTGATCTGCGGCGGCTGGAAGGGCGGCCTGGCGATCGCCGCGGTGGGCTCGTGCGGCATCTTCTCGGCGATCTCCGGCTCGTCGCTGGCCACGGCCAGCACCATGACCCGGGTCGCGCTGCCGGAGATGGAGCGCTACGGCTACCACCGCGGCCTCGCCACCGGCGCCCTGGCCGCCGGCGGCACGCTCGGCATCATGATTCCGCCCTCCATCGCGCTGCTGATCTACGCCATCCTCACCGAGCAGTCGGTGGGCGACATGTTCATGGCCGGGCTGGTGCCGGGGCTGATGGGGCTGGTGATGTACGCGCTGACGGTCAGCGTGGTGATGCGCCTGCGCCCCTCGCTGGCGGTGGCCGGCGAGCCGACACCGTGGAAGGAGAAGCTGCTCTCGATGGGCGGGCTGGTGCCCTTCTTCGCCGTGTTCCTGGTGATGATCCTGGGCATCTACTTCGGCGCCTTCACCCCCACCGAAGGGGCCAGCGTGGGCGCCTTCGCCACGCTGCTCTACGCCCTGGCCAAGGGCATGCGCTGGAGCGGGCTGTGGCACAGCGTGCAGGAGACCCTGGCGCTCTCCGCGGTGGTGTTCTTCATGCTGGTGGGGGCCGAGACCCTGGGCTACTTCATCTCGGTGTCGCGGATCTCGTTCTCGATCAGCGACTTTCTCTACGGCGCGGACCTGACCCCGATGGTGGTGGTGCTGTGCATCCTGCTGCTCTACTTCGTGCTGGGGATGTTCATGGATTCCATCGCCATGCTGGTGATCACCGTGCCGGTGGTGTACCCGATCATCCAGTCCCTGGGCATCGACCCGGTATGGTTCGGCATCATCACGGTGCTGACCGTGGAGCTGGGGCTGATCACTCCGCCGGTGGGGATGAACGTCTTCGTGATCAAGGCAATGGCCCCCCACGTGGGGCTGGGCGAGATCTTCCGCGGCGTGGCGCCCTTCATCGTCTCGGATTTCATCCGCCTGGCGCTGCTGGTGGCGTTCCCCGTGCTCACGACGCTGTTCCTGATCTGAGCGCGGCGACGCGTGACGCCCCCGGCTCGGCATGCCCGAGCCGGGGGCGTCACGTTTTCGAGGCTTCGCTTGCGTGCTGGCGCAGCCGGAAGTCACGCGGCGAGAAGCCTGTATTGCGCTTGAAGAAACGGGTGAAATAGGCCGGTTCGGAGAAGCCCAGGCTATCGGCAACCTGGCTGATGGTCATGTTGGTGTAGGTGAGCTGACGCTTGGCTTCGAGCAGCAGGCGTTCGTGAAGCAGCTGCAGCGCACTGCGATCGGCCAGGCGGCGGCACAGGGCGTTGAGGTGCGCGCTGCTCATGCCGAGCTGTTCGGCAAACCGCTCGATGCTCGGCTGCTGGCGGTACTGCGCCTCGATCAGCGCCTGGAAGCTCGCCAGGTGCTCGTGTCCACGGTCGCGCTGGCGCACCCCCGTGGGGGTCGCGGACGGTCCGTGGGGTTCGGCCAGTCGCGCCAGCGCCACCGCCAGGGCCTCGACCAGCGCGCCCAGCATACGGTCGCGCCCCGGCGCGGGCTGGCGATACTCGGCATCGATCTGTTCGACCAGGGTGGCCAGGCGCCGGGCCTGGGGCGAGCGCGCCAGAGGGTGATAGTCGGCATGGCGCAGCACCTTGGCCTGCTCCCCGAGCCGCTGCCCCAGCCGCTCGGCCAGCGGCTGCGCCAGGGTGACGATATGCCCTTCGATGTCCTGCGAAAAGCGAAAGCCATGAATGGCCAGCGCCGGCACCACGATGACCAATGGCCCTCGAAGCGCATGGCGAATGCCCTCCAGCTCGAGTTCGACCTGGCCGTGGGCAACGTGCAGCACATGCACCAGGTCGGCATGCCGATGAGGGCGGATATGCCAGTCGTGCAGCCGGCTGCGCTCGGGGATCGACTCGCAGTGGAGCAGGTCCGGCGTCGGCCAGTGGCGGGTCTCGCCGTAGAGCTTGAAGATCGGAACGGGTGTCTTCGTTGGCTGGGACATGTACGTCTCCTGCTCGCCGGATACGACTAAAGTCGATCGTTTTGGCTCGAAAAGTCCAAATGATGAAAAGAATCTTGCCTTAAAATCCGAATCTTTTCATTGAAAAATGCAACTCATGTCACCCCGGACGAGACAATGAGGCATTGCTCATGAAGACCCAAGTCGCCATCATCGGTGCCGGCCCCTCGGGGCTGCTGCTGGGCCAGCTGCTGAGCCGCCACGGCATCGACAACGTGATTCTCGAACGCAAGAGCGGCGACTACGTGCTCAGCCGTATCCGCGCCGGCGTGCTGGAGCAGGGCATGGTCGACCTGCTGCGCGAGGCGGGTGTCGCCAAGCGCATGGAGGAGGAGGGCGAGGTGCACGACGGCGTCGAGCTGGCCCTGGACAACCGCCGCGTGCGGGTCGATCTGGCCGGATTGACCAGCGGCAAGACGGTGATGGTCTATGGCCAGACCGAGGTCACCCGCGACCTGATGGAAGCCCGCGAGGCGATCGGCGGCACGACGATCTACGAGGCCGACAACGTCCGGCCCCATGCCCTCGAAACCGATACTCCCTACGTCACCTTCGAGAAGGACGGCGAGACCGTGCGCCTCGACTGCGACTACGTGGCCGGCTGCGACGGCTTCCACGGCGTGTCGCGCCAGTCGATCCCGGCGGACCGCATCAAGGCATTCGAGAAGGTCTATCCGTTCGGCTGGCTGGGCCTGCTCGCCGATACCCCGCCGGTCGCCGACGAGCTGATCTACGCCCGCCACGAGCGCGGCTTCGCCCTGTGCAGCATGCGCTCGCCCACGCGCAGCCGCTACTACGTGCAGGTGCCGCTCGACGAGAAGGTCGAAGACTGGTCCGATGAGCGCTTCTGGGAGGAGCTCAAGCGCCGCCTGCCCGAGGACGTGGCGGCCAAGCTGGTTACCGGGCCTTCGCTGGAGAAGAGCATCGCCCCGCTGCGCAGCTTCGTGGTCGAGCCGATGCAGTACGGCAAGCTGTTCCTGGTGGGTGACGCCGCCCATATCGTGCCGCCCACCGGCGCCAAGGGACTCAACCTGGCGGCCAGCGACGTCAATACGCTCTACCGGCTGATGGTCAAGGTTTACCAAGAGGGCCGCACCGACCTGATTCCCCGCTACTCGCAGACCTGCCTCAAGCGGATCTGGAAGGCCGAGCGCTTCTCCTGGTGGATGACCTCGCTGCTGCACAAGTTCTCCGACGAGGCGGATTTCGAGACCCGCATGCGCGAGGCCGAACTCGACTACCTCACCTCGTCGGAAGCAGGCCTCACGACCATCGCCGAGAACTACGTCGGGCTGCCCTACGAGTCGCTGGAGTAGCGGCGTCTTCCTTCCTGATCCCCTCCTTGACCCGGGCGCTGATGGCTGGCCCGGGTTTTTCTTGGGCGAGGAGGGGGCAAGGTAAGACTAAGGTCGGGTTTGGGGGGGTGGGCTAACAAAGTACTCTCGTTGTCATCGCGAATACATGTACGCTTAGCGAACAATCCGGTTGACGACAACGAAGGTGGCGTAATGAGAGACTTCCTGAAAAAGGCGTGCCTGGCGGCATGCGGTAGTGGTCTGGCAATGGCAGTATCCGTCTCGGCGGTCCATGCCAATGAGTGGCCGACCGACGACGTGCGTCTGGTCGTTCCCTATGCGCCGGGTGGTACCACCGACGTTCTCTCGCGCCGCGTCGCCGACCTGCTGCAAGAGGAGCTGGATGCCAACGTAGTGGTCGAGAATCGCCCCGGCGCGGGTTCCACCGTGGCCACCGGGCGCCTGGCGCGGGGTGGCCGCGATGTCGACCACACGATCCTGATGGCCTCCCCAGGCCACACCATCGGCGCGGCGATCTACCCGGACCTGGCCTACGATCCGGTCGAGGACTTCGTCTTCCTGCAGAACCTGATCGACATTCCCAATGTCATGGTTGTGCCGGCCGACAGCCCTTACGACAGCGTGGCCGAGTTCGTCGAGGCGGCCAAGGAGCAGAACATGACCTTCAGCCACAGCGGCGTGGGCAGCTCCATCCATATGTCCGGCGAGCTGTTCAAGACCCTGACCGAGACCAACATGACGGCGGTGCCGTTCGCCGGCAGCGGCGCGGCCCTGCCGGCCCTGCTGGGCGGCGATGTCGACGTGTCGTTCGAAAACATGCCGACCGTGCTCTCGCACATCCAGTCCGGCGACCTGAAGGCCCTGGCCGTCACCTCCGCCGAGCGCTCCGAACATCTGCCCGACGTGCCGACCCTGCGCGAAGTGGGCGATTACAACCTCGACCAGTTCGTCACCACCGCCTGGTTCGGCCTGATCGCCCACGAGTCGTTCCCCGAGGAAGCGCAGGATGCCATGCATGAAGCGCTCGGCGCCGTGATGCAGCGCGAGGAGTTCGTCAACTTCGCCGATCAGCTGGGCGCCGAGCCGGGCCAGGTGGCCGGCGAGGAGTTCAAGCAGTTCATCGCCCAAGAGGTGGAGCGCTGGCAGGACGTGGCCGAGCAGGCCGGCATCAGCCAGTAACACTGGAAACGACCCAGCGATCGTCGAGGCGAGGGCTTTGTCCTCGCCTCACCTGTTTCTCCAGCGAGGTGGTTATGTCGACACCCGTTTACAAGCGCGGTGGGCCGATCCGCGATCCAGGCGACGTCCTGGCAGGGAGCGTGCTGCTGATTGCTTCCGTGATACTGCTGTTCTATCTGGTGCCCAACTACATCAATGAGCCGCCCATCCTGCAGAACCCCATGATGTCGCCGCGCTGGCTGCCGCGCATCGTGGGCGGGCTGCTGCTCGGCTTCTCTCTTCTGCTGATCGTGCAGGGATTGATGGTCGATAGCACTGGCAAGGAGGACGGTCGCCGCATCGAGAAGGGGCCGCGACGCCGCTTTGCCCTGATGGTCGTGGCGCTGGTGGTCTACGTGGCCCTGTTCGAGGCGCTGGGTGCGGTGATCAGCGGTATCCTGGCCACCCTGATCCTGTTCGTCGCCCATCCGGTGCGCACCTGGTGGGTCTATGGGTTGGCCATTGTCTTTCCCGTCGTCGTCACCTTTCTTTTCGTCAAGGTCATGAACGTGCCGCTACCGGTGATGCCTTTCTGATGGCAGATCGCACAACCTGCTACTAGGTGACGTATGGAAATCGTTTCGGAAGTCCTGCAGCTCTTCCTCCATCCGGAGAATTTCCTGGCCATCGCGCTGGGCGTCGTCATCGGCGTGGTGGTAGGCTCCATCCCCGGCCTGACTGCCACCATGGCGGTGGCACTGGCCCTGCCGTTCACCTTCTCCATGCAGCCGGTGGCGGCCATTCTGCTGCTGGTCGGCATCTACAAGGGCGGCATGTACGGCGGCTCGATCACCGCCATCCTGATCCGTACGCCGGGCTCGCCCGCCTCGGCCTGCACCCTTCTCGACGGCTACCCCATGGCCCAGCAGGGGCACGCCAAGAAGGCGCTGAAGACAGCCCTCTACTCGTCGGTGATCGCCGATTTCATCTCCAATATCGCGTTGATCTTCTTCGCCGCCTACCTGGCCAAGATCGCCCTGAACTTCGGCGCCCCGGAGTTCTTCTGGCTGATCTGCTTCTCGTTGACCATCATCATCTCACTGGCCAGCGGCTCGATGATCAAGGGGCTGCTGGCGGCGCTGATGGGCATCCTGCTCTCGCTGGTGGGGCTGGACGAGGTCTACGGCTCCCAGCGGCTCACCTTCGGCAACTACAACCTGATGGACTCGATCTCGTTCATTCCGCTGCTGATCGGGCTGTTCGCCATCCCCGAGATCATCGAGTTCTACCGCAAGAAGGCGCTGCCGCACATCAAGGCCAAGGCCAGCGGGGCCGGCCTCTCACTGGCCGAACTCAAGCGCTGCATGAAGAGCATCATCCGCGGCAGCCTGATCGGCGTGATCATCGGTGCCATCCCCGGTACTGGTGCGACCGCCGCGGCCTTCATCTCCTACAGCGACGCCCGGCGCCGCTCGCCGCGGGGCGACAACTTCGGCAAAGGCGAAGTGGAAGGCGTAGCCGCCTCGGAGGCGGGCAACAACGGCGTGGCGGGTGCGACCATGATTCCGCTGCTGTCACTGGGCATTCCCGGCGACGTGATCACCGCGATCATCCTCGGTGCCTTCATGGTGCACGGCCTGACGCCGGGACCGATCCTGTTCCAGGAGAATCTGCCGCTGATCTACGCCCTGTTCATGGGCATCATGTTCAGTTCGCTGGTGCTGCTGGTGGTGGGCAACGGCGCGATCAAGTATTTCTCGCTGATCGCCGACATTCCCAAGGAGATCCTCTTCCCCATCGTGTTGATGTTCTGCGTCTACGGCGCCTACGCGGTCAACAACGATACCTTCGACGTGTGGCTGATGCTGGGCTTCGGTGTGCTCGGCTATGTCTTCAACCGCGCGGCGATCCCCGCTGCCCCGTTTCTGATCGGCTTCATCCTGGGGCCGATGTTCGAGGACAACTTGCGCCGCTCACTGCTGATCGGCGGCAACGACCTGGCGATCTTCGCGCGCGGTCCGATCACCTGGTTCTTCATCGCCTTGACGCTGGGCTCGATCGTGCTGGCGCTCTATCGCTATTTCGTGGCGCGCCGCCAGTCCGCCCGCACCGCTTCGACACAGGAGACGCCATGAGCACCGGCCACGAACGGAACGCAAGCCCGGGGAGGCGTTGACATGGCGGGACCACTGACAGGCCTGCGTGTGCTCGACCTGAGCCGGGTCATGGCCGGGCCCTGGTGCACCCAGATGCTCGCCGACATGGGTGCGGAGGTGATCAAGATCGAGCGCCCGACGAGCGGCGACGACACGCGCCACTGGGGGCCGCCCTGGCTCGCGGATCATGAGGGAAACGCAACCCGCGAGTCGGCCTATTACCTCTCGGCCAACCGCGGCAAGCACTCCGTCACCGTCGACATGGGCAAGCCCGAGGGCCAGGCGCTGATCCGCGAGCTGGCTGCCGAGAGTGATATCCTGGTCGAGAACTTCAAGAGCGGCGGGCTGGCGCGCAAGGGCCTGGACTACGTCACCCTCGAGGCTATCAACCCGGGGCTGATCTACTGTTCCATCACCGGCTTCGGCCAGACCGGGCCGATGGCCGCCATGGCCGGCTACGACTACCTGATCCAGGCCCAGGGCGGCCTGATGAGCATCACCGGAGCCGCTGACGGCGAGCCCGGCGCGGGACCTCAGCGTGTCGGCATGGCAGTAGCGGACCTGACCACCGGCATGAACGCCACCATTGCCATTCTCGGCGCGCTGCATCATCGTCACCTGACCGGCGAAGGGCAGTACATCGACATGGCCCTGCTCGACGTGCAGGTGAGCTGGCTGGCCAACCAGGCGCAGAACTACTTCTGCAGCGGTACGCCGCCTACCCGCACCGGCGAATACCACCCCAACCTGGTGCCCTACCAGCCGTTTCCCACCGCCGACGGCGAGAAGGTGATCATCGCCATCGGCAACGACGGCCAGTTCCAGCGTTTCTGCCGGGCGGTGGGGCGGCCCGAACTGGCCGAGGATCCGCGCTTCGCGACCAATCCCGAGCGGGTCCGGCATCGCCTCGAGCTGGTGCCGATCATGGTCGAGATTACCCGCACCCGAAGCAGCACCGAGTGGATGGCACTGCTGCGCGAGATCGCGGTGCCCTGCGGACCGATCCAGAACATCGCCCAGGTCTTCGACGACCCCCAGGTCAAGGCGCGCGAGATGAAGATCGAGCTCGAGTCGCGCCACGGACCGGTGCCCGGTGTGGCCAACCCGATCAAGTATTCGCGCACCCCGATCGAGTATTGCAAGGCACCGCCGGCGCTGGGCGAGGACACCGACGCCGTGCTGGCGCGGCTGCTCGGCAAGGCGCCGGAGGAGATCGAGGCGCTGCGCCGGCGCGGCGCTATTTAGCGCGCATCAGCCGACGCTGACGCCACCGCAGACGAACAGGGTCTGGCCGGTAACGAAGCCGCTGCGCGCGTCGCAGAAGAAGCTCACCGCCTGGGCCACGTCCTCGGGCTGGCCCATGCGCCGCGCCGGGATGTTGTCGATGATGCGCCGCGCGCGTTCGGAGTCCGGCGGGTTGTTCTCCCAGAAGGCGCTGGTGGCGATGGGGCCGGGGGCGACGCAGTTGACGGTGATGCCGTCGCCGGCCAGCTCCAGCGCCCAAGTGCGGGCCATGGACTGCAACGCGCCCTTGGTCGCGCTGTAGAGGCTGCGCGCCTCCTTGCCCAGCACCACGCGGCTGGCGTTGATGACGATACGGCCGTGGCGCCGTTCGCGCATACCCGGCAGCAGTGCCTGGGTGCAGACCAGGGCCGAGCGCACATTGAGGTGCATCAGGCGGTCGAAGTCCTCCACTCGCGTCTCGTCGAGCAGCGCGGGTGCGACGATTCCCACGTTATTGACCAGGCAATCCACGCTGTGGCTCTCGACGATCTCCGCGAGCGCCGCCTGGGTGGCTTCCACCTCGGCGAGGTCGACCAGGCGGGCATCGGCCCTCAGCGATTCGGCCTCGGGCTCGACGATATCCAGCACGATGGTGCGATAGCCGTCCTGTTGCAGGCGCAGCGCGATCGCTTGACCAATGTTGCGAGCGCCGCCGGTGACGATTGCGCAGGGTTCACTCATGTCGGGACCTTGTTCGGGCGGATGGCGTGTGTACGCATGGCGTACTTGCGTTCGCTAACATGTTTGCCTTCCCGACCTCGCGCCGCAACCCGACCTTGGTCTGGGCCGGGGATGGTTTGGATCTTCGGCAACTCAGCTCTCTTCGCGCTCGGCGGTGGGTGTCTCCTGCATGGCGATGGCCTGCAGGTCTTTCTGAAACTTGTTGAGGTAGTGCAGCAGGCTCACCGTCTCGTCGAAGGTGAGGTGGGAAAGCCCTTGGGCGTAGAACTCGTGAATCTTCGGCTGCAGGCTCTCCCAGTAGGCGCGACCCTGCTCGGTGAGCAGGATCAGGCGGGCGCGACCGTCGTCGGGGTGGGGAGTCCGCTTAACGTGACCCTCCCGCTCCAGCCGCTTGAGCACGCCGTCGAGGTTCTGGCGGCTGACGATCAGGTACTCGATCAGATCATTAAAGGCGATGCCTTGTTCATAGCCGCGACGGGAGAGCGCCCCCAGCACGGCCCACTGCACCGTGGTCAGCCCCACGGCGCTTACCGTCTGCTTCTGCAGGATGTTGCTGGCCTGGAAGAGACGGAAGAACAGCCGGTTGGCCACGCTCTTGTCGTCCTGAATCGCCATCGATGGCACTCCTTTGTCGAGCAGCGCCGCCAGGCGGGAATCAGGGCATCCGGTCGCGATGAGGTGGGTCATCTGGGCACCGCCTGGCGGGCGATGATGTTTTTCATGATCTGCGCGGTACCGTCGCCGATCTGCAGCCCCAGCACGTCGCGCATGCGCTGAGAAAACGGCATGTCCTCGCCCCAGCCGGTGTGGCCGTGGGCCAGCATGCACTGCTTGATCACGTCGAAGGCAAGCTTCGGCCCCCACCACTTGTTCATCGCCGCCTCGCTGGTGTGGGGCAGTTCGTTGTCCTTCAGCCACAGTGCGTAGTAGCACTGCAGGCGGGCGGCCTGAACGTAGGTCTGGTACTCCGCCAGCGGATGGGTCAGGCCCTGGAAGGCGGAAAGCTTGTGGCCAAAGGCCTCGCGTTCGGTGAGCCACTGCCAAGTTTCGTCCAGCGACTGCTGCGCCACCGCCAGGCACTGCAGGCCGATCAGTGCGCGGCTGTAGTCGAAGCCCTGCATCACCTGCTTGAAGCCCTGGCCCTCGTCGCCGAGCATGTGATCGGCCGGTACCGCGACATTGTCGAAGAAAATCGAGCCGCGGCCAATGGCGCGCTGCCCGGAATCCTCGAAACGACTGGTGGAGATGCCGGGCAAGTCCATCGGCACCAGGAAGGCGCTGATGCCGGAGGCGCGCTGCTCCTGGGTGCCGGTGCGAGCGAACACCACCGCCACGTCGGCCTGGTCGGCCATGGAGATCGATGTCTTCTCGCCGTTGAGCAGGAAGCGCTCGCCGTCGCGGTTGGCCTTGAGCTTGAGGTTGGCGGCGTCGGATCCGCCGTGGGGCTCGGTCAGGGCGATGCAGCAGATCTTCTTGCCGGAGGTGATGCCGGAGAGCCACTCCCGCGCCAGCTCGGGGCGGGCGTAGCGGGCGATGATCTGACCGTTGAGCGAGGCCAGCAGCGGCAGGTAGCCGACATTGAAATCGCCGCGGGCTATTTCCTCGACGATGATGCCGCTGGTCACGCAATCCAGGCCGCTGCCGCCGTATTCCTCGGGTAGCTCGCCGCCCAAGCAGCCCACCTCGCCGAGCATCTCGACGATCTCGCGCTCGATGCGTGCCTCCTGCTCGCGGGCACGGTAGCGCGGTGCCAGCACCTCGGCGGCCAGCCGTGCCACACTCTCGCGGATGGCATCCTGTTGTTCGGTAAAGGCAAAGTTCATGACATGCGTTCTCCATCCTCGCCGGGGGACCGTCGCTCCACAGGAGCGACGGTCCCCCGTGGCCACAGTGGCGTCACTGGTAGTATTTGCGGAACTGAGGCTTGCGCTTCTCCTTGAAGGCGGAGACCCCCTCCTTCGACTCCTCGGTCTCGTAGTAGAGGCTCAGCGCCTGCATGCCCAATGCGCCGATGCCGGCGATGTTCTCGCTGTCGGCATTGAACGAACGCTTGGCGATGGAGAGCGCCGTGGGGCTCTTCTCGAGGATCTCGTCGCACCACTGGCGCACCTCCTCGTCGAGCTGCTCGGGCGGCACCACGGCGTTGACCAGGCCCCACTCCAGCGCCTGGGCGGCGCTGTACTTGCGGCACAGGTACCAGATCTCGCGGGCGCGCTTCTCGCCGATCACGCGGCTGAGGTAGGCGGTGCCGAAGCCCGGGTCCACGGAGCCCACCTTGGGGCCCACCTGGCCGAAGATGGCGGTCTCGGAGGCGATGGAGAGGTCGCACACCACGTGCAGCACGTGGCCGCCGCCGATGGCGAAACCGTTGACCCGGGCGATGACCGGCTTGGGCACCTGGCGGATCAGGGTCTGCAGCTCTTCCACCGGCAGGCCGATGATGCCGCGACCGTCGTATTGACCCTCGTGGGCGCCCTGGTCGCCGCCGGTGCAGAACGCCTTGTCGCCGGCGCCCGTCAGCACGATCACGCCGATCGACTTGTCCCAGCCGGCGCGGTTGAAGGCGTCGAGCAGCTCCATGCAGGTCTGGCCGCGAAAGGCGTTGTAGCGCTCCGGGCGGTTGATGGTGATGGTGGCCACCCCGTCGGTGACGTCGTAGAGGATGTCTTCATAGCTGGTCGCTGAATGGTTCATCGCTGAGCTCCTGGAATTCGAGGTAGGTAAAGCGTTCGTCAAGACGTGGGAAGCGGCTGCGTCATGTCGCGAGCGCCGCCGTGAACCAGCATTTGCTAGCCGGCCATGGTCAGGCCGCCGGAAACACTGATTACTTGACCGGTGATGAAACTGGCTTCGTCGCTGGCGAGCAGGGTGATGATGCCGGGATAGTCCTCGGGCTGGCCGATGCGGCGCATGGGTACGGCATTGCGGAACGCCTCGAGCAGCTTGTCGGGATCGCGGGAGGTCTCGGCGAAGCCCTGCAGCAGCGCGGTGTCGGTAGGGCCGGGGCAGACCACGTTGAGGGTGATGCCCTTGGTGGCGAGTTCGCGGGCCAGTGTCTTGCTCAGTCCCAGCAGGCCGGCCTTGCAGGCGGCGTAGACGGCCTCGCCGGAGGAGCCGACCCGGGCGGCGTCGGAGGCGATGTTGATCACCTTGCCGCCGCCGGCTTCGATCATCTTGGGCAGCACCACGTGGTGCATGTTGAGTGCACCGGTGAGGTTGACCGCGATCAGCGACTCCCACAGCGCCGGTTCGGTCTTGAGGAACGGCATGAAGCGGTCGAAGCCAGCGTTATTGACCAGCACGGTGGGGGTGCCGAAATCCTGCTCGATGCGCGCCACGGTGGTGACGATGGCCGCGTAGTCGGTGATATCGGCGCCATAGGCGCGTGCCTCACCGCCGGCCTCCGTGATCACGTCGACGGTAGCCCGGGCCGCCGCCTCGTCGCGGTCGAGCACCGCCACCTTGGCGCCATGCTCGGCGAAGCGTGCGCACACGGCCTTGCCGATGCCGCCACCGCCGCCGGTCACGATAACGGTTTTGTCCTTCAATCCTTTCATGGTCGGTCTCCAATCTGCTGGGTGTGATGAGTTCGCGTCGCGTGCCGAGGGCTGCCTCAGCGGTCCAGGGACTCCTGCCTGGCTTGCTCACGCAGCTTGAACTTCTGGATCTTGCCGGAGGGGGTGCGCGGCAGTTCGTCGAGCACTACCAGGAACTCGGGGTGGTACTGGCGGGTCACCTTGCGCTCGGAGAGGAAGGCGCAGGCCTCCTCGAGGGTCAGCGACGTCTCGCCCTCCTTGAGGGTGACGTAGGCACACAGCCGTTCGCCGAGGCGCTCGTCGGGCTTGCCGACCAGGGCCAGGGCCTGGACCTTGGGGTGCTGGTAGAGAGTGTTCTCGATATCGACGATGGGAATGTTCTCGCCGCCGCGGATCACCACGTCCTTGGAGCGGCCGGTGATGCGCACGTAGCCCTGCGCGTCGAGGCGCGCCAGGTCGCCGGTGGGGAACCAGCCCGCGTCGTCCACGCCGTAGAGTTCGGGCTGCTTGAAGTAGCCGACGAACAGGCTGGCGCCGCGCATGTGGAGGGGGCCCTCCTCGCCGGCGGGCAGGGGGTTGCCCTCCATGTCGGTGACCTTGAGCTCGACGTAAGGCAACGGAACGCCATCGGTATGAACGGCCCGCGAGGGGGCGTCCTCGGGCAGGGTGGTGGTCACCGCGCCGTTCTCGGTCATGCCCCAGGCCGAGAGGATGCGGGTCGGCAGGTTCCTGGCTGCCTTCTCCACCAGCGGGCTCGGAATCGGTGCGCCGGCGCACAGGAAGAGCTTGAGCGACTGCAGGTCGGGGCCGTGGGTGCTGGCCTGGTCGGCGATATCGGCCAGGAAGGGCGTGGAACCGAGCATCAGCCGGGGTTGCTCGGCGCGCAGGATGCCGGTCGACGCCTCGGGCAGCCAGGTATCCTGCAGGACCACCGCGGTCTTGAGATAGACCGGCAGCATCAGGCCGTAGAGAAAGCCCAGCTGATGAGCCAGCGGGGAGGGCATGAAGACGGTGTCCGTCTCGCCCAGGTCCAGGCGCTCGGCGAAGGGCCGGATATTACTGAACAGGGTATTGGAGGTGTGCATCACGCCCTTCGGCTTGCCGGTGGTGCCCGAGGTGTAGAGCACCTGGACGACGTCGTCGCCCGACGGGCGGCGTTCGCGGAACAGGGTTTCGGTGTCGATCTCCGTTTCCCAGGCGCGCTCCAGCAGTCGCCGCTCGAAGCTTTCCTCGCCCTGGCCGTCGATCACCAGCAAATGGTCCAGCTTGGGCAGTGTGCCCTTGAGTTCATGGGCCATGGCGGCGTGATCGAACTTGCGGAAGGTCTGGGGCACCACCAGCACCTTGCTCTCGGCCATGCCGAGCATGTACGCCAGCTCGTGCTCGCGGAAGATCGGCATCAGCGGGTTGAGCACGGCGCCGATGCGCACGCAGGCCAAGTGCAGGGTGGTCATCTGCCACCAGTTGGGCAGCTGGCAGGAGACGATGTCGCCCTTTGCCACGCCGAGCCCCGCCAGCCCTGCCGCGATGCGGGTGACCTTGTCGTTCAGTTCCTTGTAGCTCAGTTCGGTACGGCTGCCGTCGGCCATCCGGTAGGTGACGATGGCGGTCCGCTGCCCGGCCGAGGCCACCGCCTCATCGAGATAATCTGTAATGATCTTGTCGTTCCATGCCCCCAGCTCGACCATGGCGACTCTGCGCTCGGGCGTCAGGTTGGTCTGGATTGTCATATAAGCTCCTGAACATGTTTGTTCTTTGTCATGGCTCGTATGTTGCCGTGGTGCCGGCATCTTCGTGTGCCTGGGTTGAAAGCTAGGCTACGATATAATTTATGTCAACACATTGTCTTTTTTCCGAAGCGTGTCTAGACTCGATCCCAGAGAGGGCCGAATTCGGCCGGGAATTATGACATCCAGTTGACATGAGGCCTGCCTGCAGTCACCGGTTGGCCGAGCACGACGACACGGGAGGAGCCCGCCATGAGTCACCCCGTCACTCTGACCCGCAACGGTCGCTGCGGCCTGATTACCCTGTTCAGTCCGCCGGTGAACGCCCTGGGCCAGTCCGTTCGGTCGGGCCTACTGAAGGCCCTGGCCAAGGCGCTCGACGACCCGCGGGTGACGTGGATCCTGCTGCAATCCGGGGGTCGCTGCTTCTCCGCCGGCGCCGACATCAAGGAGTTCGGCAAGGTGTCCCGGGCACCGCTGCTGCCCGAGGTGATCGATGCCATCGAGAGCTCGCCCAAGCCCGTGGTGGCCTGGCTCCACGGCGTCTCCCTGGGCGGCGGGCTGGAGTTGGCCATGGCCTGCCATTACCGCCTCGCCGCCCCGGAGGCGCGCTTCGGCCTGCCCGAGGTCAAGCTGGGGTTGATTCCCGGCGCCGGTGGCACCCAGCGCCTGCCGCGGCTCATCGGCCTGGAGTCCGCACTCGTGATGATTCTCTCCGGCGAGCCCGTCGGTGCCGGCCAGGCCCGGGAACGGGGACTGGTGGATGGGATCATCGAGCGAGGCCATGCCTCGGAGGAGGTGCGGGTCGCCATGGGCGCGGAGCTGGCCCGTCGGGGCGTGCGGCCGACGCGGGAGCGTGAACTCGTCGCTGCTAGCGAGGCGCCGCTCGCGTGGCTGGCTGCTCAGCGCAAGGGGGTAGCGCTGCCGGCCTCGGGCGACCTGGCCCCCCTCAAGGCCGTCGAGGCCCTGGAGGCGGCCGTGAGCCGCCCCTTCACCGCGGCGCTTGCCCGCGAGCGCGAACTCTTCCTGGAGTGCCTGGCCTCGCCCCAGCGTCAGGCCAAGGTCGAGGCCTTCCTGGCGCGCGGCCGCGACAGCCGCTCGTTCGCGGCAGGCGCCAGAGACGCCACAAGAGGGATCACCGCATGAACATCCACTTCACCGAGCAGGAGCTGGCCTTCCGCGAGGAGGTCAGGGCTTTCCTGAAGGCCGAGCTGCCTGCCGACATTGCCGCCAAGGTACGGCTGGGCAAGAAGCTCACCAAGCAGGACCATCAGCGCTGGCAGGCGATCCTCCACCGCCGCGGCTGGTACGCCGCCAACTGGCCGCTGGAGCACGGCGGCACCGGTTGGGGCGTGGTGGAGAAGCATCTCTTCGAGGAGGAGTGTGCGGCGGCGGGGGCGCCGCGGCTGATCTCCTTCGGCGTCAACATGGTGGCGCCGGTGATCATCAGGTTCGGCACGCCCGAGCAGCAGGCCCACTACCTTCCGCGCATCCTCGACGGCAGCGACTGGTGGTGCCAGGGCTACTCCGAGCCGGGCGCCGGCTCCGATCTGGCCTCGGTGAAGACCCGCGCGGTGCGTGACGGCAACCACTACGTCGTCAACGGCCAGAAGACCTGGACCACCCTGGGCCAGTACGCCAACCGCATCTTCTGCCTGGTGCGCACCGATCCCGAGGCCAAGCCACAGGCGGGCATCTCCTTTCTGCTCATCGACATGGACTCCCCGGGGATCTCGGTGCGACCGATCATCACCCTGGACGGTGCCCACGAGGTCAACGAGGTGTTCTTCGACGACGTGCGGGTGCCGTTGGAGAACCGGGTAGGCGAGGAGAACGACGGCTGGACCTGCGCCAAGTACCTGTTGACCCACGAGCGCACCGGGCAGGCCGGGGTCGGCATCTCCAAGGCGGCGCTGGCCCATCTCAAGGCCATCGCCCGCCACGAGGTGATCGACGGCCGCCCGGCGCTGGAAGATCCCTTGCTGCGCCAACGCATCGCCGAAGTGGAGATGCGACTGATGGCGGTGGAGATGAGCACCCTGCGTATCCTTGCCCGCGCCCAGGCCGGCGGGACGCCGGGGACGGAGAGCTCGATCCTCAAGATCACCGGCTCCGAGATACGCCAGGCGATCAGCGATCTGGCCCGACGGGTGCTGGGGCCCCACGCCCTGCCGTTCCTGGCCGACGAGATGGTGCTCGAGCATGAGGGCGAGCCACTGCACGCCGACTACAGCGTGACTCCGGCCGCCCAGTACCTGAACCTGCGCAAGCTATCGATCTACGGCGGCTCCAACGAGATCCAGAAGAACATCCTGGCGAAGGCCCAACTGGGCTTATAGGAGGCCGCCATGGACTTTGCACTGAGTGACGAGCAACAGATGCTGCAGGACATGCTGGCCCGGCTGATCAGGGAGCACTATGGCTTCGAGCAACGCGACCGGGTGCAGCGCCGCGCGCCGGGTTTCAGCGAGACCTTCCGGACCCAGCTGGCTGAGCTTGGCGTGCTGGCGATGCCCATCGATGAGGCCCATGGCGGCATGGGCGGCGGCGGGGTAGAAAACCTGGTGGTGATGCAGGAGTTGGGGCGCGGGCTCTGCCTGGAGCCCTTCCTCGAGTCGCAGATCCTCGGCGGCGGCCTGGTCCAGGCGCTGGGCAGCGAAGCCCAGCGCGAGGCGCTGCTCCCGGTCCTGGCGGCCGGCGAGCTGCTGCTGGCGGTGGCCAGCGAGGAGCCGCGCACCCACTATCGGCCCGAGTGGAGCGAGACCCGCGCCGAGCGCATCGGCGACGGCTGGCAGTTGTCGGGCCGCAAGTCGGTGGTGTTCGGCGGCCAGGCCGCCGACGAGATACTGGTGGTGGCGCGCACGGCGGGCGAACCCGGCGAGCGCAACGGCCTTTCGCTGTTCCGGGTCGACCCGGCCGCGGAGGGCGTCCAGCGCCGCGCCTATCCGACCATGGCGGGCCCTTGGGCCTGCGATCTCGTCCTCGTTGGCGTGACCCTGGCCGACGACGCCCTGCTGGGCTGCGCCGGAGCGGCCTTCGAGGCGCTGGACCATCAACTGGGGCGCGCCATGGCGGCCCAGTGCGCAGAGGCGGTGGGCAGCATGCAGCAGGCCTGCGAGCTGACCCTCGAGTACCTCAAGACCCGCCGGCAGTTCGGCCAGCCCATTGGCCGCTTCCAGGTGCTCCAGCACCGCATGGTGGACATGACCACCGAGCTGGAGCTGGCCACCTCGATGGCGATCCTCGCCGCCTGCGTGGCCGACGAACCGGCAAGCGCCGAGCGCAGCCGTCAACTGGTCGCCGCCCAGCACGTGGTCAAGCGCGCGGCCCAGTTCATCGCCGAGCAGGCGGTGCAGCTTCACGGCGGTATCGGCATGACCTGGGAGTACAGCCTCGCCCATCATGCCCGCCATCTGGTGATGCTCGGCCACCGCTTCGGCGATGACGACCGCCACCTCAGGGTCTATGCCGACCTTCTCGAGGCCAACTGAGGCGTCGCCGCAGCCCTGCCCATCCAAGGACAAGAGAGAATTTGCTATGAAGATCCTCGTCGCGGTCAAACGCGTCATCGACTACAACGTCAAGATCCGCGTCAAGCCGGATCACTCCGACGTCGACCTCACCAACGTCAAGATGGCCATGAACCCCTTCTGCGAGATCGCCGTGGAAGAGGCGGTGCGGCTGAAGGAGCGAGGGGTCGCCACCGAGGTGGTCGCCGTGACCGTCGGCCCCAAGGCCGCCCAGGAGCAGCTGCGCACCGCGCTGGCGCTGGGTGCCGACCGCGCCGTGCATGTCGAGACCGAAGAGCGCGTCGAGTCGCTGGCCGCGGCCAAGCTGCTGGCCAAGGTGGTGGAAGAGGAGCAGCCCGGTCTCGTCATTCTCGGCAAGCAGGCCATCGACACCGACAACAACCAGACCGGGCAGATGCTTGCCGCCCTGGCCGGCCTGCCCCAGGGCACCTTCGCCTCGGAAGTGAAGGTCGAGAACGACAAGGTCCAGGTCACGCGTGAGGTCGACGGCGGCCTGCAGACCGTCGAGCTGACCCTGCCGGCGGTGATCACCACCGACCTGCGCCTCAACGAGCCGCGCTACGCCAAGCTGCCCGACATCATGAAGGCCAAGAAGAAGCCGCTCGACGTCAAGTCGCCGGCGGACCTCGGCGTCGAGGTGACAAGCCGGCTGACGCTGGAGAAGGTCGAGTCACCGGCCGAGCGCAAGGGCGGCATCAAGGTGGGCTCCGTCGACGAGCTCGTGGACAAACTCAAGAACGAAGCCAAAGTGCTTTGAGGGGAGCCGATTTCATGAGCATCCTGGTACTTGCAGAACATCACGACGGCCAGCTCGCCGGCGCCACCGCCCATGTGGTCGCGGCGGCCCAGGCGATTGGCGGCGACATCGACGTGCTGGTGGCCGGCGAGAACGTCGGTGCCGTGGCCGAGGCCGCCGCCAGGCTCGACGGCGTGAGCAAGGTGCGGGTGGCCGACCACGCCGCCTATGCCCACCAGCTCGCCGAGCCCCTGGGCGCGCTGCTGGTCGAGCTCGCCGGCGACTACCGCCACGTGCTGGCCGCCGCCTCCACCACCGGCAAGAACGTGCTGCCGCGCGTCGCCGCCCTGAAGGACGTCAGCCAGATCTCCGAGATCGTCGAAGTGGTTGATGGCGACACCTTCAAGCGCCCCATCTATGCCGGCAATGCCATTGCCACGGTCAAGAGCGCCGACGCGCTCAAGGTGATCACCGTGCGCACCACGGCGTTCGATGCGGTGGCAGAGGGCGGCAGTGCCAGCGTCGAGAGCGTCGAGTTCGTGGCCGAGAATAGCCAGTCCACCTTCCTCAAGCAGGAGCTGGCCCAGAGCGACCGTCCCGAACTGGGCGGGGCGCGGGTGGTCATCTCCGGCGGTCGCGGCATGGGCAGCGGCGAGAACTTCAAGCTGCTCGAGGGTATCGCCGACAAGCTGGGCGCGGCCATCGGTGCCTCGCGTGCCGCGGTGGACGCCGGCTTCGTGCCCAACGACATGCAGGTCGGCCAGACCGGCAAGATCGTCGCGCCGGAGCTCTACATCGCCGTGGGCATTTCCGGGGCGATCCAGCACCTGGCCGGCATGAAGGACTCCAAGGTGATCGTGGCGATCAACAAGGACGAGGAGGCGCCGATCTTCCAGGTGGCCGATTACGGCCTGGTCGGTGACCTGTTCGAGATCCTGCCGGAGCTGGAGAGCAAGCTGTAGGAAGGCCGGATCTTCCCGAAGGCTCTGGCAAGACGCGCTCGACGGCCAGCGGCCTGGTCGGCGAGCTGTTCGTGCCGGGCCGCAGCGGGGTGGATGCGTTGCTGCCGCTATATATGTCATGTGCATGACGTTTATGTGGTTTTCTGTGCTGTCATGTCTCATGAGAACGAGAGTTGTCAAAATAATATACGTATATATATTGACATAAATCCCGGCGCAACTAGACTCAGTGAACAGTCCTGCCGAGCTAGCGACAATCACAAAGGTGGCACGATGAGCAGTGCGATACTCGAAGCACGCAACCTGACCAAGCAGTTCCGCGGCTTCACCGCCGTGGACGACGTCAACCTGCAGGTTCAGGAAGGGCACATCCATGCCCTGATCGGCCCCAACGGGGCCGGCAAAACCACCGTCTTCAACCTGCTGACCAAATTCCTGCCGCCGACCCGCGGCGAGATCCTCTACCGTGGCAAGCCGATCACCGGCATGAAGGCCAACGAGATCGCGCGCCTCGGCCTGGTGCGCTCCTTCCAGATATCCGCGGTGTTCGGCCACATGACTGCGCTGGAGAACGTGCGGGTGGCCCTGCAGCGCAAGCTGGGTACCTCCTTTCACTTCTGGAAGCCCGAGAGCAGCCTCGACCACCTCAACGACCGCGCTCTGGAGCTCCTCGACGAGGTGGGCCTCGCCGAGTACGCCGATGTACTCACCGTGGAGATGCCCTACGGGCGCAAGCGCGCGCTGGAGGTGGCCACCACCCTCGCCCTGGAGCCCACGCTGATGCTGCTCGACGAGCCGACCCAGGGCATGGGCGCCGAGGACGTCGACCGCATCGTCGAATTGATCCGGCGCGTCGCGACGGGGCGCACCGTGCTGATGGTGGAGCACAACCTCCGCGTGGTCAGCCGGCTGTGCGACCGCATCACCGTACTGGCCCGCGGCGCCGTGCTGGCCGAGGGCGGCTATCAGCAAGTGGCGCATGACCCGCAGGTGCGCGAGGCCTACATGGGCAGCGAGGCGACAGGGGAGGCCACGGCATGAACCAGCCAGCAGCAGCGCGCGAGATGAGCGTGCCTGAGCACCGGAACAGCGACGGCGCCGAGATGCTACGGGTCAGCGACCTGCACGCCTTCTACGGCGAGTCGCACATCCTTCACGGCGTCGACTTCGACGTGAAGCGCGGCGAGCTGGTGACGCTGCTCGGCCGCAACGGCGCCGGGCGCAGCACCACCCTCAAGTCGATCATGAACATGGTCGGCCGACGTACCGGCTCAATCACGATCAACGGCAACGAGACCCTGGGCATGAAGCCCCACCGCATCCCGCGCCTGGGTATCGGCTACTGCCCCGAGGAGCGCGGGATCTTCGCCAGCCTCGACGTCGAGGAGAACCTGCTGCTGCCGCCCACGGTGCGCTCCGGGGGCATGTCGATCGACGAGATCTACGCGATGTTCCCCAACCTCTACGAGCGGCGCCGCAGCCAGGGAACCCGGCTCTCCGGCGGCGAGCAGCAGATGCTGGCCATGGCGCGCATCCTGCGCACCGGGGCACGGCTGCTGCTGCTCGACGAGATCACCGAGGGGCTGGCGCCGGTCATCGTCCAGGCGCTCGGCGAGGTGCTGGTCAAGCTCAAGGCGCACGGCATGACCATCGTGCTGGTGGAGCAGAACTTCCGCTTCGCCGCACCGCTGGCCGACCGTCACTTCGTGATGGAGCACGGACGCATCGTCGAGGAGATCGGTGCCGCCGAGCTGCCGTCGCGGCGCGAGCACCTCAACTCCCTGCTGGGGGTATGACCCACGTCATTGATTCGGTATCACAACAACAAGCCGCCCCCGCGGGGGCCACGGAGCAGACCATGAACGTCAATCGCAAGATCCTTGCCTCGAGCATCGCCCTCGCCGCCGCCAGCCTGGCGCCGCTGGCGGCCCAGGCGGCCCAGGCGGCCCAGGCGGCCGTCAGCGACGACAAGATCGTCATCGGCTACATGGACGACATGAACGGTACCTACAGCGACCTCGCCGGCCCCGGCGGCCTCACGGCCATCGAGATGGCGATCGAGGACTTCGGTGGCGAGGTGAACGGCGTGCCGATCGAGCTGATCAGCGCCGACCATCGCAACGATCCGGCCGTGGCCTCGAACCTGGCCCGGGAGTGGATGGATCAGGACTCGGTCGACATGATCACCGGGCTCAACGCCTCCTCGGTGGCCATCGCGGTTTCCAAGCTAGTCGAGCAGAGCAACAAGTTTGCCATGGTCACTACCGCGGCGGCGGACAGCATTACCGGCGAGCACTGCACGCCGAATCACGTCCACTGGGTGTATGACACCTTCGCCGTTTCGGATGCGGCAGCGCGCGCGATGGTGGAGCAGGGCGGCGAGTCCTGGTTCCTGATGAGCTCGGACTACGCCTTCGGTCACGCCATGGAGGCGGCGGTCGAGAATGCCGTGGTCGAGAGCGGCGGAACCATCGCCGGCAAGATTCGCCACCCCTTCCCGACCGATGACTTCTCCTCCTATATGCTGCAGGCCCAGGGCTCCGGCGCCCAGATCATCGGCCTGGCCAGCGCCGGGAAGGACCTGGTCAATGCCATCAACACCGCCTACCAGTTCGGCGTTCCCCAGGGCGGACAGACCCTGGCGAGCCTGATGGTCTTCATCACCGACATGAAGTCCATCGGCCTGGACGTCGCCCAGGGCACCCAGTTCGTGACCGGCTGGTACTGGAACATGGATGAGCAGTCCCGTGAGTGGGCCGAGCGCTTCCAGCAGCGGGTAGGCCGCATGCCCACCATGGTGCAGGCGGGCGACTACTCCGCCGTGACCCACTACCTCAAGGCGATCGAGGCCACCGGCAGCGATGACCCGGCCGAGGTACGTGCCTATCTGCTGGAGAACCCCATCGAGGACTTCTTCTCTCGCAATGGTCGCCTGCGTGAGGACGGCCGCATGGTCCACGACATGTACCTGGCACAGGTCAAGGCGCCTACCGACTCGACCGGTGAGTGGGATCTGTTCGAGATCCTCGCCACCATCCCCGCCGAGGAGGCCTTCCGTCCGCTCGAGGAGAGCCGGTGCGACCTGGTTAGCAACTGAGCCGATGCGGAACTGGCGGCTGTCATGGCAGCCGCCACTCTGATGGGAGGTCCATGTCATGACGATGATATTCGGGGTGCCGTTGGCTGTGTTCATGGGCCAGTTGATGCTGGGCCTTATCAACGGTGCCTTCTACGCCCTGCTCAGCCTGGGGCTGGCGGTGATCTTCGGCCTGCTGAAGATCGTCAACTTCGCCCACGGTGCCATGTACATGCTGGGCGCCTTTAGCGCCCTGCTGGGGCTGCAGCACCTGGGGCTCAACTACTGGGCGGCGCTGCTGATCGCCCCCCTGCTGGTCGCCGGGGTGGGCATGCTGATCGAGCGCGTCCTGCTGCGCCGCATTGCCCATCTCGACCACCTCTACGGGCTGCTGCTCACCTTCGGCCTGGCGCTGATCTTCGAGGGCACCCTGATCAACTTCTTCGGCGTCTCGGGCTCGAGCTACCCGACGCCTGCGGCCCTGCAGGGCGGGATGAACCTGGGCTTCATGTTCCTGCCCACCTACCGCGGCTGGGTGCTGGTGGCGGCGCTGGTGGTCTGCCTGGCCACCTGGTACATCATCGAGCGCACGCGTCTCGGGGCCTACCTGCGTGCCGGCACCGAGAACCCGGCGCTGATGCAGGCCTTCGGGGTCAATGTGCCCCAGCTGATCACCCTGACCTATGGCTTCGGCGTGGCGCTGGCCGCCTTCGCCGGGGTGCTGGCCGCGCCGCTCTACCCGGTGTCCCCGACCATGGGGGCCAACCTGCTGATCGTGGTCTTCGCCGTGGTAGTGATCGGCGGCATGGGCTCGATCCTCGGCGCTGTGGCCACCGGGCTCTCCATGGGGCTGATCGAAGGCCTGACCAAGGTCTATTATCCCGAGGCGGCCAACACCGTGATCTTCCTGGTGATGATCCTGGTGCTGATGCTGCGTCCCGCCGGCCTGTTCGGCAAGGAGGCTTGAGCATGTCCACCACCACCGCCCTGTCCCCGGCGATGAAGCTGCAGCGGCGTGCCACACGGCGACGCCACGCCCTCTATCTGGCGCTGATCGCCATCGCCCTTGTCGCGCCCCTCGTCATTTATCCCGTGTTCCTGATGAAGGTGCTGTGCTTCGCGCTGTTCGCCTGTGCCTTCAACCTGCTGCTTGGCTATGCGGGGTTACTCTCCTTCGGCCACGCCGCCTTCCTGGCCTCCGGCGGCTACGTCACCGGCTACCTGCTGGCCAGCTATCCGGGGCTGTCGCCGGAGCTGGGCATCCTGGCCGGTACCTTCTCCGCCGTGCTGCTGGGTGCCCTGTTCGGTGCCCTGGCGATCCGCCGCCAGGGTATCTACTTCGCCATGATCACCCTGGCGCTGTCGCAACTGGTCTATTTCCTCTTTCTGCAGTCGCCCTTCACCGGCGGCGAAGACGGGCTGCACGGCGTGCCGCGCGGCGAGCTGTTCGGGCTGGTCAGCCTGGGCAGCAACCTGGCGATGTACTACTTCGTGTTCGCCATCTTCCTGATCGGCTTCGCGATCATCCAGCGCGCTGTGCACTCGCCCTACGGCCAGGTGCTCAAGGCGATCCGCGAAAACGAGCCGCGCGCCGTCTCGCTGGGCTACAACGTCGACGCCTACAAGCTGCTGGCCTTCGTGCTCTCCGCCGGCCTGGCCGGCCTGGCCGGTGCGACCAAGACCCTGGTCTTCCAGCTCGCGTCGCTCACCGATGCCCACTGGCACATGTCCGGTGAGGTGATCCTGATGACGCTGCTGGGCGGGGTGGGCACCCTGTTCGGTCCGCTGGTGGGGGCCGGGGTGGTGGTCAGTCTGCAGACCCAGCTGGCGCAGTCGCCGCTGGGCAACTGGGTGAGCGTGGTCCTTGGTGCCATCTTCGTGCTCTGCGTGCTGAGCTTCCGCAGCGGCATCGTCGGCGAAATACAGAGGCTGGTGAAGAAGAACTTCAAGTAAGCCACGCCAGCAATGTGGATGTATCGGAGAACAAGCGCATGACCAAGCAAGCCGTCTGGACACCCGACCGAGAGACCCGCCAACGCACCCGGCTGCAGCAGTGGATCGGGGAACTGGAGCTCAACGACTATGACCGGCTCCTGGAGCGGAGCGTGGAAGACACCGCCTGGTTCTGGGGGGCCGTGGAGAAGAAGCTAGGCGTCGAGTGGCGCTCCTCCTATGCCGCTGTCATCGAGGACCCGCAGGAGATCATGCACCCGCGTTGGTTCACCGAGGGGCGACTCAACATCATCGACTCCCTGCTGGAGCGCTGGGCGCGCGAGCCCGAGACCGGCGCCAGGCAGGCGCTGGTGTCCCAGGCCGAGGATGGCCGCCAGGTCCGCTATAGCTACGGCGAGCTGGCCGGGGAGGTGGCGCGTTGCGCCGAGGCGCTGCGCGGGCTGGGCGTCAAGCGAGGCGATGTGGTATCGCTCTACCTGCCGATGATTCCCCAGGCGATCATCGCCATGCTGGCGGTGATTCGCCTTGGTGCGATCTATGCGCCGAGCTTCTCCGGCTATAACGCCGAGGCGCTGGCGGTGCGCCTCGCGGACTCCGGCTCGCGCTTTCTGATCACGGCCGACGGCTACTACCGCCGTGGGCGCTTCATCGAGATGAAGGCCAAGGCCGACGAGGCGATTGCCGCTGGCAGTGCCGTCGAGACCGTCGTCGTGGTCAACAACGCCGGCTCCGATCCCTCCCGGCTGGCCGCCCACGAGCACGACTGGGAAGCGCTGATGGCCGCCGTGCCGGCGCGTGAGGAACGAGAGCTGCCCTGCGAAATGGCCAGCGACGACCCGCTGCTGCTGATCTATACCTCGGGGACTTCGGGCAAGCCCAAAGGCGCGGTGCATACCCATGCGGGCCTGCCGCTCAAGGCCGCCCTTGACCTGGGCCTGTGCATGGATCTCGGCGAGGGCGATGCGCTCTTCTGGATTACCGACATGGGCTGGCTGACCGCGCCGGTGGCGGTGTTCGGGGCATTCATGAACGGCGCGACCCTAGCGATCTACGACGGTGCGCCGAACCATCCGCAGGAGGATCGCCTGTGGACGCTGGTCGAGGCGTTCGGTGCCACCCACGTGGGCATCTCGCCGACCTTCACCCGCAGCCTGATGAAGAGCGACATCGCCCCCAAGCAGCTGGGCGAACGGGTCCGGCTGTTCCTTTCCACCGGCGAGCCCTGGGATGACGAGAGCTGGCACTGGCTGTTCGAGACGGTGGGAGAGCGCCGCATCCCGATCATCAACTACGCCGGCGGCACCGAGATCGGCGGCGGGATTCTGGTTAACGTGCTGCTCAGGCCGATCGGTCCCTCCTGTTTCAACAGCCCCGTTCCCGGCATGGCCGCCGGCGTCGTCAATCCTGACGGCGAGCGAGTCGTCGACGAGCTCGGCGAACTGGTGATCGACAGGCCCTGGGTCGGCATGACCAGGAGCTTCTGGCACGACGACGCCAAGTACGAGGGTGAATATTTCTCCCGCTGGCCGGGACGCTGGGTGCACGGCGACATGGCGATCGCCTATCCCGACGGCCAACTGGAGATCCGCGGACGCTCGGACGACACCATGAACGTGGCCGGCAAGCGCGTGGGGCCGGCGGAGATCGAGAGCATCGTGGTGTCGTCCCCCGCGGTGGCGGAGGTTGCCGTCGTCGGCGTCGCCGACCCCCTGAAAGGGGAAGTGCCGCTGTGCTTCGTGGTGCTCAAGCCGGAGGCCGAGCGCGAAGGCGTCGCCTCGACCCTCAAGGCCCTAGTCGCCGAGAGGCTGGGCAAGGCCTTCGCCCCGCGCGAGGTATTCGTCGTCGACGAACTGCCCAAGACCAAGAACGGCAAGCTGCTGCGGCGGGTGGTGAAGAACGCCTACCTCGGCAACGACGTGGGCGACCTCTCGGCGCTAGAGAGCTATTCGGCGGTGGAGAGCATCGCCCGCCTGGGCTCGCGCGGCGACGCTTCGACCAAAACGCCGTAATCGGGCCGGGTGAATCATGCTGCGATTTCATCGACGTTGGCTGGCGCTGGAGGGGTACGAATTCCCACGCTTCCAGGCGCGTATCGAGCGCGAGCGGGTGGCCCGCTATCTCGACTTCCTGGAGACGCGGGGCGAGGGGGAAGAGCGAGGCGCCTGCGAGGATATCGGGCCGGCCTTGCCGACCCTGCCCTTTGCGCTGGAGATGGATGCCGGCATCGTCGCCCAACTGGCGCAGCTGCTGGTGGTCGATGCCAATCGCCTGCTCCACGCGGAGCAGGCCTTTACCTGCCATGGCCCGCTGCGCTGCGGCGATCTCGTCAGCGTCACATCCCACCTCGAGGGCGTGAGCTGGAAGCCTCGACGCCAGGTCTGCTTCTTCACCAAGGCGAGTCGCTTCCTGGTATCGGGGCGGCTAGCGGTCAGCAGCCGGAGCGTCTACGCGATCAAGGCACGCGAGGGGGAGACAGCATGCTAGGCGTTCCCGAGCTGCGGCCGGCCCGGCTGAGAGAGATGGACCAGGCCGCCCTTCGGACCTATGCGGCACTCTCCGGTGACCTGAACCCCATTCATCTTGACCGGGAGCAGGCCATCCGGGCCGGACACCCGGGCCTCATCTGCCATGGCATGCTGGCCATGACCGATATCGGCGGCTGGCTGACGCATGCCATGGCCGGCTGGCGGCTGGTTGATTATGCCTGCCGCTTCGTGGCGCCGATGGCCGTCGGCACTCGCCTGCAGGTCACGGCCTGTGGTGGCGAGCCGCAGCAGGAGGATGGCCTTGTGCGGGTCGGCGTCGAGCTCGTCGCCCGGGACGCCGAGGGCATCATCAGGGTCACGGGCCGGGCCGACTTCGAGAGGTCTCGGGTGGACCCGCGCTGAATCGTCATCCACCCCATGCCCGCCGGTGAGCGCTGCGCGCCACGGCGCCACGTCATTTGGCAGCGCCTCGGGCCTGGGACACAGCGGAAAAGGAGGGACACATGAAGCAAGTCGTGATCGTCGGGCACGGTGGCAACGAGGTGGTCGAGGTCAGGGAGGTCGAGCGCCCGCGCCGCCGGCCGGGCGAGGCGCTGTTACGCCTGCGTGCCGGCACCCTCAACCAGGTGGACCTCTACATGCGCAACAGCGGGGCGGGTATCACCCATGAGCTGCCGCTGGTCATGGGGCTCGATGGTGCCGGCGTGGTGGAGGAGATCGATGCCGAGGAGACGCGACTCGCCGTCGGGCAGCGCGTGGTCATCCATCCCGGGGTCGCCTGTGGTCACTGCGAGTTCTGTCGGCGGGGCGACGATGTGCTCTGCACGCGCATGAAGCTGCTGGGCGAGCATATCGACGGCACCTTCGCCGAATGGATCAGCGTGCCTGCGCAGAACGTCTTCCCCCTGCCGAGCCATCTCGACGATGTCCAGGCGGCGGCCATGGGGGTGAACTACCTGACCGCCTGGCGGATGCTCTTCACCCGGGCCCGGTTGAAGCCCTGGGAGACGGTGCTGGTATTCGGCGTCGGCGGTGGGGTATCGCTGGCCGCCATGCAGCTGGCGAGGAGCGTCGGTGCCAGGGTGATCGTGACCTCCCGCGAGGATGGCAAGCTCGAGAAGGCCCTGGCCCTGGGCGCCCATGAGGCGATCAACGGCCGCACCCAGGACGTGGCCAGGAGCGTCATGGCGCTCACCGGCGGCCGCGGCGTGGACGTGGTGGTGGAAAACGTCGGCGAGGCCGTCTGGTCGTCGGCCCTGAAGTCGCTGGTGCGCGGCGGACGGCTGGTGACCTGCGGGGCGACCTCGGGGGACCAGCCCCCGGCGGACATCAAGCGCATCTTCATCCGTCAGCTGCAGATCATCGGCTCCACTAGCGGCACCCTGGCCGAGTTCGGCGAGCTGCTGGCCTACGTCGAACGCCATGGCATCACCCCGGTGATCGACAGCATCTATCCGCTGGAGGCGATTCACCAAGCGCTTGATCGCCTGGGGGCGGATGACCGGATGGGCAAGGTGGGTCTCGAGTTTCCGCACTGAGCCCGGCGTCTTCCCGCGCCCAGGACAATGGAGGTGAGCCTTGAAGATCAAACGACTGGAGCATGTCGCCATCACGGTCAAGGACATGGACAGGGCCCGGGAGACCTGGGTCGACGTACTGGGGATCGCTCAGGAGTACGAGGAGGAGATCCAGGGCACCCGGCTGGCCATGCTGCCCGTCGGCGAGACCTATATCGAGCTGCTGCAGGCCGTCGGGCCGGACTCCCCGGTGCACGCCTGGATGGACGAAGCCGGGGAAAGCCTCTGGCATCTCTGCTTCGAGGTGGAGGATATCGAGGGCGCCGTGGTGGAGCTCAAGAGCAAGGGAATCCAACTGCTGAACGAGGCGCCTAAGCCCGGTCATGGCGGAAGCCGCGTCGTCTTCCTCGACCCGGCCTCGACCGGCAATGTGCTGATAGAGCTGGCAGAGCTTGCTGAAGGGCACTGAGCCCAGCGAAGGGCCTGCGCTGAAGACTTGATCTTCCGGTCTCGCTTCTGCTGAGATGCGGACCATGCTCCGAAGCCTGCTCTACGACACCTTCATCCTCAGGCTCACCGCCCGCTGGTACGCCGAAGTGCTCGCGCGGCTGCCCGCGGGGGCCGCACTGCTCGACGTCGGTATCGGCACCGCCGGCGCGCTGCTGGCCAACGCCGAGGCGGTCGAGCGCAAGGAGCTGCGCATCGTTGGCATCGACATCGACGCCGATTACGTCGCGCGCGCCCGCAAGCGGCTGCACGACTCTGCTCTGGCAGAGCGCGCCGAGGTGCGGCTCGAATCGGTCTACGATCATCGCGGCGGGCCCTATCAGGCGGTCTATTTCTCCGCCAGCTTCATGCTGCTGCCCGAGCCCGAGCGGGCCTTGCGCCACAGCGCCGGGCTGCTGGCGCCGGGCGGGCAGCTCTATTTCACCCAGACGATCCAACTGCGCCCTTCGCCCACGATGGAGCGCCTCAAGCCCCTGCTCAAGCGGTTTACCAGCATCGACTTCGGCCGCGTGACCTACGAGGACGTCTTCAAGGCGCAGCTCGACGCCGCCGACCTGGCGCTGGATGAGTTCCGGGTGCTGTCGCGCCACGGCAACCGGGCGTCGTGCCTGGCCGTGGCCACGCCCCAGTAGCTTTTTCGCGGGGCGGCGGCGTGTGCAGGCACCAGCGCGGCCGGCGCCCCAGGGGGACGCCTAGGGATAGCGTCCGCTGCGGCGGTTCTCCACCAGTACCTCGAGAATGGCATTGGCCTCCTGCATGATCGGCGAGGGCGCCTCGCCCTTGCGCCGGCTGCAGATCACCGGCGAGGTCAGGCCCGGGTCGGCGAGGTAGACGTAGACGATGCCGTCGCGGCGGACGCGCTTGACCTGCTCCGGCACCAGGGTGATGCCGATCTCCGAGGCGACCAGGCCGAGCGCAGTCTGCAGCTCGTTGGCCTCCTGCGCCACGGTGACCTTGAGCCCGCGGCGGCGGAACAGCCCCAGGGTGATATCCGCCAGGCTGGGGCGCGGCTGGGCCGGGAACAACACCAGCGGATACTCGGCGAGCTGGGCCAGGGTCGGCACGGTATCGGCCAGCGGATGGCCGTCGGGCAGCGCCGCCATCAGCGGCTCGTCGAACAGGTTCTCCTGCTCCACGTCGGGGTCGTCGATGCGCATGCGGCCGAAGCCCATGTCGATGCGCCCGCTCTTGAGCGCCTTCACCTGCTGCACCGTGGTCAGCTCGGCCAGCACCAGCTCGACGTTATCCTTTTGTCGTAATTCCCGCACCAGCAGCGGCAACTGCCCGTAGAACACCGAAGGAACGAAGCCGATGCCGAACATCACGCGCTTGCTGCGGGCCAGGCGCTGGGTCGCGGCAATGGTGGTGTCGAGCTTCTCCATTATCTGCAGGGTATGCTCATGGAAGAGCTGGCCCGCCGGCGTCAGGCGCAGCCCACGGGCACTCCGCTCGAACAGCTCGGCGCCGATCTCTCCCTCCAACTGCTTGATCTGGCGTGACAATGGCGGCTGTGCCATGTGCAGCCTGGCGGCCGCCCGGGTCAGGTTCAGCTCCTCTGCCACGACGCAGAAATAGCGCAGATGACGCAGCTCCATGATACCTCCAGGGTATGGCTGACGACCTAAACGATATTGGTTCGGCCGCGCCGGGGCAAGCAGACTGCCATGGTATCGAAACACCGAACCGCCGGAGTGCGCATGTCATCTGTCATCGAGTCCATCGAAACGCTGCTGGTCGACCTGCCGACCATCCGCCCCCACAAGCTCTCCATGACCACCATGGCCTGCCAGACGCTGGTCATCGTGCGTCTGCGCGACTCCGACGGCATCGAGGGGCTGGGCGAGGGCACCACCATCGGCGGGCTCGCCTACGGCCCCGAGAGCCCCGAGAGCATCAAGCGCAACATCGACGCCTACCTGGCGCCGCTGCTGATCGGCCAGCCGGCGGGCGCCGTCGCCGCGCTGCGGGCTCGCCTCGACCGCCATGCCCGCGGCAACGCCATCGCCAAGTCGGCGCTGGAAACCGCGCTGCTCGACGCCCAGGGCAAGCGCCTGGGCCTGCCCGTGGCCGAGCTGCTCGGCGGCGCGCGCCACGACCACCTGCCGGTGCTGTGGACCCTGGCCAGCGGCGATACCGCCCGCGACATCGACGAGGCCTTCCAGCGCCTGGAGCAGCGCCGCCATTGCGACTTCAAGCTCAAGATTGGCGCCAACGCCGTGGACGACGACGTGCGCCACGTGGCCGCGATCAAGGAGGCGCTGGGCGAGCGGGCAAGCGTCAGGGTCGACGTCAACCAGGCCTGGGACGAGAGCACCGCCGTGCGCGGCATCGCCGCGCTGCAGGCCGCCGGCATCGACCTGATCGAGCAGCCGATTCCCGCCCGCGAGCATGCCGGCCTGGTGCGCCTGGCCAACCGCTTCGAGGTGCCGATGCTGGCCGACGAGGCGGTGGCCGACGCTCACGACGGCTTCGCCCTGGCCGCGGCCGGCTTCAATGGCGCCTATGCGCTGAAGATCGCCAAGGCCGGCGGCCCGCGCGGCGCCCTGGCGCTGGCCCAGGTCGCCCAGGCGGCCGGCATCGGCCTCTACGGCGGCACCCTGCTCGAGGGCACCATCGGCACCGCCGCCTCGCTGCACGCCTGGGCGACGCTGCCCGAGCTGGCCTGGGGCAGCGAGATGTTCGGTCCGCTGCTGCTCAGGGACGACATCGTCGCCGAGCCGCTCGCCTACGGCGAGTTCGGCGTGGAGCTGCCGAAAGGGCCGGGGCTGGGCATCGCCCTGGATGAGGACAAGCTCGCCCATTTCACCCGCAAGTAACCGGAGGACTCACGCATGCTTTTCCAGGTGGAAATGACCGTCAAGCTGCCGCCGTCGATGCCGGCCGAAGAGGCCGCCGCGATCAAGGCGCGCGAGAAGGCGTACGCCCAGGAGCTTCAGCACGCCGGCAAGTGGCGCCACCTGTGGCGGGTCGCCGGCAGCTACGCCAACGTCAGCATCTTCGACGTGCGCGACAACGCCGAGCTGCAGGAGATCGTCGCGGGCCTGCCGCTCTTCCCGTGGATGGAGATCGGCGTCAAGCCGCTGTGCCGCCATCCGTCCTCCATCCGCGACGACGACAGCTGAGCCACGACGCATCACGCCAGCCCCGTAGGGCAACCAACGACAACGAGGAATGACCCATGACCGTGAAGATCTTCGATACCCCCGAGGTGCAGAACTTCCTGAAGGCCGTCTCCGGCTTCGACGAGCAGGGCGGCAGCCACCGCGCCAAGCAGATCATGCATCGCCTGCTCTCCGACCTGTACCGGCTGATCGACGACTTCGACGTCACCCCGGAGGAGTACTGGTCGACCATCAGCCTGCTCAATGCGCTGGGCGGCCAGACCCAGTTCGGCCTGCTCTCGCCGGGGCTCGGCTTCGACCACTACCTCGACATGCGCCAGGACGCCATCGACGCCGAGGCCAAGCGCAACGGCGGTACGCCGCGCACCATCGAGGGCCCGCTCTATGTCGCCGGTGCCCCCGAGGCCGAGGGCTTCGCGCGCATGGACGACGGCCAGGACCCGGACGGTGAAACCATGTGGCTGACCGGTCAGGTGCGTGACGTCGACGGCAAGCCGGTGGCCGGCGCCAAGGTCGAGATCTGGCACGCCGACCCCAAGGGCGGCTACTCCTTCTTCGACAAGACCCAGAGCGAATACAACCTGCGCCGCACCATCGTCACCGATGCGCAGGGCCGCTATACCGCGCGCAGCATCATCCCCTCCGGCTACGGCGTGCCGGAAGGCGCTCCCACCGACCAGGTGCTCAAGGCCCTGGGCCGCCACGGCCAGCGTCCGGCGCACATCCACTTCTTCATTTCCGCGCCGGGGCATCGCCACCTGACCACCCAGATCAACCTGGCCGGCGACCCCTACACCTTCGACGACTTCGCCTTCGCCACCCGTGAGGAGCTGGTCGTTCCGGCGAACCGCATCGAGGACCCGGCCGAGATCGCCCGGCGCGAACTGGACGGCCCGTTCTCCGAGGTGGTCTTCGATGTCGAGCTGGCGCGCACCGAGGCCCCCGAGCTGCAGGTTCGCCACAAGCGCCCGCGGGCCCTGGAAGACGCCGAGGATCAGGCCAGCCAACTGGCCGGCACCGCCGAGGTCTGAGCGCCCGCCGCGTCCCGACCCCATCCCAATATGCAGCGCTCCCCCGCCGGCCCCGGGCCGGTGGGTAGGGGAGCCTCACGACCTGACAAGAGCAACGAGGAGTTGGAGCCATGACCGCACAGCTTGATCGTCTCGAGAAACGCGTCCGCGGCGCCGTCGTCGACGACCCCGAGAACGGCATCTTCCGCTGCCACCGCAGCATGTTCACCGACCCGGCCTTCTTCGAGCTGGAGATGAAGCACATCTTCGAAGGCAACTGGCTGTTCCTGGCCCACGAGAGCCAGATCGCCGAGCCGGGCGACTACATGACCGTCACCATGGGCCGCCAGCCGGTAATCATCACCCGCGACAAGCAGGGCGAGCTGCACGCGCTGATCAACGCCTGCGCCCACCGCGGCGCCACCCTGTGCCGCAAGAAGCGTGGCAACAAGGGCACTTTCACCTGCCCGTTCCACGGCTGGTCGTTCAAGAACGACGGCAAGCTGCTCAAGGCCAAGAACGAGAAGACCGGCGCCTACCCCGAGGGCTTCAAGCAGGAAGGCTCCCATGACCTCAAGCGCGTGGCGCGCTTCGAGAGCTATCGCGGCTTCCTGTTCGGCAGCCTGAGTGCCGACGTCGCCCCGCTCACCGAGTACCTCGGCGAGACCACCAAGATCATCGACAACATCGTCGACCAGGCGCCGGAGGGCATCGAGATCCTGCGCGGCACCTCCTCCTACACCTTCAACGGTAACTGGAAGCTGGGCGCCGAGAACGGGGCCGACGGCTACCACGTCAGCACCGTGCACTGGAACTACGCCTCGACCATGGAGCGGCGCAACTACGATGCTGGCGGCACCAAGGCGGTGGACGCCAACGGCTGGTCGAAGAGCATGGGCGGCTTCTACTCCTATGAGAACGGCCACATGATGCTGTGGACGCGCCTGCTCAACCCCGAGGTGCGCCCGGTCTACTCCCAGCGCGAGCGCATCGAGCAGGAGCTCGGCGAGGCGCGCGCCGATTCCATCGTCAACCAGACCCGCAATCTCTGCCTCTACCCCAACGTCTACCTGATGGACCAATTCTCCACCCAGATCCGCGTGATCCGGCCCATCGCCGTGGACAAGAGCGAGGTCACCATCTACTGCTTCGCGCCCAAGGGCGAATCGGCCGAGAACCGCGCCCTGCGCATCCGCCAGTATGAGGACTTCTTCAACGTCAGCGGCATGGGCACGCCGGACGACCTGGAGGAGTTCCGCGCCTGCCAGAACGGCTACGCCGGCCTCGACGCCGAGTGGAACGATCTCTCCCGCGGTGCCAGGCAGTGGATCGAGGGCGCTGACGACAACGCCCGCGCCATCGACATGAAGCCGCTGCTCAGCGGCGCCTCGCCCGAGGACGAGGGTCTCTACGTGATGCATCACAAGCACTGGGTCGAGGAGATGCTGCGCGCCATCGAGAAAGAGCGCAGCCAGTTCATTGCCACCGCGTCGGCCTGAGGGAGGGCACCGTCATGACTTATCTCGATATTCAGGCCTTTGTCTATCGCGAGGCCCGGCTGCTCGACGACCGCCAGTGGGACGAGTGGCTGACCTGCTACCACAAGGACGCGGTGTTCTGGATGCCGGCCTGGGACGACGACGACCGGCTGACCGAGGACCCGCAGAGCGAGATCTCGCTGATCTACTACCCCAACCGCGAGGGGCTCGAGGACCGCGTCTACCGCATCAAGACCGAGCGCTCCGGGGCGACCAGCATCCCCGAGCCGCGCACCACCCACCAGGTCTCCAACCTGGAGGTGCTCTCGCAGGAGGGCGACACGGTCGAGCTGCGCTTCAACTGGCACACCCTGAGCCACCGCTACCAGCAGACCAACGCCTACTTCGGCACGTCGTTCTACACCCTGGACGTGTCCGGCGACGCGCCGCTGATCACCTACAAGAAGGTGGTGCTGAACAACGACTACATCCACCAGGTCATCGACGTCTACCACGTCTGAGCGACCGCGATCCCGGTGGGAGGAGACGAGCATGAGCTACACCATAGCCCTCAACTTCGAAGACGGCGTGACCCGCTTCATCAGCTGCAAGGAAGGCGAGACGGTGCTCGACGCCGCCTATCGCCACAAGGTCAATCTGCCGATGGACTGCTCCGACGGTGTCTGCGGCACCTGCAAGGGCACCTGCGAGCAGGGTGCGTTCGACCTGGGCGACGAGTACCTCGACGAGGCGCTCTCCGACGAGGAGGCCGCCGAAGGCAAGGTGCTGACCTGCCAGATGGTGCCGTCGTCGGACTGCGTGGTGCAGGTGCCGGTAGCCTCGACCCTGTGCAAGACCGGCGTCGGCGAGTTCCCCGGCCGGGTCGCCGAAGTCGAGCGCCTCTCCGAGGACAGCTTCGAGCTCGTTGTCGATCTCGACGAAGGCGAGGGGCTCACTTTCCTGCCGGGGCAGTACGTCAACATCCAGGTGCCGGGCAGCGACGAGACCCGCTCCTACTCGTTCAGCTCGCTGCCCGGCGAGCGCCGCGCCAGCTTCCTCATCCGCAACGTGCCGAATGGCCTGATGAGCGGCTACCTGACCGGGGCGGCCAAGCCCGAGGACGACCTGACCCTGACCGGGCCGATGGGCAGCTTCTACCTGCGCGAGGTCGAGCGCCCCGTGCTGATGCTGGCCGGCGGCACCGGGCTGGCGCCGTTCCTCTCCATGCTGCGCCAGTTGCAGGCGCGCGGCTGCGACCAGCCGGTGCGCCTGCTCTACGGCGTGAACGTCGACGACCACCTGGTCAAGCTCGACGAGCTCGACGCCTTCGTCGAGGCGCTGCCCGACTTCGCCTACACCACGGTGGTGGCCGACGCGGCCAGCGAGCACCCTCGCAAGGGCTACGTGACCCACCACATGGCCCCCGAGCTGCTCCACGACGGCGAGGTCGACGTCTACCTGTGCGGGCCGCCGCCGATGGTCGATGCGGTACTCACCCACTTCCGCGAGCAGGGCATCTCGCCGGCCAGCTTCCACTACGAGAAGTTCACCCCGAGCCTGGCGCCAGAAGAGGCGAAGAAGGAGGCGGTGGCATGAGCGCCCGATTCCAGGACCAGACGATGGTGATCACCGGCGCCGCCCAGGGTATCGGCCGGCGCGTCGCCGAGCGCGCCGGGGCCGAGGGCGCCCGGCTGGCGCTGGTGGATCGTTCCGACCTTATCCATGAAGTGGTGGCGGGACTGTGCGAGCAGTGCGTCGAGGCCATTGCGCTGCAGGCCGACCTGGAGACCTGGCAGGGTGCCGAGGAAGTGATGCGTAGGACCGTCGAGCACTACGGATGTCTCGACATCCTGATCAACAACGTGGGGGGAGCGATCAACTTCAAACCCTTCACCGAGTTCACCGAAAGCCAGATCTCGGCCGAGATTACCCGCTCGCTGATGCCCACCCTGTGGTGCTGTCGTGCGGCGCTGCCCCCCATGGTGGAGCAGGGTGGCGGCGTCATCGTCAACGTGTCGTCAGCGGCGACTCGCGGTATCCACCGGATTCCTTACTCGGCGGCCAAGGGGGGCGTCAACGCCTTGACCGCTTCCCTGGCCTTCGAATATGCCGAGCATGGCATTCGCGTGGTGGCCACTGCCCCCGGCGGGACCGAGGCGCCACCCCGGCGGATCTCGCGCGGTACTCCCGAGCCACGCAACGAGCAGGAGCAAGCCTGGTTCCAGGCCCACATCGACCAGACCAAGAACAGCTGTCTGATGGGGCGCTACGGCACCCTGGACGAGATGGCGGCCCCGATCCTGTTCCTGGCCTCCCGCGACGCCAGCTACATCACCGGCAGCGTGGTGCCGGTGGCGGGAGGTGACAGCGGCTGACCGGCCGCACGCGACACGTTCACTACTCGCACCAACACTTCAATCATAAAAAAACCCCTGGAGCACAACGTGAAACATATCGAGAAGGGCGCCGGACTCGCCACGGCGCCACGCGACTTCCTCCGTGACCTCAACGCCGACAACCTGAGTGCCGGCGTGGTGGCCGGGATCTTCGGCCTCAGCGCCGGCGTCATCCACATCAGCGCCGGCACCGCGGCGGGGCTCCCCCAGGAGTTCACCCTGCTGTGGGTGATCAGCTACCTGATGATCAACGGCCTGTTCGGGCTGTTCCTGCCGGCCTACTACCGGCTGCCGCTGCCGATGGCCAATTCCATCCCCGGCGCGCTGCTGTTCGCCGCCGTCATTCCCCTGGTGGGCCTCAACGAGGCGCTGGGCGCCACGCTGATCGCGGGCGCCATTGCGCTGGTGGTGGGGCTGGCGGGGTGGATGAGCCTGGTCATGCGCTTGATTCCGATGCCCATCGTCATGGGCATGGTGGCGGGCATCCTGCTCAAGTTCGGCACCAACATGGTGATGCCGCTGCAGAATGCCTTGGTGCCGGCGACGATCATGATCCTCTCCTTCTTCTTCGCCGCGCGCTACCTGCGCCGGGTGCCGCCGCTGGTGGTCACGCTGCTGGTGGGCGTCGGCTACATGGCCCTCTCCGGCGCCGATTTCTCGAGCGTGACGTTCTCCTTCAAGCTGCCCGAGTTCATCATGCCGGCCTTCACCCTGGAGGCCTTCCTGGCCTACGGCCTGCCGCTGGCGCTGATCCTGGTCGGCATGGAGACGCCTGCCGGGGTGGGGCTGGTCAAGGGCATGGGCTACAAGAGCGCGCCGGCCAATGCGATCACCGCGCTGGGGGGCTTCGGTACCATGGTCTCGGCCTTCTTCAACCTGCACAGCACCTGCATCGCCGCGCCGATGACCGGGATCTGCTCGGGCCCCGAGGCCGGCAGCCACGACAAGCGCTGGGTGGCGGCGGTGATCGTCGGCATCATCTTCGTCACGGCGGCGCCCTTCTACGGCTTCGTGTTCAGCCTGATCGAGGCGATGCCGAGCTACTTCATCGCCATCGTCGCCGGGCTGGCGCTGCTGCGGGTGATCAGCTCGGCCATGCACATGACCTTCTCCGGCAAGCATGAGGTGGGGGCGATGTTCTCCTTCCTGATCGCCGTCTCGGGGATCCAGATCCTTGGCATCGGCTCCTCCTTCTGGGCGCTGGTGCTGGGGGCGGGCCTCTCCATGCTGGTGGAGTTCCGCGACTTCGACTTCTCCCGCGAGTCTCGCGGCTCGCAGGGGGAGACCGCCACGGCGCGCTAGCGGGCGGTCAGACCTTCCTCCGTTGGCCCGTGGTCGATCCCTCGCTACGGGCCTTTTTTATCCGTTCGAAATCCCCTCTTTCTGCCATGCGAGGTGAAACATGTCATTGCGCCAGGACTGGTCGCTGTCGGCCGTGACGGCCGGCTTCGTGGCGGTGCTGATCTCCTACGCCGGCCCGCTGGCGATCTTCTTCCAGGCCGCCCAGAGCGCGGATATCTCCCCCCAGATGATGAGTTCCTGGGTGTGGGCGATCTCCATCGGCGCCGCGGTGTCGGGCATCGGCCTGAGCCTGTGGCTCAGGGTGCCGGTGGTTACCGCCTGGTCGGCGCCGGGCACGGCGCTGCTGGTCACGCTGTTTCCCGAGCTGTCGCTGAACGAGGCCGTGGGCGCTTATCTCACCGCGGCGCTGATCGTCTTCGTGGTCGGCGTGAGCGGCGCCTTCGACCGCATCGTCGCGCTGATCCCGCCCGGCATCGCCGCGGCGATGATGGCCGGCATCCTGTTCCAGTTCGGCGTCGGCGTGTTCACCTCGCTGGAGGAGGCACCGCTGCTGGCGCTGGGCATGCTCGCCGCCTACCTGGGGTTCAAGCGGCTCTTCCCGCGCTACTTTCTGGTGCTGTTGCTGCTGGTCGGGATCGTGCTGGCGGTGGGGCTGGAGGGCGCCAGCCTGGCGGGTGTCTCGTGGCGGCTGGCGTCGCCCGAGCCGATTCGCCCCGAGTGGACGCTGGGCGCGACCCTGAGCCTGGCCCTGCCGCTGGCGCTGGTCAGCCTTACCGGCCAGTTCCTGCCGGGCATGGCGATCCTGCGCGGCGCCGGCTACGACACCCAGGCCCGGCCGATCCTCACCGTGACGAGCCTGGTGTCGCTGCCGATGGCGCTGTTCGGCGGCATCACCACCGTGGTGGCAGCCATCACCGCGGCGCTGTGCACCGGCAAGGCGGCCCACCCCGACCCCGGCAAACGCTACGTGGCCGGCGTGGCCAATGGTCTCTTCTACCTGCTCGGCGCGCTGTTCTCGGGCAGCATCGTGCTGCTGTTCACCTCGCTGCCGGTGACCTTCGTCGCCCTGCTGGCGGGGCTGGCGCTGATCGGCGCCATCGCCGGCAACCTCAGCGCGGCGGCCGCCGAGAAGGAGCATCTCGAGGCCTCGATCATCACCTTCCTGGCCACCGCCTCGGGCATGAGCCTGTTCGGCCTGGGCTCGGCCTTCTGGGGCGTGGCGATCGGCGGCGCGGCCTACCTGGTGCTGCACCGGCCCCTGGCGTTGCCGGTACGGCGGGCGGCGGCTGCCGCCGAGGAGAAGCCGTGATCGAGCCGTGATTGCCCCGCATGAGAAATTCGGCCAATGTCGAGGCATGACCGCCGGCTATCGGCCTGACACCTCCGCACGTGCGTGGCGCCTATGCTTGATCGAGCTGCTGCCGAGTACTCGGCGTGGAACCCCGGCCTCGAGGCCGACCTGCCCAGGCGCTACCGGCCCCTGGAGACCATTCATCGCACGGCCAACGTCTCTTCCGACCTGGCCGAGATCCCCGAGCTGCGGGTGCTCACCGGGCTCGAGGAGGAGGAGCTGGTCGCGTTCCGCGCCGAGCGCCTGGTGCTGCACGAGCTGATCGTGCGGGTCACCGCCGACATCCTGGTGCACGAGGGCGAGCAGGAAGAGGTGCTGGGGCACAACTTCCGCCGCATCGTGCTCAAGATCCTGGCCGACTACCTCACTCCCCAGCTGCCGGCGTTCCAGCAGGCATTCGACCGACTCTGCGCGTCGATACGGGGCAGGGCGGAGGAGATCCTGGCGGAGGCTTTCGCCCCGGAACCGGAGGCGGGTGATCCCGAACCCGTCTCCTTGCTGGCGCGTTGGCTGGGCAGGCGGCCTGCCCAGCCGCGGCCACCGGATCGCCGCTCGCTGGAGGAGCGCCACCACGATGCCATCCAGGCCATCAAGCAGAGGGGGCTGGCGGCCCAGGATGAGCTGGAGCAGGCCGTCTACAAGAGCGCCTATCGGGTGCTGAGTTCGATTGCCGCGGCCCAGGGCCATATCGGGATGGACCGCGAGGTGCTGGCGCGCTTGATCACCCGGCATGCCGGCAACGACTACGGCAGCCGCTTGATTGGCCAGCTGGTGGCACCGCACGTCGAGCGGGCCATCGAGCAGGAGGGCTACGATCGGGTGCCGCTTGCCGACGAGCCGATCCTGGTCAGCCTCAAGGGCGCCTCGGCGGCCGGCAAGAGCTCCCTGCGCCACCTGCTGAGACATACGCTGCAGGACCTGGGCCTGCCACCGGATCGGTACGGCACCATCACTCCCGATATCTGGCGCCGCCTGCTGCTCGACTATGAGGCGCTAGGGGAAGCCTACAAGTATGCCGGCCGCCTGGCGGGCAAGGAGGTCAAGCTGATCGATGCCAAGCTCGATCGCTACATCCGCGACAAGGCGCAGCGGGATCGCACCATTCCCCATCTGCTGATCGACCGCTTTCGCTTCGACAGCTTCTCGTCGGAGACGGTGCCGCAATTGCTGGATGGCACCTATGCCAAGTATGTCTCCACCATGCACATGTACTTCGTCATCACCCCGCCGGAGGCCACGGTGGAGCGGGGCTGGCAGCGGGGGCTGGAGCGCGGGCGCTACAAGGCGGTGTCGGACTTCCTGGGACACTGCGTGGAGGCCTACGACGGCATGCCCAGGGTGTTCTTCAAGTGGCTGGAAAGCCCGCGACCGCGCTTCAAGTACGTGTTTCTCGACAACAGCGTGCCCAGGCATACCCCGCCCGAGGTCATCGCCCACGGCACCCGTGAGGTACTCCACATCCTGGACCCGCTGGGCCTGGTCGACATCGAGCGCTACAAGAAGATCAACACCGCGGCGACGTGCCCGGCGGAGGTCTATCCCGGCGGCGACGTGCTTGCGGTGGCCAACAACTGCACCTTCCTCAAGCAGTGCCTCGCCAGGGTACCGGAGGTCCGCTTCGTCGACGCCACGAGCGGCAAGACGTACCTGCGCGCCGGCTCGGGCCGTTTCGCGGTGGAGGACGCCGAATTGCTGCAGGCCAGGCGCCAGGAGGCGGAACTCGCCGAGCTGTTTGCCGCGCTGGGGGTGCCGGATTGACGGGCCCTAATCGGCCATCCCGGCGGGCGCGTCGAAGCTCTCGACCAGCGCGATCAGGTTGTCGAGCGCCGGCGAGTCGTTGTCCGGTCGCCAGGCGAACCAAAGCGGCATGGCGCAGGCGTCGAGCTCCGGCAGGCTCACGAAACGAATGCCGGGCATGGGGTGGCAGCTGCTGGCCGCCGGCAGGATGGCGATGCCCAGCCCTGCGGCCACCATGCTGAGGATGGCGATATTGTCCGCGCCGTACTGCACGACCCGGGGGTGAAAGTCGAGGCGCTGGAAGTGGGCCTGGATGCGGTCGAAGTAGATCGGTGAGGCGCTGCGGAAGCCCCACACGAAGTCGGCATCGGCCAGCTCGGGGAGTGTTGCCGGCGGCTTGCGCGCCCAACGCGAGGCTTCCGGAACGGCGAGGATCAGGTGGTCGTGCTGCAGCAGGCGGGTCTCGAGCCCCGGCGGGCCGCTTTCATCGAGGTAGAGAATGCCGGCATCCAGGCTACCTTCCCGCAGCCGATCGAGCTGCGGCCCCGAGAGCAGCGGGAAGACCTCGAAGGCCACCTGTGGATAGCGGTCGCGATAGCGTCCTAGCAGTCCTGCCACCTCAGGCACCCACAGGTGCGTCACCGTCACGCCCAGGCTGACTTTGCCGATTACGCCCTGTCCAAGCGCAGAGAGGCGCGCCCTGAGCCGAGTGCGCCGGTCGAGCAGTTCCTGCGCTTCCTCGTAGAGTGCCTGGCCGGCTACCGTCAGGCGCATGCCCCGGGCATGGCGATCGAATAGGCGCGTCTCGAGATCTTCCTCCAGCAGACGGATCTGGCGGGTCAGCGCAGGTTGGGCGACATGCACCCGGCGGCTCGCCGCCGAAATCGAGCCTTCTTCCACCACGGCGACGAAATAATGGAGCTGACGGAATTCCATGGGCGGGCTCCAGTAAGCTCATACCAAAACGATATGGCTGGGATTCACTATCGATATTTTTTCTATCGCTTGGCCTGGCCCATAGTCAAGGTACAACCCATAACAAGACTCGCTGCGGCGAGCTGGACGATCCCATGACCAAGACCTACCAACGCCTGACGGGCCTGCACTTCTCATTGTGTACCCTGGCCATGATCTGGCCCGGCGCCCTGATTGCCAATCGCATCGAGCCCACCGTGCTGGGGCTTCCTTTCCTGTTCTTCTGGTATGCCCTGTGGATGCTGGTGCTGTTCGCCGGCATGTGGGTGGCTTTCGTGGTGCGCCATGGAGGGAACCGCCATGACTGATTCCCTGATCGTGGTCGGTATCACCCTGGCCTATCTCGCCATGGTGCTGTGGGTGGGGCTGCGGGCGCGCGGCCAGTCGGATTCCAGCCTGGAGGGCTACGTGGCCGGCGGTCGACACGTCGGCGTGGTGATCCTGTTCTTCATCCTCGGGGCCGAGATCTTTTCCGCCTTTGCCTTCCTCGGCGCGCCGGGCTGGGCCTACCAGCACGGTTCGCCGGCCTTCTACATCCTCGCCTACCTGGCGCTGATTCCGATCACCATATGGGCGCTGGGGCCGCGGGTGGCGGAGCTCGGCCGTGAAAAGGGCTACCTGACCCAGGGTGACATGATCGCCGACCACTACCGGAGCAAGTCGCTGGGCATGCTCGCAGGGGGGATCGGCGTTCTGGCCCTGGTGCCCTACCTGACCATCCAGATCGCCGGGGCCGGCCTTCTGTTCCAGGCCGCCACCGGCGGACTGATCCCCTTCTGGCTCGGCGCCCTGCTGGCCTTCGTGGTAGTGGCGGCCTACGTGTTCTGCAGCGGTCTGAGCGGCATCGGTTGGACCAACCTGGTTCAGGGCATCATGATGATCGCCATCGCCTGGTTCCTGGGGCTGGCGATTCCGGAGCGCCTCTATGGCGGGGTGGGTGAGATGTTTGCCCAGCTACAGCAGGCGGCGCCGGAGTACCTCACCATGCCGGGGGCCACCGGTATGCACTGGGGCTATTTCAGCACGGCGGTGCTGGTGAGCGCCTTCGGTGGTGCCATGTGGCCGCATTTGTTCATGAAGTTCTATTCCGCCGACAGCGGCCGGACGCTGCGCAAGGTCAGCGTCTTCTACCCGCTCTACGCCTACCTGCTGGTGCCTCTTCTGTTCATCGGCTTCGCCGGCATCCTGGTGTTTGCCGACGAGCCGTTGACACGTGCCGACACCGTGCTGCTGCGTATGGTCATCGACGTGGCCGACTTCTCGCCCTGGGTCATCGGCCTGATGCTCTCCGGCGCGCTGGCGGCGGCGATGTCCACCGGTGCCAATCTGGCGCATACCGCCGCCATCGTGCTGGTGCGCGACGTGCTGGGGCCCACCGTGATGAAACATGCCAGCGAGCACACCACGGTGAGCGTGACGCGCTGGAGCGTGCTGGGCCTGTCGCTGGTGGCCTACCTGTTCGCTCTGGCCAATCCCGCCTCGCTGGTGCTGCTGCTGCTCGGCGCCTACGGGCTGATCGTGCAGCTCTTCCCGATGGTCATCGGCGCGCTGTTCCTGCCGAGCCTGCGCCGTGCCAGCGTGATGGCCGGCGCCCTGGCGGGAAGCGTGGCCTACCTGCTGATGGAGTTCGCCTGGAGCTCGCCGCTGGGCTGGCATGCCGGCGTCTGGGCCATGCTGCTCAACGTGGGCGTGGTGGCGGCATGGCAGGGGCTCGGCCACGCCTCGCGCAATGGCCACCCAGTGTCCAGCACCCCCAGTCACTAACCGCCAGGAGGCCATGATGACGACGTTAACCCCCGATCGAGATCTCAAGGGCGCCGTGCGCGCCCAGGTGGAGGCCGGCTTCGAGGAGTTCCAGGCGCTCTATCGGCAGTTGCATCAGTACCCAGAACTGCCTTTCCAGGAGCACCGCACCGGCGAGCGACTCGCGACCGCCCTCGAGGGGCTGGGCTATGAAGTGACGCGTGGTGTCGGCGGCACCGGCGTGGTGGCGCTGCTGCGCAACGGTGAGGGGCCCACCGTGATGCTGCGTGGCGACATGGACGCACTGCCCATCCGGGAGGAGACTGGACTGGAGTTCGCCAGCCGGGAAACCGCCACCACGGAGGGGGGCGATGCCGTCCCGCTGATGCACGCCTGCGGCCATGACCTGCACAGCAGCTGCCTGGTCGGTGCCGCCGGCGTGATGGCGGCGCTCAGGGAGCACTGGCGCGGTACCCTGATGCTGGTCTGCCAGCCCGCCGAGGAGATCTTTGGCGGCGCCAGGGCCATGCTCGACGACGGCCTTTATGCGCGCTTCGCCCGCCCCGACGTGATCCTGGGGCAGCACAACATGCCGGCCCTGGCGGGAACGGTCGGGCATATCACCGGCAGCGCCATGGCGGCGTGCACCAACCTGGCGGTGACCCTGCACGGCGCCGGCGGCCACGGTTCCATGCCCGCCCAGACGGTGGACCCGGTGGTGATCGCCGCCCACGTGGTGACCCGCCTGCAGACCATCGTCGCCCGCGAGGTGCCGCCCGAGGAGACGGTGGTGGTCACGGTCGGCAAGCTGCATGCCGGCACCCAGGCCAACATCATCCCGCACTCCGCGGAGCTCGAGATCAATATCCGCAGCTTTGATGACGCCCTGCACCGCCAGGTGGTAGCCGCCATCGAGCGCATCGTGCGCGCCGAGTGCGAGGCCGGGCGCTCGCCGCAGCCGCCGACGTTCCGCGTGCTCAACGAGACCATCGCCATGCACAACGACCCGACGGCGGTGGCCCATGTACGCCAGGCCCATGCGCAACACTTCGGCGAAGCGTGCCTCTATGTGATGCCGCGTCTGAACGGCAGCGAGGACTTCCCGCTCTTCGGCAATGCCGACGCCGGCGGATTCGGCGGCGGCGACATCCCTTACGTTTACTGGTTCATCGGCGCCACGCCGGAGGATCGCTGGCAATCGACACCGGGGACCAGCGTGGGGGAGAAGATGCGCCACCTGGAGATGCCTCACTCGCCCTACTACTTTCCCGGCAACGGGAAAACCCTCAGGACCGGGATCGAGGCCATGGTGGCAGGCGCACTTTCCTACTTGGGAGACTGAGTTACCAGCCAGTCAGTAGGCGTCGCGACACCATGGGCCCGCACTCGGCGAGCCCATGGTGTGTGGCTGTGAGATGGCGCCCTGTCCCGCTCAAAGCACCCCCTTGGCCTTGGCGGTATGCGTGGCGATGGCATCCATCAGCGGCGGCGAGAGGCAGTCGTAGGGCGGCAGGCCCAGCTCCTGCAGCCGCGCACGGACGTTGCCCATGTTCTCCGGGTCGGCGCCGGACTCGATGATCGACGAGACGAAGGCGGCGAACTCGGGGCCGGCCCAGCCCTCGTCGTAGGAGAGCTCGGTGTGAATGAAGTCGAGCCCGTGGAAAGGATGCCCGGTGTTCTCGATACGGCCGTACATGTGTACGCCGCACTCCTTGCAGGCATGACGCTGGATGGCGGCGGCCGGATCGACCACTTCGAGCTTCTCCTCGTGAGCGGTGACCCGCAGCTTGTCGCGGGGCACTACGGCCACCATCGAGAACAGCGCGCCTTCGGGCTTCCAGCACTTGGTGCAGCCGCACACATGGTTGTGGGCACACTGGGCGTCGACCGTCACCTCGACCTGATTGCTGCTGCAGTGGCAGTAGAGCTTGCCGCCGGTGAAACTCTCGCTGCCGCGCTTGACGCCGTCGTCGACGGCGGGATGGATGTGAACGCTGTGGTGGCTCATGGTGGATCGACTCCCCTGTGTCGTCGTTGTCGAGGGGCTTGCTGCCGCGGGAGGCGGCGTACGGGATGCGCTCGTTGCCGAGGTGGTTCTCGTTCCACTGCCAGACGCGGCCTTCGGTGGGGCGGGCTTGCCGCCGAACCAGCGCTGGATCATGTCCATCAGGCTCATGAGTGCCTCCTTGCCCTTGGGCATTGTTATCATTGGCACAGCTTGGGACGTGTATCGCTCCTCTCCTGGCTTCTGACGCCTGCGCCTTGGCACGGCGCCGGGCGCCTATCAATAATGAAGCACCGTACGAATGCTCTTGCCCGCATGCAGCAGTTCGAACGCCTCGTTGATCTGCTCGAACGGCATGTCGTGGGTGATGAACTCGTCGATCTTGATCTCGCCGTCCATGTAGCGCTGCACGTAGCCGGGCAGCTCGCTGCGCCCCTTCACCCCGCCGAACGCCGAGCCGCGCCACACCCGGCCCGTCACCAGCTGGAACGGCCGCGTCGAGATCTCCTCGCCGGCCCCGGCCACGCCGATGATCACCGACTCGCCCCAGCCCTTGTGGCAGCACTCCAGCGCCGAGCGCATCACGTTGACGTTGCCGATGCACTCGAAGGAGTAGTCGACCCCGCCGTCGGTCAGGTCGACGATCACCTGCTGGATCGGGTCGGCGTGCTCCTTGGGATTGACGAAGTCGGTGGCGCCGAACTGCTTGGCCAGCGCGAACTTGTCCGGGTTGACGTCGATGGCGATGATGCGGCTGGCCTTGGCCATCTGGGCGCCCTGGATCACCGCCAGGCCGATGGCGCCGAGGCCGAACACGGCGACGGTGGAACCCGGCTCGACCTTGGCGGTGTTGAGCACCGCGCCGATGCCGGTGGTCACCCCGCAGCCGAGCAGGCAGATCTTGTCCAGCGGTGCCTCCTTGGAGACCTTGGCCAGCGAGACCTCGGGCAGCACGGTGTACTCGCTGAAGGTGGAGCAGCCCATGTAGTGGTGCAGCATCTGGCCGTCGAGCGAGAAGCGCGAGGTGCCGTCGGGCATCAGCCCCTGGCCCTGGGTGGCGCGCACCGCCTGGCACAGGTTGGTCTTGCCCGAGCGGCAGAACTTGCACTCGCCGCACTCGGCGGTGTAGAGCGGGATGACGTGATCGCCGGGCTGGACGCTGGTGACACCCGGCCCCACCGCCTCGACGATGCCGGCCCCCTCGTGGCCCAGCACCGAGGGGAACAGCCCCTCCGGGTCGGCGCCCGACAGCGTGAAGGCATCGGTGTGGCAGACGCTGGTCGCGGCGATGCGCACCAGCACTTCCCCGGCCTTGGGATCCTGGACATCGATTTCGGTGAGTTCGAGCGGCTGGCCCGCGGCCATGGCAACGGCGGCGCGTGATTTCATGACGGGTCTCCCTGGGTTGTTGTCGTGGGCCGCATGAGGCCGTGAAAGGGTCGACGCTGCTGTCAGTCTAGGTGAGCCGGAACGAACGGATTGTGACGTGGCGACACAACAGAGTTGCCCATTGGCAACATTCGAGGGGAAGCGCCGGGCTCACTGGGGGGTGTGGAGCCACCAGCGCTGCACCAGGCGGCCCGCGGCGAGGTCGCTCGCCAGGGAGAGAAGCGCCTCGGCGGGGAGCGAGGCCAGCGCCTGCGCCTCGGCCTCCCAGGGCAGCGGCTGCCAAGGCAGCGGCGGAGGGCTCAGGGAGGCCTGGCGGCGCAGCGCCTGCCACAGCTGGGCGATGGCTTCGGCCTGCGTCTCGGGGCGGCCGGCGTGGGCGAGCAGGCCGCGCCTGCGACGCTCCATCTCCGCTGCGGTGAGGCGCGCCAGCGCCTCGCCCTGCCGGGTCAGGAAGTCGGCAATGGCCTGACGCAACGCACCCGGCTCGGTGTGCGGGGATTGCACCACGTAGCCCAGCCGCGGGAAGCCCGAGGCTTCGCGATAGCGCACCACTGCCACGTAACCCAGGCCGCGCTGCTGGCGCATCTCGTGATGGAAGGCGGCATCGTGGCACTGCGCCAGCAGGCGCAGCAGCCATCGGCTGCGCGGCGAGTCGTCGGGGCCGGCGACTTCCAGCATCGCGACGTGGTCGCCGCCCTGGGGCGGTAGCTGCAGGGTGTCGTCGCTCGCTTCTTGGGGCGACGGCTCGGCCGCCTCTGGCGGGCCCGCCGACAGACGTTCGGCGAGGCGGTGCATCATCGCCTCGGTCGCCCCGCTGTCGCCATGGCCGCTCAACCAGCCCAGCACCGGCATCGCGTCGGCGCGTGCCACCTGCAGCGTCGAGGCTTCGAGCAGGGTCAGCAGGCGCTGGGCCAGCAGGCCCGTGGGTTGATCGTCCGCGCGCGGGCTCGCCCGCTCCGGCCAGCAGGCCACGGCCAGCTCCACCAGGGCGTCGAGGCGCTCGGCCGTGCCCGTGGCGATCAGCCAGTCGCCGCGGACATCTCCCGCACAATGAATGCGCATGCCCTGGCTGGCGGCGGCCTGACGCAGCGGCAGAAGGTTCCGCCGCCACTGGGCCAGCCGGGCGGCCTGGTGCGCCGCGGGTGCGGGCCAGCCCAGGCAGAGGCTGGCCGCCGGGGCGTCCGCCAGGCGTATCGGCTCACCGCACCACAGGCTGAGCCGTTCGTCATGGCGCGGCCGGCGCGGGGCCGGGTCGCCGGTATCCGGGCCGAGCGGGCGCACGTTGAGCGCAGGCGGTGCCCGCCAGGGCAGCGGCGCGTTCTCGCTCGGCGGTGGTTGGATGCGCCAGGCGGTGCCGGTTTCCACCAGCGTCGACCAGCGGTGCGGTGTGGCGGGAGACTGCCACAGCAGCCGGCACTGCCCGGGCGCCAGCCAGGCCCGCGGCGGCTCGACAGGGGTGTCGGCCGCAGCGCGGGTGAGATCGTGGCCGGCAGCCAACTGGACGCCGTGCCGCCGGGGCCAGGCGTCGAGGTCCGCGGTCGCTGCGGGCGGGGTGGGCAGTGGTGTCGCCAGCGCGTGCTCCATCGCGCTGCGACAGGCGCTCAGCATCGCCTGCACCGACTCCAGGTCGGGCGCCGGCGCCAGGCGCAGGGCCAGTGCACGGCCCATCCCCTCCGGCGTGAGCGTGACCGCGAGTCGGTCGAGCTCGATGGCGGCCTGCAGGGTGGCGGCGAGGCGGCCGTCGGCCAGCCGGGCCGTCACGGCCGCGAGCCAGTCGGCATGGGCGGCCGTCTCCTCGGGCAGTGGCCAGATGAGTTCGAGCGACGAGGCGCCGGCCCTGGGCGCGGGGGTATGCCAGGCCACGCCGCCGGGCGGGCCCCAACGCCAGGCCCGCTGTGGCGGCGGCGTGTCGCCCGGCGGTAGCGCTGCGCCATGCCGCGTGAGCAGATCCAGCTGTGCTTCGAGCGGCAGCGGGCCCAGCATTACCAGCGCCATGCGCCCGGCATGGAAGTGGCGGCGGTGGAAGTCGGTGAGCCGGCCGACTAGTCGGGGCATGTCGTCGTCGAGGGTATCGCGATGGCCGGCGTGGCAGAGCCGGGCGGGATGCCCCTCGCGGCAGAGCCGGCCGAGGGCCGCCAGCCGGTGCAGCATCGGGTCGGCCAGCCGGGCGTGGAATTCGGCATCGATCACCGCCACCTCATGCGCGATGCGATCGGGATCGAAGCGTGGGCGGGCCAGCATGTCCACCAGTCGGGCCAGCCCCTCGTCGGCATCGCCGGGCGACAGGTGCAGGTGGATGTCGGTCGCGGTCTCGTCGGTGCGGGCGTTGTAGCGACCGCCGCGCTCGCCGATCCAGCCGGCCAGTTCGCCTGCCCGGGGAAACCCCGTCGAGCCCAGGAACAGGGCATGCTCGAGCAGGTGCGCCAGGCCGCGGCAGTCGTCGGGTTCGTCCAGATAGCCCACGTCCACCACACCCACCAGGCGCTGCTGGCGAGCGTCGGGCACTTCGGCGGCGGCGATCGCCAAGCCGTTGGCCAGGCGGGCCTCGTGCAGCCGGCTGCCCGGCGGCAGCCCCGCGCGCCGGGCAGCCTCGTCGTCGGGTATGGGGAATGGGGCGTTCATGCGCGGCAGAACACCCGTGACTCGTGCACGTTGCGCGGGGTCAGGCCGGTAACGGAGCGCTCGCCGGCCTCGGCCTGATGGCGGGCGGCCTCGATCCGGTGGTGCTCCGGCGACAGCGAACAGACCGGGTCGGTGGCGGCGGCGTCACCGGTGAGCAGGTAGGCCTGGCAGCGGCAGCCGCCGACGTCCCGGTGGCGCTCGTCGCAGCGGCGGCACGGCTCGCGCATCCAGCCATCGCCGCGGTAGCGGTTGAAGGCCTCGCTGTCGTACCAGATCTCGCGCAGCGGCCGCTCGCGCACGTTGGGAAAGGTCATCGGCAGTATCCGTGCGCTGTGGCACGGCAGCACCGCGCCGTCGGGCGCCACGGTCATGAAGATCGCCCCCCAGCCGCCCATGCACGCCTTGGGACGGTCGTTGTAGTAGTCGGGCACCACGAACAGCAGGCGCATGTCGCGCCCCTGCGCCGCCAGCCGCTCGCGCCAGCGCGCGGTGGTGGCCTCGGCCGTTTCGAGCTGCTCGCGGCTCGGCAGCAGCCCCTCGCGATTGAGCTGCGCCCAGCCGTACATCTGGCAGTTTGGCCAGCTCCACGCGTCGGCACCCAGCTCGTCGCACAGGGCGATGATGGCGTCGAGCTCGTCGATGTTGTGACGATGCAGCACCACGTTGAGCACCATCGGGTAACCGGCGGCCTTGACCGCGCGGGCCATGGCGAGTTTCCTGGCGTGGGCCTTGGGCGAGCCGGCCACCGCCGCGGCGACGTCCGGGTCGGAGGCCTGCAGGCTGATCTGGATATGGTCGAGGCCGGCCGCGTGCAGCGCCGCGATGCGCGCCTCGTCGAGCCCCAGCCCGGAGGTGATCAGGTTGGTATAGAAGCCGAGCCGGCGCGCCTCGGCCACCAGGGTCTCGAGGTCCTGGCGCACCAGCGGCTCGCCGCCGGAGAAGCCCATCTGCACCGCGCCCATGGCGCGGGCCTGGGCCAGCACGTCCAGCCACTCCTCGGTGGCGAGCTCCTCCTTCACCGCGGCGAAGTCGAGCGGATTGGAGCAGTAGGCGCACTGCAGCGGGCAGCGGTAGGTCAGCTCGGCGAGCAGCCACAGCGGGGCGCCGGTGGCACCGTTGACGGCAGCGGTGTGGGTACGGTCAGTCATGTTGGATCCACCCTTGTCGTGCGGCGTCGAGCAGGAAGTCGTGCACGTCCCGTTCGATCTCCGCGGCGGGGGCATCGGCAAACCGGGCCTGCAGGTTCGCCACCACGTCGGCCACGTCGCGCCGGCCGTCGAGCTGGGCCAGGATGGCCCCGGCGCTGTCGTTGAGCTGCACCATGCCCTCGGGATAGAGCAGCACGTGGCGGCCCTGGGCCTGTTCCCACTGCAGGCGCCAGCCGGGGCGCAGGCGATAGACGCTGGTCGAGTCGATCATAGCCATCAAAGCCCCCGGTGGTAAACGCGCTGGTCGGTCACGCTGTGATAGGGCGGGCGCCCGAGCTGGTAGGCCAGGGTCATGGCGTCGAGCATGCTCCACAGCACATCGAGCTTGAACTGCAGGATCTCCAGGGCGCGCTGCTGGGCGGCGGCGGTGGTGCACACCGCCAGCGCCACCTCCAGGCCATGATCGACGTCGCGTCGGGCCTCCTTGAGGCGCTTGCGGAAGTAGCCGTAACCGGCCTCGTCGATCCAGGGGTAGTGACCCGGCCAGGTGTCGAGCCGGCTCTGGTGCGCCTGGGGGGCGAACAGCTCGGTCAGCGACGAGATCGCCGCCTCCTGCCAGCTCGCCCGGCGCACGAAGTTGACGTAGGCGTCGACGGCGAAGCGCACGCCGGGCAGCACGTGCTCCTGGGCCCACAGTTCATCGCGGGTCAGCCCGACCGCCTCGCCCAGGGTCAGCCATGCCTCGATGCCGCCGGCGTCGTCATCGCGACCGTCGTGGTCGAGCAGGCGCTGGATCCAGCGGCGGCGGGTGGCGGCATCGGGGCAGTTGGCCAGCAGCGCGGCATCCTTCTGCGGGATCATCACCTGGTAGTAGAAGCGGTTGGCGACCCAGCCGCGGATCTGTTCCGGCGTGGCGCGCCCCTCGGCCATGTCGACCTGGTAGGGGTGATGGATGTGGTAGTAGGCCCCCTTGGCCAGCAGGGCGTCGCGGAAGGCCTCGGCAGAGAGGGGCGGGGGGGCGAGTTCGCTCGTCGAGGCAGCGAAAGGGGATGCGATGGAACTCATGAGGCGCTTCCTTCCCTTGCGTGGCGGAGTGATCGTTATCGTTGTGACGTCGGAGTCAGGGGTCGGTTCATATCTCCAGGCGCATGCCGTCGAAGGCGACCTCGATGCCGGTCTCATCCAGTACGGCCCGCTCCGGCGAACGCTCGTCGAGGAGCGGGTTGGTGTTGTTGATGTGGATCAGCACTCGGCGAGTCGACCGGGGCAGTTCCCCCAGCGCCTCCAGCAAGCCACCGCTGCCCGCCAGCGCCAGGTGGCCCATGTCGGTGCCGGTGGCCTGTCCCACGCCGGCACGGATCAGCTCGTCGTCGTGCCACAGGGTGCCGTCGACCAGTACGCAGTTGGCCTGGCGCAGGAAACCGCGCACCCGCTCGTCGAGCCGGCCGAGCCCGGGGGCGTAGAACAGCCGCGTGCCGCGCGCGCGGTCCTCGATCAGCAGGCCGATGTTGTCGCCCGGTGTGGGGGCGCCGCGGCGTGGCGAGTAGGGCGGTGCGTTGCTGGTCAGCGCCACGGCGGTAAAGGCTAGACCGGGGCAGGCCGGGACTTCGAACTCGGCCTCCTGATGGGCCTCGTCGATGGCGATGGGACGCCAGGCCAGGCCGCCCCAGTGCTCCAGCATGGTGAACAGAGGAAAGCCGCTGCTCAGGTCCTGGTGCACGTTGGGCGTGCACCACACGTCGAAGGGACAGCCCTCGCGCAGCGACAAGAGGCCGGTGGCGTGATCGATCTGGGCATCCACCAGCAGCACGCCGCTGATACCGCTGTCGCGGGGGATCCGGCGCGGATGGAGTTCAGGGTTGGCGGCCAGCTGGGCGCGGATGTCGGGCGAGGCGTTGCACAGCAGCCAGCGCTCGCCGTCGCTGCTGATGGCGATCGACGATTGGGTGCGGGGTGTCGCGTCGATGCGGCCCTCGCGCAGGCCGCGGCACAGCGAGCAGTTGCAGTTCCACTGGGGAAAGCCGCCGCCGGCGGCCGCGCCCAGAACCAGTACGTGCATGCAGGGCTCCGTTGCCGGTGTAAACGAACGACGGCTGACGCCCGAGGAGAGCGTCAGCCGGTCGATGCTGCCTCATGCCCTGAGTTCAGCGGTTGGAGATGTACAGCGTGACTTCGAAACCGAGACGGAGATCGGTATACGCAGGCTTGGTCCACATAGGAGCCCCTCCACATTGGGGTGGATTTGATGGCATGCACTTCCAGTAAAGCAGCGAACGGCGCGACTGCCTTTCGACCTAAGTCGAATAAGTCCGGACGGAAGGGCGACGGAAACCCTTTGAAACGCCGCTGCGATGCGGCTTACCTGGCGAAGCGAAGGGATTGTTGCCAAGAGGCAATAGTCTTTTGAGCTTTAAGCGATGCCCAAATTACGCCTTTTTCCCTGTGGCCGCGGAAAGTTGTGCTAGACCTTCACAGTGTCAATAGCTGAAACACAACGATACAAGATGTGCCGTTTCCCCAGGCACACCTTCAGTGAGACGGAGACCACGCCATGCTTAGGGAGACAGGTTATGCAATTGCGGCCATGGGGTTGATGGCCATATCGGTGGCGCACGCCAACCAGAATCAACTCGAACTCCAGCAGAACCCGGAGTACTGGGCGACCCAACTGGGCAACTATCAGGGCAATCGCTTCAGTGAGCTGGACCAGATCAACCGCGACAACGTTGATGAGTTGCGCGCGGTCTGGCAGTTCTCCACCGGGGTGTTGCGCGGCCACGAGGGTGGCCCCCTCTATGTCGGCGACGGCCGCCTGTACATACACACCCCCTTCCCCAACAAGATTTTCGCCCTCGACCTGGAGGACGAGGGCCGGGTGATCTGGAGCTACGAGCCGGACCAGGACTCCCGTGTCATACCGGTGATGTGCTGCGACACGGTCAACCGCGGGTTGGCCTACGCCGATGGCCGCCTGTTCCTCGGCCAGGCCGACAACACCCTGATCGCGCTGGATGCCGAGACCGGCGAGCTGCTGTGGGACGTCAGCAACGGCGACCACACCGTCGGCGAGACCAACACGATGTCGCCGCTGGTGGTGCACGACAAGGTGTTGATCGGTGTCAGCGGCGGCGAGTACGGCATCCGCGGCCACCTCACCGCCTACGACGTCGAGACCGGCGAGCAGGTGTGGCGCGGCTACTCCACCGGGCCGGACGACGAGGTGCTGATCGATCCCGAGACCACCACCATGCTGGGCGAGCCGATCGGCGAGGCCGACCTCGGCGTTTCCACCTGGCCCGAGGGCGAGTGGGAGCGCGGCGGCGGCGCGCCCTGGGGCTGGATCACCTACGACCCCGAGCTCGACCTGATCTACTACGGCACCGGCAACCCGGGGACCTGGAACCCCGAGCAGCGTACCAAGGACGGCGAGCCGGCCGACAACAAGTGGGCCATCACCGTGTTCGCTCGTGATCCCAACGACGGCTCGGTCAAGTGGGTCTATCAGAAGGTGCCCTTCGACGAGTGGGACTACGACGGGGTCAACGAGAACCAGCTGATCGACGTCGAGATCGAGGGCGAGCAGCGCAAGGGGCTGGCGATCATCGACCGCACCGGCTTCGGCTTCCTGCTCGACCGCGAGACCGGCGAGCTGCTGGTGGCGGAGAAGTTCGCGCCCGAGACCAACTGGGCCGACGACTACGACATGGAGACCGGCCGACCCAACGTCAACGAGCAGTACAGCACCTACCGCCAGGGGGTGAACGTCAACACCACCGACATCTGCCCCACCGCCATGGGGGCCAAGAACATGCAGCCGAGCGCCTACTCGCCGCGCACCGGGCTGATCTATGCCGGCATCAACCGCATCTGCATGAACTATGAGCCCTTCGAGGCCGAGTACGTGGCCGGCCAGCCCTACGTGGGCGCGACGCTGACCATGATGCCGGCGCCGACCCAGAACGGCAGCATGGAAGGGCGCATGGGCAGCTTCATCGCCTGGGATCCGGTCGCCGGCGAGACCGTGTGGGAGATCGATGAACGCTTCGCCGTGTGGAGCGGGGCGCTGGCTACCGCCGGTGACCTGGCCTTCTACGGCACGCTGGAAGGGCACGTGAAGGCCGTCGACATCGAGAGCGGCGAGGAGCTGTGGCGCTTCAAGACCCCCTCCGGGATCATCGGCAACGTCAACACCTTCATGCACGAAGGCAAGCAGTACGTGGCTGTGCTCTCGGGGGTCGGCGGTTGGGCCGGCATCGGCCTGGCGGCCGGTCTGGAGAACCCCGAGGACGGGCTCGGCGCGGTGAGTGCCTTCTCTGCGCTGGGTGACTACACCAAGCTCGGCGGTGTGCTGACGGTGTTCGCGCTACCGGATTGAGTCGGTACATGATCGGGCGGGTATGGCGCTGCCATACCTGCCCAACCTCGTCTTTCCGGCGTCGTCGCTTACGGCGCGTCCGCTGTAGAAGGAAGACCTGCATGACGCTATTCGCACGTGCCCGCCACGGTATTCTTCCCACGTTCGCCGCCCTGCTGACGCTGGGGCTGGTCCAGGCCGGCCTGGCCGAGGAGCATCGCGTCACCGGCGAGGCGCCCGGGGCCTTCGTCGTCGAGGACGGCAAGGTCGACCCCGACACCTACGAGGGCTACCTCATCTACACCCGGGTATGCATGGCCTGCCACGGGCCGGATGGCCTGGGCTCCTCCTTTGCGCCCAACCTTGTTCGCGCCGTGGAGCGGCGTGGCTGGGAGAATTTCGCCGGCACCATCGCCTCGGGGCGTGAGGTTCAGCCCGGCCAGGTGATGCCCTCCTTTGCCGACGATCCCAACGTCATGGGCAATATTCCAAAGATATTCAGCTACCTGCGCGCACGCGGCGAGGGCGGTCTGGGGCGAGGTCGCCCCGAGATCATCGAATCGATGCAGGAGCCGGACGCGAAGAGCGACGCAAACGGCGTGGCAGGGGAGCAAGAGGCCGAGGCCGCCGAGGAAGCGAACGCCGAGTGAACGGGGCTCCGTTCGCCGTGTCATTTCCGCCAGCGGAGGATGCATGAGAGCTGCCTGCCGTCAAAGCGTGCGTACCGCGATGCTGATCCTGGGCCTGGTCGCTGCCAGTACCGCCGTCGCCGAACCCCCGGAACGCCAGGAGCGCGAGGCCCTGCGGGTCTGTGCCGATGGCAACAATCTCCCCTTCAGCAACCAGGCCGGCGAGGGCTTCGAGAATCGTATCGCCGAGATGATGGCAGAAGACCTGGGGGTGCCCCTGACCTACGTCTGGGCGCCCCAGGTGATGGGTTTCGTGCGCAACACCCTGGAGCTGCGCGTCTGCGACCTGATCATGGGCACGCCGGCCGGCTACGAGTTCGTGCAGAACACCAACCCCTACTACCGCTCGGTGTACTCCCTGGTGGTGCCCGAGGATTCCGAGCTCGACGTCACCCGCCTGAGCGACCCGGCCTTCGAGGGGCGGCGCATCGGCGTGGTGGCCGAGACCCCGCCGGCGGTGCCGCTGCGCCGCAGCGGGGCGCGGATACAAGGTTACCCGTTGATGGTCGATACCCGGGTGCGCGCACCGGTGCGCGACGCCATCGAGGACGTCGTCAGCGGCCATACCGACGGTGCCGTGCTGTGGGGGCCGCTGGCCGGCTACTACGCGGCCCGGCAGGACCCGCCGCTCGAGGTCATTCCGCTGGTCGACGACGACACGGGTGCCCAGCTCGACTACCGCATCACCATGGGCGTCAGGCACGGCGAGCCCCACTGGAAGGACTGGATCAACGACTTCATTGACCGCCACCAGGCGGAGATCGACGCCATCCTCGCCGACTACGGGGTGCCGCTGCTCGACCGGCGTGGCCGATTGATCGAAGCTGGCCAGGGAGAGGGTTCATGAGGGGAGCGCATCGTGTGTCCCTGCTGTCGCTGGGCGTCGCCGTGGGCCTGGCCCTGGCGGGGGTGGCCCCGGTCGAGGCCCAGCGCGCCGCGGCGGGGCCGCCCGATTGGCCCTGCGTGCAGCGTCTGATTCCCGAGCTGGCCTGGGGCACTCTGTGGACCGGGCCATCGCCGGACGAGCTGGAGCAGGCCTGGTGGGAGGATGAGGAGGTCGGCCGGGTCGCGCGCTTCGCCACCTCGCGCTCGACTCCGGTGGACCAGGCGCTGGCGCGGGTACGTGAGTTCGTCGAAACGCTGGACGAGGAGGCCGCGAATGACGAGGAGGTGGAGCGGCGCCTGACGCTGCTCTTCGCCGGCCTGTTCGAGCTCACCAACCGTGAGCGTCGGCGCACCATCGAAGGGATTCGCCGTGCCTCCCGCGCCCAGCTCGCACGCCTGGAGGCGATCTCGGACATGGTCGACGAGCTGGAGCAGCGCCGTGCCGAGGAGAGGGCCGACGCAGCAGAGGCCGAGCGGCTCTCCGAGGCGCTGTTCTGGGAGCAGCGCACCTTCCAGCATCGCCAGCAGGCGCTGCCGGCCATGTGCGACCAGCCCTACCTGCTGGAAGAACGGCTGTCCCGCATGGTCCGGGAGATCATGGCGCACATGCCCGAGCCAGGTGGTGAGAACCCATGACAACGGCAGCAGCGCAGGCTGCCTGAGGAGCACGCATGAGCACATTACCGCGTTCCCTTCGCTGGCTGGCGCTGGGGGGGCTGGCCTGTGGCCTGGGTTGGCCGGCGCTGTTGGCGGCCGAGACGCTGGAGCCCATCGTCGTGGGCTACCTGGGCATGGAGCGCCCCGACGACCGGGAGCCGCTTTCGGTGCTCGACCCCGTGCTCGACGACGAAGGCGTGCAGGGCGCCCGCCTGGGGATCAGCGACAACAACGCCTCGGCGCAGTTCCTGGGGCAGGAGTTCGTGCTGCACGAGGCGGAAGTGGCCCAGGGCGGCGACGTCGGTGCGGCGCTGGAGGCGCTGGTCGAACAGGGCGTGGAGTGGATTGTCAGCGGCCTGCCCGGCGAAGCCGTGAGCGAGCTGATGGCACATCCCGCGCGCGGCGATCGGGTGGTGTTCAACGCCGGCTCGCCGGACGACGCGCTGCGCGGCGAGGCGTGTCATCCCGCGCTCTACCACACCACCCCCAGCCGGCGCATGCTGGCCGATGCCCTGGCCCAGTTCCTCGGCTTCAAGCGGTGGGATCGCTGGGCGCTGGTCTACGGCAACACCGAGGAGGATCGGATCCTGGCCGAGGCGCTGCGCGCCGCCGCCGAGCGCTACGGCCACCGCATCGTGGGCGATCGGCAGTGGCCTTACGACCCCATGGCGCGCCGCGCCGAAGGGGGCTTTCATGCCATCCAGCGCGAGATCCCGGTGTTCGTGCAGGAGCTGCCCGAACACGACGTGCTGGTGATCGCCGACGAGACCGACTATTTCGGCGAGTACTTCCCCTACCAGACCTGGCTGCCGCGGCCGGTGGTCGGCACCCAGGGGCTGATCGCCACGCCCTGGCACCGCGCCCACGAGTCCTGGGGAGCGGTGCAGCTGCAGCGCCGTTTCGAGGAGCACGCCGAGCGCTGGATGACGCCGCGCGACTTTGGCGCCTGGCTGGCGGTGCGTTCGCTGGGCGAGGCGGCGGCGCGCACCGGTTCCGTCGAGCGCCAGGCGATCCTCGACTACCTGCTCGGCGAGGAGTTCGAGCTGGCCGGCTACCTGGGCCTGCCGGTCAGCTATCGCCGATGGAACCACCAGCTTCGTCAGCCGATCCTGATCACCGGGCCGCGCATGGTGGCCTCGGTGTCGCCGCAGGAAGGCTACCTGCATTCACGCACGCCGCTCGATTCGCTGGGCGCCGACGAGGGGGAATCGACATGCCGCTTCTGAATCGCCGCGAAACGAGGCTCGAGCATGGCCTGCTCGGGCTGGTCCTGGGGGCGCTGACGCTGTTGCCCGCGAGTGCCCAGGCGGAGCGGATCTTCGTCTCCAACGAGAAGGACAACACCGTCTCGGTGATCGACGGCGACTCCCTGGAAGTCGTGGAAACCATCCGCGTCGGCCGCCGTCCCCGCGCCATGGCCTTCAGCAGCGACGGCAGCGAGCTGTTCGTGGCGGTGGGCGACGACGAATCCATCGACATGATCGACCTCGAGACGCTGCAGGTGGTGCGCAGCCAATCCGCGGGCGACGATCCGGAGGTGATCCGCGTCGACCCCAACCGCCCCCACGTCTACGTCTCCAACGAGGACGACAACATCGTCTCGGTGCTCGACTACCAGCGGCGCACCCTGGTCACCGAGATCCCGGTGGGAGTCGAGCCGGAGGGGCTTGGCATCAGCCCCGACGGGCGCTGGCTGATCTCCACCAGCGAGACCTCCAACATGGCGCACATCATCGACCTCGAGGCTATGGAGGCGGTACATCATCGCCTGGTGGGGGCTCGGCCGCGGCATGCCGAGTTCACTCACGATGGCCGCAAGGCCTGGGTCTCGTCGGAGATTGCCGGCACCGTCTCCATCCTCGACATGGAGGAGAGCTTCGATGTCGAGCACGTGATCCGCTTCGACGTGCCCGGGGTGCCGCGGGAAACCGTGCAGGCGGTAGGCGTCGCGCTGACCTCCGACGGGCGCTATGCCTTCGTCGCCCTGGGGCCCTCCAACCGGGTGGCGGTGATCGATCAGCAGAGCTACGAGGTGCTCGACTACCTTCTGGTCGGCCAGCGGGTCTGGCACCTGGCGCTCAACGGCGACGAGAGCCGGCTCTACACCACCAACGGCGTCAGCGGCGACGTCACCATGATCGAGGTGGACGGCCTGCGGGCGGTCAAGTCGATCCCGGTGGGACGCTTCCCCTGGGGTGTGATCGTCGAGCCGTGAGCGACGCCAACGTTCGGCATGGCGAAGCGGTGCCTGCCCTGGAGATCCGCCAGCTGAGCTTTGCCTACGGCGACAGGCGGGTGCTCGATGATGTCTCCCTGAGCGTCGAGGCCGGGGAGTTCGTCGTGCTGCTCGGCCCCAATGGCGCCGGCAAGACCACGCTGTTCTCGCTGATCACGCGGCTGCACGACCGCCGCCAGGGCGAGATCCGCATCGGTGGCTACGACGTGCGTCGCCAGGCGGTGCAGGCCCACGCCCGCATCGGCGTGGTGTTTCAGCAGCCGACCCTGGATCTCGATCTCAGCGTGGCGCAGAACCTCGCCTACCATGGCGCCCTGCACGGCATGGGGCGGCGCGAGGCGAAGGCCCGGGCGCTGGCGCAGCTCGAGCGCGTAGGCCTCGACGATCAGCGGCGCACGCGGGTGCGGCGCCTCTCCGGCGGCCAGCGGCGGCGGGTGGAGATCGCCCGTGGCCTGATGCACGGGCCGCGCCTGCTGCTGCTCGACGAGCCTACCGTGGGGCTCGACATCGCCTCGCGCCGCGAGCTGGTCGAGCATGCCCATCGGCTGTGCGCCGAGGAGGGCGTGGCGGTGCTGTGGGCCACCCATCTGATCGACGAGGTACGCCCCGGTGACCGGGTCGTGGTGCTGCACCGCGGGAAGCTGCTGGCCGACGAGCGCACCGAGGCGCTCACCGCCCGGCTCGGCGTCGAGACCCTGGGCGAAGCCTTCGATCTGCTGGTCGGGGACGAGGAGGCCGCATGCAAGTGATGCCCTGGCTGCACTGCCTGCGCGGCGTGGTGGGGCGCGAGCTGCTGCGCTTCCTGCACCAGCGCAGCCGTTTCCTGGCCGCGCTGGTGCGGCCGCTGGTGTGGCTGTTCGTGTTCGCCACCGGCTTTCGCATGGCGCTGGGTGTCGCCATGACCGAGCCCTACCAGACCTACATCCTCTACGAGGTCTACATCGTGCCGGGGCTGGTGGGCATGATCCAGCTGTTCAACGGCATGCAGAGCTCGCTGTCCATGGTCTATGACCGCGAGATGGGCAGCATGCGGGTGCTGCTGGTCAGCCCCTTCCCGCGCTGGTACCTGCTGCTGTGCAAGCTCCTGGCCAGCACCCTGGTCTCGGTGGTGCAGGTCTACGTGTTCCTCGCCATCGCCTGGGCCTACGGCATCCAGGCGCCCCCGCTGGGCTACCTCTACGTGCTGCCAGCGCTGCTGGTGACGGGGTTCATGGTCGGTGCGCTGGGGCTGCTGCTCTCTTCCCTCATCCGCCAGCTGGAGAACTTCGCCGGGGTGATGAACTTCGTCATCTTCCCGCTGTTCTTCCTCTCCTCGGCGCTCTATCCGCTGTGGCGCATCCGTGAGGGCAGCTACCTGGTCTACCAGATCGCCGCGCTCAACCCCTTCACCCATGCCGTGGAGATGATCCGCTTCGCCATGTACCAGCGCTTCAACGCCGAGGCGGTGACGATCAGCGTGGCGGTGGCGGCGCTGCTGCTGGCGCTGGCGATTCTCGGCTATAACCCTTCCCGGGGACTGCTGGCACGCAAGGGGGGCGGCGGCGACTGAGTGCGTCAGGGCTCGGCGACGCTCTCCAGGTAGTCGATGATGCGGCCGCGCGAGCGTTCGTCGAGCCCCCACAGCACCATGCGGGTGCCAGGCAGGAAGGCATCGGGCCCGGCGAGGAAGGCGTCGAGGGTCTCGCGGTTCCACACATGCTCGGCTTCTTGCAGCGTCGGCGAGTAGTCGAAGTCCGCGAGGCTGCCGGCCGCGCGGCCGAACACGCCGTGCAGGCTGGGCCCGGCCAGGTGCCGGCCGGGCTCGATGCTGTGGCAGCCGATGCACTGCGAACGGAACAGGCGCTCGCCCTCGGCAAGCTCGGCAGCGATGCCCGGTGTCGGGATGACGAGCATCGCCAGCGCGAGGCCGATCGGCGGCAGGCCGAAGGAGCGGCGGGGGCGCGTCACGTGGCCTCAGAAGCAGCGCAGGTTGGCGTCGGCCTGGGCCTGACGCAGAGCGTCGACCTGGTCCTGCATGCCGCGCTCGGTGCGGAACAGCACGCCGAGTTCGCCGCGTTGGTCCTGCATGCCCAGCACCGTCTCGACCTGCTCGTAGGTGGCATAGGGCAGATGCTCGGCGATCACGTCGATGCTGCAGGCGCACTTCTGCATGGTCAGGTAATCGTTGCCGTTGGAGGCCATGCAGCCCAGCACGTAGTCGACGCGTGCCTCGGTGGGGTAGTCGTTGGCCAGGCTCGCCGCGGCGAGGGGGAGCAGCAGGCAGGCGAGCGCCGTCTGGCGCAGCGCGCCGGCCGCTGTCGTCCGAAGTCGAGGCATTGTTGTTGTCTCCGGAAGCATTCGGGATCGTATGGCTCAAGGTATGGCAGTCCGGCTACCTTTTCCACTGCATAGCGTGGCTTGTCGACTTCGCGCCGTGAGGCGGGCGGTCATCCCCTGCGCTCATCGTCGCGCACCTCGTAGTCGCCCTCGAGCAGCTCATGCTCGCCCGCTCCGGGATTCCCTCGATAGCGGGTCTCGCGGTAGTGGGTCTCGCGGTAGTGGTAGCCGCCGCCGGCGTCCTTGGCTTGCTCGGCGCGGATCTGCTCGAGGCGCTTCTTCATGCGGTAGCGCACGATCGGCAGCATGGCCCAGCCCAGCAGCAGGAAGAACAGGCCGAGCACGGTGCCGACGATCAGCAGCAGGCCGAACAGTAGCCAGGTGACGATGAGCTTGAGCCCACCCAAGGGGCCGCGAGGGGCCTGCCGCGCCCGGGAGCGCCATTGCTGGGCCGCCTGCCAGGCAGCGTTGCGGCGCGGGTCGTTGTCGAACATGAGCATCTCCGATGATGGCGCCGCCAAGCGGCGTGCGGAATGGCTGTCCCTTTGAGGCTACGGGCCGGGGATCGTTCCCCTATGCGAGCAGCCGCCACAGCGCTGCGGTCGCGATGCCGGCGCTGATCGCCGCCAGCGTCTTCTGCGTGGCCAGCATCACCGCGAGCGTGGCCACCAGCGCCAGGCGTGCGCCCCAGTCGCCCTGGAAGGCCATGGGCGTGATCACTGCTACCAGCACCGAGCCCGCCATGGCGTTGATGAAGCGCTCCACCCTGGGGCCGATGGGAATCCGCGCCATCACGAACACACCACCGGCGCGGGTCAGGTAGGTGACTAGCGCCATGAGGAGGATGGCGACGACCGCTCCCACCAGCGTCGAGGGCAGGCTCATGCGGCGGCCTCCCGCTCTCCGTGCCCGGGCGAAACCAGCAGGCCGGCCAGTCCGCCGGCCAGGGCGCCGACGATCACATGGGAGTGAGGCGGCAACCAGGCCATGGCGGCCAGCGCGGCCAGCGCGGCGGCGCTCCACGGCAACAGCATCGACAGGTCGCGTCGTCCGCCCACCAGCATCGCCAGCAGGAAGCAGCCCATGATCACGTCGAGGCCGAAGCGCTCGGGCTCGTCGATGCCACTGCCGAAGAGCACGCCGAGCAGCGTGCCGGCAAGCCAGGTCAGCCACAGCGCGATGCCGCCGCCCACCAGCATGCCGACGTTGGTCTCGCCCCGCTGGCGATCGGCGGCGGCCATGGCCCAGTTGGAATCGCTCATCACCACCAGGCTGGCGTAGCGCTGTGCCGGAGGGAGATGCGCCAGCCACGGCTGGATGGCGGCCCCCATCAGCAGGTGGCGGGCGTTGATGGCGAAGGTGGTGGCGACCAGCGGCAGCAGCGGAATTTCGGGGCCCCACAGCTCCAGGGCGGCGAACTGCGAGGCACCGGCGAACACCAGCGCACTCATCAGCACTGCTTCGAGGCCCGAGAGCCCGCGCGACAGCGCCGCCACGCCGAAGGCCAGGCCGAAGATCACCACGAACAGCGACAGCGGCGCCATGCGACGGATGCCGGCGAGGACGCCGGCGAGATCGAGCCGGGCCCCGGGGGTGGACGTGGTCATTGGCGCCACACCTCGGCGACGATCTCGTAGCTGCGCAGGCGGTCGTCGTGGGCATAGAGGTCGCTGTTGAGCATCAGCTCGTCGGCGCCGGTCTGCTCGAGGAAGCGCTCGAGCCCCTCGCGCACGGTGTCGGGCCCGCCGATCACTGCCGCGCCGAGGAACTGCTCCACCTGGACCCGCTCCATCGGCGTCCAGTCGAGGGTATCGACCGGCGGCAGCGAGCGGGTACGGCGGCCGCGCACCATGCCGAGGAATTTCTGGCGGGTGGTAGAGGCAAGCCACTCGGCGCGCGCGTCGTCCTCGGCGGCGATCACCGGCAGCCCGACCATGGCGTAGGGGCGCTCGAGCCGTGCCGAGGGGCGAAAGTTGTCGCGATAAAGGCGCAACGCCTCGTGCAGGTAGCCCGGGGCGAACTGGGCGGCGAAGGCGAACGGCAGCCCCTCGCGGGCGGCGAGCTGGGCGCTGTAGCCGCTGGAGCCGAGCAGCCACAGCGGCACCCGGGTGCCCTGGCCGGGCACCGCACGCACGCGCTGGCCGGGTTGCTCGTCGTCGAGAAAGCCCTGCAGCTCGGCGAGCAGCTCGGGGAAGTTCTCGGCCCCGGCGTAGGGGTCGCGGCGCAGCGCGGCCATGGTGGCGGCGTCGGAGCCAGGGGCGCGCCCCAGCCCCAGGTCGATGCGGCCCGGGTAGAGGGTCTCCAGGGTGCCGAACTGCTCGGCGATGACCAGCGGCGGGTGGTTGGGCAGCATGATGCCGCCGCTGCCCACGCGGATGCGCGAGGTGGCGCCGGCAATATGGCCGATCAGCACCGCGGTGGCGGCACTGGCGATGCCGTCGAGGCTGTGGTGCTCGGCCAGCCAGTAGCGGGTGAAGCCGAGGCGTTCGGTCAGCCGTGCCAGTGCCACGCTCTCCGCAAAGCTGTCGGCGATGGTACCGCCCTGGCGGATCGGTGCCAGGTCGAGCACGGAAAGCGGGGTATCGGAAAGTCGGGACATGTTCGAGACTCGTCGGAAACTTAGCCTGCTTGGTTTCTCCAGAATCGTCGCGTCGGCGCCTCGATGCAATGGTTTTATGGTCAGGAAGGGCGCCGATGCCAGTGATTTGTGTGGCGTCGGGGTTGGGCTGCTAGGATGAGGGCGTCCAAGGACGGAACGAGGAGCGCCTTATGGCCAATCACGGAGGGCAGCGGGTCTTTGCCGCATCGGCCCTGATCATCCTGGCGCTGGTGGCAGCCGGTGCCGGTTTTCCCGAGGCATTCGCTGCCGCCGCCGATACCGCGCTCGGCGCCGTCACGCGGCTGTTCGGCTGGTTCTACCTCTTCTCGGTATTCGGCTTCGTCATCTTCCTGCTGGCCCTGGCCCTCAGCAAGTACGGCAAGGTCCGCCTCGGGCCTCAGGACAGCACGCCGAGCTTCAGCTTCTTCTCCTGGGTCAGCATGCTGCTGGCGGCCGGCTTCGGCGTGGGGCTGGTGTTCTACGGCATGGCCGAGCCGATGCTGCACTACGTCGAGCCACCCTACGCCGATGTGCCCGCCGAGAGCACCGAGGCGGCGCGCTATGCCATCCAGTACAGCTACTTCAACTGGGGCATCCACCAATGGGCGGCCTTCTCGGTGGTGGGGCTGATCATCGCCTACTTCCAGTTCCGCAAGGGGCAGGCCGGGCTGGTCTCGTCGGTGCTGTCGTCGATCGCCGCCAAGTACCCGCGGGTGCGGCCCTATGCGCCGACCCTGGACGTGTTCGCCGTGGTGGCCACCGTCATGGGAGTGGCGACCTCGCTGGGGCTGGGCGTGCTGCAGCTCAATGGCGGCTTCAACGCCGTGTTCGGCCTGCCCGAGAGCGGACTGTGGCAGTTCGTCATCCTGCTCGCGATGTTCCTGGCCTACATGGCCTCGACCTGGTCGGGGCTGGACAAGGGCATCCGCCGGCTCTCCAACCTCAACATGATCCTGTGCATTGGGTTGATGCTCTACGTGCTGGTGACCGGCCCCACGGTGATGATCCTCGAGACCATCACCCTTGGCATCGGCGATTACCTGCAGAACTTCATCGGCATGAGCCTGCGTATCTCGCCGTTTTCCGACAACACCTGGGCGGCCAACTGGACCATCTTCTACTGGGCCTGGGTCATCGCCTGGTCGCCCTTCGTCGGTACCTTCGTGGCGCGCGTGTCGCGCGGGCGCACCATCCAGGAGTACGTCTTCGGCGTGCTGATCGTGCCGCCGCTGCTGGCCTGCCTGTGGATCGGCGTGTTCGGCGGCGCCGCCCTGCACATGGAGCTGGCCGGCGACGCCGGGCTGGCGGCGGCCACCGAGGACAACATCACCGTGGCGCTGTTCGAGATGTTCGAGCTCATGCCCTTCACCGGCGTGCTATCGGTGATCGCCATGCTGCTGATCTTCATCTTCCTGGTGACCTCGGCCGACTCCGCCTCCTACATCGTGGCGCAGATGACCGACAACGGTTCGATCAACCCACCGCTGTTCAAGCGGGTAATCTGGGGCGTGCTGATCGCCGCCATCTGTCTCACCCTGATCGTCGCCGGGGGGCTGACCGGGCTGCAGTCGGCGGCGGTACTCTCGGCGCTGCCCTTCACCTTCATCCTCTACGGCATGATCGTGGTGCTGGTCCGCGAGCTGCGCGCCGACCGCCAGTCCATGCTCACCCAGCTCTATCGCCGCCATGGCGAGACACCAGTGGGGGCCGACGCCTTCGAGGCCGAGGCGCTGGGGGAGCAGGAGCGTCTGCGGCGTGCGCCCAACGTGATCAATCGGCGCATCAATCGGCGCGAAGGCGGTTAGCGTCCGCCTCCCCTTGCGGCGCCGGGGCGTCGATTGCCGGTAGCCAGGCACGGGCGCAGGTCGTAAGCTCTGGGAGGAATGGGGAACCGGACGTCAACCAATGTCTCTCATCGGCTCACGCCGACGGGCGCTTCCACGAGGCGCCACCCGCCGGCGGCAACCGGGCCGCGGGCGTCACGACCGCTTCGACCGCTGGCTCGATCGCGCGGTGGACATCGCCGTGCTCACGGCCCTGACGGTGGGCGGCGTGGCCCTGGTACTGCATCTGTTGTTGTAGCGTCGAGGCGAGATGCGTTCATTGCTGGTGCTGGTCGTGCTGATGGTTGCCGCGGTGGCGGCCTGGTGGCAGTTCGAGGCGCGTATTCCCTCCCACTGGCACCCATGGAAGCCACTGAGCGTCGGCGACGCCTTGACGCCGGTGACCAAGTGGAAGCTGCAGCGCCTGGCCGGTGACCGCGAGGCCTGCCTGACGGCGCTCGATACGGCACCTGAGGGGGCGCTGCGGATGACGCCACTGGACGACCACGAGCCGGCGCCCGGCTGTCCGCTCGAGAACGTGGTGCGGATCCATGGCGGCGAGATCCAATTCAACGCCAGCTTCGTCGCGAGCTGCCCGCTGGCGCTGGCCTGGGTCATGTACGAACGCCAGCGTCTGCAGCCGGCGGCCGAGGCCCACTTTGGCAGCCGCGTGGCGCGCGTCGAGCATTACGGCAGTTTCGCCTGTCGTAACGTCTATGGCCGTGCGGACGGCCGGCGCAGCGAGCACGCCACGGCAGAGGCCCTCGACGTGGCGTCCTTTCGCCTGGAGGACGGGCGCCGCATCACCCTGCGCGAGCACTGGGGGGGCGAAGACGCGCGAGGAGCCTTCCTGCGTGACGCGCGCGACGGTGCCTGCGACCTGTTCGGCAACGTGCTGGGCCCGGCCTACAACCGCGCCCATGCCGACCACTTCCACTTCGGCATGCGCGGCTTCCGTGTGCGCCGCTGAGGCGGTCGGGCTCGCACGCCGTCGACGGCCCCCGTACACTCAGAGGCATCCACCCGTTGGCGCACGAGGCTTATGCTGGAATTTCTGCAGGGGTTCTCCTATGGGCTGTTCGTCACCTGCCTGCCGTGGTGCCTGGTCGGGCTGGCCAACCCGCGCCTGGCGCTCGCCAACGACAACCCCAATCGTCTGCAGGTGCTGTTTCGCTACTGCCTGCTGGTGCCCTTCATCAGTACGGTGCTGTGGCTGACGTCGCTGTGGGGCGGTTTCGGGCCGAGCCTGGGCGGCTGGCTCGCCGGACTGGTGGCGGTGGGGGTATCGCTGCCCGTGGAGCGCGGCTGGCGGCGCTGGCGCGCGCGACGTCATCAGCGCCGACTGCAGGAGCGGCTGGCGGCCGAGAGCGAGCGGCGGCGCGCCGAGCAGGAGCGTGCCGCGCGGGAGACCGGCGTGGCCGAGCTGGACCCGGCACGGCCGCCGGTGGGGGCCGACGAGCTGGTGCTGTCGCTATGCCGGGCCAAGCAGGGGCTGCTCGACGTGAAGCGTGCCGACCTGGCGAGCCAGGTCGATCGCTTCTACACCCGCTACGCCCATGTGATGGAGTTGCTGACGGCGCGCTTCGACCGTAGCGAGCTGGCCTTCGAGCGCTCACGCGGACTGATCACCGAAGTCTGCCTCGGGGCGGTGGATACCTTCACCTCCATGGCCGCCCAGGCGCGTGGCGTGATGGGGCTGGACGGCGACTACGTGCGCCGACGCCTGGCCCAGGAGCAGCGTCGGCTGTCCGTCGAGGAGCGCATCGCGCTCAAGCGCCGACTCGAGCTGATCGAGGAGACCGATCGCCGCCTGCGTCGCCTGGTGGCGCGCAACGAATCGGCGCTGACGCTGCTCGACGATACGGCGGTGGCGCTGGCCCGGATCGAGACGGGGCGCCCGCAGGCCACCCTCGCCACCGACCGGGCGCTGGAGGAGCTGCGGCGCTTCATCGAGGGGGCGGAGCGCTACAGCCGCCAGGAACGACGTTGAGGCTCTCGCCGACGGCGTTGAGCCAAGCACCGGCCTGGCTTGCTAAGGTGTGGGAAAGAGCCTGAAGAGGGAAGCGCTTATGAAACCATCGTCCGAACGTGGCTCGCCGCTCTCGTTGCCACCGGTGGAACAGATCGCCAGCGAGCTCGAGGACATCGCTCCCGAGGCGCATGGCGGCGAGGAGATCGTGGTCGACGACCCCGAGCTCGAGCAACTGGCGGCGTCGTTCGTCGACGAGGTGCTGGCCAGCGAAGGCGCCGCCCTCGACCGCCAGCGCCGCGCGGTGGATGAAATGGGGCTCGAGCTGCAGCAGCAGGCGGCGCATCACAGCGAGATGTTGCAGGCGCCGCTGCGCAAGCTGGCCCATCAGGGCGACGAGGGCGGGCCGGTGGCCAAGGCGCTGATCGACCTGCGCGGGCACATGCAGGATCTCGACCCGCACCAGCATCGCCTGGCATCGGGACCGTTCGACCGCCTGCTGTCGCGCATACCCGGCGCCGGCAGCCGCGTGCAGCGCTACTTCCGCAAGTTCGAGAACGCCCAGCAGGCGCTCGACGCCATCATCGCCGACCTGGAGGGAGGGCGCGACCTGCTGCGGCGCGACAACATCACGCTCAGCGACGACCAGGAGAGCCTGCGCCAGCTGTTGGGGCGACTGCAGCGCCAGATCGACCTGGGGCGCCTGATCGACCGGCGCCTGGCGCAGGCGCTGGAGCGGCTCGGCGACGCCCACCCGCAGCGTGCCTTCATCGAGGAGGAACTGCTGTTCCCGCTGCGCCAGCGCATCGTCGACCTGCAGCAGCAGCAGGCGGTCAGCCAGCAGGGCGTGCTGGCGCTGGAGGTGATCATCCGCAACAACCGCGAATTGATTCGCGGTGTCGACCGCGCGATCCACGTCACCGTCTCGGCGCTGACCGTGGCCGTGGCCGTGGCGCTGGCGCTGGCCAACCAGCGCCTGGTGCTCGACCGCGTCGAGTCGCTCAATACCACCACCTCGGAGATGATCGCCGGCACGGCGAGAACGCTGCGCCAGCAGGGGGTGGAGATCCAGACCCGGGCCGCCTCGGCCCAGCTCGACATGCAGGCGCTGGAGCAGGCCTTCGACGACGTGCTGGGTGCCATCGACGACCTGTCGCGCTACCGTCAGGAGGCCCTGCCCCAGCTCGACGCCCAGATCGACCGCCTGGCCCAGCTGGCGCGCCAGGGAGGTGCGGCGGTCGACAGGCTGCAGCGCGGCAGCGAGGTCCAGGCGCCCGCTTCGGCAGACGACGAATCTCCGCCGGAGCAGGCGCGCAGGGAGCGTCCCTCCTAGGGCGAGCCCCCGGGCGAGCGGGGCCCGCCGGCGTCCTCGTCGTCGACGTCCCTGGGCGGCGGCTCGTGTCGCTGGGCGTCGCGCAGCGCCTTGCGCATCAGCTCCCAGGCATCGTCGAGCCCCTGCTGCAGGGAATCCCAGGCCGCTTCGCTGGCAAACTGCAGCTCCTCGAGCCGCCGGCGGGTCTCGTCGCGGCGTCGTCGCAGCCGCTCGATATCGTCGTGGTACCGCGTCTGCGCCTCGGCGCCCGCCTTGCGCGCGCGGGCGGCCAGTGCGTCGATCTCGGCGTTCCATTCGTCCAGTCGGGCCTTCATCTGCTCGACGAACTCATCGCGTCTGTTCATGGCTACTCCGCCTCCGGCTGATGCTACTCCTATCGATTCCCCGCCGCCGGGCCGGTTCCGCGGTCGTGCTCAGGTCTGTGCGGCCACCCGGTCGCGGCCCTGGTGCTTGGCACGATAGAGCTGGCCGTCGGCCTGGGCCATCAGCTCCTCGATGCCGGTGTCGTCGTGTGCCGGCCTGCTGCTGGCCACCCCGAGGCTGGCGGTGACACGGCCGGCAAGGGTCGAGTGGGCGTGCGGGATGTCGAGGGCACGGATCCGCTCGTGGATCCGGCCGGCCACTCGCAGGGCGCCCTCCAGGTCGGTGTCGGGCAGCACGCAGACGAACTCTTCGCCCCCGTAGCGGGCGACCAGGTCCGAGGCGCGGTGCACCACCCCGGCGAGGGCCTCGGCCACGGCCCTCAGGGTGTCGTCCCCGGCGACGTGGCCATAGTGATCGTTGAACTCCTTGAAGTGATCGATATCGATGAAGATCACCGAGAGGGCGTGGCCGTTGCGCCAGGCCCGCTGCCATTCGCGCTCGATGAAGGTGTCGAAGTGGCGACGGTTGGCGATGCCGGTCAGGCCATCCATGGTCGAAATCTGGTGGAGCTGGTCGCGCTGGTCGAGGCCGCGCTGGAAGGCCTGGAGCAGCTGGTCGACGCTGTCCACCAGATGCCCCAGTTCGTCGCTGCCATGTCGCCCCATGGCGGGCTTCGGCCAGCGCCCGGGCTGGCGCGGGTCGGTGTCGACGATGGCCGCATGCACGCGCAGCAGGGGGCGGGTCACGAACCAGTGGAACACCAGGGCGAGCAGGGCGGCGATGGCCAGCGCCTTGGCGACGCCCAACGAGAAGATGAGCAGGCTGCGATCGGTGAAGTCGCGTGCCAGGCGGTCGAGCGCCAGGGTCAGCTCGAGTTCGCCGATCGGTTGGGGCGGGTTGTCGGACCCCGCCTGGTAGTGCAGCGTGCGCCGGTAGTGGAGGATATCTTCGAACAGGGCATGGGCGACCCAACCGGAGACGGGGTCGGACTCGCGCTGGCGCGCGGCCATGGTGCGACCGAAATCGTCCGTAATGGCGGCGCTGGCGACGCGGCCACCGTTGAACAGCCCGTCGATGACCTGGGCCGCCAGCTCGGGGTTGAGCTGAAAGGCGGCTTCCGCCGCGGTGCCGTGGACCAGGTCGAGGCGGTAGCGGGTGTCGCTGACGATCTCCTGGCGCATCGAACGGGCATCGAGAGCCAGCTCGATGACGCCGGCCAGGATGCTGAGCAGCAGGGCGATGGCCAGGGTAAGGCCGGCCTGCTTGGCGGTCAGGCTGCGCCGGCCGGGTTGACTGCCGGGCGCTAGGCTCACTGGCGCGCCTCTACCACGGCCCGCGCCCGATCGAGAGCCGCCTGCAGCCGGGCGATGAACTGGTCGGGAACCGAGGGGTGGCAGGCCAGGTAGAGATCGACCTCGTTGAAGGCGAACAGCCGGCGCAGCGACAGGCCGGCCTCCTCGGCGAGGAGCTGGGCGGTCTGCTCGCCGGTGACCCAGGCATCGATCAGCCCGGCCTGCAGGCGGCCGATGTTCTCGCGCTCGGCGCTGGCAACCACGATGTTGACCCCTTGGCTGGCGGCGTACTGCCCGACGGCATCCTCGCGAAAGCTGCCTACGCGGAGGTCGGCCAGGTCGTCCAGCGAGTCGGCCTCGATCTCGGCCCCGTCGAGGACGAAGGCGGCCCAGGTGCTCGATACCAGCGGCCCCACCCAGGTGAACAGCGACTCGCGCTCGGGTGTACGGGTGGTCGAGTAGACGCAGTGGCGTTCGCGCAGCTGGGCCTCTGTCAGGGCGCGGGCCCAGGGCAGCAGGCGGAAGTCGGCCTCGAGTTCGGCGTCATCCAGCGCTGCCCGCAGGAGTTCGGTGGCGCTCCCCGTGATCGTGCCGTCGTCGTCCTGGTAGTTGTAGGGTGGGTACTCCTCGGTATTGAAGGCAATGGTGCCGCCGAGGATCTCGCTGACGACGCCCTGCTTGCGCAAGCGATCCAGCGCCGCCTGCATTCGGGCCACCAGCGCGGGATCGGTGTCGCGGTGCAGGGCGTAGTAGAGATCGGATTCGCTGATGGTCAGGGCGGGAACGAAGTCGGTGGTGGGCAGCCCCTCCTCCTGCATCAGCCAGAAGGCCACGTCTTCGCCGTAGGCCCACAGGTCGACCCGGCCACGCTCGAGCATGCGCAAGGCGCTGACGTTGGAGATCGCCGCATGGATCTGGGCCTCCGGTACCCCGGCTTCCTGCAGCCGCTGGGCGCCGATGTCTTCGCGGATGACGGCGATGCGATAGCCGCCGGCGATGACGTCCTCGATGTCGTTCAGCTGGATGTCGCTGTCGCGCCGGGCGATCAGCGTGACCCGGTCGGTGGCGATGGGCCCCACCCACTGGAACAGCGCTTCACGCTGCTCGGTGCGCGTGGTGGAGAAGAGTACCGTGCCCGGCTCGGAGAGGGCGGTATCGTAGCCACGTACCCAGGGATAGTAGAGCACGTCGTCACGGGAGAGCTCGGTATCGGTTTCGGCAAAGACCCGTTCGAGCAGCTCGATGGAGATACCTTCGAGGCGATCGTCGTGCCGATAATTGTAGGGGGGGTACTCCTCGGTGATGAAGGTCAGCCCTTCCAGGCTGCCTGCTGCCGGAAACGGGAGCAACACTAACATCAGCATCAGCCATTTCTTCATGCGCCCTGCCTCTGCCTGCTTATTCTTCTGGCCTCCCGCAAGGCGGCGTCGGCCACGGCTCTGAGCCGGTTGCCTGCGCTGGCTTACCCAGGCCATCTCTGGACGAAGCCCAACGCAGGACAAACCTGCTTAACCCAGGTTAACAATGATAATGCCCGTGGCATGGCGAGAAGTGAAGAACAGCCTACTCCACGCTGGCGAACGATACGCCATGTGAACAGTCAGGCTGCCCGTCAGCGTGGGCTGGCCGCATGGCGTGGAGCGCGCTCACTCCTCGGGTTCGAGCCGATAGAGCGTGCCGTCCTCGTCGCCTATGAGCACGTAAAGGTAGCCATCCGGGCCTTGGCGCACCTCGCGTACCGGCCCTTGTGGCTCGTCCAGGAGCTCTTCCCTCTCCGCGATTTCGCCGCCATTTACCTCGAAGCGATAGAGCTGTTCGCTCTCGAGCCCGCCGACGAGCAGGTTGCCCTCCCACTGCGGGTAGTGCGCGCCGTTGACCACGGCCAGGCCCGATGGTGACACGTCTTCGGCAAAACGGTAGGCAGGCTCGACCACGTCCTCCTCGTTGAACAGCCCGCTGCCGGCGTCCTCCACCAGCACCTCCGAGTCTTCGGCTTCATCTGCCCAGCCGTGGTTTCGGCCGCGTTGCAGGAGCAGCAGTTCGTCATGCCCGTTGCTGCGGCTTTCCACGGCCCAGACGTTGCTGCGTTTTTCGTCAACGGCCAGCCCCAGCACGCGCCGATGCCCCCAGGAGTAGATCTCCGGCAGGTAGCCGGCCTCTTCGAGCAGCGGGTTGTCCTCGGGGGCCAGGCCCTGTGGATCGAGGCGCAGGATCGACCCGGCGTGATCCTGGGTGTCCTGGGCCCGGCCGGGTGTGCCGCGGTCACCGACGGACATCAGCAGGGTGTCGTCGCCCATCCAGGCCAGCCGCGAGCCGGGGTAGGTGCTGGGCTCCGAGCGCCGGTTCTGCTCGAACAGCTCCTCCACGTCGACCAGACGGTCGCCGGCCAGGCGGCCCCGTGCCAGCGCCGTGGCGGTGGAGTCTACATCCCCGCTCGAGTAGGTGAAGTAGATCCAGCCGGTGTCGGGGTAGTCGGGGGAGGCGGCGATGTCGAGCAGGCCTGCCTGGCCCTCGACATGGATGCCGGGCAGGCCTTCGACCTCTTGCCGTTCGCCGTTGTAGAACGTCTGGATCTGTCCGGTGCGTTCGCTGATCACGTAGAGGTCGCCGGGCAGTATGGCCACGCCCCACGGCTGCTCGAGATCTTCTGCCACGGGTACCAGCCGCAAGTCCTGATGTTCGGTGCTCAGGGTCAGCTCTTCGGCATGCGCCGATGCCGCGGCCAGCATCACCAGGGGGATAGCACTCAAGCGTTCCATTGCCTGCCTCCAGTCCGGAATGTAGTACCCAGTGTAGTGAAAGCCGCCAAGTCGTCATGCCTGTCCCGATATGCTGGTAGGCTAGGCGCTGGCAATCCGGGGGCAGGGCGAGGAGGGCAGGCACAGATGAGCGTGATACCGGCCGTTGGCGGTACGACACCCAGGCCGCGGGCGTCGAAGCGGGAGATCTTCGGGTGGGCGATGTTCGACTTCGCCAACCAGGCCTATACGCTGCTGATCATCACCGTGGTGTTCGGCGAGCTGTTCACCACCGTCATCGTCGGTGATCGCGGCGACGGCTTCCGCCTGGCCAACCTGCTATGGAGCCTGGCTCTGGCCGTGAGCTACCTGCTGGTAGTGGTCACCGGCCCGCTGTGCGGGGCGGTGATGGACTACCGGGCGGCCAAGAAGCGTTTCCTGTTCGTCAGCTACATCGCCACCGTGGTGGCCACCGCGCTGCTCTATTTCGTCGCTCCCGGCTATGTGCTGCTGGGGCTGTTGCTGATCGTGGTATCCAACTACGCCTATTCCATGGGCGAGTCCTTCATTGCGGCGTTCCTGCCCGACCTCGGCCCGCCCCAGGACCTCGGCAAGATCTCCGGCTTCGGCTGGGCGCTGGGCTACGTCGGCGGCCTGTTTGCCGCCGGGTTCACCCTGGTGGCACTGGGCGAGGCCAGCGCCGAGAACTTCGAGCGCATCCGCTGGGTGGGGCCCTTCGCGGCGGCGTTCTTCCTGATCACTGCCATTCCCACCTTCCTCTGGGTGAAGGAGCGCGGCGACCCACAGCCGCATGTCAAAACCTACCGCGAAATCGCCTGGGAGCGCGTCTCCACCACCCTGCACGAGCTGCGGCGCTTTCGCGACCTGGGCGTCTTTCTGGTGTCACTGCTGTTCTCCATGGCCGGGGTCTACATCATCATCGCCTTCGCCTTCATCTACGGTGCCCAGGTGATCGGCTGGGACGAATCGATTCGCAACGTCATGTTCATCATCGTGCAGGTCACCGCGGCGGCCGGCGCGCTGGGCTTCGGCTTCCTCCAGGACCGGATCGGCACCAAGTTCACCTACCAGTTGACCCTGCTGCTGTGGGTGGCGGCGATACTCGCCATCTGGGCCACGCCCGAGGTGACCGCCTGGCTCAACGCCAGCCTGGGGCTGGAGTGGGAGGCCCAACACCTGTTTCTGGTCGTCGGCTGCCTGGCCGGACTTTCGCTTGGCTCAAGCCAGTCGGCCAGCCGTGCCCTGGTGGGGCTGTTCTCGCCCACGCGCAAGGCCGCCGAGTTCTTCGGTTTTTGGGGGCTGGCTAACAAGCTGGCCGGCGTCTTCGGCATCGTCGGCCTGGGGCTGCTGCAGTCGGTGGTGGGGCTGCAGGCTTCGATCCTGCTGTGCGCGGTACTGTTCGTCGTTGCCATGCTGATCTGCCTGGCGGTGAACCAGGCCCGGGGGGAGCAGGCGGCGGCCGAGTGGGAGCGGTGCAACGGCCACGCCGCGGCGGGAAGCGCCGTGCGATGAGCCTGGATCCCTTGCTGCTGGTGCTGGTAGCGGCGACCTTCGTCGTCGCCGGTCTGGTCAAGGGCGTGATCGGCATGGGCATGCCCACGGTCTCGCTGGCCTTGCTTGCGGCCACGGTGGGGCTGCCGTCGGCCATGGCGCTGCTACTGGTCCCGACCATCGTCACCAATGTGTGGCAGGCGCTGGTCGGCGGTTACCTGCGCCAGATCCTGCGCCTGCTGTGGCCCTTCCTGCTGGCCTCGGTGGTGACCGTGTGGCTGGGGGTCGGCATTCTGGCCAGGGTCGACGTGCGCTGGCTTTCCGGCTTGCTGGGGGTGCTGCTCGCCTTCTATGCCCTCGCCGGGTTGTTCAACCTTGGCCTTGCTGCGCTGGTCAGCCGTGGCCGCTACGCCGCGCCGGTCAATGGCGCTTTGACTGGAATGCTGACCGGCATGACGGGCTCCTCAGTATTTCCCGGCGTGGCCTACCTGCAGTCCCTCGGGCTGCCGCGGGACATGCTGATTCAGGCCATGGGCGTCCTGTTTGTCGCGACCACCACGGCGCTGGGCTTCTCCATGGGCGAACAGCGTCTGCTCAGTGTGGAGCTGGGAGTGCTCTCTCTGGGAGCGGTGGTGCCGGCCATCGTGGGCATGCAGCTCGGCCAGCGGCTGCGTCAACGGCTTTCGGAGTCCACCTTTCGGCGGGTCTTCCTCAGCGGTCTGCTGGCCATGGGTGCCTATCTGCTGGTGCGCTCCCTGGCGGGCTGATGCCAGGGAGCGGGACCTCATTCGGCGAGGAAGGAGCGGATGCGATCGCCGGCCTGGTCGATGGCGACCACGCCGTCGAGATGGCCGCGATTGCCCTCCAGCGAGACCAGTTCGACTTCGGTGCCGTCGGCCTCGATCAGTTCGGCGGTCTGGCGTACGCCCTGCGGCGCGAAGACCAGGTCGTCCTCGCTGTAGAGGATCAGCGTGGGCGCCTCGATGCGCGCCAGCCCCTCTTCGAGGCTGTCGCCGTGGCCGGTGATGAAGGCCTGGTTGGCCTTCACCAGGTAGAGCAGGTGGTTGGCGTCGGCCAGTTCGGCCCGCGAGGCGGCGATGTCGTCGAGGGTCTGCTCAATGGCGTAGCGTGCCTCGAGCTCGCGGGTCGGGTCGGCATCCTCGTCGGCCCAGCTGCGGTCGAAGGTGGCGTTGGCCCACTGCCAGTGGTTGGCGTTGAGGGTGACGAGCTTGAGCGACTCGCGCAGGCCGTCCAGCGGTGGCTCGCCGTCATAGTAGTCGCCGCCGTTCCAGTTGGCGTCCAGGCGAATGGGGGCGGCCCAGGCGCCCAGGGTGGCGAGCAGCCAGGGGTCGGAAACACCGCCGCCGATCACCGGGATCAGCCGCTCGACCCGCTCGGGGTAGGCGCTGGCCCACTCGTAGGCCTGCAGCGCTCCCATGGAGGCGCCCATCACCGCGTGCAGTCGTTCGATGCCCTGGCTCTCGAGCAGGGCCTTCTGCACCTCGACGAAGTCGCGGATGGTGACCAGCGGGAAGTCGGTGCCCCAGGGCTCGCCGGTCTCCGGGTTGGTGGTGGCCGGTCCGGTGGTGGTCACGTTGGGGTCGTGGGCATTGAGGTTGACCAGCGTATCCGAGGCGATGATGTAGTATTCGTCGGTGTCCAGCGGCTTGCCGGGACCGATGATGGCGTCCCAGTAACCGGGCGCGGCGTCATCCTCGGCGTAACGGCCGGCGGCATGGCTGGTGCCGGAGAAGAAGTGGGTAATCAGGATGGCGTTGTCCTTCGCCTCGTTGAGTTCGCCGTAGGCCTCCCAGCCGATGCGCAGCGGGGCGATGGTCTCGCCCCCCGTGCTGGTGTAGGTCTCCATCTCGAAGACCTGTTTCTCCACCAGCTCGTCCCAGCCCAGCGCCGAGGCGCTGGCGCACAGCAGCAGAGCGACGAGTGGGGGGGCGGCCAGGCGCCTCGCGCTGGGGGAATGACGGCGAGCCAACCGGGTCGAAGATTCGATGCTCTCACGCATGGGGCTTATCCTTGTTCTTGTTGAAGCCATGGCCGACGGGCGTTGCCTTCGGCGCATGTCGCGGTTTCACTGGCTAAGGAAACTTGCCGCCCTTCAGTACAGACAGCGGAACCGAGGGTGTCAAAGCATCGTCGCGTTTGGTCAGGAGGGGAGTCGATGCAGCATGAATGCGGTTCGATCCGGCGCGCCGGAATGGGCATGATGTTGCTGTTCTGGGTGGCGTTCATCGGCTTCGGCAGCTGGTGGTTCCACGGCTTCCTCGAGAACCAGCGCAACCCGAATGCCCACCTGATCACCACCGTGAGCGGAACGGAAGAGCCGATCGTGCTCGAGCGCAACCGCTCGGGGCACTTTCTGGCCACGGGGCGTATCAACGGCGAACCGGTCGAGTTCCTGCTCGATACCGGCGCCACCTACGTCGCCGTGTCGGCGAGGCTGGCCGAGCAGTTGGGCCTGGAGCGTGCGGGCTCGGCATGGTTCAACACCGCCAATGGACGCGTGCGCGGCGACCTGACCTGGCTCGACGAGGTCAGCCTGGGGGGCTTCACCGCCAGCCAGGTGCGTGGCTCCATCAGCCCCGGGCTGGAGGGGGAGGTGGCCCTGCTGGGCATGAGCTTCCTCAACCGGTTCGACATCGAGATACGGGATACCCGCATGGTTCTGCGCCCGGCGCAGCCGTCCCGAGGAGGCGAATGAGGAAATTCTGGCGCGGCAGGCGAGCCGACAATCCCCACCAGATACCCGGCCCGGGATGGCTGGACGTGATGTGGCGAGTCAAGGCGCAGCTCTCGCACGATCGCGTCAACATGCTGGCGGCCGGCATTGCTTTCTATGCGCTGCTCTCGCTGTTCCCGGCCATCGGGGCGGTCATCTCGCTGTGGGCGCTGGCCTTCGATCCGGCAGAGGTGGCCAGCCAGATCGGCGAGATCAGCCGTTTCATGCCGCCGGGAGGGGCCCGGCTGATCCATGAGCAGGCCCGGGAGGTCAGCGAGAATACCGATACCGGGTTGAGTCTGACGGCCCTGCTCGGTCTGGCCGTGGCGATATTCCTCGCTTCCAAGGGGGTGCGCGGCCTGATGGTAGGGCTCAACGTGGTCTATGGCGAGGAGGACCGGCGTGGTCTGGTGCATCGCATGCTGGTGGTGGCCGCCCTTACCCTCGGCCTGATCCTGATGTCGCTGGCGGCCACGGTGTTCGTCGCCCTCTATCCCCTCGCCATCGGCTGGCTCGCCCTGGACGGCCCCCTGGTCACCCTGATCAAGTGGCTGCGCTGGCCGGCGCTGCTGCCGTTGATGATGTTCGTTATCGCTGTGCTCTACCGCTACGGCCCCTACCGCCGCTCGCCACGCTGGGAGTGGGTGAGCATGGGGACCGTGACGGCGACGCTGCTGTGGCTGCTGGGCTCGGGGGGGCTGTCGCTCTACGTGGGCCAGATTGCCAGCATGGACGAGCTCTACGGTTCGCTGGGGGCCGTGGTGGTGCTGATGCTGTGGTTCTGGCTCTCGTCGTACGTCGTATTGCTGGGGGCCGAGATCAACGCTGAAATGGAGCGCCAGACCCGGCGCGACACCACGGTGGGGGCGTCCCGGCCCATGGGGGAGCGGGGTGCCTATGCCGCCGATAGCTTGGGCCGGAAGCGGCCGTGGCGACGTCAACGACACCAGGGAGAGGACCCATGAGCCTGATCCGACAGCTCGGCATCGAGCTTCCCATACTCCAGGCGCCGATGGCTGGCGTGCAGGGCGGCGACCTGGCCGTGGCGGTGAGCGCGGCGGGTGGCCTTGGCGCCTTGCCCTGCGCCATGCTCGCACCCGAGGCGATGAGTGAGGAGCTGCGCCGTATCCGCGCGGCGACGACGCGACCGATCAACGTCAACTTTTTCTGCCACGTGCCGCCGGTGCCGGACGAGTCGCGGCAGGCGCGCTGGCATGAGGCGCTGGCCCCCTACTACGCCGAATACGGACTCGACATCGACGGCGTGCCGGCGGGGGCGGGGCGACGCCCGTTCGACCAGGCGGCCTGTGACGCCTTGGAGCCGTTTCGCCCCGAAGTGGTCAGTTTCCACTTCGGCCTGCCCGAGCCGGCATTGGTCGAGCGGGTCAAGGGCTGGGGCGCGAAGGTGCTCTCCTCCGCCACCACGGTCGAGGAGGCGCGCTGGCTCGAGGCACGCGGCGTCGACGCGGTGATCGCCCAGGGAGTGGAGGCCGGCGGCCACCGCGGCATGTTCCTCAGCGAGGACGTCACCACCCAGCTCGGCACCCTGGCCCTGCTGCCGCAAGTGGTGGCCGCCGTCTCGCTGCCGGTGATCGCCGCCGGCGGCATCGCCGATGCCCGTGGCGTGGCAGCCGCCCTGGCGCTGGGAGCCGCGGCCGTCCAGGTCGGCACCGCCTTCCTGTGCTGCCCCGAGGCCACTACCTCGGCGCTGCACCGCCGGGCGCTCATGAGCGAGGCGGCGCGCCACACCGCCCTGACCAACCTCTACACCGGGCGGCCTGCGCGCGGCATCGTCACTCGGTTGATGCGCGAGCTCGGCCCGCTCGGCGACGTGGCGCCTGCCTTTCCCCTGGCCACCGCCGCCATCGCGCCGCTGCGTAGCGCCGCCGAGGCGGCGGGCAGCGCCGACTTCTCGCCGCTGTGGGCCGGGCAGAACGCCAGCGCCTGCCGCGAGGTGCCCGCCGCGGAGGTAGTGCGCGCACTCGCCGCAGGCTTGCACTGACGGCGGGGCTGGCGGGGCGGCGCAGGACTGATATCATGGATGCATGAACAGTATTTCAGGCCCTGCGCCGGTCACCGCCTCGCTCGACGACCCCCTCTACTACCTGGCGAATTTCCGCTTCGTGCTAGGCTGGGTGGGCGAACGCCACGGCGACCTGCTGACTGCGGTGGAGCGCGCCTTGGTGGCCGATTTCGAGGCGTTGCCGCAGCCGTCCCAGGCGCTACTGGTACGCATGGTGATGCGCAAGGGCGAGCTCTTCCGCAGTGCCAAGCTCTGCTACCCGGAGGTCGGCGATACCCAGCGTGCGCTGACCCCGCTCGTCGAGGGCGGCTGGGTCGAGGCGGATCCGCCGCTGGGCCTCGCCGAACTCTTTCATCTGCTGCGCCTGGCCGAGCTGCGTCGAGCGCTGGCCGCGGAGATCGCCGCCGTCGGGCTGACGCCCAGGGCGAGCAAGGCGGTCCTGCAGGAGACGCTGCAGCCGCGCTTGACCCAGGTGCAGCGGCTGGCCGAATGGTGGCCGGAAGCCGGCGAGAGGCTGAGCGGCGAAAGCATCGTGCGCTTGACCGTGATGCCCTGGTGCGATCGGCTGCGGCTGATGTTCTTCGGCAACCTGCGCCAGGACTGGGCCGAGTTCGTGCTCACCGAGCTCGGTCTGCAGCGCTTCGAGCGAGTCGAGCTGACGCCCGGCTCACGGGCCTTCCAGCATCGCGAGGAGGTGGACGCCTACCTGGCGCTGCACGCGCTGCGTGAGCGGTTGGAGCAGGGGGAGTCGCCCGCGGCGCTGGTGGACGAGATGCCGGTCGTGCCGGCTGAGAATACCTGGCTGGCGCAGCGGCGAGGCAGGCTGGCGTTCCTGCTGGGCCAGTCCGCCGAGCGTCACGGTCAGGAGACGCTGGCCCTGCGGCTCTATGCCGAGAGCGGTGACGGGCCGGGGGGGCAGGTAGAGGCGCGCATACGCCGCCTGCGGCTGCTGGAGCGGCGGGGGGAGCATCGCCAGGCCCATGCCCTGGCCAGTCGGGCCTGGGGATCGGACCTAGGCGAACAGGAGACCCAGGCGCTGGCGCGGCTGCTGCCCAGACTGTGCCGCCGGCTGGGGCTGGCACCGCCGGGCCGCGAGCCCGACGTCGCGCCGCAGCGGCTCGACCTGTGCCTGCCGCGCATCGGCTCGTCGGGCGTCGAGCAGGCCGTGGCCGAGTACCTGAGCCGTCCTGAGGCCCCGGTGCACTATGTCGAGAACACGCTCATGACGGGCCTGTTCGGCCTGCTCTGCTGGCCGGCGCTGTTCGCGCCGCTGCCCGGCGCCTTCTTCCACCCGTTCCACGCTGGCCCCGCGGATCTTCACCACGACGACTTCGTGGCCCGCCGCCGAGAGCGCTTCGAGGCCTGCCTGGCGCGGCTCGACGATGGTACCCACGGCGACGCGATCTGGCGTGCCTGGCGAGAGAAACGTGGGCTGGCATCGCCCTTCGTGCACTGGGAGGCCCTTGACGAGGCGCTGCTCGAGCAGGCACTGGCCTGCCTTCCGGCCGCCCACCTGCGCGCCTGCTTCGAGCGCCTGCTGACCGACCTCAGGGCCAATCGCGCCGGGTTGCCCGACCTGATCCAGTTCCTGCCCGGTGGCGAGCCCCGCTATCGACTGATCGAGGTGAAGGGCCCCGGCGACAGGCTGCAGGACAACCAGCGCCGCTGGCTGGCGTTCTTCCGTGCGCAGGGGATCGACGCCGTGGTCTGCCATGTGACCTGGCAGCAGGACGCGGCGTCGTGAGCGCTGCCATGGCGCATGCCGCAACGCCGCGCTACCGGGTGGCCGTGCGGGCACTGTGCGACTTCACCGCCCGCGAGGGCGACCTCGACCACCGCTTCACGCCCTCGCCCAGTGCCCGTGAGGGTATCGCCGGCCATGCCCTGGTGACGGGGCGCCGCGAAGAGGGCTACGAGCGCGAGATCGTCCTGAGTGGGTGTCACCGCGGCCTCCTCGTCAGCGGGCGGGCCGATGGCTATGATCCGCGGCACAACCGGCTCGAGGAGATCAAGACCCATCGCGGCGACCTGTCGCGCATGGCCGCCAACCAGCGCGCCCTGCACTGGGCCCAGGTCAGGGTCTACGGGGCGCTGCTGTGCGCCGAACGAGGGCTCGACTCCTTGACCCTGGCGCTGGTCTACCTCGACATCGGCAGCGAGCGCGAGACACTGCTCACCGAGACGGCCAGCGCCGCCGATCTCACCGCCTTCTTCGAGGCCCAGTGCGAGCGCTTCCTGGGCTGGGCCGAGCAGGAGGCGCAGCATCGCCAGGCGCGCGACACCGCCCTAGCCGACCTGGACTTCCCCCACGCCGAGTTTCGTCCCGGGCAGCGTGAGCTGGCCGAGGGCGTCTACAAGGCGGCAGCCACCGGTCGCTGCCTGCTGGCCGAGGCCCCGACCGGCATCGGCAAAACCGTGGCCACGCTGTTTCCCACGCTCAAGGCGATGCCGCGCCAAGGCATCGATCGGCTCGCCTTCCTGACCATGAAGACCCCGGGGCGGCGCCTGGCGCTGGATGCCCTGGCCCGGCTGGGGACCGCCGGCCAGGGCGGAGGAGGGGCCGGGGACCGCCAGCGGCATCTGCCCCTGCGGGTGCTGGAGCTGACCGCCCGCAGCAAGGTCTGCGAGCATCCCGACAAGGCGTGTCATGGCGATGCCTGCCCGCTGGCCGCCGGCTTCTACGACCGCTTGCCCAGCGCCCGTCAGGCCGCGGTCGCGCGGGGCTGGCTCGATCGTGAGGCGCTGCGCCAGGTGGCGCGCGAGCATGGTATCTGCCCCTATTACCTGGGGCAGGAGCTGGCACGCTGGAGCGACGTCTGCGTGGGCGACGTCAACCACTACTTCGATGCGTCGGCGCTGCTGTACGGCCTGGCCCAGGCCAATGGCTGGCGCCTGGCGCTGTTGGTGGACGAAGCGCACAACCTGGTGGAGCGGGCCCGCGGCATGTACAGCGGTGAGCTGCACCAGCGCGCCTTCGGCCAGTTGCACCGCAGTGCCCCCGCGCCGCTGGTGAAGCCCCTCGGGCGGCTGATGCGCCAATGGCAGGCCTTGGTGCGGGAACAGGGCGGCGCCGACGAGGGCCAGGCGGGCCAGCCGACCTACCGCGTCCTCGACGACCTGCCCGCGCGGTTCGTCGGCGCCCTGCAGCAGGCGGCTGCGGCGATCACCGACTATCTGGCCGAGCACCCGGGCGGCGCCGACCCGCTCCTGCAGGAGCGGCTGTTCGAGGCCCTGGGCTTCTGTCGCCTGGCCGAGTCGTTCGGCGAGCACTCGCTGTGCGACCTGACCCGGCACGGTCGCGGTCGCGCGGTGTTGGGCCTGCGCAACCTGATCCCGGCGGATTTCCTGGCGCCGCGCTTCGCCCAGGCGCACAGCAGCGTGCTGTTCTCGGCGACCCTGTCACCGGTGGCCTACCACCGTGACCTGCTGGGCGTGCCCGGCCAGAGCGTGAGGCTGTCGGTCGCCTCGCCGTTTCGCGCCGAGCAGCTCGAGGTGCGCATCCAGGGCGCCATCTCGACGCGCCTGCGTGACCGCGAGGCCTCGCTCGACCCCATCGTCGACGAGCTGGCCGGCCAGTACCGCCGCCGCCCCGGTCTCTATCTCGCCTTCTTCAGCAGTTTCGCCTACCTGCAGGCCGTGGAGGCGCGGCTGGCACGCCGCCACCCCGAGCTGCCCTGCTGGAGCCAATCCCGCGGCATGCGTGAAGCCGAGCGCGATGCGTTCCTGGCGCGCTTTCAGCCGGGTGCGCAGGGCATCGGCTTCGCGGTGCTGGGCGGGGCTTTCGGCGAGGGCATCGACCTGCCCGGCGAGCGGCTGATCGGCGCCTTCATCGCCACCCTGGGTCTGCCGCCGTTCGATCCCTTCAACGAGGCGCTCAAGGCCAGGCTGGAGTCGCGCTTCGGCTGTGGCGACGCCTATGCCTATCGCATCCCGGGACTGATCAAGGTGATCCAGGCCGCCGGCAGGGTGATCCGCAGCCCTCAGGATCGCGGCACGCTGGTGCTGATGGACGATCGCTTCCAGCGGCACGAGGTGCGTCAGCTGTTACCCGAATGGTGGCGAACGGCGTGAAGCGCGCTACCTTGATTCACATAACGCTACAGTTTCGGATTGTTGCTCGTGACGCTGCGTGCTAGTTCTTGAATCAGCACCTACTGCTGGACAAGGAGATGTCGAATGGGAATCGAAGTAGGCGGCCTGCTGGGTCTGATCTGGCTGATCATCCTGGTCTGGGCCATCGTCAAGGTGGCCAAGAGTCCGGCCGGGCCCATCGCCAAGCTGCTGTGGATCATCGTGCTGCTGGTCTTCCCGCTGGTCGGCCTGATCATCTGGCTGCTGATGGGGCCCAAGGGGTAGCGATGCCCCGAGGTTGTCCGGCGGCTCGCCGCGGTCGCATTTGACGCATTCGAGTGCGAGCCCGAGGCGCGAAACGCGGCCGGCCTCCGTCGTGACCCAGGGGCGCTCGACCCAGGGCGGCTGGTGGCGGACATGCTGGTTGTGGCCGCATTCGAGTTCGGCGACCCAGTGGTTTTCTTCGTCCTGATGGTAACCCACGATGGCACGGCGCATGCAGCCTCCTATAGCGAGCGACGCAGTGCGCTCAGCAGTCGATGGCGCTGCCGGCACGCACCCGCCCGAAGTTGCTGAGCACCAGTTGGGCGCCCTGTTCGTGGCGACCGCAGATGCGGAAGGTGCCATTGTGCCCCGCTGGCCGCCCCAGGGCACCATAGCGTACCGGCTTGCCATCCTGGCGATAGCTGACACGAACGCCGCGGTTGGCCTCGATCACTCGCAGCAGGGCGCTCTCGGAAAATTCGTTTCCCGCCAGGGGGCCGAGGACGATGGCCAACGGGGCGCTCCAGTCGTCCATGACGCAGCGCCTGTGGTCGGGGCTGGGGCAGACGATCACCGGGGTGCGCCGGGTGATGGCCGTGTTGCGCCCCAGCGAGAGTGCCACCCGCAGTCGATGCGCTTCGGCGGTCACTTCGTGGCGGGCGCTCATCGCCTGAAGCCCGGGAACCGCCCAGCCCAGCAGCACGCTGGCCACGGCGATGACCACGAGGAGTTCGATGAGGGTGAGGCCGCGCTGGCGCAGGGCGGCGCTAGGCGAGGCGTGAGCCGCGTCCATGAAGCTCTCCTGGAGGGATTCCCCTGATCATGAGGCATTCACTCTAGTCGAGACCGGCGCGGCGTCTATCAGCCATTACCGATAGAGTTTGTAGGCGATTGCCGTCATCGCCTGACGGTCTACTCCTCGGGGCGTTGCTCCTGGAGGAAGCGGTCGCGATGGGCACTGCTGCAGAACCACTCTCCCTGGTCGCGCAGGGCATCGGTCTCGGGGACGTGCACCTGACACCAGGCGCAGCGCACCATCTGGCCGCCCTCTTGGTGCGATTCGCCCTCGAGCCGCTCCTCGTGGTCAAGCTTCCATTCGCGGTACATGCGATAGAGCTTGAGGCCGGCGAAGAACAACACGGCGAAGATGATCAGCCGAATGAGCAACAGGTTCATCCTCGTTCGTCTCCCAGGTGGGGGCTAGCGGCTTTGCCAGCCGGACGCCCTTGCGGGACAATACAGTGACCTCGGATTCTCAAGAGATTTCTACGCCCATGCAAGATTTGACGCTGGTGATGGCGCAATTGGACCCGTTGGTCGGGGACATCCCCGGCAACGCCGATCGTGCCATCGAAGCCGTTCGCGAGGCGCGCATCGAACATGGTGCCGACATCGTGGTGTTCCCTGAGCTGTTCCTGAGCGGCTATCCCCCCGAGGATCTGCTGCTGCGCCCTTCAATGGAGACCCGCCTGCGCGAGGCGCGTTCCCGCATGGCGGCGAAAATGTCCCGCGACGTGCTGGTGATCATCGGCTATCCCGGCCGGCGCGAAGGGCTCGGCTACAACCTCGCCGGGCTGCTCTACAACGGCGAGTGGATCGGTGAATACGCCAAGCAGGCGCTGCCCAACTACCAGGTCTTCGACGAGCGCCGCTATTTCAGTACCGGTGAGCAGAGTCTGGTGATCGAGCACAAGGGCGCCAGGCTCGGCATCCTGATCTGCGAAGACATCTGGGACGGGGGCCCGGTGCGGGCGGCCCGCGATGACGGAGCGGACATCCTCGTCACGCTCAACGCTTCGCCCTATCACCAGGACAAGCCGGCCGAGCGCCTGCGCCTGCTCGAGCAGCGAGCCGCCGAGGTGGCGCTGCCGCTGGTCTACGTCAATACCATCGGCGGCCAGGACGAGCTGGTCTTCGACGGCGGCTCGGCCTGCGTCGACGCAAGCGGCCAGGTGCGGGTAGTGGCGCCCTACTGGCAGGCGGGACTGATGCCGGTGCAGTTCGTCAAAGAGGCAGACGGATGGGTGCCGCAGGAGGGGGAGATCGAAGCCCCCGAGGCGCCCGAGGAGAGCCTCTACTGCGCGCTGGTCAGCGGCGTGCGCGACTACGTCAACAAGAGCGGCTTCCAGGGCGTGGTGCTGGGGCTCTCCGGCGGCATCGACTCGGCCCTGTCGCTTGCCATCGCGGTGGACGCGCTGGGGCCGCAGCGGGTGCATGCGGTGATGATGCCGTATCGCTACACCGCCGACATCTCCCAGGAAGACGCCGCCGAGCAGGCGCGGCTGCTCGGCGTGCACTACGAGGTGCTGCCGATCGAGCCCATGGTCGACGCCTTCATGGCCACCCTGGCCGACACCTTCGCCGGCACCGAGCGCGACACCACCGAGGAGAACCTGCAGTCGCGCTGTCGTGGTGTGCTGCTGATGGCGATCTCCAACAAGAAAGGCCTGATGGTGCTGACCACCGGCAACAAGAGCGAGATGGCGGTGGGCTATGCCACGCTCTACGGCGACATGGTGGGCGGCTTCAATGCGCTCAAGGACGTCTACAAGAGTTGGGTCTATCGCCTGGCCCGTTGGCGCAACACCCAGTCGCCGGCAATTCCCGAGCGAGTGATCACACGCCCGCCTTCGGCTGAGCTGGCGCCGGACCAGAAGGATACCGACTCGCTGCCTGACTACGACACCCTCGACGCCATCCTGGCGCGCTACATCGAGGGCGACATGAGCGCCGAGGCGATCATCGACGCCGGTTTTGAGCGTGATGACGTCTACCAGGTGGTCAAGCTGGTCGATCGCAACGAGTACAAGCGGCGCCAGGCGCCGGTGGGGGTGCGGGTCACGCCGCGCGGGTTCGGCCGCGATCGTCGCTATCCCATTGTCAACGGCTGGCAGCCTGGGGAGTAGGCTCCAGACCCACGAGCCTGAACCAAGAAGAACGCCACCGCCGAATGGGCGGTGGCGTTCGCGTTCTGGCGGCTTAGCCTTGATAAGCCCGTAGCCCGTAGCCCGTAGCCCGTAGCCCGTAGCCCGTAGCCCGTAGCCCGTAGCTGTCAGGCCGAGAGCGACTCCGCGCGCACGTGCTGCGGCTGGAAAGTGCGGCCACGCAGGCGATCGTTGCCGGGATCGTTCTGAATCAGTACCTGCAGCACTTCACGCGCGCGGTCGCGCATGTCGAGTCCCAGGTAGCCTTCGACCATCACCGCCAGCGCGTCGCGGGTGGCCTCGGCTTCGGGGTAGTTCTCGACCACCCAGCGGCCGCGCTCGACGGCGGCCAGATAGGCCCCCTTGCGCAGGTAGAAATCGGCGACATGCAGCTCGTGGCGTGCCAGCACGTTGCGCAGGTAGACGATACGCTGTTCGGCATCGGGAGCGTATTCGCTGTCCGGATAGCGCGACACCAGCTCGCGGAAGTCGGTATAAGCGTCACGCGAGGCGCCGAGGTCACGCTTGGAGATGTCGATCAGGCGCAGGCGCTCGAGGCTGAAGCGCCCCGCCTGCCATGAGGCCAGCCCGCGCATGTAGAGCGCGTAGTCGGCTTGCGGGTGCGTCGGGTGCAGGCGAATGAAGCGGCTGGCGGCGGCGCGGGTGGCTTCCCAGTCGCTGGTCTCGTAGTAGGCGTAGATCAGTTCGAGCTGGGCCTGTTCGGCATGGCGGCCAAACGGATAGCGCGTATCGATGGCCTCGAGACGCGAGATGGCGGTGGTGTAGCGTCCGTCCTCGAGCGCATCGCGCGCCTCGTCGTAGAGCTGCTGCTCGGCGACGCCTTCGAATTCGTCCTGTTCTTCTTCCGTGGCAGACCTGCCGGCACAGCCGCTGACCAGGGTGGCGGCCAGGAGCAGAGCGATAAGGCGTGTGGCGATGGGGGAAACGCGCATCGTGATCCTCGTGTCTAACAAGCCGTGTCGGCCGTGGTAGAATCGACCGTAACCCGTCCACTATAAAGCACCTCGCGTGAAAACGCAGTCCGAGGATGCCGACAGCGATACCCCCCTATGCCCCAGACCGTGGAAGCCCAGCAACGCGTGCCCGTCTCACTGGCCGGCTGTCGCCTCGACCAGGCCGCCGCCGAGCTCTTCGCCGACCATTCCCGCGAGCGCCTCAAGGGGTGGATCAAAGAGGGGGCGCTGACCGTCGATGGTCGCCCGGGCAAGCCCAAGGACAAGATGGCCGGCGGCGAATGGCTGCAGCTCGCCGCCGAACTCGAGGAGGAGAAACGCTTCGAGCCCGAGGCGATACCGCTCGACGTGGTCCATGAAGACGAAGAGCTCCTGATCATCGACAAGCCGGCGGGGCTGGTGGTGCACCCGGCTGCGGGCAATCCCGACGGCACCCTGCTCAATGCGCTGTTGCACCATTGTCCGGGCCTAGCCGTGGTGCCGCGGGCCGGTATCGTGCATCGCCTGGACAAGGACACCACGGGGCTGATGGTGGTGGCCAAGACGTTGGCCGCCCAGACCGCCCTGGTCGAACAGCTCCAGGCCCGCACGGTATCGCGCGAGTACGATGCGGTCTGCGTCGGTGTGATGACCTCCGGCGGCACGGTCGACGCCCCCATCGGCCGGCACCCGAAGGACCGCAAGCGCCAGGCGGTACACGCCAGCGGCAAGCCGGCGGTGACCCACTATCGCGTGGTCGAACGCTTCCGAGCCCATACCCACGTGCGCTGCCGGCTCGAGACAGGCCGCACCCACCAGATCCGCGTGCACCTGGCGCATCGGCGCTTCCCGCTGATCGGCGATCCGGTATACGGTGGGCGGCTCAAGCTGCCGGCGGGGGCCGGCGAGGCGCTCAAGACGTTGCTGCGGGAGTTTCCGCGCCAGGCGCTGCATGCCAGGAAGCTGGCCTTCCTGCACCCCGGCAGCGGCGAGCCGGTCGAGTTCCGCGCCGCGTTGCCCGACGACCTGCTGCTGTTGATCGACTACCTGCGTGACGACCACGAGGCCATGCGCTGAGGAGTCCCATGAGCGACGCCCCCCATCTGCAACCGACCCTGATCGAGCCCGACTGGCCGGCGCCTGCCAGCGTTGGCGCCTTCGTCACGACGCGCGAGACCGGGCCGAGTCAAGGCGAGTTCGCCTGCTTCAACCCGGCCGACCAGTTGGGCGACAATCCCGCTCACGTGGCGCTGTGCCGGCGTCTGATCGGCAATGAGCTCGAGGACGAGCGGCCGCTGCTGTGGCTCAGGCAGGTGCACGGTGCCAGGGTGCAGTCGGGCTACAGCGACGGCATGCCCGAGGCCGACGCCTCGGTGGCCTTCGATCGCGGCCATGCCTGCGTGGTACTGACCGCCGATTGCCTGCCGGTGTTCTTCTGCGACCGCCAGGGTAGCCGGGTCGGCGTGGCCCATGCCGGCTGGCGAGGGCTGGCCGGCGGGGTGCTCGAGGCCACGGTGGCAGCGCTCGCCGCCCCGCCAGAGGAGCTGATGGCCTGGCTGGGGCCGGCGATCTCCAACGCCCAGTTCGAGGTGGGGCCTGAGGTGCAGCAGGCCTTCGTCGGCGTGCATCCGGAGGCCGCCGCCGCATTCGATCCCAGCCCCTATCGTCTGGGCCACCACATGGCCGACCTCTACAAGCTTGCCCGCCTGCGCCTGGAGCGGCTCGGCGTCGCCCACATCAGCGGCGGCCACTTCTGCACCGCCTGCGAGTCGCGCTTCTATTCCCATCGTCGCGACGACGGCAGGACCGGGCGCTTGGCCAGCGTGATCTGGCTACGTTGATCCGCGTCAAGCTGCCGCATCCTTTCCCTGGCCGGTGACTTGAAAGCCGGCCAAGCTGACTCCATTGAATCTGTCAATACGATATGACAGGGCCAAGCGGCGCGTCCGAACGCGCCGCCACCCCGATGGAGGAAAGCGAATGCGTTTCGACAAGTTCACCGCCAGGCTGCAGAACGCCGTGGCCGACGCCCAGTCCCTGGCCGTGGGGCGGGGCCACAACCAGCTTGAGCCCGGGCACCTGCTGTTGGCACTGCTGGATGCCCGTGACACCGGCATCAAGGCGCTGATTCAGAAGGCCGGCGGCGACGCCGCGCGGCTGCGCGATACCTTGGCGGGGCACCTCGAGGACCTGCCCAAGGTTGGCCAGTTCACCGGCGAGGTGCAGCCCTCGCGCGACTTGGTCAAGCTGTTTAACCTGACCGACCGCGAGGCCCAGCAGCGCGGCGACCAGTACATCGCCAGCGAGCTGGTGCTGCTGGCTGCCCTGGAGATGGGGCATGCGGTGACCAAGCTGCTGACCCAGGCCGGGGTGACCCGCAAGGCGCTGGAAAGCGCCATCGATAGCGTACGCGGCGGCGAGCGGGTCGACGATCCCAACGCCGAGGAGAGCCGCGAGGCGCTGGAGAAATACACCCTCGACCTCACCGAGCGTGCCGCCGACGGCAAGCTCGACCCCGTGATCGGCCGCGACGACGAGATCCGTCGCACCATCCAGGTGCTGCAGCGGCGCACCAAGAACAACCCGGTGCTGATCGGCGAGCCCGGCGTGGGCAAGACCGCCATCGTCGAGGGGCTGGCCCAGCGCATCGTCAACGGCGAGGTGCCGGAAGGGCTCAAGGACAAGCGTGTGCTGTCGCTCGACATGGGCTCGCTGCTGGCCGGGGCCAAGTTCCGCGGCGAGTTCGAGGAGCGCCTGAAGGCGGTGCTCAAGGAGCTCGCCCAGGAAGAGGGCCGGGTGATCCTGTTCATCGACGAGCTGCACACCATGGTCGGCGCCGGCAAGGCCGAGGGCGCCATGGACGCCGGCAACATGCTCAAGCCGGCGCTGGCCCGCGGCGAGCTGCACTGCGTGGGGGCGACGACCCTCGACGAGTACCGCAAGTACATCGAGAAGGATGCCGCACTCGAGCGGCGCTTCCAGAAGGTGCTGGTCGACGAGCCCTCCGAGGAGGACACCGTGGCGATCCTGCGCGGCCTCAAGGAGCGCTATGAGGTGCACCACAAGGTCGACATCACCGACGGCGCCATCATCGCCGCGGCCAAGCTCTCGACCCGCTACATCACCGACCGCCAGTTGCCCGACAAGGCCATCGACCTGATCGACGAGGCCTCCTCACGCATCCGCATGGAGCTCGACTCCAAGCCCGAGGAGATGGACCGCCTCGACCGACGGCTGATCCAGCTCAAGATGGAGCGCGAGCACCTCAAGAAGGAGACCGACGAGGCGTCGAAGAAGCGCCTCGAGAGCCTCGAGGAGCAGATCGACGAGCTCGAGCGCGAGTACGCCGATCTCGACGAGATCTGGAAGGCCGAGAAGGCCAGCATCCAGGGGGCGGGGCAGTTCAAGGAGGAGCTCGAGCGTGCCCGCATCGACTTGGAGCAGGCGCGTCGGCAAGGCGATCTCGGCCGAATGTCGGAGCTTCAGTATGGGGTGATACCTGAACTGGAGAAGAAGATCGCCGAAACCAGCGAGGCCGAGGCCGACACCTCGAGTCACAAGCTGCTGCGCTCCAACGTTACCGAGGAGGAAATCGCCGAAGTGGTCTCACGCTGGACCGGCATTCCGGTGGCCAAGATGCTCGAGGGCGAGCGCGACAAACTGCTGCGCATGGAAGAGGCGCTGCATCAGCGGGTGATCGGCCAGGACGAGGCGGTGACTGCCGTGGCCAACGCCGTGCGTCGCTCGCGTGCCGGTCTCGCCGACCCCAACCGGCCCAACGGCTCGTTCCTGTTCCTCGGCCCGACCGGGGTGGGCAAGACTGAGCTGTGCAAGGCGCTGGCGAGCTTCCTGTTCGACACCGAGGAGGCGATGGTGCGCATCGACATGTCGGAATTCATGGAGAAGCACTCCGTGGCGCGCCTGATCGGCGCACCCCCTGGCTATGTCGGCTACGAGGAGGGCGGCTACCTGACCGAGGCGGTGCGGCGCAAGCCCTACTCGGTGCTGCTGCTCGACGAGGTCGAGAAGGCCCATCCGGACGTCTTCAATATCCTGCTGCAGGTGCTGGAGGACGGTCGCCTCACCGACGGCCAGGGGCGCACCGTGGACTTCCGCAACACCGTGATCGTGATGACGTCCAACATGGGCTCGGACATCATCCAGCGCATGGGTGGCGACGAGCACTATGATGAGATGAAGCGTGCGGTCATGGACGTGGTCGGCACGCACTTCCGTCCCGAGTTGATCAACCGCATCGACGAGGTGGTGGTGTTCCATGCCCTGCGCCAGGAGCAGATCGAGGCGATCGCCGGGATACAGCTCGACCGTCTGCGCGCGCGCCTGGCCGAACACGGCCTGCAGCTCGAGGTCAGCGACGAGGCGATGGCGCAACTCGCGCTGGCGGGCTTCGATCCGGTGTTCGGTGCGCGACCGCTGAAGCGGGCGATCCAGAGCCGTATCGAGAACCCGTTGGCCCAGGACCTGCTGGCTGGTCGATTCGCGCCGGGCGACGTCATTCACGTCGAGGAGAAGGACGACAAATTTGTGTTTCGCGCCTGATACACAGTCATAACGCGTTACCCGGTACAGAGCCCGGCGAGCGACTACACTGTCTTATAGGTTGCGTCCTGTAACCCCCTTGCCCGCCCGCGGCTTCGCCGGCGGGCTTTTTTACGGTGTGCTTCCGTTCGCAGCCGCAACACGGTTGACACTGCCGCTAGGCTGTTGGAATCTTGAGCGTTCCTGATTTGCGGGCGCGGACTCCTGCGGGCAACCCCCCATCCCCGCGCGAAGGGTGGGCCGACTGGCCTCTACCCGCCGAAGGACTACCGGAATGCGGTCAACCGCCGCTTCTGGCCAATGCCCCGACGCGGCGATCCGCCGTGATGAGAGTGCAGGCCCCAACCGGGCCTAATGCCAGGGTTTGGCATCAGGTGTCGGCCTCGCCGACAGCGGCATACCGCCGCACTCGAATCCGTGCCCACCCAACAAGGGCGCGGATCGCACTCGAGACCTCCAGGGGAGAGACACAAGTGGAATTGCTTTCCGGCGCGGATATGATTGCCCGATTCCTGCAGGATGAAGGCGTCGAATACATCTATGGCTATCCGGGCGGCGCGGCGCTGCACATCTACGATGCACTGTTCCGTCAGGACAAGGTCAAGCACATCCTGGTGCGCCACGAACAGGCGGCCACCCACGCCGCTGACGGCTATGCGCGAGCCTCCGGCAAGCCCGGCGTGGTGCTGGTCACCTCCGGCCCCGGTGCCACCAACGCCGTCACCGGCATCGCCACCGCCTACATGGATTCGATTCCCATGGTGGTGCTGTGTGGTCAGGTGATGAGCCACCTGATCGGCGACGACGCCTTCCAGGAAACCGACATCATCGGCGTGACCCGCCCGATCGTGAAGCACAGCTTCTCGATCAAGCACCCGACCGAGATTCCCGAAGTTCTGAAGAAGGCCTTCTATCTGGCCTCGACGGGGCGTCCCGGCCCGGTGGTGGTGGACATTCCCAAGGACATGACCGCACCCACCGAGCGCTACGAGTACGTCTACCCGAAGAAGGTCAAGATGCGCTCCTACAATCCGGTGGCGCGGGGGCATACCGGTCAGATCAAGAAGGCCGTGGAGATGATGCTCAAGGCCAAGCGGCCGGTGTTCTACACCGGCGGCGGGGTCATCACCGGGCGTGCCTGCGAGGGGCTGACCGACCTGGTCAAGCGGCTCGGCTACCCCATCACCACCACGCTGATGGGCATCGGTGCCTACCCGCAGAGCGACCGGCAGTGTCTGGGCTGGCTGGGCATGCACGGCTCCTATGAATCCAACATGGCCATGCATCACGCCGACCTGATCATCGCCATCGGGGCGCGTTTCGACGACCGCGTGACCAACAACACCTCCAAGTTCTGTCCCACGGCCAAGATTATCCACGTCGACATCGACCCCAGTTCGGTGTCGAAGACGGTGCGTGCCGACGTCCCCATCGTGGGGCCGGCGGCCAGCGTGATCGACGAGATGATCAGCCTGGTGCAGGGCAAGGAGATCGCCCATCCCGAGGCATTGGCGGAGTGGTGGGACAAGATCGACGGCTGGCGCGAGGAGCGCCGCGGCAAGCTCTACGAGCCTTCCAGGCCGGGCGAGCAGCTCAAGCCGCAGGAGGTGATCGAGGCGCTGTGCGAGGTCACTCGCGGCGAGGCCTACGTCACCACCGACGTGGGCCAGCACCAGATGTTCGCTGCCCAGTACTACAAGTTCGACAAGCCCAACCGCTTCATCACCTCGGGCGGGCTCGGCACCATGGGCTTCGGCTTTCCGGCGGCCATGGGCATCAAGCAGAACTTCCCCGAGGAGCAGGTGGTGTGCGTCACCGGCGAGGGCAGCTTCCAGATGATGATGCAGGAACTCTCCACCTGTAAGCAGTTTGGCGGTGGGGTGAAGATCATCAACCTGAACAATGCCTCGCTGGGCATGGTGCGTCAGTGGCAGGACCTCAACTACAAGTCGCGTCATGCGCACTCCTACATGGAGTCGCTGCCCGACTTCGCCAAGCTGATCGAGGCCTACGGCTTCACCGCGCTGCGGGTGGAGACGATGGACGAGCTGCGCCCGGCGCTGGAGCGTACCTTCGCCGACAAGCACGAGCTGGTGTTCGTCGATGTCATCGTCGACCCGCGCGAGCACGTTTACCCGATGCAGGTGCCGCTGGGCTCCATGCGTGACATGCTGCTTTCCAAGACGGAGCGGACCTGATGCGCCATATCATCTCGATTCTCATGGAAAACGAACCGGGCGCACTGTCTCGCGTGGTAGGGCTGTTCTCGCAGCGCAACTTCAACATCGAGACGCTCAACGTGGCGCCCACCGAGGACCCGTCGCTGTCGCGGCTGACCGTGACCACCGTGGGTGACGACCGGGTGATCGAGCAGATCACCAAGCACCTCAACAAGCTGATTGACGTGATCAAACTGGTCGACCTCACCGAGGGCAACCACATCGAGCGCGAGCTGATGCTGGTCAAGGTCAAGGCGCTGGGAGCGGCCCGCGACGAGGTCAAGCGGACCGTCGACATCTTCCGCGCACAGATCGTCGACGTCACGCCGAGTCTCTATACGGTGCAGATCACCGGCGATGCGCCCAAGCTCGATGCCTTCCTGCAGGCCATGGGGCCGGTGGGGGTGCTTGAGGTGGCGCGCACCGGGGTGTCGGGTATTGCCCGTGGCGACAAGGTCCTCTCGCTCTGATTTGCGACTGCGCCCGTGACGTAAAGCTACCTCTGTAGCGTGTTAGGCCGCCCTGAGGGGCGGCTTTTTTCGTCGCTAGCGTTCGGTGACCGTTTCCCACAGCGCCTGGATCAGCGGGCTCTTGAGCTGACGGTTGAGCACGCAAAGGCCGACATCGTAGTAGGGCAGCTCGGGCTTGACCGGCAGTACCCGCACACGCTCCGCCAAGGGGCTGTTGTCGAGCACGATCTTCGGTACCACGCCAATGCCGAAGCCCAGGCCCACCATGCTGACGATCGCCTCGTGCCCCGCCACTTGGGCGTAGATGGTGGGCGACACCCCCAGGGCGCGAAACCAGGTATTGGCGTAATCCCGCGACAGACCCGCCTCGGACAGGATCATGGGCACCCCCTGCCACTGCTCGACGGAGGGCGATTCCGGGGTGGCGGGAACCCAATTTGCCTGCTCCACGGGAGCGATGAAAACCAGCGGCGAGCGGGTCAGCGACTTGAAGGCCAGGGCGCCGGGAGCGCTACGGGGGCGCGGCGTGATGGCCATGTCCTCTTCGCCGGCGAGCACGCGGTTCATCGCTTCTGCCGGGTCGCCGGTGTGAAGCTTGAGCTCGATGCGCGGGTGGCGCAGGCGGAAATCGCTGAGCAGGTCGTAGAGAAAGCTGTAGCTGGCCGTGACCGAGCAATAGATGCTGATCTCCCCGGCGAGTTCTCCCGATGCGCTGCTGAGGTCGTGCTGCAGTCGCTCCCACTGCGCGAGGGCCTCGCGAGCGTACTCGTGGAACTGCCGGCCCTGGCGGGTCAGGGCGACATGGCGGTTATCGCGCACGAACAGCGGCGCGTCCAGGCTCTCTTCCAACTGGCGGATGGTGCGGGAGAGCGTCGAGGGGCTGACGTGGCACAGCTCGCTGGCGCGTCCGAAGTGCAGCGTATCGGCGAGGGCGAGGAACTGCTTGAGGGGGCGCATATCCATTGCGTCATTATTGCATGATGCGGGACGTAATGTTGCAAATATCGCGTTTTACGCAACGAGCGCGTGGCGCTAAGGTTGTGCCATCGAATGAGCCGACTCCCAGTGCCGCGACAGACGGCGCGGGTGGCCATCAACGCTGACATCAATCGAAACCTCACACTTCGCTTTCAGGAGCAATGCCATGCGTGTCTATTACGACAAGGACTGCGACCTCTCCCTCATCCAGGGCAAGAAGGTCACCATCGTGGGTTATGGCTCGCAGGGCCACGCCCATGCCAACAATCTCAAGGAATCCGGCGTCGACGTCACCGTCGCCCTGCGCTCGGGCTCCTCTTCTGCGGCCAAGGCCGAAGGGGCTGGTCTCAAGGTCGCTTCCGTCGAAGAGGCGTGTCAGTCCGCGGACCTGGTCATGATCCTGGCGCCGGACGAAAATCAGAAGGCGATCTACGAGAACCAGGTCGAGCCGAACCTCAAGCAAGGCGCCACCTTGGCCTTTGCTCACGGCTTCAATATCCACTACAACCAGATCGAGCCGCGTAAGGACCTCGACGTGATCATGGTCGCCCCCAAGGCGCCGGGCCACACCGTGCGCTCCGAGTTCGTCAAGGGCGGCGGCATTCCCGACCTGATCGCCATCCACCAGGATGCCTCCGGCAAGGCCAAGGAGCTTGCGCTCTCCTATGCCGCAGCCATCGGCGGCGGCCGCAGCGGCATCATCGAGACCACCTTCAAGGACGAGACCGAGACCGACCTGTTCGGCGAGCAGGCCGTGCTGTGCGGCGGCGCCGTGGAGCTGGTCAAGGCCGGCTTCGAGACCCTGACCGAAGCCGGCTACGCCCCTGAAATGGCCTACTTCGAGTGCCTGCACGAGCTCAAGCTGATCGTCGACCTGATGTATGAAGGCGGTATCGCCAACATGAACTACTCCATCTCCAACAACGCGGAGTATGGCGAGTACGTGACCGGCCCCGAGGTGATCAACGAGCAGTCCCGCCAGGCCATGCGCAATGCGCTCAAGCGCATCCAGACCGGTGAATACGCCAAGATGTTCATCCAGGAAGGCGGTTCCAACTACCCGTCAATGACGGCGCGCCGGCGTCTGAACGCCGAACACGAGATCGAGCAGGTCGGCGCCAAACTGCGCGGCATGATGCCGTGGATCGCCGCCAACCAGCTGGTCGACAAGAGCAAGAACTGAGTCATTGGACTCGTTCCGTTGAAGGCCAGGGCGCGGATTTCCGCGCCCTGGTCGTATCTGGTTGATAGCTACTGCGCTTTTCGCTTCGGCATCACCGTGTAGAATGAAGGCAACACCTACGAGTGGCCCCATTCTGGCAACGGATGAGACGAATGAGTCAGGATTCCCGCAATACCGAACACGACATCCATCGTGATGGCGCCCAGGCAGATCCTGCCACTAGCAAGGACGAGCGGTCGGACGAGGAGGATCTGGCCGCTGCCTTCGTGCGGGAGACGGAAGTGGTTGAGGAATCGATCGAGGATGGCAAGAAGGTCCGGCGCAGAGGGATCTACCTGCTGCCCAACCTCTTTACCACGTCGGCGCTGTTCGCCGGCTTCTTCTCGGTAGTGGCAGGCATCAACGGCGACTTCACCGCGGCAGCGGTGGCGATCTTCATTGCCATGGTACTCGATGGCCTCGATGGCCGCGTGGCTCGCTTGACCAATACCCAGAGCGCCTTCGGTGCCGAGTACGACAGCTTGTCCGACATGCTCTCCTTCGGCGTGGCCCCGGCGTTGGTGGCTTTCACCTGGATTCTCCAGGACATCGGCAAGACCGGCTGGGTCGTGGCTTTTCTTTATGTCGCCTGTGCGGCGCTGCGCCTGGCGCGCTTCAACGTGCAGATCGGCAGCGTCGACAAGAAGTGGTTTATCGGCTTGCCGAGCCCTTCTGCCGCAGCCTTCGTGGCGGCCAGCGTCTGGACCTTCCACAGCTTCGATGCCGAAGCCTTCGGCTTCAAGCTGCTGATGATGTTCGTCGTGGCGGCAGCGGGGGTGCTCATGGTCAGCAATATTCGCTACTACAGCTTCAAGGACATCGACCTCAAGGGGCCGGTGCCCTTCGTGGTGCTGCTAGCCATCGTGCTCGGCTTTGTGGTGATCTCGGTCGAACCCTCCGTCATGCTGCTGCTGCTGTTCGGTGCCTACGTCGCTTCGGGGCCGACCCTGGCCATCATGCGCAAGATGAGGCATGCGCCTCCGGAGGGCTGAGCCTGCGGTAAGACGCCAGCGCCCGCCCCGTGCGGGCGTCGTCGTCTCCGCCGCTCACGCAAAACCATCCACAACCCCTCGACGCCGAGCGGCTGTGGATAGTCCGCTCGCCCAGGTGGCGCCATCGCTCCGTCATCGTCGTGAAATTTTTTTACAAACGGCTCTTGCAGGGACGCAGGGAAAACCGTAAAGTACGCATCCGCTGCCGGCGACGGGCAACGTGGCCAGCGGTGGGAAGAGTGATAAGTGGTTGTCATGCTTTGAGTTTTTCGACTCGCTTCGCAAGATTCGCGCTTGACGCCCACGGTGGATTCGGTAGAATGCGCCCCACTCGAAGGCAAGTCCGCAAGCGGGCTTGCGGTCGCCGGCTCAGGCGGGTCTTCGCGGTCAGGATCACCTCGGTGACGGCCTCGAAGAGAGTTGACAAACTCCGACGCTTCAGTAGAATACGCCTTCCTCGCAGGGCGCTGGCGAGGCCCCTCGGTCACGGGATCGACGGCCACGACAGCAAGCGAGCTGCTCTTTAACAATCGATCAGGTAATTCATGTGGGCGCTTGTCGATGAGGTGGTGAGAAGTCACACCATTTCAAGGCAAGCGACTCGTCGAGACCTTCGGGTCTTTTGAGAAGCTTTGACCTTGAGCCGAGTTTGGTTCGCTTTCGTCCGTTTCTTCGGGAAGGGGCGAGCAAGAACCGCAATGATTTGAAACTGAAGAGTTTGATCATGGCTCAGATTGAACGCTGGCGGCAGGCCTAACACATGCAAGTCGAGCGGCAGCACGGGGAGCTTGCTCCCTGGTGGCGAGCGGCGGACGGGTGAGTAATGCATAGGAATCTGCCCGGTAGTGGGGGATAACCTGGGGAAACCCAGGCTAATACCGCATACGTCCTACGGGAGAAAGCAGGGGACCTTCGGGCCTTGCGCTATCGGATGAGCCTATGTCGGATTAGCTGGTTGGTGAGGTAACGGCTCACCAAGGCGACGATCCGTAGCTGGTCTGAGAGGATGATCAGCCACATCGGGACTGAGACACGGCCCGAACTCCTACGGGAGGCAGCAGTGGGGAATATTGGACAATGGGCGCAAGCCTGATCCAGCCATGCCGCGTGTGTGAAGAAGGCCCTCGGGTTGTAAAGCACTTTCAGTGGGGAAGAACGCCTTCCGGCTAATACCCGGAAGGAAAGACATCACCCACAGAAGAAGCACCGGCTAACTCCGTGCCAGCAGCCGCGGTAATACGGAGGGTGCGAGCGTTAATCGGAATTACTGGGCGTAAAGCGCGCGTAGGCGGCTTGATAAGCCGGTTGTGAAAGCCCCGGGCTCAACCTGGGAACGGCATCCGGAACTGTCAGGCTAGAGTGCAGGAGAGGAAGGTAGAATTCCCGGTGTAGCGGTGAAATGCGTAGAGATCGGGAGGAATACCAGTGGCGAAGGCGGCCTTCTGGACTGACACTGACGCTGAGGTGCGAAAGCGTGGGTAGCAAACAGGATTAGATACCCTGGTAGTCCACGCCGTAAACGATGTCGACTAGCCGTTGGGTCCTTCGCGGACTTTGTGGCGCAGTTAACGCGATAAGTCGACCGCCTGGGGAGTACGGCCGCAAGGTTAAAACTCAAATGAATTGACGGGGGCCCGCACAAGCGGTGGAGCATGTGGTTTAATTCGATGCAACGCGAAGAACCTTACCTACCCTTGACATCCTGCGAACCCTTCGGAGACGAAGGGGTGCCTTCGGGAACGCAGAGACAGGTGCTGCATGGCTGTCGTCAGCTCGTGTTGTGAAATGTTGGGTTAAGTCCCGTAACGAGCGCAACCCTTGTCCCTATTTGCCAGCGATTCGGTCGGGAACTCTAGGGAGACTGCCGGTGACAAACCGGAGGAAGGTGGGGACGACGTCAAGTCATCATGGCCCTTACGGGTAGGGCTACACACGTGCTACAATGGTCAGTACAAAGGGTTGCGAACTTGCGAGAGTGAGCCAATCCCAGAAAGCTGATCTCAGTCCGGATCGGAGTCTGCAACTCGACTCCGTGAAGTCGGAATCGCTAGTAATCGTGAATCAGAATGTCACGGTGAATACGTTCCCGGGCCTTGTACACACCGCCCGTCACACCATGGGAGTGGACTGCACCAGAAGTGGTTAGCCTAACCTTCGGGAGGGCGATCACCACGGTGTGGTTCATGACTGGGGTGAAGTCGTAACAAGGTAGCCGTAGGGGAACCTGCGGCTGGATCACCTCCTTAAACGACGTATCACGCCTCGCGGCAAGTGCCCACAATGAATTACCTGATCGGCCAGAGCAAAGACTGTTTGGGTCGACGACCCAGTGGTTGTAAGCCGGGTCTGTAGCTCAGTTGGTTAGAGCGCACCCCTGATAAGGGTGAGGTCGGCAGTTCAAATCTGCCCAGACCCACCAATTTCGCCGGATACGGCGTTGCTTTGAACTTCGCATAGCGAGCTATGCGTCGGCCCAAAGCGCCTTGTCTCCGACGAAATTCATCGCCAGTTGCAATGCGGTGATCAGTGGGGCCATAGCTCAGCTGGGAGAGCGCCTGCCTTGCACGCAGGAGGTCAGCGGTTCGATCCCGCTTGGCTCCACCACTTTCTTCGGAAAGGCCGGAAGAGCTCAGCTGGGAGAGCGCCTGCCTTGCACGTCAGGTGGTCGCGCCGGGGTCGCGCACGACTTCGATCCCGCTTGGCTCCACCATTTCTCCAAGCCAGTCTTGATCTGCAGAGACCAGCGGCAAGTCATCAGACTTTCCACTGTTCTCTGAACAGTCTGCTCTTTAACAATGTGAATCATGCTGACAAGTTTTCCCCGCAAGGGGAAAGCAAAAGTGATACGTCTCAAGCGTATCCGGCAATTGTCGTACGTGATCGCAGACCAGACCCCTTCGGGTTATATGGTCAAGCGATTAAGCGCATACGGTGGATGCCTTGGCAGCCAGAGGCGATGAAGGACGTGGTAGCCTGCGATAAGGCTCGGTGAGGTGGCAAACAACCTGTGACCCGGGCATTTCCGAATGGGGAAACCCACCCAGCACCAGCTGGGTATCCCACACTGAATCCATAGGTGTTGGGAGGCGAACCGGGGGAACTGAAACATCTAAGTACCCCGAGGAAAAGAAATCAACCGAGATTCCCCCAGTAGCGGCGAGCGAACGGGGAGTAGCCCTTAAGCGGCACGACTGGTAGGCGAACGAGCTGGGAAGCTCGACCATAGGGGGTGATAGTCCCGTAGCCGAAACCTGAGTGTCGTGAAATCGAGTAGGTCGGGGCACGTGAAACCTTGACTGAAGACGGGGGGACCATCCTCCAAGGCTAAATACTCCTGGCTGACCGATAGTGAACCAGTACCGTGAGGGAAAGGCGAAAAGAACCCCGGAGAGGGGAGTGAAATAGATCCTGAAACCGTATGCGTACAAGCAGTGGGAGCCCCTTCGTGGGGTGACCGCGTACCTTTTGTATAATGGGTCAGCGACTTATTTTCAGTGGCGAGCTTAACCGAATAGGGGAGGCGTAGGGAAACCGAGTCTTAACTGGGCGACCAGTCGCTGGGAATAGACCCGAAACCGGGCGATCTATCCATGAGCAGGTTGAAGGTTGAGTAACATCAACTGGAGGACCGAACCAGGATCTGTTGAAAAAGATTTGGATGACTTGTGGATCGGAGTGAAAGGCTAATCAAGCTCGGAGATAGCTGGTTCTCCTCGAAAGCTATTTAGGTAGCGCCTCACGTATCACCACCGGGGGTAGAGCACTGTTTCGGCTAGGGGGCCATCCCGGCTTACCAACCCGAGGCAAACTCCGAATACCGGTGAGTGCAAGCATGGGAGACACACGGCGGGTGCTAACGTCCGTCGTGAAAAGGGAAACAACCCAGACCGTCAGCTAAGGTCCCGAAATCCTGGTTAAGTGGGAAACGATGTGGGAAGGCTCAGACAGCTAGGAGGTTGGCTTAGAAGCAGCCATCCTTTAAAGAAAGCGTAATAGCTCACTAGTCGAGTCGGCCTGCGCGGAAGATGTAACGGGGCTAAACCAGGTACCGAAGCTACGGGTTCGTCGAATGACGAGCGGTAGAGGAGCGTCGTGTAAGCCGATGAAGGTGGATTGAGAAGTCTGCTGGAGGTATCACGAGTGCGAATGCTGACATGAGTAACGACAAGGGGAGTGAAAAACTCCCCCGCCGGAAGACCAAGGGTTTCTGTTCGACGCTAATCGGAGCAGAGTGAGTCGGCCCCTAAGGCGAGGCCGAAAGGCGTAGTCGATGGGAAACGGGTCAATATTCCCGTACCTCACTGTATTGCGATGGGGGGACGAAGAAGGCTAGGTGGGCCAGGCGTTGGTTGTCCTGGTGAAAGCCAGTAGGCTGGGATCTTAGGCAAATCCGGGATCCCAAGGCCGAGAGGCGAGACGAACACCCCACGGGGTGGAAGTCATCGATGCCACGCTTCCAGGAAAAGCCTCTAAGCTTCAGATACAGTGGGACCGTACCCCAAACCGACACAGGTGGTCAGGTAGAGAATACCCAGGCGCTTGAGAGAACTCGGGTGAAGGAACTAGGCAAAATGGTGCCGTAACTTCGGGAGAAGGCACGCCGCGCTAGTGTGAAGGCCCTCGCGGCTGGAGCACGAGGCGGTCGAAGATACCAGGTGGCTGCAACTGTTTATTAAAAACACAGCACTCTGCAAACGCGCAAGCGGACGTATAGGGTGTGACGCCTGCCCGGTGCCGGAAGGTTAAGTGATGGTGTTAGCCCTCGGGCGAAGCTCCTGATCGAAGCCCCGGTAAACGGCGGCCGTAACTATAACGGTCCTAAGGTAGCGAAATTCCTTGTCGGGTAAGTTCCGACCTGCACGAATGGCGTAATGATGGCCACGCTGTCTCCACCCGAGACTCAGTGAAATTGAAATCGCAGTGAAGATGCTGTGTACCCGCGGCTAGACGGAAAGACCCCGTGAACCTTTACTATAGCTTCACACTGGACGCTGATGTTGCTTGTGTAGGATAGCTGGGAGGCTAAGAACCCCGGACGCCAGTTCGGGTGGAGCCAACCTTGAAATACCAGCCTGGCATCATTGGCGTTCTAACTCAGGTCCGTGATCCGGATCGAGGACAGTGTGTGGTGGGTAGTTTGACTGGGGCGGTCTCCTCCCAAAGCGTAACGGAGGAGCACGAAGGTACCCTCAGCACGGTCGGAAATCGTGCATTGAGTGCAAGAGCATAAGGGTGCTTGACTGCGAGACAGACACGTCGAGCAGGTACGAAAGTAGGTTCTAGTGATCCGGTGGTTCTGTATGGAAGGGCCATCGCTCAACGGATAAAAGGTACTCCGGGGATAACAGGCTGATACCGCCCAAGAGTTCACATCGACGGCGGTGTTTGGCACCTCGATGTCGGCTCATCACATCCTGGGGCTGAAGTCGGTCCCAAGGGTATGGCTGTTCGCCATTTAAAGTGGTACGCGAGCTGGGTTTAGAACGTCGTGAGACAGTTCGGTCCCTATCTGCCGTGGGCGTTGGATGTTTGAGAAGAGCTGCTCCTAGTACGAGAGGACCGGAGTGGACGCACCTCTGGTGTTCCGGTTGTCACGCCAGTGGCATTGCCGGGTAGCTACGTGCGGACGGGATAACCGCTGAAGGCATCTAAGCGGGAAGCCCCCTTCAAGATGAGACATCCCCGAGGCCTCGAGCCTCCTGAAGGGCCCAGCGAGACCAGCTGGTTGATAGGTCGGGTGTGGAAGCGCTGCAAGGCGTTGAGCTAACCGATACTAATGGCCCGTGAGGCTTGACCATATAACCCCAAGGGGTCTGCGCATCGCGCACGATTGACGGATACGCACCGCGCCGGTAGGCGCGGGCGAGACGATCACGCAGCATGATTCCAACCGTTTTCGCCTGACGACCATAGCGAGTGGGAACCACCTGATCCCATGCCGAACTCAGCAGTGAAACCGCTCAGCGCCGATGGTAGTGTGGGGTCTCCCCATGCGAGAGTAGGTCATCGTCAGGCATCTTTTCAGAAACCCCGGCCAACTGGTCGGGGTTTCGCCGTTTAAGGGCCTCCCACGTAGAGTAGCGGAGCGCCGCCCGAGTCATCGTCAGGCATCCATTCCAAAACCCCAGCTTCGAAAGAGGCTGGGGTTTTTTCATGGGCATGGGGAGACCCGCTCTTCGTTTCGTGGGGCCGCTTCGCGGACCGGTCCCTCGCCGGCTCGGGGCGTTCGAGCGCCCCCGCGGCGGTGCCGCTAGGGGCCGGGCGCTCTCACCCCCATGCGAGAGTAGCGGAGCGCCGCCCGGGTCATCGTCAGGCATCTCTTCAGAAACCCAGCTTCGAATGAGGCTGGGTTTCGTCGTTTCAGGGGCCGCCCAGGGATCCCGCCTGTCGGGAACAGGCGGAAACTGCGCTAGCAGGCCCGAAGGGCGCGTCTCAGGATGAGACAAGTCGAGTTGCGGAGCGCCGCCCGGCTCGTCAGGCATCACTCTCGAAAACCCCGAGCACGACAGTGCTCGGGGTTTTTTCTTTAACCGATCAATGCGTTTCCGCAACCGCAGCAGTTCGCTAGAATGGATCTTTTCCCGGTTAGGGCACAGGGCATGACCATTGGCGACCTCATTCGGCTGCTGAGTGACGGGGAGTTCCACTCCGGCGAGCAGTTGGGCGTACGGCTGGGTGTATCCCGCACTGCGGTCTGGAAGCAACTGAAGAAGCTCGAGGCGATGGACATCCCCCTCGAGGCGGTCAAGGGACAGGGCTACCGGCTCTCCACGCCGCTGGAGCTGCTGAATGGCGGGATGATCGTGGCCGGCCTGTCGCGCCGGGGGCGTCAACATCTCGCCAGGCTGTTCGTCGAGGAGACGCTGCCTTCAAGCAACGAATTCATTCGTCAGCGCTTTGCCCAAGGCGCGGGTCACGGCGAAGTGTGCCTGGTCGAGCAGCAAAGTGCAGGGCGCGGTCGCCGCGGTCGCGTCTGGTCGACTCCTTGGGGGCGTGCCCTGATGCTATCGGTAGGCTGGCGTTTCGAGTCCGGTATCGCCGTGCTGGAAGGGTTGAGTCTGGCAGTGGGCGTGGCCCTGGCCAGGGTGCTGGAGCGCCACGGCGTGAGCCCCAGGCTGAAGTGGCCAAACGATGTGCTGCTCGAGGACGGCCAGGGTCGACTGGGCAAGCTGGCCGGCATTCTGGTCGAGATCAGCGGTGACACGACGGGCCCCTGCGAGGTTGTGGTCGGCATGGGGATCAACTTCGATCTTCCCGCGAGCTTCCGTGAGCGCATCGAGCAACGTGTCGCCGCGGTGGCCGACCAGGTGCCTTCGCTATCTCGTAACCGGCTGGCCGCGGAATTGCTGGACGAGCTGATGCCGCTGCTGGCAGGCTACGAGTCGTCCGGCTTTGCTGCCTGGCAGGCGGAATGGAACCGGCGCCATGCCTTCCAGGGGTGCGAGGTCGAGGTGCTGCGTGGGCAGCAGCGCCTTCTGGCCACCGCCGAATCCGTGGACGAATCAGGCAATCTCTGGGTCCGCCATGGTGATCGACGAGAACGCCTGGGAGGAGGGGAGATCAGCGTGCGTGGGCGTACATGATCCTTGATCTGGACATCGGCAATACCCTTTCCAAGTGGCGATTGAAGGATGCCGACAGCAGCGAGATCCGTTCGCGCGGCGCCGTCTGGACCCGCGAGGAGTGGAAGCCTGGCTCCGATATACCCGACCTGGACGTGGTCGAGGCGGTGCGCATCTCCAGCGTCGCCCGTCAGGCGGTGCTGGAGCAGACCGTGGCGCTGCTGCAGAATCGCGTGCGCGGCGTACATGTGGCGCGTTCGGTGCCGGAGGCGCTGGGTGTCGTCAACGGCTACGAGGAGCCGCATCGGCTGGGTGTCGATCGCTGGATGGGCGTGTTGGCCGGCTACCAATTGGCCGGCGGCTGCTGCGCCGTGGACTGTGGTAGCGCCATCACCATCGATTTCGTGCTGCCGGGAGGGCGACACCTGGGAGGCTACATCCTGCCGGGTCTGCGCTTGATGAAGGAGAGCCTCAAGCTCGGCACCCGTAACGTCGCCATCGACCCCGATAGCGAGGCGGAGGAGCTTCTGCTGCCCGGCCGACGTACCGTCGAGGCCGTGAATCATGGCATCTACCTGGCAGCCGTCAGCGCCGTGAACCGCATCTATGCTGAGGTGTGCGATCGGGAAGGGGTCGCTCTTCCGATGTTGCTGACGGGCGGCGATGCCCGGGTGGTGGCGCGGGGGGTGCACTCCCCTCATGCGGTCTGGCCCGACATGGTCTATGGCGGCCTGGAAGCCTGCTTTCCGTTGACGGCGGCCGAGCGGGCCGGTCGCATGTCGGGCGCGCCGCGAGTGCCTGCCCCGGCGGGGCTGGAAAAAATCCGGGCAGGCCTTGCATTCTCCATGTTGCTTTGACACAATGCAGCGCGTTCCGAGGCCAAGGGCTCGCGGCCAAGCTGCGGCTGCCTGGCAAGTGGCTGAAAAATAAGCCCTTGACATGGTTTCGGTAGGCGGTAGAATGAGCCGCCATCTGGAGGGGTTCCCGAGTGGCCAAAGGGAGCAGACTGTAAATCTGCCGCGAAAGCTTCGAAGGTTCGAATCCTTCCCCCTCCACCAGATAAGCCGATCCAGGCAGTGGTTCTGGGTGGGAAAGAGTGGGTAGGCGGGCATAGTTCAATGGTAGAACCTCAGCCTTCCAAGCTGATGATGCGGGTTCGATTCCCGCTGCCCGCTCCAGGTGCTGCTCCTGCTAGGGGCAGGTGAAGCCAAAGGTTTTGCTCATGTAGCTCAGGGGTAGAGCACACCCTTGGTAAGGGTGAGGTCGACGGTTCAAATCCGTCCATGAGCTCCAATTCGAAAGGCGAGCGCAGGCTCGCCTTTCTTTTCTTCGCGGCGAAGGTCCGTCGGAGAGGGTTGCCAGTCGGCGAGTCATCCGCTATCATGGCGCCCGCTGTTGTGCATGCTGCCTGCAAGAGGTAATGCATACCAGATACAGGCCAGTAGCTCAATTGGCAGAGCAGCGGTCTCCAAAACCGCAGGTTGGGGGTTCGATTCCCTCCTGGCCTGCCAACCTTCCCCAGGTTGGCATTCTTCATACGAACATACTCGATTGCCGCACCCTGAGGAGTCTCGTTTTCATGAAACACAACGCCGAGGTGCAGGAGTCGCGCCGCGACGGGCTCAAGTGGGCGGTTGTCGTCACGCTGGTGGTGCTGGCGGTAGTGGGGAATACCTATTTCGCCGACCAGGCGCTTCTCTATCGTGTGCTCGGTGTCGTCGTGCTCTGTGCGGGTGCCGCGGCGGTTGCGCTGACGACCGCCCGGGGGCGGGATCTCGCCGAGCTGGCCAAGAATGCCAAGAAAGAGATTCAGCGCGTGGTATGGCCGACCCGACCCGAGACCGTGCAGACGACCGTGATCGTGCTGGTCGCCGTGCTGGTCGTCGGGCTGATGCTGTGGCTGATCGACACCCTACTTAGCTGGGCGATGTCCGGCGTCATCGGTTAGGAGTTTTCATGTCCAAGCGTTGGTACGTCGTGCACGCCTACTCGGGCTTCGAGAAGCATGTCATGCGCTCCCTCAAGGAGCGCGTGAAGATGTATGCCATGGAGGATCGCTTCGGCGAGATCCTGGTGCCGACCGAAGAGGTCGTCGAGGTGCGTGACGGCAAGCGCCGTAAGAGTGAACGCAAGTTCTATCCCGGCTACGTGCTGGTCGAGATGGAGATGGACGACGCCACCTGGCACCTGGTCAACGAGACGCCTCGGGTCATGGGGTTTATTGGCGGCACCAAGGAGAAGCCGGCGCCGATCACCCAGCGGGAGGCCGATGCCATCCTGCGCCGGGTGAAGGACGGCAGCGACAAGCCGCGGCCCAAGACGATGTTCGAGCCGGGGCAGTCCGTGCGCGTCATCGACGGCCCCTTCGCCGACTTCAATGGCGTGGTCGAAGAGGTCAATTACGACAAGAGTCGCCTGCAGGTCAGCGTGCTGATCTTCGGCAGGGCGACGCCGGTCGAGCTCGAGTTTTCCCAGGTCGAGAAAGAGTGACGCTTCTCGACCGCTGATTTGCTGTGCGGCCACTTCGGCGGCCGTCTAACCCGGGGAGCCGCTAGGCGCTACTACCCAACTGGAGTCCATCATGGCCAAGAAAGTACAGGCTTACATCAAGCTGCAGGTGGCAGCAGGTAAGGCCAACCCGAGTCCCCCCGTGGGCCCTGCGCTGGGTCAGCACGGTGTCAACATCATGGAGTTCTGCAAGGCGTTCAACGCCGCGACCCAGGACATCGAGCCGGGTCTGCCGACTCCCGTGGTCATCACCGTCTATTCCGACCGCAGCTTCACCTTCATCACCAAGACCCCGCCGGCGGCGGTCCTGCTGAAGAAGGCGGCTGGCATCAAGTCCGGCTCCGGTGAGCCGAACAAGAAGAAGGTCGGTACCGTGACCCGCGAGCAGCTCGAGGAGATCGCCAAGACCAAGGAGCCGGACCTGACGGCTGCCGACCTCGACGCCGCGGTACGTACCATTGCCGGTAGTGCCCGCAGCATGGGCCTGAACGTGGAGGGTCTCTGATCATGGCCAAGCTTTCCAAGCGCGCACAGATGATTCGCGAGAAGGTCGATGCCACCAAGGCGTACAGCCTGGAGGAGGCCGTGGCGCTGCTCGCCGAGCTCTCCACCGTCAAGTTCAAGGAGTCACTGGACGTCGCCATCAACCTGGGCGTCGATCCGCGTAAATCCGACCAGGTGGTGCGCGGTGCCACCGTGATGCCCAACGGGACCGGCAAGGACGTGCGCGTCGCCGTGTTCACCCAGGGTGCCAACGCCGATGCCGCCAAGGAAGCCGGTGCCGACATCGTCGGCATGGATGACCTGGCCGAGCAGGTCAAGAAGGGTCAGCTCGACTTCGACGTGGTCATCGCCTCGCCGGACGCCATGCGTGTGGTCGGCCAGTTGGGTCAGATCCTCGGTCCGCGCGGCCTGATGCCGAACCCCAAGGTCGGCACCGTGACGCCCGACGTGGCGACCGCAGTGAAGAACGCCAAGGCCGGCCAGGTGCGTTTCCGTACCGACAAGAACGGTATCATCCACACCACGCTGGGCAAGGTCGATTTCGATGCCGACGCCATCCGGGGCAACCTGGAGGCGCTGGTCGCCGATCTCAAGCGTCTCAAGCCGAGCACGTCCAAGGGCATCTACTTCAAGAAGGTCACCCTGTCCACTACCATGGGCCCGGGCCTGACCCTCGACCATTCCGCGCTGGTCTAAGGGCGCGGAGCGGAAGCAGTTGCAAGAACTTTGCGGTCCCCGAACGTCTTGCCCGGCAGGGCGTGAGGGGCGCCGTCAAAGACCGCAGGTGCCGCCCTCTCTCGAGTGGGCGGCTTAATCTCCCCTTGGGGTTGCCTGCGCAGATGGTGTGGCCGCCAGAACGCTGGTGTGCACCATCACCCAGGACTTCCGTCGGCGCTCGGCGTCACGGAAGAGATGGTAACCTCCGGAGCCCAGGTGGTTCCGGCACGAAGGAGTGATCACTGTGCCACTAGCACTCGAAGGCAAGAAGGCGATCGTTGCCGAGGTCAGTGAAGCGGCCAAGGGCGCTCTCTCCGTCGTAGTTGCCGATTCTCGTGGCGTCACGGTCGAGAAGATGACCGGTCTGCGTAAGCAGGCGCGCGAGAATGGCGTCCAGCTGCGTGTTGTTCGCAACACCCTGGCACGCCGCGCCCTCTCGGGCACTCAATGGGAGTGTCTGAACGAGAGCTTCGTCGGTCCGACTCTGCTGGCGTTTTCCACTGAACATCCGGGCGCAGCCGCCCGCCTGTTCAAGGACTTCGCCAAGGATGAGAAGAACTTCGAAGTCAAGGCGCTGGCCTACGAAGGCGAGCTGATCCCGGCAAGCGACATCGACCGTCTGGCGACCCTGCCGACCTATGACGAGGCCATCGCCAAGCTGATGTCCGTCATGAAGGAGGCATCCGCCGGCAAGCTGGTTCGTACGCTGGCCGCCCTGCGCGACCAGAAGCAGGAACAGGCCGCCTGATCGGCGAACTCATTACTGCTGCCTGAATCGAACACTGAACAGACGAGTACTCGGTGCGCCGAGGCTCCCGCAAAGTTAGGAATCATCGAAATGGCACTGACCAAAGAAGACATCATCAACGCCGTCGCCGACATGTCCGTGATGGAAGTCGTCGAGCTGATCGAAGCGATGGAAGAGAAGTTCGGCGTTTCCGCCGCGGCCGCCGTCGTGGCCGGCCCGGCTGCTGGCGGTGACGCCGGCGCTGCCGAAGAGCAGACCGAGTTCGACCTGGTGCTGACCAGCGCCGGCGACAAGAAGGTCAACGTGATCAAGGCCGTCCGCGAGATCACCGGCCTGGGCCTGAAGGAAGCCAAGGGTGCCGTCGACGGCGCACCGGCGACCATCAAGGAAGCCATGTCCAAGGACGAGGCCGAAGAGGCCAAGAAGAAGCTGGAAGAAGCCGGCGCCACCGTGGAACTCAAGTAACCCCTTGGTTTCCATGGCTTCACGCGCTGCGTAAGCTTCCATGGCTGGTGGCGGGCCTTCCCGCTGCCGGCCTTTTTCTGTTGCACTAGCGCCTTGCTGACGCAGCGTCGCTAGCAGAATCCCGACGGCGAGCTACCCCTGTGGAGCTTGCCGTCAGCGCCTGGCGGGGAGGCCCGTCGGGCGGCGCCGACCACGCATCGGTCACCCATGGTGAACAAGCTGGGGAATACAGATGGCTTACTCATACACTGAGAAAAAACGCATCCGCAAGGATTTTGGCAAACTGCCCCAAGTGATGGATGTGCCCTACCTGCTGGCGATCCAGCTTGATTCCTACTACGACTTCCTCCAGCAGGACCGCTCCGCCGACGAGCGCCTCGAGGTGGGGCTGCACGCAGCGTTCAAGTCCGTGTTCCCGATCGAGAGCTTCTCCGGCAACGCCGCGCTCGAGTACGTCAGCTACCGCTTCGGCACCCCGGCCTTCGACGTCAAGGAGTGCCAGCTGCGTGGTGTGACCTACTCCGCGCCCCTGCGGGTCAAGGTTCGCTTGATCATCTATGATCGCGACTCCTCGAACAAGGCCATCAAGGACATCAAGGAGCAGGAAGTCTACATGGGGGAGATCCCCCTGATGACCGAGAACGGCACCTTCGTGGTCAACGGCACCGAGCGCGTCATCGTCTCCCAGTTGCACCGCTCGCCGGGCGTGTTCTTCGATCATGACAAGGGCAAGAGCCACTCCTCCGGCAAGCTGCTCTATTCCGCCCGCGTGATCCCTTACCGCGGCTCCTGGCTCGACTTCGAGTTCGACCCCAAGGACAACGTCTTCGTGCGCATCGACCGTCGCCGCAAGCTGCCGGCCACGGTGCTGCTGCGTGCGCTGGGCATGAGCGCCGAGGAGATCCTCGACGAGTTCTTCGATACCAGCACCTTCCACATCGAGAAGAGCGGCTTCTCCGTGGAGCTGGTACCGTCGCGCCTGCGTGGCGAGACCGCCACCTTCGACATCAAGGATGCCGACGGCAACCTGATCGTCGAGGAAGGGCGGCGCATCACCCAGAAGCATATCCGTCAGCTGGAGAAGGCCGGCCTCGAGCGCCTCGAGGTGCCGATGGACTACCTGTTCGGCAAGACCCTGGCCAAGGATCAGGTCGATGCCGGCACCGGCGAGCTGATCTGCCCCTGCAACAGCGTGATCACGCCCGAGTTGCTCGAGAAGCTCGGGCAGGCGGGCATCACCAAGCTCGAGACGCTCTACACCAACGATCTCGACTGCGGCCCGTTCATCTCCGAGACCCTGCGCCTGGATACCACCGGCTCGCAGCTCGAGGCGCTGGTCGAGATCTACCGCATGATGCGCCCCGGCGAGCCGCCGACCAAGGAGGCCGCCGAGACGCTGTTCCACAACCTGTTCTTCACCGAGGACCGCTACGACCTCTCCGGCGTCGGTCGCATGAAGTTCAATCGCCGCCTGCGCCGTGAAGGCGACACCGGCTCCGGTGTGCTCGACAACCGCGACATCCTCGACGTGCTCAAGGAACTGATCTACATCCGCAACGGCTTCGGCGAAGTCGACGATATCGATCACCTGGGCAACCGCCGTATCCGCTGCGTCGGCGAGATGGCCGAGAACCAGTTCCGCGTGGGCTTGGTGCGCGTCGAGCGTGCCGTCAAGGAACGCCTCTCCATGGCCGAGAGCGAAGGCCTGATGCCGCAGGACCTGATCAACGCCAAGCCGGTGGCGGCGGCGGTCAAGGAGTTCTTCGGCTCGAGCCAGCTATCGCAGTTCATGGACCAGAACAACCCGCTCTCCGAGGTCACCCACAAGCGCCGCGTCTCCGCGCTCGGCCCGGGCGGCCTGACCCGCGAGCGGGCAGGCTTCGAGGTGCGCGACGTTCACGCTACGCACTACGGCCGACTGTGTCCGATCGAGACCCCGGAAGGCCCGAACATCGGCCTGATCAACTCGCTGGCCACTTACAGCCACACCAACAGCTACGGCTTCCTCGAGACGCCCTACCGAAAGGTGGTGGATCGCCAGGTGACCGACGAGGTGGTACACCTCTCGGCCATCGAGGAGGGTGACTTCGTCATCGCCCAGGCCTCGGCCAGCGTCGACGAGTCGGGCAAGCTGGTCGACGACCTGGTACAGGTGCGTCACAAGGGCGAGACCACCTTCATGCGTCCCGAGCAGGTGACGCTGATGGACGTGTCGCCGCGCCAGGTCGTCTCCGTGGCGGCCGCGCTGATCCCGTTCCTCGAGCACGACGACGCCAACCGCGCCCTGATGGGCTCGAACATGCAGCGTCAGGCGGTGCCGACGCTGCGTGCCGAGAAGCCGCTGGTGGGTACCGGCATGGAGCGCTTCGTCGCCCGTGATTCCGGCGTGTGCGCCGTGGCGCGCCGTGGCGGGGTGATCGACTCGGTCGACGCCAAGCGTATCGTGGTGCGCATCAATGAGGACGAGATCATCGGCGGCGAAGCCGGCGTCGATATCTACAACCTCACCAAGTACGTGCGCTCCAACCAGAACACCTGCATGAACCAGCGTCCCATCGTGCGCCCCGGCGACGTCGTGGCACGCGGCGACATCCTGGCCGACGGCCCCTCCGTCGACATGGGCGATCTGGCCCTGGGCCAGAACATGCGCATCGCCTTCATGCCCTGGAACGGCTACAACTTCGAGGACTCGATCCTGCTCTCGGAGCGGGTGGTGCAGGAAGACCGCTTCACCACCATCCACATCCAGGAGCTGACCTGCGTCTCGCGCGACACCAAGCTGGGGCCGGAGGAGATCACCTCCGACATCCCCAACGTCGGCGAGTCGGCGCTCTCCAAGCTGGATGAGGCCGGTGTGGTCTACATCGGCGCCGAGGTCGGCCCGGGTGACATCCTGGTGGGCAAGGTCACGCCCAAGGGCGAGACCCAGCTGACGCCGGAAGAGAAGCTGCTGCGGGCGATCTTCGGCGAGAAGGCGTCCGACGTGAAGGACACCTCGCTGCGCGCGCCGACCGGCATGAAGGGTACGGTCATCGATGTTCAGGTGTTCACACGCGACGGCGTGGAGAAGGACTCGCGGGCGCTTGCCATCGAGCAGATGCAGCTCGACGAGGTGCGCAAGGACCTGCAGGAGACCTACCGCATTGCCGAGGACGCCACCTTCGAGCGCCTCAAGCGCACGCTCTCCGGTCAGCCGGTCAACGGCGGTCCCAAGCTGAAGAAGGGCGACGTGCTCTCCGACAGCTATCTTGAGGAACTGCCGCGCCAGCAGTGGTTCAAGCTGCGCCTGCAGGACGAGTCGCTCAATGAGCTGCTGGCCCAGGCCGACGAGCAGCTCGAGAACCGCCGCAAGGAGATGGAGGAGCGCTTCGAGGACAAGAAGCGCAAGCTGACCCAGGGCGACGACCTGGCGCCGGGCGTGCTCAAGATCGTCAAGGTCTACATGGCGGTCAAGCGTCGCATCCAGCCGGGCGACAAGATGGCCGGCCGTCACGGCAACAAGGGCGTCATCTCGGCGATCATGCCGGTCGAGGACATGCCCTTCGACGACAACGGCGTGTCGGTGGACATCGTCCTCAACCCGCTGGGCGTGCCGTCGCGGATGAACGTGGGTCAGATCCTCGAGACCCACCTGGGCCTCGCCGCCCAGGGCCTCGGGGTCAAGATCGACGCCATGCTGCGCGATGCCCGTGCCCAGCAGGTGGCCGAGATCCGCGAATTCCTGGGGCAGGTCTACAACACCACCACCGGAACGCGGGTGGAGGATCTCGATTCGCTCTCCGACGACGAGATCATCGCTCTGGCCAAGAACCTGCGTGGCGGCGTGCCGATGGCCTCGCCGGTGTTCGACGGTGCCGCCGAGGGTGAGATCAAGCACCTGCTGCGCCTGGCCGACCTGCCGGACTCCGGCCAGATGACCCTGTACGACGGGCGTACCGGTGACGCCTTCGACCGCCCGGTGACGGTGGGCTACATGTACATGCTCAAGCTCAACCACCTGGTGGACGACAAGATGCACGCCCGTTCCACTGGCTCCTACTCGCTCGTCACCCAGCAGCCGCTGGGCGGCAAGGCGCAGTTCGGCGGCCAGCGTTTCGGCGAGATGGAGGTGTGGGCGCTGGAGGCCTACGGTGCCGCCTACACCCTCCAGGAGATGCTCACGGTGAAGTCCGACGACGTGGAAGGTCGCACCAAGATGTACAAGAGCATTGTCGACGGCGACCACACCATGCATGCCGGCATGCCGGAATCCTTCAACGTACTGGTGAAGGAAATCCGTTCGCTGGGCATCGATATCGAGTTAGAGAGCTAGGAGCCGACTCCATGAAAGATTTGGTGAAAGTCCTCAAATCGCAGTCACAGTCCGAAGAGTTCGACGCGATCAAGATCTCGCTCGCCTCGCCGGACATGATTCGCTCCTGGTCCTATGGCGAGGTCAAGAAGCCCGAGACCATCAACTACCGTACCTTCAAGCCGGAGCGGGACGGCCTGTTCTGCGCCAAGATCTTCGGTCCGGTGAAGGACTACGAGTGCCTGTGCGGCAAGTACAAGCGCATGAAGCACCGCGGCATCATCTGTGAGAAGTGCGGCGTCGAGGTGACCAAGGCCGCCGTGCGCCGCGAGCGCATGGGCCACATCGAGCTGGCCTCGCCGGTCGCTCACATCTGGTTCCTCAAGTCGCTGCCGTCGCGCATCGGCATGTTCCTCGACATGACCCTGCGCGACATCGAGCGGGTGCTCTACTTCGAGAGCTTCGTGGTGATCGATCCGGGCATGACCACGCTGGAGCGCGGTCAGTTGCTCAACGACGAGCAGTACTTCGAGGCCCTCGAGGAGTTCGGCGACGACTTCGACGCGCGCATGGGCGCCGAGGCGATCCAGGCGCTGCTCAAGGACATCGACCTCTCCGAGGAGGTCGATCGCCTGCGCGAGGAGATCCCGCAAACCAACTCCGAGACCAAGATCAAGAAGCTCTCCAAGCGGCTCAAGCTGCTGGAGGCCTTCCTCAACTCCGGCAACGACCCGGCGTGGATGGTCATGGAGGTGCTGCCGGTGCTGCCACCGGACCTGCGTCCGCTGGTGCCGCTCGACGGCGGCCGCTTCGCGACCTCGGATCTCAACGATCTGTACCGTCGGGTGATCAACCGCAACAACCGCCTCAAGCGGCTGCTCGACCTCAACGCGCCGGACATCATCGTGCGCAACGAGAAGCGCATGCTGCAGGAGGCGGTCGATGCGCTGCTCGACAACGGTCGTCGCGGTCGCGCCATCACCGGCTCCAACAAGCGCCCGCTGAAGTCGCTGGCCGACATGATCAAGGGCAAGCAGGGGCGCTTCCGCCAGAACCTGCTGGGCAAGCGCGTCGACTACTCCGGTCGTTCGGTGATCACCGTCGGCCCGACCCTGCGCCTGCACCAGTGCGGCCTGCCCAAGAAGATGGCGCTGGAGCTGTTCAAGCCGTTCATCTACTCCAAGCTGCAGGCCAACGGCCAGGCCTCCACCATCAAGGCCGCCAAGAAGATGGTCGAGCGCGAGCTGCCCGAGGTGTGGGACATCCTTGCCGATGTCATCCGCGAGCACCCGGTGCTGCTCAACCGTGCGCCGACCCTGCACCGCCTGGGCATCCAGGCCTTCGAGCCGCTGCTGATCGAGGGCAAGGCGATCCAGCTGCACCCGCTGGTGTGTGCCGCCTACAACGCCGACTTCGACGGCGACCAGATGGCGGTACACGTGCCGCTGACGCTGGAAGCCCAGCTCGAGGCGCGGGCGCTGATGATGGCCACCAACAACGTGCTGTCGCCGGCCAACGGGGATCCAATCATCGTGCCGTCCCAGGACGTGGTGCTGGGCCTGTACTACATGACCCGCGAGAAGATCAACGCCAAGGGCGAGGGCATGGTGTTCTCCGGCCTCAACGAGGTCGAGCGCGCCTTCGGCACCCAGAGCGTGTCGCTGCACGCGCGGGTCAAGGTGCGCCTGACCGAGGTGCTGGTCGACGAGGAGACCGGCGAGCGCAGCACCGCGCGGACCCTCTACGACACCACCGTGGGCCGCGCCATGCTGTTCCGCATCCTGCCCGACGGGGTGCCGTTCGAGCTGGTCGATCAGCCGATGAAGAAGAAGGCGATCTCCAAGCTGCTCAACGAGGTGTACCGCCGTGCCGGCCTCAAGCCGACGGTGATCTTCGCCGACCAGCTGATGTACACCGGTTTCCGCATGGCGACCTGGTCGGGCGCCTCCATCGGCGTCAACGACTTCGTCATCCCCGAGGCCAAGACCGAGATCGTCGAGGCGGCCGAGGCCGAGGTCAAGGAGATCGAGGACCAGTTCTCCTCCGGCCTCGTCACCGCCGGCGAGAAGTACAACAAGGTCATCGACATCTGGTCCAAGGCCAACGACAAGGTGGCCAAGGCGATGATGGCGGGTATCTCCAAGGAGACCGTGGTCGACCGCCAGGGCAACGAGGTAGAGCAGGACTCGTTCAACAGCGTGTTCATCATGGCCGACTCCGGGGCGCGTGGTAGCGCCGCCCAGATCCGCCAGCTGGCGGGCATGCGCGGCCTGATGGCCAAGCCGGACGGCTCGATCATCGAGACGCCGATCGTGGCCAACTTCCGCGAAGGTCTGAACGTCCTGCAGTACTTCATCTCGACCCACGGCGCGCGGAAGGGCCTGGCGGACACGGCGCTCAAGACCGCCAACTCCGGTTACCTGACCCGTCGTCTGGTCGACGTGGCCCAGGACATGGTAATCACCGAGACCGACTGCGGCACCGAGCAGGGCCTGACTCTGCACCCGGTCATCGAGGGCGGCGACATCATCGTCTCGCTGGCCCAGCGCGTGCTGGGTCGCGTGGTGGCCCAGGACGTCATCGATCCCAGCACCGACGAGGTGCTGATCGAGAAGGGCACCCTGCTCGACGAGGTCTGGTGCGAGCGTCTCGACACCATGGGCGTCGACGAGATCGTGGTGCGCAGCGCGATCACCTGCGAGTCGACCCACGGCGTCTGCTCCTCCTGCTACGGTCGCGACCTGGCGCGGGGCCATCAGGTCAACATCGGCGAGGCGGTGGGGGTGATTGCCGCCCAGTCGATCGGCGAGCCGGGCACCCAGCTGACCATGCGGACCTTCCACATCGGTGGTGCGGCATCGCGCGCCTCGGCGGTGGATAGCGTCCAGGTCAAGCACGGCGGTCGCGTGCGTCTGCACAACATGAAGTTCGTCGAGCGCAACGACGGCAAGCTGGTGGTGGTCTCCCGCTCCAGCGCGCTGGCGGTGGCCGACGAGCACGGTCGCGAGCGCGAGTACTACAAGCTGCCCTACGGTGCCGAGCTGTCGATCAAGGACGGCGAGGCGGTCGAGGCCGGCCAGATGGTCGCTAAGTGGGATCCGCACACCCACCCGATCATCGCCGAGATGGAGGGCAAGGTGCAGTACGTCGACATGGTCGACGGCGTCACCATCCACCGCAGCGTGGACGAAATGACCGGCCTCTCCTCCATCGAGGTGATCGAGTCCGCGGCGCGGCCGCAGGCCGGCCGCGACAGCCGCCCGATGATCCTGCTCACCGACGAGAGCGGCGAGCCGGTCAGCGTGGCGGGTTCCAACACCCCGGTGCAGTACCTGCTGCCGGGCAAGGCGATCGTCTCGGTCGATAATGGCGCCCAGATCGGTATCGGCGAAATCGTCGCGCGTATTCCGGTGGAAGCGTCCGGCAACAAGGACATCACCGGCGGTCTGCCCCGCGTGGCCGACCTGTTCGAGGCGCGCAAGCCGAAGGAACCGGCCATCCTGGCCGAGGTCAGCGGTACGATCAGCTTCGGCAAGGAGACCAAGGGCAAGCGTCGCCTGACGATCACGCCCGACGACGGCAGCGATCCGTTCGAAATGCTGATTCCGAAGTGGCGTCAGATTGCCGTCTTCGAAGGCGAGACGGTGGAGAAGGGCGAGGTGATCTCCGACGGCCCGAGCAACCCGCACGACATCCTGCGGCTGCTGGGCGTGGCGGAGCTGGCCAAGTACATCACCGCCGAGATCCAGGAGGTCTATCGTCTCCAGGGCGTGGGCATCAACGACAAGCACATCGAGGTGATCGTGCGTCAGATGCTGCGCAAGGTGGAGATCACCGACTCCGGCGACTCCGAGTTCATCCCCGGCGACCAGGTCGAGCTGGTCAAGGTGCTCGAGGAGAACGGCCGCCTGGAGCAGGCCGAGAAGTTCCCGGCCAAGTACCAGCGCGTGCTGCTGGGTATCACCAAGGCCAGCCTGGCCACCGAGTCGTTCATCTCCGCGGCCTCCTTCCAGGAGACCACGCGGGTGCTGACCGAGGCGGCGGTGACCGGCAAGCGTGACTACCTGCGCGGCCTGAAGGAGAACGTGGTGGTCGGTCGCCTGATCCCGGCGGGAACGGGGCTGGCTCACCACCAGGAGCGTCGCCGCAAGCGGGAAGATACCGAGCGTCTGCTCCACCCGTCGGCCTTCGACGTCGAGCAGGAGCTGGGTGCCCAGCTCACTGCGCTCGATTCGGACGACGACGAGCTGTAAGCGGGAAGGGGCGTCGGGCGGCGAAGGGCTGGCCCAATCGCTTGACGCCTTACCCCGTTAGACCTTAGAATTCGCAGCCTTTAATAGTGGGGTGGGTGCGCCCGCGTCCACGAAAAGGCAAGGCAACCATTGGAGTCAGCTACACAACATGGCAACGATCAACCAGCTCGTGCGCAAGCCGCGCAAGCGCCCCGCCGCCAAGAGCGACGTGCCGGCGCTGCAGGCCTGCCCACAAAAGCGCGGTGTCTGCACCCGCGTCTACACCACCACTCCGAAGAAGCCGAACTCGGCCCTGCGTAAGGTCTGCCGCGTGCGCCTGACCAACGGGTTCGAAGTGTCGTCCTATATCGGCGGTGAGGGTCACAACCTTCAGGAACACTCCGTTGTGCTGATCCGCGGCGGTCGTGTCAAGGACTTGCCGGGTGTGCGTTACCACACCGTGCGCGGCGCCCTCGATACCTCCGGCGTGCAGAATCGTAAGCAGGGTCGTTCCAAGTACGGTACCAAGCGTCCGAAGTCCTGATCGGCATCGGTGCGTCAATAGGATTAATTTCGGTCTGATAAGAGTAAGGCCGGGCGTCGCCTAAGCGAGAGTCCCGGGTTTGCCTGAAAGACCCTTCGATAGAGGGCTTGTCATGCCTAGAAGAAGAGTTGTTGCCAAGCGCGAGATCCTGCCGGATCCCAAGTTCGGAAGCGAGCGCCTGGCCAAGTTCATGAACCACCTGATGGTCAGCGGCAAGAAGTCCACAGCTGAGCGTATCGTCTACGGTGCGCTGGACACGGTTGCCGAGCGTAGCAAGGAAGAGCCGCTGGACATCTTCGACCGCGCGCTGGAAGCCATCCAGCCGATGGTCGAGGTCAAGTCCCGCCGCGTCGGCGGTGCGACCTATCAGGTGCCGGTAGAGGTTCGCCCCTCGCGCCGCCAGGCGCTGGCCATGCGCTGGCTGGTGGACGCGGCGCGCAAGCGCGGTGAGAAGACCATGGTGCAGCGTCTCGCTGGCGAGATGCTCGATGCCGCCGAAGGCAAGGGCTCAGCGGTCAAGAAGCGTGAAGACGTGCATCGCATGGCCGAGGCCAACAAGGCGTTCTCGCACTACCGTTTCTAAGTGCAGCGTTTCTAAGTGCAGCGCTTCTGAACGCATCGCCAATCAACGGGGAGTTCCACCGTGGCTCGCAAGACTCCACTCAACCGCTATCGCAACATCGGCATCGTCGCCCACGTCGATGCCGGCAAGACCACCACGACCGAGCGTGTCCTGTTCTACACCGGTCTCTCCCACAAGGTGGGTGAAGTCCATGACGGCGCGGCCACCATGGACTGGATGGAGCAGGAGCAGGAGCGTGGCATCACCATCACCTCCGCGGCGACCACCTGCTTCTGGCAGGGCATGAACAAGCAGTTCGACGAGCACCGCATCAACATCATCGACACCCCGGGGCACGTCGACTTCACCATTGAGGTGGAGCGCTCCCTGCGCGTGCTCGACGGTGCCGTCGTGGTGCTGTGCGGTTCGTCCGGCGTGCAGCCGCAGACCGAGACCGTGTGGCGCCAGGCCAACAAGTACGAAGTGCCGCGCATGGTGTTCGTCAACAAGATGGACCGTACCGGCGCCGACTTCTTCATGGTCGTCGATCAGCTCAAGAAGCGCCTGAATGCCAATGCCGTGCCGATCCAGATCAACTGGGGCACCGAGGAGGAGTTCAAGGGCGTCATCGACCTGATCCAGATGAAGGCCATCCTGTGGGACGAGGAAAGCCTCGGCATGAACTACGAGCTGGTCGACATTCCGGCCGAGCTCCAGGAGACCGCCGAGGAGTACCGCGAGCAGATGGTCGAGGCCGCTGCCGAAGCCTCCGAAGAGCTGATGGACAAGTACCTCGAAGAGGGTGAGCTCTCCATCGAGGAGATCAAGGCCGGCCTGCGTCGCCGTACCCTGGACAACGAGATCGTGCTGGTCACCTGCGGCTCGGCGTTCAAGAACAAGGGCGTGCAGGCCGTACTCGACGGTGTCATCGAGTACATGCCGTCGCCCACCGAGGTCAAGGCCATCGAGGGTGAGCTGGACGACAAGGACGGCACCATCGAGACCCGCGAGGCGGACGACGATGCGCCCTTCGCCGCGCTGGCGTTCAAGATCGCCACCGACCCCTTCGTCGGCACCCTGACCTTTATTCGCGTCTACTCCGGCGTGCTCAACTCCGGCGACAGCGTGTTCAACTCGGTCAAGCAGAAGAAGGAGCGCGTCGGCCGTATCGTGCAGATGCACGCCAACTCGCGCGAAGAGATCAAGGAAGTGCGCGCCGGTGACATCGCCGCCTGTATCGGCCTGAAGGACGTCACCACCGGTGACACCCTGTGCGACCTCGAGCACAAGATCATCCTCGAGCGCATGGAGTTCCCGGATCCGGTGATCTCCGTGGCCGTGGAGCCGAAGTCCAAGGCCGACCAGGAGAAGATGGGCGTGGCACTGGGCAAGCTGGCCCAGGAGGACCCGTCGTTCCGCGTCAAGACCGACGAGGAGACCGGCCAGACCATCATCTCCGGCATGGGCGAGCTGCACCTGGACATCATCGTCGACCGCATGCGTCGCGAGTTCAAGGTCGAAGCCAATATCGGCAAGCCGCAGGTCGCCTACCGCGAAACCATTCGCGGCAAGGTCGAGCAGGAAGGCAAGTTCGTACGTCAGTCCGGCGGTCGTGGCCAGTACGGTCATGTCTGGCTGCGTATCGAGCCGCTCACCGAGGCGGACAAGGAAGGCGACGAAGACATGCACTTCAAGTTCGCTTCCGAGATCGTCGGCGGTGTGGTACCCAAGGAGTACGTGGGTGCCGTCGAGAAAGGGGCCTACGAGCAGCTGCAGAACGGCGTCATCGCGGGCTACCCGATGATCGACGTCAAGGTCACGCTGTACGATGGTTCCTACCATGACGTGGACTCGAACGAGAACGCGTTCAAGGTCGCCTCTTCCATGGCAGTCAAGGAAGGGGCCCGCAAGGCCAAGGCCGTGCTGCTGGAGCCGGTGATGAGGGTCGAAGTCGTGACGCCCGAGGACTTCATGGGTGACGTCATGGGCGACCTGAACCGTCGCCGTGGTCTGGTGCAGGGCATGGATGACTCTTCCTCCGGCAAGGTCATCCGCGCGATGGTGCCTCTGGGCGAGATGTTCGGTTATGCGACCGATCTGCGTTCTCAGACCCAGGGTCGTGCGAGCTACACTATGGAGTTCGCGAGCTACGAAGAGGCGCCCTCCAGCATCGTTGAAGCCGTCATCAACCAGAAAGGCTAACCGCTAGCAAACGTAAAGAGGTTATCGAAGTGGCTAAGGAAAAATTCGAACGTTCCAAACCGCACGTCAACGTCGGCACCATCGGTCACGTCGACCACGGCAAGACCACTCTGACTGCGGCCCTGACTCGCGTTTCTGCTGAGGTCTTCGGCGGTGAATGGCGTCAGTTCGACTCCATCGACAACGCGCCGGAAGAGCGTGAGCGTGGTATCACCATCGCCACCTCTCATGTCGAGTACCAGTCCGAGAAGCGTCACTACGCGCACGTCGATTGCCCGGGGCACGCCGACTACGTCAAGAACATGATCACCGGTGCTGCGCAGATGGACGGCGCCATCCTGGTTTGTTCCGCTGCCGACGGCCCCATGCCGCAGACCCGCGAGCACATCCTGCTGTCGCGTCAGGTCGGCGTGCCGTACATCGTCGTGTTCCTGAACAAGGCCGACATGGTCGACGACGAGGAGCTGCTCGAGCTGGTCGAGATGGAAGTTCGCGAACTGCTCAACGAGTACGACTTCCCGGGCGACGACACGCCGATCATCACCGGTTCCGCGCTGATGGCGCTGAACGGCGAAGACGAGAACGGCATGGGCACCACCGCCGTTGCCAACCTGATCAAGGCGCTGGACGACTACATCCCGGAGCCGGAGCGTGCCATCGATCAGCCGTTCCTGATGCCGATCGAGGACGTGTTCTCCATCTCCGGTCGCGGTACCGTGGTCACCGGTCGTATCGAGCGCGGCATCATCAAGGCCGGCGAGGAAGTCGAGATCGTCGGTATCAAGGACACCACCAAGACCACCGTCACCGGTGTCGAGATGTTCCGCAAGCTGCTCGACGAAGGTCGTGCCGGTGAGAACGTCGGCGCCCTGCTGCGTGGCACCAAGCGTGACGAGGTCGAGCGTGGCCAGGTGCTGGCCAAGCCGGGCACCATCACGCCGCACACCGTCTTCGAAGCCGAAGTCTACGTGCTGTCCAAGGAAGAGGGTGGTCGTCACACCCCGTTCTTCAAGGGCTACCGTCCGCAGTTCTACTTCCGTACCACCGACGTGACCGGTACCTGTGAGCTGCCGGAAGGCGTCGAGATGGTCATGCCGGGCGACAACGTCCAGATGGTCGTGACCCTGATCGCCCCGATCGCCATGGACGAAGGTCTGCGTTTCGCCATCCGCGAAGGCGGCCGCACCGTCGGCGCCGGCGTCGTGGCCAAGATCGTCAAGTAAGCCCTGGGCTTCTGATCGATCGAAGGGGGCTCCGCAAGGAGCCCCCTTTCTGCGCACCTTGGGCAGAGTGTTTGACTCTCGCCCTCGGCGTGCATATAATGCGCATCCTTTGAATGCGTGGGTAGGCGGCAGCCGTCGTCGACATCCATTGGAGTTTAGGGCAAATGCAGAACCAGAAGATTCGCATTCGGTTGAAGGCTTTCGACCATCGCCTGATCGACCAGTCCGCCGCGGAGATCGTTGATACCGCCAAGCGTACTGGCGCCCAGGTGCGCGGTCCGATCCCGTTGCCGACCAATCGTGAGCGTTACACCGTGCTGATCTCGCCGCACGTCAACAAGGATGCGCGTGACCAGTACGAGATCCGCACCCACAAGCGCGTGCTCGATATCGTCGAGCCGACCGAAAAGACCGTCGATGCGCTGATGAAGCTCGACCTCGCCGCCGGCGTGGACGTGCAGATCAAGCTCGACTAACCACACTAGACACCGCGGCCCAGCGCTCCTCCGAACGAGTGGGAGCAGCAGCCGCCACGCCGTGATGGCGTCACACAACGTGCTAGTGGAATGCTCTGGAAAGGGCAGCCATAGCGGGTGATAGCCCCGTACACTAAAGGAGACTGAGAATGACTATCGGTTTGGTCGGTAGAAAGGCCGGTATGACCCGTGTCTTTACCGAAGATGGCGCCTCCGTGCCCGTAACCGTGATCGAGGTTGAGCCGAATCGCGTCACCAGCGTCAAGACCGTCGAATCCGACGGCTACGCGGCGATTCAGGTCACAACCGGCTCCCGCAAGGCCAAGCACCTCACCAAGGCGCAGGCAGGTCAGTACGCCAAGGCAGGTATCGAGGCCGGTCGTTCACTGATGGAGTTCCGTGTCGCAGAAGGCGATGAGACTCCGGAAGTGGGCGGCGAACTCACCGTATCCCTCTTCGAAGCTGGTCAGAAGGTCGACGTGACCGGCACCTCCAAGGGCAAGGGCTTCCAGGGCGCCGTCAAGCGCTGGAACTTCCGTACCCAGGATGCCACCCACGGCAACTCCCTGTCGCATCGTGCGCCGGGTTCCATCGGTATGTGTCAGACCCCGGGTCGCGTGTTCAAGGGCAAGAAGATGGCCGGTCAGATGGGCAATGTCCGCTGCACCGTTCAGAGCCTTGAAGTCGTGCGGGTCGATGCCGAGCGCAACCTGCTGCTGATCAAGGGCGCCGTGCCCGGTGCTACCGGCAGCGACGTTATCGTTCGCAGCGCCGTCAAAGCTGGCTGAAGGGGATAGAACCGATGAATCTGAATCTTGCTGCAGGCGCGGGTACTGTCGAAGTCGCCGACGCCACCTTTGGCAAAGAATTCAACGAGGCGCTGGTTCACCAGGTCGTCACCGCCTATCTGGCCGGTGGTCGGCAGGGAACTCGCGCCCAGAAGACCCGTTCCGACGTGCGCGGCGGTGGCAAGAAGCCGTGGCGTCAGAAGGGGACCGGCCGCGCTCGCGCCGGTACCATCCGCTCGCCGCTGTGGCGCAGCGGTGGCGTGACCTTCGCGGCGCGTCCGCAGGACCACTCGCAGAAGGTCAACCGCAAGATGTATCGCGCCGCGATGCGCTCCATCCTGTCCGAACTGGTGCGCCAGGAGCGCCTGGTCGCCATCGACGAGTTCACCGTCGATGCCCCCAAGACCAAGCAGCTGGTCGCCAAGCTGGGTGAGCTGGGCCTGGAGAAGGCGCTGATCGTCACCGAAGAGGTCGACGAGAAGCTCTATCTGGCCGCTCGCAACATCCCCAACGTGGATGTGGTGGATGTGGCTGCCGCCGATCCGGTGAGCCTGATCGCCTTCGACAAGGTGCTGGTCACCGTCTCTGCTCTGCGTAAATTCGAGGAGAAGCTGGCATGAACCAGGAGCGCGTATTCAAGGTTCTGCTCGGTCCGCACGTGACCGAGAAGGCCGCTTTCGCCGCCGAGCGCAACCAGTATGTGTTCAAGGTGGCCAGCGACGCGACCAAGCCGGAAATCAAGCAGGCCGTGCAGGTGCTGTTTGGCAAGAAGGTCGATCGTGTCCAGGTGCTGAACATGAAGGGCAAGACCAAGCGCAGTGCGCACGGTCTGGGCCGTCGTCAGGGCTACCGCAAGGCCTACGTGACCCTGGCGGCTGGTGAGACGCTCGAAGACTTCACTGGCGCCGAATAAGGGCAGGAGTACGGATCATGGCAATCGTCAAGACAAAACCCACATCCGCCGGTCGTCGCCACCTGGTCAAGGTCGTCAACGACGAGCTGCACAAGGGCAAGCCCTATGCGCCGCTGCTCGAGAAGCAGTCGCGCAGCGGCGGGCGTAACAACAACGGCCGCATCACCACCCGGCACGTGGGCGGTGGTCACCGTCAGCACTACCGGCTGATCGATTTCAAGCGCACCAAGGATGGCGTTCCCGCCGTCGTCGAGCGCCTTGAGTACGATCCCAACCGCAGCGCCCACATCGCGCTGCTGAAGTACCTGGACGGCGAGCGTCGCTACATCATCGCGCCCAAGGGCGTGAGTGCCGGCGACCGTCTCGAGTCCGGCGTGAATGCGGCGATCAAGAAGGGCAACACCCTTCCGCTGCGCAACATCCCGCTGGGTTCCACGGTTCACTGCATCGAGCTCAAGCCCGGCAAGGGCGCGCAGCTGGCTCGCAGCGCCGGTACCAGTGCCCAGCTGGTCGCCCGTGAAGGCAGCTATGCCACCCTGCGTCTGCGCTCCGGCGAGATGCGCAAGGTGCTGGCCGACTGCCGTGCGACCTTGGGAGAAGTGAGCAACTCTGAGCACAGCCTGCGTCAACTTGGCAAGGCCGGTGCGAAGCGCTGGAGAGGCGTGCGTCCGACCGTTCGCGGTGTGGCCATGAACCCGGTGGATCACCCGCATGGTGGCGGTGAAGGCCGCACCAGCGGTGGTCGTCATCCGGTCACGCCGTGGGGTGTGCCCACCAAGGGCCACAAGACCCGCAAGAACAAGCGCACCGACGCGCTGATCGTTCGCCGCCGCAAGGCCAAGTAACAGACATTAAGGGGTAACGGCTGTGCCACGTTCACTGAAGAAAGGTCCTTTTATCGACCTTCATCTGCTGAAGAAGGTTGAGGCTGCAGTGGAGAAGAACGACCGCAAACCGATCAAGACCTGGTCGCGTCGTTCCATGATCCTGCCGAACATGGTTGGGCTCACCATTGCTGTCCATAACGGTCGCCAACACGTCCCGGTGCACGTCTCCGAGGAAATGGTTGGCCACAAGCTGGGCGAATTCGCTGCCACCCGCACCTATCGCGGCCATGCGGCGGACAAGAAAGCCAAACGGTAAGCCAGAGAGGATTGAGAGATGGAAGTCACAGCTAAGCTGCGTGGCGCTCGTTTATCCGCCCAGAAGGCCCGTTTGGTGGCTGACCAGGTGCGCGGTAAGCCTGTCGCCGAGGCGCTCGACCTGCTGACCTTCTCACCGAAGAAGGCTGCCAAGCTGGTCAAGAAAGTGCTGCAGTCCGCCATCGCGAATGCGGAAGAAAACAACGGCATGGATATCGACGAGCTGCGTGTCTCGACCATCTGCGTCGATGAGGGCATGACGCTCAAGCGCATCCGTCCGCGCGCCAAGGGCCGTGCGGATCGCATCCTGAAGCGCACCTGCCACATCACCGTCAAGGTAGCCGAGAAGTAGGAGTCGACCAGATGGGTCAGAAAGTCAATCCGACAGGTATTCGGCTGGGTATCGTCAAGGACCACTCCTCGGTGTGGTATGCCGAGCGCGGTGCCTATGCCGACAAGCTGAACAACGATCTCGAAGTGCGTCGCTTCCTCGAGGAGCGTCTGAAGAACGCCTCCGTGAGCAAGATCACTATCGAGCGTCCGGCGAACAACGCCCGCATCACCATTCACACTGCCCGTCCGGGCATCGTGATCGGCAAGAAGGGCGAGGACGTCGACAAGCTGCGTCGCGACGTTACCGCGATGATGGGCGTGCCGGTGCACGTCAACATCGAGGAAGTGCGCAAGCCGGAGCTGGACGCCAAGCTCGTCGCGCAGAACATCGCCGGCCAGCTCGAGCGTCGTGTCATGTTCCGTCGCGCCATGAAGCGCGCGGTGCAGAACGCCATGCGCCTCGGCGCCGGCGGCATCAAGGTGCAGCTCTCCGGTCGCCTCGGCGGCGCGGAAATCGCCCGCACCGAATGGTACCGGGAAGGTCGCGTGCCGCTGCACACCCTGCGTGCGGACATCGACTACGCCACCTACGAGGCCAAGACCACCTACGGCATCATCGGTGTCAAGGTGTGGGTCTTCAAGGGTGAAATCCTCGGGGGCATCGAAGAGGTCCGCGCCAAGGCCAAGCAACAGCCGCAGGCCGCGCCCTCCAAGAAGAAAGGTTCCAGGTAAGGGGAGAGCGAGTCGATGTTACAGCCCAAGCGCATGAAATTCCGCAAGATGCAGAAAGGTCGCAACCGTGGCCTGGCGCATCGCGGAAGCAAGATCAGCTTCGGGGAGTACGGCCTGAAGGCAACCGGTCGCGGCCGCATCACGGCGCGCCAGATCGAAGCCGGCCGCCGTGCGATCACCCGTCACGTCAAGCGTGGCGGCAAGATCTGGATCCGCGTGTTCCCCGACAAGCCGATTTCCAAGAAGCCGCTCGAAGTCCGTATGGGTAAGGGCAAGGGCTCCGTCGAGTACTGGGTCGCACAGATCCAGCCGGGCCGGGTCCTGTACGAAATCGAAGGCGTGTCCGAAGAGCTGGCTCGTGAGGCCTTCTCCCTGGCTGCGCAGAAGATGCCCGTGTCCACCACCTTTGTGAAACGGACGGTGATGTGATGAAAGCCCAGGAAATTCGTGAAAAGTCAGTCGAGCAGCTCCAGGAGCAGCTCTTCGAACTCCTCCGCGAGCAGTTCAACCTGCGCATGCAGAAGGCCACCGGCCAGCTCAGCCAGACTCATCTGCTCAAGCAGGTTCGTCGGGACATCGCCCGGGTGAAGACTGTGCTCAACGAGAAGGCAGGTGACTGAGATGGCCGAAGAAAAGAAAGCCCGTACGCTCACCGGCAAGGTGGTGAGCGACAAGATGGACAAGTCCATCGTCGTCATGATCGAGCGTCGCGAGCGGCACCCGATCTATGGCAAGTACGTCAAGCGCTCCACCAAGCTGCACGCCCATGACGAGGCGAACCAGGCCAAGGCCGGTGACACGGTGTCCATCCAGGAATGCCGTCCGCTGTCCAAGAAGAAGGCCTGGACGCTGGTCGAGGTGATCGAGCAGGCCAGGGGCTGAGCTCGGCGAGAGCAGTCAGATTAGGTTTGGAGAAAACCGATGATTCAGACTCAGACAATGCTGGATGTCGCCGACAACAGCGGAGCGCGCCGGGTGCAGTGCATCAAGGTGCTTGGCGGCTCGCACCGTCGCTACGCGCGTGTCGGTGACATCATCAAGGTCACGGTGAAGGAAGCCATTCCGCGTGGCAAGGTCAAGAAAGGCCAGGTCCTCAAGGCGGTAGTGGTTCGCACCCGCAGCGGAGTCCGTCGTTCCGACGGTTCGCTGATCCGCTTCGACGGAAATGCGGCGGTTCTGTTGAACAACACCAACGAACAGCCGATCGGTACCCGTATCTTCGGGCCGGTGACCCGTGAGCTTCGTACCGAGAAGTTCATGAAGATCATTTCCCTGGCGCCCGAAGTGCTGTAAGGAGCGAGGCGGATATGCAAAAGATCAAACGTGACGATGAAGTAATCGTCATCGCCGGCAAGGATAAGGGCAAGCGTGGCACCGTCAAGCGCGTCCTCAAGGACGAACGCTTCGTCGTGTCCGGTGTGAACATGATCAAGCGTCACACCAAGCCCAACCCCATGGCGGGCAATCAGGGCGGTATCGTCGAGCGCGAGGCTCCGATTCACGCGTCCAACGTGGCGATCTTCAACTCGGAGACCGGTAAGGCGGATCGCGTCGGCTTCCAGGTTAAGGAAGACGGTACCAAGGTACGTATCTACAAGTCGACGCAGACGCAGATCGACGCCTAACGCGAGTCGGGTAGCAAAATGGCGAACTTGAAAGAACGTTATCAGAACGAGGTGGTGGCTCAGCTCAAAGAGCAGTTCAGCTACGCCAACGTGATGCAGGTGCCGCGGATCACCAAGGTGACCCTCAACATGGGCATCGGTGACGCGACCAGCGACAAGAAGCTGATCGAGAATGCCATCGGCGACCTGGAGAAGCTCTCCGGTCAGAAGCCGTTGGTGACCAAGGCGCGCAAGTCCATCGCGGGCTTCAAGGTGCGCGAAGGTTGGCCGATCGGTATCAAGGTGACCCTGCGCGCCGAGCGCATGTGGGAATTCCTCGATCGCCTGGTCAACATCGCGATTCCCCGCGTACGTGACTTCCGTGGTCTCAACCCGAAGTCCTTCGACGGTCGCGGCAACTACTCCATGGGTGTGCGTGAGCAGATCATCTTCCCCGAGATCGAATATGATAAGATCGATCGGATTCGTGGGCTGGATGTCACCATCACCACTACTGCCAACACCGACGAGGAAGGTCGTGCGCTGCTGAGCGCGCTGAACTTCCCGTTCAAGAAATAAGGGTGGGATCATGGCAAAGAAGAGCATGATTGAACGCGAGCTCAAGCGCACCAAGCTGGTCGAGAAGTATGCGGCCCGCCGCGCCGAGCTCAAGGCGATCATCCAGAACGTGAACACTTCCGACGAAGAGCGCTTCGAGGCGACGCTGAAGCTGCAGCAGTTGCCGCGCGACTCCAGCCCGGTGCGTCAGCGTAACCGCTGCCGGATCACCGGCCGTCCGCACGGCTACTACAACAAGTTCGGCCTCGGCCGTAACAAGCTGCGTGAAGCCGCTATGCGTGGCGAGGTCCCTGGGCTGAAGAAGTCCAGCTGGTAAGCCGCCACGGAAACATCAGGAGCGCAATGTAAATGAGCATGCAAGACACTCTGGCGGATATGTTCACCCGTATCCGCAATGCGCAGCTGGCCACCAAGGAGACGGTCACCATGCCGTCCTCCAAGCTCAAGGTCGAGGTGGCCCGCGTATTGAAGGAAGAGGGCTATATCACCGACTTCGCGGTCGCTGAAGGCACCAAGCCCGAGCTGAGCGTGACCCTCAAGTACTTCGAGGGCAAGCCGGTCATCGAGCACCTGCAGCGGGTATCCAAGCCGTCCCTGCGCCAGTACAAGGGCAAGGATGCACTGCCCAAGGTGGCGGACGGCATGGGTGTGGCGATCGTCACCACCTCCCAGGGCGTGATGACCGACCGTGCCGCTCGCCAGGCGGGCGTCGGTGGCGAAGTCATCTGCACCGTATTCTAGGAGTCTGGAATGTCCCGCGTAGCCAAATATCCGGTTAAAGTGCCCGCCGGCGTCGACGTCAAGCTCGACGGCGACCAGCTGACCGTCAAGGGCAGCCAGGGCACGCTGTCCATGACCGTTCACCCGGACGTGGCCATCGCCCAGGAAGAGGGTCAACTGACCTTCAACCCGAGCGAGAGCGCCAAGTCCTGGGCCATGGTCGGCACCACTCGTGCTCTGGTCCAGAACCTGGTCACCGGCGTCTCCGAGGGCTTCACCAAGACCCTCGAAATCGTTGGCGTCGGCTATCGTGCCCAGGCAAGTGGCCAGACGCTGAATCTGTCACTGGGCTTCTCCCACCCGGTCGAGTATTCCCTGCCTGAGGGTGTCTCCGCGGAAACGCCGAAGAACACCGTCATCGTGCTGAAGAGCGCGGACAAGCAGAAGCTGGGCCAGGTCGCCGCCGAGGTTCGTGCCTTCCGTCCGCCCGAGCCCTACAAGGGTAAGGGTGTGCGGTACGCCGACGAGCAGGTGCGTCGTAAAGAAGCCAAGAAGAAGTAAGGCAGGGTTATGAACGCGAAGAAAGAATCTCGTCTCCGTCGTGCCCGCCGCGCTCGCGCCAAGATGCGCGAGCTGGGCGTGTATCGCCTGTGCGTCAACCGTACCCCGCGTCACATCTACGCGCAGATCATCTCGCCGGATGGTGGCAAGGTGCTGGCCAGCGCTTCCACGCTGGACAAGGACCTGCGCGAGGGAGCGACCGGCAACGCCGACGCCGCCGCCAAGGTCGGTGCGCTGATTGCCGAACGCGCCAAGCAGGCTGGCATCACCCAGGTGGCCTTCGATCGTGCCGGTTACAAGTACCACGGTCGCGTGAAGGCCCTGGCCGACGCCGCACGTGAAGGCGGCCTGGAATTCTAAAGGGTTTTACGATGGCGAAGAACGAACAGAACACCGGCGACCTGCAGGAAAAGCTCGTGCAGGTCAACCGTGTCGCCAAGGTGGTCAAGGGTGGCCGTATTTTCGGTTTCACCGCTCTGACCGTCGTGGGCGACGGCAATGGTCGTGTCGGCTTCGGTCGCGGCAAGGCGCGTGAAGTGCCGGTCGCGATCCAGAAGGCCATGGACCAGGCGCGCCGCAACATGGTCAAGGTGAGCCTCAAGGGCCACACCCTGCAGTACCCGGTCAAGGCCCGTCACGGTGCCTCCAAGGTGTACATGCAGCCGGCCTCCGAAGGTACCGGGATCATCGCCGGCGGCGCCATGCGCTCCGTGCTCGAGCTGGCCGGCGTCCACGACGTCCTGGCCAAGTGCTACGGCTCCACCAATCCGGTCAACGTGGTGCGCGCGACCGTCAAGGGTCTCGCCTCCATGCAGTCGCCGGAAGACATCGCCGCCAAGCGCGGTCTGTCTGTCGAAGCGATCACGGGGTAAATACCATGGCAGCCACACTCAAGGTTACCCAGATCCGTAGCACCATCGGCACACTGCCCAAGCACAAGGCCACCATGAAGGGCCTGGGGCTGCGCCGCATCGGTCATACGGTCGAGCTGGAAGACACCCCTGCCGTGCGCGGCATGATCCACAAGGTCAACTACCTTGTGCGGGTAGAGGGAGAGTAATCCATGAAACTCAACAGCCTGAGCCCGGCACCGGGCTCCAAGCACGCCGAGAAGCGCGTCGGTCGTGGCATCGGCTCCGGCCTGGGCAAGACCGGCGGCCGCGGCCACAAGGGCCAGAAGTCGCGCAGCGGCGGCAGCGTGAAGCCCGGCTTCGAGGGCGGTCAGATGCCGCTGCAGCGGCGTCTGCCCAAGTTCGGCTTCACCTCCATGAAGTCGCTGGTCTCCGAAGAGGTGCGCCTGAGCGAACTGGCCAAGGTCGCCGGTGACGAAGTCACCCTGGAGACCCTGAAGCAGGCCAACGTGCTCAAGGATGCCACCCAGCACGCGAAGATCATTCTTTCCGGCGACGTCAACAAGGCGGTCACCGTTCGCGGTCTCAAGGTCACCAAGGGTGCCCGTGCCGCGATCGAAGCCGCCGGCGGCAAGGTAGAGGACTAAATGGCCAAGTCAGGAAACATGCCGGCGATGGGCAGCGGTCTGAGTGAACTGTGGGCGCGTCTGCGCTTCGTGCTCCTCGCCATCGTGGTGTACCGCATCGGTGCCCATATTCCCGTTCCCGGTATCAATCCTGACCAGCTTGCTGCCTTGTTCAGGGAGCAGCAGGGCACCATCCTGGGACTGTTCAACATGTTCTCGGGTGGTGCGCTGGAACGCATGAGCATCTTCGCCTTGGGCATCATGCCCTACATCTCGGCGTCGATCATTATGCAGCTGCTGACCGCGGTCTCGCCCCACCTCGAGCAGTTGAAGAAGGAGGGGGAGGCCGGCCGCCGCAAGATCAGCCAGTACACCCGCTACGGCACGGTGGTGCTGGCCCTGGTCCAGGCCACCGGCATGTCGGTGGGGCTGGCCAGCCAGGGTATCGCCTATACCGCCGACTTCAGCTTCTACTTCACTGCCGTCGTCACCTTCGTGTCGGGCGCGGTGTTTTTGATGTGGCTGGGCGAGCAGATCACCGAGAAGGGGATCGGCAACGGTATCTCGCTGCTGATCTTCGCTGGTATCGTCGCCGGCCTGCCGGGTGCGGTGGGCCAGGCATTCGAGCTGGCCCGCAATGAAGGCGCGTGGAACGTGCTGCCGCTGCTGGCCCTCTCCGTGCTGGGCGTGGCGACCGTGGCCTTCGTGGTGTTCATCGAGCGCGGCCAGCGCCGCATCACGGTGAACTACCCGCGGCGTCAGGTCGGTAACAAGATGTATGCGGGGCAGAGCAGCTACCTGCCGCTGAAGGTGAACATGGCGGGCGTGATTCCGCCGATCTTCGCCTCCAGCATCCTGCTGTTCCCCGCCTCCATCGGCCAGTGGGTCGGCGCCGGCGACGGCATGGAGTGGCTGCAGCGGGCGTCCCAGGCCTTGGGCCCGGGGCAGCCGCTGTACATCTTGCTTTTCGCGGCGGCGGTGGTATTCTTCTGCTTCTTTTACACAGCGCTGGTCTTCAACCCCAAGGATGTCGCTGACAACCTCAAGAAGTCAGGGGCCTTCCTGCCGGGTATTCGCCCTGGTGAGCAGACCGCTCGCTACGTCGACAAGGTCATGACGCGTCTGACCCTGTTCGGCGCCCTGTACATCACTGCGGTTTCCCTGATGCCCCAGTTCCTGATCGTGGCGTGGAACGTGCCGTTCTTCTTCGGCGGTACCTCGCTGCTGATCGTGGTGGTGGTCATCATGGACTTCATGGCCCAGGTGCAATCGCACCTCATGTCGCACCAGTACGAGTCGGTGATGAAGAAGTCCAACCTGAAAGGCTATGGCAGCGGCGGCATCATGCGCTGAGCCGCGCCGCCGGTGATCTGGCGCGCCGCGTGCCGATTTTGGAGAAGGAACGATGAAAGTTCGAGCTTCCGTCAAGAAGATGTGCCGCAACTGCAAGATCATTCGGCGCAATGGCGCGGTCCGCGTCATCTGCACCGAGCCGCGGCACAAGCAGCGCCAGGGTTGATTCTGGCGTTTGTGGAAAAGCGGTGCCGGCATACCCCTTGCCCAAAGCTGGGTAAAGGGGTATGCTGTTGCGCCTTTTGTAGTGACTAATCGAGCAAGCCGCTCAAATTTCGGAGAAAGCTGATGGCCCGTATTGCAGGCGTCAATATCCCGGACAACAAGCATGCGGCGATCTCGCTGACCTATATCTTCGGGATTGGCCGCACGCGTGCGCAGGAGATCTGCGTCGCAACCGGCATCGCGCCGACCACCAAGATCCAGGAGCTCTCCTCTGAAGAGGTCGATGCCCTGCGTGCCGAGGTCGGCAAGTATACCGTGGAGGGTGACCTTCGTCGTGATGTGACGCTGAACATCAAGCGTCTCATGGACCTGGGTTGCTATCGTGGTCTGCGTCATCGTCGTAGTCTTCCGCTGCGTGGTCAGCGGACCAAGACTAACGCGCGTACCCGCAAGGGCCCGCGTAAGCCGATCCGCAAGTAACACGCACGTTCTGGCGTAAAGACAGGAATTGACATCAACATGGCTAACCCGCGTAGCAACCGTAAAAAGGTTAAAAAGCAGGTAGTGGACGCCGTTGCGCACATCCACGCCTCTTTTAACAACACGATCGTGACGATCACAGACCGCCAGGGCAACGCCCTTTCCTGGGCAACTGCCGGTGGTTCGGGTTTTCGTGGTTCTCGCAAGAGCACCCCGTTCGCTGCTCAAGTGGCAAGCGAGCGTGCAGCGACCGCTGCAGCCGAGTATGGTGTGAAAAACGTCGACGTGCTGGTCAAGGGCCCCGGTCCTGGCCGTGAATCCGCCGTGCGCGCGCTGAGCGCCGCCGGCTTCCGCGTGCAGAGCATCACTGACGCGACGCCCATTCCCCACAATGGCTGCCGTCCGCCGAAGAAACGCCGCGTTTAAGGAGACAGATTCATGGCTCGTTATATTGGACCGAAGTGCAAACTGTCTCGTCGTGAAGGCACCGACCTCTTCCTCAAGAGCGGTGTGACTCCCTTCGAGAAGAAGTGCAAATCCGAGCAGATTCCGGGTGTGCACGGCCAGCGCCGTCAGCGTCTTTCCGACTACGGCTTGCAGCTTCGCGAGAAGCAGAAAGTGCGTCGTATCTACGGCGTGCTCGAGAAGCAGTTCCGCAGCTACTACAAGGAGGCCGCCCGTCGCTCCGGCGCCACCGGCGAAGTCCTGCTGCAGCTGCTCGAATCCCGACTGGACAACGTCGTCTACCGCATGGGCTTCGGTTCCACTCGTTCCGAGGCGCGCCAGCTGGTGAGCCACAAGGCGATTGCGGTCAATGGCCGTACCGTCAACGTGGCTTCCTATCAGGTCAAGCCCGGCGACGTGGTTTCCGTTCGCGAGAAGGCGAAGAACCAGGCGCGCATCCAGAGTGCGCTTTCCATCGCTGCCAACCGTGGCGACGTCGCCTGGATCGAGGTGGACGCGAAGAAGATGGAAGGCACCTTCAAGGCTATCCCGGAACGCGGCGACCTGTCGGCCGACATCAACGAAAACCTGATCGTCGAGCTGTACTCGAAGTAAGCGTCGCTGATCGCGTCGTGCCGGCCCCTGGGGGCCGGCAACGAGTACCGAGTAACCGTTAGGCAGCCTCAAAGGTGTAGTTATGCAGCGTTCAGTGACAGAGTTTCTCCGTCCGCGCGATATCAAGGTCGAAGAGATCAGCGCGCATCACGCGAAGATCGTGCTCGAGCCGTTCGAGCGTGGCTTTGGCCATACCCTGGGCAATGCGCTGCGTCGCATTCTGCTCTCGTCCATGCCCGGCTGTGCCGTGGTGGAAGTCGAGATCACGGGTGTCGAGCATGAGTACAGCGCGATCGAGGGTGTTCAGGAAGACGTCATCGAGATTCTCCTGAACCTCAAGGACGTGGCCATCCGCATGCACAGTCGCGACGAGGCGGTGCTCTCGCTGAACAAGCAGGGCCCGGCCGTGGTGACCGCGGGCGACATCGTCCTCGATCACGACGTCGAGATCGTCAATCCGGATCACGTCATTGCCCACGTCAACGAGGGCGCCGAGCTCAAGATGCAGCTCAAGGTCGCTCGCGGCCGTGGCTACGAGCCGGCGGATGCCCGTGTGGGCGCCGACGACGAGTCGCGTGCCATCGGTCGGCTGCAGCTGGATGCCACCTTCAGCCCCGTGCGCCGCGTCTCGTATGCCGTCGATGCCGCGCGTGTCGAGCAGCGTACCGACCTCGACAAGCTGATCATCGACCTGGAGACCGACGGCACCCTGGATCCGGAAGAGGCGATCCGTCGCAGCGCGACCATCCTGCAGGAGCAGCTGGCTGCGTTCGTCGACCTGGAAGCCGACAAGGAGCAGGAGGTCGTGGAGGAGGAGGATCACGTCGATCCGATCCTGCTGCGTCCCGTAGACGATCTCGAGTTGACCGTCCGCAGTGCCAACTGCCTCAAGGCCGAGAACATCTACTACATCGGCGATCTGATCCAGCGCACCGAGGTGGAGCTGTTGAAGACGCCGAACCTCGGCAAGAAGTCGTTGAACGAAATCAAGGACGTGTTGGCTGCACGCGGTCTTTCCCTCGGCATGCGGCTGGAGAACTGGCCGCCGGCGAGCCTGAAGGACGACAAGGCCTCCGCGTGAGCGTCGACTCGAGTCCCAGTTTGGTAAGGAATCACAACCATGCGTCATCGTAAGAGTGGTCGTCACCTGAATCGTACCAGCTCGCATCGCCAGGCCATGTTCAAGAACATGAGCGTGTCGCTGATCGAGCACGAAGTGATCAAGACAACCCTGCCCAAGGCCAAGGAGCTGCGTCGCGTCATCGAGCCGCTGATCACCCTGGCCAAGCAGGACAGCGTTGCCAACCGTCGTCTGGCCTTCAGCCGCACCCGCTCCAAGGAAGCGGTCGGCAAGCTCTTCAACGAGCTGGGTCCGCGTTACGCCGAGCGTCCGGGCGGTTACGTCCGTATCCTCAAGTGCGGCTTCCGCACCGGCGACAACGCCCCCATGGCCTTCGTCGAGCTCGTCGACCGTCCGGTCGTCGGAGAGGTCGAGGAAGCCGCCGCCGAGGAGTGATCCCCGGCAGCGGGCCCGGCCCGGCATCGCTGTAGCAACACGAAAAACCCGGCTTCTCGCGAAGCCGGGTTTTTTGTGGCTGGCTCGGTAGTCGCGGCTTGTCCGATGCCGCTGGCCGTCATACTAGGAGCTATTTGGATGCTGCCAGTTCGGCCTGCTGGCTTCTGGCTCGCTCCAGCAACGGCTTGAGGAAGCGCCCGGTGTGGGAGACCTCCATCTCGGCGACCTGTTCGGGGGTGCCCTCGGCGATGATGCGCCCGCCGCCGGAGCCGCCCTCGGGGCCGAGGTCGACGATCCAGTCGGCGGTCTTGATCACGTCGAGGTTGTGCTCGATCACCACGATGGTGTTGCCGTGGTCGCGCAGGCGGTGGAGCACGGCGAGCAGCTGGCGGATGTCCTCGAAATGCAGCCCCGTGGTGGGTTCGTCGAGGATGTAGAGTGTCTTGCCGGTGTCGCGCTTGGCCAGCTCGCGGGCCAGCTTGACCCGCTGGGCCTCGCCGCCGGAGAGGGTAGTGGCGCTCTGCCCCAGGCGGATGTAGGAGAGCCCGACGTCGAGCAGGGTCTGCAGGCGACGGGCGATGGCCGGCACCGGGCTGAAGAATTCCAGCGCCTCCTCCACGGTCATCTCGAGCACTTCATCGATGCTCTTGCCCTTGTACTCGATTTCCAGCGTCTCGCGATTGTAGCGCTTGCCCTTGCACACGTCGCAGGGCACGTAGATGTCGGGCAGGAAGTGCATCTCGACCTTGATCATGCCTTCGCCCTGGCACGCTTCGCAGCGCCCGCCCTTGACGTTGAACGAGAAGCGGCCGGGCTTATAGCCGCGCGAGCGTGCCTCCTGGGTGCCGGCGAAGAGCTCGCGGATCGGCGTGAAGATGCCGGTATAGGTGGCCGGGTTGGAGCGCGGCGTGCGCCCGATGGGGCTCTGGTCGATGTCGATCACCTTGTCGAGCTGGTCGAGTCCCTCGATGGTGTCGTAGGAGGCCGGGGTCAGGGTGGTGGCGTGATTCAGTTCGCGGGCGGCGATAGGCATCAGCGTCGAGTTGATCAGCGTCGACTTGCCCGAGCCGGAGACGCCGGTGACGCAGATGAACAGCCCCAGCGGCAGGGTCAGGCTGACGTCGTGCAGGTTGTTGCCGCGTGCGCCGGTGAGTACCAGCCGCTTCTCGGGGTTGCCGGGGATGCGCCACTTGGGCACCTCGATACGCCGCTTGCCGGAGAGGTACTGCCCGGTCAGCGAGTCGTGGCTGGCCATGACCTGCTCGGGGGTGCCCTGGGCGACGATCCTGCCGCCGTGCACGCCGGCGCCGGGGCCGATGTCGAGCACATGGTCGGCGGCGCGTATGGCGTCCTCGTCGTGCTCGACCACGATCACGGTGTTGCCCAGGTCGCGCAGGTGGATCAGGGTCTTGAGCAGGCGGTCGTTGTCGCGCTGGTGCAGGCCGATGGAGGGCTCGTCGAGGATGTACATGACGCCCACCAGGCCGGCGCCGATCTGGCTGGCCAGGCGGATGCGCTGGGCCTCGCCGCCGGAGAGGGTCTCGGCGCTGCGCTCGAGGTTGAGGTAGTCGAGGCCGACGTTGACCAGAAACTCCAGGCGCGCATGGATCTCGTTGATCACCTTCTGGGCGATTTCGCCCTTGCGCCCGGGCAGGGTCAGGCGCTGAAAGTAATCCCAGGCCTCGCCGATCGGCAGCTGCACGATCTGCGGCAGCGTGTGGTCGTCGACGAAGACGTGGCGTGCCTCCTTGCGCAGGCGCGAGCCGTGACAGGTGGGGCACGGGCGGTCGGCGATGTAGCGCGCCAGCTCTTCGCGCACCATGCTCGACTCGGTCTCGCGGTAGCGGCGCTGCATGTTGGGCAGCACGCCTTCGAAGGGGTGCTCGCGGGTCACGCGGCGACCGCGGTCATTGACGTAGCTGAAGGCGATCTCGTCGTCGCCGCTGCCATAGAGGACGATCTCCTTCTCGTGGCGGGCAAGCTCCTGCCACGGCGTCTCCAGGGTGAAGCGGTAGTGGTCGGCAATGGCCTGCAGCTGGCTGAAGTAGTAGATGCTGCGCCGGTCCCAGCCCTTGATCACCCCCTCGGCCAGGGACAGTTCCGGATGGCTGATCAGCTTGTCGGGGTCGAAGACCTGCTGCACGCCCAGGCCGTCGCAGGTGGGGCAGGCGCCGGCGGGGTTGTTGAACGAGAACATGCGCGGTTCGAGTTCGGCGATGGCGTAGCCGCACACCGGGCAGGCGAAGCGTGCCGAGAAGGTGATGTCTTCGGCCTCGCCGTCCATGAAGTGGACCACGGCGATGCCGTCGGCCAGATTGAGGGCGGTCTCGAACGACTCCGCCAGGCGCTGCTGGAGCCCGTCGCGCACCTTGATGCGGTCGATCACCACGCTGATGTCGTGCTTCTTGTTCTTGTCCAGCGGGGCGATGTCGTCGAGCTCCAACGCCTGGCCGTCGACCATCACGCGCACGAAGCCCTGGGCGCGAAGCTCGGCGAGCAGCTGCAGGTGCTCGCCCTTGCGCCCCGACACCACCGGCGCCAGCAGCATCAGCTTGCTGCCTTCGGGCAGCGCCAGTACCTGGTCGACCATCTGCGATACCGTGCTCGCTTCCAGATCTTCGCCGTGCTCGGGGCAGCGTGGCGTGCCGGCGCGGGCGAACAACAGGCGCAGGTAGTCGTAGATCTCGGTGATGGTGCCCACCGTGGAGCGCGGATTGTGCGAGGTGGACTTCTGTTCGATGGAGATCGCCGGCGACAGCCCTTCGATATGATCGACATCGGGCTTCTCCATCATCGACAGGAACTGCCGGGCATAGGTGGAGAGCGACTCCACGTAGCGCCGCTGGCCCTCGGCGTAGAGGGTGTCGAAGGCCAGCGAGGACTTGCCCGAGCCCGAAAGCCCGGTGACCACGATCAGGCTGTCGCGGGGCAGTTCGACGTCGATCTGCTTGAGGTTGTGGGTGCGGGCACCCCTGACCACGATCCTGTCCATTCCCACCTCATGGCGCTCGGCAAAACCTCGATTATACGCGTGCGGTCGAGCGCGCGCCAAAGCGCCAGTAGGTAGGGGCGTTTCCTGTGGGGGCCGGAATCGTTAGAATAGTCGGTCCACCTCGAGGGCCCGGCCCACCCACCATGGAATCGTCATCGCCCCTATGCGCAAGCTCTCTGGACTGCTGCTAGCCTCCGAACGGCGTGCCATCACCGGCCTGGCCGGTCTGTATGCCACACGCATGCTGGGGCTGTTCATGGTGCTGCCGGTGCTGGCGCTTTATGCCGACGCGCTGGACGGCGCCACGCCGCTGCTGGTAGGGCTGGCGCTGGGCGTCTATGGCCTGACCCAGGCGATCCTGCAGATCCCCTTCGGCCTGCTCTCCGATCGCCTGGGGCGCAAGCCGGTAATCGCCGGCGGCTTGCTGCTGTTCCTCCTGGGTAGCGTGGTGGCGGCGTCCGCCGACAGCATCGGCGGGGTGATCGCCGGACGCTGCCTGCAGGGCAGCGGGGCGGTGGCCGCGGCGATCATGGCGCTGCTCGCCGACCAGACCCGCGAGCAGGTGCGCACCGCTGCCATGGCGACCATCGGGCTCTCCATCGGCGTGGCGTTTGCCGTGGCCATGGTGCTGGGGCCGTGGCTGGCCGCGGCGTCCGGCCTGGCGGGTGTGTTCTGGTTCACCGCCGGCCTGGCCGCGCTGGGCCTGGTCGTGCTGTGGAAGCTGGTACCGCCGGCACCGCGGCGTCTGCGGCATCGCGACGTGGGCATCGACCGACGGCAGTTGGCGGCGACCCTGGCGCGGGCGGATCTGTGGCGGCTCGACCTGTCGATCTTCGTCCTGCACTTGCTGTTGATGGCGATCTTCATTGCCGTACCGTTCCGCCTGGTCGAGGCGGGCATCGCAGTGGAGCGACACGGACTGACCTATCTTGGCATCATGACGCTGGCCTTCGTCGCCATGGTGCCGCTGGTGGTGGTGGCCGAAAAGCGCCAGCGCATGAAGGGCGTGAGCCTGGCGGCGATCGCCGCGATTGCCGTCAGCCTGGCCGGCCTGGCCGGCTTTGCTGGTGGCTGGGCGCTGTTCGCCTGGTTGCTGCTGTTCTTCACCGCGTTCAATCTGCTCGAAGCGATGCTGCCGTCGATGCTCAGCAAGCTGGCACCGGCCGGGGCCAAGGGCACGGCCATGGGGGTCTACTCCACCAGCCAGTTCCTCGGCGCCTTCCTCGGCGGCGTGCTGGGGGGCTTTCTGGCCGAGCAGTGGGGGCTGCCGGCGGTGTTCGTCGGCAGCGCCGTGCTGGCCGGTCTCTGGTGGTTGCTGATGCTGGGCATGCCGGCCCCGCCGCATCTGTCGAGCGAGGTGGTGGCGCTGGACGGTGGGCACCAGGAGGATACGCTCGATACGCTGATGGCGAGCTTTGCCGACGTGGCCGGGGTCGAGGACGTTCTGGTCGTGCCGGAGGAGCGAGTCGCGTATCTTAAGGTGGACCGGCGCCGCCTCGACGAGGATGCCCTGGCGCGCCTGATCCGCTCAAACCGCCACGGCGGTTAGCCTGTCCGCAGGCATCGGGCCGCAAGGCCGAACCATTACAATGCACCTGTTCACTATAGAGGGAGTCCAGCATGGCCCGTGGCGTCAACAAGGTCATTCTCATCGGTAACCTGGGGCAGGACCCCGAGGTCCGCTTCATGCCATCCGGCAGCCCCGTCGCCAACCTGCGCGTGGCAACCACCGACACCTGGACCGACAAGCAGAGCGGCCAGCGTCAGGAGCGCACCGAGTGGCACTCGGTGGTACTGTTCAACCGCCTGGCCGAGATCGCCCAGCAGTATTTGAAGAAAGGGTCTCGGGTCTACCTCGAAGGGCGCCTGCAGACGCGCAAGTGGCAGGGGCAGGACGGTCAGGATCGCTACACCACCGAGATCGTCTGCAATGACATGCAGATGCTCGATTCGCGTAGCGGCGACTTCGGTGGCCAGGCCGGGGCGGGCATGCCGCAGCAGCAGGGTGGAGGCTACGGCGCACCGCAAGGCGCCCCCGTGCCGCAGCAGGGCGGCTACGGCGCTCCGCCGCAAGGTGGTGGTGGCTACGGCAACGCCTCCCAGCAGGGTGGCGGCGGCTATGGCGGCCAGCCTCAGCAGCGCCCGGCGCCGGGCGGACAGCCCCAGCAGGGCGGGCAGAAGCAGAACAACTACGGTGCACCCGACCCGGGTAGCTTCGACGATTTCGACGACGAAATTCCGTTCTGACGCCACCCGACCGAGGCTGCCGGAGACTATTGTGTGAAGCTGTTGGTACTAGATGCCGGCCATTGCCTCAATCTGGCACTGGCCAGGCTGGTGCATCGCCGCAGTGATACCGAGCTGGTCATCGAGCCGGGGCTGAAGATCGATGCCGCCCGGCTGCGCGAGCTAACGCCAGCGGCCGTGGTCATCCCGCCGCTGTCGGCGCCGATGGAGATCGAGCCTGCGGCCGTGATTGCCCACGGCGAGGGCGTCGACGCCTGCTTGGCGGCGTGCCGTGAGACCGACACGCCGCTGGTGTGGTGCGTCTCCGACCAGCTCTACCAGGATGGCTTCGAAACCCCCATCGACGAACACGTGATACCGTCGCCGCGGGACGAGAGCCTCAGGCGGCTGATCGCCATCGGCGATCGCATCCGCCAGAGCCATCCCCGGCACCTGATTGTGCGCCTGGGGCCGCTGTTCGCGCTGGAGGGCGGGCACGCCTGGCTCAGCGGCGTGATCGACAGCCTGGTGACCGGGGAAGAGGTGCGCGCCGCCCAGGACGTGATCTTCTGTCCGACCTCGGCGGATGCCGTGGCCATGGCCCTGGTCGGCATGCTGCACCAGCTCGACTGCGGCTCCGACGCCTGGGGCGCCTATCACCTGGCGGGAACGGAGCCCGTCAGTGCCTACACCTTCACCTCCATGGTGCGCACCCAGCTCTCGACGCGCCTGGAGGGGCTGGGCGAGCAGGTGGGGCTGGGTGAGGTCAAGGCGCTCAAGCATCATCACGACCAGCCGCTGCGCCGGGTGCTCAACTGCCGGCGTGTGCTGGAGGCCTTCGGCGTGCATCAGAAACCCTGGCGGCTGGAGGTGGGGCGCCTGCTCGACGAGTGGTGCCAGGCGCGCCGTGCCTCGCCGGGCGATGAAAAGGGCGGCTCGGCTTCATGAACGTGTTGCGCAGCCTGCTGTTCTACGTCGGCTACTTCCTCGCCGTGTTCGTCTTCGGTGCGCTGCTGCTGCCGGTTGCGCCGCTGCTGGCGCTGCCGGCACGCTATCGCCTGCTCAATCTCTACAACCACTTCCTCACCGCCTGGTTCCGCTGGACCTGCGGCGTGACCTACCGCGTTCGCGGCAGGGAGCACCTGCCCGAGGGCCCCTGCGTGATCCTGGCCAACCATCAGTGCGAGTGGGAGACCATCTTCCTGCAGATTCTCAAGCCGCCGGTGTGCACGGTGCTCAAGCAGGAGCTGTTGCGCATTCCGGTGTTCGGCTGGGGACTCCGGTTGCTGCACCCCATTGCCCTGGATCGCTCCAAGCCGGCGCGAGCGATGAAGCAGGTGCTGACCCAGGGCGTGGTGCGGCTGCAGGAGGGGCTGTCGGTGCTGATCTTTCCCGAGGGCACCCGGGTCGACCCGGGGCAGCGACGCCGCTACAACAAGAGTGGTGCCGTGATCGCCTGTCGTGCCGGGGTGCCGGTGCTGCCGGTGGCACACAACGCCGGCGAGCGCTGGCCGGGGCGCCACTGGGTGAAGAATCCTGGCCTGCTCAACGTGGTGGTCGGCGAGCCGATCGAGACCGCGGGGCGCACGCCGGAGGAGGTGCTGGCGGAGGTCGAGGCGTGGATCGAGGCGCGCCTGGCCGAGATCTCCGAAGTGCCGCGCCCACAGGCGGCCAAGCCCGCGGTAGGCGCCAGTACCGGCTAGAGTGGCACCGACCCAGACGCAGAAGGCGCCCCGCGGGGCGCCTTCTGCGTTTCGAAGTGGCGGCGTTGTCGCTAGTCGCGATAGCGCTGCAGCACCAGGCAGGCATTGGTGCCGCCGAAGCCGAAGCTGTTGGAGAGCACGCGATCGACGCTGACGCCATCGCGCATGCGCGTGACGATATCGAAGCCGGCGGCCTGGTCGTCGAGCTCCTCGACGTTGGCCGAGGCGGCGATGAAGCCGTGCTCCATCATCAGCAGGGAGTAGATCGTCTCCTGCACGCCGGTAGCCCCCAGCGAGTGGCCGGTCAGCGACTTGGTCGAACTCATCGGTGGCGTGGTGTCGCCGAAGACCTCGCGGATCGCCTTGAGCTCGGCGACATCGCCTACCGGCGTCGAGGTGCCGTGGGTGTTGATGTAGTCGATCCCGCCGTCGACCGTGGCCATGGCCTGGCGCATGCAGCGCACCGCACCTTCGCCGGAAGGGGCAACCATGTCATGGCCGTCGGAGGTGGCGCCGTAGCCGACCAGCTCGGCATAGATCCTGGCCCCGCGGGCCTTGGCGTGCTCGAGCTCCTCGAGCACCAGCATGCCGCCGCCGCCGGCGATGACGAAGCCGTCGCGGGCCTTGTCATAGGGGCGCGAGGCCTTCTCTGGCGTGTCGTTGTACTCCGTCGTCAGGGCGCCCATGGCGTCGAACAGGCACGACAGCGTCCAATGCTCCTCCTCGCCGCCGCCGGCGAAGACGACGTCCTGCTTGCCCATCTGGATCTGCTCCATGGCGTTACCGATGCAGTGGGCAGAGGTGGCGCAGGCGGAAGAGATCGAGTAGTTGACGCCCTTGATCTTGAACGGCGTGGCCAGGCACGCCGAGACGGTGCTGCCCATGGTACGGGTGACCCGATAGGGGCCGACCCGGCGCAGCCCCTTCTCGCGCATCACGTCGGCGGCCTCGACCTGGTTGGCGCTGGAGGCGCCGCCGGAGCCGGCTATCAGCCCGGTGCGTTCGTTCGACACCTGCTCGGGGCTGAGGCCCGCATCCTCGATGGCCTGGGCCATGCTCACATAGGCGTAGGCCGCCGCGTCGCCCATGAAGCGGCGCAGCTTGCGGTCGATCAGGGCGTCGAGATCGATGTCCACGACCCCGGCGACCTGGCTGCGAAAGCCGCGTTCGGCATACTCCTCCTTGAAGCGAATACCCGAGCGCCCGCTCCGGAGCGCTTCGACGACCGTGTGTGCGTCGTTGCCCAAGCAGGACACGATGCCCAGGCCGGTGACTACCACTCGTCGCATGGGAGCCTCCTGTTTCAGAAATTCGCGGTAGAGGTGAACAGGCCGACCCGCAGGTCGTTGGCCTGGTAGATGTCGCGGCCATCGACCGAGACGGTGCCATCGGCGATGCCGAGGATCAGGCGTCGGGTGATGATGCGCTTGACGTTGATGTGATAGGTGACCTTGTTGGCCTCGGGCAGGATCTGGCCGGTGAACTTCACCTCGCCACAGCCCAGCGCACGGCCACGGCCGGGGTGGCCGAGCCAGCCCAGGTAGAAGCCCACCAGCTGCCACATGGCGTCGAGCCCCAGGCAGCCGGGCATGACCGGATCGCCGGGGAAGTGGCAATCGAAGAACCACAGGTCGGGTTGGATATCCAGTTCGGCGATCAGCTCGCCCTTGTTGAACTGGCCGCCCTCTTCATGGATGCGCGTGATACGGTCGAGCATCAGCATGTTGGGTGCCGGCAGCTGGGCATTGCCGGGGCCGAAGAGTTCGCCGCGGCTACACGCCAGCAGTTCTTCGCGTTCGAAAGAGTGTTGCTTGGTCACTGAGTCGTTCCGAGTCGCAGTTGTAGTGGGCTCTTCCGCGTGCGGTGCGGAGGCAGCATGGCACAGGAGCCAACCCGCCCGGGCGGCCCTGCCTAGTCTACTGGCCGAGGCCCCTGATTGCACGCCGGGCATGACGCGACGGCCACCAGCGATTAAAGTGTCAGCGCCAAGTGTCGATACTCAAGGTAGGGTCGATGCATAGCATGGGCGCAACTTTCCTTCTTCCTCCGTTACGTCGGGACCTCTCATGCGGCCATCCTTCGCATTGAACCGCCCCTTGATCTGGGCTGCCATGGCAGCGCTGCCGGCCTGTATCTGGCTGCCCAGCCCCGGTTTGCGGATGGCCGCGGTGTTTATCGTCGTGATGGGACTGGCCTCCGCCTGGCGCCAAATCAGGCGCGATCGCCAGCATGCCGACCTGATGCAGCAAGCGCTGATGCTCTCCGAGGAGGGCGTGCAGATCACCGATGCCGAGAACCGCATCCTGGCCGTCAACCCTGCCTTTACCCGCATCACCGGCTTCACCGAAGAGGAGGTGCGTGGGCTCAATGCCGCCAATCTGGCCGCGGCGCGTCACGACCCGGCCTTCTTCAAGCGTTTCTGGCAGACCCTGCACAGCAAGGGGCGCTGGGAGGGAGAGATCTGGAACCGGCGCAAGCAGGGCGACGAGTTCCCCGAATGGCTGCGGGTCAAGGCGATCACCGATGCGCGCGGGCACATCACCCACTATGTCGGTACCTTCACCGACATCTCGGTGCACAAGGCGCGAGAACAGGACCTGCGGCGCATCGGCTTCGAGGATCCGCTCACCGGGTTGCCCAACCGCCGCCGCCTGCACGACCTGATGACCTCGCGGCTGCGCCACCTGCGAGCCGGCGAGAGCCTCGACATGGCGATCGTCGACATCGACGGCTTCAAGTCGGTCAACGACAGCCTCGGCGTGGAGCAGGGCGACCGGCTGCTGGCACGCTTCGGTCAGCGTCTGGCCCGCCACGTGGCGGGCGGCGTGGTGGGGCGCCTGGGCGGCGACGAGTTCCTGGTCATTCGCACCACCACCTTCGACGACCACGACAACTGGGTCGCCGGGCTGCGTCAGCACCTGGGCGAGCCCTTCGAGCTGGGCAGCAAGACGCTGCGCCTGGGTCTCTCGATCGGCAGCTGTCGCGCCCCCGAGGACGGCAAGGAATCCAGCCTGCTGTTCCAGCGCCTGGAGTCGGCGCTCTACTCGGCCAAGCGCCACGGGCGCAACGTCAGCCAGCGCTTCCGCCCGGCACTGGACGTGCAGAACTCGCCGCACATGGCGCTGGTCTACGGCCTGCGCGACGCCCTGGCCAACGGCGACCAGCTCGAGCTGCACTACCAGACCCAGCACCGCATCATGGACGGCGCCGTGGTCGGCATGGAAGCACTGCTGCGCTGGCGCCACCCCGAGCATGGCATAGTGTCACCGGCCGACTTCATCCCGCTGGCCGAACGCCACGGGCTGATGGGGCCGCTCGGCAACTGGGTGATCGACGAAGCGCTGGCCCAGATGTCGCGCTGGCGCGACCTGGGCCTGCCCCAACTGCCCGTGTGGATCAACATCTCGGCGATCCAGATGTTCCAGGGAGAGCTCGAGACGGCGCTCTCGGCGGGGCTGGCGAGGCACGGCATCGAGCCGGCTCAGCTGGGCCTGGAACTGACCGAGTCGGTGCTGCTCGACGAACGCGCCGGCGACATCGTGCCACGGCTGGAGGCGCTGCGCGCCAAGGGCCACCGCATCGCCATCGACGACTTCGGCATGGGCTATTCGTCGCTCAGCTATCTCAAGAACCTGCCGCTGGACAAGCTCAAGCTCGACCGCGCCTTCATCCGCTCGCTGCCTGACGACCCTGCCGATGCCGCCATCGTCAGCGCCGTGCTGGCGATGGCGAGAGGGTTGGGGCTCGATGTGGTGGCGGAAGGCGTGGAAACCCACGGACAGCTCGAATTCCTGCGCCAGGCGGGCTGCCGGCTGGTTCAGGGCTACCTCTATGCCCGGCCGGGGCCGGCCGACGTGATCGAAGCCCAGTGGCGGGCGCTGACGTCGGACGCCGCGGGGCTGGTACTGCGCGCCGAGCCATCGGTCTAGCGCCCCCCTTCGCTTGACCTAACGCGACGCCGGCAGTGCCTTGAAGGCCTCCAGCGCCCGGCTGCGTGCCGCCTTGTGCTCGACGATGGGCGGCGGGTAGCCGGTCGCCGACCGCTGGATGTCGCTGGGCGCATGGCGGTCACGCGGCGACAGGCCGGCGAGTTCGGGCACGTATTCGGCGATGAGGCGACCCTCCGCATCGAAGCGACGGGACTGGGTGGTCGGGTTGAAGATGCGGAAATAGGGGGCGGCGTCGGTGCCGGTGGAGGCGGCCCACTGCCAGCCGCCGTTGTTGGCACAGAACTCGCCGTCGACCAGGTGGCGCAGGAAGAAGGCCTCACCACGGCGCCAGTCGATCAGCAGGTGCTTGCTGAGGAACATCGCGGCGATCATGCGCAGGCGATTGTGCATCCAGCCGGTGCGGACCAGCTGGCGCATGGCGGCATCGACGATGGGGTAGCCGGTGCGCCCGTCGCACCAGGCGCGAAAGCCGGCCTCGTCGTCGCGCCAGGCCAGCGCCTCGGTGTGCCGCTGGAAGGCGCGATGGCGGCATACCCGCGGGAAGCCTGCCGCCACATGCTGGTAGAATTCGCGCCAGACCAGCTCGTTGACCCAGGCAGTGAGACCGGCATCGCCTTCGGCCAGGCTGCCATCGTTCTCGGCCAGGGCGGCCTGCAGGCACTGGCGATGCGAGATCATGCCCAGCGCCAGGTAGGGCGAGAGTTCGCTGGTGCCGGCGATGCCCGGAAAGTCGCGCTGGCTGGCGTAGCGGCGCGCACGAAAGCGCAGGAAGCGCTCCAGGCGATCGGCGGCGGCCGCTTCACCGGCGGGCCAGCGGCCGGCACCGACCGGCGTGTCGGCGAGCGGCGGCAGGGGGGGAGCGGGGTCGCGGGTCACCTCGGTGAGCGTCTGCACCGGGGGTGTCTCGCGCAGCGTCAGGCGTGGCGCCGTCAGTTGGCGATGCCAGGCGCGGGCGAAGGGGGTGAAGACGCCATAGTAATCGCCCTTGCGCGTCAACAGCTCGCCCGGGGCGAAGGCCACGCTGTCGTGATGGCCGGTCGCGGTCAGGCCCGCCTCCTTGAAGGCGTCGACAACGGCCTCGTCGCGGCGCTGCTCGTCTAGTGGATATTCGCAATTGAAGTGCAGCGCGTAGGCGCCGAGGTGGCGGGCGATCCCGAGCAGAGTGGCCGGCGCCTCGTCGAAATCCTCGATGTCGCGGTGCAGCAGGGGAATGCCCAGCCCGGCCAGGGACTCGCCCAGCGCCACCACGCCGCGATGCCAGAAGTCGAGCTTGTTGGCGCCGTGGCCGTGTCGCTGCCAGTGGGCCACGCTGCGCAGGAACACCGCAACGACCGGCCCCTGGCGCGCGGCGGCCGCGAGTGCCGTGTTGTCGTGGATACGCAGGTCGCGGCGAAACCACATCAGGGTGCAGGTCATGGCAGCCTCGCGGCGGCTCAGTGATCGAGAATCAGCGGGCGCATGCGGGACATGGCCAGGGGCAGGTCGTCGCCGAGCAGTTCCACCAGGCTGTCGGCCAGGTCGCCGCTGCGAATGCGAGCGACCGGCCCGCACAGGCCGAGGGGGGCGTCGAGCTGTTCGGCCAGGCGCGGCAACTGGCGACGGATCAGGTCGGCCCGCTCGGCGCGGCCACTGACGAGCACCAGGGCGGCGGCATGCAGCCGCTCGACCGCCAGCGGCAGTTCGCCGAAGGGCAGTGCGCTGTCCATCAGTTGGACCTGATAGCCGGCATCGCTCGCGGCGAGGGCCGCCAGTAGCAGCCAGAGGCTGCCGGGGTCGTCGGGCAGCGGGGCGATCAGCAGGGCGGGGCCCCTGGCCAGGCGGTTGGCATGATAGAGCCGGATGCCGATGCGGGTACGCAGGAACGACTCCAGGCAGCGGCGCTGCAGGGCGGCGCCGAGCTGGTCGGCCCAGTGCTCCTCGAGTTCACGGCACACCGGCTGCCATAGCTCCGCCAGGCAGGTGGCCACGGGGTAGAGGGCCAAGCCCTGGGTGAAGAGGGTTTCCATCTGGCCCTGATCGAGGGCTTCGATGGCCGCCATCAGCTGGCGCCGCTGGCTGGGCCAGTCGCCGGAGGCCGGCTCGACGATCGGTGCGGGTTGCGGCTGGTCGATGAGTTCCTTGACCTGGCTGACCGGCACGCCGCGACTCAGCCATTGCAGGATGCGCTCGACCCGCTCGATGTCCTCGCGGGCATAGAGGCGATGGCCCTTGGGCGTGCGCTTGGGGCGGATCAGTCCGTAGCGGCGCTCCCAGGCGCGCAGGGTAACCGAGTTGACGCCGGTAATGCGTGACACCTCGCGGATGGGGTAGAGCGGTGTGTCGGCCGGGTGGGCCCCCTTCTCGGTCATGCTCGCCTGCCTCTTTTGTTGCCCTGGCTCGTGGCAACGGATGTCTGGCGGTTGCCGCGGCCCGCTGCCAGGGAATATTGTACGCTAAACGGGCGGTGTACAACTGATGGCAGCCAGGGTCAAGTGGGCAGGGCTTCTCCCGCCTGTTCGGCGATGACGGCGGCCAGGGCATCGATGAAGGCGGGGTGCTCGCCGACGGGCGGCAGCAGCTCGAGCTCGATACCGGGGTGCGACGACCTGAGTGCCTCGACCTGAGCCGGGACGTCCTTGCGCAGATGGCGTCCGGCGGCGAAGAACAGAGGCAGGATCTCGGCGCGCCGGATGCCGGCCGCAGCGAGTTCGGCCACGCTGCTTTCCAGCGAGGGTTCGCTAAGCTCCATGTAGGCCAGCTTCAGCGGTGCCTGCATGCGCGCGGCCAAGGACGCGTGGAACCGCTCGAAGGGGGCGCGCCAGGCGGGATCGCTGGAGCCATGGGCGAGCAGGATCAGACTGTAGGTCATGGCGATCTCCGAAACACCAGTGTAGCGGGCCGGGCGACCAGGGCGAGCCGAACCGTTGATCCGACCGGCTGTCGCCAGCATAGCAGAGATGTACAACGATTGTATAACGAAAGGCGGGGCGTCGGAGCGGCGCCTGACGCCAGACGCGGGAGGGAGTCTGATGCGAGTCTTGATTACCGGCGGTAGCGGTTTCGTTGGCCAGCGCCTGTGCCTGCGCCTGAAGGAGGCCGGGCACCGCCTGCAGGTGGTGTCTCGTGACCCGGCGGCCGCCCGGCGCAAGCTGCCGGAAGGGGCCGACGTGCGGCGTTCGGTGCTCGACTTCGTCGACTCGCCGCCGCATGCCATCGTCAACCTGGCCGGTGAGCCCATCGCCGCCCGGCGCTGGAGCGACGAGCAGAAGAACCGGCTGATCGACTCCCGGGTCAACGTCACCCGCGACCTGGTGATTCTCTGCGAGCAGCTCGAACAGGCCAGCGGCAAGGCGCCGAGCGTCATGGTCTCGGGCTCGGCGATGGGCTATTACGGCGACCAGGGGGCACGCGAGGTCACCGAGGCGACCCCGCCCCACGACGAGTTCGCTCATCGCCTGTGCAAGCGCTGGGAGGACACTGCCCTCGAGGCGACCGACTTCGGCACTCGGGTGGCGCTGCTGCGCACCGGCCTGGTGCTGGACACCGGGGGCGGCAGTCTCGCCAAGATGCTGCCGCCGTTCAGGCTGGGCCTGGGCGGACGGTTCGGCGACGGCCAGCAGTTCATGCCGTGGATTCACCGCGAGGATCTGGTACGCAGTATCCTGTTCCTGCTCGAACGCGACGACCTCGAGGGGCCGTTCAACGGCAGCGCGCCGCATCCCGTCACCAACGCCGAGTTCACCCGAGCCCTGGCCAGGCAGCTCGGTCGTCCCGCCGTCATGCCGGTGCCGGCGGTCGTGCTGGAAACCGCCTTCGGCGAGATGGCGCGGCTGCTGCTGACCGGCGCCGACATGCGCCCGGCGCGGCTGCTCGAGGCCGGCTTCGCGTTCCGCTTTCCGACGCTCGAGGAAGCACTTGCCGACATTCTCGGGAAGCGTTGACCTACCGGCACTTGCTCACTTCGGCTCACGGTCAGCGGCTCTCTTCCCCCACCGTGACGATGACCCTGACCGCATCGAGCCGCAGCCGCGTGCCGTCGATGGCGGCATCGAGTTCGCCGCGTTCGCGACGCAGCGCCTCGAGCTCCGCCTCGCGTACCGCCGGGTTGAGACGTGCCAGCGCCTCCAGGCGGGCCAGCTCGCCGTCGAGTTCCCGGCGCATGCGGACCTGGGCCCCCTCGACGATGCTCGGCAGCTCGCGCTCGGCCTCCTGCTCGCCCAGGACCAGCAGCTCGCGCAGCTGATCGTGACGGCTGCGGATCAGATCGCGGGCCATGGCCTTCTTGACCTTGCGCAGATTCTTCGACAGGCCGGTGAAGGAGACCTTGTCGCTGAGCACCGCACCCGACTCGTCGAGCAGCACGCGCACCGCGGTCGGTGGCAGGAAGCGGTTGACGTGCAGGCGCCTGGGGGCCGGGCAGTAGGTACGGAACACCAGCTCCGTCATCAGCCGTCCGGCCGGAATGGCCGGATGCTGGAGCAGGGCGAGGGCGGTGTTGCCCATGGTGCCGTCGAGGATGCGCGCCATCATCTCGCGCAGCAACGGATGCTCCCAGGAGAGGCGCTGCACGTCGTCGCGGGCCAGGGCGCGCTCGCGCGACAGGGTGGCGGTGAAGCCTTCCTCGCCCTTGGCCAGCCCTGGCAGGCCGTCGAGCATCTGCGGGCCGGGCTGCAGGTGCAGCAGGCCGCCGCCGAGCTCCTGGCCATCGACGCCAAAGATATCCAGCGCCTGGTCGAGATAGCGCGTCAGCGCCGGGTCGTCGTCGAGCTCGCGAATTGCTGCGGCCACCGCCTCGGCGCGAGCCGGGCGACAGGCGTTGAGTTCCAGCAGCCGGTTGCGGCCGGCGTCGCGCTGGGCCAGGCGGTTTTCGAACAGCGCCCGGGTCTCGCTGATGACGTCTTCCAGCGCTTCGTCGTCGAGCAGCGCCTCGGCCAGGGCATCGCCGAAGGCATCGAACAGTTCGTTGCCGACGCCGTGGGGCGAAGCGAAGGCCTCCATTCCCTCGCTGAACCAGCGCAGCAGGCGCTCGCCAGGGCTGGCCTCGAACAGCGGCACGTGAATCTCGATGGCGTGGCGTTGGCCGATGCGATCGAGTCGGCCGATGCGCTGCTCGAGCTGGTCGGGGTGCTGCGGCAGGTCGAACATCACCAGATGGCGGCAGAACTGGAAGTTGCGTCCCTCGGAGCCGATCTCCGAGCACACCAGCACCTGGCTGCCTTCCTCCTCGTCGGCGAAAGCGGCAGCCGCCCGGTCGCGCTCGACCAGCGTGAGCCCCTCGTGGAACACCGGCGCATGCAGCCCGCCCAGCACCCGCAGGGCCTCGGCCAGGCCCTGGGCGGTCTCGCGTCCATGGGCGATCACTAGCACCTTGTCGTTGGCGAAGCCCTGCTCGCTGTCGTCGGCAAGCCGCTCCAGCAGCCAGGTCACGCGCGGATCGAACTGCCACCAGGGCTCGGCATTGAGCGGGTCGTCCGAGAGCGCGCGATAGGTCGCATCGGGGTAGATCAGCACGTCGGGGTGGTCGAGCCCGGTCTCGATCAGCAGCTCGTCGAGATAGTCCTCGTCACGCTCGAGCTTACGCAGCACGCGGCGGTAGGCCGAGGGCAGCGTCAGTGCCGCCAGGTGCAGGCGACGTTCGGGAAAACCGCCCACATGACGGCGGCTGTTGCGGAACATCACCCGGCCCGTGCCATGGCGGTCGAGCAGTTGCTCGCGCAGCTGGTCGCGGGCGCTGGCCTGCTGCGCGGCTCCGCACTCGGGGTTGGACAGGAGGTCCAGCAGGGCCAGGCTGTCGGGCTCGTCGATTACCGCCGCCACGCTGCTGCGCGCCTCGCGGCCACCGGCGGGGAGGGCTTCCAGGGCGTCGATGGACTGCGCCACTTCCACGTAGTGCTGCTCCTCGTCGCGGAAGGCATCGAGGCTGTGATAGCGATCCGGATCGAGCAGGCGCAGGCGGGCGAAGTGGCTCTCGAGCCCCATCTGTTCGGGAGTCGCGGTGAGCAGCAGCACACCCGGCACCGCCTTGGCCAGGCGCTCGACGCAGGCGTAGCCTGGGCCGACCTGGTCGGCGCTCCAGTCGAGGTGATGCGCTTCGTCGACGATCAGCAGGTCCCAGTCGCTGCTGGCAGCCTGCTCCTGGCGATGCGGGTTGGCGAACAGCCACTCCTGGCTGGCCAGGATCAACTGGCCGGATTCGAAGGGGTTGCTCTCGGCCTGGGCCAGGCTCTGCTGTTCGTCGAGCAGGGTCACCTCGAGGGCGAAGCGGCGCAGCAGCTCCACCAGCCACTGGTGGGTGAGGCTCGGCGGCACCAGGATCAATGCGCGCTGGGCGCGGCCGGTGAGCAGCATGCGGTGCAGGATCAGGCCGGCTTCGATGGTCTTGCCCAGCCCCACCTCGTCGGCCAACAAGACGCGGGGCGCGTGGCGCCGGGCCACTTCGTCGGCGATGTAGAGCTGATGGGGAATCAGGTCGATGCGCGGCCCGGCCAGGCCCAGCGCCGGGTTCTGCTCGATGCGGTGGTGGTGGTGCAGGGTACGGAAGCGCAGGTCGAACCAGTCGTTGCGGTCGACCTGGCCGGTCAACAGGCGATCGCGAGCCTGGTCGAACTGCATGGTGTCGGCCAGGCGGGCCTCGGGCAGCTCGCGCAGCTCGCCTTGATCATCCTCGCCGATGTATACGATCAGCCCGTCGACCTCCTTGCTGTCGTCAACGGTCAGGTGCCAGCCATCGCTCGACTGGATGCGGTCACCGCTGCCGAAGGCGACCCGGGTAAGGGGCGCCTGGCGGCTGCTGTAGGTGCGGGTTTCCTGGCTGGCGCCGAACAGCACGGTGACGCTACGGTGATCGCAACTCAGGATGGTGCCCAGGCCCAGGTCGGCCTCGCCGTCGCTGATCCAGCGCTGGCCGGGTGAAAAGTCGCTCATGATGCCTCGGTCGATGCGGAACAGGGTGCGCATGCTATCGGCGGAGACAGCTCCGCCATCAGCAGGGCGGGCGATTCTAACGCAAAGCCCGTCATGGCTTAAGGCTGGTGGAGAGAGGCGGGAAATGGTAGGGCGCGCGGCCTCTCCTAGTAGCGTTGCAGCCAGCCATCCAGTTGCGCCCGCGACAGCTCACCCACGTGGCGCTCCACCGCGCGCCCCTCGCGGTCGAACAGCACCGTGGTGGGCAGCCCCGGTGACTCGAAGGCCATCGTCATCTCCTGGCGGGGATCGAGTAGCGGGTAGCGAAAGGTCAGCCCTTGCTCATCGAGATAGCGCACCACCTGCAGCAGCTCCTCGCCCTGGTTGATCACCACCACGGTGACGCCCTCGCGTTCGTCGGCCTCGGCCAGCAGTGGCATCTCGCGCAGGCAGGGCGGACACCAGGTGGCCCACAGGTTGACCACTACGCGATCGCCGCGCAGTGCCTGCAGCTCGACCGGCTCGCCGTCGAGATTCTCCAGGGTGACGTCGGGCAGCTCGCGCAGCGGCATGTCGCCGCCCAGCGGTGCCAGGGTGACCAGCACCAGCCACAGCGCCGAGGCGCCGATGGTCAGGCCCATGGCGCCGATCATGGAGAGCAGCCGGTCACGCAGCGCCCAGCCGCTCCAGATCAACGCCGCGAGCAGCCCCCAGAGGCCGTGGTAACCCGGCTGCCACAGCTTGAGCACATCCAGCGGGGCAGCGGCATAGGCATCGAGATTCATCGCCACATGACCCAGGCGGGCGCCGGCCAGCCAGGCCAGCAGCAAGCCGTTATACCAGCGCGACCGCGCCGTCGACGACAGCCCCAGCAGCAGCCAGGCCGCAAGCAGCAGCAACAGGGCGCAGCCGATGGCATACAGGCGCGGGACGGATATCAGTACGGGGCCCAGGGCGAAGGCGTCCATTGGCTCAGCTCCGAGAATGGGGTCGGCGCAAACGGCAAGACCGGGTAGAATCATTCACTTGCATACGCTTACTACGTCAGCAGAGCAAGCCTACTGCGCACGGATAGCACTGTCACCCGGCGGGAGCCCTCCATGGCACACAAGTCGTTCGATCCCCTGCGCGCCCTGGCCATCGGCAGCCAGGCGCTGGGCTTCATCCTGATCATCACGCTCGAGACGATGTTGGGAGGCGAGGCTGCCCGTCCCTGGCAGGGAGTGACGCTGGCCGTGATGGTGGCGTTCGCGCTGGCCCTGGCGCTGGCCCGACTCTATCGGCGCAACAAGGCGCGCAAGACCATGGCGCGACGCCTGGCGGACGACGATGACGAACCCTGAACTCGGCGGCTCGCATCGAGCCCGCGGTTGGTGGCTGCTGGCGCTGTCCGGGTTGCTGGCCTCGCTGCTGGCGGGGTGCGCCGGCACGCCGGTGCCGCGTGAGCACGGGTCGCTGCTGTCCGCCGGGGAGAGCGAGGCCACCTGGCTGGGGCAGTGGGTGCGGATGAGCGCCGCCGACCGCTCTGGCAAGAGCGGCTTCGCCCTGCTCTCAAGCGGCCAGGACGCCTTCAGCCTGCGTGTATTGCTCAGCGAGCAGGCCGATCGGCGTCTCGACATCCAGACCTACCTGATCGGAGACGGCCTGACGACGCGGCTGCTGCTGCAGCGTCTCTTGGCGGCCGCCGACCGAGGAGTCGAGGTGCGCCTGCTGATCGACGACATGGGCGCCGTGGGCCAAGGGCAGGAGCTGGCGGCGCTCGATAGCCATCCCAACGTCCAGGTGCGTGTCTACAATGCGCTGAGTGTCGGCCGCGACACGCTGATCGGCCGCGTGCTGGCCTCGGCGCCGCAGGCGGCGCGGCAGCATCGGCGCATGCACAACAAGCTGTGGATCGCCGACGGCGCCCTGGCCATCGTCGGCGGGCGCAACCTGGGCGACGAGTACTACAGCGCCAGCGAGCCGCGCAACTTCACCGACCTCGACCTGATCACGCTCGGTCCCGTGGTGGAGCCGCTGTCGCGCAGCTTTCACCTCTACTGGAACCATGGCCTGGCGCAGCCCATCGGCCGCTACCATCGTGCCGAAGACGAGGCCTGGCGCGAGCTGCGCTCGTCGCTCGACGAATGGGTCGAGGCCAATGCCGATTCGCCCTACTTCGCCGATCTTCGCCAGCGCTATGCCGATGTCGAGCGGGGGCCGCTGGTGGGCAGGCTGCACTGGGGGGAGGGCTTCGCCCTGTGGGACCCGCCGGGCAAGCCGGCCTGGCGTGGACGCGCGGCGCTTGCCAGCACCATGGCCGGGGAGCTGCTCGAGCGCGCCGGTGAGCCGAGCGAGCGGCTGGCGATCGTCTCCGCCTACTTCGTGCCTGGCGAGCTTGGCACGCAGCGCTTGAGGGAACTGGCCGAATCGGGTGTCGAGGTCGAGGTCTTCACCAACTCCCTCGAAGCGACCGACGTGCCGCTGGTCCATGGCGCCTACCAGGTTCGCCGTAGAGCGCTGCTCGACAGCGGCGTCGCGCTCTATGAAATGCGTGCCGAGAGCGAATTCGACGACGATGGTTTCAGCGTGGGCTCGTCGGCCTCCGCCCTGCATATCAAGGCACTCAGCATCGACAGCGATCGCGTGTTCGTCGGCTCGCCCAATGCCGACCCTCGCTCGGTGTGGTGGAACACCGAAGTGGGCGTGCTCGCCGCCAGTCCGGGTCTGGCCGCCGAGCTGGAGGCGCTGGCAGAACTCGGCAAGTCGCCGGCGCTGAGCTATCGGGTCGAACGGGACGAGCAGGGGCGCCTCAGCTGGCTGACGGAACAGCAGGGGGAGACGGTGTCGTTCGGGCGTGAGCCCGGCGGTTTCTGGCGTCGTTTGGGGGCCATGCTGGGCCGGATCGCCTGGCTGGAGCCGCTGCTGTAGCTTCCCGCGCCGGCTCGAGGCCAATCCGCCACGCTCAAGCGTGGGTATCGGCGATGCCGACGCGGTCGCGCCCCGCCCGCTTGGCCCGATACAGGGCGCCATCGGCGCGGGCCAGCACCTCTTCCGGGCTTTCGCCCCGGTGGTACTCGGCAATGCCCAGGCTGATGGTGACGGCCAGCCCATGCAGGCGTGTCTCCGCCACCTGCTGGCGCAGCCGCTCGGCGAAGATCGACGCCCCCTGAATGGTCGTGTCCTGTAGCAGAATGGCGAACTCCTCGCCGCCCCAGCGCGCCAGCAGGTCGGTGCTGCGCAGGGTCTTGCCCACCAGGCTGGCCAGGCGCTTGAGGATGAGATCCCCCGTGTCGTGGCCATGCTGGTCGTTGATCGACTTGAACCGGTCGATATCGAACAGCAGCAGTGAGAAGGTGTTGTCGCTGCGCTCGGCCTGACGGATCGCCTTGCGCATGGCGGTGTCGAAGGCGCGGCGGTTGTGCGCACCGGTCAGGTGGTCGCGGGTGGCCTGCTGTTCCAGCTCCTGCTCCAGGCGCTTGCGCTCGGCGATGTTGTGGAATACGGCAATGAAGTGGCGCAGCTTGCCGGCCTCGTCACTGACGGCCGTGATCGATTGCCACAGCGGGTAGATCTCGCCGTACTTGTTGCGGTTCCAGATCTCGCCCTGCCAGTGGCCGGTGTCGAGGACCTCCTGCCACAGCTGGGCATAGAAGTGCTTGTCATGACGCCCGGACTTGAACAGGCGGGGCGTGTGGCCGATCACCTCTTCGGGCAGGTAGCCGGTGATGTCGGTAAAGGCCTGGTTGACCCGTTCGATGCGCATCTCCGGGTCGGTGATCAGGGTGGCCTGGCCGGTCTGGAATACGCTGGCGAGCAGCCGCAGCTCCTCCTCCTGGCGCTTGCGCTCGGTGATGTCCTCTTTCACCGCCACGAAGCGCACAATCGCGCCCGTGTCGTCGCGCACCGGCGTGATGGTCTCGGCTTCCCAGTAGAGTTCGCCGCTCTTCTTGCGGTTCTGCAGTTCGCCGCGCCACACCTGGCCGCTGCGCAGGGTCTGCCACAGGTCGCGATAGACGCTGTCGGGCGTCAGCCCCGATTGGATCATCGCCGGCGTCCTGCCGATCAGCTCCTCGCGTGAATAACCGGTCACCTCCAGGAAGCGGCGGTTGACATACTCGATGCGCCCCTCGGCATCGGTGATCGCGGTCGCGGCCGGACTCTGCTCCACGGCGATGTAGAGCTGGTAGAACTTGGCTCGCAGCGTGTCGAGATCGCTGCTGCTTTCGTGGGGGCCTGCCATGGCCGCGGCGACGCCGGCGCTACCATGCGCAGTCTCGGGCTCGCTGATCTTCACGAGCGCCCTCCGTACGAGTGGGACTTGTTCCAGGACAAGTTTCTTATGACTTTGGTATGAATCGCTTGGCTGAAGCTTGCGTCAAAAGAGGCGGTGGCGACCCCCGGTCGCGGAGCATAGCGTCTTTTTGCGACACGTTCACGTCGAAGTTGATAGCGCCAGGCTAAATAGTTGATTCATTGTCGAACCACTTAGCCAATGACAGTACAGCTTCGTCTGCAGGCTGCGGTTCGTGCATGTAAAACCCCTGAATCTGGTCGCAAGCATGGCGACGCAGGTACTCCACATGCGCTGCCGACTCGACGCCTTCGGCGACGACTGTCAGACCCAGGTTCTTGCCGAGGTCAATGATGGCCTCCGTGAGGCTCCTGTCGCCGGCGTTGTCGAGAAGGTCATGGATGAACGAGCCGTCTATCTTGATCGTGTCGAGAGGAAACGCTTGCAGCTTGGAGAGCGAGGAGTAGCCGGTGCCGAAGTCGTCGATCGCGATGCGCACACCGATGTCTCTCAGCTCCTGCAGGACTCTGACGGCTTTTGGCATGTCCTGCATTATCATGCTCTCGGTGATCTCCACTTCGAGCAACTCGGGGGCCATGCCGCTGGCCTGAAGCGCGCCCTTGATGTCTCTGAGCAGACCATCGTCGAGGAACTGACGGGCCGAGAGATTGACCGCCATGCTCAATGCCGGGAAGCCGGCCTTCTGCCAGGCGACATTCTGTCGGCACGCCGTGTAGATGACCCAGCGGCCGATGGGGACAATGAGGCCATTTTCTTCCGCCAGTGGTATGAACTGCTTGGGCAGTATCAGCCCGAGTTCGGGATGTTGCCAGCGAAGCAGTGCTTCCATGCCGATGACGCGGCCGGTGGCCATGTCGAGCTTCGACTGGTAGTAAAGCAGGAACTCCTGACGCTCCAGCGCCTTGCGCAGGCTCGACTCCAGAGCCAGTCGCTCCAAGGAGTCTGTCTTCAACTGCTCGGAGTAGTACTGGGCATTGTTCTTGCCCTCCTCCTTGGCGTGATACATCGCCACGTCGGCGTGCTTCATCAGGGTTTGCTCATCCTCGCCATCGGCGGGATAGCGGGCAATGCCGATGCTGACCGTGATACGAAACTCCTGGCCCACCAGTGTGAAAGGGGTGCTGACTGAGGCGAGGATCTTGTCGGCAACCTGGGTGATCTGGTTCGGCTCCGTGATCTCCGGGAGCAGAATGACGAACTCGTCACCACCCAGCCGAGCGACGGTGTCGCTTTCCCGTACCGCGCGGCCAAGTCGCCGGCTGACCTCCCGAAGCAGCTCATCGCCCGCGTCGTGGCCAAGCGAGTCGTTGATCGCCTTGAATCGGTCCAGATCGAGAAAGAGCAGGGTCAACCGCTTGTCGTAGCGGCGAGCGTGCTGCATCCCTTTGGTCAACAGACGGCTGAAGTAGGCTCGGTTCGGCAGCCCCGTCAGGTTGTCGTGGAAGGCAAGATATTCGGCACGCCTGGCGTGGTCCAGGCGCTCTTCGAGTACCCTGGCCTGTGCCCTGCGCAGCTTCCAGCTCAGCCGGCCGAGCAGTGTCAGCACGGCGAGCGCAACGATGCTGACCAGCACCGCGCGCCAATAGTAGGTGTGCCGAAGCGCAGCGGCGGCGGCCATCTGCTCGTCCTGGGAGAGACCGACGACGATGGCGATCGGAAACTCGAACAGGGGCCTGGCCACCAGGTAACGCGGCACGCCGTCCCATCCGCTGATGCTTACCCGGGCGGGCTCGTCGAGGCCGCTATTGCCTTCCAGAAGGCGCGCATAGTCGATCTGTTCACCCGTATGCACCGTTTCGCCGGTACGGCGAACCAGAAAAATGCCCTCTTCCCCTGCCAGGGCCAGTACCCCTTGTTTTTCCAGCGTTTTCGGCTCGTAGCCGCTGACGAAGTACTCTGCGCTGACGAGCACGGATACCCAGCCTGGCGCTTGCTGCCCGTTTTCAGACAGGCTTCGGTGGAAGGCCAGCCTGCTGTCCTGCGCGGACGCGGCCTGATGGTGAAGCTCGACCCTCAGGCCCTCCTGCCCAGCAACGGGTGTCGTGTCATCCGTGCGCGAGGGTCCGTGCGTGCTGGCGACGACGTTGCCCTCGGCATCGCTCAGGCGGACCTCGAACAGCAGGGTCGGGGGGAGCATGTCCTGCTGGCTCAGTTCATCCAGGACGGCCTGCGGCGGGCGTTCGTCGAGACTGTAGCGCACCAGCTTGAGGGTGGTATCGATCTCGCGCAGCGCCCGGACGACCTGGGCCTCGTAGGTCTCCGCCATGTCCGCGGCCAGTACCGCCGCCCGGCGGTCGGCAGCCGACTGCTCCCGTGCAGTCAGGTTCCACGTGACCAGCCAGATGGCTGCCAGCGCCAGCAGGGCGAGGCCCATGAAGAGGATGCCGGGTTCGACGAGACGGTGCAGCCAATGCCGCCTGGTGAGGGGTGGGTCCGTAGCGGTGCCAGCGTGTGAGGCGGATTCAATCAATGGCCACCACCCGCAGGCGCTCGTCGATGTAGGCGCCGTCCACATAGCCGATGGCCGTGGCCTGCTCCGCCACGAAGTCGGCCATGGCCTGGTGATCGGCCAAGCTGCGTGGTGGCTGGCCGCGGCCGGTGAAGATCAGGCGCGACCAGTGCATCTTGATCTGGGCGGGGGTCTGGCCCAGATAGTTGCGATAGAACGCGACGTAAGCCGGGGAGTTCTCGCGCTGGTCCACGGGCATGGCGGGTTGCCCGCCAGGAAAGCGGTTGGTCCGGCCCAGGTAGATGTCGGTCAGCTCGCTGCGGGTGAGCGTGCTCACCGGGCTTTGAGCGGAAACCACCACCACGGCATCGGCCAGGGCAAGGCTCGATGCCAGGCCGAGGAGCAGGTTGCAGCCGATCTTCGTGAGTCGCGAAGGCATTCTTGTCTCCTCAGAACACGAAGTCGAGCGCTAGGCTGAACAGATTGACCGAACCGCCGGGCTCGAAGCCTGGCTGCGAGTTGACCAGGTAGCCGCGCGATTTCCCCTCGTGGTTCATGTGGTCGAACTGGGCCTTGACCGCCATGTTGCTGCTGAAATCCCAGCGTACGCCGACAGACACGCTTTCCTGCTGTGGCTGCCCCTGGAGCATGGAGTTGAGCATCGCATCCAGTGGTTCGCTGCCGGGCTGTGAGAGGCCCGGGGTGGATGTCTTGCTGAGTATGCGCTGACTGGCATATGTCAGATAGGGCGTGAAGGCGCCCAGGCGGTAGCCACCGGAAATGTACCAGCCGCGGTTATCCGCCAGGAAGGTGCGGCTGCTGGTCTGGGTCCATTCGCCCATCACGAACCAGTTGCCGGGATCGTAGCGAGCCCCCAGGCTGATGGCTTCAAAGGTTTTGCCATCGACATTGTAGCGTTCGGCAATGGCATCGCCTTCAGGGCCAAACATTCTGAAGGCATCGAACAGCGGGTTGAAATCTTCGATGCTCAGGCGGTAATGGCTGTAGGCGGCAAAGAGGCTGATGCTGCCCTGCTCAACGGTATTGCTGATTGTCAGCCCTTCTCGAGCGCGTGCCTCGGCGGTGGCTCGGTCCATCGCTGCATCGATGTAGGGAAAGGTGGCATCGCTTTGCCCATAGGTGGCCCGAAGCGTGTTGGTGACGCTGGCGATATGGGAGCGGTAGCTGACGTCCACGCCGTCAGCGCTGGAAACCGGTATGGTGCGATAGACTTCCAGTGGCGGGCGGATCCAGGGCGTCGCGTAGCCTACCTTGCGATACTCTGAATTCATGAAGACCGGAAGTATGACGCGGCCGACCCTCAGGCTCAGGTCGGGAGTCACATCGTAATTGATGTTGGCCCACTCGATTGCCGGCCGGAATTGGCCATCGTACTGCTGCTCGGTGACGACTTGCACCACGCTCGAGAGGCGAGGCGTAAGGTTGGCGGTAAGCTGCAGGCCCAGCCGGCTGTCGACCTCGGCACTCCAGTCACTGGTATGGCCGGCTCCTCTGGGCATCAGCATGCTCGAAACGAAATCTGCCTGGTCCTCGCTGGAATGCACCACGCCAAGCGTGCCGAAGCCATTCAGGGACAGCGAGGGGGGATTCGCTTGTGCGGCAAGGGGAAGCCCGTATGCCAGCACCAGCGAGGTGAGGAGGGCAAGAGGTAACTTTCTCGACATATGGGAGACCACGCGCGTGGGCGGTGATACATGGCCGCTTCCGAGAGAGGGCGGAAGGCTGGCCGAATGATTGACTTCGCAGGCAGGAGAGGTGCGTCTCTGCTTTCTTAAGCGAGCTATCGGCAGGGGATCGAAAAACTTGAGGTCGGAGGGGCGTGAACGGGGGACAAAGGTGCGGCTGTCTTCACGACGCAAAACCGCCACCCGGCGTGATCCGTCAGTGGCGGTTTTGACTGAATTCTTTGGTCGGAGTAGCAGGATTCGAACCTACGACCTCTGCCTCCCGAAGGCAGCGCTCTACCAAGCTGAGCTATACTCCGTTGCATTTTTTGAGCCGCTCGGAAGCCGCTCGGCACCGGCACCGCTGGGTGCCGACGGATGGGCATTATACGCAAAACCCTCGGCCTTGCAAGCCCCGCGGTGGCGCTGGCGTGCCGCTCAGTTCTGGCGTTCCACCGCGAGCCTGGCCAGTTCGGCCATGCTGTCGCGATAGCGGCTGGGGGGTAGCAGGTCGAGCTGCTCCAGCGCCTTGGCCGACATCTCCTCGGCCCGTGCGCGGGTATAGTCCAGCGCGCCGGTATCGCGCACGATGGCCAGCACTTCTTCCAACTGGTCGAGTCCGCCCTGGCGGATGGCCTGGCGGATCGTCTTGGCCTGGTCGGGGGTGCCGGCGGCCATGGCCTGGATCAGCGGCAGCGTCGGCTTGCCCTCGGCGAGGTCGTCGCCCACGTTCTTGCCCATGGCGGTGGCGTCGCCCTGGTAGTCGAGCAGGTCGTCGACGAGCTGGAACGCCAGACCCAGGTAACGGCCGTAGTACTGCAGCGCCGCCTCCTGCTGCGGGTCGGCCTCGGCCAGCACCGCACCGCTGTGGGTGGCGGCCTCGAACAGCATGGCGGTCTTGCCCTGGATGGTCTCGAAGTAGACCGCCTCGTCGATGTCGGGGTTGCCCACGTTGGTCAGCTGCTGGACCTCGCCTTCGGCGATCACGCAGGTGGCGCCCGAGAGTATCCCCATGATCTTGAGCGAGCCGATCTCCACCATCATCTGGAAGGAGCGGGAGTAGAGGTAGTCGCCCACCAGCACCGAGGGGGCGTTGCCCCAGGCGTCGTTGGCGGTGGCGCGGCCGCGGCGCATGTGGGACTCATCGACCACGTCGTCGTGCAGCAGGGTCGAGGTGTGCATGAACTCGATCAGCGTGGCCAGCGAGATGTGCTTGTCGCCCCGATACCCCAGCGCGCGGGCAGCGAGCAGCACCAGCAGCGGGCGCAGCCGCTTGCCGCCGCTGGCGATGATGTACTGGCCAATGGTCTCCACCAGCGGCACCCGCGAGGCCAACTGATCCATGATGGTGCGATTGACCGCGGCGAAATCGTCGGCGACCGCTGCATGGAGCGACGTGGCGGAGGTGTTGCTGTCGGACGAGCGGGTAGAGGCGTTGGCTGGCATGGGGCGGTATCATCGAGCTGTTGGGCCCAAATGCCGGAGAGTGGCGGTGGGCCTTGGGTTGCGGGTCATGCTATGGCCCCCCCATGGGGGCGTCAAGCTGTGCCGCGGTGCGCCTTGACGTGACACGTCCTCGGGATGCCGTCGAGTGTCGCGGCAGCTTGAATGGCGTGCCGGGCGCGGTTATAATGCGCGGCCCACTCATCTCGCTCCCTGTCAGATGGCTGCCGAAAGGGGCGCCACTCGAAGCAGGTCGATGAAGAGCCAACCCCGATGAGTTCCGGAGAGATACGCACATGTATGCAGTAATCAAGAGCGGTGGCAAGCAGTACCGCGTTCAGGAAGGCCAGACGCTCAAGCTCGAGAAGCTGGAAATTCCGACCGGCGAAACCGTCGAGTTCGACCAGGTGCTGCTGGTTGCCGATGGCGACGACGTGACCGTCGGCGCTCCGCTGGTCGATGGTGCCAAAGTGGCGGCCGAGATCGTTTCCCACGGCCGTGGCGAGAAGATCCGCATCATCAAGTTCCGTCGCCGTAAGCACCACATGAAGCGTCAGGGCCACCGTCAGTGGTTCACTGAAGTCAAGATCACCGGGATTTCCGCCTAAGCGGCTTCCCCTTAACGAGCGAGGACTTTGCAATGGCTCATAAGAAGGCAGCCGGCTCTACCCGTAACGGCCGCGATTCAGAATCCAAACGCCTTGGTGTCAAGCTGTATGGCGGCCAGGCCGTCACCGCCGGCAACATCATCGTGCGTCAGCGCGGCACCCGCTTCCACGCCGGTACCGGCGTCGGCGTCGGCCGCGACCACACCCTCTTCGCCCTGAGCGACGGTGTGATCAAGTTCGAGACCAAGGGTCCGAAGAACCGCAAGTTCGTCAGCGTCGTCTCTGCCTGAGCGCGCTCGAACCGGTAGAGGGAAGGCCCCGCTCAGGCGGGGCCTTCTTGTATCATGACGGCAGAGACCGTCGGGAGAGTCACAATGCAGTTCGTCGACGAAGCCTCGATCATCGTGGAGGCCGGCAGGGGCGGCAATGGCTGCCTGAGCTTCCGCCGCGAGAAGTACGTGCCCAAGGGTGGTCCCGATGGCGGCGACGGCGGGCATGGCGGCAGCGTCTACCTGGTCGGGGACGATGCCCTCAACACGCTGATCGATTTCAAGTATCAGCGCTTCTACCAGGCCGAGAGCGGCCGCCCCGGCCAGGGGCGCCAGATGAGTGGCCGGGCCGGCAGCGATCTGGTGGTCAAGGTGCCGGTGGGTACCACGGTGATCGACGAGGACACCCTCGAAGTGATCGCCGACATCACCGAGATCGGCCAGCAGGTGCTGGTGGCCCAGGGCGGCCGCCGCGGGCTCGGCAACATCCACTTCAAGTCGTCGACCAACCGCGCGCCACGCAAGACCACGCCGGGCACCGATGGTGAACGGCGCAATCTGCGCCTGGAGATGAAGGTGATGGCCGACGTCGGCCTGCTGGGCATGCCCAACGCCGGCAAGTCGACTCTGATCCGCTCGGTGTCCGCGGCCAAGCCCAAGGTGGCCGACTACCCCTTCACCACGCTGGTGCCCAATCTCGGCGTGGTGAAGCTGGGCATGCACGAACATTTCGTGATGGCCGATGTGCCGGGGCTGATCGAGGGCGCCTCGGATGGTGCCGGCCTGGGGCTGCGCTTCCTCAAGCACCTCACCCGTACTCGTCTGCTCTTTCACGTGGTCGATGTGGCGCCGTTCGACGAGTCCGATCCGGTCGAGGTCGCGCGTGCCATTGCCCATGAACTCGAGCAGTTTTCGCCGACCCTGGCCGAGCGCCCGCGCTGGCTGGTGCTCAACAAGCTCGACCTGGTGCCGGAAGAGGAGCGCGAGGCGCGAGTCGCCGCCATCGTCGAAGGACTTGGCTGGGAAGGGCCGGTGTTCCGCATCTCGGCGATCAGCGGCGAAGGCACCGACGCCCTGGTGCAGTCGGCGCACCGCTGGCTCACCGAGCAGCGCCGGCTGGAGAACGAGGACGAGGAGGCCGCCGAGCGCGAGCGCGAGATGTGCGAGCGCATGGAGGCCGAGGCGGTGGCGCGCACCGAGGCGCGACTGGGCCGTCGGCGCAAGCGCAGCGACGAAGACGATGACGATTTCGACGACGATGATTACGATGTCGAAGTCGAATATGTGGAGTGAGGGGAGGCCTTCGCTCGCTCAGTCGCGCTGACATGGCTGGCTGGTTTTTGCTGGATGGGAGAGCAGAGTGTGAACGAGCGGGTTCCGGGTCGCGATGCGCTGCGTGGCGCTCGCCGGGTGGTGGTGAAGATCGGCAGTGCGCTGCTGACCAACGATGGGCGAGGGCTCGACGAGGCGGCCATTGGCGGCTGGGTGGACCAGATCGCCGCGCTGCATCGTCAGGGGCTCGAGGTGGTGCTGGTATCGTCGGGCGCCGTGGCGGCGGGCATGGTGAGGCTGGGTTGGCAGGCCCGCCCCTCGGCCGTGCATGAGCTGCAGGCCGCGGCGGCGGTGGGGCAGAACGGCCTGACCCAGTGCTACGAACACCACTTCGCGCGCCATGGCCTGCTCACCGCCCAGGTGCTGCTGACCCACGACGACCTCTCCAACCGCAAGCGTTACCTCAATGCCCGCTCGGCGCTGCGTACCCTGGTCGACCTGCGCGTGGTGCCGGTGATCAACGAGAACGACACCGTGGTCACCGACGAGATCCGCTTCGGCGACAACGATACCCTGGGCGCGCTGGTGGCCAACCTGCTCGAGGCCGAAGCGCTGGTGATCCTTACCGACCAGGAGGGGTTGTTCGACGCCGATCCGCGCCGCAACCCGGCGGCCACGCTGATCCAGGAAGGCCGCGCCGATGATCCGGCGTTGGCGGCGGTGGCCGGCGGCGGCGGTGCGCTGGGTCGCGGTGGCATGACCACCAAGGTGCAGGCGGCACGCCTGGCGGCCCGTTCCGGTGCCGTCACGGTGATCGCCAGCGGACGCCAGCCCGAGGTGCTGACAAGGCTGGCCGCCGGTGAGTCGCTGGGCACGCTGCTGCGCCCGGAGGAGGCGCCCATGGCGGCGCGCAAGCGCTGGCTGGCCGGCCAGCTCCAGGTGCGCGGCAGCCTGACGCTGGATGCCGGCGCGGTCAAGGTGCTGCGCGGCAGCGGATCGAGCCTGTTGGCAGTGGGCGTCAAGGCGCTGTCGGGCGACTTCGTGCGCGGCGACATGGTGCTGTGCCTCGACGAACAGGGCGAGCGGATCGCCAAGGGGCTGGTGAACTATGGCGCCGACGAAGCGCGCCGCATTCTCGGCCAGCCGAGTCACCAGATCGAGGCGATCCTGGGCTACATGGAGGCGCCCGAGTTGATCCATCGCGACAACCTCGTCGTGCTGTGAGGCAGTGTTCATGGGGCCTGTAGCATGGCGCCGGGTACCTGTGGTAGTATGCGCCATCCTCTCAGACACGGCCCGTCGACAACCTTCGGGTTGACGCCATGGCCAAACCGGCTGGGAAGTGAAATTTTCAGGCCGGACAAATCGTTATCGATGCCGCCCCCGACCGGGCGGCGTTAAAGTTTTCCAGGAGATAGTCAGTGGCAAACAGCAAGCAAGCCCGCAAGCGTGCCCGTCAGGCGGAAGGCCGTCGTGTTCTGAAGGCGAGCCAGCGCGCCATGGTGCGTACCTACGTGAAGCGCGTCATCAAGGCCATCAACGGTGGCGATCACGCGACTGCCATGGCCGAGTTCCACAAGGCGCAGCCGGTCATCGACCGCATCGCCGACAAGGACGTGCTCTCCAAGAAGAAGGCTGCACGCCTGAAGAGCCGCCTGAACGCGCGAATTAAGGCCCTGGCTGCGTAAAGCCGGACGTCTTGGAGACCTCGCGAGCGCCAGCACCTCGATGCCCGCGTACCGCGATCTCTTGAAAAAACCGGCTTCGGCCGGTTTTTTTGTGCCTGCCAAGCGGGATGAACCACATCGAGCGAGCCCGGAGAGGAAAGCAGACGGTGACGAAACGCGAGCAGTTGCCCAGGCCCGGTGAGTCGGCGCCACCCGCGGTGGCCGATGACGACCGGGCCGTTGCCCCCAAGGCCGGGGGGCTGATGCGCTCCGGTCTGGTGGTGGGGGCCATGACCATGCTGTCGCGGGTCATGGGCCTGGTGCGTGACGTGGTGGTGGCGACCCTGTTCGGTGCCGGCAGCGGTGCCGATGCTTTCTTCGTCGCCTTCAAGATCCCCAACTTCATGCGCCGGCTGTTTGCCGAGGGCGCCTTCAACCAGGCCTTCGTGCCGGTGCTTTCCGAATACGCTACCCGCGGCAGCAAGCGCGAGGTGCGCGAGCTGCTCGACGCCGTGGCCGGCAGCCTCACCGCGGTGCTGGCGCTGATCACCGCCCTGGCCATGCTCGCCGCGCCCTGGCTGGTGTGGCTCTTCGCCCCGGGTTTCGGCCGCGATCCGGCCAAGCTGGCGCTCACCGCCGACATGCTGCGGCTGACCTTCCCCTACCTGCTGCTGGTCTCGCTGACCGCCTTCGCCGGCAGCGTGCTCAACACCTGGAACCGTTTCGCCGTGCCGGCCTTCACGCCGGTACTGCTCAACCTCTCGCTGATCGGCGCGGCCGTGCTGCTCACGCCCTTGATGAGCGAGCCGGCCATGGCGCTGGCGTGGGGCGTGCTGATCGCCGGCGTCGCCCAGCTCGCGTTCCAGGTGCCGTTCCTCGCGCGCCTGGGGCTGATGCCGCGCCCGTGGCCCAATTTCGCCCACAGCGGGGTGAAGCGCATCCTGGTGCTGATGGCCCCGGCCCTGTTCGGTGTCTCGGTGTCGCAAATCAACCTGTTGCTGGATACCGTGCTGGCCTCGTTGCTCACACCCGGCAGTGTCTCGTGGCTCTACTATTCCGACCGCCTGGTGGAGCTGCCGCTGGGCGTGTTCGGCATCGCCATCGGCACGGTGATCCTGCCGGCGCTCTCCAAGCGCCACGCCGAGCAGTCGGGTGAGCACTTCGCCGCCATGCTCGACTGGGCGGTGCGCGCCGTGCTGCTGTTGGGCCTGCCGGCGGCGCTGGCGCTGGCGGTCCTCGCCGAGCCGCTGTTGATCTCGCTGTTCCACTACGGCGCCATGACCGAACACGACATCGCCATGGCGGCGATGAGCCTGCGTGCCTACGCCTTCGGCCTGGTGGCCTTCATGCTGATCAAGGTGCTGGCACCCGGCTTCTTCGCCCGCCAGAACACTAAGACCCCGGTGAAGGTCGGCATCATCGCCATGGTCGCCAACATGGTCTTCAACCTGCTCCTGATCTGGCCACTGGCCCATGCCGGACTGGCCCTGGCCACGGCGCTGTCGGCCTTTCTCAATGCCGGGCTGCTGGGTTGGCTGCTGCACAAGCAGGGCGTGCTGGTGTTCCAGCCGGGCTGGGGCCGCTATGCCGTGCAACTGGTCGGCGGCTGCGTGGTGATGAGCGTGGGGCTCGCCTGGCTGGCGCCGGATTGGCAGCAGTGGCTCGAGTGGAACGTAGGGGCGCGCGTACAGTGGCTGGCGCTGTTGGTGGTGGCCGGCGCCGCGGTCTACTTCGCCTGGCTGGCGGCGCTGGGCGTCAGGCTGCGGCATTTCCGTATGCGGGGGTGAGGGCGGCCCTCTGCATTGAGGTCGGCCAGGTGAAGCGGGCAACCGGCTGTCAAGGGGGCGGGGGTTCGCTATAATCTCCCCCTTTACACGTTTTTCAACCAACGGTTTAGTGAAGGCTGAATGGAAGTCATTCGAGGACTGCACAATCTGCGCGACGAGCATCGCGGCTGCGTGGCAACCATCGGTAACTTCGATGGCGTGCACCGCGGCCACCAGGCGATTCTCGACCAGTGCCGCGAGCAGGCCTCGAAGCTTCGTCTGCCGGTGACGGTCGTGGTGTTCGAGCCCCAGCCGCGTGAGTTCTTCGCCGGCGACCAGGCCCCGCCGCGGCTGACCCGCCTGCGCGAGAAGGTCCGCCTGCTCGGCGAGAGCGGGGTGGACTATGTGCTCTGCCTGCCGTTCAACGAGCGATTGCGCAGCCTCACCGCGGTGGAATTCATCGATCGCGTGCTGGTCGAAGGCCTGGGCGTACGTCATCTGGTGGTTGGCGACGATTTTCGCTTCGGCTGCGATCGCAGCGGCGACTTCAACCTGTTGATGCAGGAGGGCGAGCGGCGTGGCCGCGACGGGTTCGGCGTCGAGCACACGCGGACCTTCACCCTCGACGACGAGCGGGTCTCCAGCACCCGGGTACGTACCCTGCTGGCCAGCGGCAACTTCGCCCAGGCGGCACGCATGCTGGGTCGTCCCTATCGCCTGGGGGGGCGGGTGGTCGCCGACCGCCAACTGGGGCGTACCATTGGCGTCCCCACCGCCAACCTGCCGCTGCCGCGCCTGCCGCTCGCGCTGCGCGGGGTATACGCGGTGGTGGCCGAGCTGCCCGACGGGCAGCAGTGCAACGGGGTGGCCAACATTGGCTGGCGCCCCACGGTGGGTAGCGACCGGCCGGTGCTCGAGGTGCATCTGTTCGACTTCGACGGCGACCTCTACGGCAAACGGCTCACGGTGTTTCCCTGCGCGCGGCTGCGCGGCGAGGTGAAGTTCGACGACTTCCCCGCGCTCAAGCAGCAGATCATGGTGGACCTGGCCCGCGCTCGCCGCTTCTTCGCCAGCCCGTGTCCTGCGGCCAGGGAGCTTGGCCTGGCAGACGACTCTCTTCCCTTGGCATCGGCGCCGCTGGCGCGCGAGGCCGCGAATTTCGAATCCTCGGCGGGACGTTCCGCCGACCAAGACGACGGCTGACTCCCAGGATATGAGCGACTACAAGCACACACTGAACCTGCCCGAAACCGACTTCCCCATGCGCGGCAACCTGCCTCGGCGCGAGCCCGGCCGGGTGTCGCAGTGGCAGGACATGAAGCTCTACCAGCGCCTGCGCGAAGAGCGACGCGGCCGCGAGACCTTCGTGCTGCACGACGGCCCTCCCTACGCCAACGGCAGCATCCACATCGGTCACGCCGTCAACAAGATTCTCAAGGACATCATCGTCAAGTCGAAGAACCTCGCCGGCCTCGATGCGCCCTACGTGCCCGGCTGGGACTGCCACGGCCTGCCCATCGAGCACAAGGTGGAGACCACCCACGGCAAGCATCTCGATCCCGAGCAGGCGCGTGCGCTGTGCCGCGAGTACGCCGCCTCGCAGATCGAGACCCAGCTCGCCGACTTCGTGCGCCTGGGGGTGGTCGGTGACTGGGACAACCCCTACCGTTCGATGGACTACGCCAACGAGGCGGGCGAGATCCGTGCGCTGGCCGACATGGTCGCGGCGGGCTACGTCTTCAAGGGCCTCAAGCCGGTCAACTGGTGCTTCGACTGCGGCTCGGCCCTGGCCGAGGCCGAGGTGGAGTATCAGGACAAGAAGTCCGATGCCATCGACGTGGCCTTCCCGGCCGCCGACGAGGCCAAGCTGGCCGCCGCCTTCGGCCTGGAGTCGCTCTCCAAGCCCGCCGCCATCGTGATCTGGACCACCACGCCCTGGACCGTGCCGGCCAACCAGGCGCTCAACGTGCACCCCGAGTTCACCTACGCCCTGGTCGATACCGGCAGCCGCCTGCTGGTGCTGGCCGAGGAGCTGGTGGAGTCGTGCCTCGAGCGCTACGAGCTCGAAGGCGAAGTGATCGCCACCGCCAAAGGCCAGGCGCTCGACCTGATCGAGTTCCGCCATCCGTTCTACGACCGTCTCTCGCCGGTCTATCTGGCCGACTACGTCGAATCCGAGGTGGGCAGCACGGGTATCGTCCACTCGGCACCGGCCTACGGCGTCGACGACTTCGTTACCTGTCGTGCCCACGGCATGGCGTTCGAGGAGATCAAGAGCCCGGTGCAGGGCAACGGCGTCTATGCCGACGACCTGCCGTTCTTCGGCGGCCAGATGATCTGGAAGGCCAACCCGCAGATCGTCGACAAGCTGCGCGAGGTCGGCGCACTGCTGGCGCACAAGGTCATCACTCACAGCTACATGCACTGCTGGCGCCACAAGACCCCGGTGATCTACCGCGCCACGGCGCAGTGGTTCGTGGGCATGGACGTCAAGGGGCATGACGGACGTACCCTGCGCGAGCGGGCGCTGGAAGGCATCGAGGCGACCCAGTTCACCCCGGCCTGGGGGCAGGCACGCCTGCACGCCATGATCGCCAACCGCCCCGACTGGTGCATCTCGCGCCAGCGCAACTGGGGCGTGCCGATCCCGTTCTTCCTGCACAAGGCCACCGGCGAGCTGCACCCGCGCACCGTGGAGCTGATGGAGGAGGCCGCCAAGCGCGTCGAGCGCGAGGGCATCGATGCCTGGTTCCGCCTCGACCCGGCCGAGCTGCTGGGCGACGAGGCGGCCGCGTACGAGAAGGTCACCGATACCCTCGACGTGTGGTTCGACTCCGGCACCACCCACCGCCACGTGCTGCGCGGCTCGCACCCCCACGGCCACGAGAGCGGCCCGCGTGCCGACCTCTACCTGGAGGGCTCCGACCAGCATCGCGGCTGGTTCCACTCCTCGCTGCTGACCGGCTGCGCCATCGACGGCCACCCGCCGTACCGCGGCCTGCTCACCCATGGCTTCACCGTCGACGCCCAGGGGCGCAAGATGTCCAAGTCGATGGGCAACGTGGTGGCGCCGCAGGAGGTGATGGACAAACTGGGGGCCGACATCCTGCGCCTGTGGGTCGCCTCCACCGACTATTCGGGCGAGATGGCGGTCTCCGACGAGATCCTCAAGCGCACCGCCGACGTCTACCGGCGCATCCGCAACACCGCGCGCTTCCTGCTGGCCAACCTCAACGGCTTCGATCCGGCCCGCGATAGCGTGGCGTTCGGCGACATGCTGGCGCTGGACCAGTGGGTGGTGGATCGCGCCGCCCAGCTCCAGGCGCGCATCGAGAAGGCCTATGAGGAGTACCGCTTCCTCGACGTCTACCAGCAGGTGCACACCTTCTGCTCGCGGGAACTCGGCGGCTTCTATCTCGATGTCATCAAGGACCGCCAGTACACCACCCAGGCCGATTCCCTGGCCCGGCGCAGCTGCCAGACGGCCCTCTACCATGTGGTCGAGGCGCTCTCGCGCTGGGTGGCGCCGATCCTCAGCTTCACCGCCGAGGAGATTCACGAGAACATCCCCGGCAGCAAGGGCGACAGCGTGCTGCTCGAGACCTACTACGAAGGGCTCGCCACCCTGGCGCCGAACGCCCAGCTGGGGCGCGAGTTCTGGGAACAGGTGCTCGAGGTCAAGCAGGCGGTCAACAAGTGCCTGGAAGACGCCCGTAACGCCAAGGTGATCAAGGGCAGCCTGGCCGCCGAGGTGACCCTGTTCGTCGACGCTGAACTTCATGCCACCCTGGCCAAGCTGGGCGAGGAGCTGCGCTTCGTGATGCTCACCAGCGAGGTGCGCCTGGCGCCGCTGGCCGAGGGCCAGCACGCTGAAGGTGCCGAGGCCACCGAGCTTGGGGGGCTGATGGTCGCCGTCGCGGCCAGCCCGCACCAGAAGTGCGAGCGCTGCTGGCACCATCGCGAGGACGTCGGCAGCCATGCCGAGCACCCCGACCTCTGCGGGCGCTGCATCAGCAACCTGCCGGAGGGTAGCGGTGAGACTCGCCACTATGCGTGACAAGGAGCAGAGCAGCGGCGGTGTCTCCGTGCCGCCGATGCGCCAGCCGTTGCGCTGGCTGTGGCTGGCTGCCGCCGTGGTACTGCTGGATCTCGGCACCAAGGCGCTGATGTCGAGCCTGCTGAGCTATGGGCAGCCGGTGGAAGTGCTGCCGTTCTTCAACCTCACGCTGCTGCACAACACCGGGGCGGCGTTCAGCTTTCTCGCCGGCCATCCCGGCTGGCAGCGCTGGTTCTTCGCCATCGTCGGCATAGGCGCCAGTATCGGCCTGACCGTGTGGATGAGCCGGCTCAAGGCCGACGAGAAGCTGCTCGGCGCCTCGCTGGCGCTGGTTATCGGCGGCGCCCTGGGCAATCTTTATGACCGCCTGGTACACGGCTACGTGGTCGACTTTCTCTCCTTCCACGTGGCCGGCTGGTACTACCCGGCCTTCAACGTGGCCGATATCGGCATCACCCTGGGGGCGATCGGCCTGATCTGGGAATCCATTTTCGAAGGGCGCAAGCAGGCGCGCCGGGGCAATTGAGCCGCCTGCTATCCTGCAACCAGACACGACCGATCGAGCGAGAGCAATGATGAGCGAATACCGCATCGACGAAGGCATGGAAGTGACACTGCACTTCACCCTCAAGCTGGAGGACGGCACCGTGGTCGACTCCACCCGTGAGAAGTCACCCGCCACCTTCCAACTGGGTGACGGCAACCTGCCGCCCGGCTTCGAATATCCGCTCAAGGGCATGAGCGGCGGCGAGAGCGGCAGCTTCGAGGTGACACCCGAGCACGCCTTCGGCCAGCGCAATCCGCAGAACGTGCAGCTGCTCAGCCGCGACGACTTCGACGAGATCGAGCCGGAGGTGGGCACGGTGATGTCATTCGCCGACCCCGCCGGCGGCGAGCTACCCGGCGTGATCACGGCCGTCGACGAGCGTAACGTGGAAGTGGACTTCAACCATCCGCTCGCCGGGCGTACCCTGACCTTCGAGGTCGAAGTGTTGGATGTCAGGCCCGCGCAGACACACTGAGAAAACGCTGATTTCCTGCTGCGCTCGATATCCTGGTCGCCGGCGGTACTGGGTCGCCAGCCCGGTCGAACTCTCATTTACTGCCGTGTAAACTCCGGGTTCTCCGTTCCGGCGACGTCCAGCCTATCTTCGCTCGCGACGGAACTCAGCGCTTTCTACGCTTTATCTGTTTCTACCGATGCCCCGACGCATCAAGGCGACGTAACCATGCAAGCTAACTCCGTGCGAATCCGGCTGGCCAACCCACGCGGCTTCTGTGCCGGCGTCGATCGCGCCATCGAGATCGTCAATCGTGCGCTGGACGTCTTCGGCCCGCCTATCTACGTACGCCACGAGGTGGTGCATAACCGCTTCGTGGTCGATACCCTGCGCGAGCGCGGCGCCATCTTCGTCGAGGAACTCGACGAGGTGCCCGACGACGTCATCGTGATCTTCTCCGCCCACGGTGTTTCCCGGGCGGTGCAGGACGACGCCGAGCGACGCGGCCTCAAGGTCTTCGACGCCACCTGCCCGCTGGTCACCAAGGTGCACATGGAGGTCCTGCGCTACGCCAAGCGGGGCCAGGAGTGCATTCTCATCGGTCACGCCGGGCATCCTGAAGTCGAAGGCACCATGGGGCGCTACGACACCGCTCATGGCGGTGCCATCTACCTGGTGGAGGACGAGGAGGACGTCGCACGCCTCGAAGTGAAGGACCCCACCCGGCTCGCCTTCGTTACCCAGACCACGCTCTCCATGGACGACACCGCCCGGGTGATCGACGCCCTGCGCGCCAAGTTTCCGCGGATCCAGGGGCCGCGCAAGGACGACATCTGCTACGCCACCCAGAACCGCCAGGACGCCGTGCGCGAGCTGGCCGCCGGCTGTGACCTGCTGCTGGTGGTGGGCAGTCCCAACAGTTCCAACTCCAACCGACTGCGCGAGCTGGCCGAGCGGGTCGGCACCCCGGCCTACCTGATCGACGATGCCAGCCAGATCGACCCGGCATGGCTCGAAGGCATCACCGGCGTGGGGATCACCGCCGGGGCCAGTGCGCCAGAGGTGTTGGTCAAGGGTGTCATCGAGCGGCTGCAGGGTCTGGGCGCCAGGGCACCGGAAGAGCTGGCCGGCCGCGAGGAGACCATCACCTTCTCCATGCCCCGCGAGCTGCGCGAGCGCGTGATCGCCAGCGATTCGCTATCCTGAGAAAAAGTAGGAAGTACGACGCCATCTGAAGGTATGAGTTTTCTCATGCCATGTGAGAATAATAAGCTGGGCCTGCCCCGGCTTTTTTCATGGCGTCTCTAGCAGGGCTGGTGGTCATGAGACATACTGAAACCAAGTGTAACCAATCAGCGGAGGAACGCCGTGTGACGACCCACGCCCGCGCGGCACATGGGAAGCCTCGGCCCGGCATGTCCCGGCGCGCCCGTGGCTTCACTCTGATCGAGCTGATGATCGCCGTGGCCGTGATCGCGATTCTGGCCTCGATCGCCGTTCCGAGCTATCGCGGGTATGTCGAACGGGCGACGCGTACCGATGCTCATACGGGGCTCATGGAGGCGGCCGGCCAGCTCGAGCGATGCTACACGGTCAACAACTCCTACGCGAGCTGCAGCACCATTACTGATTCCCCGGATGACAATTACACCATTTCCCTGACGAGCGCTGCGTCGACCTACACCCTGACGGCATCGCTCAAGAGTGGCCGTGGCCCCGACGGATGTTCGGGCAACATGACCCTGAACCACCAAGGGGTGAGAAGTCCCGCCAACTGCTGGTAGCACACTGATGCGAAGCGACGGTTTCACACTGATCGAGCTGTTGGTGACGATCGCCGTCATGACGATCGTCGCTACCATTGCCGTGCCGGGCTTCCAGGGGATGTTGGCCAACAATCGCCTGGCGGCGGATTACAACGTGGTGCTCTCCGGCCTGAACCAGGCCCGCAGCGAAGCCATCAAGCGGCGTGAGAACGTGACGTTCCGAGTGACCCAATCCAGCCCCTGGGAATATCGAATCACCACGGCCGACAATAGCGATATCGCGATTCGCTCTGCGCGCGGCGGGCAGGTCAGCGTTACCAGTACCAGCATCACCTTCAATGCGCTGGGACGGCGCGCCAATTGCACGTCCGGTTGTGACATCAGCGTGGATCACAGCGATGCCGGCGACCTCGACCTGCGGGTGAGCACCACCGGCCGTATCGGCAAGCCGACGAGTTGAGGAGCGCAATGAGACGTCACGCTCAGTCAGGGTTTACGCTCATCGAAGCGCTGATTGCCGTGCTGGTGCTCTCCATCGGCCTGCTCGGTGTCGCGGCCATGCAGCTCAGGGCGCTGCAGAGTGCGCACATGGGCTACCAGCGCGCGGTGGTCAGCCTGGCGGCGATCGATGCACAGGAGCGGGCCTGGGCCGAGCTCGCGGCGGATCCCAACAAGGCATGTCCGACCACGAGTACAGTCGAGAGTGGCTGGCTGGGGAACTGGTTCGGCAGCGTGCTCTCCGATGCCGGAAGCGATATCGACGCAACGGGCTGCGACTATACGGTGACCATGCGCTGGCAAGAAGATCGCTATAGCAGTGGTGAAACTGGGGTCGGGTTCGTTTACCAGTTCCGGTTGCCCGACCTGAACCCATAAGAGGCACGTATCATGCTCCCATCAGGCTTGCGAGGCCACGCTCCCCACCAGCAGTCAGGTTTCACCCTGATCGAGCTGATGGTGGCGCTGGTGATCGGCCTGATTATCATCCTGGGGGCCGGACAGTTGTTCCTGATGGGGTTCCAGACGTTTCGCCAAACCGAACTGCTGGGGAACAAGCAGGCGGCGCTGACCTTTGCCACGGAGACGCTGATCCGCGACATTCGCCGCGCCAACGTCGATCCTGTCTCTGGCCCGGAGATCAGTTTCAGCGATGCTGACGGCGAGTTGAGGATCGAGTTTTCCAACAACGGCGATACCGGCGAGTGCAGCGATGGCGACATGGTGGTTCGTGTCTACCGTTTGAGCAGCGATGCAGTCAGTGCCAGTGAAGGCAGGTCGCTGGATATGGGGCAGAAGTGCGGTACCGACCCCACTGGCTCCGATTTCGAGCCGCTTGTCACCGGCTTCGCCGACGGTGGGTTCGGGCGTGACGCGAGCGAGACCGACGAGAGCAACGGAATCTGGGTCATCACCTTCGCGCTGTTGAAGAGCCGCGACGACGCTACGGATACCGATGACTTCGCTTTTCGCGCGGTCAACCGAAACGCGGCGATAGACTAGCCTGGCCCCTCGAAAGGGGAGGAACATATATGAAACAACAACGCGGTGCCGCCCTGGTCGTCGTCCTATCGATGCTGGCCGGCTCCCTGATGCTGGGGCTTTCCGGAATGCAGTCGTCACAGATCGACGAGCGCCTGGCGGGTAACTACAAGGCGGCAGCCGAAGCCCAGATGGGCGCGGAAAAGGCCATATCGGCGGGCTGGGGCGAGAACGGCAGCGCCGTGAGCGTCAGCGATTTCGATGCCACGCGCACTCGCGCCGAGGTGGAAGCCTTCAGCTGGTCGGAGTTCACGACGCTGGGCGACATCTCGGCAAATTCCTGCAGCGGCAATATCGTTTGCCACTACTATTTGCTCAGGGACGGTATCGACTATTTCATTGCCGGCAGAGGCGCCGTGGTCAGCGCAGGTAATCTGGCCGCGGTGAGCCAGCCTGTCTTCGCCCGCGTCGAGTTCACACCGGGGCCCAATCCCGCCTTCACCAACGGTCTGCTCAGCGCCGATTACATCGAAGTGACTGGCCAGTCTTCCGTCATCGGTAACGTGCATTCGAACGGGTATGTCGATATCAGTCTGCGATCCGGTTCGGAGGCAACGGTGACCGATGGCACCGACATGATGGTCGAGGTTCCTTTGCCCGGCGCCAGGCCCGAAGGTGAAGACATCAGCGCCTGCGACACGGAGCCGGAGCGGCATTGCTACAAGAGCTATGATCCCACCGTCTTCGACGAATATGAAGCGCGTGAGGGCGCCATGCTTACCTGTAACGTGAGTATCGATACGCTGAACGATGGCGATACCGTCTTTTGCGATGGCGATCTCGAGGTCCAGGGCGGCTCCGTAGACACCGACCGGGTGACGCTGGTGGCGACAGGCAACGTGACCATGAACGGGGCGACGTCGAGCGGGGGTGTCGAGAGCGAGATCGGCCTTTTCGTGATCGCCGGACAGGACATCGTCTTCAACGGCAGCACGGACAACTATGGTGTGTTCTGGGCAGGCGGCTATGTCAGGCAGAACGGTAGTTCCAGTCTCTATGGAGCCATCGTCGCGGGCACCTATATCCGCAGCAATGGCGGCATCGACTTCACCAGTCTCGACAACGTGACCAATCCGGATACGTTCGTACCCGCCAATCCAAGGCTCGTTGGCTGGTATTGAGAAAGTTGCCGTTATTCCACGGTCCCGAAGCCGTGATGGCCGTCATCGAGATCAATCAGGATTCGGAGGGCTTGCGATAGTGCCCGGGCACGGTGACTCGTTCGCCGTTGGTAAGCTCGCGCACGTGAGTAGGTACGTAGATGCGCTTGATGACGCTGCGGGACTTGCCGTTCGACATGCTCGACTCCTTGTCCGTTGAGGTCCGCAACTACTTTACGCCAGCGGCGTTTCGCCGTGCAATCCCATCCACCGAGGCGGACCGGTTTTACGTCTGGCGACGGGTTGCCTAGTGTAGGGAAAGGGATGGCGCACAGCGGAAGGAGCCGGGATGGACCCATTGAACATTGCACTCACCGTCGTGGGTGGCTTGGTGCTGATCGTCGGCCTGCTGTCGAGCCCGCTGGATCGTTCATGGCTCTCGACCCCGCTGTTCGCCTTTCTGATCGGCGTGGCGCTCGGTCCCCATGGCCTGGCAGCTCTCGATCCGATGGTGTGGGGTGATGGCAAGCGCTTGCTGGAGGAGACGGCGCGGCTGACCCTGGGCATCAGCCTGATGGGCATTGCGCTGCGGTTGCCGCCCAGCTACCCCTTCGTCCACTGGCGAGCGCTGCTGGTACTGCTGGGCATCGCCATGCCGGCCATGTACCTGATCAGCTCGCTGCTGACTTACTGGGTCATGGGCCTGCCCCTGCTGATGGCACTACTGGTCGGCGGCACCGTCTGTGCCACCGATCCGGTGGTGGCCTCCTCGATCGTGACCGGCGGGGTGGCCAAGGAAAATCTTCCCGACGACTATCGACACCTGCTTTCGGCAGAGTCCGGCGCCAACGATGGCCTGGCCTTTCCCTTGGTGTTGCTGCCGATCCTGCTGCTGTCCCTGCCTGCCGGGGATGCCTGGCTGGACTGGTTCGGCAGGGTCTGGCTGTGGGAGATCGCCGGGGGAACGCTGATCGGGATCGCGCTTGGCTGGATGGCGGGGCGGGCCCTGCAGTGGTCGGAGACGCGAGGCTTCCTCGACCAGCCCTCGTTCCTCTCCATCACCCTGGCCTTGACGCTTCTGGTGCTGGGGCTGGGCGAGCTATTGGGCACCAACAGCATCCTGGGCGTGTTCGCCGCCGGCCTGGCCTTCGATCAGGAAGTCGGCGGCAAGGAGCGCGGCGAGGAGGACAACGTTCAGGAGGCGGTCAACATCCTGCTGACCATGCCGGTCTTCGTCCTGTTCGGCCTGATTGCGCCCTGGTCCGAATGGCAGGCGCTGGGCCTGCAAGGAGGGCTGTTGGCCCTGCTCGTGCTGCTGTTACGCCGCCTGCCCGTCATCCTGCTGCTACGGCCCTTGCTGCCGGAACTGCGGGATTGGCCGGTCACCCTGATCATGGGCTGGTTCGGCCCGATAGGCGTGTCGGCGCTCTACTATGCCACCCTGGTCTCGAGCCGCACAGGCTACGACCTGGCCTGGACGGTGGGCACCCTGATCGTATTGGCCTCGATGATTGCCCATGGCACCACCGCGACCCCGCTCGCCCAGCGCTACGGGCGCTGGCTGCGCCGGCATCGCAGCGAAGCCCGGTAGCCGTCGCCTGGTCGCCCCGCGACACTCGGCCTCACTGCGCTCAACGCAACCCGGCCAGCCAGGCTCCGATCAGCGCGGCGATACGCTCCCGCAGGCGCTGGGATCCGGGGCGGTGCTTCCACGTCTCGGCGAGAATCGGCCTGCTCTCCTGGCTATGGTTCTCGAACAGTCCGGCGAGTTCGTCTGCGAAAGCGGCATTCTCCACTTCGACGTTCGCTTCCAGGTTCCAGTGCAGGCTCCAGTGGTCGAAGTTGCAGGAGCCCACCGTGACCCAATCGTCGACGATGCAGAACTTGGCATGGGTGAAGCGTGGCTGGTACTCATAGATCGCTACGCCCGCGTCGAGAAGCCGATCATAGTGGCGTCGACCGGCAGTGCGCACGCTCGGGTGATCGTGCCCCTTGCCTGCCACCAGTAGCCGAACGTCGATGCCGCATGCCGACGCCTCCGCAAGCGACCGCCGCAATTGATGCGAGGGCAGGAAATAGGGGGTATAGAGCCAGATGCGGCGTGTGGCGGCGACGACCTGCCGGTGCAAGGAGTGGCGGATGCTCGGGCTATGCTGGCCCTCGTTGTGCGCAAGCCGCGCCGCCAGGTTCCCGGGCTGGCCTGTCGCCGCCGGCTGGCGGGCTATCGGGGCCTTGTCGCCGTGGGTGCGAGGCGATTCCCAGAGATCCGCAAACAGCGTGATCCAATCCGCCACCACCGGTCCTTCCATTTTCACCATCAGGTCGAACCAGTCGCCCAGGTAGTCGTCGGTGAGGCAGTAGCCGCCGGTGTAGGCCACTCGGCGATCGATCAAGACCAGCTTGCGATGGGTACGTACCAGGTTGCGGCGCAGGCGTCGCATCATGAAGGGGTTGTAATGGCGCAGAGCCGCGCCGGACGTCGACAGACGTACGCGTTCCCGCTGGCCCAGCCCGGCGGCACCGAAGCTGTCCAGGAGCACGTGAACTTCGACGCCGCGCTGTGCCGCCCGGGCCAGCGCCGCAAAGAAGCGACGGGTCAAGCGCCCGGACTCGACCAGATACTGCTCCAACCAGATCGACTCCCGGGCGCTATCGATAGCGTCGAGCAGGGCGGGCACGAAGCAGCGGCTATCAGGCAGCAGGACGATCCGATTACCCTGCTTCCAGTCGGTTTCCATGACGGGCCTCCTTGCCTCGTCGCGTGCATGGATTCACCCGAGCGTAGGAGGCGACAGCCCTCACGACAACGAGCGTGGCGTCCGATGCTGCAAGAAACGCATGGCCAGCGGAAGCACGTGGTCCCGCGTGAGGGCTGCCAGAGGCAGCCGCTGCGCCTCCCCGGGCGTCACCCAGTGCAGTTCGGCGATCTCGGCGGCCGGTGCGATCCGCGGCGGCATCGTGACCAGGAACAGCCAGGCATGAACCTGGCAGCCTGGCTCGTTGGCGGCGGGGGCCGAGTACTCGCCGAGCGGCTGCAATGCCACCGGAGGGTGGCCAAGCTCCTCGGACAGTTCCCGGCGGAGCGCCGTTTCGGCGGGCTCGCCCGGCTCGAGCTTGCCGCCGGCCTGCATGAAGCGTTCGGTGCCACGCTTGCGCACCAGCAGCACACGGCCCTCGTCGTCGAGGATCAGGGCTGCCGCGATGCGCAAGGTGGCCTGTCGCGCTTGGTTCATGAACGCGATTCCGCCGGTGCGGATCGCCTGCCTGGCGTCCGTCGAGGCAAGACAATCCCTTCAGTGGTAGCGGGACGGCAGGCGTGTGAAGCGCACCGGTGGGCTGTACTTCTCGTCCGCCGGGGCTCGTTCGGGAGCGGGCCGTACCCGCCATCCGCGCGAGCTCGCCCACTCCTTGAGTTCGCGATAGTCGAGCAACGGGTACTCGCGGGTATAGGGATTGGGCGCGGAGGAAGGAAAGGCGAAGGCCACATGGGGGTAGCGGGCCAGGGCGTCCTCGCTGTCATGGGCCGCCAGGGCAAGGTCCAGGGCATGCTGCCAAGCCCGTGAGTCCCGGGGAGCATGCGCTCCGCTAAGATGAACGTTATCGTTTGCGTAGTAACTTCCCATGACGTTTACCTCACCTCGAGATGGTTGAAGGCCGTAGCCAGGCTGGCCGGAGAGCAGGGGCATGGCAGCGCGCGGCGACGAGGCGTGACGAATACCGTGCTGGAACCGGGCCCGGGGGAGGGCCTGGCGGCTTGGGAAGGGGCAGAGCGACGATGCGGCTCTGGGGACACGCATTTCAGGGACATGACGCACCTCCTGGTTGGCGACCGGTATTACATGTGGACTTCGACTCCTCATTCCTGCCTGGCAAATGCCCCACCCGGCCTTGGGTGGGGCTGGTGAACAGCGATCAATCCCAGCTCAGCGCGCCGCCCACCTGGTACTCGGTGACGCGGGTCTCGAAGAAGTTCTTCTCCTTACGCAGGTCGATGATCTCGCTCATCCACGGGAAGGGGTTCTGCGCGCCGGGGAACTGCTCCTTGAGCCCGATCTGGGCCAGGCGGCGGTTGCAGATGAAGTGCAGGTACTCCTCCATGATCGCCGCGTTCATGCCCAGCACGCCGCGGGGCATGGAGTCGCGGGCGTAGGCGATCTCGAGCTCGGTGCCCTCGAGGATCATCTGGGTCACCTCGTCCTGGAACTCGGGCGTCCACAGGTGCGGGTTCTCGATCTTGATCTGGTTGATCATGTCCACGCCGAAGTTCAGGTGCATCGACTCGTCGCGCAGGATGTACTGGAACTGCTCGGCGACGCCGGTCATCTTGTTGCGACGGCCCATGGAGAGGATCTGGCTAAAGCCGCAATAGAAGAAGATGCCCTCGGTGACGCAGTAGAAGGCGATCAGGTTGCGCAGCAACTCCTGGTCACTCTCCGGCGTGCCGGTGTTGAAGTCGGGGCGCGCCAGCGACTGGGTGTGCTTGAGGCTCCAGGCGGACTTGGCGGCCACCGACGGTACCTCGCGGTACATGTTGAAGACTTCGCCTTCATCCATGCCCAGCGACTCCACGCAGTACTGGTAGGCGTGGGTGTGGATCGCCTCCTCGAAGGCCTGGCGCAGCAGGTACTGGCGGCACTCGGGGTTGGTGATCAGGCGATACAGCGCCAGCACCAGGTTGTTGGCCACCAGCGAGTCGGCGGTGGAGAAATAGCCCAGGCTGCGCATCACGATGCGCCGTTCGTCCTCGGTCAGGCCGTCCTGGCTCTTCCACAGGGCGATGTCGGCGTTCATGTTCACTTCCTGGGGCATCCAGTGGTTGGCGCTGCCGTCCAGGTACTTCTGCCACGCCCACTCGTACTTGAAGGGCACCAGCTGGTTGAGGTCGGCGCGGGCGTTGATCATCTGCTTGTCGCTGACCTCGATGCGCGCCGCCCCCATCTCCAGCTCCTCGAGGCCGGCCGCCACGTCGAGCTCTTCGAGCGACTTGCGCGCCCGCGCCAGGCGGTCGCTCTCGGCGGCGTGGTAGCTGCCGCGGCTTTCCTCCACGGCCGCGGGCTGCGGCTTGGCGACAGGGGCCGGCGCGGCCTTGGCCGGCTGCTCGGCGACAGGTGTCTCGTCCTCGTGGAATTCGTCCCAGTTCAGCATGTTGTCCTCGTTCCTCGGAATAGATGGAAGACATGAGAAGGAAGCGCCCTTCGGGCGGAAGAGGGGAGTACCGCCATGCTCTTTCCTCGTCATCGACGCGCAGCGCCGTCTTCCTTCTTCGCTCTTGGTCGTTACTGGCAGGCCTCGCAGCCCAGATCATCTATCTCCGCAGCACTCGGCGCTCGCGATCCGCTGCCCGCCTTGCCGGTCAGGAAGTCCTCCACGCCGCGCGGCTCGCGGGCGGGTGCGGCGGAGGGAGCCGGTGCCGGAGCGGCCGAAGGCGCCTGATTGCTCACTGCGTTGAGCGTGCCGCGATCGACGGTGGACTTCTCCACCGAGGTGGCGCCCAGGGCGCGCAAGTAATAGGTGGTCTTGAGGCCGCGGAACCACGCCATGCGGTAGGTCACGTCGAGCTTCTTGCCCGAGACACCCTTGATGTAAAGGTTCAGCGACTGGGCCTGGTCGATCCACTTCTGGCGCCGCGCGGCGGCCTCCACCAGCCATTTCGGTTCCACCTCGAAGGCAGTGGCGTACTTGGCCTTGAGGTCGTGCGGAATGCGCTCGATGGGCTGGGCCGAGCCGTCGTAGTACTTGAGGTCGTTGATCATCACCTCGTCCCACAGGCCGCGCGCCTTGAGGTCGTGGACCAGGTAGGCATTGACCACGGTGAACTCGCCGGAGAGGTTCGACTTCACGTAGAGGTTCTGGTACGTGGGCTCGATCGACTGCGACACGCCGCAGATGTTGGAGATCGTCGCGGTGGGAGCGATCGCCATCACGTTGGAGTTGCGCATGCCCTGCTCGGCGATTTTCTGACGAATGCGGTCCCAGTCCTGGGTGGAAGAGGTGTCGACCTCGATGTACTTGTCGCCACGCTCCTGCTTCAGTTTCTCGATGGAGTCGATGGGCAGGATGCCCTGGCTCCACAGCGAGCCCTCGAAGCTCTCATAGCGGCCGCGTTCGGCAGCGAGATCGCTGGAGGCCTCGATGGCGTGGTAGCTGACCAGCTCCATGGAGCGATCGGCGAAGGCCACCGCTTCCTCGGAGGCGTAGGCGATGTCCTGGGCGTAGAGAGCGTCCTGGAAGCCCATGATGCCGAGCCCCACCGGGCGGTGCTTGAAGTTGGAGCTACGCGCCTGGGGCACCGCGTAGTAGTTGATGTCGATGACGTTGTCGAGCATGCGCACGGCAGTACGCACGGTCTTCCTCAGCTTGGCGTCGTCGAGCTTGCCGTCGACCACGTGCTGCGCCAGGTTCACCGAGCCCAGGTTGCACACCGCGATCTCGTCGACGCTGGTGTTCAGGGTGATCTCGGTGCACAGGTTCGAGGAGTGCACCACGCCGGCGTGCTGCTGCGGGCTTCTCAGGTTGCACGGGTCCTTGAAGGTGATCCACGGGTGGCCGGTCTCGAACAGCATCGAGAGCATCTTGCGCCACAGGTCCTTGGCGCGCACGCGCTTGTAGAGCTTGAGCTGGCCCGAGCGGGTCATCGCCTCGTACTCTTCATAGCGCTTCTCGAAAGCGGCGCCATAGAGATCGTGCAGGTCGGGGCAGGTGGCGGGCGAGAACAGCGTCCACTCCTTGTCGTCGAACACCCGCTTCATGAACAGGTCGGGCACCCAGTTGGCGGTGTTCATGTCGTGGGTGCGGCGGCGGTCGTCGCCGGTGTTCTTGCGCAGTTCGAGGAACTCCTCGACGTCCAGGTGCCAGGTCTCGAGATAGGCGCATACCGCGCCCTTGCGCTTGCCGCCCTGGTTCACCGCTACCGCGGTGTCGTTGACCACCTTGAGGAACGGCACCACGCCCTGGCTCTTGCCGTTGGTGCCCTTGATGTAGGAGCCCAGCGCGCGCACCGGGGTCCAGTCGTTGCCAAGTCCCCCGGCCCACTTGGAGAGCAGGGCGTTGTCGCGAATCGCGCTGTAGATGGCGTCGAGGTCGTCGGGCACGGTGGTCAGGTAACAGCTGGAGAGCTGGCTGCGCACGGTACCCGAGTTGAACAGCGTCGGCGTCGAGGCCATGTAGTCGAAGCTGGAGAGCAGCTCGTAGAATTCGATGGCGCGCGCCTCGCGGTCGTCCTCATTGAGTGCCAGGCCCATGGCCACGCGCATGAACATCACCTGGGGCAGCTCGTAGCGCACGTCATCCTTGTGGATGAAGTAGCGGTCGTAGAGGGTCTGCAGGCCCAGGTAGGTGAAGGCGTTGTCGCGGGTGTGGTCGAGCGCGTCGCCGAGGCGCTCGAGGTCGAATTCGGCCAGCGCCGGGTCGAGCTGCTCGAACTCGATGCCGCGGGCGACGTAGGCCTGGAACGCCGGCTTGTAGAGTTCGGCCATGTCGCCGAAGGTGGCCTCCTCGGCGACCTCGAGGAACGACAGCGCCTCGCGACGCAGGCTGTCCTGCAGCAGGCGCGCGGTGACGTAGGTGTAGTTGGGCTCCTTCTCCACCAGGGTGCGCGCGGTCATCATCAGCGCCTGGGACACGCCGTCCACCGAGACGCCGTCGTAGAGGTTCTTCAGCGACTCCTCGACGATGCGGTTGGGGTCGACGTTCTCGAGCTCCGCGCAGGCGTCGAATACCAGCGTCTCGATGCGGCCGAGGTCGAGCGGGCGGCGGCTGCCGTCGGCCAGGGTCACGTTGAGCGTGGGGTGCGGCTTCTCGATCTCGGCGCCGGCTGCGGCGCGCGCACGGGCATGCTCCTCGCGGTAGAGCACGTAGGCGCGGGCGACCTTCTGTTCACCGGCGCGCATCAGCGCCAGCTCCACCTGATCCTGGATGTCCTCGATGTGCACGGTGCCGCCATCGGGCATGCGGCGCTGGAAGGCCGCAGCAATGCTCTGGCTCGCCTGCTCGACGAAGTCGCGGACCCGCGAGGAGGCGCTGACGTTGTCGCCCTCCACGGCGATGAAGGCCTTGCGCATGGCGACGGCGATCTTGCTGGCATCGAAGGCCACCACGTCGCCGTTACGCTTGATCACGCGCAGGGTTCGTGGAGCCGTGAGCGACAGGTCGGTCGGGTCGGGGGTCTGAAGTTCCATGGGCCGATAATCCCTTCTGCGTGGGGATGAGGTCAGGGCGATGAGGGGCATTGACAGCCAAGGCAAGGCTTGGTAAATGCACATCATCTTGTGTCGTTCTGTTTTGAGAACACAAGATAGTGTGCTTTTTCGCCGCCTTCAAGTGGATAACCTGTGGGTGAGCTGTGACTCGACAGGGGGCATCCTTTGGGTTGTTGCGCGAGTCCGGGCTATGCTTCGCTGGCAAGCTGCAAGGACGCGAAATGTCATGAAAGGCAGGCGAAAGGGCCTATTTCGGGTATCCTTGATGTGTGATTTGGCGGGACAGGGTGTCCCGAGTGACAACGAAGCCCAGCACGGGGATGACTAGGATGGATGACAACCTGGAAAGCAGCGACATGGAACACGTGCTGATTATCGAGGATGACGTGCGCCTGGCCGAGCTCACCCGCGACTATCTGGAATCCAACGGATTCAAGGTCACGGTGGAAGCCGAGGGCTCGCGAGGTGTCGAACAGATATTGACGCTGCAGCCGGATCTGGTGATTCTCGATCTGATGCTGCCCGGAGAGGATGGATTGTCGATCTGTCGCCGGGCCAGGCCCGACTATGCCGGACCGATCCTGATGTTGACCGCCCGCACCGACGACATGGACCAGGTGCTGGGGCTGGAAATGGGGGCCGACGACTACGTGCCCAAGCCGGTTCAGCCCAGGGTGCTGCTGGCACGCATGCGGGCGCTGCTGCGCCGTGCGGAGAACGCCGAGCAATCCGGCGAGGCCCGGCTCACCTTCGGCAACCTGGAGATCGACAGCGCCACCCGTGAGGCGTGGTTGCAGGGCGAGCGTATCGACCTCACCAGCGCCGAGTTCGATCTGCTATGGCTGCTCGCCAGCAATGCCGGCCGGGTGCTCACCCGGGAAGAGATCTTCAGCGACTTGCGTGGCATCAAGTACGACGGCCAGGACCGCTCCATCGACGTCCGGGTTTCACGGATTCGTCCCAAGATCGGTGACGACCCCAACCATCCGCACCGGATCAAGACAGTACGCAGCAAGGGCTATCTCTTCGTCAAGGATGCCTGAATCATGCAGCGGTTCCTGGCCGATGGCTCCTTCCTGCGCGTCTATCTGGCCCTGGCCCTGGCACTGCTGCTGACCTTCGGCCTGGCCCTGATGGGCCTGGCCCTGGTCGATCGGGTCCGCGTCGAGCAATATCGCGAACAGCTGGCCGAGGCGCCGCTGCAACTGCTTACCTGGCGGGTGGCGGCCTTGCCTGCCCATCAGCGTGGTGACTGGCTGACCCAGCAATCGGATCTGCTCAACGTGCGCCTGTCGCTGCGCGAGCCGGAGGACGCCGAGCTTGGCTGGTTCGAGCGCCGGCGGGTCGAACACGGCCGGGTGCTGGTCAAGGTGCGCGAGGAGGGCGACTGGCGGCTCTACCGGCGCCTGCCTCGCGAGGCGCGCATTCTGGAAGCCCGTCTCTCGGGGCTCAACGAGCGCCAGCTGCGCGGCCTGGCGCAGATGCTGGGCGATTGGCTGGCGGAGGTGAACGGCGAGGCCCGCCGCCGGCGCCTCGAGAGCGTGACCAGCGAGGCGTTGCCGGTGCGTCTCAGCGACCTGGCCCCCGAGGGGCTCGACAGCCACCAGCTCACCCGGCTGCGCGACGGCGAGTTGGTGATTCGCCTGATGCCGGGTCATTGGGCGCTGACGGTTCATCTCGCCGTGCCGGCCGCCGATGGCTCTCGCCAGTGGCTGTCGATCGGTCCGGTCTCGGCGCTCGAGCCCACTCCCATCTCGCTGCTGCTGCTGGTGCTGGTGATCATGCTCGGCGTGCTGGCCGCCATCATCTACCTGATCGTACGCGGCGTGGAGGCGCGCCTGGCGCGCCTCGAGCTGGCGGCGGGGCGCATCGCCAGCGGTCGCCTCGATACGCGGGTCAAGGTCGACGCCGGCGGCTTCATCGGCCGGGTGGGGATGGCCTTCAACGCCATGGCCGCCCAGGTGCAGTCGCTGCTGCGCTCGCAGCAGGAGATGATCCGCGCGGTGTCCCACGAGCTGCGCACGCCGGTGGCACGCATCCGCTTCGCCATGCAGATGGTCGAGGACATGACCGACGACCCCGCCATTCACCGCCAGTTGCACGGCATCGACAGCGACATCGAGGAGCTCGATCAACTGATCGACGAGATCCTGACCTACGCGCGGCTCGACAGCGGCATCGTCAACGGGGCCGAGCTGGAGCGCACCCAGGTCGACTGTCGCGCCGTCGCCGAGCGGGTCATCGAGACCTTGGCGCCGCTGCATGCGCACCTGCGCCTGGCGCTGGCGCCGGGAGATGAGGTCGAGGTGCTGGCCGATCCGCGCTACCTGCAGCGGGCGCTGCAGAACCTGGTGGCCAATGCCTGCCGACACGCCCAATCCCGGGTGCTGGTGCGGATCACGCTGGAGTCGCGGCTGGTGCGGCTGGACATCGAGGACGACGGGCCCGGCGTACCGGCCGGCGAGCGTCAGGCCATCTTCAAGCCTTTTGCCCGGCTCGACGACAGTCGTACCCGGCGCAGCGGGGGCTACGGGCTGGGGCTCTCCATCGTGCAGAAGGTCATGGCCTGGCACGGCGGCAGCGTGGTGGTCGACGACAGCCAGGAGCTGGGCGGTGCGCGTTTCTCGCTGCTGCTGCCGAGAGGAGGGAACGGCAGGGCCAAGCTGCCGGTCAAGCCGGCTTGATGCCTTCCAGCACGGCGAAGGAGGTCTCGCGGGCCGTGCGCAGGAAATCCTCCATCCACGGCTGCTCGCGGCTCTCCTCGCGGATGGCCGCATACAGGGTGCTCCACATGCCCGCCTCGCCGAGCCCCACCGCCTTCACGTAGTCGCGCTCCAGGTACTCCGTCAGGGCCCAGTTGGGCAGCGCACAGACGCCGCGACCGCTGGCCACCAGCTGCATCATCATTACCGTGAGTTCGGCGGTGCGGATCTCGCGCGGGCGTACGCCGGCGGGGTCGAGAAACTGGGTGAACACGTCCAGGCGGGCATGCTCGACGGGATAGGTGATCAGGGTCTCGTCGGCGAGCTCCGCGGGCACGATGAAGGCGCGGTCGGCGAGAGGATGCTGTCGAGCGACCGCCAGCAGGCCCTGATAGCGGAACAGCGGCTCGTAGTAGACCCCCGGCAGCGGCTGCGGGTCGGCGGTGATCACCAGGTCGAGCTGCTCGCGGGCCAGGGCCGGCAGCGGGTCGAAATGGTGTCCGCCGGGAATGTCGATCTCCACCTCCGGCCAGTGGTCGCGGAAGTGATCGATGGTCGGCATCAGCCACTGGAAGCAGCTGTGGCACTCGATGGCCATGTGCAGGCGCCCCGGCTCGTGCCCGATCAGTCGGGCGACGTCGCGCTCGGCCATGCGCACCAGCGGCAGCACCTGCTCGGCCAGTGCCAGCAGACGCTGGCCGGCACGAGTGAACTCCACCGGTCGCGTCTTGCGCACGAACAACGCCGTGCCCAGGCGCTCCTCCAGATCCTTGATCTGGTGCGACAGCGCCGATTGGGTCAGGTGGACCCGCTCGGCGGCTTCCACCAGCGATCCGGCATCACGCAAGGCGACCAGCGTGCGCAAGTGACGAAGTTCTATCATGAGTATTATTCAGGTTCTTCGTTAATATATTTAGTTTGATTCACGTGTCGCTGACGGCGAGACTCTACCGCATCATTCATGCGTAGAGGGATTTATCATGACATTAGCTCATGTGCTTGGCTATCCGCGAATCGGCGCCGGCCGCGAACTCAAGCGGGCCGTCGAGGCCTATTGGCGTGGTGAGCTCGAACGCGACGCCCTGGAAGCCGCCGGCCGCGAACTGCGGGCGCGTCACTGGCAGGCGCAGCGCGACGCCGGACTCGACCTGGTCACCGTGGGCGACTTCGCCTTCTACGACCAGGTGCTCAACGTCACCACGCTGGTGGGGGCCGTGCCGGCGCGTTTCGCCGCCGAGGAGGAGCTGGCCCGCGGCGAGATCGATCTCGACACCCAGTTCCGCATGGCGCGCGGGCGGGCACCCAGCGGGGCGCCTGCGGCCGCCTGCGAGATGACCAAGTACTTCGATACCAACTACCACTACCTGGTCCCCGAGCTGCACGAGGGGCAGGCGTTCAAGCTGGCCAGCTCGCGGCTGTTCGACGAGGTGGCCGAGGCGCGCGCGGCGGGGCATCCGGTCAAGGTGGCGCTCACCGGACCGCTGACCTGGCTGTGGCTGGGCAAGGCGCGCGAGGAGGGCTTCGACCGGTTGAGCCTGCTCGAGGCATTGCTGCCGGTCTATGCCGAGATCCTGGCGCGCCTGGCCGAGCAGGGCGTGGCGTGGGTTCAGCTCGACGAGCCGGCGCTGGTGCAGGACCTGCCCCTGGCGTGGAGACAGGCCTGCGAGGCAGCCTACAATGTCCTGCGCGCCGCGCCGGTCAAGCTGCTGGTGGCGACCTATTTCGGCGGGCTGGGGGATAACTTGCAGCTGGCCGTGAATCTGCCGGTGGAAGGCCTGCACGTCGACGCGGTACGCGCCCCCGAACAGTTGACCGCAGTGCTCGACAACCTGCCCGGTTACAAGGTGCTGTCGGTCGGGGCCATCGATGGACGCAACGTCTGGCGCGCCGACCTGGGCGCCCTGCACGAGCGCCTGGCCAACGCCCGCATGCGCCTGGGTGAGCGGCTGTGGCTGGCGCCCTCGTGCTCACTGTTGCACGTGCCGGTGGACCTGGAAAGCGAGGATGGGCTCGACGAGGAGCTCAAGAGCTGGCTGGCGTTCGCCCGCCAGAAGCTCGACGAGACCGTGACCCTGGCGCGGCTGCTGGGCAATCGCGCCGGTGCGGAGGACCGCGCCCGGGTGGCCGCCGCCACGGCGGCGCTGGACGCCCGACGTGCCTCGCCGCGGCTGCATCGACCCGAGGTGGCCCAGCGCCTGGCCCGGGCTGGCGACGCCGAGCTTTCGCGTGACAACCCCTACCCGGTCAGGGCCGGGGCCCAGCGTGGCGTGCTCGACCTGCCGCCATTCCCCACCACGACCATCGGCTCCTTTCCCCAGACCGCGGAGATCCGCGCCGCCCGGCGCGCTCACAAGAGCGGTGAGCTGGGGCGCGATGCCTACGAGGCGCAGATGCGCGACGAGATCGCCGATGCCGTACGCCGCCAGGAGGCACTCGGGATCGACATGCTGGTGCACGGCGAGGCCGAGCGCAACGACATGGTCGAGTACTTCGGCGAGCAGCTGGATGGCTACGTCTTCACCCGTCACGGCTGGGTGCAAAGCTACGGCTCGCGCTGCGTCAAACCGCCGGTCATCGTCGGCGACGTGAGCCGCCCGGCGCCGATGACGGTGGCCTGGAGCCGCTACGCCCAGTCGCTCACCCGGCGACCGATGAAGGGCATGCTGACGGGGCCAGTCACCATGCTGCAGTGGTCCTTCGTGCGCGATGACCAGCCGCGCGAGACGACCTGCCGGCAAATCGCCCTGGCGCTGCGCGACGAGGTGGCCGATCTCGAGGCCGCCGGCATTCCGGCGATCCAGATCGACGAGCCGGCGCTGCGCGAGGGGCTGCCGCTGCGCCAGGGCGAGTGGCAGGGCTATCTCGACTGGGCGGTGGAGTGCTTCCGCCTGACCGCCTCGGTTGCGCGGGATGCGACGCAGATCCACACCCACATGTGCTATTCGGAGTTCAACGACATCATCGCCGCCATCGCCGCGCTGGACGCCGACGTCATCACCATCGAGACCTCACGCTCCCACATGGAGCTGCTCGACGCTTTCCAGGACTTCGCCTATCCCAACGAGATCGGCCCGGGCGTCTACGACATCCACTCGCCCAACGTGCCCGAGGTGGCCTGGATGGTGCAATTGATGGAGAAGGCGGCCGAGCGCATTCCCGTCGAGCGGCTGTGGGTCAATCCGGATTGTGGCCTCAAGACTCGCGCCTGGGAGGAAGTGGAACCGGCCCTGGCCAACATGGTCGAGGCGGCACGCGAACTGCGCCGCCGCCATGGCTGACCCTGGGCGGGCACGCTGCGTTCGCGGCGCGTGAAAGAGGCACCGGGCCGCAGGGCGTCGGTGCCTGTTATGCTGTGGCCGTTCGAACTCTTCAAGGAACTGTCATGTCGCTTCGCGTCCCTACCTCTTTCCCCCCGGCTCTTTTCCTGGCCGCCTCGCTGCTGCTGGGCGGCTGCGCCACTGCCACCGTCGATGGGGCGCGGCCTGCCGACAAGGTCGCCAGCACGGCACCGTTATTACCCTCCTCGCTGTTCCCGGGCGGCGCCGAGCGCTTCGAGGCCTGGCGCTGCACGCCGCAGCAGGACCTGGTGACGGCCTTCGGCGAGCGCGAACTGCGGCTGTGGTCGGCACATGGCGCCTATCGCCTGACGCCGGCGGTGGTGGCTAGCGGTGCGCGTTACCAGCAGGGGGAGCTGAGCTTCTGGAACCAGGGTGGGGAGGCGGTGGTGGAGAGCGCCAACGGCAAGCTCGACTGCCGCGCCGACATGGCGCGCACGGCGCTGACGCGCCAGCACCGCCCCGGGGTGATGTTCCATGGGCGTGGCAACGAGCCGGGCTGGAACGTCAACCTGGCCCACGACACGCCCGAACTGACCCTGGTGCTCGACTACGGCACGCGGGAAATGACGCTGCCCTATCGCGTCACCGGCATGGACAACGCCAACGGCCGGGTGGCGCTCGCCAGCGCCGCGGCACAGCAGCCCTTCGAGCTGCGCCTGGAAGCGCGGGCCTGCTTCGACGACATGAGCGGCGAGCCCTTCCCCGCCCGGGTCACCCTTACCATCGAAGGCCAGACCTATCGGGGCTGTGGTCAGGGCATTGCCCCTTAAACGCTCTCGATGCGATAGACGCAGCGCCGTGCGCCGCCCAGCACGTGCTCGGTGCGCTCGACGCTGACGTCTTTGCCCAGCACGGCGCGGAACACCGTCAGCTCGGAACGGCAAAGGTCGGGGCAGGTGTGCGCGGCGCGACAGATCGGGCAGTGGTTCTCGATCAGCAGCAGGCTGCCGTCCTCCTCGCGCTGCCATTCCGCCATGTAGCCCTCCCGAGTGCGGATCTCGGCCAGGCGTTCGACACGGGATTCCAGCGCCGTGGCGTCGCCCAGCGCGTCTCGATAGAGCGCCAGGGTCTCGCCCTGGCGCGCTTCGACCAGCTTTGCCAGGGCTTCGTCGCCGAGGGTGTCGCGCACGCTGAGAATCAATCGTGACGCCAGGTCGGCATGGCCATCGGGAAAGCGGGCGTGGCCGGCCTCGCTGAGCCGCCACTCGATGACCGGTCGCCCGACGCCGCCGGGAAGCGGACGCTGGGTCACCAGCCCCAGCCGCGCCAGCTTGTTGAGCTGCTGGCGAGCGTTTTCCCCGCTGGTACCGAGCATCTCGCCCAGGGCAGCGGCAGGTTGGGGGCCGCGGGTCTTGAGTAGCTGCAGCAGCCTCTCGGCGCTATCCATCGGGCTGCCGGAGGCTTTTCCATCGCGTTTGCTTGACATAGGGCCGGTTGGAATTAATCTAGTGATTCCTTGGAAAAATAGCGGCGGAGCCTCCTCAGGGCAAGTCGGGCGCCTTGGGCAAGCTCCGCCATACCACCGTGAAAAGCAAGGAGCCACCATCATGGCATTCGAACTGCCGGCACTGCCCTATGACAAGAACGCCCTCGAGCCGTACATTTCCGCCGAGACCCTCGACTACCACTATGGCAAGCATCACCAGGCCTACGTCACCAAGCTCAACGAGCTGACCGAGGGTACCGACGATGCCAACAAGTCGCTCGAGGAGATCATCAAGTCCTCTTCCGGCGGCCTGTTCAACCAGGCGGCCCAGGTGTGGAACCACACCTTCTACTGGCACTGCCTGGCGCCCAACGGTGGCGGCGAGCCGAAAGGCGCGCTGGCCGAGGCGATCAACGCCAAGTTCGGCTCCTTCGCCAAGTTCAAGGAAACCTTCAACGCCAACGCCGTGGCCAACTTCGGCTCCGGCTGGACCTGGCTGATCAAGACCGCAGACGGCGGCGTCGACATCGTCAACACCAGCAACGCCGATACCCCGATCGCCCACGGCCAGACGCCGCTGCTGACCATCGACGTGTGGGAGCACGCCTACTACATCGACTATCGCAACGCGCGTCCGAAGTACCTGGAGAACGTCTGGAGCGTGCTGAACTGGGACTTCGTCGCCCAGAATTTCAGCTGAGGCATGTGACGGCGCGGGTGAAGCCTGCGCCCTCGTGCAGCATCTCGATAGGCCTCGCCGTTAGGCGGGGCCTATTGGCGTCATAAAGTTTCGTATTTTTCGAACGAAAAGCGCGAAACTATACGCTTTTAATGGTAAAAATTGCACGTAACATGGCGATCAACACCCACCCTTCGAGGGAGATCGTCATGGCTAACCGTATACTTCTCGTCACTTCTTCCATCCTCGGCGAACAGGGGCAGTCCAACGCCCTGGCCAGCCACCTGCGCCAGCGTGTCGCCGAGCGCGACGAGCTGAGTCTCACCCACCGTGACCTGGCCGTCGAATCGCTGCCCCACCTCGGGCTCGAGGAGCTCTCCAGCTGGCAGGTCGCGGCCGAAGGGCGCAGCGCCGAACAGCAGGTGCTGGCCGAGCGCTCCGACAGGCTGATCGAGGAGATGCAGGCCCACGACGTGCTGGTGCTGGCGGTGCCGATGTACAACTTCGGCATTCCGTCCCAGCTCAAGGCCTGGTTCGACCGGGTGATGCGCGCCGGCGTCACTTTCCGCTATACCGAGCAGGGCCCCGAGGGGCTGGTGAACGGCAAGCGCGCCGTCATCCTGGCTGCCCGCGGTGGACAGTATGCCGGCACCGAGCTCGATACTCAGACGCCGCACCTCAAGGCGATGCTGGGCATGATCGGCATCGACGACGTATCGGTGGTCTATGCCGAGGGGCTCGCCATGGGCGAGGGGCGGCGCGATGCCGCGCTCAAGGAGGCCCGGCAGGCCATCGACGGACTGGTCGCCGGCCTGTAGGACTCAGCACGCCCCGGGCACGTTTGCAACCCAGCGCTCGGCAACGAAACGGCTCGTGCACAAGGGAGGCTGCGCATCGAGCATGCGACCTCCCAGCCGGCCGAGTGTGGCCAGGTCGGCGCGTGAGTCGGAGGCGACCAGTTCGGTGACCTCCAGCGGCCGCCAGGCTTCCCCCTCGCGAGCTGCCAAGGCGTAGCCGAAGGCATAGAACCCCGGGAAGCCCAGGCGCAGGTCGGTGGCGATGAGGGCTTCCCGCCCCTCCCATTCGCGTAGCTCGTAGCGAATGAAGGGACCGGCGAACCAGTCCAGCCGTCGGCCCTTTTCGAATGCCAGCGCGGCGGACTCGAATTCGGCGCCGCGGTGAAAGGTTTCCACGATCGGCGGCGTATCGCCATCCAGCAGGCCCACCAGGGCCTCGTGATGGCGGTCGCCGTCGATGACCGTCGCTCGCCACAGCAGCGTGTTGAACGGGGTGGGCTGCACCAGCCGTGGCGCCTCCTCGAGGCCACGCTCGGCGAGTACCGGTGCAAGGCGGTGCTCGACCACGCCCTTGGCGAGCATGGCGAAGAGCAGGTAGGCGCAGGAGAGCGACAGCCCCCAGGCGGGGCCGCGCCAGCCGTTGCCGCCGATCAGCGCGATGCCGATGCCTGCCAGCAGCGGCAGGGTGTAGAGCGGGTCGATGATGAACACTACCGGCCAGGCGCTGGGGCGCACGTCGAGCGGCCACCAGAGCTGGGTGCCGTAGGTGGTCAGGGCGTCGAGCAGCGGATGGGTCACCAGGCACAGCATGAAGTAGGCCCACCAGCGGCCCAGGGAAATGTCGCGGGCCGCGGCGAAGCGCCTGGCCAGCCCTGCCAGCAGCGTGCCGAGGCCGGTGAGCACGAACAGCGAGTGGCTGAAGCCGCGATGCTCGGTGACGTTGGCCACGGCATCGCCGTAGTCGATGAAGACATCGAGATCGGGCAGGGTGCCCAGCGCTGCGCCGAGCAGGATCGCCTTGCGCCCCAGTCGGTGGCCCAGCACCGTGCCGCCTACCGCCGCACCCAGAGCGGCCTGTGTCAGGGTATCCATGCGCTTGAACTCCTTGCGAAGATGCGCCGGGGCTCAGGCCGTGTGCCAGGCGGGGCGACAGGCGAGTATGCGTTGGTGGACGGGGCAGTCGTCGCGATGGGCGCCGGGCAGGTAGCCGGTGCTCATCAGGAACTCGCCGACGATTTCGGGGCCGGTGAAGCGAAAGGTGCGGCGGAACAGCTTGACCCAGTCGGCCAGCGGCAGTGGGTGATGATGATCGAGCCAGCCGGCGAAGCTGCCATACTCTTCGCGCAGGGCCTGGATCACGCTAGCGTTGTGAATCACCGCCTCGATCTTGAGCCGGTTGCGAATGATGCCGGCATCGGCGAGCAGTCGTGCGCGGTCGGTGTCGCCGAAGGCGGCAACCCGGTCGATGTCGAAGCGGTCGAAGGCACGCCGAAACGCGTCGCGCTTCTTCAGTACCGTCAGCCACGACAGCCCGGCCTGGTTGATCTCCAGCACGAGGCGCTCGAACAGGGCCGTGTCGTCCCCGACCGGGAAGCCGTATTCCTCCTGGTGGTAGGGGCCGTGCCAGGGGTGGCCGGGGGCCAGATCGCAATAGTGCGCCATTTCGGCTCTCTTGTGCTTGGGGTATTGGCAATTCGTCGGCGGCTTGTCACGATTCCCCTCACTAGGCGACGCAACGCATCGGGAGCCACCGACATGAAGATCCTACCCGCAAACCGCAAGACCCGGAAGGCAGCGCTGCTCACCGCCCTGGCGGGCGGCTTGCTGGCGGCCCACTTCAGCCTCTCCTCATCGGCCGCCCCCGTGGTCGAGATGTACCAGGACCCCAACTGCGGCTGCTGCTCGGCCTGGGCCGAACATCTCGAGGAGGAGGGTTTCGAGGTGCGCCGGCACAAGAGCGATGACATGCGCACGGTCAAGATCGAGCATGGTGTCACGCCGGAGCTGGCCTCCTGCCACACGGCGCTGGTCGAGGGCTATGTGATCGAGGGTCACGTGCCCGCTGCCGACATCAAGCGGCTGCTCGAGGAGCAGCCCGACGTGGCGGGGCTAGCCGTGCCCGGTATGCCGCATGGCTCGCCCGGCATGGAAACCGGACGCCAGGACGATTACGCCGTGCTGACCTGGCGCCATGAGGATCGTACGCCGGCCATCTTCAACGAATACACTCATGAGTGAGTGGGACACGACACAAGGAGGGGGTCATGCAGTATCTGCACACCATGGTTCGCGTCAGTGATCTGGACGCGTCGCTGCACTTCTATTGCGACCTGCTGGGGCTAGTGGAAGTCCGGCGCAAGGAGAACGAGAAGGGGCGCTTCACCCTGGTCTTTCTCGCTGCACCCGAGGACGAGTCCCGCTCCGCCGAGCTCAAGTCGCCTGAGCTGGAACTGACCTACAACTGGGACCCGGAGGAGTACGGCGGTGGGCGCAACTTCGGTCATCTGGCGTATCGCGTCGAGGACATCTACGCCCTCTGCGAGCGCCTGCAGGCGGGGGGCGTGACCATCAATCGGCCGCCACGCGACGGCCACATGGCCTTCGTGCGCAGCCCCGACGGCATCTCCGTCGAGCTGCTGCAGAAGGGCGAGGCGCTGCCGCCGCGGGAGCCCTGGGCATCCATGCCGAACACCGGCGCCTGGTAGGGTCGGGAGTGCCTTTGCGCCTGGCCGTGCGGCGTTGAATTCAGCCCTTGAGAGAAGAAGAAATTCCATGATGAAGACGCTTGTGGCCCGCCTGGGCCTGATGACGGCAGCCGCCGCCCTGCTGGCGGCGTGCGGCAGCCAGCCCTCCGAGCCGACGCGCCAGGAGGGCGAGCGTGTCGCCAGCGATCATCCGGTGGTGGGGCCGCGCTGGAACCTGCTGCTGGTGGGCACCGACGAGCGGCTCTCCATGCCCGAGACGCCGCATTTCACCGTTTCGTCAGACGGTCGTGTCAGCGGCAGCGACGGCTGCAACCAGCTCAATGGCCGGGTGCGCCTGGACGAGGGCAACCGCATCCAGTTCAGCGAGCTTGCCACTACCCGCCGCGGGTGCGCGCAGCTCGAGGATGCCAAGCGGGTTACCGGAATGATGGAGAACGCCTACCGCTTTCTTATCGACCATGATCGACTGGTGCTCTTCGGGCCGGACCAGCGGGTATTGGGCGGCTGGAAGAGAGCCAACTGACAGCCCAAGGAGCCCTCGACGCATCGACGCAAGAGGTCGGGCTGAAGCCCGCGCCCTTGCGGGCTAGCGGGCTAGCCCAAGCTCGGCCGGTCGGGTAACGCGCCTCGCAGCGTGAGCAGCCCGGCGCCGATCGCGCGAGCGAGTGCCGGGCCGGCCGGGGTGAGCAGGATCCACGGTGTTGCGATCAGGTTGATCGCCAAAGCGGCGAAGAACACGTCGCTGAACCAGTGGGCACCGCTGAGGATACGCGGGGCGCTGAGCAGGACCGCGAAGGCCGCGCTGACCAGGGCGACACGCAGGCCGGCGAAGCGCCACATGAAGGCGGCAAACAGGAACAGGTTGATGCCATGGTCGCCCGGGAAGCTGCTGGCAGAGCTGTCCTTGGTGGGCAGGTCGACCAGCTGCGTCACCAGGTTGACGTTATCGTAGACCAGGGTGGGGCTGGGGTGGGTATAGGGTATTGCCAGGCGCACCCCCTGCGCGATGAACACCGCCGCCAGCAGCATGGCGACGCCGATGCCGCCCCAGCGCAGCAGGCGGTTGGGGTGCCATGGGTCGCGGCTCATCGCCCACACGAAGAGGGCCAGCAGCACCAGCAGGCTGGCCACGTCGAACACGCGGGTGTTGAGCGCCGCCACGAACAGCACCCAGGCATCGTTGTCACCGCTCAGCCAGGCGTTGGTGGTGAAGAAGACGGCGTCGTCCAGTTCGGTCCAGAACAGCAGGCTGGGCGAGAGCCAGGACCAGACCAGCAGGGCGCCGAGCAGGTTGAACAGCAGGATACGGCCTGGACTGAAGATCGGTTCGAAGTGTGACATGAGGGGCACGCACGATGGAGATAGCGATGCCCCATTCTAGCGTAAGGGAACGTAACGGAACAGCGTTCTTTAACTTATCGTGACTACTGCATGTACCACCCGTGGCTGGCCACCACCGACTGGCCCGTCAGCGCCGCCGTAGGGAAGGCCGCCAGGTGCAGCGCAACCTCGGCGATGTCGTCCAGCGTGGTGAACTCGCCGTCCACGGTATCCTTGAGCATCACGTCGCGGATCACCGCTTCCTCCGAGATGCCCAGCGCCTCGGCCTGCTCGGGGATCTGCCTGTCCACCAGCGGCGTGCGTACGAAGCCGGGGCAGATCACGTTGGCGCGAACCCGGTGTGCCGCCCCTTCCCTGGCCACGCTGCGGCACAGCCCCAGCAAGCCGTGCTTGGCGGCCACGTAGGGCGCCTTGAGCGGCGAAGCGAGTTTGCTGTGCACCGAGCCCATGTAGAGCAGACAGCCGCCGCTCGGCTGACGGTACATTTGACGCAGGGCGGCGCTGGTGACCAGGAAGGCGCCGTCGAGGTGTACCGCCATCACCCTGCGCCAGTCGGCGAAGGACAAGGCATGCAGCGGCGCGATGTGCTGAATGCCGGCGTTGGCAATGGCGATGTCCAGGCTGCCCCAGCGCTCCACTACCGCGGCGACGCCAGTGTCCACCGCGCCTTCGTCGGTGACGTCCATGGCCAGTGCCATGGCGTCGCCGCCTTGCGCGCGGATCTGCGCGACGGTGGCCTCGGCGGCAGCCAGGTCGAGGTCAGCCACCGCGACCCTGGCGCCCTCGCGGGCATAGCGCTCGGCGATGGCGCGGCCGATGCCGCCGCCGGCGCCGGTGATCAGGGCCGTCTTGTCGATGAGTTGCATGTCCGGTCTCCGTTGTCAGTTGCCGCCATACATGGCGTTGGGCAGCCAGGTCGCCAGTGGGGCGAAGAAGAACACCAGCGCAAGCCCGAGCAGCTGGATGGCGACGAAGGGTGCGACCCCGAGATAGATGTCACGGGTGGTGATCTCTGGCGGGCAGACGCCCTTGATGTAGAACAGCGCGAAGCCCACCGGTGGCGTCAGGAAAGAGGTCTGCAGGCAGATGGCGAAGAGCATCGCGAACCACAGCGGATCCACCCCCAGGTTCATGACCACCGGGGCCACCAGCGGCAGAATGATCAGGGTGATCTCCACCCAGTCGAGGAAGAAGCCGAGCAGGAACACCACGGCGAGGATGGTCAGCACGATACCGGTCTCGCCGAAGGGCAGGCCGGTGAGGGCGAAGCGCACCACGTCGTCGCCCCCCAGCCCGCGCAGCACGGCGGCGAACACCGTGGCGCCGATGAAGATGGCGAAGATGAAGGCCGTGGTGCGGCTGGTCTGGTAGAGCGCCTGGCGCAGGGTCGTGAGGCTGAGCCGGCGGTTGACCAGGGCCAGCAGCATGGCCCCCAGCGCACCTACCGCGGAGGCCTCGGTGGTGGTGGCGAAGCCGGTGAAGATCGAGCCGAGCACGGCCAGTATCAGGCCCAACGGCGGCAACACCGCCCAGAACACCTGCAGGAAGGCGCGCGCGTCGAGCGGCTCGCGGTCCTTGGGCGCCGGTGCCAGGTCCTTGTTCAGATAGGCGGCGATCAGGATGTAGGCGACATAGAGCACGCCGAGCATCACGCCGGGAACCAGCGCGGCCATGAACAGCCGTCCCACCGAGGCATCTGAGGTGCCCATGCGGTCCGCCATCAGTACCAGCATGATGCTCGGCGGCACCAGAATACCCAGGGTCCCCACCGAGCAGGCGGTACCCACCGCCAGCGACTTGTTGTACTGGGCGCGCATCATCGGCCCCAGCGACAGCATGCCGAGCAGCACCACCGAGGCGCCGACGATGCCGGTGGAAGCCGCCAGCAGCACGCCGACGATCACCACGGTGATGGCGTAGCCGCCGCGCAGGCCGCCGAGCACGCGCACCAGCGAGGTGACCAGGCGCTCGGCGATGCCGGAGCGGTCGAGCATGATGCCCATGAAGATGAACAGCGGCAGCGCCACCATCAGTTCGTTGGCGACGATGCCGTAGATGCGACGGTCCAGCACGCCGATGGTGCCGCCCCAGGAGAACCACAGGTCGGCGCCGGCGAACTCCACCAGCAGGTGACCGATGACGGCGAAGACGAAGCCGATGCCGGCCAGCGACCAGGCCACCGGGAAGCCCAGCAGCAGCAGGCCCATGAAGCTGGCGAACATGGCCAGCACGAGAAATTGTTCCAGTCCCATAGTCGATCTCGCTAGATGAACGTGGCGTATGGCGGAGGGCGGCGCGCCGCTAGTGCCGCGGTGTGGTCTGGCGAAGAGGCCGGGGGAAACCGAACAGCAGCGTGGCGCAGCGCAGCGCTCGCGAGAACAGCGCCACGGCGACCAGCGTCAGGCCGATGGGAATCAGGGTCTTGATGATGAAGCGATAGGGCAGGCCGCTCGGCGCCTGGGAGCGCTCGCCGCGTGCGAAGGCGCGGTAGCCGTACTCGAACAGCGCCTCGGTCATCAGGTAGAGGATCGGCAGCGCCAGCAGCACGATGCCTGCCAGCTCGATCCAGGCCTGGGTATGCAGAGAGAACTTCTCGCGGATCACGTCGACGCGCACGTGATCGTCGCTGACCACGGCGTAGGCCAGGGTGAGGATCATGGTGGCGCCGAACAGGTGCCAGGAGAGCTCTTCCACCGCGATCGAGCCACGGCCGAGGATGAAGCGGTTGACCACGTTGGTCAGCACGACCGCCATGGTGGCGAGCCACAGCCAGGAGACGGCGCGGCCGAACAGCAGGATGGTCAGGTCGAGGCGATAGCTGAGGCGGTTGGTGGGCAATTCCGGCACGGAGTGGCCCTCCGGCCCCTGGGCAGAGGCCGCTGATTCGTTGACGCTCATGGGGTGACTCCGGGGCGTTGGGAACACGGGGCGGCCCCGCCTTACGGCGGGGGCCGCTGTCGCTTATGGCTGGCAGAGGCCGCCCGCTACCGGGCGGCCGGCTCAGTTCTCGAGATTTTCCGGGGCGTAGTAGGAGCGCGGCAGGTGGCCCTTGACGTGCCAGTTGCCGTGCAGCTTCATGAACTCGCGCTGGCTCTCGAGCACGCGGCCGAACATTTCGTCCTCGGCGGCGATCTCGGCCTGCACCTCGTTGGTCACCCGGCGCAGCTCCGACAGCACCTCGTCGGGCAAGACCTGGGCGTTGACGCCCTCCTGCTCGAAGTCGCGCAGCGCCTTGGGTGTTTCGATCTCGCTCTCGGAGTAGCCGTAGAGGGTGGCCGCACGGCAACCCATGTCGATCATCGCCTGGGTCTGCGGCTCCAGCGCCTCCCAGCTCTCCTTGTTGATCAGCAGGTGGGCGGTGGTGAAGGTCTGGTGCCAGCCCGGCATCACGTAGTTCTGCACGATCTCCTGCATGCCGAGGATGCGGTCCACCGCCGGGGCGGAGAACTCGGTGGCGTCGATGGTGCCGCGCTCCATGGCCTGGTAGAGCTCGCCGCCGGGGATCATGGTGACCGAGGCGCCCAGGCGCTCCAGCACGCGGCCGCCGATGCCGGCGAAGCGAATGCGCAGGCCGTCGATCTGATCGAGCGACTCCAGCGGCTCGGCGAACCAGCCGGCGGCTTCCGGGCCGATCATGCTGCACAGCAGCGGCTGGACGTCGTAGTCGGCGTAGATCTCCTCGAGCAGTTCCTGGCCGCCGCCGAAGTAGTGCCAGGCCAGGTAGGCGGGCGGCTCCATGCCGAACGGCGCGCCGGCGAACAGCGGCAGCGAGGGGATGCTGCCCTGGTCGTAGCCGACCCAGGTGAAGCCGGCGTCGTAGCGGCCTTCGGAGACGGCATCGAGGATTTCGAACGGCGGGATCAGCTCGCCCGGCTCGTAGTAGCGCAAATTAATGCTGCCGCCGGAAGCCTGCTCCAGCGATTCGCTGAGGAAGCGCACCGGCGTGCTCAGGCCGACCAGGTGCGAGGGAAAGGCGATGGGCACCTGCCAGCGCACCTGCTCCTGGGCTTCGGCGGTACCGGTGGTGGCGACGCCCGCCATCAGGGCGGCAGCGGCCACGCCGAGGGTGAGCGGACGTAGGCGAGCGGCGAAAGTGGGAGTGAACGACATGAAGGCTCCTTGGGAATTGTTGTCGGTACGACGCCTGGTCGATGCCTGGCGATGGGATGTTGTATGGATCGCCCTGCGAAGCGACCCTCAGCGCCGCTCGGGCGACGCATGCCACAACGCATTGCAGACTTCATGCCAGAAATAAAAAGAATCGTTAAATCAAAAAGTTGAGATTTATTTAGGAGGGAGTGTTGCAGTGGCTGTCCGCTGATTCGGACAGTTCTAGACCTTGGTCGAAAAGAAATTTGACCGAAAACCGGTCAATTGTCTGGATTAACGGACAGTCTGGAGAGCTTGTCGTAGAGCACCGAGCGGGGAATGCCCAGCAGGCGGGCCGCGCGTGACTTATTGCCATGACAGGCAGCGAGGGCGTTGGCCAGCGCGGTACGCTCGGCTTCGGCGACGATCTCTCCCAGCGGACGAACGCTGGTGGTGGGCACCGCTGCGTCACCGGCCTGGGTGGGGAGACGCAGGGCGGCGCCCAGCTCCGGCACGTCGATGACGCTGCAGGCCTCGTTCAGGGCCAGGGTCTGCTCGAGCACGTTGCGCAGCTCGCGGATGTTGCCAGGCCAGTCGTGACGCTGAAGCAGCGCCACGGCCTCGGCGCTGATCTCGGCGCGGGGCTCGCCGCTCTCCGCCGCGATCCGGCCGAGCAGGGTCTCGCACAGAATGCCGAGGTCGGCCAGGCGGTCGCGCAACGGGGGAACCTGAATGCGCAGCACGTTGAGGCGATAGTAGAGATCTGAGCGGAAGCTGCCCTCGGCGACCATGGCTTCCAGGTCGCGGCTGGTGGCGGCGATCACGCGCACGTCGATGCGCTTGATCTCGTTGGAGCCGAGCGGCTCCACCTCGCCCTCCTGCAGCGCGCGCAGCAGCTTGGCCTGCAGCGCCAGCGGCATGTCGCCGACCTCGTCGAGGAACAGGGTGCCGCCGTCGGCGAGCTGGAACTTGCCCTGGCGGGTGCGCTTGTCGGCGCCGGTGTAGGCGCCCGGGGCGACGCCGAAGAACTCCGCCTCGAGCAGGTTCTCGGGCACCGCGGCCACATTGACGGCAACGAAGGGACTGGCCCCCCGCGGCGAGTCGCCGTGGATGGCCTGGGCCAGCACCTCCTTGCCGGTGCCGGTCTCGCCCAGCAGCAGCACCGGGGTGGCGCGAGCGGCGGCCAGGCGGGCGCGGCGCTTGACCTCGAGCACCGCGGGGCTGGCGCCGACGAAATCGGCCAGCGCGTAGCGTGAGCCGCGGCTTGCCAGGGCGCGCCGGGCCACCGCCAGGTCGTGCTGCAGGCGGCGGTACTTGCCGATCAGCGGCGCCAGGGGGCCCAGGTCGTCGAACACGATGAAGGCCACGGCACCGTTGACCCGGCCGCTGGTCGGATCGTGCAGCGGCAGCCGCGTGACGACCAGTTGCCGCGCCTGGTACTCCATGATGTCGAGCAGAATGGGCTGCCCGCTGCGTACCACCTCGGGCATGCGCGTGTGCGGGATCACCTCGCCCACGGGGCGGCCGATCACACTGGCCGGATCGTCGATGCCCAGCAGCCGACAGTAACAGGCGTTGATCCAGATGAGACGGCTCGATTCGTCGACCAGGATCGCCCCGGCGCTGTTGCGCTCGAGCAGCGGAAACAGCGGGCGGATCGCCTCGAGGGTCAAGCCCTGGCGGTGGCCGGCCATGGTGCTGTCGTCTCGAGGCATTCGTGTCGTCTCCTGGCGGCGGTGTCGGGCCGTTGATCAGAGCGCGGCGGTATCGGGCCGCTGATCAGAGCGCGGCGGTATCGGGCCGCTGATCAGAGCGCGGCGATCTTGTCGCGCTGCTCGAGCAGCAGGTTGCGCGCCGCCTGGTACTCCTTGAGCTTGCCGCGCTCCTTCTCGACCACCGCCTCGGGCGCCTTGGCGACGAAGCTCTCGTTGGAAAGCTTCTTCTCGATGCCGCCGATCAGCTTGTCCTGCTTGTCGATCTCCTTGGCCAGTCGGGCGAGCTCGGCATCCTTGTCGATCAGGTCGGCCATCGGCACCAGCACCTCCATGTCGCCGACCAGCTGCGTGGCCGACAGCGGCGCCTCGCTCGGGTCGTCGAGCCAGGTGGCGCTTGCGAGCTTGGCCAGCTTGGCCAGGAACAGGCGGTTGGCCTCGAGGCGCTCGCGATCGGCCGCCGAGCCCTTGGTCAGCAGGACTTCCAGCGGCTTGCCCGGGGCGATGTTCATCTCCGCGCGCACGTTGCGCACCGCCACGATCACGCCCTTGAGCCACTCGATGTCGCGGGTCGCCTGCTCGTCGATCTTCTCCTGCTCCGCCACGGGCCAAGGCTGCGCCATGATCGAATCGCCTTGTTTACCCGCCAGCGGCGCCACGCGCTGCCAGATCTCCTCGGAGATGAACGGCATCATCGGGTGGGCCAGGCGCAGGATCGCCTCCAGCACCCGCACCAGGGTGCGGCGGGTGCCGCGCTTGGCTGCCGCGCTGGCGCCCTCGTCCCACAGCACCGGCTTGGAGAGCTCCAGGTACCAGTCGCAGTACTCGTTCCAGACGAACTCGTAGAGCGCCTGGGAGGCATGATCGAAGCGGAATTCCTCCATCGCCTTGGTCACCTGGGCCTCGGTCTGCTGCAGACGCGAGACGATCCAGCGATCGGCCAGCGACAGCTCGACCTCGCCACCTTGCGCACCGCAGTCCTGGCCTTCGGCGTTCATCAGCACGTAGCGCGAGGCGTTCCACAGCTTGTTGCAGAAGTTGCGGTAACCGTCGAGGCGACCCATGTCGAACTTGATGTCGCGCCCGGTGGTGGCCTGGGAAAGGAAGGTGAAGCGCAGCGCGTCGGTACCGTGGGGCTCGATGCCCTCGGGGAACTCGTCGCGGGTGGCCTTGGCGATCGCCTTGGCCTTCTGCGGCTGCATCATGTTGCCGGTGCGCTTCTCGAGCAGCGCGTCCAGGGTGATGCCGTCGATCAGGTCGATGGGGTCGAGCACGTTGCCCTTCGACTTGGACATCTTCTGACCCTGGCCGTCGCGCACCAGGCCGTGGACGTAGACGGTCTTGAACGGCACCTCGTCCATGAACTTCAGGGTCAGCATGATCATCCGCGCGACCCAGAAGAAGATGATGTCGAAGCCGGTGACCAGCACGCTGGAGGGGTGGAAGGTCGCCAGCTCCGGCGTCTTCTCCGGCCAGCCCAGGGTGCCGAAGGTCCACAGCCCCGAGCTGAACCAGGTGTCGAGCACGTCCTCGTCCTGGGTCAGTCTTTCGAGCCCGAATGTGTCAGTTAATTGAGCAATGCCTTCTTCATTCAACACTCCGTTAACCAACAGGTTCTTGTTTTTGAGGTGTGTCAGCGCGATGGCATGCGTACCGCTCGTCGCTGCCATTTGCTCAAGATATTTCGCCGTTGCCTCGGCCTCGGTGCGGGCGACATAGACGTTGCCTTCGCTGTCGTACCAGGCGGGAATGCGGTGGCCCCACCACAGCTGGCGCGAGATGCACCAGTCCTGCAGGTCGCGCATCCACGAGAAGTACATGTTCTCGTAGTTCCTGGGCACGAACTGGATGTCGCCGTTCTCCACCGCGGCGATGGCGGGCCCCGCCAGGCTCTCCACGGCGACGAACCACTGGTCCGTGAGCAGCGGTTCGATGACGTCGCCGGAGCGGTCGCCGTAGGGCAGGGTGTTGTTGACCGTCTCGATCTGCTCGAGCAGCCCGGCGGCCTCCATGTCGGCGACGATCTGTTTGCGTGCCTCGAAGCGGTCGAGGCCGGCGTAGGCGGCGGGCAGGCTCAAGTCGATCTCGGGCAGCGGGCGGCCCTGGATGTCGAAGGCCTCGGCCTGGGGCAGGATCGCCGCGTCCTGGGTGAAGACGTTGATCAAGGGCAGGCCGTGGCGACGACCCACCTCGTAGTCGTTGAAGTCGTGGGCCGGGGTGATCTTCACGCAGCCCGAGCCCTTCTCCATGTCGGCGTGCTCGTCGGCGACGATGGGGATGCGCCGGCCGACCAAGGGCAGCTCGACGAACTTGCCGATCAGCGAGGCGTAGCGCGGGTCCTCGGGATTCACCGCCACGCCGGTGTCGCCGAGCATCGTCTCGGGGCGGGTGGTGGCGACGACCAGATAATCGAGGCCGGCATCGGTCGTCACGCCGTCGGCCAGCGGGTAGCGGAAGTGCCAGAACTGACCCTGCTGCTCGCGGTTCTCCACCTCGAGATCGGAGATGGCAGTGTGCAGGGTCGGGTCCCAGTTGACCAGGCGCTTGCCGCGATAGATCAGATCCTCTTCATAGAGGCGCACGAAGACTTCCTGCACCGCCTGGTAGAAGCCGTCGTCCATGGTGAAGCGCTCGCGCGACCAGTCGACGCTGGCGCCCATGCGGCGCAGCTGGCGGGTGATGTGGCCGCCGGATTCGTGCTTCCACTCCCAGACCTTGTCGATGAAGGCGTCGCGGCCCAGGTCGTGGCGGCTCTTGCCCTCTTCGGCGGCGACCTTGCGCTCGACCAGCATCTGGGTGGCGATGCCGGCGTGGTCGGTGCCGACCTGCCACAGGGTGTTGTTGCCCTGCATGCGCTTCCAGCGGATCAGCGTGTCCATGATGGTGTCCTGGAACGCATGGCCCATGTGCAGGCTGCCGGTGACGTTGGGCGGCGGGATCATGATCGAGTAGGGTTCGCCCTCGCCCGAGGGGGCGAAGCGGCCGTCGGCCTCCCAGCGCTCGTACCAGCGGGATTCGATCTGCTCGGGTTGGTAGGTCTTGTCCATGGGGCGTTCCGGGTCCAGAAATGATCGCCGCCGGGTCGTGGGGCCGGGCGGCGGGAAGTCGTCGAAAGCGTGCGAAAAATGGGCTCGATTATAGCGCGATGGGGTGCTTGGCGTCAGCCAGACGTGAACGGACGGATCGGTACAGCCTCTGAGGGGCGCCGGGGGCAGGGCGAAGAGGAGGTCTTTTGCCAGGGATGGCAAAAGTAGCGCCCAGGGATAGGTTCACAGCGCCTCCTCGCAGTCCCTGTCGCCGGATCAGCCCCGGTATAGGCGGCCTCTCGTAACACCGGGACGGGACTCACCCCTTGAGCTGATGGGCCTTGACGGGATAGCCGCGCTGCTTGTAGGTCTGCCAGCACTCGCGCTTGGCGACGAGCACCTGCTGGTGCTGGTTGATGATCTCGGCGACCCGCTCGAAGCGCGAGAACCACTCGGGGATGCCCGGGTCGAGGTTGAGCAGCGCCATGGGCGCTTCGGCGCTCGGCTCGGGCGGCTGCTCCCAGCCGATGGTCACCGCCACGCTCTCGGCCATCTCGCTGCCGAGCAGGGCGTGGGGCAGGTAGGCCTCGGGGCGAAAGGTCCACAGCCGTTCGTCGAGATCGCTGGCCATGGCTTCGTCCTCGGCGTGCAGATGCAGCCGGAAGCCCTTGCCGGCGATGGTCTCGGCCAGCCGACAGGCGAAGTCGAGCCGTGCTTCCAGCGTGGTGTCGGGGAGGATGTAGAAATCTACTTGGGTCATCAGAGTCTGCCCGGGGCTTTCCCGACGGGCAGGCCTTCGCGGAGGCGCTGTGAATACTTCCCTGTACGCTACCGACGCCATCCCTGGCGTAGGACCTCCGCGCCGGCCTGCCCTTCGGCGCCCCTCGCCTCAGTGGTAATAGTCGTGGTGGCAACGGACTCGCACCAGCGAGCCCATTGCGGCGACTTCGCTGTTACACCAGGCGGGTCAACCAACCATGCGTATCTTCGGCGCGGCCGTACTGCAGATCGAGCAGCTTGCCGCGCAGGCGCTTGGCGATCTCGTTGCCGGCGTCGGGCATCTGGATGGTGTCGTCTTCGCTGATCAACTGGCCCACCGGGGTGATCACCGCGGCGGTACCGCAGGCGAAGACCTCGGCGATATCGCCGGAAGCCACGCCGTCGCGCCACTCGTCGATGCTGATGGCGCGCTCCTCCGGGGTGAAGCCTTCGTCGCGGCCGAGGGTGAGCACCGAGTCGCGGGTCACGCCCTCGAGGATGGTGTCGGTCAGGCGCGGCGTGACCAGGCGGCCGTCCTTGTAGACGAAGAACAGGTTCATGCCGCCCAGCTCCTCGACCCACTTGTTCTCGGCGGCGTCGAGGAAGGCGACCTGGCTGCAGCCGTGCTTCTCGGCTTCCTTCTGGGCAGCCAGCGAGGCGGCATAGTTGCCGCCGCACTTGGCGAAGCCGGTGCCGCCGGGGGCGGCGCGCTTGTAGTGCGAGGAGAGCCAGATCGACACCGGGGCGATGCCGCCCTTGAAGTAGGCGCCGGCGGGGGAGGCGATCACGTAGTAGTCGACCTCGTGGGCCGGACGCACACCGAGGAACTTCTCGCTGGCGATCATGAACGGGCGCAGGTAGAGGCTCGACTCGTCGGCCTCGTTGCGGGGCGTCGGCACCCAGGCGTGGTCCTGGGCGAGTAGCGCCTTGAGCGAACCGACGAAGTCCTCGTCGCTGAGTTCGGGCAGCGCCAGGCGGCGGGCGCTGCGGCGGAAGCGCTCGGCGTTCTTCTCCGGGCGGAACGACCACACCGAGCCGTCGGCGTGGCGGTAGGCCTTGATGCCCTCGAAGATTTCCTGGCCGTAGTGCAGCACGGCCGCCGCCGGGTCGAGGGTCAACGGGCCGTAGGGGCGCACCTCGTGGCCGTGCCAGCCGGCCTCGGCCGTCCAGCGCACGTGGGCCATGTGGTCGCTGAAGTAACGACCGAAACCGGGGTTGGCAAGGATGTCGTCACGAATGTTGGCTGCCGTGGGCATGGCGCTTGGCAGTATCTCGAAGGTGGCGTTGGGCACGGCAAAAGGGTCTCCGCTATGCCGGGATTCCGGCGTTTTCTTGGGCTTCTTGACGCCCCGGGTCGGCCGACCCGGGGCGTGCAATGCGTCAGATGTAACGGTTGCCGGCGGCGATGGCAACCTTGGCGGCGTCAGCCGTCGTTCTCGACCTGGCGCGCCTCCTCCTCGCGGTCGAGCAGGTATTGGGTCAAGAGCCCCACCGGGCGGCCGCTGGCGCCTTTCTGCTTGCCCGAGGTCCAGGCGGTGCCGGCGATGTCCAGGTGTGCCCAGGGGAACTTGTCGGCGAAGCGCGAGAGGAAGCAGGCGGCAGTGATGGTGCCGGCCGGGCGCCCGCCGATGTTGGCCATGTCGGCGAAGTTGGAGTCGAGCTGCTCCTTGTACTCGTCCCACAGCGGCAGGTGCCAGGCGCGGTCCCAGGCGGCTTCGCCGGCGTCGAGCAGGTCGAGCGCCAGGTCGTCGTCGTTGGAGAGCAGGCCGGTGGCGTGGTGGCCCAGGGCGATGATGGCCGCCCCGGTCAGGGTGGCGATGTCGACCACGCTGGCGGGCTCGAAGCGCTCGGCGTAGGTCAGGGCATCGCACAGCACCAGGCGCCCTTCGGCATCGGTGTTGAGTACTTCGACGGTGAGGCCTTTCAGCGTCTTGATGATGTCGCCGGGCTTGGTGGCGCGGCCGTCGGGCATGTTCTCTGCGGCGGCGACGATGAACACCAGGTTGAGCTTGGGGCGGATGCCGAGCACCGCCTTGGCGGTGCCGAACACGCTGGCCGCCCCGCACATGTCGAACTTCATCTCGTCCATCGCCTCGCCGGGTTTGAGCGAGATGCCGCCGGTGTCGAAGGTGATGCCCTTGCCCACCAGCACGTGGGGCGCCTCGTCGGCGCTCTCGGCGCCCTGGTACTTCATCACGATCAGGCGTGAGGGCTGCTCGCTGCCGCGGCCCACCGAGAGCAGGCTGTGGGCGCCGAGCTCCTCCAGCGCCGCCTCGTCGAGGATCTCGACCTCGAGGGCACCGCCCGATTCGCGACCCAGCTGTTCGGCCTGCTCGGCCAGGTAGCTCGGGGTGCAGACGTTGCCCGGCAGGTTGCCCAGGGTGCGGGTGTAGGCCACCCCCTGGCCTACGGCGTTACCGATGCGTGCGCCCTCGCGCGCCTCGTCGGCGGCCTCGGCGTCGCTCAGCAGCAGGGTGACCTGGTCCAGTGGCGGGCGCGGCGCTTTCTCCGACTTGAACTCGTCGAAGCGGTAGACGGCGCGCTGCGCGGCTTCGGCGGTCATGCGGGCCTTCCAGGCGACGCTGCGTTCGGGAACCGGCACGTCGGTGAAGGCCACGGCGAGGTCCTCGATCTTCAGGCCGGCGGCGGCGCTGAAAGCGGCATCCAACGCCCGGATGAAGGCGCGCTCCTGGCACTTGTCGCGCTCGCCCAGGCCCACCAGCAGCAGGCGGTCGGCGGACAGACCGGGGGCGAAGGGAATCAGCTGCACGTTGCCCAGCTTGGCGTCGAAGTCGCCGCGCTCGATCAACTGGCCGATCAGCCGCTCGCTGGCGTCGTCGAGCTTGGCGGCGGCGGGCAGCAGGTCGCCGTCCTTGAGGATCGGGACCACGATGCAGGCCGATTCGGCCTTGGCGGGATTGGCCGTCTGAACTGGGAATTCCATGGTGACTCCACAAGACAAGCGATGGGGGATTCTGGATAATGCCGGCACGGCTCCAGGCCACTGCCGAATCACCCCAGTGTACTCAAGGCATGGCGCCATTGCATGGAAGACCGCTGCATGATCATTTTTCGGTACCTGACCCGCGAAATCCTGCTCACCATGGCCGCCGTCGCCGGCGTGCTGCTGCTGGTCATCATGGGCAGCCGGTTCATTCGTTATTTCACCGATGCCGCGGAGGGCGACATTCCCGCCACCATCCTCGGCAACCTGATGCTCTATCATCTGCCCGGCTTTCTCGAGCTGATCCTGCCGCTGGCCTTCTTTCTCGGCATTCTGCTGGCCTACGGCCAGCTCTACCTCAACAGCGAGATCACCGTGCTGGTGGCCTGCGGCACCAGTCCTGCCCGGCTGTTCCAGGTCAGCCTGGTGCCGGCCACCCTGGTGGCGGTCGTGGTGGGGCTGTGCAGCCTGTGGTTGACCCCGGCCGGGGCACTGCACAACGCGGTGATGCTCGAGGAGCAGCGCAGCCGGCTCGACTTCACCGCCCTGGCGCCGGGGCGCTTCCAGGACTTCGGCGGCGGTCGCACCGCCTACACCGAGGCCTTCAGCCCCGACGGACAGCAAATGCAGGAGGTCTTCATCAGCGAGCGCCAGCGTCGACGCGACGGCACCCCGGAAACCGCCGTGACTCGCGCCGGCAGCGGCTACCAGACCGTGGACCCCGAGACCGGCAGCCGCTTCCTGGTGCTGGCCGACGGCGAACGCTACAGCGTCGAGCCGGGGCGCTTCGAAGCCGAGCGACTGGAGTTCGGGACCTACGCCGTGCGGCTCTCGCTCGGCGGCGAGCAGCGTGAGCTGGAGTCGGCGGAGTACGCCACCACGGCCGAGCTGCTCGATGACGGCTCGTCCCGTGCCCAGGCCCAGCTGCAGTGGCGGCTGTCGTTGCCGCTGATGGTGTTCATCCTGACGCTGATGGCGATGCCGCTCTCGCGGGTCAACCCGCGCCAGGGACGCTTCGCCAAGCTGCTGCCGGCGATCTTCCTGCACATCTGCTACCTGAGCCTGCTGCTGGCGGCACTGGATGCCATCGGCCGCGGGGCACTGTCGGCATCAATCGGCATGTGGCCGATCCATCTCGTGTTCCTGGCGCTCGGCGTGGGGCTGCTGATGCACAACCAGCGCAGGGGGATGCGCTGATGCTGACGGACCGTCTCGACCGCTATATCGCCCGCAACGTGCTGGGCGCGATCCTCGTCGTCCAGGTGGTGCTGCTCGGCCTCGATCTGGTGATCACCTATATCAACGACCTGGACGATGTCGAGGGCAACTACGGCGCCTTGCAGGTGCTGCTCTACCTGCTGATGCGTCTGCCCTGGCGCTTCTATCAGTATGCCCCGGTGGGCGTGCTGATCGGCGCGCTGATCGGCCTTGGCAGCATGGCCTCGAGCAACGAGCTGACGGTGATGCGTGCCGCGGGGCGCTCGTTGGCGCGTATCCTGTGGGGGGTGATGAAGCCGATCATCCTGGTGGTGGTCATCCTGCTGCTGATCGCCGAATTCGTCAGCCCTCGTACCGAGCAGTTCGCCAGCGCCTGGCGCCTGGAACAGATGCAGGGGGAAGGCGCCCTGCTGACCCAGAGCGGTGGCTGGCAGCGCGAGGGCGACAGCGTCTATCGTTTCGGCGCCATTCGCGCCGACGACACCGTGCTCGACCTGACCCGCTACGTCTTCGACGGCAGGCGGCTGCGCGAAGCCGTCCAGGCGACGCGTGCCTCGTGGGAGGACAACCGCTGGGTGCTCGAGGAGGTGAGCGTCACGCGCTTTGGCGAAGACCGTACCGAAGCCGAGACGCACGACCGGCTGGAATGGGAGACGAGCCTGACCCCCGACCAGCTCAATCGCCTGCTGCGGGACGTCAGCAGCCAGGCGCCCAGCGAGCTGTGGGCCTACTCGCGCTACCTGCTCTCCCAGGGCCAGCAGGCCACCCAACCGCTGCTCTATTTCTGGCAGAAGCTCCTGCTGCCGCTGACCATGGCCTCGCTGGTGCTGGTCGCGGCGTCGTTCGTGTTCGGCCCGTTGCGTACCGTGGCGGCGGGGACGCGGGTGTTCTACGGCGTGGTCGTGGGGCTGTCGTTCAAGTACCTGCAGGACCTGCTGGCGCCGGCCTCCACCGTGTTCGGATTCTCGCCGGTCTGGGCCGTGCTGGCACCGACCCTGCTCTGCGCCGCCCTCGGGCTGTACCTCCTGCGGCGCTCGGGCTAATAGCTCCGCCGGCACGGACCTGAAACGAGAGACGATGATGCAACGACGATTCGACCAACTCGACGATGTGTGGCCGGCCGGCCTCGGACGGCGCCTGGGCGCCATGCTCTACGACGCCCTGCTGGTCGTGGCGGTCTGGATCCTGATCGGGGTGCTGCACGTGGTCTTCGTGCGCCAGGTGCTGGGCCTCGGTGCCGAGGAGGTCGGTGCCGGCATCGCGCAGCGCCTGTCGCTGCAGCTGCTGCTGGTGATGGGCGCCTTCCTGTTCTTCGCCTTCTCCTGGATGCGCGGCGGCATGACGCTGGGAATGCAGGCCTGGCGTCTGCGCGTGCAGACCCGCAGCGGGCACTCGATCACGCTGCGCCAGAGCCTGGTGCGCTACCTTGTGGCCTGGCTGTCGCTGGCGGCCTTCGGGCTCGGCTATCTCTGGGTCCTGTTCGATACCGAGCGCCGTAGCTGGTCCGATATCGCCTCGGGCACGCGAGTGGTGGTCCTGCCCCGGGCGAGCCGTCGCTAGGCGCCGGCTGACCGAGATCAAAAAATAGTCGATTCCCCCTTGCGATGGGCTATGCGAATCATTTACATTAACTATCGTAAGCATAGCGAGGTGGATGTCGATGTACGTATGTCTCTGCAAGGGCGTATCAGACCGCAAGATTCGTGAGAGCGTCGAGGGCGGTGCGCGTAGCTGGCGCGAGGTTCAGCAGGAAACCGGCTGCGGTACTCAGTGCGGCAAGTGCGCCAGCGTCGGCAAGACCATCACCCGTGAAGCGGTCAAGGCCGCCGTGATGGCGTCGGCCAACGACCTCGCCTATGCCGTGTAGAGTTCGGGCGCCCCGGCTCGCCGTTGTCAATCTCTCTCATTCTTGTTGCCATTAAATCCAACCGACTGTCTCGGTTGGATTTTTTGCGTTTTTGGGCTGATACTGCCTATGATGATTCGAGCATCATGCAACGACAAGGCCCCAGGCCGAGACGAGAGAAGGGAGAAAGGCAATGAAAGGCGATGCCAAGGTCATCAAGTATCTCAACCAGGCCCTCGGCAATGAGCTGGTGGCGATCAACCAGTATTTCCTTCACGCCAAGATGTACAAGGACTGGGGCCTCAAGGCGCTGGCCAAGTGGGAGTACGACGAGTCCATCGATGAGATGAACCACGCCGACAAGCTGATCGAGCGCATCCTGTTCCTCGAAGGCGTGCCCAACCTGCAGGACCTCGGCAAGCTGCACATCGGCGAGAACGTGCGCGAGATGCTCGAGAGCGATCTCAAGCTCGAACATGACGGGCGCAAGGACTACATCGAGGCCATCGCCTACTGCGAGAAGGTCAAGGATTACGTTTCCCGCGACCTGCTTCGCGACATCCTGGCAGACGAAGAAGAGCACATCGACCATATCGAGACCGAACTCGGCCTGATCGACAAGGTCGGCATCGAGAACTATATGCTGCGCCAGATGCAGGAAGCCGGCGACGAGTGATCGCTGGCTTGGCGCAACCCCCACGGCACCGATTCACGTCGGTGCCGTCTTGTTTGGCGGCTCCGTTCCACCTTCAGTTGAATGCCTTTTCGAGGTCGAAGCGCGGCACTGGCTCGCCGCGCACTTCCACGGTTTCGGTGAACATGGCCAGTGGACGCACCCACAGACCGTAGTCGCCGTACAGGGCGCGGTAGACCACCAGGGGCTCCTCGGTCTCGCTGTGGTGGGCGACGCCGAGCACCTCGTAGCGGTTGCCCTTGTAGTGGCTGTAGATGCCGGGAACGGGGAGGGGGTGAGACATCGCGTTGGACTCCAGTCAGGGGGGCGTGTCGTTGCCGGCCGCTGCCTCGGCGGCCTGCCTGGCCAGGCGGGCAAGGACCCGCGAGGCGGCGATGAAGCCGAAGCCACCGGTCACGAAGGTGGCTGCGCCTACGCCGGAAGCGCAGTCGAGCCGGGTCGACTCGCCGCTGCCAGGCTTTTGCAGGCAGACCTCGCCATCGACGCCCGGGTAGACCAGCTGTTCGTCAGAATAGACGCACTCCACGGAGAAGCGCCGCTTCGGGTTGCGCGAGAAACCGTAGTCGCGACGCAGGCGGGCGCGTACCTTGGCCAGCAGCGGGTCGTGCTCGCTGCGCGCGAGATCCGCCACCTTGATCCGCGTGGGGTCGGTCTGGCCGCCGGCGGCGCCCGCCACCACGATGGGCAGCTTGCGCCGCCGGCACCAGTGAATCAGTGCGGCCTTGGCCATCACGCTGTCGATGGCGTCGACCACGTAGTCGGCGTCTTCCGGGATGCGCTGCGCTAGGTTGGTCGGGGTGACGAAGGCGGTATCGGCGGCGACCTCGATGCCGGGCTGGATCGCCCGGCAGCGCTCGGCCAGCACGTCCACCTTGGGTCGACCGATGGTGCCGTCGAGGGCCGGCAGCTGGCGGTTGACGTTGGAGACGCAGACGTCGTCGAGATCGATCAGCGTGAGCCGGCCGATGCCCGAGCGCGCCAGCGCCTCCACCGCCCAGCTGCCGACGCCACCCACGCCCACCACCACCACATGGGCGGCGCGGAAGCGCTCGAGGGCGCGGGCACCGTAGAGGCGCCGGATGCCGCCGAAGCGAAAGTCGTAGTCATCCTGCGCCGGCGGGGCGACATCGTGCGGGCTTGGAGAAGCGGTCATGGGGCGTATCGAACTCCGGCTCAGGTGTCAGGTGGCGACGGGCAGAGGGACGTCGGGACAACGGGCGCCATCGACCGGCAGGTGGCCGGCCCAGCCTAGGCGCTGGAACAGGGCCGTCATCGGGGCGTCAAGGGCGCAGCTCAATGCCAGCCGATGCCCGCTTACGGGGTGGTCGAAGCTCAGGCCAACCGCGGCCAGCAGCAGCCGCGGGCAGCCCAGGCGTTGGGCGAAGAAGCGGTTGTGGTTGCCCTTGCCGTGCTTGGCGTCGCCGATGATGGGGTAGCCGCGCCGCGACAGGTGGCGGCGGATCTGGTGGCGGCGCCCGGTCAGCGGTCTGGCCTCCATCAGCGAGTAGCGGCTGGTAGGGTAGCGATCCACCTGGACCGGCAGTTCCACGCTGTCGAGCCGCCTGATTTCGGTGACGGCTTCGAGCGCCGGCATTTCACTCTTGGGGCGGCTGCCGTCCTCCTCGCGCAGGGCATAGTCGAGCCGCTCGCACTCCGGGCCGGTGCCGCGTACCACGGCCAGGTAGCGCTTGGCGACCCGGCGCTCGGCGAAGCTGTCGCCCAGCCGGGTCGCGGTGGCCGGGTTCAGGGCGAAGACCATGACACCCGAGGTGGGGCGGTCGAGGCGATGCACCGGGTAGATCCGCTGGCCCAACTGGTCGCGCAGCCGCTGCAGCAGGAACTCGCGTTCGCCGCCGGCCAGCTTGGAACGATGCACCAGCAGGCCCGCGGGCTTGTGCACCGCGACCAGATGCTCGTCCCGATGAAGGATGCTCAAGGGTTCCGTCATGGCGACCCGATGGTTGCTGCAAGGGGCGCCATTGTCGCCCCCTCCTTGGCTCTTGTCACCTGTGCGCCGCCACGGGCGCTCACTCGCTGTCCTGGCAGTTGCCGCGCAGCTGGATGGCTTCGGCGATGCGCTCGATGCCCTGGCGATATGCCGCCTTGCGATAGGAGATTGCCTCCCGCTCGGCGCGTTCGAAGACCAGCCGGCTCTGTCGTTCGAGGCGCTTGGCCAAGCGCGAATCGATCTCCTCCTCGGCCCAGCGTTCCCCGCTGCGGTTCTGCACCCATTCGTAATAGCTGACGATCACGCCGCCGGTGTTGGCCAGCACGTCGGGCAGTACGGGCACGCCTCGCGCTTCGAGCCGCGAATCGGCACGACTGGTGACCGGCCCGTTGGCGATCTCGAGCACGGCACCGGCCTTCAGCTGGTCGACGTTGTGTTCGTGCACCTGATTCTCGAGCGCCGCCAGAACCAGGACGTCGACCTCCAGGGTCAGCAGGTCGTCGCGCTCGATCGGCTCTGCATCCTCGGCAATGCAAACCGAGTCGTCACAGTAGACCATGTCGTGCAGACGCTGGTTGCGGGTCTTCTGCGCCATGATGGGGTCCGGGTCCAGGCCTTCACGGCTGTAGATGGCGCCCTTGGAGTCGGACACCGCGACGATGCGGTAGCCTCGCGCATGCGCCAGGCGGGCGAAATGATAGGCGGCGTTGCCGAAGCCCTGTATCGCCAGGGTGATCTCCTCGGGCCTGCGCTCCTCGCGGGTCGCCCACAGGTCGAGCACGTGCAGGGCGCCGCGCCCGGTAGCGGCGACGCGGCCCAGCGAGCCGCCCAGGGCCGGCGGTTTGCCGGTGATGGCGGCAGGCACCTTGCCGCGGGCGAGGTGATCGAACTCGTCGGCCATCCAGCCCATGACCGTGGCATTGGTGTTGACGTCGGGGGCGGGGATATCGCGATCGGGTCCCATGATATCGGCGATGGCGCGCACGTAGCCGCGGGCCAGGCGCTCCAGTTCCAGCGTCGACAGCCGCTTGGGGTCGACCTTGACGCCCCCCTTGCCGCCGCCGTAGGGCAGGTCGACCACGGCACACTTCACCGCCATCCAGAAACTCAGCGTGGTCACTTCTTCCTGGTTCACGTCGGGATGAAAGCGGATGCCGCCCTTGGCCGGCCCCAGGGTGTCGCTGTACTGCACGCGCCAGCCGGGAAAGACCTTGAGACTGCCGTCGTCCATGCGCACGGGCACGCTGACCTGAAGGGACAGGTTGGGCTGCCTCAGGCGCTCCCTGGCATCTCCGTGCACGTCGATGGCATCGAATACCTCCTCCAGTCGTGAGCGGGCATCGTCGAACAGGTTGGCATGATCCGTTTGCCCTGACATCGGCTTCCTCCTGATGAGCGTGTTCCTCGTTTGCCTGGTTCAGCGTAGCAGCCCTGGGCGAGGGACGACCGGGGCCGGGGGAGGGGCGTACGATCCGCGCGCTCAGGCCTGCCAGTCGCGACGCTCGAGGCGGTAGATGCAGCCGGTCACGTTGCCCAGCCCGCGCTGCTCGATGAAGCGGAAGCCCAGTCGCTCGTAGAAGTGTCGAACGCGGCGATTGTCGGCCAGGACGGCGATCTGTACGGCGAATACCTCGGGGTCGGCAAAACAGAGGGCCAGGGCCAGCTGTATCGTGGTGGTGCCATAACCCTTGCCCAGCTCCTCGGGCTCGCCGATCCAGAGGTCGATGGCGCGCACGCCAGGGGCGAGTTCCCCCCAGTACGCGCTCTGCTCGCGGGCGGGGGCGATGATCTGAACGAAGCCGATGGGATATCCATCGCGTTCGGCGATGAATTGCCGGCGCCATTCGGCGTGATGGCCAAGCTCGGCGTGGCGATTCCCGCCTGCGCTGGGGGTGGCGAAGACGTGGGACTGGGTGTCCCAGTGTTCGAGCAGGGGCCTGTCTGTCGCGGCTGCAGGACGCAGGCGAAGCCTGCGCTTGACGTTCACTTCCATATGTCGAAGGGCAACGAGGGCCGCCGTCTCCATGCATGACGAACTCATGCACAGCATAGCAGCTGTACCGCAGGCCGGCATTGAGGCGGTATCCGCCGGTGGCGTGCGGCCCATGACGACGGCCGGCCCCGAGGCGGGGTCAGCCGTCATCGGTCGTTCACCTCACTCGCGATGCAACTGCAGCGTATAGCTGCCGCTCTCGCTGCTGCCGTAGGCGCGGGCGGTGGCTCGGTAGCTGCCCGGCTCCAGATGGCTGCTGATGCGTGCATTCAGCTCGCCGGCACCGTCGTCGTCGCGCAGGTACTGCCCCTGGCCGTCGAGTTCGAGAAAGGCATCGAAATCGTCCGAGAGCAGATCGAGACGATAGCGGCCGGCTTCCTCGACCACGAGTTCGTAGTAGTCGCGCGCGCCAGGCGCGAGCCTGGCGCGCACCGGATTGTCGATCTCCAGCTGGCCGTTACTGGGTAGCTCTTCCAGCGGAGTGCTGCTGGCTCGCAGCTCGAACAGGCCGCTGCCGTGGCCGCCGTGGCTGCGGGCGGTCACGCGATAGCTGCCGGCCTCGAGGGGAGAGTAAAGGCGGGCGTTGAGCTCATCGCCGCCGTCATCGTCACTGGCGAAGACGTTGTCGCCCTGCAGCTCGAGGTAGGCGTCGAAATCGGACGAGAGCATGTCGATGGTCACCGCCGCCGGCGACTCGAGGGTGAACTCGTAGTTCAGCGTCTCGCCGCTGAACCAGCCGTGCAATGGTTCGTCGAACGTCAGCTCGCCGCTGTTGCGCAGCGTCGCGCCGTCGGCCTGGGCATGGGGGCCGAGCTCCAGCGTATAGAGGCCGCCGTCGTGGTCGTAGGCGGCGCGGGCGGTCAGACGGTAATCGCCCGGCTCGAGGAAGTCGGCGATGCGGGCGTTGAGGTTGCCGGCGCTGTCGTCGTCCTCGCGGCGGTAGCCGTTGGGACCTTCCAGTACCAGGTAGGCATCCACATCGCTGGAGCGCATCTCGATCTGGTACAGGCCGCTCTCCTCGATCGTCATGCTGAAGGTGTCGCCGTCACCTTGCAGCCAGCCATCGGCACGCGAGGGCATCTCGAGCGTGTCGCTGGTGGTGAGCTCCATCTCTCGGCTGGTCAGCGTGAAGGGGCCGTAGCTGTGCTTGTCGTGACCGCTGACCACCAGCAGGTAGTCGCCGCTCTCGTCGATACGCCGGCGCAGCGAGGTGGCGGCCGGTGCGTCGTAGTAGGCCGGGTTGGCACTCGAGGCGAGCAGGGTCTCCTCGCTGTCGTAGAGCGCCAGGGTGCCCTGCAGGGGGCCGCCGAGTTCGATCTCGATCAGCGCCCCCTCCTCCAGGGAGAGGGTGAAGCGCTGGAAGCGGCTGCCGTCCTTGCCGTTGAGCTCGCTGGCCGAGGTGATCTCGCCGCGCAGGCGTTCGCCAAGCGTCAGCACCGGGGACGCGGCGTTATCGGCAGCAGCCTCCTCGATGATCGGAGCGGTGGTCGGGGCCATGTCGGGCAGCTGCCAGCCGGCGACCAGGCCGACGGCGGCGCCACCCAGGGCGGCAAGAGTCATGGTAGAGGCGCGATTGGCCATGAAAGCATCCTTGTTCGATGGCAGGCATCGGTGAGGGGGCCCGGAGCGGGCATTACATTGCGTAACCATTATATTCCCGCCGTTACGTTGAAGGAAATGTGCCGAATCGGCGCTTGCACTCCCGGTTCTCGCCGCCACACTGACAACCCACCACCCCCCGACACAGAGGAGTCATTCATGTCTTCACGCGTGCTGATCACGGGAGCCAACCGCGGCATCGGTCTGGCGCTGGCCCGTCACTATCATGGGCAGGGCTGGCGGGTGGTCGGCGCCTGCCGCGCGACCTCCGCCGAGCTCGATGAAGTCGCCGAGCAGGTGGTCGAAGGCGTCGACGTGACCCGCTCCGAGGACGTGGCGAGGCTCGCCGAGGCCATTCGCGGCCAGCGTCTGGACGTGCTGGTCAACAATGCCGGCCTGCTGCACGATGAGTCGCTGGGCTCGCTGGACTTCGCCACCATCCAGCGGCAGATGGAGGTCAACGCCTACGGCCCGCTGCGGGTGACCGAGGCGCTGCTCGACAACCTGGGCGCCGGCAGCAAGGTCGCCAACGTCACCAGCCGCATGGGATCGATCGCCGACAACGATTCCGGCGGGCGCTATGGCTACCGGGCCTCGAAGGCGGCGCTGAATGCCTTCGGCAAGTCGTTGGCCATCGACCTCAAGCCCAAGGGCATCGCCGTGGCCCAGCTCCATCCGGGCTACGTGCAGACCCGCATGGTCGACTTCGGCGGCCTGATCCCTCCCGAGGAGGCCGCCGCCGGCATCGCCGCTTGCATCGCGGCGCTGACGCTCGAGACCAGCGGCGGCTTCTGGCATAGCAACGGCGAGGCGCTGCCCTGGTAGCTTCATCCCGCCAGGGTGAGGCTGGCCAGGCCGAACACGTAGCCGATGGCGGCACCGGCGGCCACGTCGCTGATGTAGTGCAGCCCGAGCCCGACCCGAGAGAGCGCGATGAGCACCGCCAGCGGTACCAGCAGCGGCAGCAGCCAAGGGGCATGGGCGGCGGTCATCACGCAGAACATCACCGCGTGCATGGTGTGCCCGCTGGGAAAGCTGTAGCGGTCGCGGGCCGGTTCGCCGCACTGGATGACATTGACGAAGGTGATGAAGGGCCGTTCGCGGCACAGCCGGGTCTTGATCAGACGATAGATCAGGATGGCGATGAGCCCCGTCGCGGCGTACTGCAGCAGGTAGGTGAAGCCGGCCTCGGGCTGTAACAGCGGCTGGGCGGCGATCAGCGCTACCCATACCGGCCAGTCGCCCACGCGGCTGGCCAGGCGCAGGGTGGCGAGCCACGGGGCATAGAGGCTGAGGCGGGCGAAGCGTCGGCAGAGCCGCCACTCCAGCAGGTCGAGGCGGTCAAATACGGCAAGGGTGCGTGGTCGCATGGGTCACCTCCCGGGCCTGTTCGAGTGCGAAAAGAAAGGTGTCGGCAACGGCCGGCCAGCGGCAGGCCAGGCTGCGCAGGCGTGCGGCGCGGCCCATCCGGGCGTAGCGGGCGGGCTGCTGGCACAGCGCCACGGCGGCCTCGCGAAACGCCGCGGCATCGCCGGCGGCCACGGTCACGCCGTTGGCCCCGCTGTCGATCAGCTCGGCGGCGGCGGCATGGCGATAGGCCACCACCGCCAGGCCGCTGGCCATGGCCTCCGGCACCACGTTGCCCCAGGTCTCGGAGAGCGAGGGGAACAGGAACAGGTCGGCGCTGGCGTAGTGCCGCGACAGGGCTTCCGGTGAGATGAAGCCGTTGAAGTGCACGTCGGGCAGCGCCTTCTCGAGCGAGCGCCGCGCCGGCCCGTCGCCGACGATGACCTGGGCCATGTCGGGGCGTGCGCTGCGCATGGCGTGCAGGGTCTCGCGCAGCAGCCCGAGGTTCTTCTCCGCCGCCAGCCGGCCGACGTACAGGGCCACCGGACGGTGCTCGCCCACGCCCCAGCGACGACGCAGCTCGGAACAGCGCAGCGCGGGCGAGAAGCGCTCGTGTTCGATACCGCGCCCCATCAGCTCAAGCCGCTCAAAGCCCTGGCGAACGAGCTCCTCGGCCTGCTGCCGCGTGGGGACCAGGGTGGCCTGGCAGCCGTTGTGGAAGTGGCGCAGCGCACGCATCAGGGTCGGGGCCAGCCAGGGGACGCCATAATCGCCGCAGTAGTGGTCGAAATTGGTGTGCCAGCCGGCGACAAGCGGAATGCCCAGGCGGCGGGCCACGCGCCGTGCCGACCAGCCCAGGGGCCCCTGGGTCGCCAGGTAGACCACGTCGGGACGCTGCTTCTGCCACAGCCGCTGGATGCGCCGCGCGGCGGGCATGCCGATGCGCACCGCACGGTAGCCCGGTATCGCCACCCCCGGCACCCGCAGTTCGGCCTGCATGCCCCGGGTGCGCCGCGGGGCGCCGGCATCGGCCGGGTGGGGGCGGATGAGCTGCAGCGACATGCCCCGCGCCAGCAGCTCCTGGCTCAGCTGCAGGAGGGTATGGGCGACCCCGTTGATCTCGGGTGACCAGGTCTCGCTGACTAGACAGATTCGCATGGCATCCTCGCTGCCTGGGAGCTTGAGGGCGAGCATGCCTGCCGGGGATGACGACCCGGCGACAGCACGGTGATGAAAGGATGACGGCATGTCGTTGAACTACAGCGCGCCCCACCATGGTCGGCTCGCGCTGCGAACGAGAATTGGCGAAGCTGGTGGCCTACGTCGCCCGGAGTTCGCCATGAAGCATTCGCCTGCCTATCGCCTCGCCGCCACCATCCTGCACGGCTTCGACGAGTACCGTACCCGCTTCAAGGAGATCACCGCCGATGCCAGCCGGCGCTTCCGCGATGCCGCCTGGCGCGAGGCCCAGCAGGCCTCGGCCGAGCGCATCAACCTCTACGAGGAGAAGGTCGGCGAGACCCTGGGCCGGCTCCAGCGCGCCCTGGACGAAGACGACCTGACCCACTGCGAATGCTGGCGCGAGGCGCGCAACCACTACGCCGAGCTGATCAGCGAGCGGCTCGACTACGAGCTCGCCGAGACCTATTTCAACTCGCTGTTCTGCTCGATCTTCCATCATCGCCACATTCGCAACGACTGGATGTTCGTCTACAGCTCGCGGGATTCGGCGGCCCACCACTCCGGGCTCGAGCCGTGTCGCAGCCGGCGCGTCGCGGGCGACTGGGAGGGCGCGATCCGCTGGGCGCTGGCCGAGGCGCCGTTCGAGACCCCCTTCGAGGATCTCGCGCGCGACGTCCGGCTCGGCGGCGAGTTCCTGCGCGGCCATCTGCCGCGGACGCTCCTCGACGCGCCGGACGCCGAGATCGAGCTGCTCAAGAGCGTGTTCTACCGCAACAAGGGCGCCTATCTGGTGGGGCGGATCCGTGGCGATGGCGAACAGGTGCCGCTGGTGCTGCCGATCCTGCACGAGCAGGGCGAGGGGCTGCACCTCGACACCGTGCTGATCGAGTCGGACGAAGTGTCGATCATCTTCTCGTTCACGCGCGCCTACTTCCAGGTCGAGGTCCAGGTGCCGGGCGAGTTCGTCGACTACCTGCAGCAGCTCATGCCCGACAAGCCGGAGGGTGAGCTCTATTCGGCGATCGGCTTCTTCAAGCACGGCAAGACCGAGTTCTTCCGTGCGCTCAACCGCCAGGTGGCCAAGCGCGAGGATCAGTTCGTCATCGCCCCCGGGGTGCGCGGCATGGTCATGGCGGTGTTCGTGCTGCCCTCGTTTCGCACCGTGTTCAAGATCATCAAGGACCGCTTCGACCCCTCCAAGGAGATGAGTCACGACACCGTGCGCGAGAAGTACCGGCTGGTGAAGCGCCATGACCGGGTCGGGCGCATGGCCGACACCCAGGAGTTCTCCAACTTCATCGCGCGCAAGGATCACTTCTCCCCGGAGTGCCTCGAGCACCTGCTGGAGGTGGCCCCTTCAACGGTGTATCTCAGGGGCGACAAGGTGATCATCAAGCACTGCTACACCGAGCGCATGATGACGCCGCTCAACCTCTACCTGGAGCAGTGCGGCGACGCCGAGACCCAAGCGGTGCTCAAGGACTACGGTAACGCCATCAAGCAGATGGCGGCGGCCAACATCTTTCCCGGCGACATGCTGCTGAAGAACTTCGGCGTCACCCGCCACGGCCGGGTGATCTTCTACGACTACGACGAGGTGTGCTATCTCACCGAATGCAATTTCCGCCACATTCCCGAGCCGATGTATCCGGAGCAGGAGCTTTCCGGCGAGCCTTGGTACTCGGTAGGGCCCAATGATATTTTCCCCGAGGAGTTCGGCCCTTTCCTGTTCGCCGACCTGAAGTTGCGCAAGCTCTTCTACCAGCTGCACCCCGAACTGTTCGACGCCGACTACTGGAAGGGCCTGCAGCAGGCGATCATCGATGGACGGGTGATCGACGTCTACCCCTATCGTAACAAGCAGCGCTTCAGCGCCAATGAAGAGAACGGCTTGGTTTACTGATGTGAAGCAACGAGGGCCGTGATGGCAGAGGACGAGCGTCCCCACCTGGTGGTCTTCACCGGTTCGGGCATCAGCGCGGAGAGCGGCATCCAGACCTTTCGCGCCAGCGACGGGCTGTGGGCCGACCACCCCATCGAAGAGGTTGCCACCCCCGAGGCCTGGCGGCGCAATCCGGCCCGCGTGCTGCAGTTCTACAACCTGCGCCGCGAGCAGGTACGCCGGGCGCGCCCCAACGCCGCGCACAGGGCATTGGCGGCGCTCGAGCGGCAGGGCTTTCGGGTCAGCATCATCACCCAGAACATCGACGACCTTCACGAGCGTGCAGGCTCGCGCCACGTGTTGCACCTGCACGGCGAGATTCTCAAGGCGCGCTCCACGGTGGACGGCCGCATGCAGTACCCACTGCCGCGCGGCGGCATCGAGCTGGGCGACATCTGCGACAAGGGTAGCCAGCTGCGCCCCGACGTGGTGTGGTTCGGCGAAAGCGTGCCGCACTTCGGCGAGGCCTGCGAGATTGTCACCGAGGCCGATCTGCTGCTGGTGGTGGGCACGTCGCTCGCCGTGATGCCGGCCGCCTCGCTGCTCGAGCATGCGCCGCTGGACGCGCCCAGCGTGCTGGTCGACCCCGAGGCCGAGGTGCTGGCGCCGCCCGGCGTGACCCGCATCAGCCAGCCCGCCGGGAGGGGCGTACCGGCGCTGGTACGCCACTGGCAGCGTGAGGGAAGGCTGTGGGTGCCGCAAACCCTGCTGGGCTGATGCCGGTGGCGTGCTAGAATGCCGGCCCGTTTCCAAGATAGCGTACTGATGCTGGACGAGACCCTGCCCCAGGACCTTTCCACCGGTCACCCCGCGGCCGCGCTTTCGGCTGACCCCGCCCCCGGCCTTGCCCATGACCCCGGTACCGGTCATCGGCGGCCGCCGCGGCGCGAGTTCAAGGCGCGGGGCAGCTTCACCGAGCGCTGCGCCGGCTGCAACCTGCCGGTGCTGAACTGTCTCTGTCCCTACCGGGCCAGCGCCGAGAGCGAGGCGCGGGTGTGGCTGATCACGCATCCACTCGAGCACCTCAAGCCGACCAATACCGGGCGCCTGATCCGCGACGTGCTGCCCGCCACCGAGGTCTTCACCTGGTACCGCACGGCGCCGGACGAACGCCTGCTGGCGCTGCTCGATGACCCGCGCTTCGCCCCCTTCGTGATCTTTCCCGACGACCAGCCCGACTATGCCGAGCGGGTCGTGGGCATGGAAGCCGTCGGGGCCGCCAAGCGGAAGGACAAGGTACCGGTGTTCATCCTGCTCGACGGCACCTGGCGCCAGGCGCGACGGATCTTCCGCAAGAGCGACTATCTCGACCGGCTGCCGGTGCTGCCGCTCGCCACGAGTCGGGTGACCCGCTACCGGTTGCGCAAGCCTGCCTCCCAGGCCCATCTATGTACCGCCGAGGTGGCTGCCGAACTGCTGCGCCAGAGTGGTGACGGCGAGGCGGCCCAGGTCCTGGACGACTACTTCGACGCCTTCAATGTCAGCTACGCCGCCAGCCGCCGCTACGAGAAGCTCGAGGCGCCCACCGCCGCCATGCGGCGGCTGCTGGCCCGGCACGGCGGGTAAGCACTCAGCTGGCGCCGGCCAGCGACCGCACGCATGCACGTCCCGCCTGCTTGGCCAGGTACATCGCCTGGTCGGCGCGCCGCACCAGGACGCGGCAGCTGTCCCCGGGTTGGCGGGACGCGACACCGAAGCTGGCGGTGACCTGGCCGACGGGGGCGATGCGGCACTGGGCCAGGGTGCGGCACATGCGCCATGCCAGCTCCCGTGCCCGGGGCAGTTCGCACCCGGGCACGACGACGATGAACTCCTCGCCGCCCCATCGCCCTAGATGGTCGCTGTCGCGCAGGTGTGACTGGGCCTGCCGGGCGATGCGATAGAGCACCCGGTCGCCCGTCTCATGGCCATGGGTATCGTTGATCGACTTGAAGTGGTCGATATCGAACAGCAGCACCGCCAGCGGGGCCTCGTTGCGACTGGCCAGCGCCAGTTCGGTGTCGAGTACCTGCTCGATGCGGTGACGGTTGGCCAGCTGGGTCAACGGATCGGTGTAGGCGAGCCGCTGGAGCCGGGTGTTGCGTTCGTGCAGCAGGCGATAGCGATGCCGGGTCCGCTGTGTCTCGTGAAGCAGCGTGCGACGCAGCGCGGCCATCTGGGCGAGCTGCAGCAGCAGATGTCTGACGGGCGGTGCCAGGTAGCGTGGCCGGCGATCCCAGCAGATGGCCAGGCTCCGTCCCGGAGGGGCCTCGTGCAGGTCGAGGATCAGTGCAGCGCGGGCCTGGCGATCGGCCAGCCAGTGGCCCAGCGCCGGTGGCGCCAGGCGCAGCGGGCAGCTGGTGAGTTCGACGTGCGGACCCGGCGCTGTCCATAGCTCGACCGGGCCCGCCCAGGTATCGGCCAACCACAGCGACGGGCCGTCGCTGTGGTACACGGCGCCGGGAAGGCGTTCGGACGCCAGGCATCCGTGTTCAGGGCGGACCAGGGTGCACGATTCGAAGCCGGTCAAGGCCAGCAGGGCCTGCCGGAGCCGAGCGTCGAGCTCGCTGGCACTGTCGGCCTGGGCGAGGCGTGCTCCCCAGCTGCAGCCGAACCCCGGCAGGTCATGGGCCGTTCCCTCCAGGGGCTCGCCGGTGAGCACGACGTGTCGCCCGGTCGCCTGCAGGGAGAGGTGGAGCCCCGGCAAGTCGGCGCCGCCGCATGAGGTAGGCAGCGCAATGCCGGGCGATCCCGCGGCCAGCGCCTCCTGCAGGGCGATGACGCCATCGAGGCCCAGCACCCGCTCGGGGGAGCGGCCGAGCGCCTCGGCAGGCGAGAGACCGAAGAAGCGGGACAGGTTGGCGCTGGCGAGGCACACCTCTCGCCAGCCGTTGTCGAAACCAATGACACAACCATGAGGCTGTATCGCGCCGCTGGCGGCAACGGCTGCCGACGGGCAGACACTCGCATCGAGTTCCCTTTCAAGCGAGTCCGGCATGGGGATGTTTCCTGTTGTGTCGTCGACAGCAAGGGTTAGCTGTCGCCCCTGTTACGTGGCCCGCCATCCGGGAAGGTTGGCATGGCCCACGCAGGTCCTGTCATGACGAAAGTAAACCATTGGTTGCCATTTAAGATCAACCGCGGTTTAACCGCGGGTCTGGCGTACGCGGCACATTCCTCCGATGAATGAGAAGATTGCCTTTGCCGAGCGGCTGGCCGCCGCCATGCGTGCTGCCGGCTACGAGCCGCGCCCTGCCGTCCTCGAGCGGGAATTCAACCTGCGCTACTGGGGCAAACCCGTCACGCTTCAGGGGGTAAGGCGTTGGCTATGCGGGGAGACTCTGCCGCAGCAGGAGAAACTGCAGGTGCTGGCCGAGTGGCTCGGGGTCGAGCCCCAGGCCCTGCGCTTCGGTGAGGGCGGCGGTTATCGCATCGGCGAACCGCGTGGTGCCTGGGACGCCTCGGTCAGCGCCGAGGAGCGCCGCGTGCTGCAGCGCTACCTGGCCCTGCCGGTGGCGCAGCGCAAGGTGGTGGCCCAGGTCATCGAGGCCTTCGCCCGGGCCGAACGAAGCGGCGCGGAAGAGCACCCGCCTGGCGATGGGCGGTCTTAGCCCGAGGCCGCGGGGCCGAGCAGCGCCCCGGCGATACGGAAGCCGGCGATCCAGGTGCCGGCGGCCGAGCCCAGGGTGGCGAACAGGAACACCAGCAGCGTGCGCGACACGCGGTTGCGCCACCAGCCCTTGAGCTCGGTGACGTCGTGGCGCAGCATCGAGAAGTCGCGCACCTTGGGCTTGCGCAGCCACAGCTCGACCCCGGCGGCGACGAAGCCGGCACCGATGGTGGGGTTGAGCGAGGTGAGCGGGGCGGCGAACATGGTGGCCACGACGGTGATCGGGTGGGCCAGGGCGGCCAGCGTGGCGACTCCAGAGAGCACCCCGTTGATCAGGAACCACTCGACGACCAGCTGCCAGCCGAGATCGGTATTGCGCGAAAAGCCGATGACGAAGCCGGTCAGCACCAGGGCCGTGATCAGCCAGGGCAGGGCGCGCCAGAGTTTCGACGGCGGCGGGGTGGCCTCCAGCGTGTGCCGCTCCGCCTCCGCCTCCGGCTCGGCGGGAAGCGGGGCGTCGAAGTGCTCGACCATGCCCTTCATGTGGCCGGCGCCGATCACCACCAGCACGTTGCGATAGCGCCCGGGAGGGGCCTGCTCCGCCAGGCGCAGCACCATGTAGCGGTCGCGCTCGGCAATCAGCGGGGTGTACAGCGTCTCCGATTCGGCGGCGAATTCGCTGAAGGTCGACTCCAGTACGTCGCCCTCCTTCAGGCGCTCGATCTCCTCGGGCTTGATCTCCTGGCGCGACATCACGCTGCCGAGCAGGCCGGTGAACAGCGACATGCGCTGCCACCACGGCACGTTGGCGTAGATGCGCTTGAGCGTGATGCCCACGTCGCGGTCGATCAGCAGCAGCGGCAGATCGTGGTGGCGCGCCTCCTCCAGGGCGGCGCGCATCTCGGCCCCCGGCTCGATGCCGGATTGCTCGGCGACACGCTGCTGGAAGGCGCCCAGCGCCAGGTTGGCCGCGACCATGCCGGCCTTGCCGCGGCGGAAGATCTCGAACAGGTCCTGCTGGGCCAGGGCGTCCGGGTTGCTGAGGTTGTGATGGCGTGCATCGCACAGCTCGACGGCCACGGCGTCGAAGTCGCCTGAGCGGATCAGCCGGCGCACGTCCTCGGCGCTCTCGGCGGAGACATGCGCGGTACCCAGCAGGGTGTAGCGGGTGCCGCCCACTTCGACGACGCGATGGGGGCCGCTGAAGGCGCCTTCCTGGCGCGGGTCGGTCATGGATTCCTGGGAGTCGGTCATGAACGCTCGGGGTCGCAGGGAGTGAAGGTTCCGATTATCCACGAAGCCGGCTGACGGGCCAAACCCGACCTCAGCGTGGCGTCACTTTCGCCAGAACGCGGGCGTGAACAGCACCAGCACGGTGAAGATCTCCAGCCGGCCGAGCAGCATCGCCAGCACCAGGATCCATTTGGCGAGCGGCGGCAGTTCGCCGTAGTGCGCGGCAGCGTCACCCAGGGCCGGGCCCAGGTTGTTCAGGCACGAGGCCACCGTCGACCAGGCGGTGACCTGGTCGACGCCGGTGGCCATCACGCCCACCAGCATCAGGAAGAACAGCATCAGGTAGGCCGAGAAGAAGCCCCACACCGCCTGGGCGATGCCGTCGGGCACGCTGACCTTGCCCACCTTGACCGCGATCACCGCGTTGGGGTGGACAAGGCGCATCACCTCGCGCATGCCCTGCTTGAGAATGAGGATGATGCGAATCACCTTCATGCCGCCGCCGGTGGAGCCGGAGCAGCCGCCGACGAAGGCGGCCATGAACAGCAGGAAGGGCAGCGCCCCCGGCCAGGCCGAGAAGTCGTCCACGCCGAAGCCGGCGGTGGTGGCCACCGAGACCGCCTGGAACAGCCCGTGGCGCAGCCCGAACTCGGTATCGTAGGTGTTGGTCAGCCATAGCGAGACGATGGTGACGACGCTCAGCCCGGTGAGAAAGATCAGCAGGAAGCGTGCCTCGGGATCGTGCAGGTAGTGACCGAGCTGCCGACCGCGCCAGGCCAGGAAGTGCAGGCTGAAGCTCATCGCCGAGATGACCAGGAAGAACACGCAGATCAGCTCGATCAGGGCGCTGTCGAAATGGCCGATGCTGGCGTCGTAGGTGGAGAAGCCGCCGATGGCGACGGTGGAGAAACTGTGCCCCAGGGCATCGAACCAGCTCATGCCGGCGGCCAGGTAGGCCAGGAAGCAGGTCAGCGTCAGCGCCGCGTAGATATACCACAGCGCCTTGGCCGTCTCGGTGATGCGCGGAGTCAGCTTGGAGTCCTTCAGCGGCCCGGGAATTTCGGTGCGGTAGAGCGCCATGCCGCCGACGCCCAGCGTCGGCAGGATGGCCACCGCCAGTACCACGATGCCCATGCCACCGAGCCACTGCAGCTGCTGGCGGTAGTAGAGCACCGATTCGGGCAGGAATTCGATGCCGGTGATCACGGTGGCGCCGGTGGTGGTCAGCCCCGAGAACGACTCGAATACCGCATCGGTCGGCATGAGTGCGGCGTCGCCGGTCAGCATCAGCGGCAGCGAGCCGAACAGCCCCAGCACGCTCCAGAACAGCGCCGCGATCAGGAAGCCGTCGCGAATGCGCAGCTCCTTGTGCGCGCTGCGGTTGGGCAGGTAGATCACCAGGCCGGTCAGCACGGTGATCAGGATGGCGATGCTGAAGGCATCCCACTGGCCGTCGCCGAACAGCAGCGACACCAGGATCGGCGGCAGCATGGTCAGGCTGAACATCATCAGCAGCAGGCCGAGGATGCGCAGGATGACGCGCAGACTCATGGAGCGGCGTTCCCGGCGTCGCGTGTCGTCATCGAGCCCGCCATCAGAAGAACGTCAGCCCGACCTGGAACAGGCGCTCGACGTCGCGGATGCGGCGCTTGTCGATCACGAACAGGATCAGATGGTCGCCGGACTCCACCACCACGTCGTCATGCGCGATCAGCACCTCCTTGCCGCGCACGATGGCACCGATGGTAGTGCCGCGAGGCAGGTCGATCTCGCCGATGGCGCGTCCCACCACCTTGGAAGACTGGGTGTCACCGTGGGCGATGGCTTCGATCGCCTCCGCCGCACCGCGGCGCAACGAGTGCACGTTGACGATGTCGCCGCGGCGCACGTGGGTCAGCAGGCTGCCGATGGTGGCCTGCTGCGGCGAGATGGCGATGTCGATCTCGCCGCCCTGCACCAGGTCGACGTAGGCGGCGTTGTTGATCAGCGTCAGCACCTTCTTGGCACCCATGCGCTTGGCCAGCATCGACGACATGATGTTGACCTCGTCGTCGTTGGTCAGCGCACAGAAGATGTCGCAATCCTCGATGTTCTCCTCTTCGAGCAGGCGCTTGTTGGTGGCGCTGCCATGCAGGACCACGGTGCGGTTGAGGCGTTCCGAGAGGACGGTGCAGCGCTCCAGGCCGTGCTCGATGATCTTGACCTGGTGGCTGTGCTCGAGGTGCTCGGCGAGGCGCTCGCCGATGTTGCCGCCCCCGGCGATCATCACCCGGCGGAAGTCGCGGTCGACCCGGCGCAGCTCGCTCATCACCGCGCGGATGTCGCGCCGGGCGGCGATGAAGAAGACCTCGTCGTCGGCCTCGATCACGGTGTCGCCGCGCGGGATGATCGGCCGGTTGCGGCGGTAGATGGCTGCCACCCGGGTATCGACGCTGGGCATGTGGCGGCGCAGGAAGCCGAGGTCCTGGCCCACCAGCGGGCCACCGTAGTAGGCCTTGACCGCCACCAGCTGCACCAGGCCGCCGGCGAATTCCAGCACCTGCAGGGCGCCGGGATGCTCGATCAGGCGGCGAATGTGGTCGGTGACCACCTGCTCGGGGCTGATCAGGACGTCGATGGGCACCGCCTCGTGGGCGAACAGCCCCTTGCGGGTGAGGTAGGCGGTGGCGCGTACCCGGGCGATCTTGGTCGGCGTGCGGAACAGCGTGTGGGCGACCTGGCAGGCGATCATGTTGACTTCGTCCTGGCTGGTCACCGCGATCAGCATGTCGGCGTCCTCGCAGCCGGCCTGGCGCAGTACCACGGGGTAGGAGCCGGGACCGACCACGGTACGGATGTCGAGCCGGGTGTGCAGTTCGCGCAGGCGTTCGCCGTCGGTGTCCACCACCGTGATGTCATTCTCCTCGCGGGCCAGGTGTTCGGCCAGCGTGCCGCCGACCTGGCCGGCGCCCAGGATGATGATCTTCATATGCTGTCAGACCCATCAAACGACTCTGCGACGCCGTTATGGCGCCGCAGCATTCGTGGCTAGCATAAACCAGCCGAAGGTGATGTAACAGGCTCGTGTGGTAACGGTGCCGTCAGTCCAGGGTGAAGCCAACCTTGAGCGTGACCTGCCAGTGGCCGACGCGGCCGTTCTCGATGTGGCCGCGGGTATCCACGACCTCGAACCAGCGCATGCCGTGCAGCGACTGCGAGGCCTTGTCGAGCGCACGCTGGATGGCGTCCTCGATGCTCTTCTCGGAGGAACCGGTCAGCTCGATATGCTTGTAGACATGATCGCTCATGGGTGCTCCTTGCTCATGTGGACGAAGGGGCGTCGGATCCACCCCGCTTCCTCAGTCTGGCATAAAAGAAGCCGTCGTGGCTCTCCGGCTGTGGCAGGAGCTGGCGTCCGGGGCCGACCGTGCGGCCCCAGCTCACTCCCTCGGGGGTGGTGACGCCGGCGTCGGGAGTGCGCTCGAGGAAGGCGCGGATCTGCTCGTCGTTCTCCTCGCGCAGCACCGAACAGGTGGCGTAGAGCAGCGCGCCGCCGGGGCGCAGCAGCGGCCACAGGTTGTCGAGCAGGCGGGCTTGCAGCTCGGCCAGCCTGGGGATGTCGGAAGGGCGCCGCAGGCGCTTGATGTCGGGATGGCGGCGAATCACGCCGGTGCCCGAGCAGGGCGCATCGAGCAGGATGGCGTCGAACGGCGTTCCGTCCCACCAGTCGCGCTGCGTGGCGTCGGCATGCACCAGGGTGGCCGAGAGACCGAGACGCTCCAGCGTCTCCTCGACCCGGGCCAGGCGTACGGCATCGCTGTCGAGCGCCAGCAGCTCGATGTCGAACAGTTCGAGCAGGTGGGCCGTCTTGCCCCCCGGGGCGCAGCAGGCATCCAGCACGCGACCGCCGGGGCGAGGGGCCAGGGCCGGCCCGAGCAGCTCGGCGGCGAGCTGGGCGGCCTCGTCCTGCACGCTGACGTCGCCCTCGGCGAAACCGGGCAGCGTCTGCACGTCGCAGGGCTTGTCCAGCGTCAGCCCATCGGGTGAGTGCGTGCACAGCCGTGCCGCGATGCCGCTCTCGAGCAGCTTCGCCAGGTAGGCCTCGCGGTCGCCGTGGCGGCGGTTGATGCGCAGGGTCATGGGGCCCGGCTGGTTGTTGGCCTCGGCAAGGGCGCGCCAGTCGTCGGGCCAGGCGTGGCGCAGCGCCTTGAGCAGCCAGCGAGGATGCAGCAGCGCCACCGCCGGGTCCTGGTCGACCTCGGCCTGTAGCGCGGCGGACTCCCGGGTCAGCCGCCTCAGGCAGCCGTTGAGCACCCGGGTCGCCCACTCCTTGCCCAGCTGGCGCGCGGCGCCGGCGGTCTCGCCCACCGCGGCGTGGGCCGGGATGCGCAGGTAGAGGAGTTGGTAGATGCCCAGCAGCAGCAGCGCCTGGACGTCGGCGTCGCGGGCCTTGAACGGGGATTTCAGCAGGCGCTCGGCGAGCGCCTCGAGGCGCGGCAGCGTGCGGCACACGCCGTAGCACATCGCCTTGAACAGGGCGCGGTCGCGGATCACCACCTGATGATCGTCCAGCTCGTTGAGCGAGCCCTTGCCGGTGATGACGGGCACCAGGGCACGGGCGGCGCTGGCGCGTACCGCCTGGCCGCCGTCCTGGACGCTCTTGCCGGCGCGGGTGGAGGGGGTGGAACGATGCATCAGGGGCTCTCCTCGGTCGCACTGCCCAGGCGATGCCCGGCTTGCAGGCGCGCGTCGCGTGCGTTGAGCAGGTCGCGGGCCGCCAGCGGCTTGCCGCCCGGCAGCTGGGCGCGGGTGACTCGCAGTACCTCGCCGCCCTGGGGGCCGCAGGCGATGCGCAGGGCGTCGGCCTCGGGGGCGAGCAGGGTACCCGGCGGCACGGGGCGTTCGCTTTCGCGGGCGGATGCCGCCTCGGCCATCAGCAGGCGCAGCCGCTCATCGCCGCAGGCGCACCAGGCCACCGGCCAGGGGTTGAAGGCGCGCACCCTGGCGGCGAGTTCGTCGGCAGGGAGGGTGAAGTCGAGTTCGGCCTCGGCCTTGGAGAGCTTGGCGGCGTAGGTCACCCCCGCCTGCGGCTGAGGTATGGCCGTAAGGCCTTCGCCAGCCAGCGCGTCGAGTACCTCGACCAGCGCCTCGCCGCCGAGCGTGGCCAGGGTGTCGTGCAGTTCGCCGCCGGTCGTCGTCGTGGTGATCGGTGTGCGCCGCGTGAGCAACATGGCGCCGGTATCGAGCCCGGCATCCATCTGCATGATGGTGACACCGCTTTCGCTGTCGCCGGCCTCGATGGCGCGCTGGATCGGTGCCGCGCCGCGCCAGCGCGGCAGCAGCGAGGCGTGAACGTTGAGGCAGCCGAGCCGGGGGATGTCGAGTACCGCCTGGGGCAGGATCAGCCCGTAGGCCACCACCACCATGATGTCCGCCTCGAAGGCGGCCAGCTCGGCCTGCACCTCGGCGCTCTTCAGCGTCTCGGGTTGACGGACCGGCAGGTCGTGCGCGAGGGCCAGCGACTTGACCGGGCTGGCGGTCAGCTTGCGGCCTCTTCCCGCCGGACGGTCGGGCTGGGTGTAGACGGCCACCACCGAATGCCGGCTGTGCAGCAGGGCGGCGAGGCTGGCGGCGGCGAAGTCGGGGGTGCCGGCGAAGATGACGCGCAGGGAACGGGACATGAGTCGAGCCTTGCCAGTGAACGGTTGCCCTCATCTTAACGGAGGCAGGCCCAAACGACGAAGGCCGACGTGGGACACGTCGGCCTTGCGGGGCGAATCAACGCTGCCCTCAAGCGGTCTGCATCTGCTTGTGGCGCTTCTGCATCTTCTTCAGCACGCGATCGCGCTTGAGCGGCGAGAGGTAGTCGACGAACAGCACGCCCTCGAGATGGTCGCACTCGTGCTGGATGCAGTGCGCCAGCAGGCCGTCGGCCTCGAGCTCGTAGGGCTTGCCGTCGCGGTCCAGCGCCTTGAGGTGCACCTTGAGCGCCCGCGGCACCTCGGCATAGTACTCGGGAATCGACAGACAGCCCTCGGACATCAGTTCGCGTTCATCGCCGATCGGGGTGTACTCGGGGTTGACCAGCACCAGCGGGTTGGCCCGGTCGTCGCTGACGTCCATCACGATCACGCGACGGTGCACGTCGACCTGGGTGGCGGCAAGGCCGATGCCGGAAGCGTCGTACATGGTCTCGAGCATGTCGTCGACCAGCCGGCGCACCTCGTCGTCAACCGCTTCGACCGGCGCCGCCCTGGTGCGCAGCCGCTCGTCGGGAAATTCGAGGATCGTCAATTTGGCCATGGCGTTGGAACCACCGTTATGCTGTCATTCGGGAATTGCCCCTATTCTAGGGGGCGGCAGGCCAGGGGGAAACCGCTGGCGCGCTTATCCATTCAATAGCGTTGGACTATAGCACGGCACGCCGGTTCCCGGCGTGAGAGGCCGCGATCGGGGCCGGCAGCGAGGGCAGGGGGGAAGGATGGACGAGAATGCAACGTGGCGGCTGGGCGGCCCGCTGAGGCGAGCGTGGACGTGGGGGGCCGGCCTGTCACTGCTGCTGGCGGCGACGCTGGCCCAGGCCCAGGGGGTGAGCTGGGAGCAGGGGCTGCGCAGCGACGCGCCGGACCGCTACACGGTGGTGCGCGGGGATACCCTGTGGGACATCTCGGGGCGCTTCCTGCGCCATCCCTGGCAGTGGCCGGAGGTGTGGCAGGTCAACCCGCAGATTCGCAACCCGCACCTGATCTATCCCGGCGACGTGATCACCCTCCAGGACTGCCATGGCCGGCCGTGCCTCGGGATCGAACGCGGCCAGGGCGAAGTGCGGCTCTCGCCCGAGGTGCGCCGGGTTCCGGTACGCGAAGCGATCGAGCCGATCCCGCTGGATACCGTGCGCCATTTCCTGCGCGACCATCGGGTGATCGACGACCCCGAGGCGCTCGATGAGCTGGCCTACGTGGTGGCCGGCAACGACCGGCGCATCATCAGCGGCGCCGGCGACCGCATCTATGCCCGCGGCGAGCTGCAGCGGGGGCAGCGCTACGGGATCTATCGCGTCGGCGAGCGCTACCACGACGCGGCGACCGGCGAGCTGCTGGGGCTGGAGCTGATCGGCATCGGGCGGGCCCGGGCCGAGCGCAGCGAGGACGGCATCGCGCTCATGGAGGTCCTCGCCGCCAGCCAGGAGGTGCGCAACGAGGACATCGTGCTGCCGCTCGAGGCGCGCGAGCTGGCCAGCGAGTTCATGCCTCGCGCACCGGACCACGAGGTCGACGGCACCATTCTCGCCGTGCCGGGCGGGGTGCGCTTCATCGGCCGGCTGCAGGTGGTGGCGCTGGACCGGGGGCGTCGCGACGGGCTCGAAACCGGCCATGTGCTGCAGGTCGAACAGCAGGGCGAACGTGTGGTCGATCCCCGCACCGGCGAGTCGCTGCGCCTGCCCGGGACCGACGCCGGCCTGGTCATGGTGTTTCGACCCTACGAGAGGATGAGCTATGGCCTGGTGATGCGGGCGACACGTACGCTGGAAGTCGGCGACCGCCTCCACAATCCCCGCCGTGGGGTGGGGGTGGCGCAGCGGTGAGCGATGCGCGACATGGACCGAGCCGGCGCGACTGGCTGGCGCTGATGCGGCTGCCCGGAATGGGCGCCGCGCGATTGGCCGAAATCCAGGCCGCCGCCCCGGACTGGCCGGGCGGCTGGCTGGCGCGACTGCCGCCTCCGGCGGCCTCGGCGCTGCGCCTGTGGCTCGACCACCCGGCCCGCAGCCCGCTGACCCAGGGGATAGAGGCCGACCTGGCCTGGCTCGCGGCCGCGCCTGACCGCCACCTGCTGTATCCGGGGCATCCGGCGTGGCCGGCGCTGCTGGAGCAGATCGGCGACCCGCCGCCGGTCCTCTGGGCACTGGGCGACCTGGCCGCCCTGCAGCCGCCCAGACTCGCCATCGTCGGCTCGCGTCGGCCCACCCGCGAAGGCCTGGCCAACGCTGCGGCCTTCGGTCGGGAACTGGCCAGCCGCGACTGGTGCGTCGTCAGCGGCCTGGCGCTGGGCGTCGACGGGGCCGCCCAGCAGGCCGCGCTGGAGGCCGGCGGGCGCAGCGTGGCGGTGCTGGGCTGCGGCGTCGACGTGATCTATCCCCCGCGTCATGGGCGGCTCTACCAGCAACTGCTCGACCACGGCGGGCTGATCCTTTCGGAGCATCCTCCCGGCACACCGGCGCGGCCGGCGTTCTTCCCCCGACGCAACCGCATCGTCACCGGGCTCTCGTTGGGCGTGCTGGTGGTGGAAGCCGCCGAGAAGAGCGGCTCACTGGTGAGCGCCAGGCTCGCCATCGAGCAGAACCGCGAGGTCTTCGCGCTGCCCGGCTCGATCCACAACCCTCAGGCGCGTGGCTGCCTGCGGCTGATCCGGCAGGGTGCGGTACTGGTGCGCCACGTCGAGGATATCCTCGCCGAGCTGACCCAGTGGGCGGCGTCGAGCCTCGCCCTTGCCCGGCCCCGGGAAGCCGGGGCGCAGGGTGCCGCCAGCAGCGGCGACCCGCTGCTGCGCTGGCTCAGCGACGCCCCCTCGCCGCTCGATGCGCTGGTGAGCCTGACCGGGCTGAGCGTGCCCGACTGCCAGCGGCGCCTGCTGGAACTCGAGCTCGAAGGGCGTGCCGCCCAGGCCCCCGGGGGCTGGGTGCGCCTGCCCGAGAACGCCTAGGCGTGCTAGCATGAGAACCCTCATCAGGACCGACACAGCCCTCCGCTGGCGGTCGGTATGCTGAATCATTGGCAGGAGACCATGACCGTGGCCGAATCGCTCGATGTCGCCGTTGCCGCGCTGCGCGCCGGCGGCGTGATTGCCTACCCCACCGAAGGCGTGTGGGGGCTGGGTTGCGACCCCGACAATGACGAGGCCGTGGCCCACCTGCTGCGGCTCAAGCAGCGCGACCCGGCCAAGGGACTGATTCTGGTGGCGGCTTCCATCGCCCAGTTCGCGCCCTGGCTCGAGGGCCTGGCGCCGGAGCTGCATGCGCCGCTGGTCGCCAGCTGGCCGGGTCCCAACACCTGGCTGGTGCCTCACAACGGGCGCACCCATGCGCTGGTGCGCGGTGCCCACGACTGCGTGGCGCTGCGGGTCAGCGCCCACCCCGGCGTGGCGGCGCTGTGCCGGGCCTTCGGCGGGCCGATCGTCTCGACCTCGGCCAACAGGGCCAATGAGCCTTCGGCCATGAGCGCCGCCGAGGTGCGCGAGATCTTCGGCGACGAGCTCGACGCCGTCGTCGAGGGGGAGCTTGGCGGGCTGGATCGCCCCAGCACCATTCGCGACCTGCGCAGCGGCCGGGTACTGCGCGCCTGAGTGGTGGCGTGCCGGTCAGGGGTAGCGAAAGACCACGATAGCGAGGAGCAACATGGCGTATGCCGATCTCGACACGGTGAAGGGCTACCTGCTCGACCTGCAGGACCGGCTGTGCACCGGGCTCGCCGCCGAGGACGGCGGGGCCGGCTTTCGCGAGGAGAGCTGGCAGCGCGAGGCCGGAGGTGGTGGTCGTTCGCGCGTGATCGAGCACGGCCACGTGTTCGAGAAGGGCGGGGTCAATTTCTCCCACGTCCACGGCGACCAGCTGCCGCCCTCGGCCACGGCCGCCAGGCCCCAGCTCGCCGGGCGCGGCTTCCATGCGGTGGGGGTCTCCTGGGTGCTGCATCCCGAGAACCCTCACGTGCCTACCAGCCATGGCAACGTGCGTTTCTTCATCGCCGAGAAGACCGGCGAGGCCCCGGTATGGTGGTTCGGTGGCGGCTTCGACCTCACGCCCTACTACCCGGTGCACGAAGACGTGCTGCACTGGCATCGCGTGGCCCGCGACACCTGCGCGCCCTTCGGCGCCGACGTCTACCCGCGTTTCAAGGCGTGGTGCGACGAATACTTTTATCTCAAGCATCGCGAAGAAACGCGCGGTGTGGGCGGGCTGTTCTTCGACGACTTCAACGAGTGGGATTTCGATGCCAGCTTCGCCTTCCAGCGCGCGGTGGGGGATGCCTTCCTCGACGCCTACCTGCCCATCGTACGACGTCGTCGCGATACGCCATGGGGCGAGCGCGAGCGTGACTTCCAGCTCTACCGCCGCGGGCGCTACGTGGAGTTCAACCTGGTGTGGGACCGCGGCACTCTGTTCGGGCTGCAGAGCGGCGGGCGCACCGAATCGATCCTGATGTCGATGCCGCCGCTGGCGCGCTGGGAGTACGGCTGGACGCCCGAGCCGGGTAGCGCGGAGGAAGCCCTGTACCGGAACTACCTGTGCCCCCGCGACTGGCTGGGGGAAGAGGAGCCCTCTTCATGACCGACCGCTACTGCGTCTTCGGCAACCCCATTGCCCATTCGAAGTCGCCGGCGATCCACGCCGCCTTCGCCGAGCAGACCGGGGAGGGCATCGACTACACCGCCATCGCGGCGCCGCTGGACGACTTTCCCGGCGCCTGGCGCAGGTTCACCGCCGAAGGGGGGCGCGGGGCCAACGTCACCGTGCCGTTCAAGGAGGCGGCCTGCCGTCTCTGCGATACCCTGAGCCGGCGTGCCCAGCGGGCCGGGGCGGTGAACACCCTGATCCTCGGCGGCAACGGCCAAACCCATGGCGACACCACCGATGGCGTCGGCCTGGTGCGCGACCTGGCGCGCCATGGCGTGAACCTGGCCGGCGCCCGTATCCTGGTGCTGGGAGCGGGCGGGGCGGTACGTGGCGTGCTGGAACCGCTGCTGACGGCAGGGCCGCTTGGCGTGCGGATCGCCAACCGCACCGCCGCCAAGGCCGCGGCACTGGCACAGGATTTCGCCGACCTGGGCGACATCGAGGGCGGGGGCTTCGATGACGTGGGGAAGGGGTACGACCTGGTGATCAACGGCACCAGCGCCAGCCTGGCCGGCGATCTGCCGCCGCTGCCCGACGACCTCTTCGCGCCGGGGGCCACCGCCTACGACATGATGTACGGCGCCGAGCCCACCGTGTTCCTGCGCTGGGCCGCCGAGCGCGGTGCGCTTGCCGTCGACGGCCTGGGCATGCTGGTGGAGCAGGCCGCCGAGTCGTTTTATCAATGGCGGGGCAGGCGCCCCGACACCACGCCGGTGCTCGAGGCGCTGCGTCGCGCTCTGTGAGCCGCCGCGGGGTCATGCGTTCGAGGTTTGGCCTCAGCGTCGCTTGACGTAGAGCCCCAGCAGGCACATCACCGCGCCGGCCAGCGACAGCAGCATGCCGCCGTTGACCAGCCACGGCTGACGCTCCACCCAGGGCACGAAGGGCTGGGGCGTCTCACGGCATGTGCCAGCCAGGTAGTCCCAATGCCCCTCTTGGATCAGCGCGCATTCACGCACGTCATTGAGCTCCCAGAAGTAGACCCCCATCAGCACGAAGAGGGGCAGGATCAACAGCAGCAGGCCAAGTCTCAGCATCAGCGTTCCAAGGTGAGGTGGGGCTCAGCATTTCCCTAGGGGCGCGGGCAATTTGGCTGCCGCCCAGCCTGACGGGCCTGTTCGTAGTGCGCCAGGGCGTTGTCCATCTCCGCCTGCAGGCCCTGCATGCGCTGGCCGTGGCTGGGGTGGGTCGACATCCAGGCCGGCGGGTTGGCGCCGCCCTGGGCGCTCATGTTCTCCCACAGTGCGACGCTGGCGCGCGGATCGAAGCCGGCGTCGGCCATCAGCCGCAGGCCGATCACGTCGGCCTCGCTCTCGTGGCGGCGCGAGAAGGGCAGCAGGATGCCGTATTGCGCGCCGAGACCCAGCGCCCCCATCAACTGCTCGCCGCCCGGGCCCTCGAGACCGGCCGCCGAGGACAGCACCGACAGGGCGAGCTGGGTCGAGGTCTGGGTCGAGACCCGCTCGTTGGCATGGCGTGCCAGGACGTGGCCGATTTCGTGACCGATCACCGAGGCGAGCTGGTCCTGGTTGTCGACAATCTCGAGCAGGCCGGTGTTGACGCCCATGTAGCCGCCGGGCAGGGCGAAGGCGTTGGCCTGCTCCGCTTCGAACACGCGGATCTGCCACTCCTGATTGCGCTCACGCTCCGGCAGGACGGCGACGATGGCTTCGGCCACGCACTGGGCGTAGCGCTGCTGGGCCTGGCCGGCCGGGGGCAGGTCCTGCTGGTACTGTGCGAAGGCTTCCTGGCCCATCTGGTTGAGCTGCGCATCCGACATCAGCGTGAGCTGCTGACGTCCGGTCGGCGACGTGGTACAGGCGGTAAGGGTCAGGGCCAGCGTGGCCACGGCAGCACGGCAAATCCAGCGCATGTTCGATTCCTCGTTCGGTCAGATCCCTTGAGACCCTGGACGGGGGTGACGGTTCGCCACAAGATACCCTGAACCGTCACAAGGTCAACTGCCAACCATGGAAGCCCCGAGGAGATGCCGATGGATGCCGAGCTGAGCCGCCGCCTTAACCGCCTGCTGGACCACGTGGAGCACTGGCTGCCGCCCGCGCCGCAGGAGGTCGACTGGACGCGCGACGTGGCCGCCCTGTGGCAGCGCCATGTCCTGGGCGGCCGGTTGCTGCCGGTGCCGCCCCGCGACGCCCTGACGCTCGACGACCTGCTGGGCATCGAGCGCCAGAAGCTGGCGCTGGTCGACAACACCCGGGCTTTCCTGCAGGGGCTGCCGGCCAACCATGCCCTGCTGTGGGGCTCGCGCGGCAGCGGCAAGTCGTCGCTGATCCGGGCCCTGCTCAACAGCCTGGCGCCGGAGGGGCTGCGCCTGGTGCAGGTCGACCGCCATGACCTGGCCGGGCTGCCGATGCTGGTCGAGCAGCTGCGTCGGCAGCCGCATCGCTTCGTGGTCTACTGCGACGATCTCTCCTTCGAGGGCCACGACGACGCCTACAAGGCGCTCAAGAGCGTGCTCGACGGGGCGCTGACCGGCCCGCCGGAGAACGTGCTGCTCTATGCCACCTCGAACCGTCGCCACCTGCTGCCGGAGTCCATGGCCGACAACGAGGGCTCGCACCTGGTGGGGGAGGAGTTGCACCATGGCGACGCGGTGGAGGAGAAGATCTCGCTCTCCGACCGCTTCGGCCTGTGGCTGGGCTTCTATCCCTTCAACCAGGACACCTACCTCGAGGCCTGCTGCCACTGGGTCACGCAGCTCGGCAGCGAGCGGGACTGGAACGCCGAGGCCCGCGCCGAGGCGATCCGCTACGCCACCCTGCGCGGCGGCCGCAGCGGCCGCGGCGCCTGGCAGTTCGCCTGCCAGTGGGTCGGCCGCCGCCGGCTGCACGAGGCCGGGCAAGGCACTTAACGCTGCGGGGTCAGCTCGCCGTCCTGGCCCACGGCGAAGCGCAGGGTCGGGGTCCACAGCCCGGCCGGCAGGGTCACGCCGAGGCCGCGCAGGCTGCCCGGGGTGATGGCCAGTTCGCTGCCGGCGGGCAGCTCACCCTGGCTGGCCAGCTGGGTGGCGAGTTCCACCATGGGCGCCAGGCGCCGGCTGTCGCTGGCCAGCACGTCGAAGGCGACGGGCAGGCGCAGCTTGGTGTCGTCGCCCGAGGTCAGCGTCACGTCCTGCCGGTAGTCGCCGCTGACCGGCTCGGTGCCGGGCACGTCCAGGGTCCAGCGGAAGCCCGACATCTCCACCGGCGGCATGCCGAAGGGCAGCGACAGGCCCATGGCCAGGGTCGCCTGCACCGGCAGGCTGCCCATGCCCAGGCTCGAGGCCACCAAGGAGGCAATATCGCTGGTGTCGAGGCCGGCCTGGACCGAGTAGGGGCCGATACGCACATCCTCGATGCCGAGCGAGGTCACCGCGAGGCGAAAGGCGAACAGCCCGGTCTGGGGCAGGGCCAAACAGCCGCCGAGCAGCATGACCAGGCTCAGCGGGGCAAGCAGGCGCCAGCGGCGCGGGACGACGAAGGACAGTACGCGACTCAGGGACATCGGTCCTCCTGCGGGACGAAGCGGGTCGGTCATCGGGGTGGATCACAGGTTCGGCCAGGACGGCCTGCCGGTGGGGTACGGCCCGGCCTTGGCGACCGGGTGTGTTGGACAAGGGTCAGCGACGTTTGTTGCGGGCGGCGCGGGTGCGCCCCAGTTCGCGCTGCTTGGCTTTCTCCCGGTCGCTGGCGCCGGCCAGCGGATCGAACGGGTTCTTGCCGGAGCGGAACTCGAAGCGGATCGGCGTGCCCTTGACCTTGAGCACCTTGCGGAAGGTGTTGGTCAAGAAGCGCTTGTAGGCCTCGGGCAGGGCCTCGGTCTGGTTGCCGTGGACGACGATGATCGGCGGATTGCTGCCGCCCTGGTGGGCCATGCGCAGCTTGATCCGGCGTCCGTGCACCAGCGGCGGCGGATGTTGGCTGACGGCATCCTGCAGCAGGGTGGTGAGCCGGTTGGTCGACCAGTGGCTGTTGGCCGAGGCGAAGGCGCGCTCGATGGAGGGATAGAGGTCGCCCACGCCGGTGCCGTGCAGCGCCGAGATGAAGTGCAGGTCGGCGTAGTCGGCGAAGCCCAGGCGGCGCTTGATCTCGGCGCGCATCTTCTCCTTGGCTTCCTGCTCCAGGCCGTCCCATTTGTTCACCGCCAGCACCAGCGCGCGGCCGGTGGTCAGCACGTAGTCGAGCAGATGAAGGTCCTGCTCCACCAGGCCGCTGCGCGCATCGAGCACCATGACCGCGACGTGGCACTCCTTGATCGCCTCCAGCGTCTTGATGATCGAGAACTTCTCGGCGATCTCGCTGACGTTCTTGCGCCGCCGCACGCCGGCGGTATCGACCAGCACGTAGGGCTTGCCGCGCCGCTCGAAGGGAATCTCGACGGCGTCGCGGGTGGTGCCGGCCTCGTCGAAGACCACCACCCGCTCCTCGCCGAGCAGGCGGTTGACCAGCGTCGACTTGCCGACGTTGGGGCGGCCGATGACGCCGATGCGAATGCCCTTGGTGCCGGTATCCACGGGCACGCTCAGGTCGCGCTCGGGGAAGGGGGCGAGCACCTCCTCGATCAGCGCGGTGACGTTGCGACCGTGGGCGGCGGCGATGGGCAGCGGGTCGCCCATGCCCAGCTGCCAGAAGTCGGCCATGGCCGAGTGCTCTTCCAGGCCGTCGGTCTTGTTGACCACCAGCCAGGTCTTCTTCTGGTTGACCCGCAGGTGGTTGGCGATGGCTTCGTCGGCCATGTGCAGACCGGCCCGGGCATCGACCAGGAACAGCACGATGTCGGCCTCGTCGATGGCCGCCAGCGACTGCTCGGCCATGGCGGCGTCGATACCCTCCTCGTCGCCGCTGATGCCGCCGGTGTCGATCACCGTGTAGGCCTTGCCGCCGAGCACGCCGTTACCGTACTTGCGGTCGCGGGTGAGCCCGGGGAAGTCCGCCACCAGCGCGTCGCGCGTGCGGGTCAGGCGGTTGAACAGGGTCGACTTGCCCACGTTGGGGCGGCCGACCAGGGCGATCACGGGTGTCATCGGATTTCCAGGGCCTCGAGGCGGCCGTCGTTGGCCAGCACGTAGATGCGGCGGGAGTCGGTGACCGGGCGCACGCTGATGCCGGAGCCGTCGACCTTCGTCCGCGCCGTGAAGCGGCCGTCCTGGATGTCGATCAGGTGCAGGTAGCCCTCGAAGTCGCCCAGCACCAGGTTGCCGCCGGCGAAGGCCGGGGCGGTCAGCCAGCGGCCCTCGAGGTCGCGGTTGCGCCACACCTCTTCACCGCTGCGCGCATCGAAGGCGATCACGTGGCTGGCTTCGTTGACCGCGAACAGGCGGTCGCCCACCAGTACCGGGGTGTGGTAACCGGAGTGCTCGCGCTCCCACAGGACCTCGCCGCTGGGCGCCTCCAGCGCCACCAGGCGGCCGTTGTAGCTGGTCACGAACAGCCGTCCGTCAGGGGTCAGCACCGGCTGGCCGCCGAGGTCGACCATGCGGTCGATCTCGCTGCGCCCGCGCGGCACGGCGATGCGTCGCTCCCACAGCGGCTGGCCGTTGCGGTTGTCCAGCGTGACCAGGCGGCCGTTGGCGAAGCCGGCGAAGGTGACCGGATCGATGACCGTGGGCGTGCCGGTGCCGCGCAGGGTGAGGGCGGGTTCGGTGGTGGTGTGCACCCAGCGCTCACGACCGGTGAGCCGGTCCAGGGCGGTGATGGTGCCATCCACGCTCTGCACGATCAGCAACTGCTGGTTGGGCTGCGGCGGCGCGAGCACCTCGCTGGAGACGCGAGCGCGCCAGCTGACCTCGCCGTCGGACTGGCTCAGCGCCAGCACTTCTCCATTGCGGGTACCGAGATAGACCTGTCCGGCCACGGCGGTCAGGCCGCTGGAGACGCCGACCTCGAGGTCGGTTTGCCAGCGGCGCTCCCCGCTCCGGGCGTCCATGGCCATGACCCGGCCGCGTTCGTCGGCGGCATAGATCACGCCGTTGTCGAGCGACGGTGCGATGGGATAGGTGGCCCGGCCGAGTCCCTTGCCGACCTGCTGGCGCCATTCGGCGTCGAGCTCGGCGCGGGCGTCGAAGCGCTTGAGTTCCTTGGGGCTGTAGCGCGGCTCGGCCTTGTTGGCGCAGCCGGCCAGCAGGCCAAGGGCGAGGGTCGCCGCCAGGGCGAGGTGAAACTTGCGGGTGAGCGTCGTCTTCATAGCGTGGCCTCTTCGGCACCCAGGTCGTCGAGCTTCAGCTGGACGCCATAGATCGGCTGGTTACGTTGTTCGGCGACCGCGAGGGCCTCCTGCCAGGCCTGGCGGGCCTCGTCGTCGCGGCCGAGGGCGCGCAGGGCGTCGCCGCGCACGTCGGCCTGCTGGGCGGCCAGGGCGGCAGGCACGTCACGCGCCAGGGTGTCGAGCGCAGCCTCGGCGTCGCCGTCGGCCACCTGCAGCCGTGCCAGGCGGAGGCGTGCCAGGCCTTGAACGTAGGCGCGACCGCTGGATTCGATCACGGCCTCGAGGATGCCCCGCGCTTCGCCCAGGTCACCGCTCTCCACGGCGAGGCTGGCGTCGATCAGGCGTGCCAGGTCGGCGTAGAGGGTGCGGCCGTGGTTGTCGGTAATCTCCTCGACCAGGCTGCGGGCCTGGTCGGCCTCGCCGCTGTCGGCCAGGTTGACCAGCTCCTGGTAGCGCATCGAGGCTGCCTGCGCCTGGCTGTCCTGATAGTTCTGCCAGGCGTTCCAGCCCAGCACGCCGGCGATGGCGATAGCCACGCCGGCGATCAGCGAGGTGCCGTTCTCCTTCCACCAGCGCTTGATGGCTTCCAGCTGCTCTTCTTCGGTTCTCAGCTCCGCCACGGGCGGTCTCCTTTATCCAGCAACATGCGGTTCGGTCAGGCGCGTTCGCCGCTCACCAGGGCGGCCAGGGTCTCGGCCAGGGCATCCTGGGACAGGCTCAGCTGGTCGCGCTCCTCGCGCAGGAACTTCAGCGTGGCGCGGCCCTGGGCCAGTTCATCCTCGCCCAGCAGCAGGGCCAGGCGGGCGCCGCTGCGGTCGGCCTTCTTGATGCGACTCTTGAAACTGCCGCCCCCGCAGTGCAGCTGCAGGCGCAGGGCGGGCAGTTCGCTTCTGAGCCGCTCGGCGAGCAGCATGGCCCGGGCGGTGGCGCCATCATCCATGGGCAGCACGTAGAGGTCCAGCTCGTCGAGGGCGGCGTCGGGCACCAGGTCGAGGGTCTCGAGCAGCAGGATCAGGCGCTCGATGCCCATGGCGAAGCCCACCGCGGGAGTCGGCTTGCCGCCGAGCTGCTCGACCAGGCCGTCGTAGCGGCCGCCGGCGCACACGGTGCCCTGGCTGCCCAGTGCGGTGGTGGTCCACTCGAACACCGTACGGCAGTAGTAGTCGAGGCCGCGCACCAGGCGCGGGTTGATCACGTAGTCGATGCCGGCGGCCTCGAGCAGGGCGGTGAGGCCCTCGAAGTGCTCGCGCGAGGCGTCGTCGAGATGATCCATCAGCCGCGGCGCGTCGGCCAGCATCGGCGCCATGTCGGGGTTCTTCGAGTCGAGGATGCGCAGCGGGTTGCTCGACAGGCGGCGCAGCGAGTCCTCGTCGAGCTGGTCGCGATGCTGCTCGAAGTAGGCCACCAGCTTGTCGCGATAGGCGGCGCGGGCCTCGTTGGAGCCCAGCGAGTTGAGCTCCAGGGTGACGTGCTCGATGAGGCCGAGCTCCTGCCACAGGCGGGCGGAGAGCAGGATCACCTCGGCGTCGATGTCCGGCCCCTCCAGGCCGAAGGCCTCCAGGCCGACCTGGTGGAACTGACGGTAGCGTCCCTTCTGCGGGCGCTCGTGGCGAAACATCGCCCCCTGGTACCACAGCCGCTGGGCCTGGTTGTGCAGCAGGCCGTGCTCCATGGCGGCACGCACGCAGCTCGCCGTGCCCTCGGGGCGCAGGGTCAGGCTGTCGCCGTTGCGATCCTCGAAGGTGTACATCTCCTTCTCGACGATGTCGGTGACCTCGCCGATGGAGCGCGCGAACAGGGCGGTCTGCTCGACGATGGGCGTGCGGATCTCGGCGTAACCGTAGCGCTTCATCAGCGCCTCGACGGTACCTTCGAAATACTGCCACAGGGCCGACTGGCCCGGCAGCAGGTCGTTCATGCCACGGATGGCCTGGATCTTCTTCTGGCCGGACGCTTTGGTGCTCGATGGGGACTTGCTCAACGGGGGCTCCTTGATGGTCGACGGCCGCTCAGGCCTCGCGGGCGATCACGTTCTGCTCGGCGGCTTCCTTCTCGCGCACCTTCTCGCGGATCAGCGCCTCGAGATCGTCGACCAGATGTTCGTTGCGCAGCTTGGACGCCGGCTTGCCGTCGATGTAGACGAGGTTGGCGGGACTGCCGCCGGTCAGGCCGATGTCGCTCTCCTTGGCTTCGCCGGGGCCGTTGACGACACAGCCGATCACCGAGACGTCGAGCGGCGTCATGATGTCCTCGAGGCGCTCCTCGAGGGCGTTCATGGTGCCGATGACGTCGAAGTTCTGGCGCGAGCAGCTGGGGCAGGCGATGAAGTTGATGCCCTTGCTGCGCAGGCGCAGGCTCTTGAGCATGTCGTAGCCGACCTTGATCTCCTCCACCGGGTCGGCGGCGAGCGAGACGCGGATGGTGTCGCCGATGCCGTCCATCAGCAGCATGCCCAGGCCGATGGAGGACTTGACGGTGCCCGAACGCAGCCCGCCGGCCTCGGTGATGCCGAGGTGCAGCGGCTGCTCGATCAGCCTGGCCAGCTGGCGGTAGGCGGCCACGGCCATGAACACGTCGCTGGCCTTGACGCTGACCTTGTACTCCTGGAAATCGAGGCGGTCGAGGTGGTCGATGTGACGCATGGCCGACTCCACCAGCGCTTCCGGGGTGGGTTCGCCGTACTTGCGCTGCAGCTCCTTCTCCAGCGAGCCGGCGTTGACGCCGATGCGGATCGGGATGCCGTTGTCGCGGGCGGCGCCGACCACGGCGCGCACGCGCTCCTCCTTGCCGATGTTGCCGGGGTTGATGCGCAGGCAGTCGACGCCGAGCTCGGCGACGCGCAGGGCGATCTTGTAGTCGAAGTGGATGTCGGCCACCAGCGGCACGTTCACCTGCCGCCTGATGCGGCCGAAGGCCTCGGCGGCGTCCATGGTCGGCACCGAGACGCGCACGATATCGGCGCCGGCGGCCTCCAGGCGCTCGATCTGGGCCACGGTGGCGGCGACATCCAGGGTGTCGGTGTTGGTCATGCTCTGCACCGAGATCGGGGCGTCGCCCCCGACCGGTACCTTGCCGACGTGAATCTGGCGCGACTGGCGGCGCACGATGGGCGAAGGGGAATGCATAGGCATCACTCTCCCAGGGTGAAACGGGCGACGTTGTTGGCTCCGGCGCGGGCGCCCAGGTCGACGCGCTCGCCGGCCCAGCTCAGCTCGACGCCGGTGGCATTGCCGATGGTCAGGCGGAACGGCGGCTCTCCTTCGACGGTCGCGGTGGTGCCGGGTTCCTGAAGACCGACGAAAACCCGCCGGTTGTTGGCGTCGAAGATCTCGGTCCAGGACTGCTCGTTGAAGGTCAACTGCAGCTCGCGGCGGTCGGCGGTCGTGGCGACCTCGGCCGGCTCCGGCGCCTCCTCGGCGACGATCGGCTGCTCGACGGACGACTCGACGCCGGCCTCGTCCTCGACGACCGGCGCTTGCTCGCGCATGCCCGCGACCAGCTCGGCACCGGTGGGGTCGACTTCGCTGGGCGGCGCCGTGGTCGCGTCGCCGAGCGGGTCGACACCCTCCTCGGGCAGCGGCGGCAGGGCTTCCTCGACTTCGGGGGCCGGTTCCTCCTCGATGGTGGTGGTGCCGTCCAGCGTCTCGACCGAGACCGGACCGCTGGCGTCGACCTCGGGCGGCTCGTTGCCGTCGCGGCTCTGCCACCACACCAGGGTCAGGCCGATCAGGCCGGCGATGACCAGCAGGGTCACCAGCTTGAACAGCCAGGCGCCGAGGCGCGACGGTGGCTTGGTCACCTGAACCGGCGTCACCCGCTGCTCGTTCTCCTGGCTGCCGAAGCGGTCCGCATAGGCCTGCAGCACGGGACGGTCGTCCATGCCCAGCAGGCGGGCATAGGCGCGCAGATAGCCACGCCGATAGGCGGCCACCGGTACCTGTTCGTAGCTGTCCTCCTCCATGCCGGTGACGACGGCGGGGCGGAGGTTCAATGCCGTGGCGACTTCCTCGCGGCTCAGCCCCTGCGTTTCACGCTCACGACGCAGCAGCTCCCCGGGAGAGGCCGGGGACGTGAAGCCGACGGCATCGATGTCTTGATTGTCGCTCATGGCTGAGCATCCTTCGTCTAGAGTCGTTGATCAGGGTGCGTCACGTTGGGTATCGGCGCCGGGGGTGACGGTCATGTTCGTGGTACGGTCGGCGATCTGCTGGGCCAGCGCCCGAGCGTCGGGCGTCATGCCGGCAAGCCCGACGAAGATCTCCAGCTGTTGCCTGGCGCGCTCCGGGTCGCCCTGCTCGAGCTCCAGCGCGGCGAGGGTGAAGTAGCTCCTCGGGTTGCGCGGGTCGAGGCTGCGGGCACGCTCCAGGCTGTGGCGAGCCTGCTCGATCTCGCCGAGTTCCCAGCGGCACTGTCCCAGGTTGGCGAACAGCTGGGCGCGGTTGGCGTAACGGGTGTCCCGGGAGGCGATCTCGAGCTGCTCGCAGGCGCGCCGTGTCTGGCCGTGTTCGTAGAGAAACGCGGCGTAGTTGTTGCGCGCGCGGCTGCTGCCCGGGTCGGCCGCGATGGCCTGCCGGAACATTTCGTCGGCCTGCTCCCGTTCGCCCTGGCGCTGGTAGACGATGGCCATGGCCTGCAGCGCCTCGGGGTCCTCGGGGTCGCGCTCCAGGGCGCGGTTGAGCGCCGCCATGGCGCGCGGCAGGTTGCCGCGCTCCAGGTAGGCCATGCCCAGCTCGGTGAACGCCTCGGCCGGGTCCGCATCGGCCTGCTGCCCAGACTGGCTGGCGCAACCGGAGAGCCACAACGACACGACCGCCATCGCGACCAGCGGCAGGCGTCGGCTTGGCAGATGGGGGAAGCGCGTCATGGCATCCTCATGGTCGGGCCTGTCGGGCTGTCGTTGTATTGCATGCCTGGCGCCCGAGTGGCGCTGGCCAGGGACAAAAAAAGCCTGTCCATCAAAGCGCCGTGACGGGTTGAAGTCAAGGCGGGCCCCGCTTCAGTCGGCGTCGATCTGGATCGAGCGGATGTAGCGCTCGTGACGCCGGGTCCGGTCCTTCACCCGGCCGACCAGCTGGCCGCAGGCGGCATCGATGTCGTCGCCGCGGGTGCTGCGGATCGGTGCCGTGTAGCCCAGCTCGTAGAGCCACTGCTGGAAGCGCATGACCTGGTTGCGCGACGGCTTCTCGTAGCCGGAGTGGGGGAACGGGTTGAACGGGATCAGGTTGATCTTGCACGGCAGTTCGCGCAGCAGCTCGGCCAGCTGCGTCGCGTGCTCCTGCTGGTCGTTGACGTCCTTGATCACCGTGTACTCGATGGTGACCATGCGCGTGTCGTCGCACTTGGCCAGGTAGCGCTGGCAGGCGTCGAGCAGCGTGCGGATGTTGTACTTGCGGTTGAGCGGCACCAGTTGGCTGCGCAGCTCGTCGGTGGCGGCATGCAGCGAGATGGCCAGGCTCACGTCGAGCTCGTCGCCGAGCCGGTCGAGCATCGGCACCACCCCGGAGGTGGACAGGGTGACGCGGCGCTTGGAGAGCCCGTAGCCGTTGTCGTCGAGCATCAGCTTCATCGCCGGCACGACGTTGTCGTAGTTCATCAGCGGCTCGCCCATGCCCATCATGACCACGTTGGTCACCGGGCGGTTGGCGGTATCCTTGCGCGGGCCCACGCTGCGCTGGGCGACCCACACCTGGCCGATGATCTCGGCGGCGGTGAGGTTGCGCTGGAAGCCCTGCTTGCCGGTGGAACAGAAGCTGCAGTCGAGCGAGCAGCCCACCTGGGACGACACGCACAGGGTGCGGCGCTTGCCGTTGTCGGCGGGGATCAGCACCGTCTCGACGTAGCTGCCATCTTCCACCTCCAGCACCCACTTGCGCGTGCCGTCGCCGGAGGTGCCCTCGTAGACCACCCCGGGGCCGCGTATCTCGGCCACCTCGGCGAGCCGCTGGCGCAGCCCCTTGGAGAGGTTGGTCATGGCCTCGAAGTCGTCGCAGCCCTCGTGATGAATCCACTTCATCACCTGGGCGGCACGGAACTTCTTCTCGCCGATGGAAAGAAAGAAGGCTTCCATCTCCTCGCGGGTCATGCCGAGCAGATTGGTACGTTGGGCGGTGGTGGCGGTCATGGCATCACGTAGATCGGGACAAGGCCCGCTCGAGTTTGTGCTAAAGAAAACGACTGATGTATGTCGCGAGCGAAGAGAGGTTGGTCGCCGCCGGAGCACAGAAACCGGAGCCTATGCGGTATCCGGTGGGGATTTCGACCGGGCTGGCGTACCAGCACCGCCGGCGACCAAGATATCGAGCGCAGCAATGAATCCGCGTTTTCTCAGCGTGAATGGATCTCGTCGGCGCTGAAGAAGTAGGCCACTTCGCGCTCGGCAGAGGCCGGCGAATCGGAGCCGTGCACGGCGTTGGCGTCGATGGTCTCGGCGAAATCGGCGCGGATGGTGCCCGGTGCGGCTTCCTTGGGGTTGGTGGCCCCCATCAGGTCACGGTTCTTGGCAATGGCATCGTCGCCCTCCAGTACCTGCACCACCACCGGACCCGAGGTCATGAAGCCCACCAGATCCTTGAAGAAGGGACGCTCCTTGTGCTCGGCGTAGAAGCCGCCGGCCTGCTCGTCGGAGAGGTGCAGCATCTTGGCGGCGACGACCTTGAGGCCGGCCTTCTCGAAGCGGGCGATGATCTCGCCGATGGCGTTCTTGGCGACGGCATCGGGCTTGATGATGGAAAGGGTACGTTCGGTTGCCATGTGGCCTGTCTCCATTGACGTTCGTAGAGGGATAGCGCCACGCCGTACCCACCCGGGAGCGGGTCGGCACGGCGCGGCGCTACGGATCTAGATGCGTTCCTCTTCGCGTGCCGAGAGTGCTGCACGCGGCGAGTCGGCGCGAGAAAACTGAGGGCGCAGAGTATACCGCCGACGGCGGTCATTGAACAATCGTCGCCCAAGTCGGCTCATGGGCGGGGTGCCCTCAGACGGTGAAGCTCTCGCCGCACCCACACTGGTCCTTGACGTTGGGGTTGTTGAAACGGAAGAAGCGGTTGAGCCCCTCCGAGACATAGTCGACCTCGCTGCCGTCGAGCATCGGCAGCGCCTCGGGAGCGACGAAGACGGTGACGCCGTGCTCTTCGAACACCGCGTCGTCATTGGCGGCCTCGTCGGCGAAGTCGAGCACGTAGCTGTAGCCGGAGCAGCCGCTGGGCTTGACCGAGACGCGCAGGCCCAGTCCTTGCCCACGCTCCTCCAGCACGCGCTGGATCTGCTCGGCGGCGGCGGTGGTAATCGACAGTTGCGCCATGTTGGTTTCTCCTGCAGCGAATGTGGCTAGCGGCGTAGGCCCGGAAGGGCATGATGCAAGGCTTCGAGGGCAGCGTCGATATCGGCCTCGGTAGTGAAGCGGCCGAAGCTGAAACGCAGCGAAGCCAGCGCCAGCGAGCGCGGTACGCCGATACCCTTCAATACATAGGATGGCTCGACGCTGGCGGAGTTGCATGCCGAGCCGGTCGACAGGGCAATGCTGCGCAGCGCCATCAGCAGCGATTCGCCGTCCACGCCCTCGAAGGCCAGGTTGAGAATGTTGGGCACCGCCACCTCGATGGCGGTATTGCAGTGGATGCCGTCCAGGTCGGACAGACCGTCGAGCAGTCGGTTCCGCAGTGCCAGGATGCGTGCCTGGTCGGCTTCGCCCTCGGCCGCGGCCAGGCGGAAGGCCTCGCCCATGCCGACGATCTGGTGGGTGGCCAGGGTGCCGGAGCGCATGCCGCGCTCGTGACCGCCGCCGTGGATCAAGGGTTCGAGGCGAATGTCCGGGCTGCGCCGCACGTAGAGGGCGCCGATACCCTTGGGGCCGTAGGCCTTGTGGCCCGAGAGCGACATCAGGTCGACGCCCAGGCGGCCCACGTCGAGGTCGATGCGACCCACGCCCTGGGCGGCATCGACATGGAAAGCCGCGCCGCCGGCATGGGCCACCTCGGCCAGCGTCGCGAGGTCGTGGATGCAGCCCAGCTCGTTGTTGACCGCCATCAGCGACACCAGCACGGTGTCGGGGCGCATCGCCTCGCGCAGCTGCTCGGGCGTGACGCGACCGTCACGGCCCGGCGTCAGCCAGGTTACCTCGAAACCCTCCTGCTCGAGTGCCGCGGCGGTGTCCACTACCGCCTTGTGTTCGATGACGGAGGTCACCAGGTGGCGGCCGCGCTCGCGGTTGGCGCGCAGGAAGCCGATCAGGGCGAGATTGTCGGCCTCGGTGGCGCCGCTGGTCCAGACGATCTCGCGCGGGTCGGCGGCGATCAGGTCGGCGACCTGGCGGCGCGCGCTCTCCACCGCCTGCTCCGCCTGCCAGCCGAGCATGTGGCTGCGCGAGGCGGGGTTGGCAAAGGTGCCGTCCAGGGTGAGGTGGCGGCTCATCACCTCGGCGACGCGGGGGTCGACCGGGGTGGTGGCGGCATAGTCGAGATAGACGAGGGCGCTCATGGTCTCGCGGGGGTCTCCGGTCCGTTCCTCGACCCCGTGCTCAGGGCGAGGAGGTCAGAATGGTGTTGTCGTGGCGGCTGCGCTGGCGCGCGGCGATGCGGCGTACGTCGCCGTGCTCGACCAGCTGACCGAGGGTGATGCCGTCAAGGAAGCCGCGAATCTGCTCGGAGAGGTCGCACCACAGGTGGTGGGTCAGGCAGGTATCGCCCTGCTGACAGTCCGACAGCCCCTGGCAGCGGGTGGCGTCGACCGATTCGTCGACGGCGTCGATCACCCGGGATACCGAGATCTCGGCCGCCGGCAGCGCCAGCAGGTAGCCGCCTCCCGGGCCGCGCACGCTGTTGACCAGCCCGGCGCGACGCAGGCGGGCGAAGAGTTGCTCCAGGTACGGCAGCGAGATCTCCTGACGGCGCGAGATATCGGCCAGGCAGGTGGGTCCCTTGTCCGCGTGCAGGGCCAGGTCGAGCATGGCGGTGACGGCGTAGCGTCCCTTGGTAGTCAAACGCATGGCGGGCTCTTCAGGCGCATCGGGAAGCGTGCCTCAGGCCCGTGAACGGGGGCGCGAGGTCAGCGAGCGCTCGCCGCTGGCGGCGAGCCGTGGATCGATTCGCCATTATGGTAAAGCCTGAGTGCCAAGGTCAACCATTCCCCCGCGGGCGATCCGGGCCGCCTTGATCCCGGTCATGTTCGCTGCCGGCGCCGCTGGAGGTGGGGCCGCAGCAGGCGTCGACGTCGGACAGGATGTCGGCGAAGTCCTCATCGCGCAGCTCCGGCAGCTTGCCCTCGCGGTAGCTGGCGTCGAGCTTGCGTAGGGTGCCGCACATGCGCTCGATACGCTCGTCCACGGCGTGCATGTGGTCGAGCATGGCCTGGATCGAGCGTGCCACCGGGTCGGGCATGTCCTCGCTCACGCCGTAGGCATCGAAGCCGAACTTGCGCCGCATGGCCTCGCGACGCTCGGGGTCGACCTCGAGTGCCTCGGCGGCGTCCGGGTCGGCGCGCTTGACGATCTTGCCGGGGATGCCGACCACCGTGGCGCCGGCGGGCACCTCCTTGGTCACCACTGCATTGGAGCCGACCTTGGCCCCGGCGCCGACGGTGAACGGGCCGAGGATCTTGGCCCCGGCACCGACGATGACGCCATCTTCCAGCGTCGGGTGACGCTTGCCCTTGTGCCAGCTGGTGCCGCCCAGGGTCACGCCCTGGTAGAGCGTGACGTCGTCGCCGACCTCGGCGGTTTCGCCGATCACCACGCCCATGCCGTGGTCGATGAAGAAGCGCCGGCCGATCCTTGCCCCGGGGTGGATCTCGATGCCGGTGAGCCAGCGCGAGAAGGTCGACAGCGTGCGGGCCAGCCACTTGAGCTGCCTCTGCCACAGCCAGTGGGCGAGGCGATGGAGCAGCAGGGCGTGCAGCCCCGGATAGTTGGTCAGCACTTCCAGGAAATTGCGTGCCGCCGGGTCGCGGGCGAATACGCTGTTGATGTCCTCGCGCAATCGTTGAAACATGCAGCGGTCCTTGATCAAGGAGATGCGGCCGGGGCGGCGGGAAAAGACTCTTGCAACAGTTTGATCATATGGGGACGCAGCGGGCAACGTTCAAGACGTCTACCGTTCGGGCCCTGAGCGGCTGGCCCCGTCGTCCGCGCCACCGTGGCGACACGTCTGTTCCTCGGCATTCGCCTCGATGCGATCCGCCGCTGGCGTGGCGGCGCCCTTTTCCGTGGCCGAGAGGATTCCGCGCAGGATGTTGAGCTCCATGCGCTCGGGGCGGGCGCGCAGGGTGAAGCGGCGCAGCCGGGCCATCAGCTGGCGCGGCGTGGCGGGGTCGTGGAAGCCGATGGTGACCAGGGTGCGCTCGAGATGGGCGAAGTAGTGCTCCAGCTCCGCGTGGCTGGCCAGCGGCTGCTGCGGCTCGTCGTCCTCGCCGGCTGCGTCGCCGTCGGCTTCGAGCGACGCCAGGCGGCACTCGTAGGCCAGCACCTGCACCGCAGCGGCCAGGTTGAGCGAGCTGAACTCGGGGTTGGTGGGGATGTGCACGTGGGCGTGGCAGCGCTGCAGCTCGGCGTTGGAGAGCCCGCTGTCCTCGCGGCCGAACACCAGTGCCAGCCGCGACCCGGGGCCGGCGAGTTCCCGCGGCAGGCGTTCGCCCAGCTCGCGGGGGGTGATCATCGGCCACGGCAGGGTGCGCGAGCGTGCACTGGCGCCTACGGCCAGCGTGCAGTCGGCCACGGCCTCCTCGAGGGTATCGACGACGCGGGCGGCATGCACGATGTGATCGGCCCCGGAGGCGCGCGAGATGCTCTCGCTGGTCAACGGCTCGCAGCGCGGCGCGACCAGGGCCAGGTCGGCGAGCCCCATGTTGTGCATGGCGCGGGCGGTGGCGCCGATGTTGCCGGGGTGGCTGGTGCCGATCAGCACGATGCGAATGCGGTCGAGCATGCGGGGGACTGCCTCTGCCGTGATATGCATGAAAAACCAGGAAGGGGTCAGTCTACCATGTCGCTCCGCGCCAATGGCGCCGGGGCGGCGACTCTGCTAGGATGCGCGCCATGCGTGCGACCGCGTACGCCACGTTCGAGCCGGACTTCGCTCGAACACGCCCGTTCTTTAACATCACCGACGCTCCAAGGCCCGATCATGCATCCGATGGTCCAATTCGCCCTGCGCGCCACGCGCAGCGCCGCCGAACAGTTCCTGCGTATTCGTGAGCGCATCGAGAACGCTCACGAGGAACACAATCTCGAGCGCCTGCTCGAGGACACTGCTCGCAACGCCGAAACGCTGATCGTGCGTCAGCTCAACCGCGGTTACCCCCAGCACGGGGTCGCCGGTCGCTTCACGCCCCACCGTGCCGGCGAAGGCGAAGGTCGCGACATCGAATGGCGCATCGAGCCCTTCCACGGCTACTCCAGCCTCGGCGTGGCCGGCAGCGGCTTCGCCCTGTCGGCGGTATGCCTGGTGAAGGGTCGCCCGGAGCATGCGGTGGTGATCTGCCCCTTCAGCGACGACGAATACCTGACCAGCCGCGGCCGCGGTGCCCAGCACAACGGCAAGCGCATTCGCGTGCCCAAGGCCAGCGCCATCGTCGGCGCTCGTGTGGCGATGAGCCTGCCCGAGAGCTGGCAGCGCTCGCGCCACCTGCCCGCCTACCTGACCCTGATCCAGCAGCTCGGCCCCCAGGTCGAGACCCAACTGGCCACCGGCAGCGGCCTGCTCGACATGGCCGAGCTGGCGGCGGGCCGCGTCGATGCCGCCTTCGTGCTGGGGCTGGAGGAGCAGGACCGCCTGGTCGGCAGCCTGCTGCTCAAGGAGGCCGGGGCGCTGATGGGCACCCCCGACGGCCAGCCCAGCGTGGAAGCGGAAGGCCAGCTGATGGCCGCCGGCCCGCGCCTGTACAAGGCGCTGGTGCAGCAGCTCAAGCCGCACTTCTAAGCGCCAGCCCGCCCGAAACGACACCGCCCCCGCAGCCATGCTGCGGGGGCGGTGTCGTGTCAGAGCATCGCTGCGCCCAAGCTATCGAGCGCGGCAAGTCATGGTGCCTTTCCTAGGGCAGCTGCTCCTCTTCCGCGTCCGCCTCCTTCTTCGGCGGAATCAGGTCCTTGCGCTCCAGATGCACGGTCAGCAGCAGGGCGGCCGCCACGTAGATGGAGGAGAAGGTGCCGACCACGATGCCGAGGATCAGGGCGATCGAGAAGTAGTGGATCATGTCGCCGCCGAGGAAAAACAGCGCGAAGAGCACCAGCAGGGTGGTGCCGGACGTTGCCAACGTGCGCGACAGGGTGAGGTTGATCGCCTCGTTGAAGATCGCCGGCATGTCGTCGATGCGCGAGGTGCGGATGGTCTCGCGGATGCGGTCGTAGACGACGATGGTGTCGTTGAGCGAATAGCCGATCACCGCCAGCAGCGCCGCCAGCACGGTGAGATCGAACTCCAGCTGGAACAGCGAGAAGACGCCGACCACGACGATCACGTCGTGCATCAGTGCCAGCAGCGCGCCGATGGCGAACTTGTACTGGAAGCGGAAGGCCACGTAGAGCATCACGATGCCCAGGGCCACCAGCAATCCCAGGCCGCTCTGGTCGCGCAGCTGCTCGCCGACCTGGGCGCCGACGAATTCGGCGCGTACCAGTTCCACGGCGTCGCCCTCCGCGCGCAGCAGCTCGACCACGCGGTCGCCCACTTCGGCGTCGAAGGCCTGCTGCAGGCGGATCAGTACCTCGTTCGAGGCGCCGAAGGTCTGCACCGAGACGTCGCGGAACTCGGCGGCCTCGAGGGTCTGGCGCACCGCGTCCAGCGACGGGGCCACGGCGTAGCGGACCTCGACCAGGGTACCGCCGGTGAAGTCGAGCCCCAGATTGAGCTGCTGGAACAGCAGCGAGGCGATCGACACCAGGATCATCAGGCCGGAGAGCGCGAAGGCGATCCGGCGCTTGCCCATGAAGTCGAACTGTCGGTTGACGAGGGTCTTCATAACCACCTCAAGTTGGTGAGCCTTAGATCCAGAGCTTCTTGATCGGCTTGCCGCCGAAGGTCAGGTTCACCATCGCGCGCGTCACCATCAGGGCGGTGAACAGCGAGGTGAGGATCCCCAGCGACAGGGTCACGGCGAAGCCCTTGACCGGTCCGGTGCCGATCGAGAACAGGATGATCGCCACCAGCAGGGTGGTGATGTTGGCGTCGACGATCGAGCTGAAGGCACGCTCGTAGCCGGCGTGGATCGCCTGCTGCACCGAGAGGCCGCCGCGCAGCTCCTCGCGTATGCGCTCGAAGATCAGCACGTTGGCGTCCACCGCCATGCCCAGCGTCAGCACGATGCCGGCGATGCCGGGCAGCGTGAGGGTGGCGCCGAGCAGCGACATGGCGGCGACCAGCAGGGTCAGGTTCAGCGCCAGGGCGAGATTGGCGAAGATGCCGAACACCTTGTAGCGGATCAGCATGAACAGCACCACCAGCAGCAGGCCGATCTGCACCGACATCAAGCCGCGTTCGATGTTCTCGGCGCCGAGGCTGGGGCCGATGGTGCGCTCCTGGACGAAGTAGATCGGCGCCGCCAGCGAACCGGAGCGCAGCAGCAGGGCCAGCTCGGCCGCCTCGGTGGGCGAATCGAGCCCGGTGATGCGGAAGCTGTTGCCTAGCGCGCTCTGGATGGTGGCCAGGCTGATCAGGCCGCGCTCGGTGTAGGGCTCGCGAACCGTGACCTCCTCGCCGTCCTCCATCACCGTGCGGTCGCGGGTCTTGTGCTCGATGAACAGTACCGCCATGTTGCGCCCGATGTTGGTGCGCGTGGCGCGGTTCATCAGCGTGCCGCCGGTGCCGTCCAGGTTGATGTTGACCTGGGGGCGACCGTTCTCGTCGAAGCTGCGGCTGGCGCTGGAGACGCTGTCGCCCGTGATGATGACGTCGCGCATCAGGTCGGCGGTGCGACTGGGGTCGTTGCGGAAGGCGAAGGTCTCGGTCTCGGCGTCCGGGGTGTCGGGGCGCGCCTCGAGGCGGAACTCGAGGTTGGCGGTCGCGCCCACCACGCGCTTGGCGGCCACGGTATCCTGCACACCGGGCAGTTCGACCACGATGCGATCCGGGCCCTGGCGCTGCACCAGCGGTTCCGCCACGCCCAGCTCATCGACGCGGTTGCGCAGGGTGGTGAGGTTCTGGTTGATGGCGTAGTCCTGGATCTCCGCCACCGCCTGCTCGGTCAGGGTCATGCGCAACAGCGAGGCGCGACCCTCCTGCTCACTGGCGTAGTCGAAGTCGCGGAACTCGCGGCTGATCAGCCGACGCGCGCTGTCTCGATCCTCTTCGCTGGCGAAGGTGATGGTCAGCGTACGGCCATCGATGTCGGTGCCCCGGTAGCGGATGCGCTCGCTGCGCAGCTGTTCGCGCATGGCGCTGGCGTTGACCTCCAGGCGTTGGGTCAACGCTGCCTCCATGTCGACCTCGAGCAGGAAGTGCACGCCGCCGCGCAGGTCCAGGCCCAGGGTCATGGGCGAAGCGGCCAGGCCCTGCAGCCAGGCGGGGGTCGATTCGGCGAGGTTGAGCGCGACGACGTAGTCGTCGCCGAGCTGCTCGGCGACCAGGTCGCGGGTACGCAGCTGATGGTCGGCGTCGTCGAGGCGAATCAGCACGCTGGCCTGGTCGCGCTCGATGGCCTTGATGTCGATGCCGGCATCGCGGAGGGACTGCTGGACGCGTTCGAGCTGAGCCTCATCGAGGGTGGAATCGCCCTGGGCGCTGCTGATCTGGACCGCCGGGTCCTCGGGGTAGAGGTTGGGCAGCGAGTAGAGCAGGCCGACGAGCAGCACGATGAGTATCAGCAGATACTTCCACAAGGGATAACGGTTGAGCATGGGAGCCCTGCCTAGGTTGCGTAAAGAAGGCTACGGGACGGCAGTGCGGCCAGGTGCCCGATCCGCATGGGAAGGGGCGCCCGGCCGCCATGCGACCCTCGCCGTTACCCGGCTCGGGGAGGAGCCGCCGGCAAGGGCGAGGAGCATCGACGTCAGATGGACTTGATGGTGCCCTTGGGCAGCACGTTGGCCACGGCGTTCTTCTGTACGTTGACCTCGGTGTTGTCGGCGATCTCCAGGGTGAGGAACTCGTCGCCCACCTTGGTGATGCGGCCCACCAGGCCGCCGCCGATCACGACCTCGTCGCCCTTGGACAGGCCGCCGACCAGCTCGCGATGCTGCTTGGCGCGCTTGGACTGAGGGCGCCACAGCAGGAAGTAGAAGATCAGCACGAAGCCGACCAGCATGACGATCTGGGCAATGCCGCCGCCCGCGGCGCCGGCGTCCTGGGCCATGGCCGGGGAGATGAAGAAGTCCAGCATGAGAAACGTATCTCCTGAGAAGGTAAGTTGGGTCGCGAATGAACGAGCCGATGCGGCCGCCGGCGCCTGGTCTGACGCCAGCGGCCGGCTGTCAATCTGGTGCGTCAGGTACCGGCAGCCCCCGCCGCGCATAGTAGCCTGCCACGAAGTCAGCCAATGTACCCGCTTCGATGGCACCGCGCAAACCGGCCATCAGGCGCTGATAATAGCGCAAGTTGTGGATCGTATTGAGCATTGAGCCGAGCATTTCGCCGCAGCGATCCAGGTGGTGCAGGTAGCCGCGGGAGAAGTGCCGGCAGGTGTAGCAGTCGCAATCCGGTTCCAGCGGACGGGTGTCGTGGCGATGCCTGGCGTTGCGGATCTTGATCGTGCCTTCGGCGGTGAAGAGGTGACCGTTGCGGGCGTTGCGCGTGGGCATCACGCAGTCGAACATGTCGACCCCGCGGCGCACGCCTTCGACCAGATCCTCGGGCTTGCCCACCCCCATCAGGTAGCGCGGCTTGTCCTCGGGCATCCAGGTCGGCAGGTAGTCGAGCACCTGGATCATCTCCTCCTTGGGTTCGCCCACGGAGAGACCGCCGATGGCCAGGCCGTCGAAGCCGATCTCCAGCAGGCCCTCCAGCGAACGACGACGAAGCTCGGGATACATGCCGCCCTGGATGATGCCGAACAGCGCCGAGGGCGAATCGCCGTGAGCCTCGCGGGAACGCCGGGCCCAGCGCAGCGAGCGCTCCATGGAGAGTTCGGCCTCCTTCTCGGTGGCCGGGTAGGGGGTGCACTCGTCGAAGATCATCACCACGTCGGAGCCCAGCGAGCGCTGCACCGCCATCGACTCCTCGGGGCCCATGAACACCTTGGCGCCGTCCACCGGCGAGCGGAAGTGCACGCCCTCCTCGGTGATCTTGCGCATCTCGCCCAGCGAGAAGACCTGGAAGCCGCCGGAGTCGGTGAGGATGGGACCTTGCCACTGGGAGAAGTCGTGCAGGTCGCCGTGGGCCTCGATCACCTCGGTGCCGGGGCGCAGCCACAGGTGGAAGGTGTTGCCGAGGATGATCTCGGCGCCGATCTCCTGCACCGAGGCGGGCGTCATGCCCTTGACCGTGCCGTAGGTGCCCACCGGCATGAAGGCCGGTGTCTCCACGGTGCCCCGGGGGAAGGTGAGGCGGCCGCGGCGCGCGCGGCCGTCGCTGGCCAGCCGCTCGAAGGACATGAAGCATTCGTTACGCATGGATATCGGTCTCGATCGGTGACGGGGCGTGCCGAGCCGGTCGGCGCGCCGGGCCGGTCAGGTCAGGGGTTCCGGCGGGTCAGGAACATGGCATCGCCGTAGCTGAAGAAGGCGTAGCGCTCGGCCACGGCGTCGCGATAAGCCGCCATGGTCGTCGCGTAGCCGGCAAAGGAGGCGACCAGCATCAGCAGGGTCGACTCGGGCAGGTGGAAGTTGGTGATCAGCGCCTCCACGCAGCGCCACTCGTAGCCGGGGTAGATGAAGATGTCGGTCTCGCCGCTGAACGGGGCGATCTCGCCGTCGGCGCTCTTGGCACAGGCGCTCTCCAGGCAGCGCACGCTGGTGGTGCCCACCGCGATCACCCGGCGGCCGGCGGCCTGGGCGGCGCGCACCTTGGCGCAGGCCGCTTCGTTCACCTCGATCCATTCGCTGTGCATCTGGTGCTCGCGAATGTCGTCGGCGCGCACCGGCTGGAAGGTGCCGGCGCCCACGTGCAGGGTGACGAAGGCACTCTCGACGCCCTTCGCCGCCAGGCGTTCCAGCAGCGGCTCGTCGAAGTGCAGCCCGGCGGTGGGGGCGGCCACGGCGCCGTCGCGGCGGGCATAGACGGTCTGGTAGCGGTCGCGGTCGGCGAGCTCGTCGGCGCGGTCGATATAGGGCGGCAGCGGCATGTGGCCGTGGCGCTCCAGCAGCTCGATCAGCGGCGTTTCGCCGAGAAAACGCAGTTCGAACAGTGCCTCGCGGCGGCCCTCGACCACGGCGCGAACATCGCCTTCGAAGATCAGCTCGGTGCCGGGTTTGGGCGACTTGCTGGAGCGAAGGTGCGCCAGCCCGCGGTGGGCATCCAGCGGGCGCTCCAGCAGCATCTCCACCTTGCCGCCGCTGGCCTTGTGGCCGTGCAGTCGCGCCGGGATCACCCGGGTGTCGTTGAACACCAGCAGGTCGCCGGGCTCGAGCAGGTCCAGCAGGTCGGTGAAGCGGCGGTGGGCCAGCTCCCCGCTCTCGCCATTCACGCACAGCAGGCGACAGTCGCTGCGCCGCTCGGAGGGGTAGCGGGCGATCAGCTCCTCGGGAAGCTCATAGTGAAAGTCGGCGCGCTGCATGCAGGTCGGGTCCGCGAATAGGGTCGAAACGGGCGGCTGCCGGGCAGCCGCAAACAGCCGGCAAGGATACCGAAAATCGCCCTGCGCGTCAGGCCCGCCAATTGACCTGCCGCACCGGCCACGTATAATGCTCGGCGCTGCCGGCGTGGCGGAATTGGTAGACGCAGCGGATTCAAAATCCGCCGGGTGCAAGCCCTTGTCGGTTCGAGTCCGACCGCCGGTACCACTTGGAAAACAGTCGCTTACGAGCGGCTGTTTGTGTTTCTACCCTCCCTCTTTCTAGTGCGTGGTCGCAGTTTGGTCGCAGAAGGCCCCGCTCAAACTCGGCAGGCGAGAGCCGATATCATCCAGACCCGCATCGAACATGTGCGCGTAGCGGCTGGTGACGATCAGGCTGGAATGCCCCAGCAGATCGCGCACCGTGGTCATGCTCTCGCCGGCCTGGGCCAGCATGCTGGCATAGCTGTGGCGCAGGTCGTGAAAGCGCAGATCGGGCCGCCCCACGGACTGGCGAGCATGTTCCCACACCGTTCGCAGCCGATGATAGGTCGTAGCGAACGGTAGCTCCTCCAGCCATGCCCGGGCGTCCTCCGGTACCGGCACCACCCGGGACTTGCCGCTCTTCGTCTGGTCTGGTCGCAGCAGAATGCGACCACCTTGGACGTTCTGAGGGTCCAGAGCCAGCAGCTCGCCCTGGCGTAGCCCGGTGAGCGCTGCCAGGGCGATCACCCGCTTCTCGACAATCGAGTGATCGGGGATGGCTTGTAGCAGCTGGCTCACCTGCTCGATGGTCAGGTACACATGCCGTTCGTTCTTGGGCATCTTCTTGCGAATCTTGTCGCCCAGGGGGCGATCCAGCCAACCCCATTCCCGATAGGCAAGGTTCAGCACCCGTTTGACCACCTGCAGATGATTGTTGATGGTGCTCTGCGCGCGCCCCTGCTTGCGAAGGTCTCGGGCCATCTCGCGAGCCTTGTCCACGCTGTCCATGCCGAGCAGCACTCGATCGCCCATGTAGCGTGCCACCGGGCGGATGGCCTTCACCTGACTGGCCACGTCGTACTCGTCGATCCATCGTTCGAGTCCCTCGATGAAGGTGCGCCGCGGTTGGCGCCCCATGGCCTCACCCTGGAAAGCTGCTTCGTTCAGCTCTGCCTGACGCTTCGCTGCGTACTCCCGCGCCTGTCGCTCCCCCTCTCGATTCCCCGCAAACGTTCGTTGATATCGGTGACCGTGGTACGTTTCCGTGACCACCCACCGGTTCCTCTTTTCCCTGTATCTGACTGTGATTCCCATGTCTCGCGTTCCTCAGGCTGAGGGCCGCGCTTGCAGCTCTCAGCGTACCTCTCCACTACGCTTTGCTCAAAGCGCACAGCGGTGCCTATCTGGACGAAGCCGATGCGGTGCTTGTTGCTGTACACCCAGCTCGGGCTCATGCCCAGTCGCTGGGCCACCTGATCTGGGCGAAGAAATGCTTTTGTCACATCGGCCTCCCTGACTGCCTTAAAGAGCGCATGCGGAGAGGGTATGCGGAAACGCATAGGCATGTCAATGCGTTTTCGTATGGGTAAGCCACTAGCTGGGTATTGCTAAAGCGTTTGCTTGGCCTCCACGGCCACAGCCAAGAGAGCAGAACCTGGTTCCAGCGGAGTCACTTGATACGAGGGGTTTAGCGGCTTCAGGTAGATGTCGTTACCTTCTACCACAAGTTGACGGCAAACCGAATCTTGGCTATTGGGTAGCAATATCAATACGATACAGTCTTTCGCCAAGGGCTTTCCGGTATCAAAGAGGACTCGAGTGCCATTAGACAAGCTTGGTGAGTTTCCCGGCGGGGCGGTCATGGCATCACCTTTGATCTCAAGCCAAAAGCATGCTCCCTGTGCCGAGTAAACCGTTGGCTCCCAGCTCAGTTCACAATCAATGGTTTCGGGATGGCTCGCCTGACGCCATTGAAGAAACGGAAAAGAGCATGCCGTCCCGGTGACGGAGGAGGCGGCTGTTGAAGCCGTGCCCTGTTCCATGCGCTCTAAAACCCACTCGGGCCTTTGGTATTGAGCTTGCTGTAGCGTATGAGTCAACGCGCTCTTTAGAGCCTCAAGCGGCTCCTGAGGCGCTGTAGAGTCGGTCGATTTACGCTCCCCATATGCCAGAAATGCCACATCCACGCCTAACGCCCTGGCCAGCTGCTCCACGTTTTTCATGCGTGGTGACTGGCTAGTGCCTTTGAGAATGCGATGGATCGTGGGCTGCGGCACCCCGGAGCGCCTGGCTAATTCACTTTCTGAGAGGTGATGAGCCGCCATCAAGTAAATGAGGCGCGAACCAAGCGGGGTGGGGGTAGACATGGTTACCTTTTGGGTTAGGGGATGGCTACGTTTATACGAAAGTGTATAGACTGATCTGGCTCTTGTCGATGGTTGCCTTGTGGCTTATCGGTCTGGAGACGGTACGTTGTGCACCATGTCGCCACGCAAATGATAGCGGTGTGCAGGTGGTTAGAGACGGTCTTGCGGCCCCGCGCAGCCAAACGTTGCCGTTGAGCACTTACCCATGAGGGGAGCAGCATGATGGTTGCACCAAATTAATCCCCGATATAAACTGCGTTATATCGGGGATTAATTTGAGGCTCGAAGAGGTTGCAGCCATGTCGTATGCACTGCTTCGTTACCAAGATTCCACGCTAACGCCTGAGGCGCGCTGGCTGCTTTGGCGGTGGGCGAGGTGTATCGGTCTTGATCAGAGCGTTGATTGCTCAGTGCGTGAACTCCTGAAACGACTGGCGATGACCTCACGGCAAGGTCAGCCCGCGCTGAATCTTCTCAATAAGGAAGGCGCTATTATCCGCGACTCAAAGCCTGTCGGGCGGGGGCGTCCCAGCTATGAATACCGCCTTTCACCCGAGCTGCTTGAATACCTGGCAGAAAATGCTGATGCCGAGCCAGTACTAGGGGCGGAAATCGACCGTATCGGTGATCCTGCGAACGATATGGATGACGCAGCGACCGATGAACCGGCAGGCGAGCAAGAGGCCAATGAAGATGACGCCTCACCTGCCAACAACCTTCTCGATGGCGAGACCCGGCACTCGCGCCTGACGCTGTCTAATCGCTGGGTGCTGATGGTGCTGTTGGCCCACGCCAATGAGAATGGCACGGTAATGGACATGCCCGATCTGCACTTACAGAAACTGACCGGGTTAAGCCCTAATCGGTGGAGAAGCCAACGGCGTAAGCTCCATGATCTGGGAATGTTGGCACGCTACCAACGCGGACGCCCTGCTAAATGGAATGGGCAGACACTGCCTGTGGTTCATCACCTCAACCTGGGTCACCCATACCTCAGCCGTCCCTCGAAACCCGTGGTACAGGTAGTTCTTCGGCCTTCGCATCCTATACAAACTGATACGTCGCGGACCGAAGCATCCGTGACGGCCCTGTTATTGGCCGCACACTCCCACTGCGATACTGTGCAGCGAGATCGCTATCAAAGGGCCAAAGCCATCCTGCCGGAACGGCAATACACTGCCATAGAGTGGGCGGTTGTTCGCGCTTTGCCCAATACCTATGGCGTCATGGCCTGGCTGCGGGGGCATGTGCATTGGGCCATGACGCAACTGCTGAATACGGCATGGGATGACATCCGGGACCGTCATGCGGCAACTGAGGCACCCGTGGCTCCAGTAATAGAGAAACTGGAGCAGGCCTTGGATCATCCCTTGATCACGCTGGGGGCTGAGGCGCTGCAAGCGCAGTGGGTCGCTGAACAAGGCGAAACGACGAGCACGTCCACCGAGGACGACCAGCCACGGTTACCTCTCCTAGCATTGGACTACCGTGTTGTCTGGGCCAATTTGTTGTATGCCTTAGCATATGATCTGGCCCGGTTCCGTCAGATTGAATTGAGCGACAGCCATACGTTGATATCCAAACGAGGCATCGACCCCAGCCGCTTGACCTACTCTTTCACAGCACTCACCCCTCCAACGGCGAAAGCCGGACCATCAGGAAAGGAACCATCAGGAAAAGAAAATCACTTTTGGTTATTGTGCGGATATGCCGATCAGCACGATGATTCGGAGTCTCCTGCGGAGCCGCCGGTTGTGATAGCGATGCAGGAACGCTCGCTACCGAAGCGACGTTCTTAACAGCCGGCAGTTGTGCCAATGACACCCCTAGAGTTGCTCGCCTGCCGAGCAAAGGACGTACATGATTCCAGAAGCAGGAAACCTTGGCCCCTACCAACACAGTGACAAAGCGAATAGGCCGCAAGCATCGATTTGCATGGGATCTCAAACGACACAGCACGCTCGAGACACTTGGTACCTCATATGGTGGGGACGTTACCTGCAACTGCCATCGAAGCAATGTATTCCTTGGCCCAGTTGTTTGGTGGCGGCCTTAGAAAGGTAGCTAGTCCGATAGAAGACATCGGCGAAGGTCGCGTGATCATTACTATGGAAGTGCTGCACGAAAAGTTCGCAGGTGAGGGTGTCCCTGGCCACATGCACGAGCCCTTGCATGGTATCTGAGGGCCAGCCGATGGCCCGGCACCAGGCCCGAACGATCCGGTGAAAAAGGTTTTGGGCGTGATAACCGCCGCCCGCTGAAGGACGCATGTCGCCGATGCTGTAATACGCATCACCGTTGAGCAGCAGGAGCAAGTGGTAGTGGGGCTTGTCGCTCTTGTGCTGCTCCCGGCACCACACATATCGCAAGTCATGAGGGTATTTGAGGCCGGCATCATCAAGCTCGCATCGCAGGAGATACAGAAAGCGGCTGATGACGCCGTTATCGGCATGGAGTGGTCCCACCGGCATTTCGGCGGGGAAGCGCAGGTCTAGACGCACTGCCAGCAGGCGTGTGCAGCTGTTACGGGCCTGAGTCATGACGCGGTATGTCTTTTCCAGATAATTAGTAATCAGTGGTCCTAACTGGGATTGCACGGGCATCCTACGGTAATGGTTGTCCCAGTACAGCAGCAGGTCAGGACACTTCGGGTGGCGTTTACGAAGGCGGTTACCTACGGTGAAAGACAAGATCATCACATCTCTCCTTAACCGCCATCCAAGGGTGTGCCCACGGAGCGCAGGCTGGGGGATATCCTCAGGGGCAGGTCGTTGTTGAAAAAGAAAATCGGAATGTAGGTAGGCTTAGCCAAGCTATGCAGCGCACTTGAACCGCGGGCATCGTCTCGGTGCGGGAACTTGCCCTAGTGGCGGGAAAGCGGATGACGGCGTGCGCTCAGGTGCGTTATTGAGCCATATGGTTTATCGCGTGGCTCAGGAAGGCATCTTGTGTGGTGTCTCCGACTAACCAGACTAAATTCGCAGTTCGTTCGTCTGGTGGATTCTTTTTTTGGCTCCTAGGTGTCGGTCGTCGACTTGGTGGCCTCCTCCCTATGTTATATTTTTTAATTTTATTACTTATTTGCTGTTGCATATTACTAAACCGTCAAGAAAAGCCCCGAATAGGATAGTGTCGCAGAGGGCGGAGCCCGCTTCCCATGCGGGAGGTCACTCGGTGGGGGAAGGTTAAACCCATCTACAAGTTAAAAAAATAATCACATTTTTTTCAATGAGATAGTCGCGAGTCTAATCGACTCAGCACACGCTCAGAATATTCAGCAGGCCAGTAAAATTTTTCAGATCTATATCACTCCTGTGAGCTGAGCCCTCCCCGGGCTCGTTTTATCGGCACAGGAGATCTGATATGACCCCACCTTGCTCACGCTGTGCCTCGCAGCGCGTCATCAATCTCGAGACTGCCCGCAAGCTGGGTACTGCTGCTGGTGCGCTGGCCGGCTCCCTGAAGGGAGCCTACACCTCGCTCTATGCCCCCAGCCGACTGATGGCAGCATCCTCCTTCTTTCCCATGACCCGCATCGCTGCAGCAGTGGTGGCCGCAGCATCGGGTGGTATTGCCGGTGCGGCCGCCGGGCAGCAGATGGTGCAGTACCTTTTCCCGCCCGGTGAAGGCACACCCTGGCTGTGCCTGGGCTGCGGCCACGCTTTCCGCATTCTCGACTGACCCGTACACCCTTTCCTCTACCCGCCGGCGATCTGCCGGCTTTTTTTCGTCAAGGAGCATTCCCATGGCACACCAAATCGAACACATGGCCTATGTCGGAGAGACCCCCTGGCACGGCCTGGGGCAGCAGCTATCGCGTCATCAACCGCTGGAGGTCTGGCGGCAGCAGGCCGGCATGGACTGGCACATCGAATCGTCCCCGGTGCGCTTCATTGCCGATGGCGCGGGGCACCGGGGCAGCATCCACTCCTTCCCCGAGCAGAAAGTGCTCTACCGCTCGGATAACCGGGCACCGCTGTCGGTAGTCTCCCAGCGCTACAAGGTGGTGCAGCCCGAAGAGGTGCTGGAGTTCTACCGCGACCTGACCGAGTACGCCGGCTATGAGCTGGAGACCGCCGGGGTGCTCAAGGGCGGGCGCAAGTTCTGGGCCCTGGCCCGTAGTGGCCTGGGTACGGCGCTGAAGGGGCAGGATCAGGTCAACGCCTACCTCTTGCTGGCCACGTCCTGTGACGGGTCGCTGGCCACGGTGGCCATGCCGACCTCGGTGCGGGTGGTCTGCAACAACACCTTGACCATCGCCGTGGACGGCATGAGCCAGGGAGTAAAGGTGCCTCACAGCACGGAGTTCAACCCTCAGCGGGTCAAGCAACAGCTAGGCATCTCGGTCTCGCAGTGGGACGACTTCATGTACCGCATGAAGACCCTGGCCGAGCGCAAGGTCAGCCAGGAGGAAGTGAAGACCTACTTCCAGGCGGTGATCTGCAACGCCGAGGTACCGATGGACGACCCTTCCAAGCTGCCCAACTACCGGGCACTGAACCGCGTTCAGAAGCTCTATCACGATGAAGGGCGTGGTTCGCAGCTATGCACGGCGCAGGGCACCGCCTGGGGCCTGCTCAACGCCATCACCGAGTACGTAGATCACGAGAAGCGTGCGCGCAGCAATGACTACCGCATGGATTCCGCCTGGTTCGGCCAGGGGGCGAGCCTCAAGGATAAGGCGCTCGAATCCGCCATGGCCCTGGTGGCCTGAGTCTCACCTGAGATGACGTCCCCCTTGCGGTCCCGTCCACCAGGTACTTTTTCCCCTTTCACGGCATAGCGCCCGACCCCACCAGGTCGGGCGTTTTCGATTCTGGAGGTCCCATGCCACTGCCCCTCTCACTGGAGGCCTGTCGGGCGCTGACGCAGCTGACCCGCCAACTGCTTGGTGCTGGCCAAAAGCAAACCCAGACCCACGTGATGGCTCATGGCCAGGTATTTCGCGTGGTCGTGTCGTTGGAGCCGGTCCCTGCCGATCAGCTCCAGGATGTCTTCAAGCACTATCAGTAAAAGGAGGTCACATGACCACACCCAGCCATTCCTCGCGTAGCAAGACCAACGGCCGTGCTCCGGCTACCCGCCAGGCCGCGATCACTGAGACGGTACCGGTCCCGGCGTCGCCGCTTCAGGAGAGTACCGCGATCATTCAGGTGATCGAGCGGGCTGCTCTTAACCCTGAAGTCGACATCGACAAGATGGAGCGCCTGCTCCAGATGCAGGAGCGCGTGCTCGACCGCCAGGCGCTGATGGCCTACAGCGCCGCCATGGCGGCGATGCAGACGGAACTGCCGAGCATCGCCGAGCGTGGCCAGGGCAACAACGGTGCCTACGCTACTCTAGAGGATATCGTCGACACCGTGCGTCCGATCATGAAGCAGCACGGCTTCGCGGTGAGCTTCCGTATCCAGACCCAGGAGCGCGGTATTCAGGTGACCGGCGTGCTGATGCACAAGGATGGCCACCGCGAGGAGACCAGCATGCTGCTGCCAGCCGATACCAGTGGCAGCAAAAACGCCGTGCAGGCCTTCGGCTCATCGACCAGCTACGGCAAGCGTTACGTGCTGTGCGCTCTGCTCAACATCACCACCCGGGGGCAGGATGACAACGGCCAGGGTGCTGCACCACCGATGAAGGTGGTCACGCCCTTTCAGGCGAGTCAGCTCCTGCAGCTGATCAGTGCCTGTCCCGTCACTACCCAGGAGTGGTTCGTCGGCAAGTACGGCGACGTGGCGCAAGTGCCGCGCAGCGACTTCGACAAGCTGCGTGCGTCGTTGCAGAAACGCGCCGTGCCCCAGCGTCAACGCCACTGAACCATCACCGAAACCATCCACCCCTACTACCATCACCCAATCCATGACACCTGCATAAACCGGCGAGGGCTCTCCCTCGCCGCTATGCCGTCATGTCGCGAAGGAGATTCGTCATGCAGATCCTGACACTGGAACAGGGCACGCCCGAGTGGCATGCGGCCCGTCTCGGTATCGTCACCATGTCCGAGTTGAAGACGCTGCTGGTCAAGGGCAAGGGGCCGGGAGGCTTCGGTACTGGCGCCATCAGCTACATGCATCAGCTGATTGGCGAGCGCATAACCGGCGAGCCCTCGGATGCCTTCCAGGGTAACGCCCACACCCAGCGCGGTCATGAGCTTGAGCCCATCGCCAGGGAGCTTTATCACGAGGCCACCGGCCTGCCTCGCATGGAGCAGGTCGGCATCATCCTCAACCACGGGGTGGGCTACTCGCCTGACTGCCTGGTGGACAGTAACGGCCTGGTGGAGATCAAGACCAAGCTGCCCAAGTACCAGATCGAGCTGCTGCTGGTCGACGAGCTGCCCCAGGAGCACGTGGCGCAGTGCCAGGGCGGGCTGTGGGTCAGTGAGCGGGAGTGGATCGACTTTGTCAGCTATTGGCCTGGCATGCCGCTGTTCGTGAAGCGTGCGTATCGGGACGAGACGCTGATTCGCACCATCGCCGAGCGCGTAGAGGCGTTCTACGAAGAAATGGAGCGCCGCATGGCGCAAGTGATGGCGGCCTGAGGTGAACAATCATGAACCATCGTAAGCTGAGTGCCGGCGAAACCGCCGGCACCTACCGGATCAACGATACGGTGACCGAAGCAGAGCTGCTAAGCATCGCCAAGGCCTTTGCCCGTCGCCGGCTGGCCAGGGGGCGCAAGATCACCCAGCCAGCGCTGGCCTTCGAGTACCTGCAGGTTCTGTTGCAGGATTATGAGCACGAGGTGTTCAGTGCCGTCTTCATGGACAGCCAGCACCGTGTGATCTGCTTCGAGGAGCTGTTCCGCGGTACCAACGATTCCGCCAGCGTCTACCCTCGGGAGGTTGTCAAGCAGGCACTGGCACACAACGCCGCCGCGGTCATCTTCGTTCACAACCATCCCAGTGGCGATCCCGAACCCAGCGACGCAGACCGGCGCATCACTCAGCGCCTCAAGGAGGCTTTGGGCCTGGTCGAGGTGCGCGTCATCGACCATATAGTGGTCGGTAGTCAAGGCTGTGTCTCATTTGCAGAGGAGGCATACGTCTGACTTCCTCTCAGCACGCAGATGCCAGCTTTCAGGATGGCATCTGTACCCCAATCATTCCGTGAAACAAACAAGGCAGAGAGCTTCTTTGACGAGCCTGGAAACCCCTTCTGTATTGCATGGCGCTACGCCTAGTATGATAGGTTTAGTCCACTTACCGGCTCCAGTCTCGTCTATTGCTCTTAAGTTATTGTTTTTTATCTAAAAGGAAGTTGTATGGCTAACATTGCCTGCATAGACCTGTTCTGTGGTGCAGGAGGGCTCACCCATGGTCTCGTGCTCGAGGGCATAGACGTGACCGCTGGTGTCGACGTCGACCCAGCCTGTCGCTATCCATTCGAAACTAACAATCAGGGGGCTCGCTTCCTAAAACGAGACGTGCGTGAGCTGGAGGGGGAGGAGCTGAACTCTTTGTTCGGTGAAAGTGAGGTCCGGTTACTGGCAGGCTGCGCTCCATGCCAGCCTTTTTCCACCTATGCCCAACGCTACGACATCAAGCGCGACCATAAATGGGGATTGCTGTACGAGTTCTCACGCCTGGCCGAAGCTACGACTCCAGATCTCGTGACCATGGAAAACGTGCCGAGTCTCGCCAAGAACAAGGTATTCCTGGACTTCGTCGAAGAGCTCGAGCGGCTAGGCTACCGGACGCATCACGAGATCGTCGACTGCTCCAAGTATGGTGTGCCGCAGACACGTCGACGCCTTGTCCTGTTGGCTTCCAGGCACGGTGATATTCGTTTGGTCCCTCCCACCACGCCAGAACCTCGAACTGTCCAGGACGTCATTGGGCATCTACCCAGGATCAAGGCGGGAGAGGCCTTGCCGAGCGACCCACTGCACACCGCTTCCAGCCTTAGCGACATCAACCTGAAAAGGATAAGGGCTTCCAAGCCTGGTGGGAGTTGGAAGGATTGGCCCGAACATCTGGTGGCAGCTTGTCATCGCTCTAAGACAGGTAGTACCTACCCGAGCGTGTATGGCCGCATGGAGTGGGGCAGGCCTGCCCCGACCATGACGACTCAATGCCATGGTTATGGCAACGGCCGATTCGGGCACCCGTCTCAGGATCGAGCCATTTCGCTGCGTGAAGCTGCGATCCTGCAGAGCTTCCCCGAAACCTACAAATTTGCTGCCTGTCATGAGGATGTCAGTTTCTCGACGTTGGCCAGGCTGATCGGAAATGCCGTTCCCGTTGAGCTCGGTCGAGCAGTTGGGAAAAGTGTTTGGGCACATCTCGAGTCCCTTGGGTTGGCACCGGTAAAGGCAGTTTGGAATGGTGGATCGCGGGATACCGAAGCCCACATCTCCTGAAGCCAGGCGTCGTATGCAGCGTACCCGTCGAAAAGACACGTCGGCGGAGATGCTCTTACGTCGTGAGCTTCATCAGAGAGGCTTACGCTATCGCATTGAATACAAAGTCATATCGAAGCCGAGGCGGGTGGCAGATATAGTCTTCACCCGTTATCGGCTTGCCGTCTTCGTCGACGGCTGTTTCTGGCATGGATGCCCTTTGCATGGCACATGGCCCAAGCACAACGCCGATTTCTGGCGGGACAAGATCGAGGCCAATCGTCACAGGGACTGCGACACAAACCGTCGCTTGCTCGAGGCAGGATGGACGGTGGTTAGGATTTGGGAGCACGAGCCGCCCCGAGAGGCAGCTGATCGAATAGAACATGTTTTGAACGAACTGAAGGGCGAAGCTGCTCAGTGCACAGGGCAGGGGCCCGACACCGAGGAGAGCTCGTATGTCGGAAGTGGTGGAAGCGACACAGGAAGTCGAGAGGGTTGCGGGCGTACCCGAACCGGGCCAGCTGGTGGAGGTGAGGCGTAGGCAATGGGTGGTGGCGGACGTCGTCCCCTCCGACATCGCAGGGAAGCAAAGGACTCAGCATCTGTTGCTGTTGTCGTCCATCGAGGACGACGCCCTGGGTGACGAGCTCCAGGTCATCTGGGAAATCGAGCCCGGGGCCCACATCATCGAGCGCGCCGGTTTGCCGTCCATCACGGGCCTGGACGACGCTGACACACTTGACGCCTTCCTGGACGCGGTCCGCTGGGGAGCTGCGACCAATGCCGACAGGGGCTATCTGCAGGCGCCGTTCCGAAGCGGCGTCAGCATCGAGGACTTCCAGCTCGATCCCCTGGTGCGGGCCATCGACATGGCGCGTGTCAACCTGCTCATCGCCGACGACGTGGGCCTCGGCAAGACGATCGAGGCCGGTCTCGTCATCCAGGAACTGCTACTTCGCCACCGTGCCAGGACCGTGCTGGTCCTCTGCCCGGCATCGCTTCAGGAGAAGTGGCGCCAAGAGATGCAGGAGAAGTTCGGACTCGAGTTCCGCATCGTCGACACGCCCTACCTCAAGAAGCTGCGTCGCGAACAGGGGCTGCACGCCAACCCCTGGACCTCGTTCCCCCGCCTCATCGCCTCCATGGACTGGGTCAAGCAGGGGGAGGGGCTGCGCCACCTTCGTGATGTTCTGCCGGTACACACCAACTTCCCGCGCCGCTTCGACCTTCTCGTCGTCGACGAAGCCCACAACGTGGCTCCCACGGTCAAGCACTACGCCGTCGACAGCTTGCGCACACGGCTGGTGCGCATGCTCACCCCCCACTTCCAGCACAAGCTGTTCCTGACGGCGACGCCGCACAACGGCTTCACCGAGTCCTTCACCGCGCTGCTCGAACTGCTGGACGACCAGCGCTTCGCCCGCAACGTGGAGCCTGACGAGTCACGACTCGCCAGCGTCATGGTGCGGCGCCTGAAATCGGAACTCGTCCACCCCGATGGACGTCTCGTCTACGCTCGTCGGCGTCTCGAGGCACTGGAGGTCCACTACACGCCTGAAGAGCAGCGGATCCGGGAGCTGTTGGACCGTTACATCGCCAGTCGTGAATCTGGCGAGGCGGAGGATCGCACTGCGCAGCACTTCGTGCATCAGCTCCTGAAGAAGCGTCTCGCCTCGTCGACCGCCGCCTTCGCCTCCACGCTCGCCAAGCACGTCGACACCATGGAGGGGCGTGGTGGCACCGGCGAAGAGCGTGCGAACAGGCTGGATGTCGGCATCCTCCGTCGGGCGATCGCCCGCACCGAGGAGGACTACGCCGATGATGGACAGCGTGACGCCGCCGAAGCGGAAGCCCTGATCGAGGTCGATCGTCGTAGCCGTCCCCTCGATGACGAGGAGGGGGAGATCCTTCGCGAGCTCATGCAGTGGGCTCAGAGCAACGCCCACCGCACGGACAGCAAGGCGACGGCCATTATCGACTGGCTCGAGAGTCACATACGACGCGACGGCGCCTGGTCGGACGAGCGGGTCATCCTGTTCACGGAGTATCGCGACACCCAGCGCTGGCTCCAGCAGATCCTCTCGGGTCACGACTTCGGCGCCGATCGAATGGAGCTCATCTACGGTGGCATGGACACCGAGGAGCGCGAGAAGATCAAGGCAGCGTTTCAGGCGCACCCCAGCGAGTCACCGCTGAGGATCCTTCTGGCCACGGACGCCGCATCCGAGGGCATCGACCTGCAGAATCACTGCAGCTTGATGATCCACGTCGAGATCCCCTACAACCCCAACGTCATGGAGCAGCGCAACGGGCGCATCGACCGTCATGGTCAGAGGGCCGACGAGGTCCGCATCTGGCACCCGATCGACGCCAACGGCGAGGTGGGGGTCGACATCCTGCGTGCGCTGAACAAGCTGGACACCATGCGTGCCGACATGGGCAGTGTGAATCCCGTCATCGCCCCCCAGCTCCCGGCTCTCCTCGAGGGGCGGATCAATGAACTCGACACCCAAGAGGCCGAGGTCCGCGCCAAGAAGAGCCGGCACCTGATCAAGTCGGATCGGGATCTGCGCGAGCGAATCGCCAAGCTGCACGAACGCATTGAGGAGACCCGCCGGGAGCAGCACTTCGATGCCGAGCACATCGAGAGAGCGGTACGCACGGCCCTGCGCATCGCCGAGAAACCCGATCTGGAACCGACGTACCTCGAAGGCGTTCCGGAGGGCAAGGTGTTCAGACTCCCCCCGCTCTCGGGTAGCTGGGCACAGGGGCTGGAGGGTCTGCTGCACCCCTTCACCAAACGGGTCCGGCCGATCACCTTCGACCACGACCTCGCCAAGGGGCGTGACGACGTCGTCCTGGTGCACCTCAACCATCCGCTGGTGCAACTGTCGTTGCGGCTCCTGCGCGCCCAGGTGTGGGAGCGTGACGACGTCAAGCGCCTCGAGCGAGTGGCAGTGCGAGCGCTGCCCGATGATAGCCTCGAGGCTCCCGCCGTGGCCGTGGTGTCCCGGCTGGTGATCACCGGAGGGCAGCACCATCGTCTGCACGAGGAGCTGACCGAGGCAGGGGGATATCTGAGGTCGAATGGCTTCAAACGCGAGGAGCGGGTCACGACCATCCGCACCTGGCTCGATGAGTCCCGCCCGGCGAGGGTGACGGAGGATCACTTCCAGGCCCTCCGGGAGCGTTTCGAGCAACAGCGAGATGCCGTGATGGCCACCGTGGAGGCGAGATCTCGCGATCGTCTGCGCTACCTGACCAATACCCTTGAGAAGCGTAAGCGCCGTGAGATCGACGACATCCAGCAGGTGTTGGGCGAGCTCCGCCAGTTGCTCGAGAAGGAGCTGTACGGGAACGGAGAGCCGGAGCAGTTGGACATCTTCAGCGATGCCGAAAAACGCCAGCTGCAGGTCGACCGCGCTGCGCTGGAGGCGCGCCTCGATCGCCTGCCCTCCGAGTTGGAAGACGAAGTCCGAGCCATCAAACGTCACCACGCCGACCCCACGGAGCGCACCTTCCCCGTCGCCGTCGTTTTTCTGATCCCCGAGTCACTCGCCAAGGAGGTCGAGGCATGAGCGAACGTCACGATTGGCTGAACCTGGTCGAGGTGTCCGGCCCCTTCCTGAGCATCCCGGTACTGGACGAGGCGTTCCCACAGGGGCTGGAAGGACGCGACAAGCGCGGTGCAGCCCGTCTTCGCCAGGCGTATGACGAGTGGCGTGAGGCTGTCGACCTCGACGACCCGAGCCTGGACGAGCTCCACCGCGCCTGGGTGGACGAGGTGCTGGCGACGGCGCTACAGATGGGTGACCGGGACCTTCGCCGCGGATACCAGGTCGGTGACGCTCTGCACGTGTCGCTGCCGGAGCATGGCGTGACCCTGACGCCGGACATCCTGCTCGTGAATGTGAACGACCCGGACAAGCCCCTCCTGCCGATCTTCGTCCAGGCCCCCAATGCGCCGCTCGACGAGGTCGTCCATCGAGATGGTTGGGCGGCCTCCCCGGCCGAGCGCATGGTGCACTACCTCCGCGGTGTCGACTGCCCCATCGGCCTCGTCACCAACGGTGAGCGCTGGATGCTCGTCCATGCCCCGGCCGGCCAGGTGACGAGCTTCGTCAGCTGGTACGCGCGCCTCTGGAGTCAGGAGACCGAGACCCTGCGTGCCTTCGTCTCGCTGCTGGCCGTACCTCGTTTCTATGGTCCCGAGGAAGGGCAATTGCCCAGCCTCTTTGCCAGGTCCGAAAAGCATCAGGACGAAGTCACCGAGGCCCTGGGGGACCAGGTGCGTACGGCGATCGAGGTGCTGATCCAGGCCATCGACAAGGCCAACCAGGATCGCAATGGGGAGCTGCTGGAGGGGGTGACGCCGCAGGAGCTCTACGAAGGCGGCCTCACCGTCATGATGCGGCTGGTGTTCATCCTCTCGGCGGAGGAGCGAGGACTTCTCATGCTGGGCAACACCACCTACGACAACAACTACGCCCTGTCGACCTTCCGGCAGCGCCTGCGCCGAGTGTCGTCTAATGCCCACGAGCTCCTGGAACGGCGACACGCCGGCTGGTCGCGGCTGTTGGCACTGTTCCGGGCCATCTACGGTGGCATCGAACACTCGGACCTCCGGCTGCCCGCCATGGGGGGGTCCCTCTTCGATCCCGATCGTTACCCGTTTCTCGAGGGCCGAGCCAAGGGCTCCAGCTGGCTCACCGACGCCGCGGATCCGCTGCCCATCGACGATCGTACCGTGCTGCTCATGCTCGATGCCATCCAGAGCTTCGAGGGACGCACGCTCTCCTATCGCGCCCTAGACGTCGAACAGATCGGGCACGTCTACGAGGGCTTGCTTGAGCGTACCGTCAGACAAATCGATGAGGTCACGCTCGAGCTTCGGGGTTCCTCCAAGATCAAGTCGCCGAAGGTGACGCTACGTGAGCTCGCCGAGGCCGGGCTGGACGGCCAGGAGGCTCTGATCGAGCTCCTCAAGGAGCGGACTGGTCGCAGTATTTCGGCACTGAGAAATGATCTGCAACGTTCCTGGGACGATCGCCTGTCCGCCGCACTGATGACCGCCTGTCGAGGAGAGGTGGATCTGCATGATCGGGTCGAACCCTACATGCACCTGATGGCCCTGGATCCCTGGGACCACCCCAGGCTCTATCACCCGAGGGCTTATGCCGTGGTGTTGGGCAGTGACCGGCGCGAGACAGGGACACACTACACGCCGAAGAGCCTCACCGAGAAGATCGTCCACGAGACACTGACGCCGGTCGCCTACGTCGGTCCGGCGGAGGGCAAACCAAAAGAGGAATGGCGGCTGAAGTCCCCGGCAGAGCTGCTGGACCTGAAGATCTGCGATCCGGCCATGGGGTCGGGAGCCTTCCTCGTTCAAGCCTGCCGCTGGCTGGGTGAGCGGCTCGTCGAAGCCTGGAGCCAGGCCGAAGCCTCGGGCGGGGTCGTCAGCGTCGACGGCGAGGTGCTGACGAGCGCCGGAGAGAGTGAGCTGCTGCCACGGGATACCGATGAGCGAACAGTGATCGCTCGCCGGATCGTAGTCGAGCGCTGCCTCTATGGCGTGGACATGAATCCGTTGGCGGTGGAGCTGGCCAAACTGTCGATCTGGCTGGTGACGCTGGCCGAGGGGCGTCCCTTCGGTTTCCTGGACCACAACCTGCGCTGTGGCGACAGCTTGCTGGGGATTCATAGGTTGGACCAACTCACTGAACTCTCGATGAGGCCCACCGGAAAAGGCCAACAACGCTTGTTTGGGCAGAACATTGAGCGGGCAGTTCACGAGGCGGTCGAGTTGCGGCAACGGCTGCGTGATATACCGATCCGGGACATCAATGACATTCAAGCTATGGCACGGCTGGATGCAGACGCGCGGCGAAAGCTTGAAGTCGCAGATTGCATTGCTGATGCCTTCATTGGTGAAGTATTGCTATCTGGTGGGCGTTCAATTGACCTTGAGTATGCCATTGGTTCACTGGCGGTTGAAGCCGATGAGGCAGTATCTGGAGACTATGATGCCCTGCGTTCTATTACTTGCAGATCAGGCGAGGCGCTGGCAAATGCTGCCCGAGGGAGGTCTGATCAGCACCCTTTTCATTGGCCTCTAGAGTACCCTGAAGTATTTGTCAGGGAGGCGCCGGGGTTCGACGCAGTTGTCGGTAATCCACCTTTTCTAGGGAATCGTCTCTGGAAGGGGGCTATGGGGGAAAAGCTACAATGGCAGTGCCAAATGGTTCTTGGCGCTTCGCCTGGAAAGATTGACTTGTGCGTCGTCTTCCATCGCCGTGCTGTGGACTTGCTTCGAGATCATGGCTGTTACGGGCTGCTTGCGACTAGCAATATCGCTGAAGGCAGTGCTCTCAAGGTCGGTCTTGGGGCCATAGTCAACAATGGAGACATCTTTTTCGCCAATAAAGGCATGCCTTGGCCAGGAACGGCTGCGGTCGTTGTCGCCGTCGTAGGTTTTATGAAAGGAGACTGGCGAGGAGGCTGTAAAATCGATGGAAGAGAATGCGAGAGGATAGGCCCTCGGCTGGAGCCGGAGGTGGCGAATACGTGGGTGCCGAAAAAATTATTAAGTGCACCTTTCGCTTTTGAAGGGGTTAACAATAGCAAGGGTATGTCGTTTGTTGTAACGCCGGATAGTCCTTGGTTCGAGTCGTTAAAAAAAGAAAGCAATAGCCTGCTTCGCCCATATATTACGGGAGATGACATCACGAGCTCTGCTCTGAATTGCATCAACCGCTGGGCATTGGATATTGGTGACCTTAGTTTGGAACAGGTAGAAAAGCACTGGCCCATCGCTTACCGGTTTCTCATTGAGGAAGTGAAGCCTACTCGCACGGAAAAAGCGTTAAAAAGTTACAAAGGGCTGATTGATCGATGGTGGCAGTTTTGGAATCATCGTGCTGACTTGATGCGACGGTTAAGGATGCGTGAGAAGTTTATTGGTTACTCTAAGAATACAAAGTATCCCATAGGCATGATTGCGCCAACCGAATGGATTTACACAAACAAGGTGCTTCTTGTTGGTATGGAGCGAGAGGATCTTTACTCCATTTCTCTTAGCACAGGTTTTCGTGCCTGGCTAGAGCGCTTTTGTGGAGGTAATCTTGGAGAGACGCTTTCTCTTTCCATCAGTGAATCTGTTGCAAAGTACCCCGTTCCAGAGTTTGAGGTTTCCCAGGAAGGCATTGACGCTGCCGATCATTTTAACGATATGGTTGTTGCTTTCAGTGCCAAGAATGAGTGTGGCCTTACCGATGTTATGAATGCTATTAATTCTCCGGACGTTTCTGGTGCAGATGTTGAGCAGTTGCGACATCTGATGGTCACGATTGATGCTGAAGTCTTGGCAGCATATGAATGGGATGACCTGGAAATAGAGTATGGTTTCAGGGAGGCTTCTGAGAGTTCAAGCAGGTATCCTTCTCGCTGGGCTTTGTCTGAGGAGCTCCGGATCGAGATTTTGAATAGGCTTTTAGAGCTGAATCGTGAGCATTGCGAGGATAAAGCTGCTGAGGTGGAAGGCAACGATAAAGTTAGTCCTGCATCAAAGGATGCAACGGTTAGGCATCAAGAGCAAAGGAAGAGCTCAGCTCAGTCAGCTCTTGGTTTCAATGTTTCTGTTGGTAGTGACCCACAATTTGACAACACTGGTGGAGCCATTCTCGATTTTCTGCGTGCTCATGAAGGCTGGCATGCCAAGTCAAATATCTTGACCGCGGTCGGTCTTGCAGAAAAACACTGGAATTCTACGATACGAGACCTCGTTGACCGAGGGCTCGTCGAGAGGCATGGGGAGCGCCGTGGTGCTCGTTACCGTGCCGCGAGAAACGGATCATGAGCCGGGTCGTTCCTCATGGCGTTCTATCGAGCTGTGACTTGATCGTGGATGCCGTATACGAAAGCACCCACGATGGCCAGCTGGCTGGTGAGCCGATCAGCAAGCTGCTACCCGGCACGGGCAACATGGGTGGCTTTCGGATGGCGGGGCGTGGCCAGGTCAGAAATTGGGTGGTTCTGTACACCACGGGGCATGACTCCGACTGGCCCGACACCCTTGATCCGAGTACCGGGCTCTTCACCTATTACGGTGACAACAAGCGGCCCGGGCACGAGCTCCACGACACCCGAAAGGGCGGAAATGCGCTGCTGCGGCATGCTTTCGATCTCGTACACGGCGACCAGGCACCGCGCGCTGGCGTTCCACCGTTCTTCGTGTTTCGCAAGCACCCCACCGAGCACGGTGCCCGCTCCGTGCAGTTCCGGGGCTTGGCCGTGCCGGGCTTTCCTGGCTTGTCCGCCACTGAGGATCTCTTGGGCATCTGGAAGTCGGCCGAGGGTCAGCGTTTCCAGAATTACCGTGCCCACTTCACCATCCTCGACGTGCCTATGGTGGAGCGTCGTTGGCTCAACGACCTCGCAACCGGCGACGCGTTGACGGAGCACGCTCCCCACGCGTGGCGGGAGTGGGTGACGAAGGGCCACTATCTGCCCCTCACCGCCGAGCCCACCACGACCATTCGCTCAGTTGCCCAGCAGACGGTCGACACCAAGATCAAGGCAGACATCCTTACGGCTGTCTGGGGCCACTTCAATGCCACTCCACACGCCTTCGAGGCATTCGCCGCTCGTGTCTATCAGATGACCGACACGCGCGTCGTCGTCGACGAGATCACCCGTGGTGTGGTGGATGGGGGTCGTGATGCCGTGGGCCGCTACTCGCTGGGTTTGATGTCCGACCCGGTCCACGCCGAGTTCTCACTGGAGGCGAAGTGCTATCGCCCACCCGTCGTTGGAGACAGTTCACCCGTCACGGTGGGCGTGAAGGACGTCGCTCGTCTCATCTCGCGCATTCGACACAGGCAGTTCGGTGTGCTGGTCACCACGTCGGTGGTGTCGAAGCAGGCCTATGAAGAGGTCCGTGAAGACCGGCATCCCATCATCTTCATCTCGGGCCGGGACATCGCCGAGATATTGATCAAGAACGGATACAATTCGAGAAGCAGGGTCGAGTCTTTGTTGAACAACGAATTCGGGAACTGAGGGGGAAAGGATGGCTGAGAAGATGGAAGGTCGAACTCCCAACGCATGGATGGCCGTCGACCAGGGTGCCGTCACCGATCCGAGGCTGTCACCATTCACGCTGCGAATCACGGCCAACGCGGAGCTCCTCAAGGGAGTCCGTGATGGTGACTGGCTGCTCATCGTCGATCGAGCCGGCCGTGTCACCCGTGTGGGCCGTGTGCTCAAGGCGCGCTGGCAGGCCGATGCCACGACGTACTACCTGGACCGCGTGAAGCCCATCGAGCAGCCTGTGTCACTCGGCAGCCTAGGCCTGCCACCTTGTTCGGGCAGCATCGGTCGCCTCGAATGGACCAAGTTCGCGGAGTCCGTCTCGAAGGGGGTGGGGATCTCGCTGACGGCAGTGCCGCTCGTCGACCCCGAGCATCCCGAGCACAAACCCCATGCCCATGCGTACATCCGTGAGCTGTTGCAGTTGGCGGTCGTCGACGACCTTCTCGGCCCCGCTGGTGGGCCGGAGGAGCTGATCAAGGACATGAGCGTCCAGGATCGTTACCTCGTCGGCAAGCTCGCCCCTCGAAAGCCTGCGGATGGCGACACCGCCAGGGTCGAACCGGCGGCGGGTATGGATGAGGATGACGAGCCGGACGAACCTCAGGATGCCTCGCTCCACCAGCCGGGCCAGGACTTCAGCAAGGTCACCGGGCGAGTCGATCCCGACGACGATGCTCTCGACGAGATCGACACCACCGACAACCAGTCGCTGGTGCCCTCCAGCATCGGAATGACGTTCTGCGTGGCGCCGGACGTCGACAGCGTCGAGGTGGCCGCCGCCTGGGGGCGCTACGAAAAACTTCCCGGCAGGGAGCACGACTTCACCCGTACCGTCAGGAACAAGAAGACGGGAGAAACTGAAGAAAAAAAGATAAAGGTGTGGAAGCGGGTGCCCTGTGGCGGTTCCGTCCGTCTGCCCCTCGAGGATGGTCCCATCTCTCCCGCGGCCCCCAGTCCCAGCGACGATCAGGTGCGTCTCCAAGGGACGATTCGAACCAATGGCAAGGGGGAGCGGCTGGTCACGCTCTTCCTCGTGAACGGACAGGTGGAGCCAGAACAGAACAAGGATGCCGCCTGGGTATTCCAGCCCGAGATTCGCGTCACGGCGGTGGAAGCGGCCGACGGCAAGGCGATCTTCCATCGCCGCCCCGGTAGCGACTCCGTCGACGACGAGGAGCGCGAACGTCTGGCCTTGGTCTATAGGCGCAAGCTCGAGTTCGCCGTCGGTCACGGGGTGTCGGTGCATGCCACGATCTCCGAGACGGAGCCGACGTTGGCGACCGAGGTGCGCACCCAGGTCATGCCCCACCATGAGATCCCCGTCACGGAGACCCCCGGCTCGTCTCCCGATGACCGCCCGGCGCAACGGCACATGATCGAGCGTGGCTGGCTGGACATGAAGGAGCTGGCGGCGATGGAGGTCGAAGAGCTGCGAGAGGCCTTGACCACCCTCACCGAGGATTATGCCGCCTGGATCGGGGAGCAGGAGAACAGGATCGGTGACGAGATCACCGAGCACGAGGAGGCAGCGAAGAGCATCCTCGGCGACTGCCGTTCCATCCTCGGCCGGCTTCGCGAGGGGGTGTCGACCCTGGCTGAAGACCCGAAGGCACTTCAGGCATTTCGCTTCGCCAACCAGGCGATGGCGGATCAACGGATCCGTAGCATCTACTCACTCCAGACACGACGCGGTGCCGATGTGACTCCCGAGTCACTGGATGAACGGAAGAACCGTTCTTGGCGCCCCTTCCAGCTCGCCTTCCTGCTGCTCTCGATTCCCTCTCTTGCGAATCCACACCATCAGGACAGGACCCATCCCGTCGAGGCGCATGCCGACCTGCTGTGGTTCCCCACCGGGGGCGGCAAGACGGAGGCCTATCTGGGTGTCGCCGCCTTCGCCATGGGGATACGTCGCCTGATGGGCATGCAAGGGGGGCTGGATGGTTCCCGAGGGCTCACCGTCATCATGCGCTATACCCTGCGCCTGCTCACGTTGCAGCAGTTCCAACGTGCCACCGCTTTGATCTGTGCCATGGAGGTGATACGCCGCAGTGAGCCAGCTCTTTGGGGGGAGGAGCCGTTCACGATCGGGCTGTGGGTCGGCAACAAGGTGACCCCAGGCACCACGGCCAAGGCACACGAAGCCATCGAGGCGACGCGCAACGACGATCGTAACACCTCGAGCCTGGCGTCACCGGCCCAGCTCACCGGCTGTCCGTGGTGTGGCTCTGAGATCGATCCCAAGCGAAACATCAAGGTCGACAAGACGGCACTGCGCACGACGCTCTTCTGCAGCGACCCCTACGGGAACTGCGAGTTCTCCGAAGGCCAGTCGTCACGTCTCGCGCATCCTGGGCTGCCCGTGAAAGTGGTAGACGAAGAGATCTATCACCGTCCGCCCAGCATGATGATCGCTACGGTCGACAAATTCGCTCAGATGGCTTGGCGGCCCGAAGTGCGGGCCCTCTTCGGAAAAGTAGATCAGGAGTGTGAACGCCATGGCTTGCTTTGGCCAGGCCACGACTGTGGTCAACGGCATCGCAAGCAGGGTATGCATCCCGCATCCAAGGTGAAGAGCATTCCCGCGATTCGGCCGCCGGACCTGATCATTCAGGACGAGTTTCACCTAATAAGCGGACCGCTGGGCACCATGGTCGGTCTCTACGAGACGGCCGTGGACGAACTCTGTAGCTGGCATGATGGAGACACCAAAATTCGGCCCAAGGTCGTTGCCTCCACGGCGACGGTTAGAAAGGCGGCCGATCAGGTGCGCAACGTCTTCATGCGGCGACTTGCCGTCTTCCCTCCTTCGGGGTTGGACGTTGAGGACAACTACTTTTCCGTCCAGCGCCCGACCGAAGTGATATCGGGGCGTCGCTATCTGGGTATCTGCGCACCGGGCAGCTCTCGCCCCGCGGTCCTGATTCGCACCTACACGGCCTTCCTGACCGCAGCCCAGGCCCTGTTCGATCATTTCGGCAAGGCAGCGGACCCCTACATGACGCTGGTCGGTTACTTCAATTCCCTCCGCGAGCTCGGTGGCATGAAGCGTTTGGCAGAAGACGACGTCAACACGCGCTGTTACCGGGTCGCTATGAGTCTGGTCGAACGCCCGGGGTTGGCTCAGCGCCGCAAGATCGATGTGGTAGAGCTCACCTCGCGAGTGCGTAACGACGAGATCCCGAAGTACCTTGATCAGATGGAGATTGGCTTCCAGGGCCGCTACGACGACCAGGCGGGTAAGTGGGTGGTCGACTATGGCGAACGCGACCATCGCGCGCTCGACGTGGTGCTGGCGACGAACATGCTCTCCGTGGGGGTCGACGTCAACCGGCTCGGGCTGATGGTCGTCAATGGCCAGCCCAAGGGGACGGCCGAGTACATCCAGGCCACTTCCCGAGTGGGGCGTGCGTTCCCTGGTCTGGTGGCCAGCGTGCTCACCTGGTCGAAGCCTCGTGACCTGTCGCATTACGAGACCTACGAGCATTACCACGCAACCTTCTACCAGCACGTGGAGGCGCAGTCGGTCACCCCGTTCTCGCCCCGAGCGCTGGATCGTGGCCTGACTGGCACATTCGTCAGCCTGCTTCGAAACGAATATCAGGCGTTCGGCGCCAACCAGGGCGCCGATGAGCTGGACCGGCCGGACCGTGGCGAGGTACGAGACGTCACCAGCCGGATCGTAGATCGCGCTGCGAACGTCACCGAGTCCAAGGAGAAGCGGCAGTGGGCGATGGACCAGCTCAAGTCACGAGCCGACGATTGGGCCAAGGAGGCGAGCTTGGGTGGCCGCACGCTGGTGTATCAGAAAATGCGGAACTCGACGGACACCTCCGTCGAGTTGCTCAGGAAGCCAGGGGCAGATCCATGGTCGAAATGGACGGTGCCGATGTCGATGCGTGAAGTGGAGCCCGGCGTGGGCATCGTCATGGACGACGCCTGGATGCGTGATGCGCCCGACTGGCAGGCGCGGCCTGCGACATCAGGTGAAGAGGGGGAAGAGTCATGAGCAGGACGCGAATCGGTGAGATCCGCCCCAGTCAGTTGCTATGGTCGTATGGGCCCGGTGCCTTGATCGACCTACCCAACATGTCCGTCGTCACCATGTCCTCCGAGCGATGGGACGAGCCCAGATGCCGCACCATACACGAGGCACGTCTACTGGCGAACGTCAGGCGGGTACTCGGGCCTCAGATCGAGTCCCTGCGCATGCCGCCGATCAACGAGGAGGAGGTGAAGGACAACACTTCTTCAGAGGCGCTGATCGGTGTCCCGGTAAAGCCGTTTCCCCGCTGGCTCAGATGTGTGAAATGCGGGCTCCTCTCGCCCGTCGAGGCGGGGTTGTTCGAGTTGAAGGATCGGTTCAGGATCGAGAGAGCGCGTTACGTACACAAGGGGTGTAAGGGCTCGGATGGCACCAAGAAGGCCACCGATGCCGATGCCGTGCCTGCCCGCTTCCTGATCGCCTGCAAGTCAGGGCACCTGGACGACTTTCCTTGGCACTGGTTCGTCCACCGTGGACCGAGTGATTGCAAAGGAAGTCTGCGCTTCTATGAGAACGGGGCCTCCTTGCAGACGGAGAATCTGTGGGTGAAGTGCGACGAGTGTGAGGCATCACGGAACATGGCCCACGCATTCGGAAAGGCGAGCAAGGAAAATCTGCCAGGCTGTCGAGGCCGACATCCACATCTCACCCGTTTCGAGGAGTGCGACCAGGAGGCACGCACGGTCCTGCTCGGGGCCACCAACGGCTGGTTTCCGTCGACCCTCTCCGTGCTGGCGATTCCGCCCAAGTCGTCGACCCCCTTGAGCCAGCTGGTCCAGGATGGCTGGACCTTCTTCGAGGATGCCGAAGACGAGCCGGAAGTGAAGGCGATCGTCAAGACCCTCAAGAAGTCCGGCCAGCTGCCAGGCATCGAGGCGTATGAGGTCGGCGAAATATGGGCCGCCATTCAGGCGCACCAGGGCGGGGGGGACGAAGTCCACGATCGTGACATCAAGACACCAGAATGGGAGGTGCTCACTGCCGATGAGCCACCCAACGACTACCCGAGCTTCAAGAGCAAGGTCTTCTCCGCCCCGAATCAGTTCCGGGATGAGATCAAGCGAGTGGTCCTCCTGGAGCGTCTAAAGGAGGTCAACGCACTGATCGGCTTCACGCGAATCGAGTCCCCGGAAGAAGAAGCGGGCGAGGGCTCGGTGAAGCGCGCACCGCTTACCTCGCGAGCGCCTGAGTGGGTGCCGGCAACCGAGGTGCACGGTGAAGGTATCTTCATCGAGTTCAACCTGAACCACCTGGAAGAGTGGCACGGTCGAGAGGCCGTCGATAGGCTGGACAAGAAGCTGCGAGCGGCCCACCGTGGCTGGCGTAGGAAACGGAAGCTGGATCCAGAAGTCGGCTATCCGGGCATTCGTTATGCCATGCTCCACACACTGGCTCATACCCTGATCCGAGAGATGGCTCTGGAGTGTGGCTACAATGCCGCAAGCATCCGCGAGCGCATCTACGCCGATGTCGAGGGTGACCAGAATCAAGCCGGTGTGCTGATCTACACCGCCGCGGCGGATTCCGACGGCACGCTGGGTGGTCTCGTCGAGCTCGGCAAGCCGGCGAACCTGGAGAGGTTGATGACCCAAGCCTTGGATCGGGCCGAGGTGTGCTCCTCCGATCCGCTGTGTGCGGAGCACGACCCCACCACAGACCAGTCTCTACATGGCGCATCCTGTCATGCGTGCTCGTTCGTCGCCGAGACTTCATGTGAAGCCGGCAACAGGTATCTGGATCGAGCCCTGCTGATGCCCACGCTGGAGACACGCGATGCCGCCTTCTTCTGGTGGAAAGGATGAATGGGCTGCAACGAGGTGTGGTCGAGTTCGCCACGGCCGTCTCCAAGGGCGCCTTGCGCAGCGTCGTCGATACGTTGATCGAGCAAGGCGAGATCGATGCCTTCGTTTTGGAGCGTCGCGTGACGCACCACCACTCGAAGGAGCTGCTTTTGCGGCTCCTGCGGGAGGCGGCAGCTCACCACATATCGGCTCTTCGACTTGCCGGGATGCTCGAAGGGGCTTCCTATGTCGTCGAGCACTATCAGGAGCTGAGCCCCGAGCTGGTCTGGACGGGGCCAGCTCCCGCTGGTACCGCCACACGGCAGACGGAGCAGGTCATGCTCGAGGTAATCCGCGGTGCCCGGGAGCGCCTCTTCCTGACCAGCTTCGTGGCTTACAGGGTCGATCGCATCGTCACCGCGCTGAATCAGGCTGCCGATCACGGAGTCGACGTCAAGATTCTGCTGGAGTCGCCCGAAGGGAAGGGCGGAAACCTCTCGGTGGACTCGGTCTCACTGATGAGAGAAGTCCTTCCCAGAGCACGCTTCTTCGCCTGGCAGAAACGGTCTGAAGAGTTCACTGGGGGCAGTGTCCATGCCAAGGTCGCCGTGGCCGACGATCGCCTCGCCTTCATCACCAGTGCCAACCTGACCGGTTATGCCATGGAGAGAAACATGGAGGCTGGCGTGTTGTTGAGGGGCGACGAGCATCCTAGGAAGTTGGCAGATTACCTGGAATCAATGGTGAGTACCGGCGTGGTCGAAGAATTATGACTGAACAAGAAAAAGCAATTCTTATATAAACTTATTTTTATGCAAAGACATTTGTCTGGGAGAAAATGCTGAGTGGTTTGGTTTCCTGGCTAAGTAAAAACTTATAAGTCAATGTGAGTTTGTATATGAAAATGCTGTGGGAATTTCCAGAAGATGTTCAGAAATTGGTTATTGAGAGCAAACTTTGCAAGCATGGTGATTTAATAGGTGAGATGTCTACACCTCATTCCATGATTTATACCTTCAAGGGGGGTGATACCAACTATGTCATTGCAAAAGGTATCAAAACCGAAGGAGCCATGTCTTTGGTTGATAGGCACAGTTTTTTTTCACAAGCTTTGTATGAAGTGAATAATGCTCATGTGGTTTGCCATCATCCATCCATACAGAGATTTTTTGATATTGATATAATTTCAGGCGTTCCCTTTTTATTGTCTAGGAAGCGTGACACTACATTGCGGGATTTCATATGTGAAGGGCCTGTTTCTGAGCCTGAGGCATTATCGATTTCTATTCAGATCGTACATGCTTTGAATTATTGTGAAAAAAAAGGGCTGTTGTGTCACCAAGATCTCAAGCCTGAGAATGTTTTTTTGGACTATATTTCTAAGCATTTTGATGCGGGTGATGGCTACCCGATAAAAATGAGATCATTCGTCGCTGACTTCGAGCTAGCCAATGCCTATTTGGTTCTTGGTCGCCCTTATGGCAGTAGACCGTATATGGCTCCGGAGCAATATGTGAAATCTCTAGAAGACGGCTCTCCTGATTTTTCCAAGGTAGACGTCTTTGCAGTTGGGGTGATTCTTTTTGAAATGCTGACCGGAGGTTTACACCCATTGGGTGAAGAAACGATACTCATATGGCCTGAGCCCAGTGAGGGTAAGAGTCCTCAATGGCGAAGAGAAACACCCTGGAAAAAATGGCTCAAGAGGGGAGCGAAGATTGAGTGTGAATCAGACAATGTTTCACAAGATGGGTATGAAATCATCAGCTCCTGTTTAGAAGTAGATTTCTCGAAAAGGTTTACAAAAGAACAGCTTGAAGCCAGACTGCTCGAACGTTTGAGCCTCATAGATAAAGCTGCTTACGATGAGCTGACAGGTTGTCTAGACTACTTCGATGATATTGCAGTTATAAGCGAGTCGGAAGGGTGGCCTTACTATGAAAACCGTGTTGAGCTACTTAATAAAACATTTGCCGACCGTCCGGTCTCATGAAGTTAGTCATCAGCCCCCTGCTTTTTATCCTAGTGCTAAGGGGCAACTAACATGAGTGAGTTAAGGCTTGCGACGGCGTAGGCAGGACACACGCGGCTCTCTTTGTGAGTCAATTAGAGCGCCTTATGAAGTCTCGCGCAACAGTTTCTCAAGGGTGAACAAACCGAAACGCCCGACAGCCTCGTACTCGTTAATCGAGACTTGATGCTGCCTTTTCTTTTTTTGCCCGGGTACGACGCCTGAGGATTGCTGGTGTATCCTCGACGCCGAGGGCCTTTCGGGGAAGCCCCCGAAGTTGAGCATGTTCCGGTAGTCGCATTCATTTATATACGCATCCTGGTTTCGTTTTAATACATACAACTATTTTATCTTCGCTAATATTTTTCCATATCCAAGATGGTTAGACTGGGTTGCCATAGCCATCCGCTTCATAAGAGCCTGAGCCATAACATCTTGAGCAATTCTCCACTTCGCCCAAGCACGGACAGTCAATTTTCACCCTTTCTTCTTTTTTCTTATTTCTTTCATTTTTCTTGCTTTCTTTTTCTTTTGTAAGGATTCTTGACATTTCCTCTTCAGGAATTAAGGATAGCTTTTTTTTCATTTTATCTATGGCAGTTTCCAGTTGTGAAATTCTTTCCTCTAGTGCTTCGTTTTTATTTATTGCCCGACGTTTTTCTTCGCGTAGTTTTTTAATCACTTCTGCCGACTCGGCAATATTCTCGTTTTTTTTGTCTTCAGCATGGCCTACTCTTTCTTTTAAGTTTCTGATTTCCTTTGTGAGTTTTTCATTTTCATCATTTAATAGCAGGAGCTTAGAGGCAATCTCTGAGCAGTTCTTGAAATATTTAAACATTGCCTTTTCATAGACAGTGGTTGGCAATGCTCTGTTTTGAAAAATTCTAACGAAATCTTCTTGCTCTTTTGTGGTGGGTGGAAGTAACCCTAATGCAAGCTTTATCAGGGCCTTTCCATGTTGCTCTATTACTCTGATTTCCTGAGAAGTAAAAATTTCGTTTTCTAATTTTTCGGTTTCGCCTTGGAACATACGAGTTAACCTTCCGTTTTTGTATATTTTTCTGGTTCTTTTTTTCGAAATCTTTTGCTGGTTTTGAGAATGAGACAAGCACACCACACTACGTGGTCGACTCGCACGCTAGCCTTTTCGCTCATCTCGTCTAGATTATAGCTCGCCATAGCTCATGCAGATGGAACTCCACATTGACGTTGAGAGTGACCGCACGCCTCGGATCCAAATAAGCCAACCGGCTCCACCCGCCCTAGCCTTGCCGTATCCGCTGGCCTTGGGCCGAGCAGGCCTGCTGAGGCTCTCGCGTCGAGGTTGGTTCGGGAGGGGCGTGTAGGTGTCCTCCCATGATTTCGCGCTGCCACCTACGCAGCGGACCCTCGTCCTCTGCAGTGGTTGGCCAAAGTGGTCGCAGTTTGGTCGCAGATCGTAGCGAATCCCCGTGTTGTATGTAACCAATGGAAAATTTCAAGTTATTGTTTTATCTACAAAAGCCCGTAGCAAGCGCGGCCTGTGGTTGTCGAAAAACGGATTCAAAATCCGCCGCACGCAAGTGCTTGTCGGTTCGAGTCCGACCGCCGGTACCAGCTTGAGAAATACTGAAAACAGCGCTTATAAGCGGCTGTTTTGCGTTTCTGGTATGCCTCGTCTGGCGTTCCTAACCGAACCACCTGGCCAGCGTGGCCCTGGCCTGCTCGCGGTGCTTGTCGTTGATCTTGGCCGCGACGATGGCCAGCGCACCGGCCAGTACGCCCATGTCGTCGGTGTAGCCGAGCAGCGGCGTAAGGTCGGGAATGGCATCGATGGGCGAGATGAAGTAGCCCAGCGCGCCATAGATGGCGGTCTTGGCCCACAGCGGGGTGCTGGGGTCCTGAGCCGAGTAGTACATCTTCAGGGCGGGCTCGAGGGTCTTTCTGCCCGCCTGCCGGGCGCTATGGGACACCTTGTCCCAGAAGCTCTCTTCGGAGTAGTGCGCCGCATTCGCCTCGAGGGTGCCCTCGATGGCGTTCGGCTCGGCGCCGCCGCGTTCGAAGTCGTGTGTCTTCATGCGAGACCCTGTGGTGTCATGTCTGTCGCTTTGACAGCATGGCACGTCGCCACGTTCGCCGTTGCGCAAGCGCCGTGCCACGTCAAGCGTCTTGATGTGCCTGCCGGGCCGCTGCATGCTGACCGATAAACGCATGCGAGGAGGCGGTATGGGTGTGAAGCGGTTTGCCTGGGGGCTCGGCGTCCTGGGAGTGGTGCTGGCGCTGTTCGGCTGGCAGCAGCAAAGCCCGGGTGCATTCGTCGGCGTCGCGCTGGTCGCCCTGGCCGGCGTGCTGCTGGCGACGGCACGGCACCGGCCCGAACGCTAGGCCGCCGGGAAGCACGGGCGGGCCTGACATTCTTCAGGCTTGGGCTTATGATAGTGACAGTCACAGTCCTTCTCCCCTCCGGGGCGAAGGGCTGTTTTCGTTGCATGGCCGCCAGCATGTTGCCTGCTGTCGGCGCCAAGGAGGTCGTATGTCGTCTCGTCCCCCCATCATCATCAACCGCCTGGATGCGGAGCGACTGCAGCGCCTGATCGACCAGGCGGACGAGAAGGATCGATTCGTCGCCGACTGCCTGGAAGAGGAGCTCGAGCGCGGCGAGGTGATCGATCCCGAGGAGATCCCGGCGGACGTGGTCAGCATGAACAGCCAGGTGCAGTTCACCGACCTGACACGCAGCCGCCAGATGATACGTACGCTGGTCTATCCCCACGCGCTGGCGGCGACCGAGGACGGCATCTCGGTGATGGCACCCATCGGGGCCGGGCTCATCGGGCTGCGCATTGGCGACGAGATCGACTGGCCGCTACCTGGCGGTGGGGAGGCGCGCCTGCGCATCGATGCGATCCTGTGGCAGCCCGAACGGGAAGGACAGTTCCACCGTTGAACCGAGGCACGGGCGTAGAACCGAAGAGGAACGGAGATGCCGCTTTCACTCTGGATGTCGCTGGTGGCGGTGTGCGCCATGGGCGCGATGTCACCGGGGCCGAGCCTGGCCCTGATACTGCGCCACACGCTGGGCGGCGGGCGTGCGCCCGGCATCGTGGCGGCGCTGTCCCATGCGTTGGGCGTGGGGTTCTATGCCCTGCTCACGGTGCTCGGGCTGGGGGCGCTGATCGTGCGCTTTCCCGCGCTGTTCCAGGTGATTACCTGGTGCGGGGCAGCCTACCTGGCCTGGCTTGGCATCAAGGCGCTGCGTGCCGGCAGGGCGGCGGCGCTGGAAGCGGCCGGCGTTGCGACTACCCGCGGCCAGGCGGCCCGCGAGGGCATGCTGGTGGCATTGGGCAATCCCAAGCTGATCCTGTTCTTCATCGCCCTGCTCAGCCAGTTCGTCACGCCGGAGATGAGCCTGGCGGCCAAGGCGATCATCGTCGCCACGGCGATGATCATCGACGGCGGCTGGTACGTGCTGGTGGCGGTATCCTTGACCCATTCGCGCGTGCTGCCCTGGCTGCAGGCGCGGGCGCACTGGATCCATCGCGTTACCGGCGTGATGCTGCTGGCGCTTGCGCTGCGCGTGGTGGTCGGTCCTCTCGGCTGAGGGGCGAGCGTTGACAGCTGAGCCGGCTGGTCGTCAGGGATGATGGTAGCCTCAGAATAATTCGTGAGCGGGATCCCTGGATGAACCTTTTGGCGGAATACGACGAAGAAGAAGAGCGAGCCCTGGCCCTGGTGCTCGACGAGGATCCCGATGTGGTGGCGATTCTATCGCTGCAGCTGCATGTGCTGGGGCTGGAGAGCCGCTGCTATCGGCGCGCCGATGCGCTGCTGGCAGAGCTCGAGCAGTGTTCTCCACAGCTGGTGATCATGGGGCTCGAGTTCGGCGACCCGGATGGCATCGAGCTGCTGCGGCTGCTGGCCGAGCGGGAGTTTTCCGGCTGGGTGCTGCTGTTGGGCGGCGTCGAGCGCAAGATCTCGCGCATCGCCGAGCGGGTCGGCCGTACCCTGGGGCTGCAGATGCTCGGCTCGCTGGACAAGCCGATGCGACTGGCCGAGCTCCGCCAGCGCCTCGATCGGCTGCGTCCTGGCTGCAAGCCGGCCATCGTGCCCGAGGATAGCCCCTTCTTTTCTGCCGAGGAGCTGGAGTCGGCGCTCCAGCGGCGCGAGCTCACCGTGCACTACCAGCCCCAGTTCGAGCTGGCCAGCGGGCGATTGAGCGGGGTCGAGGCCCTGGTGCGCTGGGCACACCCCGAGATCGGCCTGATCGGCCCAGCCAGTTTCCTGCCCATGCTCACTGCCGCGCAGAGCCGGCGCCTGACCTGCCACGTGCTCGAGCAGGCGCTGATCGATGCCCAGCGCTGGCGCGAGCAGGGCGTACTGCTGTCGCTGTCGGTGAACGTCACCGCCGACGATCTGATGGAGTCGCAGCTTCCGGCGCTCAGCCGCCAACTGGCGCCGGAGGGTTCACCGCTGGTGATACTGGAGATCACCGAGACGGCGGCCATGGACGACGAGCTGCTGGGCTCGGAGATCGCCGCGCGGCTGCACCTGAGCGGGATGGAGGTGGCGGTGGACGACTTCGGTGTCGGCTTCTCGTCGCTCTCGCGATTGCAGATGCTGCCCATCAGCGAGCTCAAGATCGACCGCAGCTTCGTTCGCCACCTGCAGCAGGAAAGCCAGGACGCGGCGATCGTCGAGGCCATCGCCCTGCTCGGCCGTCGCCTGGGGATCCGCGTGGTGGCCGAGGGCGTCGAGGAGCTCGACTGCCTGCCCACCCTGGCTCGCTTCGGCTGTACCCACGTGCAGGGGTTCGGCCTGTCGCGCCCGGTGCCGGCCAACGAGATTCCCGCGCTGGCCTCCGATCAGTCGCCGATTCGCGCCAGGATCGTCGCCAGCGGCGAACCGGCCGGCAGCACGCCGTAAGCCGGGCTTGCCTCGACGCCGAGGCGCGAGCGGCAGAAGGTCTCGGCCACCTCGTTGGGGGCATGGCGCAGCAGCAGCGCGGCCTGCAGGCCCTGGGCCAGGCGCTGGGTCAGCCAGCGGGCACGGGGCTCTAGCGCTTCGGCAGGTAGCGCCAGGTCGTGCTCCAGGCCGGCCAGGGCCAGATCGAGGTCCTGCTGCACGCCCTGAGCGGCGCCGAGCTCTGCGCGCAGGGCGGCGATCGACTCGGGATGACGCGCCAGCACTCGCAGCAGGTCCAGGCAGATCACGTTGCCCGAGCCCTCCCAGATGGAATTCACCGGCGCCTCGCGGTAGAGCCGAGCCAGCGGTGCCTCTTCGACATAACCGATGCCGCCGAGGCACTCCATGGCTTCGGCCATGAAGCCCGGGGCGCGCTTGTTGTGCCAGTACTTGGCCAGCGTCGGCAGCACCCGTGCCAGGGCCGTCTCGTGGGCCTCGCCGCGGGCGTCGCCGTCGAAGGCGCGGGCGCTGCGCATGACCAGCGCCAGGCCGGCCTCAACCTCCAGCGCCAGGTCGGCGATCACCGCCTGCATCAACGGCTGCTCCGCGAGCGGCCGGCCGAAGGCGTGGCGCTGGCGAACGTGGCGCCACGCCTCGGCCAGGGCCTGGCGCATCATGCCCACCGGCGCGGTGGCGGCATCCAGTCGGGTCTGCTGCACCATGTCGATGATGGTGGCCACGCCGCGGCCGGGCTCGCCGACGCGCACGGCCCAGGCGCCACGGTACTCGACCTCCGCCGAGGCGTTGGCGCGATTGCCGCACTTCTCCTTGAGCCGCTGGAGCTCGATGGCGTTGCGCTCGCCGTCGGGCGTGAAGCGCGGCGCCAGGAAGCAGGTCAGCCCCTCGTCGGTCTGGGCCAGGGTGAGGAAGGCGTCGGACATCGGCGCACTGCAGAACCACTTGTGGCCGGTCAGCCGCCAGCCCTCGCCGTCGCGCTCGGCGCGGGTGGTGTTGCGGCGCACGTCGCTGCCGCCCTGCTTCTCGGTCATGGCCATGCCGAAGGTGAGGCCGCGTTTCTCCCGAGCGGGCAGGGCGCGGGGGTCGTAGGCGCTGGCCAGCAGCCCCGGCGCCCACTCGGCCTCGATCTCGGGGCTGCGGCGAAGCACCGGCATGGCGGCATGGGTCATGGTCACCGGGCAGCAGAAGCCCGGCTCGGCCTGGGTCAACAGGTAGAGCGCGGCGACATGCGCCTGGTGCCCGCCACGACCCTCCTCGCGCCAGGCCACGGCGTGCCAGCCGCCCTCCATGGCCAGGCGCATCAGCTCGTGGTAGGCGGGGTGGTAGCGCACCTCGTCCAGGCGGCGGCCGTGGCGGTCGAACAGGCGCAGCTCCGGCGGGTGGCGGTTGGCGGCCTCGCCCAGCTCCTGTACGTGGGAGCTGCCGGCGCCCCGACCCAGCGGCGCCAGGCGTTCGGCGACCCAGGCCGGAGCGTCGCGCTCCAGCGTCTCGCGCAGCGGCAGGTCGCTGGCCAGCAGGTCGCGGTCGCCGGGGGTGTCGGGCTGGTTGACCACTTCGTGGGTCGCCAGGCGGCGGCGGGGGGCAGTGTCGCGCATGGCAGCGCTCCTCGATGTCGCTGTCATCCCAGCATGGGCAGTCGTCCGGGAGCGGTCAATGCGCAGCGAACGTGACGGCGCTGCCGCTTCTCGGTAGGCTTGGGGGCAGCGTGCAAAGAACGCCTGGCTTGGGCAGGCCCGAGGCAAGGTTGCCTCGGTGCGCTGAGGGGTGCTACGTGTGAAACGTGGCATGGTGAGAGGACAGCGAGGCAGGCAAGACATGGCCATCCATGAGCACGAATGCCGCACCTTTCGCGGCGAGCCCTTCAACCTGCGCGCCCTGCAGGGGCAGGTGCTGTTGATCGTGAACGTCGCCAGCCGCTGCGGCTTCACGCCCCAGCTCGGTGAGCTGGAGCGCCTCTACCGCCGCCATCGCGACCGCGGCTTCACCGTGCTCGCCTTTCCCTGCAATCAGTTCGCCCGCCAGTCGCCGGAGACGGCGCTGGATTTCTGCGCCTTCAGCTCGAGCCAGTACGGCGTCACCTTCCCGGTGATGGAGAAGGTCAAGGTCAACGGTGCCGGCGCACATCCGCTGTTCGTCGAGCTCAAGCGCAAGGCGCCGGGGGTGATGCGCACTGGCATGATCAAGTGGAACTTCACCAAGTTCCTGGTGGCCCGGGACGGTCGGGTCATCCAACGCTTCTCGCCGCGTGCCGACGGCCAGGTGCTCGAGCGGGCCCTGGAAGAGGCTCTCGACGAGAGGTTCCAGCCCTAGGCGCCGCCATCGGCCCGCGCCTTGCGACCGTATCGGGTCAGGCGTGAGGCGACTCCCCCCGCGCCATCATCACGCGCGCCATCAGCTCGTTCCAGCGGTGCCGGGTCATCATCGTGGTCAGCCCCGAGAACAGCGCCCAGCTCTTGCGCCGCCAGCCCTTTAGCCGCAGGTTGTGGGCGACCAGCTGCTGCATCAGCCGATAGTCGTCGAAGTCGCGCCACTGGCCGGCGATCGACACCTGGTTGCGCACCAGCACCGGGGCGAGTTCCAGGCGAAAGACCCATTCCAGTTCGCGCAGCGTCAGGTTCTGGCGCTGGATCACCTCCACCATGTGCGCGAAGTCGCTCTCGCTGGGCTCGCGATCCAGCCACAGCGGAGCCAGCGCCAGCCACAGCTCGCCGCGTTCGTCCACAAGCGCCTGTGCGTTCATACCCATCTCCTGCCATGGCATTGCCGGGGTTGCATCGTGCCCCAGGTGTCATCGTCGCTCAAGTGCGGACAGACGCAAGCATGGCCGCTAGAATGTCGCCACTGCCCATTCGTACCGATCCGGCGCCCCAGGCGGCGCTGCAACACCAATAACGAGGTCTGTCGTGATCATCAAACCCAAGGTCCGCGGTTTCATCTGTACCACTACTCACCCGGTCGGCTGCGAGAAGAACGTGCTCGAGCAGATCGAGGCGACCCGTGCCCGTCAGTTCGACAAGGCCAACGGGCCGAAGAAGGTGCTGGTGGTCGGTGCCTCCAGCGGCTACGGCCTGGCGGCTCGCATCACCGCGGCGTTCGGCTACGGCGCCGATACCCTGGGCGTGTTCTTCGAGAAGCCCGGCAGCGACAAGAAGCCCGGCACCGCCGGCTGGTACAACGCCGCCGCCTTCGACAAGTTCGCCAAGGCCGAGGGGCTCTACAGCAAGTCGATCAATGGCGACGCCTTCTCCCACGAGGCGCGTGACAAGGCCATCGAGCTGATCAAGCAGGACATGGGCCAGGTCGACCTGGTGGTCTATTCGCTGGCCTCGCCGGTGCGCAAGCTGCCCGACTCGGGCGAGCTCAAGCGCTCCAGCCTCAAGCCGATCGGTGAGACCTACCGCGCCACCGCCATCGACACCAACAAGGACACCATCATCGAGGCCGAGGTCGAGCCCGCCACCGAGCAGGAGATCGAAGACACCAAGGCGGTGATGGGCGGTGAGGACTGGGAGCTGTGGATCGATGCGCTGGACAAGGCCGGCGTCCTGGCTCCTGGCGCCCGCAGCGTGGCGTTCAGCTATATCGGCACCGAGATCACCTGGCCGATCTACTGGCACGGTGCCCTGGGCAAGGCCAAGGAAGACCTCGACCGTGCTGCCGGTGAAATCGACGCCAGGCTCAAGGCCAGCGGCGGCGGCGCCAACGTGGCGGTGCTCAAGTCGGTGGTGACCCAGGCCAGCGCGGCGATTCCGGTCATGCCGCTCTACATCGCCATGGTCTACAAGGTGATGAAGGAGAAGGGCCTGCACGAGGGCACGATCGAGCAGCTCAACCGCTTGTTCGGCGAGCGTCTTTATGGAGGGCAGTACACCACCGACGAGGCCGGCCGCCTGCGCCTGGACGACTGGGAATTGCGCGACGACGTGCAGCAGGCGTGCAAGGACCTGTGGCCCCAGGTGACCAGCGAGAACCTGTTCCAGATCACCGACTATGCTGGTTACAAGCACGAGTTCCTGAAGCTGTTCGGGTTCGAGCGCGATGACGTCGACTACGACGCCGACGTGAACCCGGATGTCAGCTTCGATGTCGTGACGTTATAGGCCCGCCACGCGTTTTCCTTGGCGGGCGAACCCAGCGGCAGAGGAGGTCCGCCATGGATACCAGGGAGAGCAGGACACCGGAGGAAAAGAAGCAGCATCTCATGGAGGAGCGGCTGCCCGAGGATTTCGCCCACCCGCAGCCCGACGCCGACCAGCCGGAAGCCAGGCGACCGGCCAAGGGCGTGCACTGGCTGGTATTGGGCGTCGCCATTCTCGTCGGGATCGTCGTGATCACGCTGTTGCTCTCGCGTCTCGTCGACTGAGTCCCGTCTCGACGTGCCACATCGGCTGACGCGTTGCTCCGGCCCGGTATTGCCAACGCTGCCGATCGAGTACCATTTCAGCTTCGTTCCGGCAATGGCGTTGTGGCATGCCCGATTCCCCCTCGACCGCTTCTCGTCAGCCTCCGACTCGCTGGGTCGGCGTGCTGACGCTGCCGGGTTTCTCGCTGTTGGCCCAGGCCTGTGCGCTGGAGCCGCTGATGGTGGCCAACCAACTGGCCGGGCGTCGGCTCTACCGCTTGCAGGCTTTCTCGCCTGAAGGCGGTGAGGTCGCCAGCATGGCCGATCTCAGCCAGGCGGCTTGTACTCCCTTCGAGCTGGCGTCGACCGAACTGGACATGCTGGTGGTCTGCGCACCCAGCCCGCTGCCGGCCATGCACGAGAGTGCCCTGCCGGGCCGGCTGCGCCAGCTCGGACGCAGCGGCGTGGTGCTGGTCGGGGTCGGTGGCGGCACCGAGCTGCTGGCCCGCGCCGGCGTGCTGGACGGCTACCGGGCCACGCTGCCCTGGCAGCGCTTCGCCGCCTTCACCCGCGACTTCCCCCGCGTGCGCCTCACCCAGCAGCTGTTCGAGATCGACCGCGACCGCCTCACCTGCGGCGGCGGTACGGCGGCGATGGACATGATGATGACGCTGATCGCTTCCCACCACGACAGCGAGCTGGCCGAGCGGGTCTCCGAGCATTTCGTGCTGGAGCGGGTGCGCATGGCCGACGAGCCGCAGCAGGTGCCGCTGCGCGCCCGTCTGGGGCATGCCCCGGCGCCGCTGGTGGATGCGGTGATGCTGATGGAGGCCAACATCGAGGAGCCGCTGACCACCCACGAGCTGGCCGAGCACCTCGGTATCTCGCGCCGCCAGCTCGAGCGGCTGTTCAAGAAGTACCTGCAGGCGGTGCCCGGCCGCTACTACCTCGACCTGCGGCTGAAGGAGGCGCGCCGCCTGCTGCGCGAGAGCGACCTGCCTGCCGGCGAGATCGCCATGAAGACGGGCTTCTCCTCGCCGGCTCACTTCTCCACCGCCTATCGCAACCATTTCGGCGTGACGCCGCGCGAAGAGCGCCTCTAGCCGGCCCGAACGGGTCGCGCCCCCTTTGCTTCCTCTCCTGCCACAGCCCTTTTATACAAATCGGGGTCCCATAGCTGAAAGCCGCCAGCGGCCAGGCTCCTTATACTCGACTGACATCACTGCGTTGCTATCAACCCTTTGCAGGAATGGAGACCGAGATGAGCCACACCCCGAGCCGCGCCGACTTCGACCGGTACATGGTGCCGAACTACTCCCCCCAGAAAGTCATTCCGGTGCGCGGCGAGGGTAGCCGGCTGTGGGATCAGGAGGGGCGCGAATACATCGACTTCGCCGGCGGCATCGCCGTGAACTCCCTGGGGCACTGCCACCCGCTGCTGGTCGAGGCGCTCACCGAGCAGGGCAAGAAGCTCTGGCACCTCTCCAACGTCTACACCAACGAGCCCTCGCTCAAACTGGCCAAGACCCTGGTCGAGCGCACCTTCGCCGACAAGGCCTACTTCTGCTCCTCCGGCGGCGAGGCCAACGAGGCGGCGCTGAAGCTGGCGCGGCGCTGGGCTCACGACAACTTCGGCGAGCACAAGCATCGCATCGTGTCGTTCTATCAGTCCTTCCACGGGCGCACCTTCTTCACCGTCAGCGTCGGCGGCCAGCCCAAGTACTCCCAGGGCTTCGGTCCGGTACCGGGCGGCATCGTTCACGGCGAGTTCAACGACCTCGACAGCGTGCGCGACCTGATCGACGACGACACCTGCGCGGTGATGGTCGAGCCGATGCAGGGCGAGGGCGGCATCGTGCCGGCCAAACGTGAATTCCTGCAGGGGCTGCGCGACCTGTGCGACGCCCACGACGCGCTGTTGATCTTCGACGAGGTGCAGACCGGCGTGGGCCGCACCGGCTCGCTCTATGCCTACATGGAGTACGGCATCGAGCCGGATATCCTCACCAGCGCCAAGGCGCTGGGCGGCGGCTTCCCCATCGGCGCCATGCTGACCACCGACCGCGTCGCCCCGGCGCTGGCCATCGGCACCCACGGTTCCACCTACGGCGGCAACGCTCTGGCCTCGGCGGTGGCCCTGGCCGCAGTGGAGCACATCGACACTCCCGAGGTGCTGGGCGGCGTCAAGCAGCGCCACGACCTGTTCCGCGAGCATCTCGAGGCGATCAACCGCAAGCATGGCGTGTTCAAGGAGATCCGCGGCATGGGCCTGTTGATCGGCGCCGAGATGGCCCCCGAGTACGAGGGCCGCGCCAAGGACATCCTGCCGCTGGCCATCGAGGAGGGCGTGATGGCCCTGATCGCCGGCCCCAACGTGCTGCGCATGGCACCGTCGCTGGTGATTCCCGAAGCCGACATCGCCGAGGGCATGGCGCGGCTGGAGCGTGCCATCGCGCGGCTGGTGGCGGCCCAGTGAAAGCTGGCCGAGCCATGCGCGACACCGCCCATCGACCAGGAGATCCCGCCATGATGGTCGTACGCCCCGTTCGGCCGGCCGACCTGCCGGCCCTGGAGCGGCTGGCGGGCTTGGCCACGCCGAGCCTGACCAACCTGCCGGCCCATCGCGATCGTCTCGAGGAGCGCATTGCGCGCTCGCGGCAGTCGTTCGGGCGCGAGGTGGACTTTCCCGGCGACGAGCACTACACCTTCGTGCTCGAGGATCTCGAGCGCGACGAGGTCGTAGGCACCGCCACCCTGCGCGCCGAAGCCGGTGCGCGGGAGGCCTACTACACCTACCGCCAGGAGACCCTGATCCACGCCTCGCAGCAGCTCAACGTGCGCCGCGAGGTGCAGACCCTGTCGCTCTCCCACGAGGTCTCCGAGACCACCCAGCTGTGCGCCCTGTCGCTGGACCCGCGCTACCGCGGCACCAGCGCCGAGAGCCTGCTGCGCCGCGCGCGGCTGATGTTCATCGCCCAGTACCCCGAGCGTTTCGCCGAGGTGCTGGCGATGGCGTTTCCGGGCTATCTCGACGAGCAGGGCGAGTCGCCGTTCTGGAACAGCGTGGGGCGCCACTTCTTCGTGCGCGACTACCACGACATCAACTATCTCGCCGGGGTGCGCTCGAAGAGCTTCATCGCCGAGGTGATGCCGCAGTTCCCGCTCTACCTGGCGCTGCTCACGCCCCAGGCGCGGGCCGCCATCGGCCGCGAGCACCCCGCCCACGAGGCGGCCATGGCCGAGATGCTGGCCGAGGGCTTCATGCGCTCGCGTCATGTCGATCTGTTCGACGCGGGGCCGGTGATCAAGGGCGAGCGCGATCGCCTGCACACCTTCCGCCGCGCCGCCTGGCATCCGGTACGGGTACGCCCGGCTCACGCCCTGCCGGACGCCGAGCCGGCGATGATCGCCAACCAGCGCCTGGCCGAGTTCCGCTGCGTGGTGGCGCGCTACGCGCTGTCGCCCACCGGCCAGTTGATGCTCTCGCCGGAGCACGCCGAGCTGCTCGGCGTGGAGGAGGGGCGGGCGGTACTGGCCGCGCCGCTGGCGCTGCCGTCCGCCGGCGACGACGAAGCGGGCTTCGACGAGGGGGAGCTGTGATGCGTATTCGACCGATTGCCGAGGGCGACCTGGACGAGCTGCAGAAGATCGCCCGCGAGACCGGGGTCGGCTTTACCTCGCTGCCGGATAACCGCGAGTTCCTCAGCGACAAGATCGCCGCCGCGATCGCCGCCTTCGAACAGCGCACGCCGCCCGACCGGCGCAACTACTTCTTCGTGCTGGAGGACGAGGCGAGCGGCGAGCTGGCCGGCTGCTGCGCCATCGAGGGCCAGGTGGGGCGCGAGGTGCCGTTCTACCACTATCGCCTGGGTACGCTGGCGCACTCGTCGGTGCAGCTCGACCTGCATCGCACCATCGACACCCTGTTCCTCAGCTCCGACCATACCGGCGACGCCGAGGTGGCCTCGTTGTTCCTGCGCCCCGGCTTTCGCGGCAAGGAGCGCGCGCACCAGCGCAACGGTGCACTGCTGTCGATGATGCGCTGGCTGTTCATGGCCGAGTTTCGCGACCAGTTCCCTGACAAGGTGCTGGCCGAGATGCGCGGCGTATTCGACGAGCGCGGCAAGAGTCCCTTCTGGGAGTGCCTGGGCAGCCACTTCTTCCCGCTGGACTTCGACGAGGCCGACCGCCTCACCGGGCTCGGCCAGAAGAGCTTCATCGGCGAGCTGATGCCCAAGTTCCCGATCTACACGCCGTTTCTCTCCGACGAGGCGCGGGCCTGCATCGGCCAGGTCCACCGCGACACCCGCCCGGCGTTGGCCATGCTCAAGCAGGAGGGGCTGCGCTGGGAGGGCTACATCGACATCTTCGACGGCGGGCCGACGGTGGAGGCCTACATCGACGACGTACGCGCGGTGCGCAAGTCGCGCCGCTGCCGGGTCGAGATCCGTGCCAGCGACGAGCCGCCCCCCGCTCGCCCGCGCTGGCTGGCGGCGAGCACGACGATGGCCGACTTCCGCGCCGCCTGGGTGTCTCACGGCCCCGACGAGGAGGGCACCCTCACCCTGGGCGAGGCGGAGGCAAAGCGCCTGGGCGTGGTGGCCGGTGACTCCCTGCGCGTACTGGATACCGAGGAGACTTCATGAAAGCGATGCAACAGCTGATGATTGGCGGCACCTGGCAGCCGGGCGAGGCAACGCGCTTCACCAAGCGCGATCCGGTGTCCGGCGAGACCCTGTGGCAGGGCGCCGCCGCCAGCGACGACCAGGTGGCAGCGGCGGTAGAGGCCGCCCGTGGCGCCTTCCCGGGCTGGGCCCGGCTCGGCTTCGCCGAACGCCTGAGCGTGGTCGAGCGCTTCCGCGAGCAACTGGAGACCCACCGCGAGGACCTGGCCCGCGCCATCGCCGGCGAGACCGGCAAGCCGCTGTGGGAGGCGCGCACCGAGGTGGGCGCCATGATCGGCAAGGTGGCGATCTCGGCACGTGCCTACCAGGAGCGCACCGGCGAGCGCAGCCGCGACGTCGGCGACACCACCGCCGTGCTGCGCCATCGCCCGCACGGCGTGATGGCGGTGTTCGGCCCCTACAACTTCCCCGGCCATCTGCCCAACGGGCACATGGTGCCGGCGCTGCTGGCGGGTAACACGGTGGTGTTCAAGCCCAGCGAGCAGACCCCGCTGACCGCCGATCTGACCCTGCAGTGCTGGCACGAGGCGGGCCTGCCCGCCGGGGTGATCAACCTGGTGCAGGGCGCCGCGCCGGTGGGGCAGGCGCTCTCCTCGCACCCGGGTATCGACGGCCTGCTGTTCACCGGCAGCGCCCGCGTGGGCGGTCTGCTCAATCGCCAGTTCGCCGACCAGATGGAGAAGATCCTCGCCCTGGAGCTCGGCGGCAACAACCCGCTGGTGGTCAAGGAGGTGCATGACCAGGACGCCGCGGTGCTCACCATCCTGCAGTCGGCCTTCCTCTCCGGCGGCCAGCGCTGCACCTGTGCGCGTCGGCTGATCGTGCCCGAGGGCCAGGTCGGCGACCATCTGCTCGACGCCCTGGTCGACGCCATCGCCCGCCTGCGGGTGGCCGGGCAGTTCGAGGAACCGGCGCCGTTCTATGGCGGCCTGGTCAGCCCGGAGGCGGCCCAGGGCCTGCTCGAGGCCCAGGACGCGCTGGAGGCGCTGGGCGGCGTGGTGCTGTCGCGCATGGAGTGCCTGCAGGAGGGCACCAGCCTGCTGTCGCCGGCGCTGATCGACGTCACCGGCCTCGACGTGCCCGACGAGGAGCACTTCGGCCCGCTGCTCAAGGTCTACCGTTACCACGACTGGAACGAGGCCCTGCGGCTCGCCAACGACACCCGCTACGGCCTTGCCGCCGGCCTGATCGGCGGCGAGCGCGCCGACTGGGACGACTTCCTGCTGCGCATCCGCGCCGGCATCGTCAACTGGAACCGCCAGACCACCGGCGCCTCCGGCGACGCGCCCTTCGGCGGCGTGGGCATCAGCGGCAATCATCGCCCCAGTGCCTATTACGCAGCGGACTACTGCGCCTATCCGGTGGCCTCGATGGAGGCCGAGAGCCTCACCCTGCCCGACAGCCTGCCGCCCGGAGTGGTGCTATGAGCCAAGCGACGAAAACCGACTACCGGGAAGTCAACTTCGACGGCCTGGTGGGGCCGACCCACAACTACTCGGGCCTGGCCCACGGCAACGTGGCCTCGATGCGCCACGGCGGGCTGGTCTCCAACCCTCGCGAGGCGGCGCTGCAGGGGCTGGCCAAGATGAAGGCGCTGATGGATGCCGGCTACGCCCAGGGCGTGCTGCCACCCCAGCAGCGCCCCGACCTCGGCGCGTTGCGCTCGCTCGGCTTCACCGGCAGCAACCGCGAGGTGCTGGCCCGGGCGGCCGCCGAGGCGCCCCAGGTGCTGCGCGCGGTGTGCTCGGCCTCGAGCATGTGGACGGCCAACGCCGGCACCGTGACTCCCAGCCGCGATGCGCCGGACGGCCGGGCGCACTTCACCCCGGCCAACCTTCAGTCGAGCTTCCACCGCTTTCTCGAGCCGGAGACCACCGGCCGCGTGTTGGCGGCGATCTTCCGCGACGAGGCCCACTTCGCCCACCACCCGGCGCTGCCGGCCACGCCGGCCTTTTCCGACGAAGGGGCGGCCAACCACACGCGGCTGTGTGGCGAGCACGGCGAGGCCGGCGTGCATCTCTACGTCTATGGCCGCCAAGCCTTCGGCGGGGATCCAGCGCATGAGCCCAAGCGCTTTCCCGCACGTCAGACGCTGGAAGCGAGCCAGGCGGTGGCCCGCCAGCACGGCCTCGCCGCGGCGCAGACGGTGTTCGCCCAGCAGCACCCCGAGGCCATCGATGCCGGCGTGTTCCACAACGACGTGATCGCGGTGGGCAACGGGCCGGTGCTGCTCTACCACGAGATGGCCTTCCTCGACGAGCAGGCCACCCTCGATGAGCTGCGCAGCAAGATGTCGACACCGCTGATTCCGGTGCGCGTGCCCGGCGAGGCGGTGAGCCTGGAGGATGCCGTGGCCTCCTACCTGTTCAACTCGCAGTTGCTGAGCAACCCCGACGGCCGCATGACCCTGGTGGTGCCTGGCGAATGCCAGGAGCGCGAGGCGGTGTGGCGCACCATTCAGGATCTGCTGCTGGCCGGTCACAACCCCATCGGTGAGGTGATCGTCAAGGACGTCAAGCAGAGCATGCGCAACGGCGGCGGCCCCGCCTGCCTGCGCCTGCGGGTGGCACTCTCCGCCGAGGAGCGTGCCGCGCTGACCGGCCGCGTGCTGCTCACCGACGCGCTGCACGGCGAACTCGCCGCCTGGGTCGAGCGCCATTACCGCGACCGCCTGGCGCCCGACGACCTGGCCGACCCGCAGCTGGCCGACGAGACCCTTACCGCGCTGGATGAACTCACCCGAATCCTCGACATCGGCTCGGTCTATCCCTTCCAACTGGGATAGACCGAGCGTCAAGCTCCGGGAGTAGCGGCGAGTCAGTGGCGAGTCAGTGGCGTTGTCGCCGTGCCGTGCCGGTGAGGGCGGCGACACCGAGCACGGCGCCGACGATGGCCGTGGCGGTCAGCGCCGGGTGCATCGCCGCCTGGGTGTAGCGGCTCCGGCGGGCGACCGGGTGCTCGAACTCGGCCCGCTGCCAGACGCCCGGGGCGGGCCGGTGCAGCCCGCCAATCCCCTGTGGCGGCTGGTCCGATTGCTGCCGCGGGATCATGCTGCGCCGCATGATGCGATCGGCCAAGCGCGGTGCCAGCTGTCCAAGCATGGCAATGCCCTTGCTGGCGCCGCCGACGCGAATGTCGCGCCGCGGATGTTCGGCGCAGTGCAGGATGGCTTCGGCTACCACATTCGGCTCGTAGAGGGGCGGTGGCAGGGTCGGCTCGACGTCCATGCGGTTGCCCGCGTGGTGGGGAAAGGGCGTGGCGATGCTGCCCGGTTTCACCAGCGTGACCGAAACCGGCGCCCCCAACTCCTCCAGCTCCATGCGCAGCGCATCGGTGAAGCCCTTGACCGCATGCTTGGAGGCCGAGTACATGCCCTGCAGCGGAATGGCCCGATCCGAGACCACCGAGCCGAGGTTGATGATCGCCCCGCCATGAGTATCGGTGCGCAGCCCGAAGTGGCGGGCCGCCTCCAGCGAGCCGTGGACGACGCCCCAGAAGTCGGTCTCGAACAGCCGCCGCTGATCGTCGAGCGGCTGGTCGGTCAGGTAGCCGAACAGCGAGACGCCGGCGTTGTTGATCCAGGTATCGAAACCGCCGAACCGCTGGATGGCGGTCGACGCGAGCGCGCGGACCTGATCGGGGTCGCCGACGTCGACCTCCGCATAGGTCGCATCGGCGCCACGCTGGCGCAGTTCGTCCACCAGCGCGGTCAGGGCGCTCCCGTCACGGGCAGCGACGACCAGGCGGGCACCGCGGTCGGCGGCCCGGCGTGCCGTGGCCAAGCCGATGCCACTGGTGGCGCCGGTGATGACGAGGATCTGATCTTCGAGTCGTTTCAGCGCTAATGCCATCATGCTCTCCTTGCCGCGCACCTCGAGTGCGCCATGGCGTTCTTCGGTCGGTGTTGTCTCAGCATAGAAACTCTGCGAGAACAACCAAAGCGAAGCGCCGGCCGCCCACTCCAAGCAAAAGGAATGCGACATGCAGCACCCGATCACCCTCGTACGCCTGAGCCCCGATTCCCCCCATGTCGCCACGGTGGCGAGCTGGACCCATGCCGAATGGGGCCACCTCAACCCCGACTTCACGGCCGATACCTGGCGCGACGCCTTTCGCCGCGAGTGCGGTGACGGCGGCGTGCCTTCGGTGTTCGTGGCCATGGCGGGCGACCAGCCGGTGGGCACGGCGGCGCTGATGGCCGAGGACATGGACACCCGCCCCGACCTCACCCCCTGGCTGGCCTCGGTGTTCGTGCTGCCGGAGTGGCGCGGGCAGGGCATCGCCTCGACGCTGATCCGGCGGGTCGAGGAGGAGGCCGTCGCCTGTGGCGTCGATTATTTCTACCTGTTCACCCCCGACCAGCAGGCGCTCTACCGCCGGCTCGGCTGGCGCGACCACGAGGAGCTGAGCTACCGCGGCGAAGACGTCACCATCATGCGGCGCCAGCTCGAGGCATGACGGCAGCTTCGCCCCTTGGGCTCTACCGCGAGGCGGTGGAGCGTCACGGCTTCGCCCCGGACGAGGCTCAGCGGGCCGCTGCCGCGCGGCTCGAGGTGTGCTTCCAGGCGCTGCACGACGCGGGGGCCACGAAAGGGCGCGGGGCCGTGCCAGGCGTCTATCTGTGGGGGCCGGTGGGCCGCGGCAAGACCTGGCTGATGGATGGCTTCCATCGTCATCTCGGCGTGCCTGCCCGACGCCTGCACTTCCACCACTTCATGCGCTGGGTGCACCAGCGCCAGTTCCAGCTGGGCGGCACCGTCGATCCGCTGGCGGCGCTGGCCCGTGAGCTGGCGTCCGAGGTGCGCGTGCTCTGCCTCGACGAGCTGTTCGTCAGCGACATCGCCGATGCCATGCTGCTCGGCCGCCTGCTGCAGGCGCTGTTCGAGCACGGTGTGGTGCTGGTATGTACCTCCAATCAGGCGCCGAGCCAACTCTATGCCGACGGCTTCAACCGCGAGCGTTTCCTGCCTGCCATCGCGGCCATCGAGCATCATATGGAAGTGGTGGAGCTGGACGGCGGCTACGACCATCGCCTGCACCCCGGCCAGGCGTGGCGGCGCTATTGGGTGGCCGAGCCCGGGGAGCCGAGCAAACTGGGGGCCGTTTTCGAGCGCCTGAGCGAGGGGCAGACGACGCGCCACGAGCCCATCGAGCTGGGACATCGACGCATCGCGGTGGAGCGGCGCAGCGGGCGGGTGGTGTGGTGTCGCTACGCCGAGCTGTGCGAGCAACCGCTGGCGGCGCTCGACTTCATCGCGCTGGCCGACGAATTCGATCATGTTCTGCTCAGCGAAGTGCCGCGCCTGAGCGATGCCGCTTCGGCGGGACGCATCGCCCGCGGCACCGAGGATGGCGCCGAGCGCATCGAGGCCGGGGAGCGCGAGCTGCCGCCGCTGTCGCGGCGCGACGATGGGGTGCGCCGCTTCATCGCCCTGGTCGACGAGTGCTACGACCGCCGCGTGCCGCTCCATATCGAAGCCGAGGTCGCCATGGAGGAGCTTTACCCCCATGGCTACCTGTCGTTTGCCTTCCGGCGCACCCTCAGCCGGCTGCAGGAAATGCAGCTGGCAAGGTTTGGGTGCGGCGCTTAGCTGCTGGCCGCTCCGCCGACGATGCCGCTGCGAAAGCCGCTCTGGCGGTCGCCGCCGCGCAGGTGCTGCGCCACGCTGTCTTCCGGCGAGCCGGCCATCTCGCGGAACATGCCCATGGAGCCGAGCAGGGCGGAGGATTCGTAGGGCACGAACACCCGCTCGCCGTCCTGAGCCATGGTCGGCAGCGCCTTGATGTAGCTCTGGCCGAGCAGGTAGCCCACCACGGTGCGCTTGTGCTCGTCGCTGTCGCCGATGGCGTTGAGGACCAGCTTGATCGACTCCTGCTCGCCCTGGGCGCGCAGGATGGCCGATTCCTTGTCACCCTGGGCGTTGAGGATCGCCGATTCGCGCTGGCCCTGGGCCTTGGCGATGGCGGCGGCCTTTTCGCCCTCGGCCTCGGTCACGGTGGCGCGACGCTTGCGCTCGGCGGCCATCTGCAGGCGCATGGCTTCCTCGACCTCCTCGGGCATGGCGATGTCCTGCACCTCGACCCGCGAGATCTTCACCCCCCACTTGGAGGCGGGCTCCTCCATGGCGGCCTGGATCTCGTTGTTGACCTCGGCGCGCGACTCGAACAGCTTGTCGAGCTCCATCTTGCCCACCACTGAACGCAGCGTGGTCTTGGCCAGTACCTCCACCGCCTGGCTCATGTTCTCCACCTCGTAGACGGAGCGGCGCGGGTCGATGATCTGGAAGTAGAGCGCGCCGTTGATGCGCACGGTGACGTTGTCGGTGGTCACCACCGGCTGGCCGGGGAAGTCCATGACCGTCTCGCGGCGGTCGATGCGCACCTCGCTGGTAGTCACCGGGAAGAACTCCTCGCCGCGCTTCTGGTAGCGGATCATGGTGATGGCGCGGGGCTGCTCGATGAACGGAATGATGATGTTGATGCCGCTCTCCAGCAGGCGGTGGAACGAGCCCAGGCGCTCGATCACCATGACCTCCGACTGGCGTACGATCACCAGCCCCTTGGCGACGATCAGGATGCCGATCACGACGACGATGAGCGCCAGCAGTAGCCCCGGGTTGATGGGTAGATCCATGGTCATGTTCCCTCATTCGATGCGTGGGTAGGAGAGGCGCCATCCTTCGGCGCGGGTGTCTTGCTCGTTGTTCAGTGCGGCTGGACGTGGCTGACGATGGCGGTGGTGCCGTCGAACTGCTGGAAGACCACGAGCGTGCCTTCGGCAAGTTCGGTCTCGCCGGTCTCGGCCACACGCAGGCGGTAGAAGTCGCCGTTGATCTTGATCCCGCAAGCGCCATCGAAGTCACGCTTCAGCGTGGTATAGGTGCGCCCCTGCTCCACGCCGGTACCGGTGGTGCCATAGGACACTCCGCTGGGTGAGAACCAGGGGCGGATCACCTTGATGGCGAGTGGAATCAGGATGCCCGAGAACACGCCCATGGCCAGCAGCTGCCAGGGCAGCGTGAACCCCAGGGCGGCAAGGGCCGAGGTCAGGGCGGCGGCAACACCCAGCGACAGCAGCACCAACCCCCCGGAGGAGAGTTCCGCCAGCCCCAGCAACAGGGCGATGGCCAACCAGATGAGGGCGGGGTTCCAGTCCATGGTAGTCTCGCTGGTGAAGGGTTTCCCTGGCTGACAGGCGCGATGGCCTGCGCGACACCAGTTTACATCGTAATTCCATGGTAAAGGAGAGAGCCATGTCATACACCCCGATAGCCCGTCATCTCTCGGCGCTGTCCCTCCTCCTGGTCGGCGGCGCCTGGCTGGCGGGCGGTGCTGCGGCCGCCGAAGAGGAAGCCCAGGCGCAAGAGCGCATCGAGCAGGTCGAGGCCGAGCAGAACGGGGCGCAGCAGGAGCAGGGCCAGGGCGAGGCGGATGACGGCGAGGCGGCGGTCGACGACGGCGAGGACCCGGGTGAGGCGGTCACCGAGCCCGATGTCGACGTGCATGCCGACAACCCGGCCGTACAGGCCTATCGCGAGATCGCCGAGCGCATGCATCGCGACGTGCTGGCCGAGTTCAGCGGCGATGCCGATCTCGACTTCGCCCGCGGCATGGTCGCCCATCACCAGAGCGCCATCGACATGGCCCGTGTGGCGCTGGAGCACGGCGAGGACGAGGCCATCCGCGACCTGGCACGAGAGGTGATCGAAACCCAGGAGGCCGAGATCGCCTTCCTGCGTGACTGGTTGGCCCGGCACGGTGACGATGAGGCCGAATGAGGGCCTTCGCATGAGAGCCTTCGGTTCTGCCTGAAACCATCGGCGGCGTGCCTCGCATGCCGCCGACTCCTACGCCTGCCGATTTTCCTACGCCCCACCCATACGCCATCGCTACGCCCCCCGGGGAGGAGGACGCCTGCGCCGCGATTGGCGAGGCTGGACGGGTTCGCTTCGCCGCGCCGCGACGGCCGCGGCATCGATAACAACAACCCGGAGATTCTCCCATGCCTTGGACACGCCACGCTGTGAGCGTTACCTTGCTGGCCGCGCTCGGCAGCGGCCTGGCCTTTTCCGCCTACGCCTTCGACGCTGATCGGTTGACGATCTGGATGGGCGACAACAAGGGCTACGATGGCATCCGTGAGGTGGCGAGCCGGTTCACCGACGACACCGGCATTGCCGTCGACATCGTCAATCCCGACAACCTCACCGACCGCTTCCAGCAGGCCGCCGGCAGCGGCCAGGGGCCTGACATCGTGATCTGGGCCCACGACCGCATCGGCGAGTGGGCCCAGAGCGGGCTGCTGGCCCCCGTCTCGCCCTCCACGGATTTCCGCAAGCGCTACTTCGATTTCACCTGGGACGCCACCCTGTGGAACGGCGAGCACTACGGCTACCCCATCTCGGTGGAGGCGCTGGGGCTGATCTACAACAAGGCGCTGGTGGAGACGCCGCCGGAGAGCTTCGACGAGCTGGCGGCACTCGACGCCGAGCTCGCCGAGCAGGGCAAGAAAGCGATCCTGTTCGACTACGGCGAGCCCTACTACGGTTGGACGCTGCTCGCCGCCAACGGTGGCTACCCCTTCCGCCAGACCGAGGCGGGCTTCGATATCGCGGACATCGGCGTCAACAACGCCGGTGCCATCCAAGGGGCCGAGCTGCTGGCCGAGCTGATCGAGAGCGACGTGCTGCCGCGCGGCACCGACTACAGCATCATGGACACGCGCTTCAACCGAGGCGAAGTGGCCGCCATGATCAGCGGCCCCTGGGCCTGGAGCAACCTGGAGCAGAGCGGCATCGACTACGGCGTGGCACTGCTGCCCCGGGTGGGCGAGGAGCGCGCCAAGCCGATGTTCGGCGTGATGGCGGCGATGATCAACACCGCCTCGCCCAACGACTTCCTGGCCGTCGAGTTCCTCGAGAACTACCTGCTCAGTGAGGAGGGCATGCGCACCTTCAACGGCGACGGCACCCTGGGGGCGGTGGCCCACACCGCCTACCAGCAGGAGCTGGAGCGCGACCCCAATATCGCCGCCACCCTGGAGAACGCCGAGCTCGGCATGCCGATGCCCAACATACCCGAGATGGGCGCCTTCTGGGCCGCCATGGAGCCGGCCTTGCAGAACATCGGAAGCGGCCGCCAGTCGCCCCGCGAAGCGCTGGATGCCGCGGCCCGCCGCATGCGCCAGTAAGCCCACCTCGCTCGAAGCCCAGCCACGGCCGATGCCGGCGGCTGGGCGCAGGACGCTACCCATGTACACCACCAATGCTTCCCGGGGGCTGCCCCGGCATCGCTCCCGCTATCCTGCCGAGCGCTATACCCGCTGGGCGCTGCGCGGCCTGGTCGCCGTGCTGGTCTTGGCCCTGCTGTGGCTGGTGCTCGCCTTCCACCTCCACGGTCAGCCGATCTTCGCGCTGCTGTTCCTGGTGCTCGGCGCGGCGCTGGGGATCGTCTTCACCCGCCGCCGGTTGATGAGTCACCGCTACATCTTCCCCGCCGTGGCCGGCATGGCGCTGTTCGTCATCTTTCCGCTGCTCTACACCATCGGCATCAGCTTCAGCAACTACAGCTCCAGCAACCTGCTCAGCGAGGAACGAGTGCGCGCCCAGTTGCTCTCGCGTACCTACCAGGAGGAGAGCGCCACCTTCGGCTTCCAGCTCTATTCGTCCGACGAAGGCGTGCGGCTCTATCTGGAGCGCGAGGGCGCTCCGACCGGAGCCGGTGAGAGGGAGGCTGAGGTCGAGGAGGCGCTTGAGGGCGTTTCGCGCTTCACCACCGGGCCGATGTCGCTGGCGCAGGGGGAGGGGCGGCACGTCTCCATCCAGCCGGCGCCAGGCGAGCCGGCCGGCGAGCCGATGTCCCTGCGCGAGGTGATCGCCAGTCGCGCCGCGCTGCAGAATCTGGTGCTGGTGACACCGGAGGGGCTGGAGTTGCGCATGGCCGGGTTGCGCCACTTCGCCCCCATGCTGGATCGTTTCGAGGCGCGCGACGACGGCAGCCTGTACGATCGCCGCGACGACCGGCTATTGATCGCTGATAGAGAGACGGGTTTCTTCGTTACCGACGAGGGCGAACGCATCACCCCGGGCTGGCCGGTGGCGGTGGGGCTGGACAACTACGCCAGGATCTTCCTCGACCCCGATATTCGCGGGCCCTTCGTTCAGATCTTCGTCTGGACCTTCGCCTTCGCCGGGCTCACCGTGCTGTTCACGTTGATGGTGGGCTTCGTGCTCGCCTCGCTGCTGCAGTGGGACCAGCTGCGCGGCAAGGCGCTCTACCGCACCCTGCTGATCCTGCCCTATGCGGTACCGGCGTTTATCTCGATCCTGATCTTCAAGGGCATGTTCAACCAGCACTTCGGCGAGATCAATCTGATCCTCGACGCCCTGTTCGGTATCCGCCCCGACTGGTTCACCGACCCGTGGCTGGCGCGCACCATGCTGCTCATCGTCAACACCTGGCTCGGCTACCCCTACATGCTGCTGCTGTGCATGGGCCTGATCCAGTCGATTCCCAGGGATCTCTACGAAGCTTCGGCGGTGGACGGCGGCGGGCCGCTCACCAACCTGTTCCGGATCACCCTGCCGCTGATCATCAAGCCGCTGACGCCGCTGTTGATCGCCTGCTTCGCCTTCAACTTCAACAACTTCGTGCTGATTGCGCTGCTTACCGGGGGCAACCCGGATATTCTCGGCGCCAGCACCCCGGCGGGCACCACCGACCTGCTGGTGAGCTACACCTATCGCATCGCCTTCCAGGACGCCGGGCAGAACTTCGGCCTGGCCGCCGCCATCGCCACGCTGATCTTCGTGCTGGTGGCAGGGCTGGCGCTGCTCAACCTGCGCCTGGCCAAGGTCAGGGTCTGATTCGCAAGGTCACAGGAGAATCGTCATGGCCATGGTTCAACCGCGTACCCTTCGCTGGCGCAAGCTGGCGGCCCATCTCAGCCTGTGCGGCTTTCTGGTGCTGATCCTGTTCCCGCTGCTGCTGGTGATCTCGATCTCGTTTCGCGAGGGCAACTTCGCCAGCGGCAGCCTGATTCCCGAGAACTTCTCGCTGGAGCACTGGTCGCTGGCGCTGGGCATCCCCTGGGAGCGTGCCGACGGCAGCGTGGTGCAGCCGCCGTTTCCGGTGTTGCTGTGGCTGTGGAACTCGATCAAGGTGGCGCTGGTGTCGTCGCTGCTGATCGTGCTGCTCTCCACCACCAGCGCCTACGCCTTTGCCCGCATGCGCTTCGCCGGCAAGGGGCCGATCCTCAAGGGCATGCTGATCTTTCAGATGTTCCCGGCGGTGCTGTCGCTGGTGGCGCTCTACGCCCTGTTCGACCGCCTGGGGCAGTTCGTCGGCTGGCTCGGCATCAACACCCATGGCGCGCTGATCGTCGCCTCGCTGGGGGCGGTGGCGCTGCATATCTGGACCATCAAGGGCTACTTCGAATCGATCGACGGCTCGCTGGAGGAGGCCGCCATGGTCGACGGCGCCAGCACCTGGCAGGCGTTCCGCTACATCCTTCTGCCGCTGTCGCGACCGATCCTGATGGTGGTGTTCATCCTCGCCTTCGTCATGAGCATCATGGAGTACCCCATGGCCTCGGTGCTGCTGGTCGACGAGCACAAGCTGACGCTGGCGGTGGGCGCCCAGCAGTACCTCGCCGATCATAACCAGCGCTGGGGCAACTTCGCCGCCGCGGCGGTGCTCTCCGGCCTGCCCATCACCGTGGCCTTCCTGGTCTGCCAGCGCTGGATCATCGGCGGACTGACGGCGGGCGGGGTGAAGGGCTGACGACAAGCCAATACTGGCTGCGTTCCTAGCAAGACGCCCCGATCTCTGGCGAGATCGGGGCGTCGTTGGTAACCGCGGAAGCTAGTGGGTCACGCCGGGTATCCGCACCTGCCGCGGGCAGGCCGTGCCGTCGGCTCCGAACAGGTGGCAGCGCTCGCCCGAGAGGCCCAACTCGATGCGCTGGCCATCCTCCAGGTGGGCCAGACCGTCGAGGCGCTGGGTCAGGGTCTCGCCGACACCTTCCACGCGCAGGTGAGCGAGGGTCTCGTAGCCGAGCTTCTCGGCTACCAGCAGTCGCGCGGCGAGACGCGCCTCGGCGTCGGTCGGGGCGACGAAGTCTTCGGCGCGCACCGCCAGGGTGGCACTGTCGCCGGCCTTCAGGCGAGCGCCATCCACCGCCACGGCCAGCGTCTCGCCGTTGGGCAGGCGCACCGCGGTGCGCTGCCGGCCGGGGTCGAGGATCGTCACCGGCAGGGTGTTGATGCGCGGCGAGCCGATGAAGCGCGCCACTTCCAGCGTGGCCGGGTAGTGGTAGAGCGCGAGCGGCGCGCCGACCTGGGCGATGCGGCCGCCGGCCAGTAGGACGATGCGGTCGGCCAGTGTCATCGCCTCGGTCTGGTCGTGGGTCACGTAGATCATGGTGGCGCCCAGGCGCCGGTGCAGCTCGGCGATCTGCACGCGCATGTCGACGCGCAGGGCGGCATCGAGGTTGGAGAGCGGTTCGTCGAACAGGAATACCGCCGGCTCCTTGACCAGGGTGCGGCCGATGGCCACCCGCTGGCGCTGGCCACCGGAGAGTTCCTTGGGCTTGCGTTCGAGCAGCTCGCCCAGGTGCAGCATTCCGGCGGCGTGCTCCACCCGGCGCCGGATCTCGGCCTTGTCGGTGCGCGCCAGCTTGAGGCCGAAAGCCATGTTCTCGGCCACGCTCATGTGCGGGTAGAGCGCGTAGGACTGGAACACCATGCCGATGTCGCGCTCCTGGGGCGGCACCTCGTTGATGCGCTCGCCATCGAGGCGCATCTCGCCGTGGCTGATCTCCTCGAGCCCGGCGATCATGCGCAGCAGGGTCGACTTGCCGCAGCCGGAGGGCCCGACGAAGACGACGAACTCGCCGTCCTCGATGGTCAGGTCGATGTCGCGGGAGACCTCGACCCCCGCGTAGTCCTTGCCGATGCCGGCGAGCGTCAGACGTCCCATGCGACCTCCTCGCCGGCCGGACAGCGGGCGATGGCGACACCATAGGGGGGCAGGTGCAGTCGGCCCGCTTGCCAGCGGCCGTTGACCAGCGCCGGGGCATCCTCGAGCGGGCTCGCCTCGCGCGGTGCGGGCAGACTGCGTGGCTTGGCGCTGAAATTGAGCGCCACCAGCAGCCGTTCGCTCGGCGCCCGCCCGGGATGGCGGCGTTCCAGGCAGAGTACCTCCTCGCGCAGCGGATGGTAGTGCACATCGCCCTTCACCAGCGCCACGTGCTCGCGGCGGAAGGCGAGGAAGGCGCGGTAGGCGTTGAGCAGCGAGTCGGGGTCGTCGTCCTGCCGGCCCATGGCCAGGCCCAGGTGCTCGTCGGGTACCGGCAGCCAGGGCTCGCCCCGGGAGAAGTCACCGTGGCGGGTGTCGGCGCACCAAGGCTGCGGCGTGCGGCAACCGTCGCGACCCTTGTAGGCCGGCCAGAAGGTGATGCCGGCCGGATCGGCCAGCTGCTCGAGGGTCAGCTCGGCCTCGGGCAGGCCCAGCTCTTCGCCCTGGTAGAGGCAGACGCTGCCGCGCTGGGTCAGCAGGAAGGCCAGGTAGAGGCGCAGCCGGGCCGTATCGTCTTCGGCGCGCCAGCGCGTGGCGACCCGGGGCACGTCGTGGTTGCCCAGCGCCCAGCACGGCCAGCCGTCGCCGATGCGTGCCTCCATGGCGGTCATCGTCCGGTGCAGGAACTCGGGGTCGTGACGTTCGCCGAGCAGGTCGAAGGAGTAGGCCATGTGCAGGCGGTTGCCGCCCTGGGTATAGGCCGCCATCACGTTGAGCGAGTCGTCGTCGCCCACCTCGCCGACGCTGGTGGTGCCGGGGTACTCGTCGAGCAGGGCGCGCAGCCGCTCGAGGAAGGCCAGGTTCTCGGGCTGGGTCTTGTCGTACAGGTGCTGCTGGAAGCCGTAGGGGTTGTCCGGCCGCGTGCCGAGGAAGCTCTCCACCGCCTCGTGGCGGGGCGGATTGTCCCGAAGCTCGCCATGGGTGCAGAAGTTGATCGCGTCGAGGCGGAAGCCGTCGACGCCACGGTCGAGCCAGAAGCGCACCTCGTCGAGGATCGCCTCGACCACCTCGGGGTTGCGGAAGTTGAGGTCCGGCTGGCTGACCAGGAAGTTGTGCAGGTAATACTGGCAGCGGCGGGTATCCCACTGCCAGGCGCTGCCGCCGAAGACCGACTGCCAGTTGGTGGGCGGCGAGCCGTCGGCCCTGGCCTCGGCCCATACGTACCAATCGGCCTTGGGGGTGTCGCGGCTGGCGCGACTCTCGGTGAACCAGGGGTGCTGGTCGGAGGTGTGTGAGAGTACCTGGTCGATGGTGACCTTGAGCCCGCGGGCATGGGCGGCCTCCACCAGACGGTCGAAGTCCGCCAGGGTGCCGAACATGGGGTCGACGCCGCGATAGTCGGCGACGTCGTAGCCGAAATCCTTCATCGGCGAGGTGAAGAAGGGCGAGAGCCAGATGGCGTCGACGTTCAGCGAGGCGATGTAGTCGAGCTTGTCGATGATGCCCGGCAGGTCGCCGATGCCGTCGCCGTTGCTGTCCATGAAGCTGCGCGGGTAGATCTGGTAGATCACCGCGCCGCGCCACCACTCCTGGCCCTGCCGGCCGTAGATCTGCTGTGCGTTCATGCGTTGTCCTTGTCGCTTGCCATACGGGAAATCGTAGGGGCGATGGTGATGCCGGGCTCGCTGGAGGGAATCCTCTACCCCCGGGGGGAGTGAGGCGTAGGAGGGGGGAGGAGGTCGAAGGTCACTCCCCCTGGATGCGCGAGAGCAGCTCGCCGGCCAGCGCAATGGCTTCCTCACGGCGGCGGATGTGCTGCTTCTGGTAGAGGCTGCGGATATGGGTCTTGACCGTGGTGGGTGCCACCGAGAGCTGATCGGCGATCTGCTCGTTGGAGAGCCCGGCATGGATCAGGCCGAGGATCTGCCATTCGCGGCGGGTCAGCGGTGAGGTGCGGATCAGCTCCGGCACGTCGGGACGGGCGACGATGTCCTCGATCACCGAGTCGTCGAGCAGCAGGCGCACGGCGCGGCCGAACTCGCGCTGGCGGCGGGCGAGCTCGAGCAGCCGCTCGGCGTGGCTCCTGGCCAGCGGGTCGAGGCCGTTGTCTTTGAGCAGCGGCACGAGCATCTCGGGCAGTGCTCGCCCCAGGCGCAGGAAACTGCCGGCGAGTGCGGTGCGGGTGGCAAGCGCCAGTGCCTGGCGCAGGTGGCCCAAGGCTTCGTCGTGGCGCTCGCGCTGCCAGGCCAGGGCCGCCAGGCACAGGCGGTTGCGGTTGGCGTCGGTGGCCAGCCCCAGCCGCTCGGTCTGGCGCTCCAGCGCCATGAGCAGCGCCTCGGCCTCGTCGAAGCGGCCGAGCAGGGTCAGCGCCCGCGCGTGGTTGCGCAGGTTGCATTGGGCGAAATGGTTGCTGGCCCGTGCCGGGTCGCCGGGCGGTGCCTCCTGCAGCCACCGGGCCACGGCGTCGAGGTCGCCGTTGGCCTGCCACCAGACGAGCAGGGTGGCATGGGCGTTGGCCTGCCAGTCGATGTGGTAGTCGCCCTGGACCAGAATCGTCCGCAGGCGGCGAACGTAGTCGGCGCACTGGGCCTTGTCGCCCCGCGACAGGGCCACCTTGGCCAGGCTGACATGGCACTGCAGGGTCCAGCGCTCGCCCTGGGTATCGAGCACCTCGATGCCCTTCAGCGCCGCCTGCTCCGATTCGTCGAGCCGCTGCCACTCCCACAGCAGCTGGCTGCGAATGCGATAGAGGAATTCCGCCACCGGCAGACGCTCCAGGCCGCTGCGCTCGACGTAGGCCATGGCGCGCTCCTGCACGTCGTAGGCGGCCTGCAGGCGCCCCTGTGCCACCAGCGTCTCGGACTGGTGGCACAGCGCCCACAGCCGGCGCTGCTCGTCGCCGAGGCGCGCCGCTTCGTGCTCCACCTTGCGGGTCCGCTCGAGCGATTCGGCCAGCTCTCCCTGGACGAAGCGCGCCTCGGCGAGAATGGCCGCGGCGGTGAGCGGCGTGCTGGCCAGGTAGCGAGGCGGCAGGGTCAGGGCCAGCTCGGCCAGCGGGGCGGCGCGTTCGGCATCGCCCTCGTTGATCGCCAGCTGGGCGCGCAGGGTGGCGAACTCGGCGCCGAGTTCATTCCATTCGGGGGCCTCGAGCTGTGCCTCGATCCAATCGATCGCCTGGCGGGTGCGGTCGAAGTGGTACTGGGCGTGGGAGGCCCAGCCATGCAGCAGGGTCAGCCGCGGCGAGTCGACGAGGCGAGTGTCGCCGAGGGCGGCGAGTCCGCGGGCCAGCAGCGCGAAGTGGCCGTTGGCGAGCAGCGTTGGGCCCTCCTGCTCGAGCAGTTCGGCCAGCGCCTCGGGCGCTTCGGCCTCGATGATCTGCGCCAGTGCCAGGGCGGGGTTGCCCAGGCGCAGCCAGGCGGTGCTGGCGCGCTGGTGCAGTTCGCGCTGGGTGGTCAAGCTGAGCTCGTGACGGCGGTGACGCAGATAGCCGGCGAACAGCGGATGAAAGCGAAACCATTGCGAGTGGGGGTCGACTCGCGTGAGGAACAGGCCGCCCTGTTCGAGCGTCTCCAGCCGCTGGGAGAGCCGCTCCCCTTCCAGCAGCCTCGCCACCAGGGTCGGCGAGAAACGTTCCAGCACGCCGAGCTGGAGCAGCAACCGGCGGTCTGCCTCAGCGAGGCTTCCCTCGAGCAGCTCGTCGAACCAGGCGGCGAAGTCGGGATGGGCGCCATCGAGACGCTCGAGCAGGCTGTCGAAGGCGGCCCGCGTGGTGGTGCGCTCGATCAGCCAGGCCAGCGCCAGCGGCCATCCCTCGGTGCGGCGCAGGGCGCGCTCCAGGCTCACGCGTGTGGGTGGGTAACTGAGCTGCTCGGCGCACAGCGTCTGCGCCTCCTCATGCTCGAAGGCCAGTTCGGCCGGGCCGATCTCCTCCAGCTCGCCGCGCAGCCGCAGCCCGGCCAGGCCGAGCGCCGGGCGGGTGCGTGACGCCAGGGTGAGAGTGAGCCAGGGAGGCTGATGGTCGAGCCAGTGGCGCAGGGCCTCGAGGATCTGCGGATGGCGCAGATGGTGGAAGTCGTCGAGCACCAGCCGACCGGGCGGGGCCTCGCGCGGCAGGGCGGCGAGCCACGCCTCCATGGCGGCGTGCAGTCCGTTCGACGGGGGCAGCGTCAGCGAGAGGGCGAGCCGTTGGCAGAGCTGGGCCAAGGCCGCGTGGAAGTAGGCGGCGAAGCGCTCGGGGTCGTCGTCGCGCGCATCCAGTCGCAGCCAGGTCGCCGGTTGCTCCAGGGGAGGCAGGCGTTCGGCCAGCAGGGTGCTCTTGCCGTAGCCGGGTGGCGCCTGAACCACCAGCAGGCGCACCCGCTCGGTCAGTGCGAAGCGATCATTGAGCCGCTCCCGAGCAATGACGGTGGTCGGCACGGCTGGCGGGCTGAGCTTTTCCTGGAGCAGAGGCATGGCGACCGCACCCATCTGTAACGATTCAGCCAGTATGCCTGCGAGCCCACTGCGTTTGGTGCGCCTACGACCAAGGGCGTAGACGCCGCGCCGTTAGAGCCGAAGCGGCGCGGCGTTCAGACAGCGCCCATCACAGCCCCAGGCGCGCCTTGACCCGGCCGAAGGCGGCCAGGGCGAACTCCAGGTCGTCGCGGCTCAGCGCGGCGGACATCTGGGTACGGATGCGCGCCTTGCCCTGGGGCACCACCGGGTAGGAGAAGGCGATCACGTAGACGCCTTCCTTGAGCATCTCTTCGGCGAAGCGGGCGGCAAGCCCCGCATCGTGCAGCATCACCGGCACGATGGGGTGCTCGCCCGGCAGCAGCTCGAAGCCGAGCCGCTCGAGGCCTTCGCGGAAGAAGGCGGTGTTCTCGGTTAGACGGTCGCGCAGCTCGCGGGACTCGGCGGCCAGCTCGATGGCCTTCAGCGCGCCGGCGACCACCGGCGGCGCCACGGTGTTGGAGAACAGGTACGGGCGCGAGCGCTGGCGCAGCAGCTCGACGATCTCGCGCTTGCCGCTGGTATAGCCCCCGCTGGCGCCGCCCAGCGCCTTGCCCAGGGTACCGGTGGTGATGTCGATGCGGTCCATGCAGCCGCGGTACTCGTGGGTGCCGCGGCCGCCTTCGCCGAGAAAGCCAGTGGCGTGGCAGTCGTCGAAGTGCACGAGGGCCCCGTAGCGCTCGGCCAGGTCGCAGATCTCGTCGAGCCGGGCGATATAGCCGTCCATGGAGAACACGCCGTCGCTGGTGATCAGCTTGAAGCGCGCGCCGTCGCGGTCGGCGGCTTTCAACTGCGCTTCGAGGTCGGCCATGTCGTTGTTGCGGTAGCGGTAGCGCCGGGCCTTGCACAGGCGCACGCCGTCGATGATGCTGGCGTGGTTGAGCTCGTCGGAGATCACCGCGTCCTCGGCCCCGAGCAGGGTCTCGAACAGCCCGCCGTTGGCGTCGAAGCAGGAGGGGTAGAGGATGGTGTCCTCGGTACCGAGGAAGTCGGTGAGGCGCTGTTCGAGCTGCTTGTGCAGGGTCTGGGTGCCGCAGATGAAACGCACCGAGGCGAGTCCGTAGCCCCACGCTTCCAGGCCCGCCTTGGCGGCGGCGTTGACCTCGGGGTGCTGGGCCAGGCCCAGGTAGTTGTTGGCGCACAAATTGAGCACCTCGGTGCCGGCATTGAGGCCGACATGGGCCCCCTGGGGCGTGGTCAGCTGGCGCTCGTGCTTGTACAGCCCGGCCTGGCGAATGGCGTCGAGCTCGCCGCGCAGGTGCTGCTTGAAGGCTCCGTACATGTCATGTCTCCCAGTTGAGGACGACCTTGCTCGCTTCGCCGCTGAGCATGGCGTCGAAACCGCGCTGGAATTCGCTATAGGGCAGGCGGTGGGTGATCACCGGCGAGACGTCGAGGCCGGAGTCGACCATCACCGACATCTTGTACCAGGTCTCGTACATCTCGCGGCCGTAGATGCCCTTCAGCGTCAGCATGTTGAAGATCACCGTGTTCCAGTCGATCGCCATCTCCTCGGTAGGAATGCCGAGCATCGCCACCTTGCCGCCGTGGCACATGTTGGCCAGCATGTCGCGGAAGGCGGCAGGGCTGCCGGACATCTCCAGGCCCACGTCGAAGCCTTCGGTGAGGCCGAGCTCGCGCTGCACGTCGGCCAGGGTCTCGTGGCGTACGTCCACGGTGCGGGTGGCACCCAGCCGCCTGGCCAGCTCCAGGCGGCCCGGATTGAGATCGGTGACCACCACGTGGCGTGCCCCGGCATGGCGGCATACCGCCGCGGCCATGGCGCCGATCGGCCCGGCGCCGGTGATCAGCACGTCCTCGCCGAGCAGGTCGTACTGCAGCGCGGTGTGCACGGCGTTGCCCAGAGGGTCGAAGATGGCGGCCACGTCGAGGTCGATGCCGGGCTTGTGCTCCCACACGTTGGACATCGGCAACGCCACGTACTCGGCGAAGGCGCCGGGACGGTTGACCCCTACGCCGCTGGTGTGGGCGCATAGGTGGCGGCGCCCGGCCAGGCAGTTGCGGCAGCGCCCGCACACCACGTGGCCCTCGCCGGAGACGATCTGCCCGGGGTGGAAGTCGTTGACGTTGGAGCCGACCTCGACGATCTCGCCGACGAACTCGTGGCCCACTACCATGGGTACCGGAATGGTCTTCTGCGCCCAACTGTCCCAATTGTAGATGTGCACGTCGGTACCGCAGATGGCGGTGCGCTTCACCTTGATCAGCACGTCGTTGATGCCGACCTGTGGGTCGGGCACTTCGTCCATCCAGAGGCCGGGTGTCGCCTCCTTCTTGATCAGCGCTTTCATGTTCTGCCTTCCTGACTTGTGGTTGGAGGATTCAGGCGGAGGAGCGAGCGTTGCTGGCAATTCGCCACGTTGGGTTTAGTATGAGAGAACGAATTCCAGTATTGCAGAACTAGTCCTTCTTGCAAGAATTTTTTCCTGGATAATGGATGGCGATCGCCGAGACCTATTGTCTTGGGTATAGGGCAAATGCGAAGTGAGTGACACCACGATGTCAGACGAAGCACAAACGGAAGCCGGCAGCCTTGCCAGCCGCGTGATCGAACTGCGCAAGCGGCGCGGGCTGACCCTGGAGCAGCTGGCGGCGGCCTCGGGGGTCAGCCGCTCGATGCTGAGCCAGATCGAGCGCGGCAAGGCCAATCCGACCCTGGCGGTCACGCTGCGTATCGCCCAGGCGTTCGGCATGAACATTGGCGACCTGGTGGATCAGCCCTGGACGGCCTCGCGTATCGAAGTGGTGCGTGGCAACGATGCCAGCCAGCTGTTTCGCGACGACCGCGACTGCCGCATCCGCACGCTCTCGCCGCTGCACATGGAGAAGAACGTCGAGTTCTACGAGATCCGCCTGGCACCCGGGGCAAGGCTGCAGAGTGCCGCCCATTTCGAGGGTACCCGCGAACTGCTGACCGTGACCCAGGGGCGGGCACGGGTGGTGGCCGGGGAGAATCGCTGCGAGCTCGATCCCGGCGATTCGGCCCACTATCATGCCGACCTCGAGCACATCATCGAGAATGGCGGCGAGGAGGAGCTGGTGAGCTTTCTCGTCGTGACCTACCAATAAGCACAGGGGAGACCGACTTGACGGGGCTGGTGTACTGGCTGGACATGGCGGGCGTCATCGTCTTCGCCCTCTCGGGCGTGATACTGGCCTGCCGCTCGCGGATGGATCCGTTCGGCATGCTGGTGCTGGCGGCGGTCACCGGTATCGGCGGCGGCACCCTGCGCGACCTGGTGCTCGGCGTGCGGCCGGTATTCTGGGTCGCCGACCCCACCTACCTGTGGGTGATCCTGGCCACCGTGGGGCTCTCCATCGTCGGCTTTCACTACATTCATCGCCTCTCCCGCGTATTCCTGCCGGTGGCCGATGCCTTCGGCCTGGCGCTGTTCACGGTGATCGGGGCACACAAGGCGCTGCAGTTGGAGGCGCCCGGGGTGGTGGCGGTACTGATGGGCCTGCTGACCGGTGTGGCCGGCGGCATGGTGCGCGACGTGCTGGCGCGGCGCGTGCCGATGGTGCTGCGCGAGGAGGTGTATGCCACCGCCTCCATCGCCGGCGGCATCGTCTATGTGGGGCTGGGAGCGCTGGCCGTGCCGGCCGGGGTTGCCATCGGCCTGGCGCTGGCGGTGACGCTGGGCTTGCGCCTGGCGGCCATTCACTGGGGGCTGGCACTGCCGGTGTTCGCCTGGGTAGTCATTCCTCCGCCGGTCGCGGCGCCGCCGAGCAACGGCGAGTCCGTGGCGGATACGGTGAGCGCCACGCAGGACAAGCCGGCGTCGACACGCCCCAAGGTGAGGGTACGCATGATCTCGCCCCGCCGGCGGCGCAAGAAACATGGTTGAAGGCGTCCTGCATCGCCTGTCACCGGGGCGTTGGCCGGTGCTGCTGCTGGTGGCGTGGCTGGCGGGCTGCGCCCTCGAGGCATCGTCGCCGACCGACGCGTACCGGGCCAGCGGCCAGGCGATCCAGGCCGTCTACGAGGCGGCCCTGCCGCAGCTCCCCCTCGACAAGCAGCGCCACTATGCCCAGCGGCTCTACCGCATCAGCGGCGAGCCACGCTACCTGCCCCCTCTCGAGGCCCACGGGCGGCGGCTGCTGGTTCAGCTCGAACGCGACATCGCCGGGCTCGAGCGGCCGGGGTTCGCGGCGGCCCGCGCCCGGCAGATCGTGGCGGATTATCCCCAGCGTACCGCCAAGCAGCGCGCCAGGCAGGTGATGCTGGCGGAGTGGGGCGAGATCGCGTTCGCCCGCCAGCTGCTCTTTCGTCTGGTCCAGGCGGACTACTATGGGCTGCTGGAAGCGATACCCGACCATCAGCGCGCGCTCGACTACCTGGGCAGCCTGGCGTGGCAGCGGTTCCTGACCGATCCCGAGGTCGTGCGCCTGTACACCGCCCAGGTGGCGAACCAGGCCTGGTTCCTCCACCAGCTGGAGGTCGTCGACCTGCGTCCGGCAGTGCGCGAGGCGTTTCTCTCCGTTTTCCCCGCGCAATCGGTGGCGGATCTGGAGCAGGCGGACTACCGCAACCGGCTCTACGGGATGACGCACATCGTGATCGCCGACAGCCGTTACTACCAGCGCTGGGTGCCGGCAGCGCGACATGCCTGGATCCTCGAGGCCCTGGCCGCCGAGATCGAGCGTATTCTCGACCAGGCCACCGAGGACATTCAGGCCGAGGTGGCGCTGGTCTTCCTGCTGACGGGCAACGAGGGGCACCCCGTCGTGGCCCGAATTCGCCAACGCCTGGCAGAGGCGGTCGACCCGCGGGCCGGCATCATCCCGTCACCGCGGGGCGAGACCGACCTGGCGCGTGGCGAGCACCGCAACGTCCTGGCGCTGATGGTGCTCACCTGGCCGGGCCGGCTGCATCCCGGGCCTGACCTGTCGGCAGGCGTGCGATCGGGCGCCGCCGCGCTGCGCCGGGCGTGCCCCTCGCTAGACGAACGGGCTGGTCCGCTCCACTTGCGGTGCCAGTGACGTCCTGATGTGGCGATAGAGCGGCCGCAGGCTGGACTGCAGATCCCGTTCGGCCTGGTGCTGGTCGATGTAGTAGGCCGCCCGGGGGCCGCAGTAATCGATCACGTCGCCGACTTGTCGAAACGCCAGCCCCGAGATCTTCAGCAGCCGGGCGAAGCGTGGCTCCATCATGGAGAAGACATGGCGCCTGCCCGACAGGCCGACGATGGCGGTGGCGGCCAGGAACAGGCTCAGTGTCACCAACGGGGAGGGAGGAGGCAGGCGATTCTCTTCGAGCGGCTGCAGGTCCTGTTCGCGTAGCCCCAGGGCACACTCCCGCGTGCGGCGGAAGTCGGGGTGCACGGCCAGACGCGAGACCTCGCAGAGCGAGCTACGCTCGAACCGGTCCGGATGCAGCCGTGGGTGGGTCAGGCCGTGGGCGCAGCTCTCCTCCAGCGGCAGCGTCCTTGGCTGGCCGTCGTTGTCGATGGGCAGGACCACCCTGAGACAGCCTGCATCGCGATCGCTCCCGACATGGTGAAGCAGGCAGAGGATCGAGTGCTTGTCGTGGGCGTCCTTCTCGAAGGGAGTGTCGACGTCGTCCCCCAGGGTGTACTCGAGTTCCTCGCGAAAGACCTTGTGGCGCAAGGCGTAAGCCCGGTAACGGCTCTCCCGGCTGTGAGCGATGATGAAGCGGTATTGCTCGACGAACTCGCGCACCCGGTCACCCTGGGGCACGTCACGTTCGCTGGTAGCTGCCTTATGACGTGGTGTCTCCATGTGAAACTCCCGGAATGGCCTCAGCCAGAGGGGTGGGACGACCAAGATGGTAGCCCTGGCCGTAAGAGATGCCGTAGGAAGTCAAGAGTGGTATCAGTACCTCCTGATCGACGAACTCGGCGATGGCCAGCTTGCCGAAGCCTGCCGCAATGTCGGCAATGGCCTTGACGATGACCTGGCTGTCCGCGTTCGTGTTCAGGGTGCGAATGAAGGCGCCATCGATCTTGATGAAGTCGACGGGCAGTTCGCCGAGGTAATGGAAGCTGCTGAAGCCGACCCCGAAGTCGTCGAGGGCGGTGCGGCAGCCCAGGTCGCGCAGGGCCTGGAGCACCCCGCGAGCGCTGGAGAAATCGGTGATGGCCGCTGTCTCGGTGATCTCGAGGATCAGGTGGTGCGGGTCCGCGCCGGTAGCCGCCAGCTCTGCCATGAGGAATTGCTTGAGCCCCTCGTCGTGCAGGGTCTGGCCCGACAGGTTGACGGCCAGGCTGATGCCCTGGGCCTGGACGCGGCTCAGGGCGCGCAGGCTCTGGCGCAGTACCCAGCGGTCGATCTGCACGATCTGGCCGCTGCGCTCCGCCACCGGGATGAAGTGTGCCGGGGAGATGAGTGCCCCCTTGGGGCCGCGCATGCGCAGCAGCACTTCGTAGTGACGCACGTCGCCGTCGCTCAGCCGTACGATCGGCTGCACCATCAACTCGAAACCCTCCTCGTCGATGGCCTGGCGAATCCGTTCCACCCAGTAGACCCGCTCCTGCAGCTCGTCCTTGGCGCGCTCGAGGGTCGAAAGCAGATGCCAGCGCTGGGAGCTGCTCTCCTTGGCCTTGTACATGGCCAGGTCGGCGTTGGCCATCAGGTCGGCGGGGTTGTCGCCATGCGCCGGGAACAGGGCGATGCCGAGGCTCGAGGTGGCCCGGTGACGCTGGCCACCGGCATCCAGGCCGGTATTGTCGAGCAGCGGGGTGATCTGCTTGGCAATGCTGATGGCTCGCCGAGTATCGGCCCCCTCCAGCAGCATCGCGAACTCGTCGCCCCCCAGGCGTGCGATGACGCCGTGGTGGCCGAACTCCTGGAACAGCGTATCCGCCACCATGCGCAGGAGCCGGTCGCCGGTGTGGTGTCCGCTGAGCTCGTTGACGTCCTTGAAGTGGTCGAGATCGAGCAGCAGCACGGCACCGCAGCGGCCTCGGCGCATGACCTGGCCCAGTGCCTCCTGGAAGTAGCGCCGGTTGTAGAGCTCCGTCAGGGGGTCGCGCTCGGCCAGCCAGGTGAGGCGCGCTTCGGCCAGCTTGCGCTCGGTGATGTCGAGCCCGACCGAGATCCGGGCCGCACGGGAGTCGCTGTGTGATGCCAGCGGCGCATGGTACCAGGCGATGGTCCGTTGCCGCCCATCCGCCGTCACCAGGCTGCGCTCCTCCTGTGGGATGTCGACGGGGTCGTTGTCGCTGCGCGGGGTGAAGACGTCGTCGAACCCCCGGCCCAGCAGGCGCTCCTCCTGCATGGCCAGGGTCGTGAGCGCGTAATCGTTGACCAGCGTAATGCGTCCTTGATCGTCCTGGGTGACGATGAAGACGCGCGCGGTATCCAGCAGGCTGCCAACGAAATCGCGCTCACGGGCCAGCTCCTCCACCCGCTCGGCAAGCTGGAGCCCACGGGCCGTGACCTCGCGTTCCAGCGTTTCCAGCTGATCGGAGAGCGCCAGCGTGGTGCCTTCCAGCACGTCGATCTCGTCTTCGAAACGGCTGCGGGGTACGGGAATGGCGCTGCGGGCCTCGGCGAAGCCGCCGTGGGCGAGGGCCGGCAGGACACCGGCCAGCCGGCGCAATCTTGCCATCGGGCGAAGCAGGATGGCCAGCAGCAGCAGCTCGGCCGCCAGCCAGCCGCCGATGCCGACCAGCAGCAGGTTGCGCGTGTTCTGCTGGATGGCCCGGATCTGGGCGGTAATGTCCGCCGCCAGGAGAAAGAAGCCGGTGCTGCGCCGGCTGTCGTCGGCCTCCATGCGTACCACGGACAGCTCGTAGGCGCGACCGTCGTGCTGCAGGCGCAGCGGCGTGGCCAGAATGTCGCTGAGCATGGCCATCTGCGCCGCCTTGCGCAGCAATGGCAGGTATTCGCTCGTGTGGGTCAGCGCGGCCAAATGGCCGTTCCAGCTCGTCAGGTAGCGCTCCGAGGCTACCTCCGCCTCCTGCGCGCCGGTGATCAGCAGGGCGACGTCGCTGCCGGAGACCTGCTGGGCCTGACGGGTCACGTCGGCAAGCGAGCGCGACAATACCACCATGCCGACGCTCTCGCCCGCGACCAGGATGGGCACGGCGGCGTATTGCCGGCAATCGTTGGCGCAGCGCAGCGCCGAGAGCGGGTACTCGGTCTCCATGACCTGACGTACCCAATCCTGTACGGGGCGCTCCCTGTCGGCCTGGGCTTCGCCCCATTCGGCCAGCTGGCGGCCTCGGGCGTCGAACACCAGGATCTCGTCGATACCGGCCTCGAGCTGTAGCGTGGGCCACTGGGACGAGAGAGAACCGATCAGTTCCGCCTGCGCGCCGTTCGCCAGCGCCGGCCCGAGGTCGGGGGACGCGGCGGTCAGCGCCGCGATCTGCTGCAGGCTTGCCTCGGAACGCTGCAGGGCGAGCTGGATCTCGCGCGCCTCGCGCTGGTTGCTCTCCCTGCGGCTCTCTTCGAACTGGCGGGTCAGGTTGGCGTGGCCGAGCCAGGTGAACAGCCCCGCCAGCACCAGCAGCAGCAGGCTGCTCAGAGCAAGCACTCGCCAGGTCAGGCTCAGTCGAGAATGCGGTGCTTGGGAGGAGGAAGCGCTCATGCTGGCAGTCCCTGGCCGATGCTTGAAGAGAAGTGTGCCTGTCTATCAGAAACGCAAGGAAAGTTGAAAAAGGACCATGTTCCAGCTCCGCTGGGTGTCGGCAGGGTCAGGCTCATCGCGTAGCGGCAGCCAGCCGGTGCCGTCGATGTGGTGGTATTCGGCGGCCACCAGCACGCGGGGATTGACCCGCCACTGCAGCCCGAAAGTGAGATCGTCGGCATAGCGGGCATGGGCGGGACCGCGCCCCTGGGCTTCGTAGGCTCGGCCCGAGCGGTCGTCACGATCGCTCACCAGGCTGTCGTAGCGCACCAGCCACTGCCAGTCGTCGAAGAAGCGCCGGGTATACTGGACATACCAGCTTTCGCCGGTGACCTCGGAGCCGGGCAGGGGGCCGGTATCGGTCGTAGATACCTGGCGCAGGGCGAACTCGCCCGTCACCGCCCAGCGCTCCTTGTCGTACTGCAGCGAGAGAATCCAGGGCTGGAAGTTGAGCTCCCCCTCGTGCGGGCCGAGCCCCAGGTCCAGGTTGACGTCCGCGGCGCTGAGGGCGGCGGTGAAACGCCCCCCCGCGTGCTCGTAGCGCAACTGGGCAATGGAGGATGTGCTGCCGCTCACGTCCATGCCCAGATGGGCAGGATAGAGCTGGCTGTCCAGGTCGCGCGTGGTGGGGGTGCCGACGCCGCCCGTGAAGCGCAGCGTGCCGTGCTGCATGCGCTCCTCGGCATACAGGCTGACGCCATCGGCGGACAGGCCGAGCGAACGGGTGCGGTCGAAGTAGATCGACTGGGGTAGCAGTATGCTGGGGCGGGTGAAGGCGACGTCCCGGGTCTGGTTGTAGAAGCCGAAGGGGTTCTTGAAGCGCCCCAACTGGATGCCCAGCGTGCGCTGCTGATCGGAGTAAGGCTGATAATCGATCACGCCGTAGTCGAGGGCCGGGCGGGCATCGCTGCCGTCGCCGCCGGCGCGCCTGCTCAGCACCTGGGCGGCCACGAGCACGTCATGGCGGGGCCGGAACGAGGCATTGGCGCCGATCTCGGTGTACTTGAGACTGCCCTCGCCGCTGCTGCTGGGGCCGAAGAAATCGTTGTCATCGGTGATGACGAGCGCCTGGCTGAGAAAACCGTGTACCTGCAGGGTGTCCATGACGCCATCCGCCGCGGCCATGGGAGCCCAGGCGAGAGCCAGCGCCACGAACGCGGGGCGTGAACGGCGGCATCTACTCCATGGTAATGATTTGGACTCTCTCATCCAGATACTCCCTTTCCAGATACCCAAGGGCGCCAGGCGTGGTGGCGACGCGTTCCAGCATCTCTGTTTGGCTGTCGACCTGGCTGGGCGCCTGGCCGGTCCCCGAGAACACCATGCGATCCCAGGCCAACTGCAGCTGATGGGGGTAAACGGTAAGACGCTCCTTGGCGAAGCGTGCGTGGACGGGATGGGAACTGGGCAGCACGAAGACCCGTACGGCCTGGCCATCGGGCCAACTGCGCTGGCGCATGGCAAAGATTGCCCGGGTGGTATCTCGGGTCAGCACGGTGTCGGCCACATTCGGATGGGCGATCAGGACGATCTGACGCTCATTGGCCTGCACGGGCAAGGGTAGCAATGCCAGCACCAGCGACAATAGCAGCCAGCGTGTCAATCCAGCCACGCGCCAACTTCCCGGAGGTATGGCGGCAGCGAACCCGCTCGACCCGAAGAAACGGCTCCCATGCCTGGCGCAGCGGAGACGATGGCTGGCCAGGACTTCCTGCGCGTATCGATAATGTTATCCCCCGATCCCTTACTGTGCTGGAGCGGCCGTGTTCGTTGCGCCATGTCAGCGGATGATCCCGTATCGCACTGAAGCCGCCAAGCGTTGTTGTACGATATACGTATATCACAAGAATGACGAGTACGGGCAAGGCGGCCAGCGACGCTGGCGTCAACCATGTTCCGCTCAGACGGTAGCATGAATTCAAGGGGTTATGCTTCGGTGCGGCGGGCGGCCCAGGGGATTCCGTGGTCGTCGAGACGACGCCTCCCGGCCCGGTGTGGCCGCGCCGCGGGAAAAAATGGCATTATCGCCAACTCGAGCTATTCCAACCAAGGACAGGCCTGAACACGAATGTTTCTCGACCCTTACCATACGCCAGTGGGCGCGGGCTTCCGCATCTCCGCGCAGCAGGCCAGCGACTTCGCCAAGCGTGTCGCCGGAGACTTCAACCCCATCCATGATGCGGGAGCCCGACGCTTCTGCGTTCCCGGTGACCTGCTGTTCGCCCTGGTGCTGAGTCGGTTCGGTCTTTCCCTGCACATGGATTTTCGTTTCCGCAGCATGGTCGGCGACGGGGTCGCGTTGAGCCTGGCGGAGAACGAAGCGGGACTGCTCGTGGTCAGGGACGAGGAGGGCAAGCAGTACCTCGAAGTGGATCGAAAGGGCGATACCAACCTCGATGTCACCGCCATCGAAGCCTTCACACGCTGCTACGTGGCCTTCTCGGGGAAGAACTTCCCTCATGTTCTCAAGCCGCTGCTCGAGGCCCGAGGCGTGATGTTCAATCCTAAGCGCCCGCTGGTGATCTACGACAGCATGGGGTTTTCGCTCGACCGGCTCGACCTGGTCGCGCCCTCTCTCGAACTGGTCGACTCGAGCCTCGAGGTGATCGGCAAGCGCGGTGACGTCAGGCTGGAATTTCGCATCACCGACCGTGGCCAGCCGGTCGGGAGCGGTTCGAAGAAACTGGTCGTCAGCGGCCTGAGTGACTACGACCCCGCCGCCATGGACGACATCGTGGCCGAATTCTATCGCTTGAAGTCGGCCTACGAGAGCGCCGGCTAAGCCGGGCCCCGACCTGGCAGGGCGCTGCCCTCTCTTCCTTCCGCGCTTGGGCCTGCCTGGGCGGCGCGCATCCCCCTCCTCGCGCACGGTCGAATCCGGCAGGCGGCTAGCGCGCCTGAGTGGCCGCGCCGTGCCGCGCTCCCGGTACGTACAGGGTCTTGCCGAAGAGCATGCCGCCCCAGGGCAGGCTGTTGACGACCCGGTTGAACGCAATGGAACCGGCCATGCCCACCACGATCAGCAGCAGCGAATAGAGGAGCAGCGAGAAGGGGACGAACTCATGGGCGAAATCGACCAAGGCGAAGAACATGGGGTGCGCCAGATAGATACCGAAGGAGTAGCGGTTGATGAACTTGACCAGCGGGGTGGCGCGCACGTGGCGCAGCCGCGTGACGGCGTAGAGCGTGAACAGCACGAAGAACGGCACGACCCAGGTCTCCTTGGAGGAGTACTCCAGGTCGCCGCGCAGGGTCAGCAGCACGATCGCGGCGACGAAGCCCAGCAGGAGCGCCGGCTGCGACAGCCACTTGAGCCAGGGGACCTCCGCCAGGCGCTCGGGGGTGAGCCGAGGGTAGTTGCGCACCACCAGCATGGCCAGGAAGAACAGGTAGATCCAGCCGAGTGGAGCGATCCAGAGCAGGTAGCCTGGCGGTTCGATGTCGTAGTGGCGGGTCAGGCCCCAGTAGGCGATGCCGATGAGACTGCCGAGGACCAGCCAAGGGCCGGGCGGTAGCCAGCGCTCCAGGCCATAGCGGGAATAGAGCCAGTAGAAGGCGTAGAACTGCATGGCGATGATCAGGAAATAACCGTGCCAGCCGGCATAGAGGAGGTATTCGATGAGGGTATCGACGAGGCCGGCCGGCACGCCTTCCCGACGCAGGTTGGCGTACTTGGTCAGGGCGTAGATCAGCCCGTAGACCACATACGGCACCATGACGTATTGCAGGCGCTTGACCAGGAAGCCGGGAGGAGGGCGATCGCCGTAGCGGGCCGAGAACAGGAAGATCGAGATGAAGATGAAGATGGGCGTGCCGAGTACGGTGGGGATGCGCGCCAGGTCGACGTAGACGTTGTCGAGGTACTGGTTCAGGCGGTCGAGGAAATGGTAGCCGAACACGGCCAGGCAGCCGTAGAAGCGCAGCCAGTAGATTTCTTCGATCCGCTTCATGAACGTCTAGCCATCCTTGGTGCCCGGAACATCGACCCTCGATAAGCTGTCGGACCATGACGAGACGGAAAAATTCCTTAACGGGCTTAGCGTCTTACGAAGAACTCGGCACAAGGAGACCCGTGCCAATGACATTCAAGCATGCGATTGCCGCCGTGCTGGGCCTTGCGCTGCTGTGGGGAGAGAAGCCGCGGGCCGGCGAGATCACCTATCATCGCTTCGCCTCGGAGATTCTGGGGCGTGACTATCACTACGCCCTGTACCTGCCGGACGGCTATCACGAGACGAACCAGGCCTACCCGATTCTCTACCTGCTGCACGGTTCGTTCGGCAGCGAAAGGGACTGGGTCGAGAGCGGCGGGATCGAACAGGCCGCCGACCGCATGATCCGCGAGGGCCACATGCCGCCGGCGGTCATCGTCATGCCCGGCAGCGAGAGCTGGTGGATCGACGGCCACAACGAGGCGGCGCGCTCGGCCTTCCTCGAGGAGTTCATGCCCAACGTCGAGGAGACCTGGCGGGTCGTGCCCCAGCGCGAATGGCGCGCCATCGCCGGGCTCTCCGCGGGGGGCTACGGCACCCTCAACTTCGTGCTCGAGCGTCCGGATCTGTTTGCCGCCGCGGCGGCCCTCAGCCCGGCCAGCTATCGTCCGCTGCCGCCGCGGAACTCCTCCGCCTGGCGCCACCCCGCCTTCCTCGACGAGGCGGGCAACTTCGACGAGGCGCTGTGGCATCGCCGCAACTACACCGCCCATCTGGACGCCTACCTGGAGCGAGAGGTGATCGTGCCGCTCTACCTGAGTGCCGGCGATCGCGACGTCTACCATGCAGAGCACCATGCGCGACTCGTACGCCAGGCGCTGGTGCCGCATCAGCCCGACCTGGTGGTCATGGAGGTGCTCCGCGGGGGACACACCTGGCGCGTCTGGCGTGCCAGCCTGCCCAGCGCCCTGAGCTGGATCGGGCGTTTCCTGCAGGGGCCGGTGCCGCTCGAAACGCTCACCGAGGAGGCCGCTGCGGCAGAACAGGCCGCTCTCGACGAGTGAGTACTACCAAGCGACGTGACAGGGGGAGTCGAAAGCGGGGTTGGCGTCGCGCCCTGTAGACCTTAGTCTCAAGGCTCGACTTCTTCCGGGCCCCTGAAATGCACCCACAACGCGAACGTCTGCACAACGAACTGCACGCTCGACCCTCGATCTACTTCACCGAGCCGGCGCACCTCTACCACTATGCCTTCCTGGCCGATGCCCAGGGCCATGCCGACCTGCTGGTGCACCTGAGCGAGGCGACCGGGCTCGCCTTCGACACCGAGGCGGTCCAGCAGATCGTCACGCTCGACGGCAAGGTGCTGAAATGGGAGCGGCACACCGAATTCTCGACGCTCACCGTGATGGTGCCGAAAGGGGCGGGCGTCGAATCCTGGGCGCCGCCGCCGGCGTGGCTGGGGCAGGTGGCCGAGTCCCAGCGCGATGCCCTGATCAATGCCACCCTGGTGCTGGTGGAAGGCGACGATACCTGGCGCGGCAGCACCGAGGCGTACGGGTTCACCGACCCGGCCGGCTCCCAGGTGGGCGGTGGCGACGCCACGACCTGGGGCGACTTTCGCCTCGATGCGGGGGGCTATACCCGCCTGCTGCTGCTCAACCATGGGCTCAATGCCTTCCGGCTCGGGCGGATGGTGCGCCGCCTGCTGGAGATCGAGACCTACCGCATGATGGCCTCACTGGCGCTGCCCCTGGCCAAGGAGCTGGCCCTCGAACTGCAGGCCTACGAGCTGGAGCTGGGCGAGCTGTCCGATCGCAATGCCGAGCAGGAGGACGCCAACCCGCGGCCGCTGCTGACGGCCCTGTCGCAGCTCTCGGCCCGGCTGGAGCGCAGCGGCACCCGCTCACGCCAGCGCTTCAGCGCCACCGAAGCCTACGCGCGCATCGTCTTCTCGCGCATCGAGGAGCTTCGGGAGGCGCGGGTCGATCACTGTCCACGCCTCGGCACCTTCCTGCTGCGACGCTTCCGGCCCACGGTGCACTACTGTGCCGCCATCCACCAGCGCCAGCAGAGCCTGGCCGAGAGCGCCGCGCGCCTCAACGACCTGCTGCGTACCCGTGCCCAAGTGGAGATCGAGGAGCAGAACTCGAGCATCCTGGGCAGCCTCAACGAGCGGGCCAGCAGCCAGCTCAAGATCCAGAAGGCGGTGGAAGGGCTGTCGATCATCGTCATCAGCTACTACATCTTCAGCCTGTTCAAGCTGGGGCTGGAGAGCCTGGAGGCGCTGGGCATCGTCATCCCGCCCCACACCGCGGCGGCCGTCCTGGGACCGCTGGGCGGCCTGATCATCGGCCTGCTGGCCTGGCGCATCTGGCGGGTGAAGCAGCACTGAACGGCAGCTTCAGCGGCTCGCCAGTCGTACCCGGGCGCGCAGCAGGACGAGCCCCAGGATCAGCAGGCCGACCAGGACGACAAGCAGCAGGGGAAAGGCGGCCGTTCCGGCGCGCTCCAGCAACGGCCCGGTCAGCGAGGGAACCGCCATGCCGCCGATCCCGCAGGCCAGGAAGATCCAGCCGGTGGTGCGCCCGTTGGCCAACATCAACTGGTTGCTCAAGCCGAACAGGGTAGGAAAGATCGCCGAGGCGGCGAGGCCGAACAGCAGGGCGACGAGTGGCAGCGGTAGCCACTGCACGTGTAGCGCCAGCGTGCTGAACAGGCCGAGCCCGAGGCAGCCGCGCAGCACCATCCACGGCGACAGCCGGCGGACCAGCGGAATGGCCACCAGGCGCCCGGCCGACAGCGTCAGCCAGAACAGGGTCACCAGCAGGGCGGCATCGGCCGGCGCCATGCCGCCGAGCACGCCATAGGCGGTGATCCAGCCGGCGAAGGTGACCTCCATGCCCACATAGAGGCCGAACATCAGCAGGAAGATCGCCAGCCGCCAGCCATCCCGGGGCGGTGGGGCCGTGCGGTGGCCGACGGTGAGGTCGGGCGGGCGAGGGCTCGCCTGGCGCAGCAGCGGAACCAGCAGAACGATGACGTACAGGGCGACGAGCCAGAACGCCCAGGCGAAGGAAAATCCCAGGCGCAGCACCACCACCAGCACCAGTGGAATCAGCATGTTGCCGAGGCCGAAGCAGAAGTGCAGCGCGCTGATCCAGGGCGGCGACGCCGGGCCGTGGGTCCACAGCAGCAGCGTGTTGGCGCCGGCGTTGACCGACACCTCGGCCAGGCCGAGCAGGAACATCACGGCCGTGAGCAGGACCAGCGCCTGGCTGAACGGTACGGCGGCGAGCCCGGCCGCGAGCAACAGCAGCATCGCCGCCAGCACGCGATGGCCGTCGAAGCGATCGATCAGTACGCCGGAGAGCACCGAACCCAGCATGGTGCCCAGCGCGCGGGCGGTGAACAGGATGGCGATCTGGCCCATGCCGGACCCCGTCATGCCGGCGAGATGAGGCAATGTCGGCCCGAGCAGGCCGACGCACATGCCGATGGCGATGAAGGCGATGAAATAGGTCAGGGTGACCCGTCTTCCGTGATCGAGCGTCAGCGTCATGCCGTCTCCCGCGGGCAGTGGAATGCAGCGTGCGAAGCGCACGCGCGCTTATACTCTCCGAGAATGGGGCCAGAAGAAATCCCCGCTACCCTCAAAGACGTCCGTGAGGCCTTATGTCCCGCATCGCCAACACCCCCGAGCCGCCCTATTACGCCGTCATCTTCACCTCGCTGCGCACGGCGGGAGACAACGGCTACGCCCTCATGGCCGAGCGCATGGCCGAACTGGCCGCCCAGCAGCCGGGCTTCCTCGGCCTGGAATCGGCGCGCGAGACGCTGGGCGTGACGGTGTCCTACTGGGAGAGCCTGGAGGCGATCGCGCAGTGGAAGCAGCAGGTCGAGCACCGCGAAGCGCAGCGTCTCGGGCGCAACGACTGGTACGCCGCCTTCCAGGTACGCATCGCCAGGGTCGAGCGCGACTACGGGCTCGGCGATCGCAGCGACTCCGAGGCCTGAGCCGCCCCGGCAGGCGGGGCGCCGGGGCGGGGCTCATTGCGTGGCATCGATTCGCTCGAGCAGGTCACTCACTGCCCGCTCGAGCTGACGGTCGCGGCCCGCCACCTCGTCCTGCGGCGTCTGCTCGACCAGCAGGTCCGGCATGGCCCCGTTGTGCTCCATGTCGGTGCCGTCGGGCAGGTACCAGCCGCGGAAAGGGCGGCGTACGGTGGCGCCATCGATCAGGGTGTGGCTGAACGTGGAGATCACCCCGCCATAGGTCTGCTGGCCGACCAGCGTGCCGCGATCGAGCGTGATGAACGCGTGCGCCAGGATCTCGGCGTTGGAGTAGCTCTTCTCGTTGGCCAGCATGTTGATCGGCAGCGTGTAGCGCGGCGCGTCCAGGCGATCCTGGGGGTAGTGGCCGGTGGCGTCGCGGTCGGCGCCCGCGGGGATCGTGTAGGCGTGTTCGCCGGCCATGATCGAGGTCAGGATGCGGTCCGTGGTATTGCCGCCGCCGTTGTTGCGCACGTCGATGATCAGGCCGTCCTTGCCTTCCGCCGCGGCGTAGAGGTCGCCCTGGAAGCCCTCCAGCGAGGTCTGGTTCATGGCCTGGATATGTAGGTAGCCGAGCCGTCCGTCGGAGAGCTCGTCGACGCGGCGCCGGCTCTCCTCGCGGAAGGCGTCGTACTTCAGCCGCGCCAGCTCCGATAGCCCTATCGTGCGCAGCATGGTGCGATATTCGGTATAGCCGTCGTCGCCCGGTCGGTCGAAGGTGACGATCACCTCCTGGTCCACCTGCCCGCGCAACCGTTGCAGCAGGGTCTCGTTCTCCTCGAAGGGCCGCAGGCCGATCTCGGTGATGATGTCGCCCGGGGCCAGCGGCATGGGGCCGCGGCTGGCCGGCCCGTCGGGTATCACCTCGGTGACCCGATAGCCGAGGCGGCCGTCCTGCTGCGAGACGATGCTTTCGGACTCGATGCCCAGCCGCCCCGAGGGCTCGCGCAGCGCCGACACCGGGCCGGGATTGGATACGCCCATGTGTGACGCCGCCAGCTCGCCCATCAGGCGGTTGGTGATGTCGCTGAACTCGCTGGAGGTGCGAGCACGGCGAATCAGGCTCGCATACTCGGCGACAACGGCGGGCCAATCCAGACCCTTCAGGTCGGTGCGGTAGAAGTTCTCGCCGATGACCCGGGCCGCCTCGTGGAACTTCTGCAGCGCCTGCCGGCGCAGGTCGATGCGCAAGCGATCGGAGATGTCCAGGTAGCGGGGCGAGCCGCTGCCGGAGAGGTTGGCCACGCCGACGCGGCCGTTGACGATGTAGACCACCTGTTCGCCGGTGATGTTGAGCTGTTGAACGTTGGCCCTGGGGCCGATACGGGTGCGGTCGCTGCCGTCCCAGTCCATCGCCACGAGTCCCTCTCTGCCGGCGTTGAAGACGTAGCGGTCGCCGCCCGGCGTCATCTCGTTGGCCGTCTGGTGGGCCGGAGTGGCGGTGATGCGCTCGATGCGCCGCCAGGCGTCCTCCAGGTCGAGCTCGACGGCGTCTCGCGTCGCTTCTGGCTCGCGGTCGCGCTCCACCGGCAGCGGCGCGCGGCCCCGTGCCTCCTCGCGCGCGTTGCGGTAATAGGTGCTCAGCTCACGCGGGGTGTAGGTCTCGATCTCGCGGTCGAGGTAGACCCGGTAGAGATCGTAGTTCTCGCCGGAGCGATTGGAAATGAAGGTCAGCTTGCGGCTGTCCGCCGACCAGCGCGGGTTGAGGTCGTTGCGCGGATGGCGGGTGATGTTGACCGGCGCTTGCGAACCATCCGCCGGCACCACGAAGACGTTGGCGCTGAAGTCGAGGTCGTTCTGCGAGTAGGCAATGTAGCGGCTGTCGGGGGACCAGCGCCAGTGCATGAAGCTGTCCCAGCCTTCGACCAGGGTGCGCTCCTCGCCGCTCTCGAGGTCGAGGATCACCAGGTCGCCGCGTCCGCGGCGAAAGGCCAGGGAGCGACCGTCGGGGGATGGCGAGACGTCACGATCGTTGCTGTCCTCGGCGACCACGGGACTGATGTCGAACTGGATCGCATCGTGCCAGCGCGTCGGGTCGCGGCCGGCGGGAAGCGCGTCGGGCGGCTCCTCCTCCAGCTCCTCTTCGGGAATGCTCTCGACCTCCGCCTGGGGTTCCTGAGTGGGCGGCGGCACGTCGGTGGGGTCGCCGGGCTGCGGGATCACCACCGGGTCCAGGATGAACCCGGGATCCTGCGGGGCGAAGGGATCCTCGGGCTCCTCGCCGCGCACCGCCAGGTCGGGGTCGTAGTCCGCTTCGGGAGACTCGGGGGGCTCGGACGCGACGTCCGGGTTCGCCGAGGCCAGGGAAACGTTGGGGTCGCCATCCCAGTGGTGCGCCGAGACACGGCTGCGCGCGCGCTGACGCTCATGGCTGCGGCGCACCTCGTCGCGGGTCAGCGATACCTGCGCCTGGTAGATCGACTCGCTGCCGTCGGCGTCGTTGACGAAGTAGAGGCGCAGGCCGTCGGGCGACCAGGCCAGGCTGTGGTGCCTGGCGTGGGTGCCCGGCGTGACCGGCCGGGTGGGGCTCTGCTCGTCGACGTGACGCACGTAGACGCGGCCATAGGCGATATAGGCCATGGTCTGGCCGTCGGGGCTCAGGGCCGCCTCGCTGACGTCGCGGTCGATGCGGCGCAGGGCGTGGTTATCGCGGCCGTCGTCGGGCGCGCGCAGGGCGATGGGCTCGGGCTCGGCGTCCGGCGCCTCCAGGTCGAGCGTCAGCAGCGTGTCCCAGACCTGCAGCACGGCGGTGCCGCCATCGCGGGAGACGTCGAAGTACTGCAGGTCGTGCCGGTCGAACTCGGTGAGTCGCTCGATGCTGCGCTCGGCGTCGAGCTCCATGCGGTAGAGATTGACCGTCTGGTCCTCGCGGTCGGACATGAACAGCAGGGTGTCCTCGTCGACCCAGCGCGCCATCCCGTCATCGCCGTCGCGCTCGGTCAGCGGCTCGAAATGCTCGGTGCCGAGCTCGTGCAGCCACACGTTCATCGCGTCCGGCCCGCGGTAGTGGCGCCGGTTCCAGTCATGGTAGGCACCGCCGCGGGTAAAGACGACGCGACGGCCGTCGGGCGAGAGCTGGGGCTCGGAGCCGAAGGCGTCGTGCAGCCGGGTGTACTCGCCACCGTCCGGAGAGAGCCGGTAGGGGCGCTGGTCGCGATAGACATCGGCCTCGAGCATGCCCGAGAAGGTGATCACCGGCTCGCCGTTCTCGTCGCGGCCGAAGGAGGGGTTGCGCAGGTGCTGATCGCCGTAGGTGAGCTGCGTGAGCTGGCTGCCGTCGCGGTGCATGCGCCACAGGTTGAGGTAGCCGTCGCGCATCGAGGCAAACACGATCCACTCGCCGTCGGGGCTCCAACTGGAGTGCAGATCGTCCAACTGGTGGCGGGTCAGGCGCACCGCCTCGCCGCCCTCGCTCGAGGCTCGCCACAGGTCGCCGCGCCAGCTGAAGATGAGCGTCGAGCCGTCGGGGCTGATCGAGGGGAAGCGCGGCAGCCCGACCTGGCCGGACTGCGCCTTGGCCAGCGCCGGTACGCAGGCCAGCAGGCCCGCCACGAGTATCCACAGCGAGGGCCGACGCGCTGCGCTGTGCGGCGCACGGGCGTGATGGGTTAGTCCCTTCCTCATACTAATCCTCTAGCGATGCCATGCTTTCCGGCCATGCTTCCCCAACGTAGCAACAAACCCATCGTGGATCGAACGGTGCTCACGTGCCTTGGCCGGCCGAGCCGGCGTCGTCTAGGCTGCTGGCGAAGGCGGGCGTTTCGTCTATCCGCTCGACAAGGAGGGCAAGGTGGACAACGCACGCGACCCCTATCCCGATGCGCTGCGCACGCTCGCGTTACTGGTCGTGGTGCTGGGGCACTGGGTGGCGACGCTGCCCCGGTTCGAGTCAGAGAGGCTGGTGGGTACCGCCCACATACTCGATGCCTGGCCTCCGGCGGACTATTTCACCTGGCTGGCGCAGGTCGTCCCGCTGTTCGTCTTCGTCTCGGCGGCGGTCAGCGTCGACGGCGTTCGGCAGCGCCGGCGGGACGGCGAGCCCCATCTGCAGTGGTGGGCAGAGCGGGGGTTGGGGCTGGCGCGGCCCACCCTGACCTACCTGGCCGTGCTGGCGGGGCTCGTGCTGCTCTCGCTGCTTACCCGCGAAGGCATTCTGGAAACGCTCAACCACTCGCTTACCGTACATCTCTGGTTCCTGCTGATACTGCTGGGCGTGCAGCTGGTCCTGCCGCTCAGCGTACGGGCGGACGAGCGTTGGGGGATCGGCGCGGTGCTCGGCCTGGTGCTGTTGATACTGGCGGTCGATGCGTTGCGTGCTCGCCCCGGCTCGTTCGTCGAGCTGGCCCGATTCGGCAGCTCGGTGACCGCGCAACACGATCGCTTCGCCTGGGGCAATGCCGTGCTGGTCTGGCTGGTTGCGCAGCAGCTTGGTATCGCCTGGTGGAACGGTCGCCTTGTCGGGCGAGGTGTCGGCGTCGGCCTGGTCCTGCTCGGGCTGGCATGGCTGACGGTCGCGGTAGCCGTCGGCTATCCGGTATCGATGGTCAACGGAAATCTTGGCGGGCATACCAACCTGCTGCCGCCGACCCTCGCCCTGCTGGGGGTGATGTGGCTGCAGGCGGGTGGGGTGGTGCTGTTCGAAACGCCGGTGCGTACCTTTCTGCAGCGTCGACGACTGGGCCGTTCGATGGCCCTGCTCGGCGCGCTGGGCTTGCAGCTCTATCTGTGGCACAAGCTCGCCGAGCTGCCGGCGGCCTGGCTGGGCCAGCGATTCGGCTGGCCCCTCGATGCCGGCATGCCAAGCGAGCCCGGCTTCTGGCTGGGCCGCCTGAAGTGGATCGGGCTGTGTGCGCTGGTGATCGCGCCGGTACTGGTCGCGGTGGCGGCCTTCGAGCGCCACCGCCGGCAGGCAGTCGCCGCTGCGCAAGGAACGCCGTCTATCGCGGCCGGCGGGGCGGCGCTGCTGGCCGGCCTGGGGGTCAGCCTGCTACTCGGGGCCTACCCCGGTGCACTCGTCGGCCTGCCGCTGGTGGCCATGGCCTCCTGGCTGCTGCGGGCCCATCGGCAGGCCTGAGTGCCGCCCGTGGCAAGACCAGCGGGACGTCACGTATCTCCGCTCTGGGCGCCATCCGGCGGCTCGATCACCCAAGGCTCCAGCGCGACTTCATCCTTGCAGCTGTCGTCGACCTCGGCCATCGGGTCGTCGAGGAAGGCGCTGACCATCTGCGAGCGGCATTCGTTTACGGGACTATGGCCGAGCCCTTGGAACACCACGTACTGCAGGTTGGGCATGGTACGGCCCAGGTGTTCGCTCCAGCGAGTCGTGCAGCATGGGTCCATCTGGCCATGCAGCGCCAAGGCCGGCGTCTCGGCGACGGGTGGGTCATTATGCTCGGGGGGCACATCGCCATCTTCGCCCCACCAGGCGCATAACCACGGCGGCTCGAAGCCGAGCACGGCGGGCTCGCGGGCCACGGCAGCGGTGGAGTCGGCCACGCTAGGGCGATTCGTGCCCATGTCATTGCATACGTGGGCAAGGAAGTAGCCCAGCGCATAGTTGGGCGCTTCGGGCTCGGGATCGTAATCGTCGATGCGGAAGAAGTCGTTCAGTCGTGAGTAGTCGCCCGCTTCGACATCGGCGATGAGGCTCGGTAGCTCGGCATAGTCGGAGGCGAGCGTCAGGTAAAGGGTATCGAGGAAGGCCGCTCCGTCGAAGTAGAGGGTCGTCTCGCCGTCGTCCGCCGTTGCCACCTTGGCGATGAAGGGCTTGCCATCCAGCGTGCGGCGCGCGCGGTCGATGGCTTGGAACCAGTTCGGCACCAGCTCCCGGCAGTCTTCGTCGCTGGCGACGCAAAGGGCCAGGACATCGGTGAACGACTGCTTGGCCGTATAGAGTTCGTCCACCGGCGAGCGGTTGCGCAGATGGTTGTACCAGGCCCAGCCGAGGATCGCGGCGCGGATGCTATCTGGGTAGTACTGGATGAAGGAGGCTACCGTGCCGCTGCCGGTCGAGGAGCCGAAGGCATCGATTCGCTCATAGCCGAGCAGTTGGCGAATCTCGTCCACGTCGCGCGACACCGCATGGGCGTTGTATTGGCTGACGTCGATACCCTCATCGACCAGCTTGCGGTAGCAGTCGCTCACCACCCCGGTAATGGCCTCCATGCGCTCCATGGGATCCAATGAGGCAGTAATCGCAGGCGTATGGATGATGTTGTGATATGGCGAAACCTTGGCGTAGTCGGGGCACTCCAGCGCCGGTTCGGCATGGATGAAGCCACGATTGTCCATCGTCACCAGGGTGCGTTTGCCGATGTCCTTGCGCAATTGCTCCATGTACTCGCGCTCACCTAGCGAAGAGTAGCCAGGGCCGCCGGGAAAGAAGAAGACAGGAATCTCTTCCGCCTCACCCGCCGGGGGCTCGAACACTGCTACCGGTACCTTGACGGTATTGCCGTTTGGCGCGCTCCAATTCTCCTCACTATGGAAGGTGTAGCACTCTGCGCCCATCTCGGTGAGCGCCTCGGTGGCGCACTCCGTCGACTCGAGGCGTGGTATTTCCTGCGCCGCCGGGGCTTCGTCCGACTGGGCTCGAGTCGGTCCCGACAGGGCCATGAGCAAGACAAGCGGCAAGGCACCCGGCAGGCACCGGGTCTTGGCATCTCTTCTTTTCATGGTCGTCCCCAAGAATTGTCGTTATGCGGCTGAGTTGGGCTTCGTTAGTCAAGCTAGCATTCGACCGAAAGGCGTCAAACCGGACAACTCGAGTTAACCGACGGCAATAAACAAAGACAGAGAGAGTTTTGAAGCCTCCATGGCAGGCAGCTATTTTCTTACGGTAAGACATTGCAAAGCAGGAAGCAGCGCGGCTTCGGCCGTGCGATACGTGGATGACAGGAGGTGCGAGATGCAAGTTCGCGAAGTGATGACCCAGCGCCCGGACTACTGCCCGGCAGACGCCACCATTCGCCAGGTGGCCGAGCGCATGCGTAAGGACAATTCCGGTTTCGAGCCCCTCGTCGAGGGGGACCGTATCGTAGGTACCGTGACCGATCGCGACCTCACGGTTCGCGCCCTCGCCGAAGGCAAGAGCCCCGACGACAAGGCGAGTTCCATCGCCACTTCGGAGGTGCTCTATGCCTTCGAGGAACAGGACGTGAAGGAGGTGCTGCGCAACATGCAGGAGCAGCATGTGCAACGTCTGGTAGTGCTCAACAACCAGAACGACAAGCGTCTCGTCGGCGTGGTGACGCTCAGCGATATCGCCGACCGCTGCGAGGACGACCAGATGGCGCGCGAGATCGCCAACTGCAGCAAGCACTATCACTGAGCCACCCTACCACCGCTGGAGAAGCGGCGTTCCCACGAGAAGCAGCATCCAAAATGAACGCAGAAGGGCATCGCCACGGCGATGCCCTTCTGCGTTCGTGACGCGGCATCGGCGATGCGCTAGCGTGGGGGAGGCTCCTGCAAGAGAATCCCCATGGCCCAGGTTCGCCTCGACATCGCCACGCCCATCGGCGTGATCTCCGATACCCACGGCCTGCTGCGCGACGAGGCGTTGACGCTGCTGACGGGCTGCGAGCTGATCCTGCACCTGGGCGACGTGGGCGCGAAGCCGCAGGACGTCGCGATACTCGAACGCCTGGGCGAGCTGGCCCCGCTGTACGCCGTGCGCGGCAACATCGACACGGCCGGCTGGGCCGAGGCGCTGCCGCCGCGCCGGGATCTCGTCGTCAACGGCTGGCGCCTGCACCTGGTTCACGACCTGGCCGATTTCGACCCGGCCACCGCGTGCGATGCCGTGCTGCACGGCCACTCCCACAAGCCGCGCCATGAGTGGCAACGGCAGCGGTTGTGGTTCAACCCCGGGGCGGCGGGCAAGCGCCGCTTCCGGCTGCCGATCACCCTGGGCAAGCTGTGGGCCGATTCGCGCGGCCTGCGCGGTGCGATACTGCACCTGCCGCTCTAGGGCCGGCCCGCCTTCAGGAGGTCTCGCGGATCTCCCCCGCCAGGGTGCTGTCGTTGGCCCCCACCACGCCCCGGCAGGCGACCTCCAGCACGGCGCGCCGGGTAAAGGCCGACACGTTGGCCATGCGCCCCAGGGTCTCGCCATCGGCGGTGAGTGTACGGGCATGGCGAAGCTGCACGTGACACTGGGGCGAGCGCAGGTGAACCAGGGTGTCGTCGCCTTGGGGTGGGTGTCCCAGCAGGCGCGTGGCGAGGTAGGAGAGCAGCAGGCGAAACCAGGCGCGCTGCCGCACCGCCACGATGTCGAGCTGGCCGTCGTCGATACGTGCACCCGCGATGCCGTGGCCGCCACCGAAATAGGCCCCCGAGGCGATGGCGATGGTCAGCCAGCGTCCCTCGACGGCTTGGTCGTCGCCCTCGATGCGCCCCTGAAAGCCACGCTGTACGCCGAGCTTTCTGGCCAGGGTGACGAGGTAGCTGAAGCGCCCCAGGAGCTTCTTCTCACGTGGGGAGGCCTCCCGGGCGGGCACGGTGCCAAGCCCGATGTGGGCAACGTTGAGATAGAGCTGGCCGTTGATCCAGGCCACGTCGACCTTGGCCGTGTGCGCCCCGAGCGCCACCCGGCACACGGCCACGGGGTCGTCGGGCAGCCCCAGATTGCGGGCGAAGTCGTTGGCCGTGCCCGAGGGCAGCACGCCCAGCACGGCGCCGTGCTCGATACAGATGGACGCCGCCAGGTTGACCGAGCCATCCCCGCCGGCGACCAGCACCCGATCGCCGGGCGCGACCTGGCGATGCCAGTCGGTCTCGGCGATGTCGCGCACCCGTAGTGTGTCGAGGCCGGCTGCCCGTAGGTGCTCGCGCCAGAAGGCGGCGTCATGGCTGCCGTCGCCGGCAGCGGTATTGGCCATCAGCCAGTGGTTCATCGGTGTCTCCTTACACCTGGGCAATTCCTCCTGACAGGATAGCGAGCGAGCGCTTGCCGCGCCTTAGCCTAGGTGATGCCGGTTCGGCTCGCTGTCGGCGGGAAAGAAAGAATCCCCAGTCGCAGCCGCCCAAAACAGAAAAAATACCCAATCATCAACGGTATGCAGCCCCCGGCAGGGCATGATTCAATCTGCCCATATCGACACGCCGGACAGGCTGCCCCACCTCATTCGTTTCCCCCGTTGCACTTCGACCCCGGTCGGCGCGAACCGCGCGCTGGCTCTTCGGCATGTCGTTGCCTGGGGCCGCGCGGCGACGAGGGCAGGGGAGGCTTCGGCCAGGCGTGGAGAGCCAGGTAACCGCCAACGAGGCTCAGCCAGGAGGACCATCGTGCCCACAGAGAACGTACCGACCATTCCGGCCACCATGAACGCCATGGTCCTGACCGGCCACGGCGGGATCGACAAGCTGGTGTATCGCGACGACGTCGCCACCCCCCGTCCGGGCCCGGGCGAGGTGCTGGTGCAGGTCACCGCCACGGCCAAGAACAACACCGACCGCAAGGCCCGCGAGGGGCTCTACCCGACCAAGGACAAGGGCGAGGTGACCTCCTTCGCCATGGGCGGCGAGCCGACCCTGACCTTTCCGCGCATCCAGGGCGCCGACGTGGCCGGGCGCGTGGTGGCGGTGGGCGAGGGCGTCGATGCCGCGCGCATCGGCGAGCGCGGCCTGCTCGACTTCAACCTCTACGCCGATGAGCGCCGCGACATCAACCTGACCCCCGACTACTACGGCCACGGTGCCGATGGCGGCTACGCCGAGTACGTCGCCGTGCCGTCGGACCAGTTCCACCACGTGCCCAACCCCGAGCTCGCCGACGCCGAGCTGGCGGCGATGGGCATGTGTTCCTACCAGACCGGCTACCACATGATGACCTCGGCCAGGGTCGCGGCCGGGGAGCGGGTGCTGGTCAGCGGCGCCAGCGGCGGCGTGGGCGCGGCGCTGATCCAGATGTGCCGCATCGTCGGCGCGATCCCCTACGCCGTGAGCCAGCCCGACAAGGCCGAGGCGCTGCTGGCGCTGGGCGCCGAGGCGGTGATCGACCGCGGCGATCTCTCCACCTTCGTCGAGCGCGTGCTGGACGCGACCGGCGGTGCGCCCATCGATGCGGTGATGGACCTGGTCGGCGGTCAGATGACCGACCTGTTCATCGACACCATGATCGGCGACATGAAGGCGCGCACCACCTACCCGCGGCTCTCCATCGCCGGCGCCAGCGGCGGCAACCTCAGCGAGATCATGTGGACCCGCATCTACCTCTACCAGGTGCAGATCTTCGGCGTCTCCCACGGCACCCGCGAGGAGGCCGAGCAGCTCGTCGAGTGGATTCGCGGCGGTCAGCTCAAGCCGGTGCTGCACGCGGCCTTCAAGCTCTCCGAGCTGCACGAGGCGGAGCGCTACTTCGTCAATCGCGGCAGCAACTACCTGGGCAAGATCGTCATCGTGCCCGATTCCCAGTGGGCCGAGCACGGCGCGCCCTTCGCCCTCAAGGAAAACGTATGAGCCACGAACTCACCCTGCAGTTGCTCGACACCCATGCCGGCGGCGACGTCAGCCGCATCGTGATCGGCGGCATCGACCCGCTGCCCGGCGACACCGTGCGCCAGCAGATGGAGTACCTGGAGAACGACGCCGACGGCCTGCGCAAGCTGCTGCTGAACGAGCCCTATGGCATCCCCGAGATGTCGGTGGACCTGATCGTGCCGGCCTGCGATCCCCAGGCACAGATGGGCTACATCATCATGGAAGTGATGGGCTACCCGGTCTATTCCGGCTCCAACACCATCTGTACCGCCACGGCGCTGCTCGAAACCGGGCTGATTCCCAAGCGCGAGGGGATCCAGCACTTCACGCTGGAATCCCCCGCCGGCCTGGTGCAGATCGAAGCGCGGGTCGAGAACGGCGTGGTCGAGGCGATCACCTGCGGCGGGCTGCCCAGCTACATCGACACCCACCGGGCGCAGATCCACGTGCCCGGCGTGGGCGACGTGACCTACAGCATCGCCTACAGCGGCGGGTTCTATGCCCTGGTGGACGCGACCGAGCTCGGCTTCTCGCTCAAGCGCGAGGAGGAGCGCGCGCTGGCCGAGTGCGCGCATCGCATCGTCGAGGCGATCCAGGCCCACAGCGGCTTCTCGCACTACACCCTGGGCGACGTCGGGCCGCTGCCGTTCCTGCACTTCATGGGGCCGGTGGAACAGATTGCCGACGACTTCTACCGCTCGCGCTCGACCACCTACGTGCATCCCGGCGTGATCTGCCGCAGCACCACCGGTACCGGTACCTCGGCGCGGCTGGCGCTGATGCACTATGAGGGCACCATCAAGCCCGGCGACAAGCTGGAGACCGTCTCCCTGCGCGAGACGGGCTTCATCGGCGAAGTCGTCGCGGTGCGCGAGGCCGGCGGCAAGCATCAGGTGGTGGAGAACACCATTACCGGCAAGAGCTACGTGCTGGCGCGCTCGGAGATCGTGGTCAACTGCGACGACCCGATGGTGGATTGTGGCGGCGTGCACCACATTCTCAGTGATCGTCATCCCGTGGCGGTCAATCGTAGCGACGCCGCCACTGCTTGACGGCGATCTGTTCCTTCATCAGTTCGAGCATGTCGACGAGCACCTGTTCGGTCACCCGATCGGTGTGCTCGTCGACCTGCAGCCAGGTATCGAAGCCGCTGTCGGCCAGACGTTCCACCAGGGCGGTGAACTCCGGCGAGCGCAACCCTTCCATGGCCTCGTGGACCAGGCGGCAGGCCAGCTCCGAGAGGCTCGACTGCATGCTGCGGGCCACGGCATCGCCCATCGGCAGCCTGCGCAGACGGCGTATCTCCTGGCTCTCCGCCACGGTGCGGCCGACCAGGGCGCTGACGTAGCGCATCGTCTCCTCGCGGTTGCGCGCATAGGCGTTGCCGGTCATCTCCTCCAGGCGCTGGCTGAGTTCGCGGATCAACTGCTGCTTGCGCGGCATCACCACCCGGTCGATGACACGGGTCGACAGGGAATCGCTGGAACGGATCTGCTCCTGCATGTTGCCCAGCAGGCGTAGCGCCACGCGATCGGACAGTTCCTCCATCAGGATGTCGTAATACTTGGCGAAGAACGCGTAGAGCTGCCAGCGACGCATGTCGATCAGGCCCAGGCGCTGCAGGCGGGTCAGCAGCGAGATGACGCGCAGGATGCGCAGCAGGCGAAAGCCGCTCAGCGGGATGCAGCCCAGCACGTCGTACCAGTGCACGAAGGGGTAGAAGAACCAGCGGTGATAGCGGCGCTCGGCGATGGCCGCGGCCCAGCCCAGCAGCACGTCGAGCACGAAGACGGCGACGAAGACCAGGTCGATCTCGATGAAGTTGGCGTGCACGTGGCGGTCGTAGGCGCCGTGCAGCCCCGGTGCCACGGCGGCGAAGGCATCGTTGACGGGCGGCAGCAGGAACAGGCTGTCGAATAGCAGCAGCGTCAGGTTGGCCACCACCAGCACCATGACCAGCAGGTCCCATACCAGATGCAGGCGCTCCAGCGCGGGATTCAGCGGTCGCGAGACGGTTCTCGACGGCGTGGGCATGGGAGCTCCTTGGCGCGAAGGGCATGCTATGGCGTTAAGCCTAGCAGCCTCGCCTCCTTACGGTTTCACCTTGCTGCGCAGCGCCTTGGTCTGCCCCTTCTTCGTCTTGCGATCCATGCGTTTGCGCTGTGAGGCGCGGGTCGGCTTGGTCGGCTTGCGTGCCTTGCGCGTCTTCACCGCCTCCAGGATCAGCGCCTTGAGGCGCGCCAGGGCATCCTCGCGGTTCTGCTCGAAGGTGCGGTGGCTCTGGGCCTTGATCACCACCACGCCCTCCTTGGTGATGCGCTGGTCGGAGAACGCCAGCAGCCGCTCCTTGTAGAACGGAGGCAGGCTCGACGCGGAAATGTCGAAGCGCAGGTGCACCGCGGAAGCCACCTTGTTGACGTTCTGGCCGCCTGCGCCCTGGGCGCGGATCTGGGTGATCTCGATCTCGTGGTCGGGCAGTTCCACGTGGTGGTTGAGTCGCAGCATGTCGGCCTCGTGCGCTTGATGGGTCGCCTGGCAGCGTCACAGGCTAGCACACCGTCCCCCCTCGGGCCGCCTGGAGGCCCGCGCCGGCATCGGCTAGGCTGCCGGAAAGCCACGATGCCGACGGCGGGAGAGACGCGAATGACCACCTTGGTAATCGGAGCCAACGGCCAGATCGGTCGGCAATTCTGTGAGCTGGCCCAGGCCGTGGGCCTACCCATCCGGGCCATGGTTCGCGCAGCGGAACAGCAGCCATGGTTCGGCGAACGCGGCATCGACACCGTGGTTGCCGACCTGGAGGACGACTTCAAGCACGCCTGCGACGGCTGCGACCAGATCGTCTTCACGGCCGGCTCGGGGCCCCACACCGGCCCGGACAAGACGCTGTTGATCGATCTCCACGGTGCCATCCGCGCCACCGACCTGGCCTGCGAGCGCGGCGTGTCACGCTTGCTGATGGTCAGCGCCATGCGTGCCGAAAAGCCGCTCGAGGCGCCCGAGGCGCTGCGCCCCTACATGGTGGCCAAGCACGCCGCGGATGCGCACCTGCGCAGCTCGGCCGTGCCTCACGTGCTCCTCAAGCCGGGGCGGCTGGTGGATGCGCCCGCCACCCAGCGGGTCGCCACCTCCCTGGAGGAGAGCGGCGGCGAAAACCGCGTCTCGCGCGCCAACGTCGCCCATGCCTTGGTGCACCTGGCCCAGGCGCGCGACCTGCTCAACCGCGAGTACGTCCTGCTCGATGGCGAACGCCCCATCGTCGAGGCGCTGAGCTAGGCCGCGTGGCCGTAGGCCAGATGGATCTCGTCGAACAGCCACGCCTCGAAAGCCTCCATGGCGGCGCTGGGCGGGCGCGACTTGAGCCGGGTGAGCCAGTAGCTGCCGAGCGCAGCGTGAATGGCAAAGGGCTGCACGATCTCACCGCTGCCCAACTGGCGAGCGAACATCCGCGGCGGGGCGAGCGCCACGCCCACCCCCTGGACCGCCGCCTCCAGCATCGCCAATGAGGAGTCGAAAGTGACGCCATGGGCTCGCGCCGGGGGGCGTGACACGCCGGCGGCGACGAACCAGTGCGCCCACTCGTTCTCGCGATAGGAGCGCAGCAGGGTGTGGCGGGCCAGGTCCGCCGGCGCCCCGAGTGAGGCGGCCAGGCGAGGCGTACACAGGGGCGAGAGCGGCGCATCGAAGAGCCGCTGCGCCTCGAGCCCGTGCCAGGCGCCGTCACCGAAGCGGATGGCGCAGTCCAACCCCTCGATCGCCATGTCGACCCGGTTGTTGTGGGTCGACAGGCGTATCTCGATCAACGGGTGGCCGGACTGGAAGCGCGCCAGGCGCGGCAGCAGCCAGCCCACGGCAAACGTACCCACGGCCCCGACGTTGAGAATGTCACGCACCCTGCCGCCCTCGAGCCGCTCCAGCATGTTCGCCATGCGATCGAAGGCGTCGCGCGTCACCGGCAGCAGCGCCTCGCCCTCCGCGGTGATCATCAGCCCGCGGGGCAGGCGCTTGAACAGCGCCGTGCCCAGCCGTTCTTCCAGCAGCTTGACCTGGTGGCTCACCGCCGCCTGGGTCACGTTCAGCTCGTCGGCGGCGCGGGTGAAGCTCAGATGGCGTGCCGAGGCCTCGAAGGCACGCAGGGCATTGAGCGGCAGGTAAGGTCTCGTCATAAGCCCAAGCTCAGTTTATGGCACCTGCAAGATATCATGGTTTGTGAGCTTGCATGCCATCCCGCTAATCTGCCATCCGACGCGTCGCCAACCCTTGAATACCATAATCCTGACGAGTGGATGGAACCATGATTCTGAAGACGACACCCATAAAAGCATTGATGGCCGGCGTCCTGCTGCTGGCGCTGGCGCTGGCGCCCTTGAGCGCCGTGGCCGAGACCTGGCAGGAACGCGACGACTGGGGCGAGATCTTCCGCGCCAACGAGGCCAGCGGCACGCTGCTGGTGGTCGACAGGCGCGACGGTGCCGCCACCGCGCTGGTGCATGACGGCGAACGGGCCCGGCAACGCTTCGTACCCGCCTCCACCTTCAAGATCCCCCACACCCTGTTCGCCCTGGACGCCGGCGTGGTGGAGGATGAATTCCAGGTCTTCGCCTGGGATGGCGTCGAGCGAGAGTTTCCGCCGTGGAACGGTGATCAGGATCTGCGCTCGGGCATGCGCAACTCGGTGGTGTGGCTCTACCAGCATTTCGCCCGTGAGCTGGGCGAGGAGCGCGAGCGCGACTACCTGGCGCGGCTCGGCTACGGCAACGCCGAGATCGGCGACCGGCTGGAACACTTCTGGCTGGAGGAGAACCTGCTGGAGATCTCCGCCGAGGAACAGATCGCCTTCCTCGAGCGGCTCTACCGCAACGAGCTTCCGTTCGACGAGGCCGACCAGCGGCTGGTCAAGGACCTGATGGTCGTCGGCGCCGGCAATGACTGGATCCTGCGCGGCAAGACCGGCTGGTCCGGCCAGCTCGGCTGGTGGGTGGGTTGGGTGGAGCGCCCCAGCGGCCCGGTGTTCTTCGCCCTCAACATGGAAACGCCCAACCGTATGGCCGACCTGCCCAAGCGCCAGGGCATCGTCGCCGAGGCACTGCGCACCATCGAGGCGTTGCCGCCCGAGGCATGAGCCTCACGGGCTCTCGGCCGGCAAGCGGGACCGGCCGGGAGCCGCTCCGTCGGCGACGGGGCGAGGCATCAGCCGGTGCGTCGCTCCAGCGCCTCGAAGTAGTCGCGAATCCGTTGCGCATTGGCCCCCGCGTCGCCGCGCCCCAGGCGCGAGGCCGAGCGCACGTCGACCCGTATGCCGTCGGGCTGCTGGGTCAGGCGTACCACCACGTCATCCTCGAAGCCGAACCAGGTCGTGGTCGCCGTGTGGCCTCGATGGTATCCACCGCGTCGATGTTGATGTCGGCGATCTCCCAGCCCATGTCCAGCACCGCGGCTTCGGCGGCGGCGCGTACCGTCGCCAGGGGCAGGGGGAAGTGGCGTGGCTGGATGTCGGGATAGGCCTCGCGCTGACGGCGCGCGAACGATTCGCCGGGGTAGTCGACGGCGTTGGGCGCGGCCTCGCGTTCCGGGGCCAGGGCCACGAATGCCGGCGGGTCCTCCATGTCGGTGGTGATGTCGTGGATGGGCGGTGCCGACTGCGCGCGCTGCCAGTAGGTCCAGGGAATTGCCAGCAGGGCAATGGTTGCCGCGATGGTGAATAGCGCCGACCAGACGACGCCCCTGCGGCGACACAGCAACGCCACCAACAGCGCCAGCAGGGCGACCGCAATGGCGGCCAGCCCCAGCAGGGCACCGAAACGCAGCACGTTGAAGGCGGCACCCAGCGTCAGCAGCTCCAGCCGATAGGCGGGGCCGGCGCCGGCCAGCCCCAGCGCGGCCAACAGCAGCAGCAGGACGCCGAACCCGGCGATGCGTGACGGCCATCGCCCGCCGCGCTGGCGGTGTTGGCGTTTCAGTACGGACATGGATCCCTCCGCTAGCGGCAGAACGATATCTCTAGCATATCCGTGCGGGCAGCGGCCTGCCGCATCCGGGATGCATTTTGCAACATCCCGCCGGGGCCGGTGGCTGCTATCGTTCACTTCAGGCTTGGGCAAACCGAGGCCGAGGAGGACGAAGCATGACCATGCAGAGCGAATACATGGCGCCGGCGCCCAGTCTCGAGGAGGTGTGCTCCCTCGCGGGCGTCACCGTACTCGAGTTCGGTACTCCCTGGTGCGGCTATTGCCAGATCGCCCAACCCGGGCTCGAGCAGGCCCTGGCGCGGCGCCACGACGTGCACCACCTCAAGGTGGAGGATGGCCCGGGGCGGCGTCTGGGGCGGGCATTTCGCGTCAGGCTCTGGCCGACCCTGGTGTTTCTCCTTGACGGCGAAGAGGTGGCACGGCTGGTGCGCCCAGCCAGTGGCGAAGCCATCGAGCAGACCCTCGCGCGCGTGGTGGCATGAACGGGCGCGGCGGCCAGCGACTTGACGAGGCCAGCACGGGCAGCCAGCTTGAGACGAGGGAGATCACCAACGGCGAAGCCAAGGAGGCGTGAACATGAGCCGTTATCAGCAACGCCGGGTAGACGAGCTCGAGGCCGACATTCGTCAATCCCGGGCCCACCTCGACGACACCTTGCATGAACTCGAGCGCCGCCTCTCGCCGGCTCGGCTCAGGCGGAGCGTCGCCGCACACTTGCCCAGCCGTCACGGTGCGAGGCCGGGGTTTCTCGCCGGCCTGGGCCGTTCGATTCGCGAACATCCCGTGCCGGTGCTGGTGACCGGCATCGGTCTGGGCTGGCTGGTCGCCTCCCAACTGCGCGCCGGCTCGCATGGGCGTGCGGGTGCGGACGGAGCGGACTCGACGCTACCGGCCCGCCAGGAGGCACCTCAGCGCATGGTCGCCACCCACCTGGGCACCCAGCAGGGGCGGGGAGTGCACTCGACGCATCGGCCGGATGTGGTCGGCCAGGCCACCCATCTCGGTACCGGCCAGGGGTGGCAGGGGTACGTCTATCCCGGGGCATGAGCCTGGGTCCGCCAGTGGTCGGCGACATCGGATTGCTCTGGGTTACGTTTTGATTCGTTGTGTTTCTGGCCGTTCGGGATAGGGGCCATCTAATCTTGAGGGAAGAGGCTACCCAAGGAGGTAAGCGCCATGAAAAGGACATTACTGGCGATCGCCATCGGTGCCATCTCCGCCGGACTCGTCGGTGGCGCCCTGGCCCAAGACGACGAGACCGCGACCAGCGGTGACACCGCCGAGAGCGAAGAGCAGGCGACCGAGACCCAGCAGGCCCAGGAGGAGAGCGAGCGGCCCGAGGAGGCGCAGGAGGCTGCGGCCGAGGAGGGCGAGCAGCCCGACGTTTCGGTAAGCGAGGAGGAGTTGCCGGACGACGGCGTCGATGCCGAGGACTACGAGGAGGCCAGCGACGAGGGCGATCGGGCCGAGACCAACGGCGAGGAGGCGCCAGCCGACGCAGCGCCCGAGGCGGCCGGCGACGACGAGGAAATGCAGACCGACCCGGGCGAGCAGGCGACGTCAGCCGAACCCGATGCCCAGCAGCAAGACACCGAGGGCGACCAGGCCCAGGAGGACGAGCAGGCGGCCGAGGGCGATGACGAGGCGGGCTTCGAGGAGAGTGGCCCGCAGGAGGCCCCGCTCGACTCGACGCTCGCTTCCATGCAGGTCAGCGAGATCGAAGGCATGACCATCGTCAATGCCGAGGGCGAGACGATCGGTGAAGCCAGAAGCGTGCTGCGTCACGACGACAGCGGCGATCTGCACGTCGTCGTCACGGTGGGCGGCTTCTGGATCTTCGGCGGCTCCGATGTCGCCCTGCCGCTGGCCGACATGCAGGTCGAAGGCGAGCAACTGGTGCTGCAGCAGAGCATCGGCGAGGAGGAGCTCGATGCCCTGTCCTCCGATTACGACGAGGACCGCTACAGCGAAGTCGACGGCGACATGACTCTGTCCGAAGCGACGGAGCGCTGAGCCCTCCGCTGGCACGAGCAGCGCGGGTGACGCTAACGAAGGCAAGGCCGTCTGGTCTTGCCTTCGCTTTGCCCGGCCGGAACGGGCGCCGCTGTGCCGTGTCGCGGCCCGCCCCGCCGGGCCATGCGGGGCGAGGTCTGGCAGACTACGCTGACATCATCCCGATACGAGAAAGGAAGCCACATGAGCGAGACGAACACGCCCTGGGCCGAGCCCATGCCGGAGACGCAGTTCACCCTGATGCGGCGGATCCTGGATGCGCCCAGCCCCGTGGGGCTGGAAGGCGCGATGACCTACGGCGTGCTCAAGCCCCATTTCGAGCGCTTCGCGCCGCAGGGCTGGCACATGCACCAGTACAAGGGGCACGCCGGGGTGGTATGGGACACCCACCCGGACCGCGACGACCTGTTCAAGGTGATGCTCATCGGCCATGCCGACAAGATTCGCATGCAGGTGCGTTCGATCGGCGATGACGGCAAGATCTGGATCAATACCGACGCCTTCCTGCCCAACGTGCTGGTCGGCCACGAGGTCAAGCTGTTCAGCGAGGACCCCGAGGTCCCGGGGCGCTACCGCATCATCCAGGGCGGCACGGTGGAGGCGCTGGGGGCCATTCACTTCTCCGACGCCGCCCAGCGTGAAGGCAGCAAGGGCATCAAGAAGGAGCAGATCTACCTCGACCTGCTGATCCACGGCGAGAACAAGAAGCAGCAGGTGCTCAACCTGGGCGTGCGTCCCGGCGACGCGATCGTCTTCGACCGTCCCATCCGTCACGGCTTCAGCCCCGACACCTTCTACGGCGCCTACCTGGACAACGGGCTCGGCTGCTTCGTCACCGCCGAAGTGGCGCGGCTGATCGCCGAGGCGGGCGGCACCGAGAAGGTACGCGTGCTGTTTGCCATCGCCAGCTACGAGGAGATCGGCCGCTTCGGCAGCCGCGTGCTGGCCGGCGAGCTCAGGCCCGATGTGGTGATCGGTGTCGACGTGAACCACGACTACGTGGCCGCACCCGGCATCGGCGAACGGCGCATGCAACCGCTGGAGATGGGCAGGGGCTTCACCCTGTCGGTGGGCGCAATTGCCAGCGAGCAGCTCAATCGCATCATCGAGGCCACGGCCCGGGAGCACGGCATCCCCATGCAGCGTGACATCGTCGGCGCCGACACCGGCACCGACGGCATGGCCGGTGTGCTGGCCGCCATCGACTGCGCCGCCACCTCCATCGGTTTCCCCATCCGCAACATGCATACCATCTCGGAGACCGGCAACACCCAGGACGTGCTTGCCGCCATCCACGTCCTCACCCGCACGCTCCAGGCGCTGGACGCCCTGCCCGACCCGCATCGCGAGTTCCTCGACAACCACCCGCGGCTCGACCAGGCCGAACGCCTGACGCACCAGGGCTCGGCCAAGCCCGAGGAGGACGAGGGCGACAGGCGCACGCCACGAGGCGTCCGGCAGAAGCATCCCTCATGACCGCTCTCCTGCTGGCCGCGCCGGCCCGCCGCCTGCTCGAGGCGGCCCCGGCCTCGGCGCTGCCGCTGACCTACCGGGGGCTCGCCGAGGCGCTGGGGCTCACCCCGCCGCACACCATCCAGCGTGTGGCCCAGGCGCTCGAGGCGTTGATGCGCGAGGATGCCGAGCGGGGCCGGCCGTTCGTCGCTGCCCTGGTGGTCAGCCGGCGCGGTGGCCTGCCGGCGCCAGGCTTCTTCGAGCTGGCCGTGCAACTGGGCCGTTTCCCCGCCGACCCGGCCCGTCATGCCGAGGCGTATCGCGAGGAGTTCCGTCGCGCGCTGGCCGAGCGGCCTGGCGCCGGCCCGGGCTCATGACCGGCGCAGCGGATCGAGCAGGGCGCCGCGACCGGCAATTCCCAGCCGGCGCAAGCACAGGGAAAAGCCCGCCGGCCTTACGCTTAACTTTCCTTCAACTGCTAAGCTTTCCTTGACCGGGCGGCCAGATACGCCTCGTCAGAACACGGGAAAAGGATATCGGCAGTGAGTGTGACGGAACGGAAGCCGCAACAGGAACTGCAGCAAACAGCACCGGTGAAGTCGCTGCGGGTCATGACGCTCAACGTGCACAAGGGGTTCAACCTGTTCAACCGGCGTCATATCCTGCCGGAGCTGCGCGACGCCGTGACCACCCTCTCGGCCGACCTGGTGTTCCTGCAAGAGGTGCACGGCGAGCACAGGAAACATCCCCTGCGCTTTCGCGATTGGCCGGGTGTGCCGCAGTACGAATACCTGGCCGATACCATGTGGCCCGATTTCGCCTATGGCCGCAACGCCGTCTACCCCGACGGCGACCACGGCAACGCGCTGTTGTCGCATTACCCGATCCTCACGTACGAGAACCGGGATGTCTCCATCCACGGCACCGAGCGGCGGGGGCTCCTCCACTGCCAGCTGGCGGTTCCGGGGCAGGCGACGGTGCATGCGGTGTGCGTCCATCTCGGCCTGCGCCAACGGCACCGCCTGCAGCAGTTGCGGCTGCTGTGCGAGCTGATGGATTCGCTGCCCGGCGATGATGCGGTCATCGTCGCCGGCGATTTCAACGACTGGCGCCTGAAGGCCGACGGCGTACTGGCCGAATGCGGCCTGCGCGAGGCGTTCGCGAATTGCCGGGGGCGCCCCGCGAAGACGTTTCCGGCGCACTGGCCCCTGCTGCGCCTGGACCGCATCTACGTGCGCAATGCCACGTGCCGAAACCCGAGAGCCCTCTATCGCAAGCCGTGGTCGCATCTCTCCGACCATGTTCCACTCATTGCAGAGATAGGCCTGTGAAATTCCAATGGAAGGAAGGCAATCAAGCCGAGCTGTTGATCAATGGAAGCCAGTATTTTCCCGACGTGTTCGAGGCGATACGCTCGGCGCGCCGGGAAATCCTGATCGAGACGTTCATCATCTTCGACGATGAGGTCGGCCAGGCACTCAAGGAGGCCCTGCTCGAGGCTGCGGCCCGGGAGGTACGCATCGAGGTCACGGTGGACGGCTACGGCACGGCGGACCTGGGCGACGAGTACATTGCCGAGCTGACCGAGGCCGGTGTGAACATGCATATCTACGACCCGCGGCCGCGTCGCCTGGGCGTGCGTACCAACCTGTTCCGTCGCCTGCACCGCAAGATCGTGGTGGTGGACGGCGAGGTGGCCTACATCAGCGGGATCAACTTCGGCTGGGACCACCTGCCCGAGAAATACACCATGGGCAAGCAGGACTACGGCGTACGCGTGCGCGGGCCGATCGTCGAGGATATCCGTCGTGCCGCCACGGCACTGCTGCTGGAGCACCAGGCCGTAGAAGGGCTGCCGCAGACACTCGTCGAGACTTCGCCCGACGGGCAAGCCGCCATGCACCTGGCCATCCGCGACAACGACCAGCATCGTACCGACATCGAAGACCACTACCTGGAGGCGATTCGAACGGCCAGGACGCGGCTGATGATCGCCAATGCCTATTTCTTCCCGAGCTACCACCTCTGGCGTGAGCTGCGTAACGCCTCGCGGCGGGGCGTCGAAGTGATCCTCATTCTCCAGGGCCGCCCCGACATGCCCTGGGCACGGATGTTCTCCAGCTCGCTGTACAGCTATCTGCTCAAGGATGGCATTCGCATCTACGAGTACAAGGAACATCCCCTGCACGGCAAGATCGCCATTGCCGACGACGACTGGGCGACGGTGGGGTCGAGCAATCTCGACCCGCTCAGCCTCTCGCTCAACCTCGAGGCCAACCTGTTCATCCGGGATACCGGCCTCAACCGGCAGATCCACGAGCACCTGACCGAGCTGATCGAGAACAGCTGCCGCCTGATCACGCCCGAAGCCGCGGAGAAGGGGCGCTGGTGGCGGGCGCCGCTGATGTTCGTGAGCTTCCACTTCCTGCGCCACTTCCCCCTCAGCGCGGGCTGGAGCCCCGGCCACACACCCCGGCTCGAACCGTTGACGCCCAAGCAGCGCCCGGGGCAGCGGGCGCTGGATTGAGGCCTGCGAGGTCACGCCATGAAGGTATCCGTCATCGACAGGCTCAAGCCATCCCGAACCTGGCGCCGCTGGCTGAAGCGTGGCGTCACGCTGGCCTTCTTCGTGCTGGTCGCGGTGCTGCTGTTCTCGCTGGCGCGCAACGTCGACTGGCCCGAAGTCGTCGAGACCCTGCGCAGCTACAGCCCCCTGCTGCTGCTGGCCGGGGTAGGCATTACCGCGGCCAGCCACGCCGCCTTCAGCGGCTACGACCTGCTGGGCAAGCGTTACACCGGCCACGAGCTACCGGCCTGGCGCGTCCTGCTGGTGGCCTCCGTGTGCTACGCCTTCAACCTGAACCTCGGCGCCTGGGTGGGGGGGCTGGCAATGCGCTATCGCCTCTACACCCGCCTGGGACTCGGCGTCAGCACCGTGACGCGAATACTCAGCGTCAGCCTGATCGCCAACTGGCTGGGCTATATGATCCTCGCCGGCACCGTTTTCTCCTTTCGGCTGCTCGGCCTGCCGTCGTCCTGGGAAATCGGCGCTACGGGGTTGCAGCTCATCGGTTTCGGGCTGCTGGGTATCTCGTTCGCCTACTTGGCCGCCTGCCGCTTCTCCAAGCGACGCGTATGGCACGTGCGGGGCCACGAGGTCGTGCTGCCCCCGCTCAAGTTGGCCTTGATGCAGGCGGCCCTGGGAGCAGCGAACTGGTTACTGATGGGCATGCTGATCTACCTGCTGCTGCCGCAGGGGCTGTTCTTTCCCAGCATCCTCGGCATCCTGCTGATCAGCGCTATCGCCGGTGTGATCACGCACATTCCCGCCGGCCTCGGGGTGCTGGAAGCGGTGTTCCTCGCGCTGTTGCAACATGAGGTCGCCAAGAGCGAGATCCTCGCCGCCCTGATCGCCTATCGCGCCCTCTACTTCCTGTTGCCCCTGTTGGTGGCCTGCGTGGGGTACCTGATGCTGGAGCGAAAGGGCAGGCGGCGGAAGCGGGAGGAGGCCAGGCAGCGCGGCTGACATGCCAGGGGTGACCGGTGGGCATGGCCTGTTCGCTTCACCACGAATGGCTTACCCTTGGCCTCCTGACATCGGCATGAGAGTTTCTATGGCGGGTTCTGCATCGCGTCGCCTTCCCTATCACGTCGCGGATACCATCAAGGGCTGGATCGTGGATCGCCAGCTGATGCCGGGGGACCGTCTGCCCAGCGAGGCCGAGCTGATGGAAACCCTGGGCGTCTCCAAGGGCACCATTCGGGAGAGCACCCGTGTCCTCGAGGCGCAGGGGCTGGTGGTGACGCGTACCGGCCCCGGCGGCGGTGTCTTCGTGTGCAAGATGAGCGAGGCGAAGGCGACCTCGCTGCTCAGCCACTATTTCTATTTCCAGGACATCTCGATCCGCGACATCTACCAGATCCGTGTGGCGCTGGAACCGGAGCTCGCCGCGTCGCTGGCCGGCAGGGTCTGCGCCGATGACTTGGCTCGTCTGCGCGAAAGCCTGCACAGCTACGCCACGCCGGCGCCCGACATGGAGACCGAGCGCCAGCAGCACATCGACTCGCTGCGCTTCCACGAGATGCTCGCCGAGCTGGCGGGGGGCAACCCGCTGCTGTCGTTCATCATTCGCTTCACCGTGCAGGTGCTCTCCGACCTCACCGTCTACCGGCGACTCTACGAGCCGGGCGACCACCAGATCGGCCCCACCGGCTGCCAGTACCACGCCCGGCTGCTGGACGCCATCGAGGCGGGGGACGCCGACTTGGCCCGTGAGCTGATGCGCGAACACATGCTCTCGGCCCAGGCGGTGATGAACGACAACGAGGCCCAGGTGCGGCGCGGCTTCCTGACCGACTGAGGCGGCCCCGTGCCGGGCCTCAGGTCGGGGGGCCGGCCTGCGCGGAAGCGCCCAGGTCGGTGAGGAAGCGCATCAGCACCTGGGTGGCACGACCGGCGTCTTCCCCACTGATGGCTTCGTCCGGGTGATGACTCAGGCCGTCCCGGCAGCGTACGAAGAGCATGCCGATATCGGTGAGGTCATGCATCGCCAGGCCGTCATGACCGGCGCCGCTGAACAGGCGCTCGGCGGGTTCGCCGCAGCCCCGGCACGCCTTCTCCAGGGCCTCGATCAACCAGTCGGCGCAGGCGACGGCCTCGGCCTGGTACGTGGTCTCGACCGACAGCTCGAGCCCGCGGGCCTCGGCGTGTCGCTCGAAGGCCTCGAGAATCTCCCGGCGCCCCCGCTCGCGCACGTCGGCCTCAGGGGAGCGCAGCTCCAGCGTGAAGGTCACCTCGGCGGGTATCACGTTCACGGCATTGGGCCTGACCTCCAGCTTGCCCACCACGCCGACAAGTTCCTCGGTGGCGTTCAGGATCCTGTCCGCTTCCACCACCATCCCGGCCGCGCCGACCAGCGCATCCCGGCGGCCCGCCATCGGCGTGGTGCCGGCGTGGCCGGCCTTGCCCGTCACGCGCATGCGGTGGCGCTCGATCCCGGTCAGCGCGGTGACGACGCCCACGGCATGGTCGCGCTGCTCCAGCACCGGGCCCTGTTCAATATGCACTTCCACGAAGCCAAGCACCTGCTCAGGATTGCGGGCCAACTCGGGAATCCTTGCCGGGTCGCCGCCAAACCCCTTGAGCGCCTCGCCGAGCGTCACGCCGTCGGTGTCTCGCGCCTCGAGGCTTGCCGGGTCGAAGGTGCCGGCGAGGGCACGGCTGCCGACCAGGGTCGACTGGAAACGGGTGCCCTCCTCGTCGCCGAAGGCGACCACCTCGATCCCATAGGGCAGCTCGGTGCCGGCCTCCTTCAAGGCCTGCAGGGCCTGCAGCGGCAGGGCGACGCCCAGCATGCCGTCGTACTTGCCGCCTTCGACCACCGTGTCCTGATGGGAGCCCATGATCAGGGTCTTTTCGCCCGCCATGGCACGTGCATTGCGCCCCACCAGATTGCCGGAGGCGTCGAGTTCCGGTGTCAGCCCGGCCTGGCGCATCCAATCGGCAATCAGCTCCAGTACCGCACGATGCTCATCGGAACAGAACAGCCGCGTGACGCCCGGGCCGGGCCGGGAGTGGCGCGCGGCCTCGTCCAGGCGCGCCATCAATTGCCGGCCCAGGGCCATCTGTGTCGTGGAATCGATCATGCTGTTCTCCTGAATCATCATTTCGTGGGCAGCGAGGCGAGAAAGGCGGCGAACGCCGGCTCGCGCACGCGGCGTGCCAGGGCCCGCAGCGCGCCGGCCGGGTCGTCGTCCCAGTCCACCCGCAGGTCGATGGGGGCGGCATCGAAGGACTCGACGCGCAGGGCGGCCGAGCGGGTGCCGCGGCTGTCACCGCCGGCCTGCAGGGCGGCTTCCAGGGCCTCGATCAGGGTCTCCGGCAAGTGCGTCTCGTAGGCGTCGCGGTAGCGCGGCGCGGCTCCCTGTGTCCATACCGCGTCGGGGTTGCTGCAGGTCAGCGTCAGAAAGCGTCTCAGCAGTATCTCCACCACCGTTGCATCCGCCAGCAGGTTGCCGGCCGCGGCGACGGTGGGGCGCAGCTCGGCGGCCACCAGCGGCCGGTTCTCGCTGCCGGAGTGCACCGCCGCCCGGCCGCCGGCATCCATCACCAGGCATTGTCGGCGTGCCGCGCCGTCGTCCTGTCGGGTCACCTGCTCGAGGGCTGTCTGCGCCGTATGCCCTTGCTCGAGCGCGTGGCGAACACCCTCGGGATACCAGGGATTCGTCGCCAGCCCCTGGGTGGCGCAGGCACCCAGGCCGCGCCAGGCATGGTGCACGTAGCCGCCCACCGCGACGCCGCCGGTGGCCGTCAGCACGGCGACCGTGCCGGTGGCCGGCTGCACGTGGAGCAATGACAGCGTCACGGCTTGGGCTCAGTAACCGGCGTAGTGGCCGATCACCAGGCCGACCCAGGCCAGGGCGTAGACCAGCACCATGAAGGGCAGGATCGCCTTCAGCCACGCCACGTAGGAGACCCGCCCCAGGGCCAGCATGGCCAGGGTGCCGCCGGAGGTAGGCACGATCAGGTTGGTCAGGCCATCGCCGACCTGGAAGGCGGTGATCATCAGTTGGCGGCTCATCCCCACCAGATCGGCCACCGGGATCAGGATCGGCATGGTAACCAGGGCCTGCCCGGAGCCGGAGGGCACGAAGAGATTGATCGCGCCCTGTACCACGCTGGCCATGATCGCCGACAGGGCACCGGGTATGCCCTGGATCAGGCCGCTCAGCCCGTGCACGATGGTGTCGATGATCTGGGCCTGGTTGAGGATCACCTGGATGGAAGCGGCCAGGCCGATCACCAGCGCGCCGGCGGTCACCTTGGAGGCGCCCTCCATCATCTGCTTGACGATCTCGTTGGCGGAGAGCCCGTTGACGATACCGATCACGATGGCAATGAGCAGGAACATGCCGGCGATCTCGTTGATGTACCAGCCCTGGGTGAAAACACCCACCAGCATGGCCGCCAGGCCCAGGATGAACACGCCCAGGGTCAGCTTGTTCTGCCTGGTCAGGCGGTACTCATCCAGCGACTTGGTCATGGCCTTGGCGTTGTCCGGCTCCTCGAAGTCCATTCTGACCACCCACTTGCAGATGTAGAGCGACAGCAGGGCCAGGGAAGAGACCACCAGCAGGGCGCGCAGCCAGGCACCGGAGAAGGTGGGCAGCTCGGCGATTCCCTGGGCCACGCCCACGGTGTAGGGGTTGATCGGCGAAAGCGCGAAGCCGATGCCGATGCCGCCGACGGCCATGGTGGTACCGACCAGGCTGGAGCAGCCGATGGCGCTGGCGATCAGCACGGCGATGGGCACCAGGGCGATATTGTTCTCGAAGCCCACGGCCACGCCGAAGAAGCCGTAGATGAAGGTGCCGGCGGTGATGATGATGTTGCGTCGTTCGACGCCGACCCGGTTCACCGCCACGCCGATCGCATTCTCCAGGGCGCCGGTGCGCTGGAGGATATGGAACAGGCCACCGGCAATGAACACGATGAACAGATAGAGCGACGCCTCGTTCAGGCCACGAGGCACCGCCACGAAGATGTCGAAGGGCGAAATGGCATCCACATCGGGAAGGTATTCGAAGGACTCCGGCACCACCCGGGTGCGTCCGTCCTGCTCGACCCGCTCGTACTCACCCGCCGGCACCACGAAGGTGAGGGCATAGGTGGCCAGCAGAATCAGGAAGATCAAGACCATGGGGTCGGGTACCGTCTGGTACCACTTCTTCTTGCGCTGTGTCAGCGCCTGCTCGGTTGTCTGCATGTCGTTGTCCTTGTTCGCCGGGCGCCGGCGAGGGGAGTACCGACGCATACCTGAAATTTATCATGATAAATTTCAGGGTCAAGGAACGAGGGGAGTCCGGATTGACGCTTCTGTGGTTTTCGGAAGGTCTCAGGACCGCTTCTTGAAATCAGCGATACCGACCAGGCGTGGCCCCACCGCCAGCTCGCCCTGACCGAGCGGGGGCGGGGCGTGCGCGGCGGAGCGACTGGCTCGGCCCCGTGTTAGCCGAGCGATGGGCAGGTGGAACTGGTAGGCCCAGGGCGTTGTGAAGGCGCCCGGGTTCCCGTGGGCCTAGCCGCGAGCTCCGCCGTGTTCCCGTGCCAATGCGACGGGCTCAGTCGCTCTCGGCCGGCTCCGGCAGCGCGCAGACATCGACCCATTCGGCGCCGACCAGCCTACCCAAGCGCTCCGGCGCGATACGTACCGCACTGTTGAGCGAGCCGGCGGCGGGCAGCACCTCGTCGTAAGACATGAGTGAAGCGTCGCAATAGATCGGCAGCGGCGTGGCCAGGCCGAACGGGCAGACCCCTCCCACCGGATGGCCGGTCAGTGCCAGCACCGTCTCGGCATCGAGCATCTTGGCCTTAGCACCGAAGGTGGAGCGCAGCTTGCGATTATCGAAGCGCGCATCGCCGCCGGCCACGACCAGCACCTGGCGCTCACCGACCCGAAAGGCGAGGGTCTTGGCAATCTGCCTCGGGGCGACACCATGGGCCTCGGCGGCCAGCGCCACGGTGGAAGTGCTGGCCTCGAGCTCGATGATTTCAAGATCGGGTGCATGCTCGGCAAGAAAGGTCCGCACGCTCTCCAGGCTCATCGGTTCTCTCCTCGGGAAATGGCAAGGCGACCAGCTTAACGCGCCATCGCCCGTTGAGGCAGCCGCGGTGTGCCTGAAGCGTGCAAGGCGAGTGGCGTCTACCCACGGCTCGACTCCTGGCTCAGACCGCCAGCAGCGCCGCGATGAAGCAACCGCAAGCGACCGTCGACGCGACCGTGCGTACATCCGCAACCGATGGCGGAAAACCACGGAATCAACGACAGCATGCGGCTGCCTCCCTTGTCTCGTGGCGCTTCCTGTCAGCCTGTCGCTCCATCCTGGGGAATGGCCGTCGGGTCCATCCAGAATGACTCCCAGACGTGGCCGTCGGGGTCCGCAAGCGAGCGACCGTACATGAAACCATGATCCTGGGGCGGGTTGATGTCCGCCGTGCCGCCATTGGCCGCAGCTGCCTCGCACATGGCATCCACCGCCGTGCGGTCATCAGAGGAGAGGGCCAGCATCACCTCGCTGGAATCGGCTGGCGGAATCGGGCGGTCGGTGAAGGTGCGCCACTTGGCATGGGTGAGCAGCATCACATGGATCGTCTCGCTCAGCACCATGCACGCCGCCGTTTCATCGGTGAAGTTGGGGTTGTTGGTAAAGCCGAGCGCCGCATAGAACGCCATCGATTTCTCGAGATCGGCAACGGGTAGGTTCACAAAGATCATGCGCGACATGGCAGGCTCCTGTTGAGTGGGAGAGGGTAAGTACACTCCTGTATCGGATGGGGCCGCGCGGTTTCGACAGCAAGCGGAAAAGGCGCCCGTCGGGCGCCCCGGGCCTACATCTGCGAGAGCAGGTAGTTCGGCTTGCCCAGCATCTTGATCAGCCGCAGCTGCTGCTCCAGCCAGTAAGCGTGATCCTCCTCGGTGTCGGCCAGCAGGCCCACCAGCACGTTGCGGGTCTGGAAGTCCTGCTCCTGCTCGCATAGGGCGATGGCCTCCTTCAGGGCGTCGCCTACCTCGTACTCGAGCTGGAGGTCGTTGCCGAGCATCTCTTCCACGTCCTGGCCGACGCGCACCGGGGTGCGGGTGTGCATGTCGGGTTTACCTTCCAGGAACAGGATCCGCTCGATCAACTGCTTGGCATGCCCTTTCTCATCGTCGAACTCATGGGCGATGCGCTCGTAGAGCTTGGTGAGGCCCCAGTCGGCGTACATCTCGGAGTGGATGAAGTACTGATCCATGGCGGCGAGCTCCGCCGCGAGCAGCCCGTTCAGGGCGTCGATGATCTTCTGCTTGCCTTTCATGCGGATCCTTTCCATTAGCACGAGGGGAACGTCGATATCCTATGCTGAACTGCAGGTCTGGTCAATTTTTCCTTTAAATTCAGCTGGTTGTAATTGTCTTGCATGCGATTCGCATCAGGTTTCGCTTGCCGGATACTGGACTCGAGCATCGCGCCTCAAGCGCAGCATGGTGAACACATTGGTCAGGAAGATCAGGCTCTCGGCGACGGTGCCGCCAATGGAACCCGCCAGGACATTGCTGGCGACCCAGCACAGCGCTGCTCCGGCCAGGGCGAGGCGCATGGGAATGCCGCTCAGCATGAACATGCCGTAGGTGCCCAGCAGGCCCGCGGCCAGTGCCGGGATGTCGCGTGGGCCGCTCCAGGTCAGCGCGGCCACCGCCAGGGTAGCGAGCAGCATGCCGAGCATGAGGGCGCGGTTGCGCCGGAAGCGCCGCACCAGGGCGATGCGCAGCACGATCAGAGCCGAGATGCCGGCGGCCACCCAGCTCTCGAACAGCGCGAACTGCGCGGCGAAGGCCACGTTGGCGAACAGCAGCAGCACGAACAGCCTGTCGTCGCGCTTGCTGGCGAAGGCCACGATGCACAGGGTCAGGGCCACCAGGCTGACGCCCTGGCCCAGCAGCCATCTCAGGCCGATCTCTTCCATGGGCGCATCCATCATCGGCTAATGAGGGAGGAGATTAGCACGGCAATGATCGGCTTTGCTGGTACGATTCCTGGTATGGCCATGCATAGGAGGCGCCATGGAAACACTATTGGACTCACGCTCGGAGATAACGGAGGCCGCTCTGACCGCCATCGCCCACATGCCGACGGCGAGCCTGGCGGTGCTGATGGACGAGGCGTTCGCCCAGCGTCTTAGCGACGCCGACCTTATGCGAATTGCGGTACTTCTGGCGCAGAAGAGCCGTGACGAAGGTGGCTGCCCCATCGGTGCGGTGATCATCGACAACACCACGCGGCGCATTCTCGGCAAGGGGCACAATACCCTGGTGCAGGAGAATCATCCCTACAACCATGGCGAGACCTCCGCCATCCGCGATGCCGGCCGCCAGGATTTCAGCCGCACCACGCTCTTCACCTCGCTCAGCCCCTGCGCGATCTGCGCGACCCTGCTCTACATGCGCGGCTTCTCCCGCGTGGTGGTGGGAGACGTCACCAACGCCTCGGGTACGGAACCCCTGCTGCGTGAAAAGGGCGTTCAGGTAGACATCCTGGAGGATTCGCGCGGCATCGAACTCTATGCCCGCTTCCGGGCCGAGCGCCCCGATCTGGATCTCGAGGACTGGAAGGGCGTGAGAGCCAAACGCGAGCCGTAACGTCGAAGCGGGGCCGGCTGATGCCTGCGTTTGCGCAATTATGTCCAAGCCTTTCCCCTGGGCCCGGCTTACGCTATCACGGTATGGCGTTCAGGGAGGCGCGACATGGCCAGGCAATCCAGCCGGTTCGACTACTACAAGAGCCGGCAGATACCCGAACTCACGGTGCTCGAGGCGTCGCTGAGCGACTTCAGCTACGACCGTCATGCCCACGAGGAGTACGCCTTCGGCGTGACCCTCTCCGGGCGGCAGGACTTCTTCAGCGGCGGTGAGTTTCATCGCAGCCCGCCCGGCAACGTCATCCAGTTCAACCCCGAACAGGTGCACGACGGCCACCCAGGCGACGACACCACGCTGGGCTACGTGATGATCTACGTGCCCGCCGCCCAGCTCGAGGCCTCGTTCGCCGACGCAGCGGGAAGCGAGCGTGCCGCCCGGTTCCACGGCCGCGAGACCCTGCTGGCCGATCCCGAGCTGCGCCACGCCATCCTCGACCTGGCCGGGCTCATGATTCACCGCCAAGGTACGCGAATCGACCAGGAGCACGCCCTGCACCGCATGGCGACCCGCCTGGTGCAGCGCGCCGGCAGGTTCCAGCCCGGCGGCAGGGCGAGCCGCCCCGATGCGCTGCTGCTGAGGGCCAAGGAGTACGTGCTCGCCAACCTGGAAGCGGACCTCTCGCTGGACGAGATCAGCCAGGCCGCGCATCTCTCGAAGTACCACTTCCTGCGCCTGTTCCGGCAGCAGTTCGGCATCACGCCGCACCAGTACGTGCTGAGCTGCCGGGTCAACGCCGCGCGCAGCGCCCTGGAGGCCGGCGAGGCGCCCTCGGAAGTGGCCTTCCGCTACGGCTTCACCGACCTCAGCCACTTCAACCGTCGCTTCAAGCGCATCTACGGCAAGACGCCGTACCAATATCAGCGCAGCGTCACCTAGCGGCGCGGAACCCCGGCCGCTCGGCCACATCATCACGCACTACCTGTCGGAGAGGCTCCCCATGGAGATCGTCGCCTATGCCCTGGGCGTCATGTACACGCCTGGGCCCGTGAACCTGCTTGGCCTGAACGCCGGCCTCAACGGCCAGGCCAGAACCTCCCTCGGCTTCTTCGTCGGCGTGGGGCTGGCCATGCTCACGCTCTTCCTGCTGTTCGGCTGGGCCGGCGCGGCCTGGGTGCGCGGCGACATGCTCGCCGTGGTGGGGGCGGTGGGTTGCGGCTATATCCTCTACCTGGCGCTCAAGGTCGCCCGCTCCAGCATCGATCTCGGTGCGGCAAAACACGTACCGCGTGTGCTGAGCTTTCGAGATGGCTTGATCATGCAGCTCTGCAATCCCAAGGGCATGATCGCAACCTTGCCGATCGCCACCATTCAATTTCCCGCCGCCGGCATCCACGGCGTGAGCCTGCTGTTCTGGTCGCTCGGGTTGGCCGCGCTGGCCTTCGGCGCACCCACCAGCTACGCCCTGATGGGCGCCGTGGTGGGTCAGCGCCTCGCGAATCCCTGGCTGCTGAGGGGCTTCAGCCTCGCCATGGCGGCACTGTTGGTGTGGGTTGCGATCACTATCGGCTACGAGCATGTATGGCTGCCGCTGGCTTGGGGAGGGGGTTAAGGTATTGTCCTGCCTGCGGCTTCGTTGGTTTCCGTTGACAGTGGTCACCGGTTCTTGCTGCCGGGAGTGATAGTCTTGGCTCCACTACGTGAGAGCGACCGCCTGCAAGCAAGGATGCCCAATGACAAGTGCCTGCCCTAGAACTTTTTATTATCTTCCTCGTCGATTCAAGAACAAATGCCTCGTGTGCCACGCTCCGCTCTCGGAATGAGAAGAGAGCGCGTGGCAACTTTGCCGTAAATATAAAGAATTTGGCAAAAGCCAAATGGCGTGGCCCGTTGGGCCAGCAAGTAAAAGCGGCTTGAAGCTGCTGGAAACGCAAACTAAGGGAACTGAAATGAAACTACTGAAAACCACAGCTGCCTTGGCTGTACTGGCGCTGATGACAGGTTGTGCCTCGGTCAATATGGCGCCACAGCAGGAATCATCTCAAGCCAAGCAATTCGAAGCCCCGGCAGAGGGCATGGCAGGTGTGTATGTCTTTCGCAAGCAGTCCCCCTTCGGGGCTGCGCTGAAGAAGGATATCTGGATTGACGGTGAATGTGTCGGTGAAAGCGCGCGCGGCGTGTTCTTCTACCGTCAAGTCGAGGGAGACCGGGAGCACGAAGTGGCTACCGAATCCGAATTTTCTCCCAATACCTTGAGCCTCATGACGGAATCTGGAAATAACTATTTTGTCGAGCAGTACATCAAGATGGGGGCATTCGTCGGTGGTGCGAACCTTCGTCTTGTCGATGAAGAGCAGGGAATGGAAGAGGTGAGCAAGCTGAGCATGGCGACACCTGGAAGTTGTAGCCAGTAAGCCTAAGAGGGCGCCGCCTCACGGCGGCGCCTCATTGCCCTGGGTGTGAGTCCTGCTTCGAGGCACTTCCACCCACGCCGTGCTAAATCGATCCTTCCCATACGCTCGAAGGCTTGGCGAGTCACCTCGCGGATCACTGGCACATCGGTGAGGTCGAGGGTCAGCTCGGTGTGAGGCTGCTACTCCGCACCACCCGCAGCGTATCCCTGACCAATGCCGACAGCCGGTTCCTGGTGCGCTGACTCTCGACGACAACGAGCACATGGTCGAAGCGGCGGTCGACGGCCTCGGCATTGCCTACGTGCCTGAAATCGTCGCCAGCGAGCGCCTCGCCTCGGGTCAGCTCGTGGAGCTGCTCGAAGCGTGGAGCCCGCCATACCCCGGCCTGATGCTCTACTACCCCGGACACCGCCATGTACCTGCGGCGCTGCGCGCCTTCATCGACCTGCTGAAGGCGTCAGACTCGTAGGTCGACTCGCTGAGCCGACCAGCCAATGTGGCCTTTGGCTTCTTCCTGGCTATTCAACTCGCCCCGTGTCGTCACGGTCGCAGTCGTAGCGTTTCATGTGGGGAAACGGCGGTAGCCAGGACTCGCGACGGACGGTCCAGCTTTCGTAGGTGGGCCTCAACTGGTCGGGAGCATCCAGGGCGCCCAGGTGCACTTCGATTTCGTCGCTGCTGCGAGCGAACACGGACGAGCCGCAGTGGGGGCAGAAGAAGCGCCCGCGGTAGTCGCGGGCCTCGCCTTCGATCGTTACCGCCTCCTGGGGGAACACCGCGGAGGCGTAGAAGAGCGCGCCATGATGCTTGCGGCAGTCCAGGCAGTGGCAGATGCCGACCCGGTAGGGGTGCCCCGACGCCACGATGCGCACGTTGCCGCAGAGACAACCGCCGGTGTACTGGTCCATGCTGCGCCTCCTACGTATGAGCTCAGGGGGCTAAGCGCCCTTCGAGACGATAACGCCAAGGATAGCGGTCAGCCCAGCGCCCGGCGAAATGCAATGCGTGCCGGAATGAAAGATAATGAGCAGGGTAACGAAACGACACGCATACCGTGAGGCGACATGAACCCCACCATTGAACTGCTGAAATCCCACCGCTCGATTCGCAAATTCACCGACCGCAAGATCCCGCACGAGCTGCTGGTCGAGCTGATTCGCGCCGGCCAGTCCGCCGCGACCTCCAGCCACGTCCAGGCCTACACCGTCATCCACGTTAAGAGCCCGGCCAATCGCGAGAAGATCGCCGAGCTGGCCGGCGGCCAGGCCTACGTGGCCAACGCTTCCGACTTCCTGGTGTTCTGCGCCGACATGAAGCGCCCCACCGAAGCTTCGGAGCGCACCGGCGCCAACGTCGTGCGCGGCATGACCGAGCAACTGCTGGTGGCCAGCGTCGACACCGCGCTGATGGCGCAGAACGTGGCCATCGCCGCCGAATCCGAGGGGCTCGGCATCTGCTACATCGGCGGCATTCGCAACAGCCCCCAGGCCATCAGCGACCTGCTGCGCCTACCCGAGCACGTCTACCCGGTGTTCGGCATGTGCCTCGGCTATCCGGATGCCGACCCCGACCTCAAGCCGCGCCTGCCGGTGGAAGCGATTCTCAAGGAGGACTATTACACTGACGACAGCGAACAGGTCGCCGCCTTCGACGACGCCATGCAGCGCTACTACGGTGAGCGTCGCGGCGGCAACAAGGACGCCAACTGGTCGAAGAACCTGACCCCGCTGTTCGACAGCAAGCTGCGCGCCCACATGCGCGACTTCCTCACCCAGCGCGGTTTCGAGATGAAGTGATGACCTCTACCGAGCCCCGTATCACCCTGTATCCGCACAGCCACCGGGTACAGGTGACAATCGGCGACACCCTGCTCGCCGACACCACCCGGGCCCTCGAGCTACGCGAGCGTGGCTACCCGCCGCGGCTCTATATTCCCCGCGAAGACGTGCGCATGGAGCGGCTGACCCGCTCCGACACCGTGACCCACTGTCCCTTCAAGGGCGATGCCGCCTACTTCTCGTTCGGCGAACAGGCCGATGTGGCGTGGAGCTACGAACAACCGCTTAAGGGCATGGAGACGATTGCGGAATACCTGGCGTTCGATGACGACAAGGCCTTCGTGACGGAAGACCGCTAGGCGGAAGGCCTCCAGGGCCTGGGCTATGCTTCAGCTCGTGAACATTCCCCAGGGAGAGGTGAAGCATGGCCAAGCGTTTCAAGGTGGGCGATCACGTCAGCTGGAACTCCGAGGCGGGCCGGGTAAGTGGAAAAATCATCCGCGTCCACACCCGGGAGACGGAATTCAAGGGGCGCAAGCGCCACGCCAGCGAGGACGAGCCGCAGTACGAGATCAAGAGCGACAAGACCGACCACGTCGCCATGCACAAGGACTCGGCGCTGACCAAGGTCGGGGACTAGTACCCCGGAACGCTCGGATCGGCGGCGGCTCGCTCCTTCAGCAACCACGCCCCCAGCCCGGCGACCGCGAGTCCCAGGACGGCGAAGAGCAGGAAGGTGGCGGCATGGCCTTCCGCCCCGACCAGCCAGCCGGCCAGCGGGGAGCCGGCGACCTGGCCAACCGAGGTGGCAAGCAGCGGCAGCACCGGGGCGAAGGCGGGTACCTCGGTCATGATCTGGATGCTTCTCACCAGATAGAAGCCGGTCAGGGTCATGTAGCCGGCGCCGAACAGGGCCGCCGATGCCAGGGCGAGGGCGAAGCTGCCGGGATCGATGACCAGAATCGCGAGGCTCGCGGACATCACCGTGAGACCGGCGGCATGGCTCGCGGCCGGCCCGAAGCGTGAGATGAGGTCGCCGGCGCCGGCGCCGGTCAGCCCGCCGAGGCCGACGGCCAGCCACATCCAGGCGGTCTGGCTCGGCGCGAGCCCGCCGGCGTTGATCACCGCATCGGGGGCAAACACCCAATAGGCCGCGCTCACGCAGCCCATGCCCACCGCAAGGCCGCTCAGTCGAGCGATCCCCAACCACTCCTCACGGCTCACCGGCATGTCAGCCAGGCGAGACCGTGATGGTGAGGTGCTTGGCGCTTCCCGCGGCAGGTAGCAGAGGGCGGCCGAGGCGGCGAGCGCCGCCAGGAGGGCGAATCCGAGATAGGCGCTGCGCCAGGCCTCCGCCCAGATCAGCACCGCGGGCATGGCCAGCGCGATACCGACGCTGGTGCCGGCATTGATGGTGGCGTTGACCCGTCCGCGCAGCCCGGGCGGGACGACCCGGGACACCGCCTGCGCCATCGCCGGCGAGGATAGCCCGGTGCTGATGCCGCAGACCAGCACCCCGACGGCCAGCAGCAGCGAGGAAGGCGCCAGGGCGATCGTGATCAGCCCGATGGCGGCCAGGCCGGCGGCCGCGCTCCCGGCGTGCCGCACCCCGAGGCGGCGGGTGACCCAGGGGCCCGCGAGGATGGCGAAGACGAAGCTGAGGAACGGCAGGGCGCCGATCACCCCCGCCATGGTCGGCGAGATCGTCAGCTCGTCGCGCATCGAGGGCAAAAAGAGCCCGAACACGAAGCGGGCCAGCCCGTAGGTGATGGCGATGACCCCGCTGCCGAGCGCCGCCATGCCGAGGGCAGACAAGGGCCTCATGGGGTCTCGCTCCGGGCCGTGGCGAGCAGGGCATCGGCCACCGCCCGGGTGTCGGCCAGGGCGGCATCCATGCCCAGCAGTACCACCGCCGTGTTGCTGCCTTCCAGTACCAGGAAGAGGCGCCGCGCGAGGTCGTCGTGGTGGTCCAGGCCGTCGCGCGCCACGGCGGCCTCGATGCGTGCCAGCAGGTCGCGCTTGGCGGCTTTCGCCAGGGCATGGACCTCAGCGCTGTGCTCGGCGAACTCGCCCATCGCCTTGACCATGATGCAGCCCTGGCGGCTGCAGCGTTTCAGCCAGCGGCCATGGGCTTCGACCAGGGCGCGTGTCGCCTGGCCCGGCGGGGCGGCGGCGGTGGCCGCATCCAGGCTGGCGATGAAGCGTTCATGGCGGGCTTTGAGCACCGCCGCGACCAGCGCTTCCTTGGAGGAAAAGTGGTTGTAGAGCGTCATGCGTACCACCCCGGCCGCCGCCACGATGCGGTCGATGCCGGTGGCATGGAACCCCTGCTCGTAGAAGAGCCGCTCGGCCGTGGCGAGCAGCTGGTCACGCTTGGAAGCTGGCATCGGTGGCGCTCCTGTGCGCTTGGTCTATATAGACCGATCTATCTAAATATGAGGGCAGTTAAATACAGAGCAGCGGCAGAGTCAAACAGTCACGCCTTGATCCGGACAGCAAAAAGGCCGCTTTCTGGAAAGCGGCCCTGTACGTTACGGCTGACTCAGCAGGCAGTCGGTATCACCTACCCGACGTGCGGGGATTCTCGATAGCGGCTTCAGGCGGCTCCCGGCTCCCGAAAGTAATGCCAGGCATGATGGTAGAGCACGCCGGCATAGCCGTTGCGCTGAATGAGCTTGAGAATCTTGGCGGGGTTTTCGTCATCCAGGGCCTTGTGCAGTTTCGCTCGCTGCTCTTCATCGAGGGCCTCGTACCAGTGGTAGGGCGCGCCCTGGGCATTGCTATCCTCGGCCTTGCGCATCAGGTCCATTTCGATACGCCCGCCATGCCGATACAGGATATCGTAGCCCTCCTGCAGCTGGGATGACGGCACGTCGCACGGCTTTTCAAGACCTTCCAGCACGTTGTAGTAGTAATAGCTCAGCGGTTGCATGTGGCTCCTCCAGCGGTATGCCGTTGCTTGTCTCTACCCACCTGCTTTTCTTCCCTCATCCTGCCTGAGGCAAGGTGGGGGTCTCAATGGAAAAAATGTAAGCCATCCGCGCTCCCGCACCCAATGATCATGCGTCGAACATGCCGTGGATCATGCGCTCGGAGGCGGTGCTGGCGCTAAACTGAAGTCAGCAAGGGGCGACGACGGGATGGGGCGGGCGATGAACTACGAGCAGGTGGTGAGGGACCTCTGGCGCCATGGCGACGGGCAGGTGCCCGATCATGCCGCAAGGCTGAAGGAGCTCATTCGCTATGCCACCCTGGCCCCTTCCGGCCACAACACCCAATGCTGGCGCTTTCGCATCGCCGAGGATGCCATCACCATCCTGCCGGACCTCACCCGGCGCACCCCGGTGGTCGATCCGGACGACCACCATCTCTACGTCTCGCTGGGATGCGCCGCGGAGAACCTGAGCCTGGCGGCGCGGGCGCTGGGCATGCAGGGCGAGGTGACCTTCAATGCCGAAGGCGCCGGCGAGGTGCGCGTCACGCTGGCGCCCTGCCAGCCGGAGGTCACGCCGCTGTTCGAGGCCATTCCGGCCCGCCAGTGCTCGCGCACCGACTACGACGGCTCGCCCATCACCGATGAGGAGCTGCACCTGCTGCAGGCCGCCGGCACCGGGCATGGGGTCTCCATCAGCTTGCTGACCGAGAAGAAAGCGATAGAAAACGTACTGGAGTACGTGCTTCAGGCCAACGGCCTGCAGGTCGGTAACCGGGCGTTCCGGCAGGAACTGGAGACCTGGATCCGCTTCGGCGACCACGAGGCGATCAAGGCCGGGGATGGGCTGTTCGCCCGCTCGATGGGCAGCCCCGCTACGCCTCGCTGGCTGGGGCGGTGGCTGTTCCGCACGCTGTTTCGGCAGGGCGCCGAGAATGCCAAGGTCGCCCGACAGGTACGCAGCTCCGCCGGCATTGCCGTGTTCATCTCACAAGCCGACGACCGGGCGCACTGGGTCGAAGCCGGGCGCTGCTACCAGCGTTTCGCCCTGCAGGCCACGGCACTCGGCATCTGCAACGCTTTCATCAACCAGCCGGTCGAGGAGGCGAGCGTGCGCCCGGCCTTCGCCGAGGCCCTGGGAATCGTCGGCGGGCGCCCCGACCTGGTGGTGCGGTTCGGCCGGGGCAAGGCGATGCCGCGCTCGCTGCGGCGGCCGGTGGAAGCGGTTCTTGTCTCCTCGGTCAGCGCATAGGGCTGGCATGAGCCGGGCCGTCTTCCATTCGGCTCATCGAGACTTGCCTACCAGATTGCGCCTGGCTTTGCTTTCGTCGCGAAGGCCTCCATATTTCTATTAGTCTTTATTCATTCTGGAGCCCTGCCATGTCCGATTCCCTTCACCTGGCCTGCCCTCACTGCCTGGCCATCAACCGCGTGGCCACGGCGCGTCTGGCCGCCTCGCGCTGCGGCAAGTGCAAGCAGCCGATGTTCACCGGGGCACCCCTGGAACTCACCGGCGCCAACTACGCGGCGCTGATCGAGCGCAGCGAGCTGCCGGTAGTAGTGGATTTCTGGGCTGGCTGGTGCGGGCCCTGCAAGATGATGGCGCCGATCTTCGCCCAGGTCGCCGCCGAGCTGGAGCCGCGCATCCGCTTCGCCAAGCTCGATACCGAGGCGGAGCCGGGACTGGCCGGACGCTTCGGCATTCGCAGCATTCCCACACTGATCGTGTTCAAGCAGGGGCGTGAGGACGCCCGCCAGGCTGGGGTTTTGCAGGGCTCACAGCTCAAGCGCTGGCTCGAGCCGTACCTGGTCTAACGCTTTCACTTGAACGGAGCCCTTACCATGCCTCGCATGATTGCCGCGCTGTTGCTTGCCCTGCCTTTTTGCGCTTCTGCGCTGGCGTCGACACAGTACCAGCATCACTCTCCCTACGCGGGTTTCGAGGAGCGCGAGATCAAGAGTCTGTCGCACGATGACATCGAGGAGCTACGTCGCGGCGGCGGCTGGGGGCTGGCGCTGCCGGCCGAGCTGAACGGCATGCCGGGGCCGGCCCATCTGCTCGAGCTGAGCGATCAGATCCCCCTCCGGGATGAGCAGGAAACGGCTATCGAAGCACGTTTCGAGAACATGCAAATACAGGCGATTGAAGCCGGCGAACGGCTGATCGAAGCCGAACGCGCCATTGAGAAGGCATTCGCCGAACGCAGCCTGGAAAAGGAGGGGCTGCGTCGGCTGCTTGCACAGGCCGAGGAGGCGCGGGCCGAACTACGCTTCGTGCACCTTGCCGCTCATCTCGACACCCTGCCGTTACTCGATGACGACCAAGTTGCGCGCTACAACCAGCTGCGTGGCTACGCCAGCGAGGAGGAAAGCCCCTGCGACAGCGTGCCCGAGGGGCACGATCCCGAGCGCTACCGCCAGCACATTGGGTGCGAGTGAAGATACGTGGCGAGAGAAAAGGGGCGCTTGGGTCTCGCCATCCTCAGCGCGCCAGCAGCCCCTCGGCCAGCGCCTCGCCGAGCCGATCCACGGCGGCGGCGAGCTTCTCGTCGATGACGTGCAGGTACTCCGTCCAGTCGTCGACGTGATGCAGCTCCGCCTTGCCGTCCGAGATGCCGCGCAGCACGATCAGCGGCACGTTAAAGCGCATGCAGGCGCGCAGGCAGGCGTAGCTCTCCATATCCACCATTTCGGCGGCAATGGCGGCATAGGCCTCGCCCGAGACGATATTGGCGCCGGTGGAGAGCGTGGCCTCGGCAATGTCGGGAATGCGCAGCGGCAGGGGCAGGATCGCCGGCAGGTCGAGGAAAGGCGTGATCCCCTTCTCGAAGCCCAGCGGGGAGGCGTCCATGTCGCGGTAGGCGATGGAGGTCGCCTGGTAGATCTCGGTCTGCTCGAGCGAGCGGCTGCCCGCCGAGCCCAGCGACACCACCAAGTCCGGCAGGCGCCCCCGGTGGGCGTGCGCGGCCAGGGCCGCGGTGAGCTCCACCGCCGCCTCCACCGGGCCGACGCCGGTCATGAACGGCGCGAAACGCTGCCTGAGATGCGGGCCGTATTCGGCCTCGGCGGCCATGGCAAAGAGCACGTCGTGGCCGCCGAGTGTCGCCAGCGGCGGCGTGCCCGATGCCGCGCTCATGCGTCGATCCTCGCCTGAGCCTCAGCCATTGCCATCGTTGCCGACCGTCTGGATGACCTCGAACCCCTCGAAGTTGGGCGGGCCCAGGTAGAGCCCCTCGCGCTTGCTCTGGCCGGCGTTGGCGTGGGCCTTGCGGAACGCCTCGGAGTGCGTCCAGGCCTCGAAGTCCTCGCGCGAGCGCCAGATGGTGTGCGAGGCGTAGAGCACGTGGTCCTCCTTCTCGGGGCCGCGCAGCATATGGAATTCGACGAAGCCAGGCAGGCCCTGCAGGTGGGTCTCCCGCTCCAGCCAGATCTGCTCGAACTCCTTTACTCGCTCGGGGTTGACCCGAAAACGGTTCATGGCGATGAACACGATAATGCTCCTTGTGGTCGGGCGGCGGTTGGTCACCGCAAGACGATGACACCGACGCCGATAGGGGGCAAGCAGGTAGAGACGGTTCCGTCTGGCGCTTGCCCACGGGGTTGGACGGCTTCAACCTCTGCCGGTCGACTCGAGAATCGCCCGGCGCAGCGCCTCGGGCGGTTGGGCGCCCGACAGGCCGATTGCGTTATTGAGGATGAAGGTGGGTACACCGCTCACGCCCAGGCGCCGCGCCTCGTCGAGGCCTGCCTTTACCTCGGCCCGGCCCTGGTCGCTGGCGAGAAAGGCGGGTATGTCAATATCCGCCAGCCCGCCGTCTCGGGCGGCCTTGGCCAGCACCGCACTGTCACCGATGTCCTCCCCCTCGACGAAGTAGCTGCGGAAGAGTGCTGCGACCACGGCCGACTGGACGCCATGCTCCCTGGCGAGCCAGATCAGCCGGTGGGCATCGAAGGTATTGGGCGTTCGCGTCATGCGTTCGTGGTGGATCTCGATGCCCGCCTGGGCGGCGGCGGCCTCCACCTGGGCGTCGAGCGCCCGGGAGCGCTCCCACGAGCCGAACTTGGCGGTGCGGTACTCGCGCCGCGACAGGCCCCCGGCGGGCATGTCGGGGTTGAGCTCGAAGGGGTGCCAGGCCACCGAGACGCTGATCTCTCCGGGCAGTTCGGCCAGGGCGAGGTCGAGGTGGCGCTTGCCGATGAAGCACCATGGGCAGATGGCATCGGAGATCACGGTGATGTCGACGTGGGGCATGGTCGCGAAGCCATTGGATCGGATTTCCTCGAACCCTAGCACTTTCAGGCCGTGATTGACGCCGGTTTCAACCATCGGGTAGCGAAAGGGGTATCGTAGGCGAAAGCCACCGGGGAGAGACGCCGATGCACCAAGGAAGCTGCCTATGCGGGAAAGTGACATACGAGTACCGCGGCGAGATCGATGAAGTCTCCATGTGCCACTGCAAGCAGTGCCAGAAGGCACAAGGCTCGGCCTTCGTCGCCGTGTCGCCCATCCGCTCGGCAGAGTTTCGCATCACCCGGGGTGCGGAGTACCTCAAGGAGTATCGTGCCACACCGAACAAGGCGCGGGTGTTCTGCAGCGAGTGCGGCAGCCCGCTCTACAGCGCCCGTGACGACCTGCCCGACGCCAAGCGGCTGCGGCTCGGCACCCTGGATACGCCGATAGCGCCCGGCAAGCGCTACCACGCCTGGGTCTCGTCCAAGGCCGAGTGGTTCGAGCTTGCCGATGAGCTGCCCAGGTTTCCCGAATCCGCTCGTTGATTGAGCTGGGCTCGCACAAGAAGGGCACGGAGTAGGGAAGAGCGGAACGAGAAGAGAACAAGAGCAGAGAACAAGAGCAGAGCGCAGGAGAGACCGGATGGCGTACCTGGCAATAGCGGTGGGTCTACTGCTGGTAGCGGCACTGGCGATGCAGGCGTGGCGCCTGGCCGATAACCGCGCGATGGAAAATTCTTGGGCATGGCTGCAATCCCAGGCGCCCGCCAGCGTCGAAGCGTTCGACCCCGCCATGGTCGAAGGCCTGCCCGATGCGGCACGGCGCTACTTCCTCTACACCATCGAACCAGGCACACCGCTTCATGTCGTCAGCCAGATCCGCATGAGCGGCGAGATTGGCCTGGGTAGTAAGGAAACACCCGGCTACCGCCCCATGCGGGCACGCCAGATCCTCGCTCCGCCGCACGGCTTCATCTGGCACCTCGAACGGGCCGGCGCCGGCCTGATGCAGATGAGCGGTTCGGACGGCATGGCGAACGGCCGCTCCTGGACGCGCTTCTGGCTCGACGGCGCGCTGCCCGTCGCCAGGGCCGGGGGCGACGACAACCACCTGCGCGCCTCGTTCGGCCGAGCCGTGGCGGAAGCCGCCTTCTGGGCCCCGGCAGCGCTGCTGCCCCAGCACGGAGTGCGCTGGGAAGAGACCGGCGAGCCCAATCTGGCACGAGCGATCATCACCCACGGCAGCCTGGAGCAAGCCATAGAGATCGCCGTGGCCGAAAACGGCCAACCGCGCTGGGTACAGTTCCAACGCTGGAGCAATGCCAACCCCGAGAAGGCGTGGCGGCTCCAGCCCTTCGGCGGCTACCTGGACGACTTCCAGAACTTCGAAGGCTACACCCTGCCCACCCAGGTCGAGGCAGGCAACCACTTCGGCACCGAGGCGTACTTTCCGTTCTTTCGGGTAAGGGTGGGGGAGGTGCGGTTTTCGGTGTCGTAGCGCTCAATGGCACTAGGCAAGATCAGCGAGATGCTCAAGGGTTTCAGGATACTTCTGGACGAGCCGGATGAGTGTCATGGCCTGGGCATTGGGCTTGGCGCGGCCTTGCTCCCAATTCTCCAGCGTCCTTGGGTTGGTGCGGAGGTACATGGCGAATACCGGGCGGGACATATGCAGCCGCTCCCGCAGCTCGGTGAGCTCGCTGGCTGTGACGTCGGGAACCTCCGCCAGCTCTACGGAGTGGGAGCGCAGCGTGCGCTTGCCTTGGCGCTCATTTGCCAATGCATCGAAGCCCTCGACGAGTTCGTCAAAAATGTTACGGCCCATGGTCATGGCCTCGCGTTGATTTCCGCATCCAGCAGCTGTCTCAGGGTCTTGCGCAGCCTCCCTCCTTGGATGACATCACCGGCCCCAGGGTTCTGAAGCAAGAAATTCTGGCAGGCACGAAAGGCGGCGTCATCGAAGTAGGTGGATCGGTGCCGCTCGAAGGGTGGCAGTTCGAGAAACGTTGCTTTCATGCGATGTACGCAGATTGCGTATATTTTTGCTGCAGCACCAGGCCATGTCAAACGCCCTGGTGTGGCAACCTATCCTACGAGCAGGCCCTAGGCTGCCACCCATGCTAGGCTAAGCCATGGGCTGCCATAGTTATCGAATTGCCTAAGGCTCAACGTTGTTGAGGTAGCGCAAAATGAACAGAACCGAGACGTTACAGCTGTTGCGAGAACACCTGCCGACGCTATCCAGCGAGTATGGCGTCACCTCGTTGTCGCTTTTTGGTTCCATGTCGCGTAATGAGGCTCGCGACGACAGCGATATCGATATCCTGGTGAGCTTTGAGGGCCCGGCTACCTCGGCGCATTATTTCGGTGTGCAGTTCTACCTGGAGGATCTGTTGGGCCATCCGGTAGATCTAGTGACCGATAAGGCGCTACGTCCCGAGCTTAGACCCCATGTGGAGCGTGAGGCAGTGCGTGTCTGATTCTCGTCTCAAGCGCGAATGGCGCTTCTATATCGATGACATGATCGGTTTTGCTGAGAAGGTCCTGTCCTATACTGATGTGATGGCTTGGATCAGGATAGCTTCACCGTGCATGACCTCACCTACGACGCCACACTGCGAAATCTCGAGCTGATCGGCGAAGCGGCAACACGTATTCCACTTACGGTTCGTCAGCAGTATCCGGACATTCCCTGGCGGATGATCATCGCTACCAGGAATCGCTTGATCCATGCCTATCTTGGGATTGACGACGATACCGTATGGAGCATCATCCAGGACAATATTCCCGAATTATTGGAACAGCTACGTGAAGTCAAAAACCCGAAAGAAGCCGAATAATAGTGTAGCGCCTACTGCTCCATATACCGCGCTGCTTGATCGTCATGCATGGCGTCGGTCTATCTCGTTTTTTCGGTACCCTTTCCTCCCGACTCCGCTTTTCTGAGGTTCAGGCTTATGCCTGGCGCAATACGGATGCGCCGACGAAATCGAAGTGCCATCCCCCGCTCCCTCTCTTGTCACTTGTTGTTGTCGTGTTCCGCCTGCTCCCGACGTTTCTGCATGGCATCGCTGAAGGCGGCAGCCAGGATGCCGGTCGGCATTGCGATCATGCCGATGCCGACGATGGCGGTCAGGCCTGCAAACAGCTGTCCAGCCGCGGTTACCGGTGTCACGTCCCCATAGCCCACCGTAGTGAGTGTGGCCACGCTCCACCAGAGCGCCCTGGGAATGCTCCCGAAGGCCTCGGGTTGGTGGCTGGCTTCCAAGACATAGATCACGCTGCTGGTGACGATCAGTAACGCCACAGCCACCATCAGGCTTACCGTGAGTTCGTAGCGTCGCCCGCGCACTGCCTGGTAGAGATCGCCAATCGCGTTGGAGAAGTGCCCCAGGCGCGCGAGCCTGAGCAGCCGGATCAGTTTGAGCAGACGTAACGCAAAGGCGTTGACTGCCCCCATGGTCAGGAAGAAAGGCAAGATAGCGAGCAGGTCGAAGATCGCCCATGGGCTAACCATGAAGCGTAAGCGCCCAGCCAGCCCTCGATAGCGAGGATTTTCACCAGCCGCGATCACGCGCGCGACGTACTCGACCAGAAAAGCCAAGGCCAGCACTGCCTCGGCGGTGACGAAGAGGCTTGGCGCGAGCGCTCGAACTGCCGGCTCCGTCTCCAGAATGGTCAGTGCCGTTGCGAGGATTATCAGACCGGCGATGAAGCGGTTGGTGATCGACAGGCCATGAGCTTGGCGAGCGGTGGGCTCGAGCATCAGGTAAAGGCAACGGCGCCAACCCGCATAGGGGCTGGCCTTCTGGCTATCCAATGGCTGCATGCGTTCCCCTATCCCGTTGCCGGCTATCCATCAAGATTCTCCGACCCACCGCCAAAGCGAATGGGGATCGCAGCATTATTAACATAATGCTCAGGCGTACGGATGGCGCTATTGCCAACGCTTCCTCCGAGCCCTCACGGACGCACAGCATGGCGGAAGGCCGCTCCTGGACGCGCTTCTGGCTCAACGACACGCTGCCCGTCGCAGAGCCGGGGGCGACGACAATCACATGCGCGCCTCGTTCGGCCGAGCGGTGGCGGAAGCCGCCTTCTGGGCCCCGGAGCGCTGCTGCCGCAGCACGACGCGCGCTGGGAAGAGACCGGCGAGCCCAACCTGGCACGAGCGATCATCACCCACGGCAGCCTGGAGCAAGCGATAGAGATCGCCGTGGCTGAAAACGGCCAAACGCGCTGGGTGCAGTACCAACGCTGGAGCAACGCCAACCCCGAGAAGGCGTTGCGGCTCCAGCCTTTCGGCTGTTACCTAGACAATTTCCAAAAACTTCGAAGGCTTCACCCTGCCCACCAAGGTCGAGGCAGGCAATCACTTCGGTACGGAGGAGTACTTTCCGTACTTTAAGATGAGGGGGGCGCTTTTATCCCTTGGCTTATCACCGTTGATACCGTGTGTGGGACAGGATTAGCTTTAGTGTTAAGCTCAGCATGGTACTGAAGCCTTATGGTAAGCACTGGCTCTTTGGTTTCTCTAGTGCGTATGGTTTTTAGAGACATGGTTATTAGAATTCACTATGGCCATTTGCGGAAAAAATATATGAGCTATTTTTTTGGCGCGATTCTAACTGTTTTTGTGGTTATTCTTACAGCATGGGTTCAGCATTGTTATTGGGCAAAGAGGGATAAGATTCGTTACTACGAAAAAGAAGAGGAGGCAGCGCTGAGTCTAATTGAAGATTTTTCTTTTCTTTCTTATAAAAGGTTGCACAGGCAAAGAAGAAAGCTATGGTCTATCAAAGCTGAAGATTCTGAGCAAGCTGTGGAGAAGGCGTATTCTGAGGTGGTTAATGAGTGGAACGAAAAATTGGGTGTTTTGCTTGCAAGAATAAAGTATTCATTTGGAAGCGAGGCAGCATGGGAGGTTGAGTATGATATTCAGAGGGGGTTTTATATTTTAAATAACGAGGTGAGAAAGCTTGAGCGTGAAATTTTTAGCCAAGAAAAATATGTCGAAATTGAACAAAGATTAAATGTTCTTGGGAGCAGGATTGTAGTTGTGATAGAGAATTTGATGCTTAAAGTGAGGGAGGGAAGGTTCTCAACCTTCCCTATTGAAAGGCAGGTATGCTTTGGTAATAGGAAGCGTTTGAGTTGTAGCTACTTGCTTGCTCGTTTATTTGGCTTGGGATAAGGATATTGCGAAGCGTAGCCTTCTTGATATCTTTGAGCTCCAGTTTGGTGCCACTAAGCTTGAGACTTGGAAGAAGTTGTTTATGTTGATCGGTGTCTGTATGTTTTTTTCTTTGATTTCGTGGATTACCTGCTTGGGCAATGGGTAGACTAGTAAGCTTGCCAGAAGAGCTGCTTCTTCTGCCTTGGCTTCGTTAGCATTTTTTCTAAATAGAACGAGTGATGCCTCGTCGCAGCTGTTTATCTTGTAACCAAAATAGGCTGAGCCGAGATAGCTCTTTAAAACCTCTTTTTTGCAGGCTCGGTGGGCCAGGAGCCATGATAGTATTATTTCACGGTGCTTTCTGGATAAGGTTCGTTCTTTTCTGTTTAGTATTGTTCTAATATACTGCTGCTCTATAGTGCTGATTCCTCCAATTCTTTTGCGTGTGACTAGCTGTTTCAATGCTCTGGGAATGAAGTATAAATCTACTCCTCTGTGGTTGAAATATCTCTTATCTTCAAGTAGTACTACATATTTCTCAAATTCTGTGAGGTTGTCGTGAAATGCTAGGCTAGAAGAATATTTCGCTGAATCCAAGTGGAGCAATATCTTGTCTAGAATAAGATTATAATAGATTAGCCATCCTTTAATGTCTAGTGTGAAGGCGGGTTTTCCACCAATTATATCAAATATCTCTTTTTGGTTCATTTTGTTGATTCTGTTTTGTCTTTTGCTAGTTCAGCATGGCCGCTTTGGGCAGCTGTCATCGAATGAAATACACCTTGTGCTAGGCTTGGGTTTTTAAAATAAAATTTAAAAAAATAGGTGGACTCTCTCCCAAAATCATTCAAAGTTACGTGAAGTACTAATGAGTCATTTTTTAAATAATTCTTTTCAATATATCCTTCCACATATCCTCTTCTTCTGTTCTTTCCTTGGTGCTCAGTTTCCCCTTTTTGTGATCTTTCATATTTTTTCTCTATGCTTCCTTTAACTAATAGTCCCTCTCTCCAAAGTATGGAGTCATATTTGATAACAAGGCCTTTGTAAGGGTTGTAGTCGCTCTTGGTTGTAGTTGTTGTTAGCGTCCAAAATCCTGAGACGTTTGGAGGTGGGAATATCTTTTCTTTAAATGTGAAAAACAAAATGGTTAAGGTTATTCCGCCTAATATGGTTGAAGCTAGTGAGGCGATAAAATTTTCCACTATGTTTTCCCTTTCCCATTTTTTCTTGATTTTAATATCTTAATGCTACTTTTGTCACTGTCTCATCCAGCATGCCGCGGCCCGTCTCCACCAGCGTGAGCCAGTCCCTCGTGCCAGTGGTGCCGGTGTAGACCAGCTCCCTCGTGAGGATGGGGATGGGGGCGTTGGCAGTCGCAGCACCTACTTGATGCTGCGGCTGCCATCGCTTGAGCACTTACTCGGTGCCCGAGCTGCTCTCCTCTGTCTCTACCTGCCCGCGCCGCTGCAACCAGCGCATCACCAGCCAGCACAGCGCGGCCCAGGCCGCTCCGGCGGTCCAGCCGGCGAGTACATCCGTCGGCCAATGCACGCCGAGGTAGACACGGCTGATGCCCACCAGCAGGGTGAGCAGTATCGCCAGTATCAGCAGGTAGGCCTTCAGCCTCAGCGCTGGCTGTACACGAATGAGCAGGGCGGCCAGGGTGAGGTAGGTAACGGCAGACATCATCGAATGGCCGCTGGGGAAGCTCGCGGTGTAGACCATGGCTTCATGCGGCACGAGGTCGGGTCGAGGACGATCGAAGCCCATCTTCATCAGCGTGCTGAGTAGCATGCCGCCGGGCACCGCGACCGAGGCAAAGAGCGCCGCGCGATGGTGCCGGGCGAGTAACAGGTAGCCCAGGGCACCCAGGGTGATCACGACCAGCACGCCGACACCGCCGAGCGCGGTAAAGTCTCGCCCCATTTCCTCGACCCAGCCCGGGCCGAGCGGATCGGTGTGATCGGCAGGATTGCGCAGGGAGAGCAGCAGGGTCTCATCGATGCTCTGGGTTTCTCCCTCGATGACGGCATCGGCCAGCTCGATGAACCCCCAGACCCCGCCGGAAAGTACCGAGACACACAGCAGCACGGCCAGCTCGTAGCGGCCGAGCCGAGCCAGCAGGGATAGCCCGTGGCGTCTCACATGTTCGATTTTTCTGTAGTGCTTCATTGGCAGCTCCCTTGCTTTGATAACTATACATGTCGATTTCCAGGACAACCCTTGGGCTTTATTACAACTTCCCCACCCCACTCACCCTGACCACCTCCCTCGTTACCGCCTCATCCAGCATCCCGCGCCCCGTCTCCACCAGCGTCAGCCAGTCCCTTGCCCGGGTGATGCCGGTGTAGACCAGCTCCCGGGTGAGGATGGGGTTGGGGACGTCGGGGAGCAGCAGGGCGGTGTGGGTGAATTCCGAGCCCTGGGACTTGTGTACCGTCATGGCGAAGACGGTTTCCACCGCTTGCAGGCGGCTGGGTAGCACCCACTTGATGTCGCCGCTGCCGTCGCTGGCCGGGAAGGCGACGCGCAGCAGGGTGCGGCCGGCCATTTCACTGGCGCTGCGCGCTTCGGGCACGGCTAGGGTGATGCCGATATCGCCGTTCATCAGCCCCAGGCCGTAGTCGTTGCGGGTGACGAGCACCGGGCGGCCTTCGAACCAGCCCTGTTCCAGCTCCAGGTCGCTGGCCTTGAGCCAGCCGGCACGGCGCAGCGCCCGGCCGATGCGCGGGTTCAGCCCTTCGATGCCCCAGGGGCCTTTCCTCAGGGCACACAGCAACTGGAAGTGGCCGTGGGCGGCGAGTACCTGGCGCGCCCAGTCGTCGTAGGGCGGGCGCGCTTCGCCTTCGCCGAAGAAGGGCTGGGCGGGCCGCTGTTGCTGCATCACGTCCAGGTAGTGGGCGTAGCCGCGGGGCGGTGCGATGGGCTCGCCGCGACGGTCGTGGCGGCCTTCGCCGCCGTTGATGAAACCGGCCGGGTTGCCGTTCACCACCAGCCGATCCAGCGCCGGGTCGTCGGCGTCCGCCAGGGCGAGGCGGGCGATGTCGGCGTAGTGTGACTTTCCATCAGTGCCGAAGATCTCACATACCGCGCGTTTCTTCTCTTTCTGCCCATGCTCGGGTGCGAGCGGGCGATTGACCGCTTCGGCGAGCTGGCCGATGCCGCTCTTGGCATCGAAGCGGTGGCTCACCCGCAGCATGGCGATGGCCTGGTCCAGCGGCTGGCCGCCTTCGTCCTGGTAGCGTTCAGGAATCGGCGTGCCGGTCACCCGTTGCAGCCAGTCGCAGGTGGCCGGGGTGTAGTGGCCGCCTTCGGCGTGCTGGCACAGGTCGCCGAGCACGGCGCCGGCCTCCACCGAGGCGAGCTGGTCCTTGTCGCCAAGCAGAATCAGCCGCGCCTTGGGCGGCAGGGCGGTGAGTACGGCGGCCATCATCTCGATATCCACCATCGAGGCTTCGTCGATCACCAGGGCGTCCAGCGCCAGCGGGTTGCCGACGTGGTGGCGGAAGTGGCGGGTGTCCGGCCGCGAGCCCAGCAGGCGGTGCAAGGTCGTCACTTCGGTGGGTATGCTGTTGCGCAGGGTCGGGATATCCACACCCTGTTGGCCTACGGCGGCGGCCAGTTCCACCAGCGAAAGCCCCTGCACCTGCTTGGCGATGGATTCGTTGAGCCGTGCGGCGGCCTTGCCGGTGGGGGCGGCCAGGCGAATGCGCAGCGGGCGCGGGGCGGCGGAGCCAACTGGGGTGGTTTCGCCCAGGGCCAAGGCCTGCAGCAGGGCGAGCAGCTTGACCACGGTGGTGGTCTTGCCGGTGCCGGGGCCACCGGTGATCACGGCGAAGCGCGAACGGCTGGCCAGCGCACAGGCGGCCTGCTGCCAGTCGAGTTCATGCCCCGGGGTGAAGAGCGCGGCCAGTGCCCGGGCCAGGGTGACGGTGTCGGCTTCTGCGTCGGTGGTGGCAGCAAGTCGGCTGCCGATCAGGCCGCGAATGTCCTGCTCGTACTGCCAGTAGCGGCGCAGGTAGAGCCGCACGTTGCCGTCGCGCTCGCTGCGCACCAGCGGGGTGTTTCCCGGTGGTTCGTTGCCGTCCGCCACCAGGGCGGGGTGGTGCAGAGCGTCACGCCAGGTGGCGAGTTCCAGCTCGGCCAGCAGGTCGCTTGGCAGCGGCGGCGGGTCGCTGAGGTCGTCGCCTTCCGGCGGCAGCGAGAGCGCCAGGTCGGGGGCGGCGAGGGTCTGGGCGAGATCGAGGCACACGTGGCCACGGCCGAGCTGATGGCTGGCCAGCGCCGCGGCGAGCAGCAGCAGGGGTGGGGCGTCGTTCACCTCGCGCTGGAAGAAGCTCGCCAGCGCCCGGTCCAGCGCGCGCAGCCAGCCTCGCTCCACCCAGCGGTCGAGCAGGGCGAACAGCGCCTGGGGGTTGTGGAGCGCGGCTTGCACGTCGCCCTGCGCGGCCTGGTTCGGTTCCGGCTCGGCTTGGGGCGGTTCAGGTTCGGCGCCCTCGTCGGCTGCCTGGCGGCTGCCTGCTGATTCCTCACCGAGATCGGCGAACAGGTCCGGGGTAGCGTCGTCGTGGTGCTTGCTGCGCTTGCTCATGCCGGCGCCTCCGTGGTGTGGCGGGTGCCTGCCGCTCGGGTGTCACCCTGGAACAGCGCGTCCAGCGCTTCGATCAGCTCACGCGGGGGGCGCTCGGCGTGTACGCCGCGGCTCTCCGCATTGGCGCCCCGGAGAAAGACGGTGAGCGAGCCGCCGATATGGCGGTCGTAGTCGTAGCCCGGCAGGCGCGCCTTGAGCAGCCGGTGCAGGGCCAGCAGGTAGAGCGCGTACTGCAGGTCGTAGCGCTTGGCGGCCACTGCCTGGCGCATCGCCTCCTGGCTGTAGGCGCTGTCGTCCGGCCCCAGGTGGTTCGATTTCCAGTCGGCCACGTAGTAGCGCCCCTCATGCTCGAACACCAGGTCGATGAAGCCCTTGAGCATGCCGTTGAGGGTATCGGCATCCAGCGCCGGGCGGGGCAGGCCGGCACCCGAGCCGTTATCCGGGCTTGCCAGTGTGTAAGCACTTACGAGGGCGTCCAGCCGGCGGGTGTCGACCTGGCGCGAGGCGAACCAGAACTCCATCTCCACCTGATAGCTCGTCAGCGTTTCGAGCCTGAGGCTGCCCGCGCCGTTGGGCAGCGGCAGCGGGGCGGCGAGCAGGGTACTGAACCAGGCGTGCAGGGTGTTCAGCCACGGCTGCCAGCCGCGCACCTGGCAGCGCCGGGCCAGGGTTTCCTCGCGCAGGGCGGGGTCGCGTGCCACGCGGGCGAAGCCCAGTTCCCCAGCCCACTCCAATATCCCATGCAGGAATGTTCCAGGCCCGGGGCCTCGGGGGAACCGATGTAAGGAAGGCAACGGTTCGCTCTGACTGCTGTCGCGGGGTTCCTCCAGCACCTCCAACGCGGTGGCTTCCATGGCGGTGGCGGGTTCCGGCAGGCTGCTGCTACGCTGCGCTTCGTCATGGGGCTTAACAGGTAAGTCAGCCCTTACTGGGGCGCTGGCCGATGCGACGCTGACGGTCTCGCCGGAGAGGCGCAGCGCCGAGTAGCTGGCGATCCACCAGTGCTCGCGGGCCGGGCGCGTGGGGGTGCGCGCTTCGCCAAGGGCATCGTCGCGCTCGGTTTGACTGACGATCTGGGCATGAGCCGGTGGCGCCGGGGCGATCTCGATGGCGGCGCAGTCGCCCTTGAGCCGGGTGAGCGCGCTGGCGAATCCTGCCGGGCTCAGCGCTTCGCCGTTGGCCAGCAGCTGGCCGATGGCGCTGCCTTCGCCGCCCTTGAGCGGGGCCATGCCGAGCCAGGTGGCGTGGCGGGCGCGGGTCAGCGCCACGTAGAGCTTGCGCAGGTCCTCGCCCAGGCGCTCGCGGTCGACGGTGGCCAGGGTCTCCTCGTCGGCTTCCAGGCTGATGCGCAGGCGGCCCTCGGCGTCGTGCCAGCGCAGCGGCGAGTCGTCCTTCTTCGTCGGGCGGTGGTTGCAGATGAAGGGCAGGAACACCAGCGGGTACTCCAGCCCCTTGGACTTGTGAATGGTGATGACCTGCACCAGGTCGGCGTCGCTCTCCAGGCGCAGCTTATGGGTGTCGCCATGGCCTTCGGGGTTGGCGATGGCCTCGGCGAGAAAGCGGATCAGCGCGTGTTCGCCGTCGAGCTCCTGGCTGGCGTGCTGCAGCAACTCACCCAGGTGTAACAAGTCCGTTAGGAAGCGCTCACCGTCGCTGGCAGGCCCCCAGGCAAGCAGCCGCTGCGCCACGTCGAAGTCGTGGATGATCTTGCGCACCAGCGGCAGCACGCCCTGGCGCTGCCACAGCCGGTGGTAGCCGCGGAACTGAAGCACGCGGCCTTCCCAGGCCAGCTCGTCTTCGTTCAACCGGTCCAGCGTGGCGATATCGAGCCCCAGCACCGGGGTGGACAGGGCGGTGCGCAGCAGTCGGTCCCCCTGTCCTGAAGAAGAGCCGGGCTCGGCACAGGCGCGCAGCCAGGCGTCGAGCTCCCGCGCGACCGGCGAGGCGAACACCTTGTCCTTGTCGGAGAGGTAGACGCTCTTCACCCCGCGCCGGGCCAGCGCCTGGCGGATCGAGCGCGCCTCGCCCAGGCCGTTGACCAGCACCGCCATGTCGGAGGGCTTGAGCGGCTGCAAGTCGCCCTGCTCGTTGCGGAAGCCGGCACTGCCGCGCTGCCCCTCGTTGAGCAGCTCCACCATGGTGGAGGCGCAGCGCTCGGCCATCTCCTGCTGGTAGGCGGTCTTGGAGAGCGGCTCGTCGCACTCGAGCTGCCACAGGGTCATCGCCGGCAGCGGCTGGCCCTGGCGGGTGAGTGAGTCCTTGCGGCCTTTCGCTCCCACGGGCAGGAAGGGAACGGGGTTCCCCTCGGGCGAGTTGAACAGGAAGGCGCCGGGCGGGTGGGCTTCGGCGAATGCGAAGCAGCGGTTTACCGCCTCGATCATCTCGCGGCTGGAGCGGAAGTTGGTGCCCAGGGTGACGTGGCGGCCTTGGGTATCGCGGCGGGCGCGCAGGTAGGTATGGATGTCGGCGCCGCGGAAGGCGTAGATCGCCTGCTTGGGATCGCCAATCAGGAATACCCCACACTCGCTACGGTTCTCGCGGATGCGGTAGACGCAGTCGAAGATGCGGTACTGCACCGGGTCGGTGTCCTGGAACTCGTCGACCAGGGCGACCGGGAACTGGCGGCGGATCTGCGCGCCCAGCGCCTCGCAGTTGGGGCCGGTGAGCGCCCGGTCGAGATGGGTGAGCAGCTCGTTGGGGCCCATCTCGGCGCGGCGCTCCTGCTCGCGGTCGAGCCGCGCCCGGCACCAGTGCACGGCGTGGGTGAGCAGATCGGCGTAGGGATCGGGCAGGGCGTTGAGTTCGTCCTGGAGTTTTTCCAGCTCGGTCAGCGCCGGATGATTCGGCGGCTCGCCCTTGAGCCAGATATCGGCCATGCCCTGGGGCGTGAGGCGCTTCCAGGCGGCGTCGGTCAGGCCGGGCCAGGTGGCCTCTCCTTGGCACCATTCACGCAGTTTGCCGAGCCAGCTGGCGCGGCTCTTGGCGTTGAAGCTTTGGCCCTTGAAGGCTTTCTGCTGGGCGGCCTCTTCGAACAGCGCCTCACACTCGTCCACCCACTGGGGCCAGGGGGCCTTGAGCTGGGCCAGGCGCTCGGCGGTCTCGTGGCTGGCGTTGGCGATGGTCTCGGCTGGGGGCGGGGCGTTCTTGTTCAGCGCCTCGGCTTCGGGCATCAGCCCGCGCACGGCGGCATGCAGCTGCTCGGGCGTGCTCCAGTGGCGCACCACGATGGCCAGCTCGTCGAGGTTGAGCGGGTAGTAGAAGCTGCGCCAGTAGTCGCGCACCACCTCGAGCTCCAGCTCGGTCTGGTCGTTTTCCAGGTCGAGCGAGAACAGGCTGCCGCTGTCGAAGGCGTGCTCGCGCAGCATGCGATAGCACCAGCTGTGGATGGTGGAGACGGCGGCTTCGTCCATCCATTCGGCGGCGAGTTGCAGGCGTCGGGCGCAGGCGGGCCAAGTGGCGGGGTCATACTGGTCGCGTAATTGAAGAAGAAGACCGTCGCCCTCGGCGCCTTCCACCGGTTGCAGAAAAACATTGGCCGCCTCGACCAGCCGCGCACGGATACGCTCGCGCAGCTCCTGGGTGGCGGCGTTGGTGAAGGTGACGACGAGGATCTCGGGCGGCGTGAGCGGGCGCTCGAAGGCGGTATTGTCGTCGGCCGAGCGGGCGCCGAGTACCAGGCGCACGTAGAGCAGCGCGATGGTGAAGGTCTTGCCGGTGCCGGCGCTGGCTTCGATCAGGCGGCTGCCGTGAAGCGGGAACTCAAGCGGATTCAGCTGCGTCACGTCGCTCATGCCTTGCCTCCCGCTGTCTTCCCTCTTCCCTCTTTGCTCGTCCCTTCTTCTTTCTTGTCGCCTTTCACCGCCAGGTGTACCGGGGCGAGTAGCCGCTCGGTGAGTTCGGCGAAGCCGAGCCGGTCCTGGCGGGCTTCATAGAGCGCGGTGAAGCTCGGCCAGCGGTGGGCGAGGTAGGCGTTGCGGCCCGCCTCCCCGGCGTTGAAGTCGTCGCCGTTGTAGGTGCTGGCGGCGGCGCGCCAGGCGTCGCTGTCGCGCTCGGTATCAGGCGTTCCCAATTTGCTCAGCCACACGAAGGCGGTGTCGCAGGCCAGCGGCAGCGGCACCTGCATGCCGGCCTGCCAGGTGCGGACGATCTCGCGCAGATGTCCGCGGGCCGCTTCCGGATCGAGGGGCGGCAGGGTGACGTGGCCGGCCTTGGAGAGCAGCAGGCTGGTCATGGGCCTGTCGTTCAGGTGCCCGACCAGGTGCGCGACCCAGTGGCGCAGGATGTGCGACCAGCGGTATTTGCCCTTCTTGACTAGGCTGCTGCTGGCGAGCACCAGGCGGCAGCGCTCGCCCGAGTCACTCTCGCGCAGTTCGTCGAGCCAGTCTTCGATGGGGGGGGCGCCGGGCACGTCGAGCTGCACCGGCTCGGGCTCCTCGATGGCGTGGGGCCAGGCTTCCAGCGCTTCCTCGTAGGCTTCGAACAGCGCGTCCATCGGTTCGCTGAGCTGCTCGCGCATGCGCTCGCCGAAGGCGCCCATGGCCAGTACGCCTTGGCCCTGCAAACGGTCGAGGGTGTCGAGCAGAACGGGCAGGCGCTCGCGGCCTTCGTCCACGGCGCGGCGCTGCTCGCGGATCAGCAGGTCCTGTAGCTGCCAGTTGGCGAGGCCGTCCAGGTCGAAGGGCTCGTGGTCGAGGCTGACGATGTCCTCGCGTTCCAGGAAGACCTTGAGCCGGGTGGTGAAGAAGGCGCGGGCCGGGTCGCGCAGAAAGTTGCCGAGTTGGGACAGCGTTAGCGGTGTGTCCTGCGTATATGGCTCCAAGTCGAGGGGCGCCGCTGCCGCGGCTACTTCACCATGCACCTCGCGCCACTCGTGGGCGTAGGTGAACAGCCGCCGGGCGGCGACGCTGCGCTCGGCCTGCTGCGCCTCGCTGGGGAAGTAGCTGCGGCTGAACGGCTGCAGCGGGTGCTCGGTGGTGAGGGCTTCGAGCAGGTCGCTGCCATCGCTTGTGTGCCAACCGGCCTGGAGATGATCGCGCAGCTGGCCGACCAGCACCGAGGGCGGCTTTTCGCTGTTGTCGACGATGCTGCGACCCACCCAACTGACGTAGAGCTGCTCCCGGGCGGAGAGCAGCGCTTCGAGGAACAGGTAGCGGTCGTCCTCGCGGCGGGAGCGGTCGCCGGGGCGGTAGTCGCCGTTCATCAGGTCGAAGTCCATCGGCGGGTGACTGCGCGGGTAGTCGCCGTCGTTCATGCCCAGCAGGCACACCCGCTTGAAGGGGATGGCGCGCATCGGCATCAGGGTGGCGAAGTTGACCGCGCCGGCCAGGAAGCGCTGCGACAGGCTGGGTTCGTCGATCTGGGCCAGCCAGTGCTCGCGCACCACCGAGAGCGGCAGGTCGCGGGTCAGGCCGGCCTCTTCGGCGCTCTCCTGCCAGCTCTGCAGCGCCTGTTCGAGCTGGGCCAGCATCAGGCTGTCTTCCGGCGCTTCGGCCAGAAAGCTCGCCTCCAGCAGGGTGCGCAGGCGCGCCACCCAGCCGGCCACGTCGGTGGGCTCGCGCAGGCGGCGCCATTGCGCCTCCAGGGTCTCCAGCAGCGCGGCCAGCGGCCCGGCCAGCGCCGCTTCCAGCCCGCCGATGTCGTCGAAGGGTTCGATGCCCTGCCACGGGCCGCTGGCGGCCTCGCCCACGGCGTAGCCCAGCAGCAGCCGGCGCAGGCCGAAGGCCCAGGTGTTCTGCTCCATGCCGGCGGGCAGGTCGAGGCTGCCGCGCTGGCCGGCGTCGAGCCCCCAGCGGATGCCGGCGCCCTCGATCCAGCGGCGCAGGGTGGGCACGTCCTGCTCGTCGATGCCGAAGCGGGCGCGCAGGGCGGGCACGTCGAGCAGGTCGAGCAGGTCGCTCACCGAGAGGCGCAGCTCCGGCAGGCGCAGCAGTTTCTCCAGCGCGATCAGCAGCGGCAGTCGGTGGCGGCTGCCCTGGTCGGAGAGGGTGAAGGGGATATGGCGCGGGTCGTCGCGTTCCAGTTGTCCGAATACCGCCTGAACATGCGGCGCGTAGTGGTCGATATCCGGCACCATCACGATCACGTCGCGGGGCTTGAGGGTCGGGTCGGCGCTGAAGGCGGCGAGCAGCTGATCGTGGAGAATTTCCACTTCGCGTTGGGGGCTGTGGGCGGCGTGGAAGACGATGGAGTCGTCGCGGCTCGGGTCCACCCCCGGCCAGGTCTCGCGGGTCTCGTGCAGCGGGCGCAGCTCGCGGATGTCGTCCTGCAACTGCTGCAGCAACCGGCCGTCGCCTTCGCGCACGAAGGGCTCGAACAGGTCGATGCGCAGCGAGTCGGCCCGGAACAAGGCCTCGTACTGCTGGGCGTCGTCGTGCTCGTCGAGCAGGCGCAGGTAGTCGCGGCCCTGCTTGCCCCAGGCGGCCAGCAGCGGCTGGGCGTGCAGGTGCAGGCTCTGCGCTCCGTCATCGCTGCCATCCCCGAGCACGTCGAGCCGTTCGGGCATGCCGGCCTTGCGCCGCTGTCGGTAGCGCTGGGCACGGAGCAGGTCCTTGTGTTCGATGATGTCGGCCCAGTAGTGCTGGCAGGGGTTGTGCACGCACAACACCACCTGGCAGCAACGGGCGATGGCGGCCAGGGCCTCCAGCGCCTGCTGCGGCAGCGAGGAGATGCCGAACACCATCACCCGTCGCGGCAGGCCGGGGGGGCACTCGTTGCCGCGAAGCTCGCGGGCGGCGGCGAGAAAGCGCCGGTGCACCATGGCGCGGCTGGAGGCCACGCCGTCGTCGCCTACGTCCTCGGCAACGCTTTTCACCACGGCCCGCCACAGGGCCGGCTGCCAGCGCTGGGTGTCTTCGATAGGGCGGGCCTCGCCGCGGGCGGAGATCAGCACGTCCTCGCCGCGGGACCAGGCCTCGAGCCAGTCGGCGCGGTACACCTGGTACTGGTCGAGCAGGTCGGCCAGGCGCTCGGCGAGCTGGTGGTGCTTGCGCAGGTCGCTGTCGCCTTCGAGGAAGCGGCGCAGCGGAGCGAACTCGTCGCGCGGCATCAGCTCCGGCAGCAGGCGCAGCAGCCGCCACAGCAGGCGCGACTTGTCGAAGGGCGAGGTGGCCGGCACCGCGTTGGGGTCGCCTTCCACGTGGTTGAGCACCGCGCGGTAGGCCTGCCACAGGAAGCGCGCCGGCAGCGTGACGTCCAGCGCGGCGGCGATTCCGCTGCCGCCGTCGGCCTCGTCGGCGGCCAGCGCCAGCTTCATCCACTGGCCGATGCCGTTGCTCTGCACCAGGATGGTCTCGTTCTCCAGCGGTGCCAGCGGGTGGCGCTTCATCCACTCCACCGCCACGCCGCGCAGGTCCTCCAGGCGATTGCCGTGAACGACCATGAAGCCGGGGGTGAGGGCATTCTCCTGGGGGGAGGCGAACGGCATGGCGGGTCCTTGCTGCGAACTTGAATACAGTTTTGCAGTTTTACAGGTTTACGCTTTTACCGTCATGCTCTTCCAGGCCGAGACGCCTCTACGGATAGGCGCTTGTCTGGCCGAAAGCTCTGAGGCATGGTCTGGAGATCGTGCGTTGCACTTCTTCATCAGGGACGGCCATGGCCTACGATCTCAGCGAACGCTTGGTAATCGGGCTGGCATCCAGCGTCCTGTTCGATCTGGAGGAATCCGATCGGGTCTTTCGCGAGCAGGGCGAGGCGTCCTATCGCATCTATCAGCGCGACAATGAGAACAAGCCGTTAAGCACCGGCGTTGCCTTCCCCTTTATCAAGCGCCTTCTTTCGTTGAACGAGCTGAGCCCGAATAATCCGCCCATCGAGGTGGTGCTGCTCTCGCGCAACGATCCGGAAACCGGGCTGCGGGTCATGAAGTCGATCGAGCATCATGAGCTGGGCATCACGCGGGCGATCTTCCTGCAGGGGCGCTACCCCCACCGCTTCATTCCGGCATTGAACATCAGCCTCTTTCTGTCGGCCAATCGCCAGGACGTCGACCAGGCGATCCTGGCCGGGCACCCGGCGGGGCAGGTGCTGTCGTCGGGCGATCTCGACCTGACCGACGAGGAGGAGCTGCGCATTGCCTTCGATTTCGATGGCGTGCTGGTCACCGACGAGTCCGAAACCATCTACCAGCAGCAGGGGATCGAGGCGTTTCGCGAATACGAGCGGGCCAATGCACAGGTGCCGGCGGAGGCGGGTTTGCTGGCTATCTTCCTGCGCAAGCTGGCGCATATCCAGATGTTGGAGAAGCAGCGCGAGGAGGAAACGCAAGGCGCTTATCGCCCCAAGGTCAGGGTCTCCATCGTGACGGCCCGCAACGCGCCGGCCCATGAGCGTGTCATCCATACCATGCGTAGCTGGGGGGTGACCGTCAACGAGGCCTACTTCCTCGGCGGCATCGCCAAGGAGCATGTCCTCGGCATCATCAAGCCGCATATCTTCTTCGACGACCAGGCGTCTCACCTTTCGGCAACCAGCGATATCCTGCCGTCGGTGCATGTGCCGTTCGGGCAGCTCAACCAGGGCCTCGTTTCCGGTGAGAAAGAGGCGACCCGACCTGGCCACTCTCTACCTGAAGAGAATTCGCCTTGAAATTAGCCCCCTCTCGCCACAACGACGAAGGGGGCGCTGGGCCCCCTTCTCCGTGTGCAGACTGGATCTGCTGTGCCTGCACATGCTTTACGCCATGACGAGCTATCAACGCGGACGGTAGTGGAACTCCTGCCGTGAGATCAGCCCATCATGGTTGCGATCCAGAAACAGGAAGATTTCCGGTAGCGAACCTGCCTGGGCTTCCTGCCGGGAGATGTGGCCATCGCCGTCCAGATCCAGTCGGTCGAAGCTGTTCTGGCCTGTTGCGCTAGAGGATCCGAGGAGCGGTGGAATCGGCTCCTCTGCGCCCCTTTCGGCAAGGGCGAAACCTGAGGCAAGAGTAAGCGCAAGGGAAAGTGCGAATTTCCGAATTTTCATCGTGTCGTTTCCTTCAAATAACAGGTGTGGAATTTTCCCGGTCAGCGAGTGCTACTCTTCCGCCGTAGCACCATGCCGGCGTGATAGAGCACGCCGTCGATGAACTCGCCGTCGGCGGTGAAGCCGGTGTCGTCCCAGTACTCGATGGTGTTGCCGGTGACGCGGTAGCGGCCCTGATAGGCGCTCTCGCGCTCGCCGCGGGCCTCGTCGTAGCGATTGTTCGGCAGCAGTTCGTGGCGTATGTGTGGCCATCGTCGGTGACCCACATGCCGACATAGGGATGGTCTGCCATGGTGTCGTCTCCGGTTGCGGTGGCAGCCATCCCCAGGAGGGAGAGTGCTGCGACGGTGGCTAGAGCCACAGGGGCGGATTTGAGTCGCTTGGTAGGTAGGGGCATCGGGTTTCCTCGGCTGCGGCCGGGCTTATGCCGGGCTTGCGGTGGGGCGGACCACGATCTCGCTGGTGTCCACCTCGTCGGGCTGGGCGATCACATGCGCGATGGCCGCGGCAATGGCGTCAGGCTTGAGTGCGATCTGGCGGTAACTCTTCATCGCCTCGGCGGCGCCGGGATCGGTGATGGTGTCGGCAAGCTCCGACTCCACCACGCCGGGATAGACGCAGGTGACGCGAAGCTTGTCGTGCTCCTGGCGCAGCCCATCGGAAATGGCGCGCACGGCATACTTGGTCGCGCAGTAGACGGCGGCAGTGGGCACCACGTAGAGCCCGCCGATGGAGGAGATGTTGATCACCTGTCCGCTGCCCTGGGCCTGCATCGTGGGCAACACGGCAGCGATGCCGTGCAGCACGCCGCGGATGTTGACGTCGATCATGCGATACCACTCGTCGACCTTGAGCGAGGCCAGGGGCGAAAGCGGCATGACGCCGGCGTTATTGACGATCACGTCGATGCGGCCATGAAGCTTCAGTGCGGCATCGGCGAAGGCCTGCACGTCTTCGCGCCGGGTGACGTCCAGCGCGCGATACTCCACGCTGCCGCCTTCGTTGCGAATGGCCTGGGCCAGCGCTTCCAGCCGCTCGGTGCGGCGTGCGCCGATGACCAGTCGATGCCCATGGCTTGCCAGCAGGCGGGCGGTAGCCTCGCCAATACCACTGCTGGCGCCGGTGAGAAGAATCACTTTGCTCATGGGATAGGCTCCGTATGGGGTGGCTTGTGACGACCTCTCGCAGGGCTCGGATGAGCGAGCCAATGAACAAGAGCGTCGTTGTGACAAGCCTACGGAGGCGGCGGGAATGCCAACAGATCCATTCCTATCGATATATTGCCTAATCCTATTGGGTGGGCTTTCCTTGAGAAGTGATATGTTGGATATTGTTGCCTAAAAATTAATTCATCAGGAAGTAGAAAAGGGGCTTGCGCGATGACATCAAGGCCGCCTGTCAGCCTTCCCCATGAGCGGATGGTCGAGCAGCTGTATCGGCTCGCCCCGCATGAGGGCTACACCCAATCCTTGCTGGATGGGGTGCGCTTCCTGCGTTCGAATCGTCCGCTGAAGCTCACACCGGTGCTGTACGAGCCGAGCATCGTGATCGTGTGCCAGGGGCGCAAGCGAGGCTATCTGGGCGACGAGGTGTATCTCTACGATGCCCTGCACTACCTCGTGCTGTCGGTGCCGCTGCCTTTCGCATCGGAGACCGAGGCAAGCCCCGAGGAGCCGCTGCTGGCCATTTCGATTCGATTGGACATGACCGTGGTGGCGGAGCTGGTCTTCCTGCTGGACCAGGCGGATTCACGTTCGACAGCACCTCCACGGGGCATGCTCTCCACGCCGCTCGGTGCGCCCATGGCGAATGCCACGCTCAGGTTGCTCGAGGCGTTGGCTTCACCTCTCGAAGCCCAGGTACTGGCGCCCGCAATCATGCGGGAGATCTACTACCGCGTACTGGTCGGCGAACAGGGCGGAAGCGTGCGCGCGGCGCTGGCGCATCAAGGGCAGTTCGGCAGGATCGCCAAGGCGCTGCAGCGTATTCATACGGATTACGCCGAGCCCCTGGAGGTGGGGCGCTTGGCCAGTGAAGTCGGCATGAGTACGGCGGTGTTCCACGTGCATTTCAAGGCGGTAACGCAGACATCGCCACTGCAGTACATCAAGTCGACGCGGCTGCACCAGGCCCGGCTGCTGATGATCCGTGATGGCCTGCCCGCCGCGGCGGCCGCCGCCAGGGTGGGCTACGAGAGCCCTTCGCAGTTCAGCCGCGAGTTCAAGCGCTTCTTCGGCCGGCCGCCCGGCGAGGAGGTGCGTGAAATGAAAGCCACGCTGGCGTTGCTGCCGCCGGCTCAGGCGGCGGGGCTGGCGATGGCGCATTGAGCGATGCCTCGGCGGGTGTAGGATGGAAGGCCTTCACCGACTGCAACAAGGGCTGGCCATGAGCGACTATCTGCTGGAAGAGGCATCGCTGAGCAGCGGGGCCATCTATCGCCTGTTCTGCGGCACCATCTGCCCGCGCCCCATCGCCTGGGTCTCGACCCAGGATCGCGACGGCAATACCAACCTGGCGCCGTTTTCCTTCTTCAACGTGGTGAGCGTGGCGCCGCCGGTGCTGGGCTTCTCGCCGCTGCTCAACGGCGAAAGCCAGCCCAAGGACACCATCCGCAACCTGGAGCAGGTGCCGGAGTGCGTGGTGCACATCAGCGGCGAAGCGTTGGTGGAGGCGATGAACGCCACCAGCGCCAGCCTGCCGGCGGGCGAGGACGAGTTCGCCCTGGCGGGGCTGGAGAAGGTCTCCATGCCGGGGCTGACGGTGCCACGGGTGGCGGCGGCTCCGGTGGCCTTCGGTTGCCGGCTGCGCGAGATCGTGCGCTTCGGCGATCAGCCCATGGCGGGCTGCCTGGTGCTGGCGGAGGTGGTGTCGATCCACATCGACGACGCGATTTGGAACGGCCGTCACGTGAGCGTCGAGGCGCTCAAGCCCATCGGCCGCATGGCGGGCAGCGACTACGCCCGCACCAGCGACCTGTTCGGTCTGGAGCGGCCCGCCTGACGGCACCTTGTCTAGCCTACTTTGCCGCTCAGCGTCTCCCGGTCGAAGGCGGCGGCTTCGGCCAGCAGCCAATCGATGAAGCGGCCGACCGCGGGCGGTGCCTCGCCGGTGGCGGGCACCAGCAGATCGTAGGTCATGGGGGAGGCGAGCGCATGGCGTTCGCCGAAAGGGCGCACGAGGATGCCGCTCTTCAAGCGATCCATCGCGATGGGGTGGTTGGCGAGCATGACGCCGTGCCCGGCGATGACCTGGTCCAGCGCCAGGCCGAACAGCGAGTAGCGGCGTTGCGGCGGGGCGACGCGGTCCCCAACACCGGCGGCCTCGAGCCATTCTCTCCAGCCAGGAAAGGCGATCCCCTGTCGCGATTCCCAACCGACGTCGAGCAGGGTGTGGTCGGCCAGGTCGGCGGGTTCTCGCAGAGGCCGGCCCTGTTGCAGCAACGACGGGGCGCAGACGGGAAACAGTTCATCGGCGAACAGGCGATGGTTCGTCACGCCCGGCCAGGGGCCACGGCCATAGCGAATCGCCAGGCGTGCGCCGTCGCCTTGCCAGGCGGGTATGGTAAGCGATTGGTTGGCGTCGAGGGAGATGCTGAACCCCTGTGCCGAGGCTTCGAAATCCGCTAGACGCGGTAGTAACCACAATTGCAGGAAGGAAGGTGGGGCGCTCAGCGACAGGGTCGCGGCGCTGCGTGCCCGTGCCCTTGCGGCCGTGACTCCCGCTGCGATGCGTTCCAGGCCGCTGTCGATGTCGGCGGCCAGGTGGCGCCCAGCCTCGTTCAGGCGTACACCGTTGGCGTGCCGCTCGAAGAGGGGCATCCCCAGTCGCTCCTCGAGCTGTTTGACCTGTCGGCTGACCGCACCGGGGGTGACGCCCAGGCGGCCGGCGGCGGTCTTGAAGCTTCCCTCGCGTGCCGCTTCAGCAAACGCCCGAAGCGCGTTCAGGGGCAGGCGCTCAATCTTCATAGGGTGATTTTTCCTGAGTCTAGGGCAGCAGAGTAATCGTTTGGAGCAAGTGCTGACAACTGCTTGACTGGCGGCATTAACGGCCAAGGAGGCGGTATGGAGCACACCAGGCGATTGACTCGAACTGAGGCTGTGGCGAGCACCACCGCACGCCGTCATCTCGATTTGCAGGCGAGTGGCCTGATGGTGCTATTCTGCCTGGCGCTCGGGCTTCAGCAGGTCGCGATCAAGGCGGTCGCCGCCGATATCTCGCCGTTGGCGCAGGTCGCCCTGCGTTCCGCCATCGCGGGCCTGCTGGTGGCGGCCTTGGCCTACCGGCATGGCTTGCGGCTGCCCGACTTCCGCGCTCACCTCGGGCCGGGGCTATTGGTGGGGTTGGGATTTACCTCGGAATTCGTGTTCGTGGCGTGGGGGCTGAACCACACGCTGGCATCGCATATGTCGGTCTTTCTGTACACCGCGCCGGTGTTCGCCGCGCTGGGATTGCACCTGTGGGTGCCAGGCGAGCAACTGACGCGGCGGCAGTGGGCGGGCGTCGGGCTGGCCTTCGCCGGTATGGCCGTGGCGCTGGCGCCGACGACCGCTGTCGAGAACGCCGGAGCCATCCTGCTGGGCGATGCCCTGGGGCTGTTGGCGGGCTTCTCCTGGGCCGCGACCACGCTGGTGATTCGGCGCTCGTCGCTGTCCGAAGCGCCGCCGGTCCAGACCTTGTGCTGTCAGCTCGTCATCGCCGGTCTACTGCTGATACCCGTTGCCACGCTACTGGGAGATCTCGGCCGCATCCATGCGACCGGTGCGGTCATCGCCAGCCTCGCCTTCCAGACGCTGGTGATCTCCTTTGCCGCGTTGCTGTTGTGGTTCTCGCTGCTGAGGCGCTATTTCGCCTCGCAGCTGGGCATCTTCTCGTTCCTGTCGCCGGTATTCGGCGTACTGTTCGGCGCCGCTTTGCTCGGCGAACCGCTGACACTGAGCTTCATCGCCGGCGGCATTGCGCTGCTGGCCGGCCTGCTGATGGTGACGCGCTAGGGCGCCGTTTGGAAGCTCGATCCGGGCATCGTTGTCGGCGGGGAGCCGGTCCGGCATGTTCATTCACCACCGGCAGGAAATTCCCCATGAGCGGCTATCCTGCTGGAAGAGGTACTGCTGAGCAGCGGGACATCTATCGGCTGTCCTGCGGGACGATTGCCCGCACCGGTGCCAACCCTTCATGACGATGCAGGATCGCATCTCGTGCCGCCACAGCTCCGGGTGTCACGCCACAGAGGAAGTGAATATGAAGAAGCGTTCTTCGCCCCAGCCTCCTCGCCATTGGCAGGATCTCTGGCGGCACTCCGCCTCGGCGTTGGCGACCCTGATCAAGACCGGCGAGGTCTCGAGCCGCGAAGTCGTCGATGCGCATCTGGCACGGATCGAGGCCGTGAATCCCACGCTGAATGCCGTCACCGTCACGCTGCACCAGTCGGCCCGCAAGGCGGCTGACGCGGCGGATGCCCATCGTAAGAAGACGGGGGAACGCGATCTGCCGCCTCTGTACGGGGTGCCGATCACGGTGAAGGAGAATATCGATTGCCTCGGCAGCCCGACGACCTTCGGCCTGGCAGCGAACGCCAATGCATTGCCCCAGCAGGATGCGCCGGTGGTCGAGCGCTTGCGCGCCGCCGGCGCCATTCCCATCGGGCGCACCAATATGCCGGAAATGGGCCTGCGGGTCTCCACCAGCAACCCCTTCAGGGGGCTGACGCGCAACCCGTGGAATGCCCTGTTGACCGCGGGAGGCAGCAGCGGAGGAGAAGGCTCGGCGGTGGCATCCGGCATGTCGCCGCTTGGTATCGGCAACGACATCGGCGGATCCTTGAGAAACCCGGCGTTTTGCTGCGGTGTTGCCGCCTTGAAGCCGACCCAGGGGCGCGTTCCCTTCGGTGGTGCCGGTGACGGTTTCCTGAGTGCCCAGGTGATGCTGACCGATGGACCCATCGCCCGCCGCGTTGAGGATCTCAGGCTGATGCTGGAGCAGGTCCACGGGCAGCATCTGCGTGACCCTCGTTCGGTCACGGTGGCATTGGAAGGCGCACCAGTTCCGCGACGTGTTGCCATGGTGACAACACTGCCCGGCACTGTTGTCGATCCGGCCATTGTCGCCGGTGTGCGGTCGGCCGGCGAGGCGCTTGCCGCCGCGGGTTATCAGGTGGAGGAGGCGGTACCGCCGGAGATCGAGCTGATCAATCACCTGTGGACACAATTCCAGATGTCCGACCTGAGCCTTACGGCCGAAGCGATGCGCCCGGTGCTCAGCGCGGAGGCAGCCATACTCATGGATGCCCTGATCGCCAAGGTCGACCCGACGGTGACTCATGCCGCGCTGCATCAGGAGCGTTCGCGCCTCGGCAGGGCCTGGGCGGCGTTCTTTGCGGAGTATCCGATCGTGCTGGGGCCTGTCTGGCCTTCGGCGCCGTTCGTGCACGACGCCGATGTGGCGTCGCCCGCCGGCAGTGAGCTGATGCTGGGCATGCAGTGGTTCGTGACCCCCGGTAATCTGCTCGGCTTCCCCGCTGTAGTATTGCCGACCCGGCCGATCGACAACGCACCGATGACCGTCCAGCTGTATGCCGACCGCTTTCGCGACGACCTGGTGCTCGAGGCTGGCGAGGTCATCGAGGCGGCATTCGGTGCCAGCACGCCAGTCGACCCGTTTGTCGCTTCCTAGCTGTGGGACGGGGAGCGTTGTCGATCAGCGGCAGGCGCGACGCCGGGCTAAACTCGCGCGATGCGTCAGTCACCTGGTCCTTCTGCATGCAGGCGGCGCCAGCGCTGTGGCGTCATGCCTAGCCGGCGGTGGAAGTGTCGGGTGAAGTGTGACTGGTCGTAGAAGCCGCAATCGTGGGCGATCCGTGAGAGCGGCGCGTTGCCGGCGAGCATCATCTCGCAGGCACGGGCCAGTCGTCGGCGGGTCACGTAGGCCAGGGGCGGTTCGCCGAAGGTCAGCTTGAAGGCATGCGAGAAGTGGCTGAGGCTGAGGCGTGCTTCGGCGGCCATCTCCTTGACGTGGATCGTCGCATCCAGGTGCGTGTCGACGAAGGCGATCACGCGGCGAATCTGCCAGCCGACGAGCCCGCCATGAAGCGCCGGCTCCGGTGCGGTTGCCAAGGGAGCCTGTGCCAGCAACAGTCGGGCCTCGGCCAGGCTGTTGCGTGCCGCTTCCTGATCCCGGGCCAGGGTCGCCGCGGCCTCATCGAGCAGCTGAATCACTCTCTCCCGCATTTCATAGATGGTGCTGGGTACTCGCGGCGAACTGACCGGTAACGGCGCCATGGCATCGCCCCCGAAAATTCGGACTTCCTGGGCGAAGCTGGGGCTTGATCGCTCAGAGGGTCTGGTTCCGTTGAACGGGCCGATAAGAAGTATAGGCCAGCCCTACCGTCGACCATTCCCATTCGAGCCTACGGTTCAGCTGAATTACCTCCCCAAGCACAGACGCGAGTGCCCAGGCACTCGCGTCGGCAGGGCAGAGATAGCGCGATCAGTTGGGATGGTAGTCATACTCCTGGCGGCTGAGAAAGCCGTCGCGGTTGCGGTCGAGCTCCCAGAACGCGTCTGACAACGAGACTCCAACGGTTTCGGCTTGATTCAGCCGCCCGTCGCGGTCGGTGTCGAGCTGGTCGAAGTGACGCTTGATCAAGGGAGCCTGCATGCTGCCGCTACGCGTCATCATGGGCTCATCCTCGGGGGACGGGCGATCGGCGAGCGCCGTACCGGGGACGAGGGACAGGGTGAACAGTAGCGCTAGAGTGCGAAGCCTCATGGGGGCGACCTCCTGTCATGGTTGATGGGGAACGAGCCAGGGCCAACTCGTCGTATCCATGATGGGATGTCGCCCACGGCCAGGCTTGCCCGGGCGTGCGGTGCTTTGCACGTTTCTGCTGTGCGATGAGGGCGGCGCGGCCCTGAGCGCCTGAGCCTCCCCCTCGGTGGACGGGATCACAGTTCGCCGGTGAGCTTTTTCTCCACCAGTTCGAGCCTGTCCTGGCCCCAGAACGGCTCTCCCTCGACGTCGTACCACGGGACACCGAAGCAGCCGGCGGCGATGGCCTGCTCGCAGGCCTCGTCGAGGCGCTGCTGGCCAGGCTCCGTTTCCGACTCCTCGAGCAGCGCCCGGCCATCCAGGCCGCAGGCGTCGGCAATCGCCTCCAGTGTGTCGAGATCGGCAATGTCTCGCTCCTCGGCCCAGCAGGCCCGCAGGACGGCCAGCGACAGCGCGGCGATGTCGTGGCCCCGAGCCTTGGCGGTCAGCGCCAGGCGCGCCGCGGGGCGATCGTCGGCGGGAAAGTACTTCGGCTCCACGTTGAGCGGAATGCCCAGCAGGCGCGGCCAGCGCCGCAGCTCCACCAGGCGGTAGGCCTGGCGCTCCGGGGCTCGCTTGGGTAGCGGCAGGCCGCCCGTTCTGGGGAAGACCGCACTGACCGTGACCGGCACGTAATCGACGGTGGCGCCGTGGCGGGCGGCGATTTCGCCGAGGCGGGCGTGGCCCAGGTAGGTCCAGGGCGAGACCAGGCTGAAGTAGTAGCTGATGCGCTTGGGCATGGGGGCTCCCTCGCTTCCGTTTCGTACGGTCTCCTGAGGCTAGCGCGCCTGGGTGCGGGTGTCCCCGTTTTTTTCCGAAGCCATGGGGCGGGGCGCTCAGCCCAGCACCTTGCCCTCGCGCCAGTAGCCCATGCTGCTGACGTAGCGCCTGGGCAGCCCGCACTCGTTGACCAGGTAGCGGCGGATGCCCAGTGCCACCTTGCTCTCCGCGGCGATCCAGGCGTAGAAGGGGGCGCCGTCGTCTGTCGCTGCCGCTTCCCACAGCAACTCGTCGTCGGCCGGCTCGTCCTGGCCCTCGGCATTGTCGGTGGTGTCGGCCAGGCGGGCGATCTCGGCGCACAGGTCGACGTCGCGCACCGCGCGCAACAGGCGCTCGCCATGGGCGCAGCCGGGCGTGACATCGCGCGGCAGCCATCGCACCCCGGCTGTCATGGCCAGCGGCCGGGTGTCGTCGCCCAGCGGAACCTCGATCAGCGCATCCACCTGCGGGCGGTCGGCACGCGCGGCCAACGTCTCGAGGATGCCGGCCGCCGCCGGCAGGGCGGTTTCGTCGGCCACGACGAGAATGCGCTGCACGCCGCGCGGCGGCTTCCACTCATAGCCCACGCCGAGATTTTCCACGTCGGCGGTCGGGGCGGTCATGGCCAGGCGGTCGCCCGGCTGGGCGCGCATCGCCCAGCGCGAGGCCGGTCCTTCGTCGCCGTGCAGCACGAACTCGATGTCGACTTCGCCATGCCCGGCACGCAGCGCACGAATGGTGTAGGTGCGCATCGGCGGGCGCAGGGCCTCCGGTAGGCCGCGATAGGCGGCATACCAGTCGTCGGGCACGGCCGCGACGCAGTCGAACAGGGCCTCGAGGCTGCCGCGTGCGGTAGGGAAGAACAGCTTGATGCGCTGGTCCGGGGCGTGGGTGGCCATGCGCGCCACGTCGGCGCCGGTGAAGGTGAACCGGGCCAGCGAGGGCGTGAGCTGGGTGCGGCGGGAAAGGGTGATGTCGAAGACCTGGTAGCTCTGCTTGGCCATGGTGCCGTGACTCCGCGTGAGATGGCCGCAGGCTAACATTCTCGATAATCATTCTCAATACTGTCGGGTGCGGCTCAACCCCCGGCCTGCTCCTCGTGGTAGGCGGTGATCACCTCGCGGGCGACCCGCATGCCGTCCATGGCCGCCGGGAAGCCGCAGTAGGGCACGCACTGCAGCAACACCTCGCGAATCTCCGCCTCGCTGCAGCCGTTGTTGAGCGCGCCGCGCAGGTGCACCTTGAGCTCGTGGGGGCGGTTGAGCGCCACCAGCATGCCGATGTTGACCAGGCTGCGGGTAGGGCGTGCCAGCCCCGGCCGGTTCCAGATGTCGTTCCAGCAGTTGCGCGTCACCAACTCCTGCAGCGGCCAGCCGAATTCGTCGGCCTGGGCCAGGGCGTTATCGACGTAGGCGTCGCCGAGCACCTCGCGGCGCGTGGCGAGCCCATCGGGGTCGAGACGGTCGTGGGACGACGTCATGGCACTCTCCTCTCACTCGGCCAGGTTGTTCACCGGCCGGCCGGCCTCGAAGGCCAGCAGGTTGTCGAAGGCATCGCCGAAGTAGCGCTCGTAGCTGTCCTGCTCCACGTAGCCCAGGTGGGGCGTGGCGAGCACGTTGGGCAGCGCGAGCAGCGGGTGATTGGTCACCGGCTCCTGTTCGAAGACGTCCACCGCGGCCCGGCCCGGGCGGCCTTTGCGCAGCGCCGCCTCCAGCGCGCCTGGCTCGATCAGTGGCGCCCGGCTGGTGTTGACCAAGAGGGCGTCGGGCTTCATGCGCGCGAGGTCGGCGGCGGTGACGATGCCGCGGGTGTCGGCGTTCAGGCGCAGGTGCAGGCTGAGCACATCGCTGCGTTCGAACAGTTCGGCCTGGCTTGCCGCCACGTCGAGGCCGGCCTCGGTGGCGCGGGCGCGGGTACCCTCGCGGCCCCACACCAGCACGTTCATCTCGAAGGCCTGGCCGTAGCGGGCGATCAGCCGGCCGATCTTGCCGTAGCCGAAGATCCCCAGGGTGCGGCCCTTGAGGCCGGTGCCCAGGGTGCGCTGCCAGCGGCCGGCCTTGAGGTTCGCAAACTCCTCGGGGATGTGGCGCATGGCCGCCAGCACCAGGCCCCAGGTGAGCTCCGCCGTGGCATGGGGCGAACCGGTGCCGGCCATGACCGTGACCCCGTGGCGCTTGCAGGCGGCCAGGTCGACGTGGGCCGCGCCGCCGCCGGTCTGGCTGATCGCCTTCAGCTTGGGCAGCCGGGCAAGCAATGACGCAGTGATCGGCGTGCGCTCGCGGATCAGCACCAGGGCCTCGGCGTCGCGGAAGCGCTCCACCAGGGCGTCCTCGTCGGCTACGGTGTCGTGATAGACGGTGACGTCGTGGCCCTCCAACCTGGCGAAGGCGTCGAGGTGGCGCACGCAGTCCTGATAGTCGTCGGGTATCACGATCTTCATGGGCTGGTTCTCAGCGGTAGGTGTCCTGGTAGCGCTTGCGCAGCTCGTTCTTCTGCACCTTGCCCATGGTATTGCGCGGCAGGGAGTCGGCGAAGAACACCCGCTTGGGCTGCTTGTACTTTGCCAGCCGCCCCTCGAGATGGTCGAGCACCTGCTGCTCTTCCATCGCGGTGCCGGGCTCCGTCACCACCACGGCGGTTACGCCCTCGCCAAAGTCGGGGTGGGGCAGGCCGATGACCGCCGATTCCACCACTCCCTCCAGCTCGTCGATCACCTGCTCGACCTCCTTGGGGTAGACGTTGTAGCCGCCCGAAATCACCAGGTCCTTGTCGCGCCCGACGATGTGCACGTAGCCCAACTCGTCGACCATGGCCAGGTCGCCGGTGACGAAGAAGCCGTCGTCGAGCAGTTCCTCGCGGGTCTTCTCGGGCATGCGCCAGTAGCCGATGAAGACATTGGGGCCGCGGATCTCGAGCATACCGATCTCGCCCTGAGGCACCGGCTGGTGGGTCTCGCGGTCGGTGATGCGGTACTCCACCCCCGGCAGCGGCTTGCCTACGGTGCCGGCGCGACGCTCGCCGTCGTAGGGGTTGGAGAGGTTCATGTTGGTCTCGGTCATGCCGTAGCGTTCAAGAATGGCGTGGCCGGTCTTGGCCTGGAACGCCTGGTGGGTCTCGGCGGTGAGCGGGGCGGAGCCGGAGACGAACAGGCGCATGTGGGCGGTGGCCTCGGGCGTGAGGCGCTCATCGGCGACCAGGCGGGTGTAGAAGGTCGGCACACCCATCAGCACCGTGCCGCGTGGCATCTCGTCGAAGATCACGTCGGCATCGAACTTGGGCAGGAACAGCATGCTTGAGCCGGCCATCAGGGTGACGTTGCAGCCGACGAACAGGCCGTGGGTATGGAAGATGGGCAGCGCGTGGATCAGGCGATCCTCGGCGCTGAAGCGCCAGGCTTCCTTCAGCGTGGTGGCGTTGGAGCCCAGGTTGCGATGGGTGAGCATGGCGCCCTTGGAGCGCCCGGTGGTGCCCGAGGTATAAAGGATCGCGGCCAGGTCGTCGTGGTCCCGCGGCTCGATGTCGGTGAACGGCTCGGCGCGCTCGGCCCGCGCCATCAGGCTGCCGTCGGCATCGATGCCGAGCGCCTCCACCGCCGGGCAGCCGGTCTCGGCGGCCACCTTGCGGGCCTCCTCCAGTGCTGCGGGGCGGCACACGAACAGCGCCGGCTCGGCGTCACCGAGGAAGTAGCGGATCTCGTCGGCGGTGTAGCCGGTATTGAGCGGCAGGTAGACGCCGCCCATGCGCAGGCAGGCGAGGTAGAGCAGGATCGCCTCGGGGCTCTTGTCGACCTGTACCGCGACCCGGTCGCCGGGGGTCACGCCCAGCGCGACCAGGGCGCCGGCCAGGCGGGCGCTCGCCGCCAGCGCATCCTGGTAGGAGTAGCGGCGGCCTTCGCGAGTGGTGATGAAGTCGGCATCGCCGCGGTCGCGCATGCGGGCGGCGAAGGTTTCGAAGAGGTTGTGACTCATTTGGCGGGCTCTCCCTTGGCCATCTTCCGGGCGCGGCGGTTGAGGTCGCGGACCTCGTTGGAGCAGGCCACGGTGGCGTTGGCCGTGTAGTTCTCGTGGTTGCGCTCGATGTCGTCGAGCACGTAGAGATAGTTGACCATCAGTCCGGCGGCCTGCTTCACCCCCTTGGGCGAGGTGTCGCCGAGCCAGTTGACGCGGTGCAGCTCGGCGCCGTTGCCGAGGTGAAAGCGGGCCACCGGGTTGAGCGGCAGGCCGCGGGCATTCTTCTCTTCGACCAGGTAGCGGGCGGCCAGCGGCTTGACCACCGCCTTGAGGCGCTCGCTGCGGGCCGGGTCGAGGTGCCAGTCGGGGGCGTCGAGCTCATGCAGCACCTGGCGCAGCTCGTCGGGCAGCCCCTCGTCGTCGCGTCGCTCGGCGAGCCAGTGGGCGAAGCCCGGCACCGGCGAGAGCGTGACGAAGTGCTTGAGCTGCGGCAGCTCCAGCTTGAGCTCCTGCACCACCTGCTTGATCAGGAAGTTGCCGAAGGAGATGCCGCGCAGGCCGGTCTGGCAGTTGCTGATGCCGAAGAAGGCGGCGCTGTCGGCGGCCTCGGGGTCGTCGATGTCGCGCTCGCCGGCGCTCTCCCCCGAGAGGATGGGCTGGATGCGGTCGGGCAGGCCCTTGCACAGCGCCACCTCGACGAAGATCAGCGGTTCGTCGCCGATGGCCGGATGAAAGAAGGCGAAGCAGCGCCGGTCGCGGGCGTCGAGGCGCCGGCGCAGGTCGTCCCAGTCGCGAATCTCGTGCACCGCCTCGTAGCGAATGATCTTCTCCAGGATCGAGGCCGGGGTGTTCCAGTCGATGCGCTTGAGCATCAGGAAACCGCGATTGAACCAGGAGCCGAACAGATGGGCGAAGTCGGCATCGATGGCGTCGAGTTCGGGGCGCTCGCGGATGCGTTCGAGCAGCCCTTCGCGCATGCGCACCAGCGCATGGGTGCCGTCGCTGGCCAGGTTGAGGCGTCGGAACAGCTCCTGGCGGCGCGGCTCGCAGGCCTCGAACAGCGCGTGCAGGCTGGGGTTGTCGCGCTGCTCGCGATAGGCCTCGTAGGCGGCGTCGATGCGCGCCGGCTCGGCGGCGAAGTCGCTGGCCAGCCCCTCGAAGAAACGCGTGCGCTCGTCTTCCGTCAGCCGGTGGTACATGGTGAGGGCGCGGCTGGCCAGGCTGATGCTCGAGGCTTCGCCGTCGCTCTCCAGCAGCTCCCGACAGGCGTCGAGCAGCTGGGCGTGGTCGGGCGCGGTGAACTCGCCCTGCCGGCGCCATAGCCGCGCATCACGCTGGGTGATGCTGTTGAACAGCTCCTGCAGGAAGGTCATGTTCATGATGGCTCTCTCCGTCAGCCCATGATCAGGTCGGGCAGCCACAGGGCGATGCCCGGGAAGAAGCACAGCAGCAGGATCCCGAGCACCATGCACAGGGCGTAGGGCAGGCTGCCCATCAGGATGTTGCGCAGCGAGATGTCCGGTGCGATGCCCTTGATGATGAACAGGTTGAGCCCCACCGGTGGGGTGATCAGGCCGATCTCCAGGTTGATGGTGAGGATCACCGCGAACCAGTAGGGATCGAAGTCGGCGGCGAGGATGATCGGCAGCAGGATCGGCGCGGTCATCACGATCACCGCCACCGGCGGCAGGAAGAAGCCGGCCACCAGCAGGAACAGGTTGATCACGCCCATCAGCACCCAGCGGTTGACCTCCATCTCGGCGATGGCGCCGGCTACGGTCTGGGTGATGAACAGCGAGGAGAGGGCGTAGGCGAACACCTCGGCGCAGGCGATCACCAGCATGATCATCACGCTTTCGCGCAGCGAGTCGCGCATGATCAGCTTGATCGGCCCGACCTGCCACATGCGGTAGATGATCACCGCCAGCGCCAGGCACAGGAAGGCGCCCACGCCGGCGGCCTCGGAGGGCGTGGCCACGCCACCGTAGAGCGCGAACAGGATGCCGCCGACCACCGCCAGGAAGGGCAGCACCCGGATCATCGCCTTGGCGTTGGCGTCGAGGTTCTCGCGCACGTTGCGCTTCACCTGGGCGGCGGCCTGGGCCATCGGATTGGCGTAGCCCCCGGCCAGCTTGCAGGCGATCATGGTCCAGGCCATGAACAGCCCGGCGAGCATGAAGCCCGGCATGACCCCGGCGATGAACAGCCGGCCGATCGAGGTCTCGGTGGAGATGCCGTAGATGATCATGGTCACCGAGGGCGGTATCAATATCCCCAGCGTACCGCCGGCGGCGATGCAGCCCGCCGCTACGCCGTCGGGGTAGCCGCGGGTGCGCATTTCGGGGATGCCCATCTTGCCGATGGCGGCGCAGGTGGCTGGCGACGAGCCGGAGAGGGCGGAGAAGATGGTGCAGGCGCCGATGTTGGAGACGGCCAGGCCGCCCGGCAGCCGCCCCATCCACAAATCCAGCGAGCGATACAGGTCGCGTCCGGTGGGCGACGAGGCCACGGCGGCACCCATCAGGATGAACATGGGGATGGCGACGAAGCCGAACTCGGCGATGCGGTCGAAGAAGGTCTCGCCGAAGTAGATGAGTTCGGGCAGGCCGCGGTCGTAGATCAGCGCCAGCAGCGAGACGCCGCCCAGGGCGAAGGCGATGGGCGTGCCGATCGCCATCAGCACGATCAGGGCGACGGCGACGATGATGCCCAGCGTAGTCGGATCCATGCTCAGCCCTCCCCGCGCAGGATTTCGGCCACGTACTGCAATGACAGCTGGGTGGCGCCGACGGCCATCGGCACCAGCCCGGGCCACAGCGGCGGGTTCCACACCGTGCCGGTGGTCCAGCCGCCCTCCCAGGCCTCCCACACGTAGACCCACGCGGCGAAGGCCAGGGCGGCGCAGAAGGCGAGGCCGCACAGCGCGGCGGTCAGTTGCATCAGCCGGCGCGCGAAGCCGCCCAGGGCATCCGGCAGGATAGTGATCGCCACGTGGCCGCCGGTCATCAGCACGTAGGGGCTGCCCAGCAGCATGGCGGCGGTGACCGCGAGCACGGTGAATTCGGTCTGCCAACTGGTGCTCATGCCGAGCACGTAGCGCACGAAGACCATTTGGCAGATGACCGTGACGCCGGCGATGAACAACACGCCCGCCACGTAGGCCAGCAGGCGAGAGAACCGGTCCATCAGGCCGATGTAGGCGCCGACGGCGCCGTAGCGTTGTGCGAGGGGTTGAGAGTGGGCCATGGCCATGCAGTCCTCCCGGGGATCGAAACGGGGGCCACCCGTTGCGGGTGGCCCGGCTCACGTGGGGAAGGGTGGGGCGTCACTCCACGGCGAGGGCCGCATCGATGATCGCCTGGCCGTTGGGCACGTTCTCGGCGAAGTTCTTGTACGAGGTCTCGCGGGCGATCTCGAGCCAGGCGTTGTAGTCCTCCTCGCTCATGCGCACCACCTCGACGCCGTTCTCCTCGTACACCTCCACCATCTCCTGGTCGATGGCGGCGGCTTCGGCGGCGAAGTACTCCTCGGCGGCCTGGCCCGCCTCGATCAAGGCCTGTTGCTGCTCCTCGTTGAGCTTCTGCCAGGTCTGTTCCGAGATCAGGATCGGCTCGTACATGAACCACAGCGCATAGTCGCCCGGTTCGGTCAGGCACTCGACCTGCTCGTAGAGGCGGAAGGAGATGAACGACATCGACGAGGTGTTGGCCGCGTCCAGCACGCCGGTCTGCATGGCGGTGTAGACCTCGGAGGAGGGCATCGAGGCGATCGAGGCCCCGGCCGCTTCCAGCATCTGTTCGAAGGCGGGACCGGCGGCGCGCAGGTTCTGTCCCTGCACCGTATCGGGCGAGGTGATGCACTGCTCGCTGGAGGCGAAGCCGCCCGAAAGCCAGGCGTCGGCCAGCACACGAGCGCCTCCCTCCTGGATCACCTCCTTGATCATCTCCATGTACTCGGAGTCGTTGAGCCGCTGGGCGTGTTCGTGGTTACGCACCAGCCCCGGCATCAGCGTGGCGGAGAACTCGGGGTGGCGGCCGCTGGCGTAGTCGAGCGGCAGGGAGGTGATGTCGAGGCGGCCGCGAACCAGCGCGCCCCACTGTTCGTCGGCCTTGAACAGGGACTGCCCGGGGTGGACCTGGATCTCGAGCCCGACGTCGGCCTCGGCCACCTGGCGGGCCATCATCTGCACCATTTCATCACGGACGTCGCCCTGGCCGCCGGGGAACTGATGCGAGGCGCGCAGCACGGTATTGGCGGACGCGGCGCTGCTGAAGGCCATGGCCAGGCCGAGGGCGGCGGCGAAGGCGGTTAGGGTGTTGTGGCGTTGCATTTGGCGTCTCCACAGGGTTGTTCTTATGTAGGAGTTAGGACTTAGTGATGTTTATCAGCTTGGCTGATGTATACTTCAATAGCGCTTGCGTATACACATGTCAAATCCGTTACAGTAAAAAGGCGGCAGGAAGAACCGTTCACGAGCCGCATGAAGGAAGGAGGGTGACCATGACCAGCCCCAAGCGCTCCAGTGCGCAGCGCCTGCGCGATTCGCTGGAGAACGCCATCATCAATGGACGCCTGGCACCCGGCGAGCGGCTCGACCCCGAGGCGCTGGGCCGCGAGTTCAACGTCTCGCGCACGCCGGTGCGCGAGGCGATCCAGCAGCTCGTCGCCAGCGGGCTGGTCACGGTCACACCGAAGAAGGGCACTTTCGTGGCGCGGGTGGGCATCGACCAGCTGATCGAGATGTTCGAGGTCATGGCCGAGCTGGAGGGCATGTGCGGGCGCCTGGCGGCACGGCGCATCAGCGACGCGGAGCTGGCCGAGCTGCGCGGGGCGCTGGAGCGCTGCGAGGCCGCCGCCCTGGCCGGTGATACCGACGAGTACTACTACGAGAACGAGGCCTTCCACGACTGCATCTACCGCGCCAGCCACAACGGTTTCCTGCTCGGCGAGGCGCGCCAGCTCAAGCAGCGGCTAAAGCCCTACCGACGCCTGCAGCTGCAGGTACGCCAGCGCATGCACAGCTCGCTGCGCGAGCACCGGGCCGTGGTGGCGGCCATCGAGGCCGGCGACCCGGCCGCGGCGGAGCATGCCCTGCGCGATCACGTGCTGATCCAGGGCGAGCGCTTCAGTGATTTCGTCGCCAGCATCCGCGCGTTCGAGAACCCCGCCAGCGCCACCGGCTGAGCGGCGCGGGCGAGGGGCGTGGGGCGCGCGCTCGATTTTCGTGCTGCGTCCGCCTAAAGTGACGGGCAGGAATGCCAGTGGAGCCGTCATGTTTCCCCCTTTCACCCTTCGCTATGCCCACCTGCCGGAGCGCTTCTACGCGCTCTTCGAACCGGTACCCGTGCGCGAGCCACGGCTGATCGCCTTCAACCGGCCGTTGGCGGAAGCGCTTGGTTTCGATCTGGCCGCCTTCGACGCCGAAGAAGCGGCGGTGTGGTTCTCCGGCAACGTGGTGCCGCGCGGTGCCGAGCCGCTGGCCCAGGCCTATGCCGGGCACCAGTTCGGCGGCTTCGTACCGCAGCTGGGCGACGGCCGGGCGGTGCTGCTCGGCGAGGTGGCCGACCGCGACGGCCGGCTGCGCGACATCCAGCTCAAGGGCGCCGGGCGCACGCCGTTCTCCCGCGGCGGCGATGGGCGTGCGCCGCTGGGCCCGGTGCTGCGCGAGTACCTGGTCAGCGAGGCGATGCACGCCATGGGCATTCCCTCTACCCGGGCGCTCGCCGCGGTGACCACCGGCGAACACGTGGTGCGCGGCATCCCCGAACCGGGCGCCATCCTCACCCGGGTGGCGGCCAGCCATATCCGCGTCGGCACCTTCCAGTACTTCGCCGCCCGCGGCGACATCGACGGCTTGCGCGAGCTGGCCGATCACGCCATCGAGCGCCACTATCCTGAACTCGCCAAGCGTGAGGGTGGCGAGCGCTACCTGGGCCTGCTGGAAGCGGTACAGGCACGCCAGGCGGGGTTGATCGCCAAGTGGATGGGTGTCGGCTTCATCCACGGCGTGATGAATACCGACAATACCTCGATCTCCGGCGAGACCATCGACTTCGGGCCCTGCGCCTTCATGGAGCAGTACGACCCGCAGATGGTGTTCAGCTCCATCGACGAAGGCGGTCGCTACGCCTACGCCAACCAGCCGTGGATCGCCCAGTGGAACCTGGCGCGGCTGGCCGAAACCCTGCTGCCGCTAATCGACGACGACACCGACCGGGCGATTGAGCTTGCCACCGAACTGCTGCAGCGTTTTCCGGAGCGCTACGAAGAGGAGTGGCTCGCGGTGATGCGGGCCAAACTCGGCCTGGAGCGGGCACAGCCCGGCGACAAGGCACTGGCCGAGGCGCTGCTGGCGGTCATGCACCGGGGGCGTGCCGACTTCACCCTGACCTTCCGCCGCCTGGCGGACGCCGCCGAGAATCGTGAGACCGAAGCCTCGCTGATCGCGCTGTTCGAACGCCCGGAGGAGATCGCTGGCTGGCTAGAAGATTGGCGCCAGCGGCTCGCCCAGGATCTGTGGACCGAAGGTGAACGGGCGCGGCGGATGCGCCTGGCCAACCCGGCCTTCATCCCGCGCAACCACCGCGTACAGCAGGCGCTCACCGCGGCCATGGACGAGAACGACTTCGGCCCCTTCGAGACGCTGCTCGAAGTCGTCACCCATCCCTTCGACGACCAGCCCGGGCGCGAGGAGTACACGCGGCCGGCCGAGCCCACCGAACGGGTGTTCCGTACTTTCTGCGGGACCTGAGCCGAGTCCTGCGCCCTTCTTGGCAGGGCCCCGCAGGTAGTGCCTCTTCTTGGTCCTTCGTACACTGTCGATAGACAACCGGAGAGGACGGAGCGGCCATGACCAGGCAGAGCAACGAAGCGACGCGCGGCGGTGCGCTGGACCTCTCGCAGGAGGGCGTCCACTGGGACCAGCCGATGAGCTACGGCGAATACCTGCAGTTGGGGCCGCTGCTGTCGGCCCAGCAGCCGGGTACCGCGGAGCATGACGAGATGCTGTTCATCGTCATCCATCAGGTCTCCGAGCTGTGGCTCAAGCAGTGCCTGCATGAGGCCCATGCCGCCGCCGCCAACCTCGCCGCCGACCGCTTGCGCCCGGCGTTCAAGATGCTCACTCGGGTGGCGCGGATCCAGGCACAGATGATCAACGCCTGGGAGGTGCTGGTGACCATGACGCCGGCCGACTACGCACGCTTTCGCGACAGCCTGGGCCAGAGCTCGGGCTTCCAGTCCTTCCAGTATCGCGAGCTGGAGTTCCTGCTCGGCAACAAGAATGCAGCGATGGTCGAGGTGCACCGTCGGCATCCGGCGCATTATCAGCGGCTCCGCGAAGTGCTGCATGCGCCCAGCCTCTACGACATTACCCTTCAGCTGCTGGCGCGGCGCGGCTTCGCCCTTCCCGAGTCGGTGATCGAACGCGATTGGTCGGAGCCCTACCGGCCCAGCACCGAGGTGGAGCAGGCCTGGGCGGATATCTATCGCGATGTCGGGCGTCACTGGGAGCTCTATGAGCTGGCCGAGAAACTCGTCGATACCGAGTATCACTTTCAGCAGTGGCGCTTCAGCCACTTGAAGACCGTGGAGCGCATCATCGGCCAGAAACCCGGTACCGGCGGCACCGGCGGGGCCTCGTATCTCGCCAAGGCGCTGGACCTGCAGTTCTTCCCCGAGCTGTGGTCGGTGCGCACCACCCTCGAGGAGGGCGCCTCGTGAGCCGGCTCCATGACATCTCCCAGCCGCTGCGCCCCGGCATGCCGGTGTGGCCGGGCGATACGGCCTTCGCCCGCGAGCCGAGCTGGGTGCTCGGTGAGCACTGTCCGGTCAACGTCTCGCGCCTGACGCTCTCCACCCACACCGGCAGTCATGCCGACGCGCCGAGCCACTACGCGGCCGACGGCCAGCCGATCGATGAGGTGGACCTGACCCGCTACATCGGCCCCTGCGTGGTGCTGGACCTGCGCCATGCGGTACCGACGGTACGTCCCGAGCACCTGCTGCCGGTGCTGCCGAAAAGCGTCGAACGGGTGCTGCTACGCACCTGGGCGCGTTTCCCTCACGAGGAATGGCGCAGCGACTTCACCACTCTCGCGCCGGAGAGCATCGACCTGCTGGCCGAGCGTGGTGCCAGGCTGATCGGCGTGGATGCGCCTTCGCTCGATCCCGAAGTGGAAAGTGCACTGCTGGCGCACCATCGGGTGCGGCACCACGGCATGGCAATCCTCGAAGGGCTGGTGCTGGATGCGGTACCGCCGGGCCATTACGAGCTGGTCGCCCTACCGCTGAAACTGGCCGGGGCCGATGCCGCGCCGGTGCGCGCCATTCTGCGCGAGCTGGAAGGCTAGCGGCGTGAGCTGGTTGATCGCCGCTTCCCGATCCTTGTTTCCCCTTGCCGGAGCCGATCATGCCCCTGACTCTCGATGATGTCCGTGAGCTGGACCGCCAGGACCCGCTGGCGACTTTCAAGTCACGTTTCGCGCTGCCGGAGGGGGCGATCTATCTCGACGGCAACTCCCTGGGTGCCCAGCCCGTGGCTGCTGCCGAGGCCGTCGAAGCGCTGATGGCGCAGTGGCGCGACTCGTTGATCCAGGGCTGGAACCAGGGCTGGTTCGACGCCCCCGAGCGGCTCGGCGACCGGCTGGCGCCGCTGCTCGGCGCCGCGCCGGGCGAGGTGCTGGTGAGCGACACCATCACCCACAACCTCTACAAGCTGCTGGGCTATATCACCGAGGGACAGGGACGGGCGCGGCCGGTGATTCTCAGTGAAGGGGGCAACTTTCCCACCGACGGCTACATCGCCCAGGGCTTCTGTCGCTTCGGCGGCTTCGAGCACCGGGTCGTGCCGGAAGGGGCAGCGCTGGAGGCGTACCTCGACGAGCGGGTGGCGGCGGTGGTGCTCAGCCACGTGCACTATCGCACCGGGCGCCTGCGCGACATGGCGGCGATCACCCGTCAGGTCCATGCCAGCGGCGCCGAGGTCGTCTGGGACCTGGCCCACTCGGCCGGCGCGCTGCCGGTGAACCTCGCCGCCTGCGGCGTGCGCTACGCGGTGGGCTGTACCTACAAGTACCTCAACGGCGGCCCCGGCGCGCCGGCCTTTCTCTACGTGCGGCGTGACTGTCAGAACCGGGGCTGGCAGCCCCTGTCGGGCTGGCTGGGGCACGCGGCGCCGTTCGCCTTCGAAGCCGACTACGCGCCGGCGCCAGGCATCTCGCAATTCCGCACCGGTACCCATTCGCCCCTCGCCTTCGCAGCGCTGGAAGCATCGCTGACCCTGTGGCAGGAGGTGGATCTCGCTGCGCTACGCCACAAGAGCCAACGCTTGATTGAGCTGTTTCGCGAGTCGCTGAGTGGCTGCCTGGACGAGCATGGCATCAGTGACATCACGCCGCCGGAGGCTCAGCGCGGCAGCCAGGTAGGATTGGTGGTGTCGAACCATGGCTCTTCCAACGCCCCGAACCCTGGCTATGCCATCGTCCAGGCGCTGATAGAGCGCGGCGTGATCGGCGACTACCGCGAGCCGGGGCTGATGCGCTTCGGTTTCGCGCCGCTCTACCTGAGCCATGAGGACGTCTGGCAGGCGGCGCGGCATCTGCGTGAGGTGCTGAGCGCAGGCGAGTATCTGGCCCCGCGCTTTCAGCAGCGCGGGGCGGTGACGTGAGCGCGGCTGGGTAGTGGAGCTCAGGCGCTGGGCAGCACCAGCTCCCGCGCCTCGCCCATCAGCAGCGCCCGATTGGCCTCCAGCGCCTCGCGCAGGAAGTCCCACAGTAGCCGCACCCGCGCCAGGCGGCGCTGCTCCTGGCGTGAGGTGATCCAGAACTGGCGCACGATCTTCACGTCATCGTTCAGCACGCTCTCGAGCCGGTCTCCGGTCTCGGCCATGAAGCACGGCAGCACGGCGAGCCCTGCCCCCTGCAAGGCGGCGGCGTGCTGGGTGGTGACGCTGGTGCTGCGAATCGAGAAGTGCGGCCCCGGCTGGCCCACTACTGCCGGGTCGAGCAGCGGGTCGAGGTAGCTGAGCTGCTCGCTGAAGATCAGGTCGTCGACGTAGCCGATCAGCCGATGCTGGCCCAGCTCGTCGAGCCGCGTGGGGCGGCCGTGACGGCGGAAGTAGCTCTCGCTGCCGTAGAGCCTCAGACGGTAGTCGCACAGCCGCGAGATGACCAGCCCCTGGCTTGCCGGGCGCTCCACGGTGATCGCCAGGTCGGCCTCGTGACGGCTCAGGTTGACCACCCGCGGCAGGGCCAGCAGGTCCAGGGTGATGCCCGGGTGGCGCTCGCAGAAGGCGGCGAGCAGCGGGGCGATCACCCAGGTACCGAAGCCTTCGGTCACGCCCAGGCGAATCTGGCCGCTGAGCTGGCGGTTCTTGTCGGCCAGGCTCTCGCCCGCCTCGAAGGCGTGGCGCGCCATCTCCTCGGCGTGGGCGAGCAGCTGCTGGCCGGCTTCGGTCAGGTGGTAGCCATGGGTGCTACGCTCGAAGAGCTGGGTATTGAGTTTCTGCTCGAAGCGACGGGTACGGCGCGACAGCGTGGAGTGATCCAGGCCCAGGCGCCGAGCGGCGTCGATGAGCCGCTGGCTGCGCGCCACTTCGAGGAAAATCTGGATGTCCTGCCAGTCGAGCACGGGGCCACCTGCGCTGCGGCGTGTCGGGTTGTGCATTGTTGCACAAATCTTGTGAAGAAGTGCCCGTTGTCATGCCGCAGGACGGCTCTATAGACTCGAATTCATCGCACTTCGTGTTTTTATACACAGAAAGTCTAAGGCGGCGCTGAATGGTTCCATCTTCAGCGCTCCCGGAACCAGCCGGTTTACAACGACAAACCAGGAGCATCGCCATGTCCGTACGCGAGATATCCATGTACATCGACGGCCAGGCCGTCCCGTCCCAGAGCCAGGAGTGGCGCGACGTGATCAACCCCGCCACCCAGGAAGTGGTGGCGCGTGTGCCGTTCTGCACCGCCGAGGAGGTCGATCGCGCCGTGGCCAGCGCCAAGGCCGCGTTCAAGGAGTGGCGCAAGACCCCGCTGGCCAAGCGCATGCGCATCATGCTCAAGTTCCAGGCGCTGATTCGCGAACATACCGAGGAGCTTGCCGCGCTGATCACCGAGGAACACGGCAAGACACTGCCCGACGCTGCCGGCGAGGTAGGCCGCGGCCTGGAGGTGGTGGAGCACGCCTGTTCGATCACCTCGCTGCAGCTCGGCGAGCTGGCCGAGAACGCGGCCAACGAGGTCGACGTCTACACCCTCAATCAGCCGCTGGGCGTGGGCGCCGGCATCACCGCCTTCAACTTCCCGATCATGCTGCCCTGCTTCATGTTCCCGCTGGCCATCGCCGCCGGCAACACCTTCGTGCTCAAGCCCTCCGAGCAGGACCCCAGTTCCACCATGCGCCTGGTCGAGCTGGCCCACGAGGCGGGCGTGCCGGCTGGGGTGCTCAACGTGGTGCACGGCGGCCCCGACGTGGCCAACCAGATCTGCGACCACCCCGACATCAAGGCGCTCTCCTTCATCGGCTCCACCCACGTGGGCACCCACATCTACCGCCGCGCCTCCGAGGCAGGCAAGCGGGTGCAGTCGATGATGGGGGCCAAGAACCACTGCGTGGTGATGCCCGACGCCAACCGCAGCCAGGCCATCAACAACCTGCTGGGCTCCGCCTTCGGAGCTGCCGGCCAGCGCTGCATGGCCAACTCGGTGGTGGTGCTGGTGGGCGAGGCCAAGGCCTGGCTCGACGATATCGTCGAGGGGGCGCGCAACATGAAGGTGGGGCCGGGCACCCAGCGCGACGCCGACCTCGGCCCGCTGATCTCCAAGGCTGCCCGCGATCGCGTGGTGCGCCTGATCGACGCCGGCGAGAAAGAGGGCGCCAGGCTGCTGGTCGACGGCCGCGGCTGTCAGGTGGAGGGCTACCCGGACGGCAACTTCGTCGGTGCCACCGTGTTCGCCGACGTCAAGCCGGAGATGACCATCTACCGCGAGGAGATCTTCGGCCCGGTGCTGTGCGTGGTCAGCGTCGATACCCTGGATGAGGCGATCGAGTTCATCAATGCCAACCCCAACGGCAACGGCACCTCAATCTTCACCAACTCCGGCTGGGTGGCGCGCCGCTTCGAGACCGACATCGATGTCGGCCAAGTCGGTATCAACGTGCCGATCCCGGTGCCGGTGGCCTACTTCAGCTTCACCGGCTCGCGCGGCTCCAAGCTCGGTGACCTGGGCCCCAACGGCAAGCAGGCGATCCAGTTCTGGACCCAGACCAAGACCGTCACCGCGCGCTGGTTCGAACCCGAGAACGTCTCCAGCGGTATCAATAGCACGATATCGCTGAGCTGACCTGACCCGGGTGATCAAGCGCCCCCGCCCTCGTTGCGGGGGCGCTTGCGTTTATAATGGCTAAGTGTTTTTTGCAGCAAGTCGCCAACAGCCGTGGTATCTAGACCAGACACTGGCGTCACCGTGACAGGGTACTTTGCTGCATGCCGCACCTTTCTCCATTCGTGGTCGGGCTTCACCAATGGCTACTGGCCTTGTTGTGCCTCGTCCCGCTCAATGCCCAGGCCGCTATCGAGGTTGGCGCCCTGACTGGGGAGCTGAACCTGGGGCCGCATGTCCAGCTGCTCGAGGATGCCGAGCGCGAGCTCGACATCGAGCAGCTGGTGGGCGAGGGTGGTGCCCTGGCGTGGCAGCCCTCGCGGCAGGAGACTCTCAACTTCAGCTTCTCCGACTCGGCGTGGTGGTTGCGGCTGCGAATCGAGAACGGCTCCAGCAAGGAAGTGCGCAGGCTGCTGGAGCTGGCCATGCCCCTGCACGACTACCTCGATGCCTATGTGGTGGATGAGCACGGTGAGATCGTCAGCCAATGGCAGACAGGTAATCGTCGGGATTTCGATTCCCGCCCCGTTACCCATCGCACCTTCGTGCTGCCGGTCTATGTGCCTGCCGGTGAGTCGCGGCAGATATTCCTGCGGCTCGACACACATGACGGGCTGTATGACGCCACGCCCCTCTACCTGATGAGCGATGCGGGCTTCCTGGCCAAGGCCCAGCGCGAGCTGATGGCCTTCAGCCTCTACTTCGGTGCGCTGCTTGCGCTGTTGATCTACAACCTGCTGCTCTATGTGGCGACGCGGGAGCGCTCGCTCCTGCTCTACGTGGCTTACCTCGGGTCCTTCTTCATTCTGATGTTCACGGCGCGAGGCTTCGCGTTCCAGTACTGGTGGCCGACACTACCGACATTCAACAACCAACTGGTGCCGATCAATATCGGCTTCTTCGCTCTCATGCTCGCTGTCTTCAGCAACAGTTTCTTGAGCCTGCGCCGGCATGCCCCCCGTATGACCCACGTACTTTTTGTCGTGGGCGGCATGTGCCTGCTCAGCTCCCTGCCGGCGCTACTCGGCCATTATGCGCCATTGTTTCGCCTGATGATCCCCGCCGCCATCGTGCTCTCCTGCCTGTTGCTGGGCGTGGCGGTGTGGCGGAGCTTGCAGCGCGATACCCTTGCCAGGATCTACCTGGTGGCATGGGGCGTGCTGCTGGTAGGCGTCGCGCTGTACTTCCTGCGGGTCGCGGGCGTGCTGCCCTACAACCTCGTGACTGAATACGCCGTCCAGGTCGGCTCGGGCATCGAGTTTCTGCTGCTCTCGCTGGGGCTGGCTTGGAAGATCAATCAGTTCAAGAACGAGAAGCTCGCCGCCGAGCGCGCCACGCTCGAGCTGCAGCGCTCCCTCAACGAGCGGCTGGAAGTGGAGGTAGAGCAACGCACGCACGAACTGGAGCGAGCCAACCAGCGGCTCACGGCGCTGGCGCGCACAGACCCCTTGACCGGCCTGCTGAACCGCCGCCAGTTCCATGAGCTGGTCGAGGAGAAGCTGCAGGAGCGACGACGCAGCGGTCTGCCGCTGCTGTTCGCAGTGATGGATATCGACGACTTCAAGCGGTACAACGACGCCTACGGCCATCAGGCAGGCGACGAGGTGCTGATGCGGGTGGCCACCATGCTTCAGGACCACTTCCAGCGCGCCGGCGACCGGTTGTTCCGTCTGGGCGGAGAGGAATTCGGCATCCTGCTCGAGGCCGATTCGCTGGAGGCGGGGCAGCATGCGCTGGAGCGCTTCCGCCAGGCCCTGGAGCAGCTTCGAATTCCCCACGAGACATCGTGCTATGGAGTGGTGACCGGCTCCTTTGGCCTGGTGTGCTGCCGCGACTGTCGCAAGGTGCCCTCCGCCATGGCCCTGTATCGTCAGGCGGACCTGGCGATGTACGAAGCCAAGGAGCGGAGTCGTAACCGGGTGGTGACCCGATCCATAGCCGAGGTACTGGAGTAGCCTTGAAGCGAGGATGCACGGAGGTCGCATGGACAATGTCTTTACGTTGACGTTAACTGTCGATACCACAAGGATAACGAAGGCTCAACCATGACCGCACCGATCAGCCGCTTCCCCGTACCCGAATCGATCGAAGATCTGCCCGACGATATCCGCGAGGCCATCCTGGCCGTACAGGAGAAGGCCGGCTTCGTGCCAAACGTGTTCCTGATGCTGGCGCATCGCCCCGATGAATTCCGCGCCTTTTTCGCCTACCACGATGCCCTGATGGAGCGGGAATCCGACACCCTGACCAAGGCGGAGAAGGAGATGATCGTGGTCGCCACCAGCGCCCGCAACCGCTGCCTCTACTGCGTGGTGGCTCATGGCGCGCTGGTGCGCATCTACAGCAAGGCCCCGCTGCTGGCCGACCAGGTGGCGATCAACCACCGCACCGCGCCGATCAGCGAGCGCCACCGGGTGATGCTCGACTTCGCGCTGTACTGCGGCCTGGAGTTGGGCGAACTCACCGATGAATGGCAGGCCCGCCTCGTCGAGGTCGGCTTCACCCACGAGGACATCTGGGACATCGGCGCCATCACCGCCTTCTTCGGCCTCTCCAACCGCCTCGTCACCCTCACCGGCACGCCGCCGAACCCGGAGTTCTACCTGATGGGCAGGGTGCCGCGGGAGAAGTAGCGGCCTCGCAAGGCGGGGTGTGGCGTTTCAGAGGCGGCACGCTTCCAACAGCATCCGCACCGGCTCGAGCTGGCTGACGTGCAGCGCCAGCACGCTGTCGCCGGAAGCGTCGTCTGCCGGGCGGATCACGGCGAATTCGCCCTCTTCGAGATGGAATTCGTGGATCTCGCGGGGGCCTTCCGCGGTGCGGCACTGGATCGAGCGGTAGCTGTCGTCCTCGCCGTAGGTGAGGCGGTGATAGACCTTGAAGAAGGTGTAGAGCGTGAGCCCTTGGTCGAAGGCGGGCCAGCGCGCCGGGATGGTGCGCGTCTCCTCGTCGAGGGCCTGTCCCTTGGCCTCGGCGGCGGCGATGGCGTCGGCCAGCGGTGCGGCGAGCAGCGAGGCGTCGTCGCGAGGCAGCGGGGCAGCGCCGTCGATGGCCCGCTGGTGGTCGCTGCTGATCCGCGCCAGGTCGTCGAGCGAGGCGATGCGGTAGTCGGCGTGGGCCAGGTCGGCGGGCTCGAAGCCGCCGTTCTCCCAGCCATGAATGACCCGCAGCGTCAGTCGGCCATTGGCCAGCGGCTCGCCGACCAGTGCCTGCAGGGCGACTCGCAGGTGCAGCTGGCGCTCGACGGCCAGGTTGTCGAAGGCGGAGTAGGGGTCGGCAAAGAGGTGGTGAAGGTGCCCGGGGGCGTGTTCCTTGGCTTCGCTAAACATGGCGGTTCCCTGCGAGGGAGGAGTGTTCTGGTTTTTTCATTGTTATATCATTTCCAGAGGCTCGAGGTCATATCGGCTCGTGTAGGGCCGGCTTGAGTCTCGTGATGACCCATACCTTCACTGTCGCCAGGGGAGTCTCGCTACGGCGAGGCTGAGAGAGCGCCAGGCGCTGACCCTGGAACCTGATCCGGTTCATACCGGCGGAGGAAGTGCGACATGTTCTACCTGACGTCAGCCGTGCTCGGCGCGGCGCTGCTGTGCTTTGCCTTCCTGGGCCTGCATGCCCGCCGGGCCGACGGCCCTCTCGACGACTACGTCACCGCCCGCAACTCTCAGTCCGCCGCTACCTTGGGGCTGTCGTTCCTGGCCTCGGGCATGGGCGCGTGGATCCTCTTCGCGCCGCCGGAGATCGGCGCCTTCGTCGGCCCGGTGGCGCTGGCGGGTTATGCCATCGGTTCGGCGCTGCCGTTCATCGTGCTGGGGCTCTACGGCCCGGCGATCCGGCGCCAGCTGCCTGAGGGGCGCAGCATCGGCGAGTTCGCCGAAGCCTGCTACGGCACCGGCGTGCGGCGCTGGGTGGCGCTGGTCTCGGTGCTCTACATGGCCTGCTTCCTGGCCGCCGAGCTGACCGCTATCGGTGCGATTACGGCGCTGCTGTCGGAAGTACCGCCGGCACTGGTGGTGATCGGCGTGGCCGCGACCACGCTGCTCTACACTGCCATCGGCGGCCTGCGGGCGAGCCTGGCCACCGATCGCTGGCAAGCGTGGCTGCTGATCGCCCTGCTGCTCATCGTGGGCGGCGTCGCCCTCGTGCGTCTGCCCGAGATGCCCGTCGGGGCAGCGCTGCCGTCGATTCCCGTCGACGGCGCACTGGGCGTGGCGCTGACCCTGGTCATCGCGGTCACCGCCGCCAATCTCTTCCACCAGGGATACTGGCAGCGGGTCTGGGCCGCCCGCGACGAGCGTGCGCTGCATCGCGGCGCCTGGCTGGGCGGCGCGACTACCGTGGCGGTGGTCGCGCTGGTGGGCGGGCTCGGCATGCTCGCGGCGATGAGTGGCCTGACGCTCGGTGAGCCGCCGATGCCGTTCTTCGCGCTGCTCGGCGAGGCGCCGGGCTGGCTGGCGCTGCCGGCGCTGGTCTTGGCGGTCACGCTGGTCGCTTCCAGCGTTGATACCCTGCAGAACGGCATTGCCTCGCTGGTGGTGGCGGGGTCCGGCAGGCGTGGGCTCTCCATCGGGGCGGCGCGGCTGGTCAGCGTGGCGCTGATGGTGCCGGTGGTGATCGTGGCGCTGCAGGGGCTCTCGGTGCTGCGCCTGTTCCTGATTGCCGATCTGCTGTGCGCCGCCATCGTGGTGCCGGTGCTGCTCGGTCTGTGGCGGCGCATGACCCCGCTGGCCGCGATGGCGGGAGGCATGGCGGGCCTGCTCGGCGCCATCCTGCCGGGCTGGGTCGCCCAGGGCAGCCTGGCGGCCGGCGTGCTGGCGGCGAGCTTTCCGGGCAGCATTCCCACGCTGCCGCCGTTCCTCGGTGCGCTGGCGGCCTCGACCCTGGTCAGCCTGGCCGTGGCGAGCGCGGCGCCCCACGAACGCGCCCGCCCGCTGTGAGCCGGTCGCAGGAGCGCTCCCCGGCGGTTGCGTCGCGGGGCGTGAAGGTCGCGAGGCAAAGGTCTAGCTTGATATCGATGCCGTGACTTGCGAATCTGTTGTTGATTATTTTAAGCACAAGCGGAAAGTATATTCGACGTCAACAACGACAATCGCGAGGACGACATGACCCAGGAAAACGGAAAAGCGGCGGGGCAGCTGGCTCGAGTGCTGGCCCGCAAGGATGTGCTGGCGCTGGCCTTCGGCGCCATGATCGGCTGGGGGTGGATCGTGCTGACCGGCAGTTGGATCCAGTCGGCCGGAAGCCTGGGCGCGATCACGGCCTTTCTGGTCGGCGGGCTGATCATCGTGCTGGTGGGCCTCACCTACGCCGAGCTCGCCTCCGCCATGCCCCAGGTGGGCGGCGAGCATGTCTACAGCTACCGGGCGCTGGGGCACTTCGCCTCCTTCCTGTGCACCTGGGCGATCACCCTGGGCTACGTCAGCGTGGTGGCCTTCGAGGCCGTGGCGTTGCCCACCGTCGTCGAGCACTTGTTCCCCGACTACGCCGTGGGGCACCTGTGGACTATCGCCGGCTGGGAGGTGAAGGCGACCTGGGTGGCCGTCGGGGTGGCCGGCTCGGTGCTGATGATGTGGGTGAACTACGTGGGCATCCGCACCGCGGCACTGCTGCAGAAGCTGGTGACCCTGCTGATCCTGGTGGTGGGCATCCTGTTCATCACCGGCGCGCTGTTCCAGGGCAGCACAACGACCATGGAGCCGCTGTTCTCCGTCGAGCAGGGGGTCCTGGGGGGCATCATGCTGGTGATCATCATGGTGCCTTTCATGTTCGTGGGTTTCGACGTCATCCCCCAGGCGGCCGAGGAGATCAACCTGCCGTTTCGCGAGATTGGCCGCGTATTGATGATCTCGGTGATCATGGCGGTGTTCTGGTATTCGTTCATCATCCTCGGCACCTCCTTGATGCTGAACCCCGACCAGCTGGCTACCAGTTCCCTGGCCGTGCCGGATGCCATGCAGGCCGTCTTCCAGGCGCCATGGGCGGGCAAATTGATGATCCTGGCCGGTATCGCGGGCATCGTCACCAGTTGGAACGCCTTCTACGTGGGTGGCTCGCGGGCGATCTATGCGCTGGCGCACTCCGGCATGCTGCCGGCCTGGCTGGCCAAGCTGCATCCCAAGCACCGCACCCCCACCAACGCCATCCTGGTGATGGGCGTGCTCTCGTCGATCGCGCCGTTCTTCGGCCGTCCGGCCCTGGTCTGGCTGGTCGTGGCCGGCGGGCTCGGCATCGTCATCGCCTACCTGTTCGTGGCGGTGTCGTTCGTGGTGCTGCGGCGTCGCGAGCCGGAGATGCCGCGCCCGTTCCGGGTGCGCCACGGCAAGCTGGTGGGCAGCCTCTCGATCCTGCTCTCCCTGGGGCTCATCGCCCTCTATCTGCCCGGCAGTCCCTCCGCGCTGGCACCGGTCGAATGGCTGATGTCCGCCGGCTGGATGGGCGGCGGCCTGGCGCTCTACGCCTGGTCGAGGAAGCGCTACGGCATCGCCTACAGCGACCGCATGATGACCCGCGAGCTGGCCGGAGCGGATCCCTATCCGGGACGCTGAGGCATTGCCGCCGTCTTGCGAGGCCACGTCGCGTGGCCTCGGTGAATGGCGGGATATTTGCCAGCTCGGCCTCGGGCGGCCACCCTCAGTAGATCACCCGATCGATCGAAACGGAGACCGCCCATGAGCGACACCTCGGACCCGCGCCGCCGCCACTCCGCCCCGGTGGTGGATGGCGTCGGCAAGTCGGCCAGCCGCGCCATGCTGCGCGCGGTGGGCTTTTCCGATGAGGACTTCACCAAGCCCCAGGTGGGCATCGCCTCCACCTGGAGCATGGTCACGCCGTGCAACAGCCACATCCACGAGCTCGCCGAGCGCGCCCGCGACGGCGCCGACTCGGCCGGCGGCAAGGGCGTGATCTTCAATACCATCACCATCTCCGACGGCATCGCCAACGGCACCGAGGGCATGAAGTACTCTCTGGTCTCGCGCGAGGTGATCGCCGACTCCATCGAGACGGTGGCCGGCTGCGAGGGCTTCGATGGCCTGGTGGCCATCGGCGGCTGCGACAAGAACATGCCGGGCTGCCTGATGGGGCTGGCGCGGCTGAACCGGCCCAGCGTGTTCGTCTATGGCGGCACCATCCAGCCCGGCGTCAACCATACCGACATCGTCTCGGTGTTCGAGGCCATGGGCGCCCACAGCCGCGGCGACCTGGACTTGATCGAGCTGAAGCAGATCGAGGAGACGGCGATTCCCGGCCCGGGCTCCTGCGGTGGCATGTATACCGCCAACACCATGGCCTCGGCCATCGAGGCGCTGGGCATGAGCCTGCCGGGGAGCTCGGCCCAGGAGGCGGTGTCGCCGGCCAAGCGCACCGACTGCGAGGCGGCTGGTGCCGCCGTGCTCGAACTGCTCGAACGCGACATCAAGCCCAGCGACATCATGACCCGCGAGGCCTTCGAGAACGCCATTACCATGGTGATTGCCCTAGGCGGCTCCACCAATGCGGTGCTGCACCTGATCGCCATGGCCAGCAGCGTGGGCGTGCCGCTCGCGCTTGCCGACTTCACCGAGATCGGCCGGCGTGTGCCGGTGCTTGCCGACCTGCGCCCGAGCGGGCGCTACATGATGAGCGAGCTGGTGGCGATCGGCGGCATCCAGCCGCTGATGAAGACCCTGCTCGACGCCGGCCTGCTGCACGGCGATTGCCTCACGGTCACCGGCAGGACGCTGGCCGAAAACCTGGCCGGGGTCGGGCCGTATCCCGAGGGCCAGCCGATCATCGCGCCGCTGGAGGCCCCCATCAAGCGCGAGAGCCACCTGCGCATCCTGCATGGCAACCTGGCCCCGGACGGGGCCGTGGCCAAGATCACCGGCAAGGAGGGCACGCGCTTCTCCGGCACCGCGCGGGTATTCGGCTCGGAGGAGGAGGCGCAGGCGCGCATCAACGACGGCACGGTCATGGCCGGCGACGTGGTGGTGATCCGCTACGAGGGCCCGCGGGGCGGCCCGGGCATGCGCGAGATGCTCACGCCCCACCTCAGCGATCATGGGGCGGGGCCTGGGCGACTCCGTGGCGCTGATCACCGATGGCCGCTTCTCCGGCGGCAGCCACGGTTTCGTGGTGGGGCATGTCTCGCCGGAGGCCTTCGACGGCGGGCCGCTGGCGCTGGTGGAGGACGGCGACACCATTACCATCGACGCCGAGGTGGACACCATCGAGCTTGGCGTCGACGAGGAGGAGCTCGCCCGCCGCCGTGCGGCCTGGCGCCAGCCGCCACCACGCTATACCCGCGGCGTGCTGGCCAGGTACGCACGCACTGTCAGCTCCGCCAGCAGCGGAGCGGTGACCGACCTGCCACCCGACGAGTGAGCCGTGCCTGGGTGCGTTTGGCTTTCCCCCGGGGCTTGGCTAGCTTGATGAGGCACACGTCAACCAGCAAGGAGGCAACATGCCCAAGAGCGGACCCAAGCAGGCGCGCGTCGAACCGATTCGCGATGCCGAGGACATCAACCTGCCGGTGACCGGCTGGCATGTCATCGACGAGACGGACCCCGACAATGAGATCGTCGTCTCCGAGCACGAGACGGAGGTGGAGGCGCTCAAGGCCGCAGAAGAGTACGAACAGCGCGAGGAGTGATCCGGCGCGTAAAGAGGGCCTCGCCATACATAAACGCCTCGCATGAGCGAGGCGTTCTTTATTTGGCCGCGAGGCGCGTCGTCTCGAGACGGCGGGCTGGCGCGCTAGTAATCGAGCGCACTGTCCGGGTCGACAGTGTGATAGACCAGACGTAGCTCGTCGAGAGAGAGGTGCTCGAGGCGGCCTGCCAGCAGATCGCTGATCTTCTGTGCCGGAAGCCCGGCGCGGCGAGCGATTTCGCGACAGCCAAGGTCGGAAACGGCGATCAGCCGTGTGACGATGCGCATGAGGCGTGTGCGTTTTTCCAAATCCCTGACATCGAGGTCAGGGCATCTTCGCGGGGGGTCGAGGAGTTCCGCGTTGGAAGAATGTCGTGCCGTACTCATGATGCTCCAGTGGGCGGTTGCGACACACACATCATGGGGGCATTTCGGCGATTTTGCCAGTACCGATTCGCGACTTTTTCGCGCCGCCGCGAAAGCCGCCGTCCGGTGGGCCGGGTTGCGCCGACCTTGGTGGAATTGCCGAAAATTCACCAAAACGTAGAAACTGAGAATTAGCCCCTAGGCGCTGGGGCGTGCTAGTTTTTTTCAGGTAAGCGGCCGGCCTTGCCCGGTGCGTCCGCAACAACCATAAACGATCCCGGTTTCAGGACGGAGGAAATCCATGCGAGCTCTCAAATACGCGGCAGCCGCTTCGCTGCTGGTCGTGGCCCCGCTGGCGAGCGCCCAACAGCTCTCGATCGCTACCGGCGGTACCGGCGGCGTGTACTATCCGATCGGTGGTGGCTTCGCCGAGATCATCAACGACCACCTCGAAGGCTACGAAGCGAGTGCCGAAGTGACCGGCGCCTCGGTCGAGAACATGGGGCTGATCATGCGTGGCGATGCCGACCTGGCCCTGGTGCTGGCCGACACCGCCCAGCAGGCCTACGAGGGTAGCGGCGACTTCGAGGGCCGCCAGATCGAGAACACCCGCGCGCTGGCCTCGGTCTACCCCAACGCGGTGCAGCTGGTGGTGCTCGCCGACTCCGACATCGAGTCGTTGGCGGACCTGAAGGGCAAGCGTGTCTCCGTCGGCGCCCCGGGCAGCGGCACCGAGCTCAACGCCCGCGCGCTGCTGGAATCCAACGGCATCACCTACGATGACATCACGCCGCAGCGGCTGAACTTCAACGAGACCGCCGACGCCATCCGTGACGGCGACATCGATGCAGGCTTCTGGAGCGTCGGGCCGCCCACCAGCTCGATCCTCAACCTGGCCGCCACCCGTGACATCCGCCTGATTGGCCTCTCCGACGAGGAGATCGCCAACGCGCAGGAGCAGGAGCCGGTATTCGCCGCCTATCAGCTCAAGGCCGGCATGTACGACGGTATGGAGGAGCCGGTGCAGACCATCAGTATCCCCAACGTGCTGGTCGTCAACGCCGACATGGACGAGGAGCTGGCCTACAACCTGACCAAGGTGCTCTTCGAACGCATCGACGACCTGATCGCCGTGCACCCGGCGGCCAACGACACCACCATCGAGTTCACCATGGGCTCGACGCCGGTGCCGCTGCATCCCGGGGCGATCCGCTACTACGAAGAGGTCGATGCCGAGATTCCCGACAAGCTGCGCCCATGACGCGGCGGCGCGGCGGGAGGTGTGACGCATGAAGGTCGCATCGCTGTCGAGCCGGGCAAGCAAGCGCATGATGGCAGGGTGGGCGAGGATGCCCGCCCTGCCGTCGTGTTGCCGGCCGTATAATGGCCGGCGGTATCGCCTGCTGGCAGCGGCCATCGTCGGCTGGCTGGGGCTGGTCGCGGTGACGGCGAAGGCCGAGGACGGCGCGTCGCTGGCCGTGCTCGATGCCGCCGGCGATACCCTGGTCGAGGTCCCCCTCGAGCCCGGCATGCGCTGGTGTCTGGGCTGGAACCACTCGGTCAAGAAGTTTCCGGTACTCGACTGCTATCGCTACCACCAGGGGCGGATGGTGCTCGAGCGCAGCCACCAGCCCGACTTCGCGGCGGGCCTCGGCCACACGCTCGGCCGCGGCGAGCAGGTCTCGGATGGCGAGGGCGGCTACTGGATCGAGAACATCGACGAGCCCGTGCCCGGCGACCGCTATGTGCTCCGGGTCGGATCGCCGAGCGTCGACCATCGCCTGCTGTGGCAGGACGATGGCGGCGAGTACCGCATCAGCCTGAGCGGCCTGGCCGCCGGCGAGCGCGTCACCCTACAGCTCAACAAGCCTGAAGCGACAGGCAAGCCTGACGACGTCTGACGAGGAGTCCGATGAACGAATCCAACAGCCCGCCCGTGACGATGCCCGGGGGCAATGCCATTCAGCCGCGCTTCGTGTTGTGGCTAATCACCATCGTGGCGGTGGGGCTGTCCCTGTTCCAGCTCTATTCGGCGGGTATCCAGCCGCTGGGCCTGTTTTATCAGCGCGGCATTCACCTGGCGCTGATCATGATGCTCGCCTTCCTGATGTTTCCGGTGTTCGGCCCCCACCGCAAGCGGGGAGTCGTCGGCTGGCTGATCGATATCGCCTTCTTCTGCGGCGCCGTGGTCACCGGCGGCTATCTGGTCTTCTTCCTGGACGAGATCATCAATCGCGCCGGCTTCTGGAGCGAGACCGACATCCGCATCGCCATCATCGCCACCGTGACGGTGCTGGAGGCGAGCCGTCGCGCGGTGGGGCTGGGCATGACCGTGATCGGCGCGCTGGCAATCGTCTACGCCTTCGCCGGGCCGCGCGGCGAGCTGCCCTGGCTGGGCGAGTGGCTGCCCGGCATCCTCGGCCACCGCGGCTACGGCCTGGACCGCGTGGCCGGCCAGCTCTACCTGGGGCAGGAGGGCATCTTCGGCCTGCCGCTGGGCGTGGCGGCCACCTACATCTTCATCTTCGTGCTGTTCGGTGCCTTCCTCGAGAGCACCGGCGCCGGCAAGTTCTTCATCGATATGGCCTATGCCGCTACCGGGCGCCAGCGCGGCGGCCCGGCCAAGGCGGCAGTGCTCGCCTCCGCCGGCATGGGCTCGATCTCCGGCAGCGCCATCGCCAACGTGGTGACTACCGGCGCCTTCACGATTCCGCTGATGAAGCGCCTGGGCTACAAGCCGCACCAGGCCGGCGGCATCGAGGCCGCCGCCTCCACCGGCGGGCAGATCATGCCGCCGCTGATGGGGGCCGGGGCCTTCCTGATCGCCGAGTACACCAACACGCCCTACCTGGACGTGGTCAAGGTCAGCATCCTGCCGGCGATCATGTATTTCGCCACGGTCTACCTGTTCGTGCACATCATCGCGCTCAAGCAGGGTATGCAGGGCATGGCGAAGAGCGAGCTGCCGCAGATGCGCGACGTGATGCGCGAGGGCTGGCACTTCCTGCTGCCGCTGGCGGTGCTGGTGTGGCTGCTGGTGATGAGCATGTCACCGATGCGCGTGGGCTTCTACGCGGTGGTGACCATGGTCGCCGTGGCGGTGCTGCGCTATGCGTTCTGGTTCCTGTTCATCGCGCCGCGCCAGGGCGAGAAGGTAACGCTGGCGAGCATTCAGCGCGTGCTCTGGGCCGGCCTGGTCAAGCTGGTCGAGGGCCTCGAGCTCGGCGCGCGCAACGCCGTGGCCGTCTCCATGGCCTGCGCCGTGGCCGGCATCATCGTCGGCGTGGTCGGCCTGACCGGGCTGGGGCTCAAATTCTCCTCGATGATGATGGCGTTCTCGGGCGGCAACCTGCTGCTGGCGCTGGTGCTGGTGCTGCTCGCCAGCTTGGTGCTGGGCATGGGGCTACCGGTCACCGCCAGCTACATCGTGCTGATCGTGCTGGTGGGCCCGGCGCTGTCCAACGAGTTCGGCGTGCCGCTGCTGATCGCCCACCTGGTGGTGTTCTGGTATTCGCAGGACTCCAACGTCACGCCGCCGATCGCCCTGGCCGGTTTCGCCGGGGCGGCGATCGCCGGCAGCAAGCCGATGGAAACGGGCATCCAGGCGTGGAAGTTCGCCAAGGGGCTCTACCTGATTCCCGTGTTCATGGTCTACAACCCCGAGATCATCATGGGCGGGCCGGTGCTGGTCGTCATCTGGAACGCGATCATCGCCATCCTGGCGCTGTGTGCCTTCGCCGCGGCGCTGGAAGGGTACCTCTTCACGCGCATGTCGTGGTTGCCGCGCATCGCCATTACCGCCGCCATCGTGGCGGTGTTCTACCCCAGCCTGGTGGTGGAGGCGGCCGGGGTGGTCGTGATGATCGTGGCGCTGGGGGGCAACTGGCTGGCCAGCCGGCGCGAGTTCGGCGCTACCGGGGCGGTCTGAGCGCCTGTTCAGTTGGTCAAGATGACGGCGCCCGCGGGCGCCGTTAGAATACTTGCCCTTCGAATTCTCTGTGCCACTTCCGGGAGCCGCACATGCAGTCCAACGAGCAGCCACGCGTCGGCGTGATCATGGGGTCGAAGTCCGACTGGCCGGTCATGGAGCACGCGGTGGCGATGCTCGAGCGCCTGGGTGTGCCTTGCGAGACCCGAGTGGTCTCGGCCCACCGCACACCGGATCTGCTGTTCGACTACGCCAGGTCCGCCGCCGGGCGTGGCCTGCAGGTGATCGTGGCCGGCGCCGGCGGCGCCGCCCACCTGCCGGGCATGGTGGCCTCGCAGACGGCGCTGCCGGTGCTCGGCGTGCCGGTGGAATCCAAGGCGCTCAAGGGGCTCGACTCGCTGCTGTCGATCGTGCAGATGCCCGGCGGCATCGCCGTGGGTACGCTGGCCATCGGCAAGGCCGGGGCGACCAATGCCGGCCTGCTGGCGGCGCAGATCGTCGGCCTGCAGGATGCCAAGGTGCGTGCCGCCGTGGAGGCGTTTCGCGCCGAGCAGACCCAGACGGTACTCGACAACCCCGACCCGCGTCCTGCGGCCGAATAGGCGGCGGAGCCGTATGAGCCCGCGAAAGGAGAACGTGACATGAATATCGGCGTGCTCGGTGCCGGCCAGCTCGGCCGCATGCTGGCGCTGGCCGGTTACCCGCTGGCCAACCGCTTCACCTTCCTCGACACCACCGGCCACCCCAGCGCGGGGATCGGTGACGTCATGATCTACACCGACCAGCACCACCTGCTCGACGATTTCCTGGCCAAGGTCGACCTGGTCACCTACGAGTTCGAGCACCTGCCCGTGGCGCTGGTCCAGGCCATCGAGGAGGTCAAGCCGGTCTATCCCTCGAGCGAGGCGATCCGCATCTGTCAGAATCGCGCCGAGGAGAAGGCACTGTTCGACCGCCTGGGCATCCCCACGCCGGCTTATCGCCTGGTGGAGCATGCCGACGAGCTCGAGGCCGCGGCTCGCGAACTCGGTTGCCCAGTGGTGGCCAAATCGGTCACCGAGGGCTACGACGGCAAGGGCCAGGCGGTGCTGCGCGACCCGGGCGAAGCCGCCGAGGCATGGCGCAGCATCAACCACCCGCGGTTGATCGTCGAAGCCTTCGTCGACTTCGTGCGCGAGGTGTCGATCATCGCCGTGCGCGGCCGCGACGGCGAAGTGGCCTTCTATCCCATGGCCGAGAACCTGCACGTCGACGGCATCCTGCGCTACTCGCTGGCGCCCATGCCCGACCTCGACGAGTCGGTGCAACAGACCGCCGACGGCTATATCCGCGCGCTGCTCGACGAGCTCGACTACGTCGGCGTGCTGACCCTGGAGCTGTTCCAGACCCGTGACGGCAAGCTGCTGGCCAACGAAATGGCGCCGCGGGTGCACAACTCCGGCCACTGGACCATGGACGGTGCCGTGACCAGCCAGTTCGAGAACCACTTGCGCGCCATCCAGGGCCTGCCGCTGGGCGACACCTCGGCGCGGCAACCCACCTGCATGGTCAACGTGATTGGCCAGGAGGGCGACCCGGCGGCGATACTGGCCATCGGCGACGCCCATCTGCACCGCTACGACAAGAGCGAGCGACCCGGCCGCAAGCTCGGCCACGTCAACCTGGTGGCGGAAAGCCACGGCAAGCTGCTGGAGAAGGTGCACGCCTGTGCCTGGCTGCTGCCCGAGGTGCCGGAGCCTCGCTTCAGCTTCGAGGACGCGTTCCGTCAGGGCAATTGAGGTACCGAACGTGCCACGCCCCTCAACGCTGGGGGGCGTGGCGTCTTTTTTTCTCGACATCACGCTCTGTGATGTCGGATCCGCTCCAGCGGTATTCGTCGTGCCAATAAAGAATTACAGTTCGTTGAGGTAATAATGCTTCTGCGTTTCACAACGAGAAACGCGAAACTCCAGTGGGATGCCCTGCAGGTTCCTGGCGATACGCCGAATTTCCAATAGCGGTGTTCCTTTGGGCACGCCCAGGTGTCGTTGCTCTTCCTCACTGGCCGCCACGGCAAAGAGACGCTCCTCCGCATGGGCCACGCTCTGATTGAAGCGTTGCTGATAAAGCTGGTACAGCGTGTTAGGCAATGTCGTGGGCTCTTCCTCCAGATGCTTGAAGCGATCCGCAGAAACGACCAGATCCTCCAGCAGCGCCGGCTCGTCTTCCAGCTCACGGATACGTCGGATATGTACCACCGCCGCTCCCTCCTCTAGCCCGAGAGCCTCTGTCTCGGTTGCCGTTGCCATTCGCCGCTCCCTGATCAGTACTCGCGAGACGGGCAGCGAGCGAGTTCCATCCCTCCGTACCAGATGAAAGAACTGGAACAATGAGCGATCACTGTCGTGTGTCGCAACGACGGTCCCCTTGCCTTGAAGGCGCAGGACAACCTGATCGCTGGCCAATGCATCCAGGGCCTTGCGTAGCGTACCCACGCTGGCCCCGTACTCCTTTGCCAGAGCCGATTCGCTGGGGATGTACGTTCCGGGAGGCCATTCTCCCGACACTATCCTGGCCAGCAAGGCATCTTTGATCTGCTGATACAGCGGGTGGTAGCTGGGTTTCAGCTGCTGATCCATGTCTCGTTCCTGTGAGTTGCATACTGGTCCGCCTCGCGGTTGGTCATGCAGCGGGCCTACGGCGAGATTGTAGCAAAAACCTATAGAGGATACTTGACAGTCCTCTATATGATATCATATACATGACTTGTGTTCGCGCTAGCAGCCATGCGACATGGTGTGCGGCTGCTGCCGCGACAACATCAACCACCTCGTACGGGGGAGAGACAATGAGCATCGACTTCGTAGTGCATGATGCCGGCGACAGCGTCGGCGTCGCGGTAGTCGAAGGCATCCAGGCGGGTCAGGAGCTGACCGGCTGGATAATGCAGGAAGACCAGACCATTACCTGCCAGGTGAGCGACCCCATTCCCATTGGTCACAAGCTGGCGATCCGCGATCTTGGGGAGGGAGATACCGTCATCAAGTACAGCGTCGATATCGGTCGGGTCATCCAGCCGATCAAGAAGGGCGAGCATCTGCACGTTCATAACGTCAAGACCAAGAGGTGGTAATGATGGAAATCAAGGGTCGCAAGTTTCTGGGCTATCGCCGCGAAAACGGTCGGGTCGGTGTGCGCAATCACGTCATCGTGCTTCCGGTCGACGATATCTCCAATGCTGCCGCCGAGGCCGTTGCCAACAACATCAAGGGCACCCTGGCATTGCCGCATCCTTACGGGCGCCTGCAGTTCGGTGCGGACCTGGATCTGCATTTTCGTACTCTGATCGGGACCGGCAGCAACCCCAATGTCGCCGCCGTGGTGGTCATCGGCATTGAGCCGGGCTGGACCAACAAGGTCGTCGAGGGCATCAAAGCCACCGGTAAGCCGGTCGAGGGATTCTGGATCGAACAGAACGGGGATCACAACACCATCTGCGCCGCCTCCAAGAAGGCCCGCGAGTTCGTGCAGTACGCCAGTGAGCTGCAGCGCGAGGAGTGTGATGTCGACGAGCTGTGGATTTCCACCAAGTGCGGCGAGTCCGATACCACATCCGGCTGCGGGGCCAACCCCACCGTCGGTGCCGCCTTCGACAAGCTCTACGAGGCCGGCTGCACCTTGGTGTTCGGCGAGACTTCCGAGCTGACGGGGGGCGAGCATCTCGTGGCGGAGCGTTGCGCCACCCCGGAAGTTCGAGAGCAGTTCCAGGCGATGTTCGACCGCTACAGTGCCATGATCGATCGTCACAAGACGAGTGACCTCTCCGAATCCCAGCCCACCAAAGGCAATATCGAGGGCGGGCTGACGACCATCGAGGAGAAAGCGCTCGGCAACATCCAGAAGATCGGCAAGCGCTGCCGGGTCGACGGGGTGCTGGACAAGGCGGAGCAGCCGGACAAGCCGGGACTCTGGTTCATGGATTCCTCATCGGCTGCTGCCGAGATGGTGACGCTCTGTGCCGCTTCGGGCTACGTGGTGCATTTCTTCCCTACCGGCCAGGGCAATGTGATCGGCAATCCGATCCTGCCGGTGATCAAGATCTGCGCCAACCCCCGCACCGTGCGCACCATGAGTGAGCACATCGACGTCGATGTCTCGCATTTGCTCAAGCGCGAAATCAACATGGAAGAGGCCGGCGACCAGTTGCTCGAGATGATGCTGCGCACCGCCAATGGTCGACATACCGCCGCCGAAGCGCTGGGGCACCGTGAATTCGTGCTGACTCGTCTCTACGAAAGCGCATGATGGCCAGCCTACCTGCCTTGTTACGGTCGACGACAGCTGTACGCCCTTGGTATCAGCGCTGGTAGATGGGAGGCTCAACCAGGTCGCCAGCTACCGCCGCTCGGGCCTTGTGATGGCATGGCCGTGATGGTTTGTGGAAAGGAGAGAGGCACATGAACGAGAGTGTCGAGCTAAGTGTCGAGGAGGGCCGGGACCTGGCTTTGGCCGCGATGCTCCGTTATGGCTTTGGAGTGCCCGAGGCAACTGTGACCGTCGATGCGCTTTTGGGAGCGGAGCGTGACGGTTTGCCATCTCATGGCCTGGCGCGCTTGCCGTACTACCTGGACCAGGCCGCCTGCGGCAAGGTGAAGGTGGCGGCAGTGCCCCGTCTCGAGATGGAGGGGGCAGTGGTGCGCGTCGATGCTGGATACGGCCTAGCCTTTCCGGCTGTCGCCAAGGGGCTAACGGCCGGTCTCGATTGTGCCGCTCGGTTAGGAATCGCGGCTGTAGCCATTGCCCGCTCCCATCATTTCGGTGCGGCGGGGGCGCCCGTGGAACATGCCGCGCGCCAGGGGTATCTCGCGCTGGCCTTCAGCAATGCGCCTTCGGCCATCGCGCCTTGGGGGGGGAGGCGGCCGCTGTACGGTACCAACCCCATCGCCTTCGCCTGTCCGCGGCGACAGGCCGATCCGTTGTTGATCGACCTGTCGCTCTCCAAGGTAGCCCGTGGCAAGGTGATGCTGGCCAAAAGGCGCCGTGAACCTATCCCGATCGGTTGGGCGTTAGATGCCGAAGGGCAACCTACCAGCAATGCCGATGCCGCCATCGCTGGCAGCATGCTCCCGGCGGGAGAAGCCAAAGGCGCTGCCTTGGCCTTGATGGTGGAACTGCTTACCGCCGGATTGACAGGAAGCAACTTTGGTTTTCAGGCCAGTTCGTTCCTGGATGCGGAGGGGGGGCCACCGGGAATTGCTCAGCTGATTCTGCTGATAGAGCCCGGGCGTTTTTCGCCTGGTTTCGTCGAGCATGCCGAAACCATGTTCGCGGCAATGCAGGGCCAGGCTGGCGTTCGATTGCCCGGTGATCGCCGCTATGCTTGTCGCCGCGAACGCGATACTCGACTGACGTTGCCTTCGGCCTTGGTGGCGACCTTGAGAGCCCACGCGGGGGTGGCTTGAGTCACGAGGTGAAGTCCGGCACGGGGCCGGTCGATTCTCGGAGCACCAGAGGAGCATCGAGCAGTAAACGATGAGGCGAGGCTTCGCCGCTGATGCGTGCTGTCAGTGCATCGGCTACCCGCTGGCCGATCTCGCTTGCCGGCACCGCCACGGTGGTCAGCGGCGGGGACATGAAGCGTGCTTGCGGGAGGTCGTCATAGCCCGTAACTGAGAGCTGTTCGGGCACGCTCACGCCTGCCCGCTGAGCGGCCAGCATAACCCCAAAGGCGAGGGTGTCGTTGCCGCAAAGAATCGCCGTCGGCGGTTCGGGCAGCCTCCTCAGTTCCTCATAGGCCTGGGTACCTTCGGCTATGCCGTACGGTACCGTGACGATCCGCTCCGGGGGCAGGGGATGGCCTGCTGCCTCCGTTGCCTGAAGGAAGCCCTTGAGGCGTGCTCGTGCCCGGTCGTTACCCTCGGTGGGGGCAGTGACCACCGCAAACTGACGGTGGCCCAGCATCAACAGGTGATTCGCCAGGCGCCGTGCCGGGGCGGCATTGTCGAAACCAATACAGGGCCAGTCGGGATCGTCTTCGGCGTGCCAGCAAGACAGGAAGGGGAGCCCGCGTTGTTGGAGCAAGCTGCGGACCTCGGGGCGGTGATCATGGCCTATGACAACCACGCCATCGACACCTTGTTGGACCAAGTGGCGCAGGGCTTGGTATTCGTCGTCGAGGTCGTAGCGGTAGGTGGCGATCAAAAGCCGACAATCATGCCGTTTGAGGCGGTGCTCCAAGCTGTCGATCATGGTGCCGAAAATGGGATTGTCGAGAGTCGGTACCAGTGCTCCGATAGCGCCGATACGCCGTGAGGCCAGCGCACGGGCGGTCCCGTCTGGCACATAGCCGAGTCGCTCGATGGCAGCCTCGACGCGTTCGCGCAGACGGGCGCTGACATGAGGCGCATTGTTGAGGACCCGAGATACCGATGCTGTCGAGACCCCGGCCTCCCGGGCGACGTCTCCGAGCAGCGTGCGTTGCAGCTCCTTGCTCATGGGGTCGCATCTCCCTTGGCGAGTCCCTCACGGTCCGTCCCAAAGCGAGACAGGCGATGAGGGCACATTTCTTCTGGACAAGTCATATATAGGAGTCTAGGCTGAAGTCAGTTATATGTAAGCGCTTACAAATCCTGCCGATCAGTATAACCCTATGCGGCAACACGGCAAGGGAAGCGCCTTCGACAACCCGGCTGGAACGCTCTGCCGGACAACGACAATAACGATGCAGGAGACAACAATGACGGAGATCACCGACAAGACGAACCGGCGCCGTAAGCTGGGTGGCTTGATGTGGCTGGCCCTGGGGCTTTTCGCATTCTTCTTTCTCAGCGTTGTCTTGCAGCGCTTTCGACCCGGGTTGCTGGATATATCCGCTGCGCAGGAAGCGGCGCTGTTGCTGGTCGCCACCGGTGTGTTCATCTCAGCCTGTCTACGTCTCGAGACACGAGATACCTCAGTGACGTGATTCGAGGCTGCCGTTCTCGCAATAACAAACACAAGGAGCATGCTATGTCTTTCTTCAATCATCTCACTACTGCCAAACATGCAGAGGCCGGCGAACCGAGCTTGCCTGAACGCCGCCAGTTCATGAGTAACGTGGCGCGCTACGGCTTCAGTGCCGCGGTCGTAGGTGCCGTCGGTGGTGCGCTCTTCTCTGAGCAGGCCATGGCCCAAACGGCTCAGGAGGAGAGCGAGCGTCGTGCCGCAGCTGAAATCACCATCGTTCTGGCGACGGGGTACCGAATTGGTGCAACCCGCGCGTATCCGATCATGCAACTGAATTATAAGGAAAATATTCAGAATTTCACGAATGGCAGGGTTTACGTCAGGCTAGCTCCGGCAGGTGAGCTCGGGGTGGGTGATGCCCTGATCAGCAAGGTGCAGAACGGCTCCGTTGCGATTGCCCAACACTCAATGGCGAACCTTTCCGCATTCGCACCGGAAGTCGACCTCATCAACATTCCCTACTGGTGTGGCAATAACCAGAGATTCGTCAATTTGGTGACTTCGCAAGCCTGGAAGGATGTCGTTCACCATAAGGTGGAAGAGCGCGGCTTCAAGGTGCTGTCTTATGTCTGCATCGACCCTCGTACCGTGGCCGTGCGTCGGGGCCTGCTCGATGGTCCAGCGAAGACGCCGGAAGACATCCAGGGCATCAAGTTCCGGGTTCCGGCATCGGATATCCTGCAGCGAGTGTACCGATTGCTTGGCGCCAACCCAACTCCGGTGGCTTGGGGTGAGACGTCTTCCGCCATGCAGCAAGGTGTCGCGGATGCTCTCGATCCGAGTGTCCAGGCGCTGCTCGTGTTCGGTTTCACCGACGTTGTCGAGAGTATTTCCACGATCCAGTCGGTTGCCGATGCCCAGGTCTATACCTGCAACAAGGCGTGGTTCGATTCCCAGCCCGCGCCGATCCAGGATGGCATCATGCAGGCTGCCGAGACGACCTTCCGCGAGAATCTGGCCAAGGTCCCTGCCGCTCGTGCCTACGCCTATAGTGAAATGCGCAAGGCTGGCGTCGATGTCTATACCCCTACCGAGAATGAAGTAGAGCAATGGCGTGCGCGTTGCGGCCACCACCTGTCGGATTGGGATGACACCAAGCTCAAACTCGCTGGTTCGATGGAAGTGTTCGAGGAGTTGCTTGAAGCTACGGAGGTGGACAATGGCTACTACGTCGATAGCAACAGCTGACATGTCAAAATGGCGACTGTTTCGTTTGCGTTGCGATCGCCTGGACCGCAAGGTCGAGCGCTGGCTTCTGCTGACTTTCTACGCTCTGATCATTTTGACGATTGCCATCGAGGTGTTTCGACGCTTCGTATTGAATTACTCCTCATCGTGGGGTGAGGAGATGGCTCGGTACGCCTTCATATACCTGGCTTGGCTCGCTGCCGCTGCAGCCGTCAGGGATAGGGCGCATATCCGCATTGATGTCTTGGTCAATCTGGGCGGGCCGCGCATGAAACGCCTCGCCTGGTGGTTGTCGGATATTGCGACTCTCATCCTGGCGGTCTGGGCATTGTGGTTATCGATCTCCCCTATTATTACTTCATTGCATTTCGGGTCTATCACTCCAGGGCTGCGACTTTCTCAAGCCTTCTTTCTGGCCGCAGTTCCAATTGGGTTCGCACTGGTCGTTACTCGCGTAATTCAATCGATGCTGGCCGATACGCGAAGAATGCGGCGTGGGGAGCCTGTTTTCGACGGTCGGAAGCTGTTTGACTGAGGAGGAAAGGTCATGGAGTTCCTGACGTATCAACCGGCTGCTATTCAACTTGGGTGGACTTTCTATCTTCCTTTGTTCGGATTGGTTGCCATGATTGCACTGGGAGTGCCAGTATGGGTCGCTATCGGCTTGGGTAGCTTGACTATCATTACTTTGACAGAAGCACTCCCACTGTCCGTTTTTGGTGCCTCTCTGTTCGAAGGTATCAACGCCTTTGCCTTGATTGCCGTTCCCCTCTTTATCCTGACGGGCGACGCCTTGGTTAGATCAGGGTTGTCGGATAAGTTGCTGGATTTGGCGCAAGCTACCGTCGGTGGGTTCCGTACCGGGCTTGGCAGCTCCACTACATTGGGTTGCGGCTTCTTTGCCTGCATCTCCGGTTCCGATGCTGCGGGTGCTGCAGCGGTGGGGCGCATGACGATCCACCGACTGGTGGAACGGGGGTATCCGCTCCCGGCAGCGTGCGCACTGGTGGCGTCTGGTGCCTGTACCGGCATTCTGATTCCCCCGTCGATCGCCTACATCGTCATCGGCCTGGTGCTTGGCATGCCCGTATCGACCCTGTTTCTCGCTGCGGCCATTCCGGGTGTCCTGGTAATGCTGTCGGTCATGCTGACGAATGTGATGCTGAATCGTCTACATGGTTTCGAGAAGGGGCATAGCAGCTTCTCATTCAAGGTCTGGTTGCGCGCCGTATGGGATGCGAGGTGGGCCTTGTTTGTGCCTTTCGTCATTCTTGGCGGCATATACTCCGGCATTTTCACTCCGACTGAAGCGGCATCGGTGGCCGTCGTGGTCGTGGTGCTGGTAGGTATGCAACAAGGAACGCTCACGCTGGGCGATATTCCGAAGATGCTGGAATCCTCAGCACGAGTATGTGGCGTCATCGTGCCGATCATTGCCGTTGCTCATCCGCTAGCACAGCTTTTTTCAAGCTTGGCTATTCCGCAGACCATGGTGGGAGGTATCACCAGCCTGACAGATTCGTCTGTTCTCATTATTTTGCTGATGATCGGGATACTGGTTCTCGCTGGTTGTGTGATGGAGGCGACGCCTAATATCGTTATCCTTGCTCCTTTGCTGCTGCCGTTAGCGCAAATGGTGGGAATGAATGATATCCATTTTGCCATTCTTATGGTGACAACCTTGGGCATGGGTTTCATCACTCCGCCATTGGGGCTCAACCTGTTCGTCGTCGCGGGGTTGACGAGGTGTTCTATCCTTGCGATCGCGCGCTATGCGGTGCCGTTCGTGCTGGGCATGCTCATGGTTGCGCTATTGATTGCCTTCGTTCCCTGGCTTTCCCTCTGGTGGCGTTGACTGGCTCTAGGAGGTGTTGATCGAAAACGACTCGTCATCGCAAAAATGTAAGCGCTTACATTCTATTCCTGAAGATTGATTTGAAAAGAGGAAATTTCAGATGGCTATCCGTTACTACAAGAAGGCCGAGAAGAACGCGTCAACCGGCTACGACCAGACGCAGGAGATCGTTTCTCGCATGCTGGCCGAGATCGAGGCCCAAGGGGAGGCGAAGGCGAAGGAGTACTGTCGCACCCTGGACGGCTGGGAGGGCGATATCGTGGTCAGCCGCGAACAAATCGAGGCGGCCAAGGCTAAGGTTCCCGAGCAGCTCAAGCAGGACATCCAATTCGCCTATGAACGGGTGAGCCGTTTCGCTGCCGCCCAGCGGGATAGCATCGGAGAGTTCGAATCCGAACTCTCCCCGGGACTCTTTGCCGGACAGAAGCTGATCCCGATGGAAACGGCAGGCTGCTATGTCCCCGGGGGGCGTTACGCCCACATCTCTTCCGCCATCATGAGTGTTGCCACGGCCAAGGTCGCCGGCGTCAAGAACGTGGTGGCCTGCTCGGTCCCACGCGATGAACAGGGTATCCACCCGGCGATCCTCTACGCCATGGATCTGGCCGGTGCCGACATCATCCTCCAGATGGGGGGCGTCCAAGGCATCGCTTCCATGGCGTTTGGCCTCTTCACGGGCAAGCCCGCCGACATCTTGGTGGGGCCGGGCAATCGTTTCGTCGCCGAGGCCAAGCGGCAGCTATTCGGGCGCTGCGGCATCGATATGTTCGCTGGTCCCACCGAGATTGGCATCATCGCCGACGATAAGGCAGATCCCGACATCGTTGCGGCAGATTTGGTCGGGCAGGCCGAGCATGGCCCCGATTCTCCCGCCTGGCTGTTTACCACCTCACCTGATCTGGCCGATGCCGTCACCGAGCGTATGCCTGGCTTGATCGCTGCGCTGCCGGAAACCCAGCGCAAGGCGGCGGATGCGGCCTGGCGTGATTACGGTGAAATCCTGCTCTGTGATTCCCGCGAGGAAGTGATCGAGATCAGCGACCGCTATGCCTCAGAGCACCTTGAGCTGCAAGTCGAAGAGCTCGACTGGTGGATGGAGCGGCTTACCAGCTACGGCTCGCTGTTTGTCGGAGAGGAAGCCACCGTGGCATTCGGCGACAAGTGCTCCGGCACCAACCACATCCTGCCGACTAAAGGGGCGGCACGTTATACCGGGGGCCTCTGTGCCCAGAAGTTTCTCAAGATCGTGACCTACCAGCGCCAGAGTCGTGAGGCCACCCGTAGCGTGGCAGCCGCCACTGCTCGGTTGTCGCGCTGCGAAGGCATGGAAGGGCATGCCCGCACCGGGGATGTTCGCCTGGCCAAGTACTACCCGGGTGAAACCTTTGACCTGGTGATTGCCGAGGAGGTATGACATGCAGTCCTCTTTCGACCTCGACGGGCGGGTGGCACTGGTGACGGGCGGCAGCAGCGGACTGGGGCGGGCCATGGCCGAAGCACTGGCCGCGGCCGGCGCGCGTGTCGTGGTGGCTGCTCGCCGTCGTCAGGCATTGGAGAAGAGCGTCGCGTCGATCGAAGCACAGGGCGGCCAGGCGGCCGCCCTCGTGGTTGATCTCGCCGATGCCGAATCCCTGGAGCACGCAGCCAATCGAGCAGCCGAACCCTTCGGGGCGGTAACCATTCTGGTCAATGCGGCCGGCGTCAACTTGCGCCAACCCATCGAGGAGGTTGATCTCGCCTCATGGCAGTTGACCCTGCAGTTACACTTGGCCGCCCCCTTCTTCCTGTCACGAGCGTTGGTGCCGGGCATGCGCGAGCAGGGCTACGGTCGCATCATCAATCTGGCTTCGCTTCAGTCGCAGCGGGCCTTTCCCGACAGCGCTCCCTACGGGGCCGGTAAGGGCGGCATCGTGCAACTGACGCGGGCCATGGCAGAAGCCTGGTCCCGTCATGGCATCAATGCCAACGCCATTGCTCCCGGTTTCTTCCCTACGGAGCTTACGGCGCCGGTCTTCAATGATCCGGCTTCGGTGGAAGCCTTGGCCGGACGAACGGCCATCGGACGCAACGGCACGATGGAAGATATCGCCGGCCCCACCGTTTTCCTGGCATCCCCCGCATCCGGCTATGTCACCGGGCAGACCCTCTATGTCGATGGCGGTTTCACCGCCAAGTAAGAGCACCACCACCGTGAGGAGATTGCATCATGCAAGCACTCTTTTATGTCGGGCCTGAAGCGCTCGAACTGCGTGAGACGGAGCTGTCGCCGTTGGCCCCGGGCGAGTCACGTGTGCGTATCCAAGCCACCGGTATCTGTGGCTCCGACCTGCATGCCTACCATGGCCATGATCCTCGCCGTCAGCCGCCCTTGATCCTGGGACATGAGGCGGCTGGCGTAGTGGTAGAGGGGGCGATGGTCGGCAAGCGCGTCACCATGAATCCGCTGATCGTCTGCGGTCGCTGCGAATACTGTCTGAGTGGGCGGCAGAACCTATGCAGCAATCGCACCATGATAGGCATGACGCGAGCAGGGAGTTTTGCCGAGTCACTGACGATTCCCGACCACTGCCTGATCGAGTTGCCCGAAACCTTGTCACCGGTCGTGGCGGCGCTTACTGAACCAGCCGCTACCGCCCTGCATGGCATTCAGCGCCTCGAGCGGGTGCTCGCGAGACCTCTGGCCGAGGCTCGGGTTCTGGTCATCGGTGCCGGTGCCGTGGGACTACTGGCGGGACTGATGCTCCGCCAGCGGGGCGTGCGTAACCTGCAGCTGGCGGATACCAACCCGCTGCGTCGCCAGACCGCCCAAGAGGCGGGGCTCGACGCCTTCGATCCCGTTCACCAAGCGCTTGCGGACGACAGCATCGATGCCGTGTTCGACTGCGTGGGTGCGGCGGCGACCCGGCGCATGGGCGTTGCGGTCGTACGTCCCGGTGGCGCCATCATGCATCTCGGGCTGCAGGACAACGAGGGCAGCCTCGATGTGCGCGCCGTCACCCTGAAGGAGATAGCTTTCCTGGGGGCCTACACCTACACGACCACCGATTTGTGGGCCACGGTCGCGTTGCTGGATTCCGGGGCGTTGGGAGAGCTCGGGTGGGTCGAGACCCGGCCATTGGAAGAGGGCAGTCAGGCCTTCGCCGACCTGGCGGCGGGTCGCACCGCCGCCGCCAAGGTGGTCCTGCTGCCGTGACGTTAAGCTACCGAGATTACCGCCATGATGCTTGAGCGTGGAAAGCAGGCCCTGCAGTGGCCTCTCGGCATAGCCAAGGAGGCGATTCTCACCATCCCGCGGGTGGGGCATGGTGTGTTGCTGTGTGTCACCATTGCCTTGGCTACCACCTTTCTTGCCGAACACTACGGTGGCCCCACTCTGCTGTATGCGCTGCTATTTGGTATGTCATTGCACTTCCTCTCCGAGGATGAGCGCTGCTTGGCAGGTATCGAGTTCGCTGCTCGAACCATACTGCGCCTAGGGGTGGCCTTGCTGGGTGTTCGCATCACTATCGAGCAGGTCTTGGCGCTGGGGATCGGCCCGCTATTGACAGTCGTTGCCGGTGTGGTTTTCACCATTCTTTCCGGTGTGGTGCTGGCGCGGCTGCTGGGGCTGCATCGCGAGATGGGCTTACTGACGGGAGGCTCGGTGGCCATCTGCGGGGCGTCGGCGGCGCTGGCCCTGTCGGCTGTAATGCCACGGCACGCCAACAGCGAACGCAACACCATCCTCACGGTGGTGGGTGTGACGACGCTTTCCACTATGGCCATGGTGACGTACCCCTTGGTTGTGGGTGTGCTGGGGATGAACCATGAACAGGCGGGCATTTTCCTTGGTGGCACCATCCACGACGTGGCGCAGGTAGTCGGCGCCGGCTACATGATTTCCGAAAGCACTGGCGACGTTTCGACCTTCGTCAAGCTGTTGAGGGTCGCCATGCTGGTCCCTGCGGTGATGGCCTTCATGTGGCTATTTCGCCATGAGCGGAGGAGGACGGATGGCGCCAGTAGAGTGCCCATGTTACCGGGCTTCCTGGTGGCCTTCGTACTGCTGGTGATCGTCAACAGCCTGGGCATTGTTCCAACACTGCTGGTCGAAGGTTTCACCGATCTGTCCCGCTGGTGCCTGGTCACGGCAATTGCAGCACTGGGGATCAAGACTTCCTTCCAGAAACTGGCCGTTGTTGGCTGGAAACCTGTCATCCTGATGGTTGCCGAAACGCTATTTCTGCTACTCATGGTGATGGGGTTTATCTTTCTGGCAGGGGTAGGCGGCTAACCTCCTGCCGAAGCGTCGGTATCGTCTCTGCCAATGAGGTCCCGCCAGGGCAGGACCTCAGGGCCATGTGCAGCGCCAGGATGGATGCCCTTCATGTCCCGACGATGCCGCCGTCTTCGCGGGTAATCACCAGCGTTGCCGAGCGCGGAATGGCACTGCCGCCCTCCGGCCAATGGCTCACCAGCCGGCCCTCGGCGAAATCCGCAGCCGAGGTATTGGCACCGGGATGCTGCACGTTGACGAACAGGGTGCGCTGGTCCGGCGTCATGGCGATGCCGGTGATCTCTTGCCCGACGGGCCCGGTGAGGAAGCGCTTGAGTTCGCCCGTCTCGGGGTTGGCGACGAGCATCTGGTTGTTGCCGAATGGCGCGTAGACGCCTGTGTTGACTGCCGACTCGCTGATATCGGTCTGGATCCACACACGACGGTCCGGATCGATCCATAGCCCATCAGGCGACGCCAGAATGGCGTCCTGGTCGAGCGGCTCGCCGTTCATGTCGCGGCCGGTTTCCTGGTCGCCCGCCAGCAGGAAGATATCCCACTGGAAGCGCTCCGCGGCATGCGTTCCGTCCTCCTGCCAGCGGATGATATGGCCGAAGTGATTCTCGGCGCGAGGGTTGGCCGCGTTGCGCTGCTCCTCGCTGCGACGGGTGTTGTTGGTCAGGGTGAAGTAGACCTGGCCGGTGGCGGGGTCGACAGCGCCCCACTCCGGGCGGTCCATCTTGGTCGCGCCAACCTGATCCGCGGCGCTGCGTGTATTGACCAGGATATCGGCCAGGTCGGCGAAGCCGTTGCCCGGCGTCAGGCCGTTCTCACCCGGGGCGAGCGCCAGCCATTCGCCGCTGCCATCGTCGTTGAATCTGGCTACGTACAGTGTGCCTTCGTCTAGCAGCGAGCCGTCGGCGTTGGCGGCCTGATAAGGCCGGGCCGAGACGAACTTGTAGATGTACTCGAAGCGGGCGTCGTCGCCGGAGTAGCAGACCACCGGCTGGCCCTCCACCGCGGGGGCGAAGATCACGCCCTCATGGGCGAAGCGGCCCAAATGGGTGCGTTTGACCGGCGTACTATCGGGATCGTGAGGGTCGATCTCCGTCATGTAGCCGAAGGTGTGGGGCTCGTTGCGGTAGTCCTCGCGGGGCGAGGCGCCGCGGGAGGTGGCGTCGAAGCGAACGAACTCGTCGGCGCCGCCTTCGGCCCGGTGCCATTGATAGCGCCCCTCGCTGCGCGTCTGGATGCCGAAGCGCGCCTGGCGCCGATCGATCTCGGTATCCTCGTTGGCGAAGTAACCCGACCAGTTCTCTTCGGCGGCGAGATAGGTATTCCACGGCGTGACGCCATGGGAGCAGTTGTTCAACGTTCCGCGGGTCATGCTGCCGTCGGGGCTGTACTTGGTCACCACGTGCTCGGTGCCGGCCACCGGCCCGGCCAGGCGCATCGGCGTCAGGCCGGTGATGCGCCGGTTGCGTTCGTCCTCGACCACCTGCCACTGGCCGTCGTCAGCCTGGCGCACTCGCACCACCGAGACGCCGTGGGCGTTGAGCTCCTTGCGCACCTGGTCGGCGTCGCGGGATCCGTCCTCGTGTTGCGGGAAGCCCTCGGAATCGAGCGCCAGGCCCTGGGCCGCGGCATGCAGGAAGCGCGGCTCGACGTATTCGTGGTTGAGCACCAGCAGGCCGTCGCGGGAGCTGTCCTCCAGCGGGAAGAAGTGCATGCCGTCGTGGTGGCTGCCCACCTGATGCGCCTGGTCCTCGCCGCTCGCCTCAAGCGAGAAAGTCGGCAGGGAACCGCTGATCGGCGTGCCCCAGGGGATGAAGGTCTGCACACGGTAGCCCGCCGGTACCACCACGCTATCGGCGGTGCTGACCGGAATCGCCTGGAAGCCGAGGCTCGGTGCCGCGCTGCCGGCGGCAAGGGCGCGCCCGAAGGGCAGACTGCTGGCCATGGCGCCCGCCACCGCAGCGGCCAGACTGCCGCGCAGCAGGGTGCGACGGCTCATGCGCGCATCCAGAACGTCGCCGAAATAAGGGGTGGGCGACGTATTGCTCGCCGGTTCGTCGCCCGCGGCGAGGATCGGGTCGGTGGTGCCGATTTGCTGGGGCTGTTGCATCTGCCTGCCTCACGTGAAATGACGGAAAGCCCCATGGTCGGCAGCAGAGATGACATCAGCATGAACGAATGAAGACGATGGCATGGCACCATGCCGGCCGGGCGTCGATACGCCTGTCTGGCGGCGTGGGGGTCAGCCGTCGGTCCCGGACGGCCGCTTGCGGCGATACCCCAGGATGGCGCAGGTCAGGCCGATCAACACCATCACCATCGCCACCCAGTCGGGGCTGTAGAAGGTAGTGTAGACCTCCCAGCCGGTGAGGCGCAGCAGCTCGGAGAACCGGGTCGTGGCTCCGGCCAGGTGACCCCCCAGGGTGCCGGTGGTGGCGAACAGCAGTGCACCGATCAGGGCCAGGATCACCAGTACCCAGCGTCGGCCCCCGTCGAAGGCGGCCGCACCGGCCCGCCATACCAGCACGGTGAGCATGGTGTAGAGTCCCAGCGACCACAGGGCCATCAGCACATGGTTGCGGGCCAGCGGACTGGCCAGGTTGGCTTCCAGAGGCCAGACCAGAAAGCCGCTGGCGATGGCGGCCAGGGCGCCGAGCAGGCCGAGCACGAGCACCGGCAGCAGGGCGGCGCGGCTGAGTTCGGCCAGGCGACCGGACGGCAGGGCGCCGACCAGGATCATCAGTGTGGCCAGCGCCCAGAACGCCTCGGGGAAATGGACGAGCATATGGTGCATGCCGGTCATGAGCGCTCTCCTCGTCGGGACGGGCGGAAGGCGGGCAGCAGGGCGAAGGTGACGCCGAGCATGGTGAGCAGGCCGGCGATCAGGGTCAGCCGCCACTGGCCGACGATGGCGTCGTTGAATTCCCTCTCCACCCCGTAGAGCGCCAGTTGCTGCTCGCTGTGGCGGGGCCGGACCGGCTTACCGGCGGCGATGTCCGGGGCTCCGGCATGGGCGCGGCTGGTCAGCAGGGGCCAGTTCACCTGGCCGGGGTAGAACAGGGTCATCTCGTACCAGTCGTCGTTCCACGCTGGGGAGTCGCCGTCGATGCGCCGGGCCTGGATGTCGGCATGCCGGCCGAGCCCCAGCGTATGGGGATGCGAGACGTAGTGCCAGCGGCTGCCGGTGGCATTGCGATGTACGGCGATGCCGATGTCGTAGACGCCCTGCTCGCGGAACGCCTTGTCGTCCAGCGGGCTTCCGGTGTCCATGGCGCGTACCAGGGTCACGTCCCAGAAGCCGTCTGCCCAGCGTGCATCGCCGTGCACCCGGATGTCGCTGCGCGAACCCGCCCCCTCGTCGAGCAGGCGTCGGGGTATGACATCGCCGTCCTGCCAGTCGTGGTCGGGATCGAAGTCGACCGCCATGGCCCGGGAGAGGTAGTAGATGCCGTCGAAGTCGACCGTCTCGGCCTGGACGTCTTCCCAGCGCAGCGCGTGGATGCCGGTTGTCTCGGGGTCGAACATCCAACGCGGCTGGCCGGTGGCGCCGTCCCAGTTGGTGGTGAAGGGGCCCTGGCCGGCATCACCGAAGCGGTCCTCGCCGATCCACTGATCGTCGGAGGCGCCGATGGGGTTAGCGCGGCCGGCGCGCCAGTGCCACAGGTCGAGGAAATAGCCGGCTTCGCGCTGGGCGGCGAGGGTCTCGGCATCCACTACGCTGCGCCAGTCGGCGGCGTCGCGGCGCGTTTCGGGAAGGTGCTTCTGGACCTCCGTCAGGCCGAGCGTCTCGCCTAGGTGGGGGTGGGCGCTCACCTCGGCAGGGCTAGCCGAGTCCGTGAAGAAACGCATCCGGTCTCCAACCGTGACATAGCCGCCGTAGCGGCCGAAGTCCGGTACGCCGCCGTCGCCGACCAGCATGGTGACCCGGTCCTCGTAGGTGCCGTCCGGGTCTGGCCCGACGCGCGATGCCCCGTGCCGTACCCAATTGCCACCTTCGTAGCGCAGCATATCGTGGTAGACGTGGGCACGCTCGGCGGGCCAGCGATAGCGAAAGAAGATGCGCTCGCCGTTGTAGGCCGCCTGCACCTGCAGAGGCATGGTCAGGTCGTCTGGAATCCAGATGTTGCGCTCGGGGTCGTTGCCGATCACCCCGGTGCCCTGGGTAATCCAGGCCAGGCCGAGGGCGATCGGCAGGCCGAGGACCAACCACTGGCCGGCGCCCTTGTCATGACTCGACATGTGAACTCCTGAATCATGAGGTAAGCGTATGTTGCTGGCTATCAGTGTGGACCACGCTTCGGTAAGCGAACTGACTCAGGTCAAGAGAGGCGCAACAAGCCATCACATCGGTTAAGCGCGCCGGGATTTGCTGCGCTGGGCGACAGCCGAATTGCGTTGAGAGGCCGCCTCGCCAAACGGTGCGCTATCGAGTCATGATAGGGCAGCAAAACAACAATCGACTCGGACCCCCGCATGTCCTTCCTCCTTCAGGATGAGCAACGCGAGCACGACGCGGCAGCGCTATCGGATGTTTCCCATCGTCGTCAGCTGGCCCACGAGCAGGTGCGTCTGCTCTACGAGCGGCTGTGGCAGCCGGTACTGGCCAGCGTCCTGGCGGCCTGCCTGCTGGTAGGCACCATGTGGCCGATCCTGCCGCCGAGCTATCTGATCGGCTGGCTGGGCGCGCTGGTCGCCGTCTCGGGTGGCCGCCTGTGGCTGGCCTGGTACTACCAGCGCCAGCCGGCGAAGCGACGGCTTCAGCGGCGCTGGCTGTACCGCTTTGCCTGGGGCGCCGGCCTTGCCGGCGGGCTGTGGGGGATCGCCGGCTTGTCGATGTTCACCATGGAACACCATGAGCAGCTGGCGGCGCTGGCGATCGTGCTGACCGGGATCGCCGCCGGCGGGGTCACCACGCTCTCCTCGGTGGCGTGGATGGCGCCGCTGTTCGTGCTGCCCACCATGCTGCCGCTGCTGGGTCAGCTGCTGCTGCAGGGCACCTCGCTCTCCCTGCTGCTGGCCGCGATGGTGATGCTGTTCCTGGGCCTGGTGCTGATGACCAACCGGCGGCTGCATCGCACCATCACCGACAACATCGCCCTGCGTCTGATCGTCTCTTCGCGCGAGCGGCAGCTGCGGGTCAGCGAGGCGCGCTACCGTGCGATCTTTCGCCATACCCCGCTGGGCGTGCTGCACTTCGATTGCGAGGGGCGGGTGGTCGACTGCAATGAGATGTGCCTCGACATCCTCGGTACCAGCCGGCAGCGCCTGCTGGGGATGAACCTGCTGACGCAGCTCAACGACGAACGCGTGACCGGGGCGATACGCGACGCGCTGGAGAGCGGCACCGGCTATTTCGAGGGCACCTACCGCACCGTGGTCAGCGGCAAGCAGACGCCGCTGCGCGCCTTCTACAGCGCCCTGCGCAACGAGGCCGGCGAGGTGGTGGGAGGCGTGGCGATCATCGAGGACTTCACCGAGCGCAAGCTGGCGGAAGAGACCATCCACCGCCAGGCCTACTTCGACCCGCTCACCGAGCTGCCCAACCGGCGCCTGCTGATCGAGACGCTGGCCTCGACCATCCGCGACCGCCGTGACGACGGTCGCGTCGGGCTGGTGATGTTCCTCGACCTGGATCGCTTCAAGATCATCAACGATACCCTGGGGCATGCGGTGGGTGACGAGCTGCTGCGCCAGGTCAGCAAGCGCCTGTTGCTGAGCCTCGACAAGGAGGCCATGGCGGCGCGCCTCAGCGGCGACGAGTTCGTGGTGCTGATGCCGGCCCTGAGCGCCGACCGCGGGGCCGAGCTGCGGCGGGCCGAGCACCGTGCCGAGCGGCTGCTCTCGACCCTGCGCCGGGCCTACGACCTGGGCGGGCAGCATATCAGCGTGACGCCGAGCATCGGCTACACGCTGTTCCCACTGGGCGACGAAGACGTGGGCGACGTGCTGCGCCACGCCGATACCGCCATGTACCAGGCCAAGCTGAAGGGACGGGCGCAGATCTGCGGTTACGAACCCTCCATGCAGACCCAGATGAGCTGGCGCCTGGAGATGGAGCAGGCCCTGCGGCTTGCGCTGGCCGAGGACCAGCTCAGCATCGCCTTCCAGCCCCAGCTCGACGAAGGCGGCCGGATCATCGGCGGGGAGGCGCTGATGCGCTGGCAGCATCCGCGCCATGGCTGGGTCTCGCCCGAAGTGTTCATCGCCATCGCCGAGGAGAGCGACCTGATCGTCGAACTCGAGACCTGGATGCTGGAGCGCTGCTGCGGGCTGCTGTCACGCCTGCCGGCCGACGTCCTGCCGCGGTTGTCGGTCAATATCAGCGTGCGCCACTTCACCCAGCCCGGCTTCGTCGAAGGGCTCACCTGGGTGACCGGCACCCATGGCATCGATCCGGCGCGGCTGGTCGTGGAGCTGACCGAAAGCATCATGATCGATGGGCTGGAGGATGCCGTCGAGCGCATGCAGGCGCTCAAGCGGCTGGGGGTGCACCTGGCCCTCGACGATTTCGGCACCGGCTTCTCGTCGCTCGCCTATCTCAAGTCGCTGCCGCTGGACGAACTCAAGATCGACCGCAGCTTCGTCAGCAATCTCGATGCCGACGGCAGCGATGCCGCCATCGTCGAAACGATCCTGGCCATGGCCCAGCATCTCGGCATCGACGTGGTGGCGGAGGGGGTGGAGAATCGAGCGCAGCGGGACTTCCTGCTGATGCGAGGCTGTCGCCTGTTCCAGGGGTTCTACTTCCACCGCCCCATGCCGCTCGAAGACTTCGAGTGGCTGTTGGCCGAGCGGGTGGGGGCGGACGCAGGATGACGCTGCTCAGCCGAGCCCGCCGCTGGCCCACAGCCACAGGGCGATCAGGGCGAAGTGGCCGGGGTACCAGGCCAGCCACAGCCGGCGGGGCATGACGGTCGGCACGACCGGGGTCAGGCGGTGGGCGCCGGCAGCCAGCCACAGCACGGCGAGGCAGGTGGCGACGGTGAACGACTTGGCCATGTCGGAGCTGTTCATCAGCCCCGCCACGACCAGCAGCGGAGCCGCCATGGCCACGGCGGCGAGGCGCTCGGCGAGCGTCTCGCCGGCTGTGTGGAGGTGGTGCATGGCGAGCATGAACAGCGGGACCAGCAGCAGCCCGCGATGGCCGTACTCGAACCACTCGCCGAGCAGGTACCAGACTGCCAGCGAGGCGGCCAGCGCCGCCGCCAGCCAGGCGCTGCCCAGGCTGCCGCTGCGCTGGCGTGCGAGCAGGTCGCGCAGCCAGGCACCCCAGGCCAGGCCCAGTGCCAGGGTGAAGCAGACGTTGAGCAGGAAGGCGTCGGAGGCCCGCGGCATCAGCATGTAGGGCAGTTGGGCAGCCAGCCCGATGACCAGGATACGCCGCGCGTAGCGCAACGGGTTGCGCGTGTTGAACAGGCCATGCCAGGCAACCATGGCGGCGAACAGGGGGAAGGCGATGCGGCCCAGCGACGACCCCGCCCAGCCGAGCTCCCAGGTATCGGGCGCCACGTAGCGGGTCAGGTGGTCGAGGGTCATGGTGGCGAGCGCCAGCCACTGTCCCCAGCCGGTCCAGGTGGAGACGGGGCGCTCGGGCAGCGGCCGGACGGTGGCCTGTACGGTCATGCAACCTCCCTGGCGTGACGGATGACAGCCTTTCAGACCGGTGCGCTGCGGGGGGAGTTCCAGCGCCCGGATGACGTGAGCGAGGGCAGACAGATGCGCAGCGGCTTCGGTTTCGATCTTCGCAGCATGGAAATCTTCGTCGAGACCCTGGAGCAGGGCAGCCAGAGTGCGGCGGCCCGGCGGCTGGGGCTCAAGCAATCCTCGGTGTCGCAGAGCCTGGCCAACCTGGAGGAGAGCATGGGCGTGACGCTGTTCAAGCGCCACTCCCGTCCGCTCGAACCGACCAGCGCAGGACGCTTCTTCTACGACCGCGCCCGGCGCCTGCTCGACGACGCGCGCAGCACCCGCCGCGAGCTGGTCAGCGGCGGTTTCGGCCAGCTCCACCAGGTACGCCTGGCGCTGGTCGACTCGCTGGCAACGGCGGTGGGGCAGCCGCTGATCGAACTGATCCGACGCTACACCCGCGACTATACCCTGACCACCGGGCTGTCGCACATGCACGGCCACTCCCTGCTGACCCGCCACGTGGATATCATCATTTCCGATGACCGGCTCGAGAACTACGACGGCCTGGAGCGCCATGCCCTGCTGCGCGAGCCCTTCGTGCTGGTGGTGCCGCTCTCCTGGAACGGTCCGCTGGACAACCTGCGCTGGCTGGCGCGACATCTGGATTTCGTGCGCTATACGCCGCAGTCGCTGATCGGCCAGGCCATCGAGCGCCATCTGCGCCTCAACCAGCTCGAACTGCCGGCCCGGCTGCATCTCGACAACACCTTTGCCGTGCTGCGCCTGGTCAGCGCCGGTGCGGGCTGGACCGTCACCACGCCGCTGTGCCTCTATCAGGCCGGCCTCGACATGCTCCAGGTCACGGTGGCCCCCCTGCCGCTGGCGCCGCTGGTGCGGGAACTGACGCTGGTGGCCCGGCGCGATGAGCTGGGAGAATTGCCTGCATTGCTGGCCCGCGATGGACGCCGGCTGCTGGAGCAGCGTTTCCGCACCCAACTGGCGCAGGAACTGCCCTGGCTCTCTGCCGAGGTCGTGACCCAGGGTTGAGCGCTCCCCTATTCCCTTCATGCTGTCGTGCCCCGATGAGGGGCTCGGTGGGGCACATGCGCCCTGTCACGAGGCACTATCGATTTCTTCGATACTTCAGGCGTCGCTATAACCGATGCTCGTTGCGCACCGCACGATTTCGTCCAAAGACTTGAGCGAAACTCAAGGCAACCCTCAAGGTCGGCCGAACGATGCCAAGAATAATAACGCTCTACGTTCGCTGGGTGGATGCGTTCAACCGGGTGGTGGGACGCATCGTCATGTTCATGATCTTCGTCATGATCGGCGTGCTGCTCTTCGCCTCGGTGTCCCGTACCGCCTTCAACAGCCCGCTGATCTGGAGCATCGAGGTCTCGCAGTTCATGATGGCCGCCTACTACCTGCTGGGCGGCGCCTACGCCATGCAGATGGGCGCCCATGTGCGCATGGACCTGTTCTATTCGCGCTGGTCAGACCGTACCCGGGCCCTCGTCGACGCGTTGACCATCGTGCTGCTGCTGGTCTTCCTCGGGGCGCTGCTGGCCGGCGGCATCTCCAGCACCGAGTACGCCCTGCGCTACGGCGAGAAGAGCTACACCTCCTGGGCGCCGCCCCTGGCGCCGATCAAGATCGTCATGACCTTCGGCATCTTCCTCATGCTGCTGCAGGCCTTCTCGACTTTCTTCAAGGACGTTGCGCGCGCGCGTGGCGTGGTACTCGAAGGGGAGCGTCTCGAATGAGCTACGAGATGATTGCCCTGACGATGTTCTCGACCATGATGCTGCTGCTGCTGACCGGGCAGCGGGTGTTCGCTGTGATCGGCTTCGTCGGTGCCGCCTCGGCGCTGCTGCTGTGGGGCCAGGGCGGGGTGGAGATGCCGTTCAGTGCTGCCATCCAACTGATGAACTGGTACCCGCTGCTGACCCTGCCGCTGTTCATCTACATGGGCTACATGCTCTCCGAGTCGGGCATCGCCAGCGAACTCTACGAGATGTTTCACGTCTGGATGGGCTCGCTCAAGGGCGGCCTGGCGGTGGGCACCATCGGCCTGATGGTGGTGGTCTCGGCGATGAACGGGCTGAGCGTGGCGGGCATGGCCATCGGCGCGACCATCGCCCTGCCGGAACTGTTGCGCCGCGGCTACGACAAGATCATGGTCACCGGCGTGATCCAGGCCGGAAGCTCACTGGGCATCCTGGTGCCGCCCAGCGTGGTGCTGGTGCTCTACGGCATGATCGCGCGCCAGCCGGTCAGCCAGCTGTGGCTGGCGGGAGCCATCCCGGGGCTGATCCTTGCCGGGCTGTTCGTGCTCTACATCGTCATCCGCTGCCGCCTGCAGCCGCATCTCGGCCCGGCCCTGCCGGCCGAGGAGCGCCAGATGAGCCTGGCCGAAAAGCTCAAGCTGCTGCGCGCCGGCCTGCTGCCGCTGCTGATCTTCTTCTTCATGACCGGGCTGTTCCTGATGGGCGTGACCAGCTTGGTGGAGAGCTCGGCGGTGGGGGCGCTGGCCGCCACCCTGGCGGCACTGGTCAAGCGCCGCCTGACCTGGAAGGTGATCGAGAGCACCGTGCACAAGACGCTCGGCATCAGCTGTATGTTCATGTGGATCATCCTCGCCGCGCTGTGTTTCGGCGCGGTGTTCGACGGCCTCGGTGCGGTGCGCGCCATCGAGAACGTGTTCCTCGACCGCATCGGCATGAGCCCGTGGCAGATACTCGTGATGATGCAGCTCTCCTACATCCTGCTCGGCATGTTTCTCGACGACACCGCCATGCTGGTGATCGTGGCACCGCTCTACGTGCCGCTGGTGATCAGCCTGGGCTTCGATCCGATCTGGTACGGCGTGCTCTACACCATCACCGTGCAGATCGCCTACATGACCCCGCCGTTCGGCTACAACCTGTTCCTGATGCGCGCCATGGCGCCGCCGGAGATCTCGCTGGGCGACATCTACCGCAGCGTCTGGCCCTTCGTCGGCATCATGCTGATCGGGTTGGCGCTGATCACCATCTTCCCGCAGCTGGCGCTGTGGCTGCCGCAGCTCTATCGCGGCTACTGACTTCCAGGAGGTGAACCCGGCACGACGAAAGAGCACCGCGTTTCTTCCCACAACAAGCAACAACAGCAGGAGAAGAGAGATGACCAATCGTCGCGATTTCCTCAAGAAGGCGGGCCTGGCCACCGCCGCCACCGTGGGGGCCACGACCCTCTCGGCGCCCTACGTGCATGCCCAGTCGCGCAGCCCGATCCGCTGGCGCCTGCAGACCTACGCCGGGCCGGCGCTGGCCGAGCACGTGATCAAGCCCTCCATCGACGCCTTCAACAAGGCCGCCAACGGCGAGATGGAGATCGAGCTCTACTACTCCGACCAGCTGGTGCCCACCGGCGAGCTGTTCCGCGCCATGCAGCGCGGCACCATCGACGCCGTGCAGAGCGATGACGACTCGATCAATGCGCCGGTCGACGTCTCGGTGTTCGGCGGCTACTTCCCGTTCGCCTCGCGCTACAGCCTCGACGTGCCGGCGCTGTTCCACCACTACGGCCTCAAGGAGATCTGGGAGGAGGCCTACGGCGAGGTCGAGGGCGTCACCTGGCTCGGCTCGGGCGCCTGGGATCCGTGCAACTTCGTTACCCGTGAGCCGATTCGCAGCCTCGACGACCTCGAGGGCAAGCGCGTCTTCACCTTCCCCACCGCGGGGCGCTTCCTCAGCCGCTTCGGCGTGGTGCCGGTGACCTTGCCTTGGGAGGACATCGAGGTCGCCATGCAGACCCGCGAGCTCGACGGCATCGCCTGGGCCGGCATCACCGAGGCCTACACCGTGGGCTGGGCCGACGTCAGCAGCTACTACCTGACCAACAACATCTCCGGCGCCTGGGCCGGCTCCTACTTTGCCAACACCGAGCGCTGGAACGAGGTACCCGAGCATCTCAAGACCCTGTTCAAGCTGTGCATGGATAGCTCCCACTACTACCGCCAGCACTGGTACTGGTGGGGCGAGGCCCACTACCGCACCACCGGTGGCAAGCTGGAGCTGACCTCGATCCCCGAGGAGGAGTGGCAGCGGCTCGAGGACGAGGCGCTGGCCTTCTGGGACGAGATCGCCGAGGAGAGCGAGCGCAGCGCCCGGGTGGTGCAGATCCTCAAGGACTATCGCCAGACCATGCAGCAGGCCGGGCCTCCCTATCGCTACGGCTGAGGGAGGGGCGGGGGCGCCGGGCCGTCCCGGTGCTCCCGCCGGTTTTCATCGAACAATTTCGAAGCACAGTTTTGACGAACGGTTTCGAAGAAAGGTTTCGAAGAACGGTTTCGAAGAACAATGACAACGAAGGGTGGACGAGGAAGCAGCGATGAGCCGACTCCAGGCGAGAGACGTGAAGAGTGCCGACGACGCCCGGCGCATCGTCGAACAGCGCGGGCTGAGCCACGTCAAGGTTGGCATGTTCGACATCGATGGCGTGATGGTCGGCAAGTACATGCGCCGCGACAAGTTCTTCCATGCCCTGCAGCATGGCTTTGCTTTCTGTGACGTGGTGCTGGGCTGGGACAGCAAGGACGAACTCTACGACAACGTGACGTACACCGGCTGGCACACCGGCTATCCGGACGCCGCCCTGCGGGTGATTCCCGAGAGCTGCCGCGAGTTGCCCTGCGAGGGCGACATGCTGCTGTTCCTGGCCGAGTTCACCGGCCCGGCCGAGACGATCTGCCCGCGCGGGCTGCTGCGCCGCGTGCTGGCCAAGGCCGAGTCGATGGGCTTTTCCGCCTGCGGCGCGCTGGAGTACGAGTTCTTCCTGTTCCAGGAGACGCCGGAGTCGGTGCGCGAGAAGGGCTTTCGCGACCTCAAGCCGTTCACCCCCGACATGATGGGCTACTCGATGCTCAGGAGTTCGGTTCACGGCGAGCTCTATCACGAGCTGCTCGGCCTGGCCGAGGCGATGGACTTTCCCATCGAGGGGCTGCACACCGAGACCGGCCCCGGCGTGCTGGAGGCGGCGATCCGCGTCGACGAGGCGCTGGCCGCCGGCGACAAGGGCGCGCTGTTCAAGACCTTCACCAAGGTGTGGGCGCAGCGCCGCGGGCTGATGGCCACCTTCATGGCCAAGTGGTCGCCGGACTACCCCGGCCAGAGCGGTCACATCCACCTCTCGCTCAATCACGTCGACAGCGGCGAGTCGGCCTTCTTCGATGCCGACAAGCCCCACGGCATGAGCGACGTCCAGCGCCACTTCGTCGCCGGCCAGCAGCAGCTGATGCCGCAGTTCCTGGCCATGTTCGCCCCCACGGTGAACAGCTACACCCGCCTGATTCCCGGCTTCTGGGCGCCTACCGATGCCACCTGGGGGGTGGAGAACCGCACCACCGCGCTGCGGGTGATTCCCGGCAGCGCCAAGTCGCAGCGGGTCGAGTACCGCCTGGGCAGCGCCGATGCCAACCCCTACCTGGCGCTCGCCGCGGCGATCGGCTCGGGGCTCCATGGCATCGAACACCGGCTCGAGCCCGACGAAATGGTGACCGGCAACGCCTACGCGCTGGCCCACCCCGAACATCAGGCGCTTTCGCGCACGCTGTGGGAAGCGGCCCAGCGGTTGAAAGCTTCCGACGCGGCGCGCAGCCTGTTCGGCGATGCCTTCGTCGAGCACTTCGCGGCCACGCGTGAATGGGAAGAACGCCAGTTCCGACGCCACATCACCGATTGGGAGCTCGATCGCTATTTCGAAATTATTTGATCCGCACTGGCTGCGCGATCCGCAGGCTGTGTTGGAGCGAAAACTCGCGATGCTCATTGGCTACAGTCAACTCCGCTCGCTCCTTTTCGCTCCGCCTTGCCTGCGAACCGCTCGCTCAGCGCTCACCTTGTACTTGAGGCAATGAATTAGCAGGAGAACGCCAAGTGGCCATACAGAAGACGATTTCCCCGGTCGACGGGTCGGTCTACGTCGAGCGGGAGCTGGCCGACCCGGCGCAGGTCGAGGCGGCGCTGGAAAGGGCGGTGGCGGCGCAGCGGGCCTGGCGCGAGACGAGCCTGGCCGAACGGGCGCGGCTGTGTTCGAGGATGGTCGATGCCTTCGTTGCCCGTCGCGACGAGCTGGCGCGCGAATTGACCTGGCAGATGGGCCGGCCGATCGCCGTGGCCGGCGGCGAGATCGGCGGCTTCGAGGATCGCGCACGCACCATGATCGCCATGGCCGAGGAGGCGCTGGCGCCGATTCGCCTGGCCGAGAAGCCGGGCTTCACCCGCTACATCACCCGCGAGCCCCTGGGCGTGTCGTTCATCGTCGCGCCGTGGAACTTCCCCTTCATGACCGCGGTGAACGCCGTGGTGCCGGCGATCATGGCGGGCAATGCGGTGATCCTCAAGCACTCCGCCCAGACCCCGCTGTGCGCCGAACGCTTCCAGCAGGCCTTCGACGAGGCCGGCCTGCCGCAGGGCGTGTTCCAGCACCTGCACCTCTCCCATGACGCCGCCGAGGCGCTGATTCGCGACGCCCGCATCGCCCACGTCTCCTTCACCGGCTCGGTGGCGGGCGGGGCGATGGTCGAGCGCAACGCCGCCGGGCGCTTCATCGCCACCGGGCTTGAGCTGGGCGGCAAGGACCCGGCCTACATCCGCGCCGATGTGAACCTCGACGAAGCGGTGCCCGGAGTGATGGACGGTGCCTTCTTCAACTCGGGCCAGAGCTGCTGCGGCATCGAGCGCATCTATGTGCACGAATCGATCCTCGACGACTTCGTCGGGCGCGCGGTGGCCTGGGTGCGCCAGCTCAAGCTCGGCAACCCCACCGATCCCGCGACCACCCTGGGGCCGCTGGTGCGCCCCGCGGCGGCGGACTTCGTGCGCGGCCAGATCGAGGAGGCGGTCGCCGCCGGCGCCAAGGCCTGGGTCGACCCCGGCGAGTATCCGCTGTCGCGTCCGGGCAGCGCCTACCTGGCGCCGCAGGTGCTGACCGAGGTCGATCATTCGATGCGGGTGATGCACGAGGAGAGCTTCGGCCCGGTGGTCGGCATCATGCCGGTGGCGGACGACGACGAAGCCGTGCGGCTGATGAACGACAGCGACTTCGGCCTTACGGCCGCCGTGTTCACCCGCGATATCGCGGCGGGCGAGGCCATCGCCCGACGTCTGGAAGCCGGCACCGTGTTCACCAACCGCTGCGACTACCTCGACCCGGAGCTGGCCTGGACCGGCGTCAAGCAATCGGGGCGCGGCTGTTCGCTGTCCCGCGTCGGCTACGAGACGCTGACCCGGCCCAAGTCGTTCCACCTCAAACACGCCTGAGCTGGCCCAGGAGAACGCCATGAGCCACGACATGAACCACTACACCATGGGCTGGAACTATCCCTCGAACATCCTCACCGGGGCGGGGCGGATTCGCGACCTGCCCGAGGCCTGCAAGGCGCTGGGCATGGGCGCGCCGCTGCTGGTCACCGACCCCGGCCTGGCGGCGCTGCCGATGGTGCAGGCCTGCGTGCAGGCGTGCCAGGATGCTGGCCTGCGCATCGCCGTGTTCAGCCAGGTCAAGGGCAACCCCACCGGGCGCAACGTGCTCGACGGCATCGCCGCCTTCCGCAGCGGCAGTCACGACGGCGTGATCGCCTTCGGTGGCGGCTCGGGGCTCGACGCCGCCAAGGCGGTGGCGCTGATGGCCAATCAGCGTGAGGGATTGTCGCTGTGGTCGTTGGAGGACATCGGCGACAATTGGAAGAATGCCGATGCCCGGGCCATCGCCCCCATCGTCGCCGTGCCCACCACCGCCGGCACCGGCTCCGAGGTGGGGCGCGCCTCGGTGATCACCGATGAGGCGGAGCACGTCAAGCGCATCATCTTCCACCCCGGCATGGTGCCGGCCTCGGTAATCCTCGACCCCGAGCTCACCGTGGGGCTACCGCCGGCGGTCACCGCCGCCACCGGCATGGATGCGCTGTCGCACTGCCTGGAGGCGTGGTGTTCGCCGCTCTTTCACCCCATGGCCGAGGGCATCGCGGTGGAGGGCATGCGCCGCATCGACCTCTACCTGCAGCGCGCCTACAGCGATGGCCACGACCTCGAGGCGCGCATGAACATGCTGGTGGCGTCGAGCATGGGGGCCACCGCCTTTCAGCGCGGCCTGGGCGCCATGCATGCCCTGGCGCATCCGCTCGGCGCGCTCTACGACGCCCACCATGGAACCTTGAACGCGGTGCTGATGCCCTACGTGCTGCGTGCCAACGAGCGCGCCATCGGCGAGCCGATGGTGCGCCTGGGGCGCTATCTCAACCTGGACCAGCCGGGTACGGCGGCGGTGATCGACTGGGTGCTCGGCCTGCGCGAGCGGCTCGGCATTCCGCACAGCCTGGCCGAACTCGGCATCGATACGCGTCAGGCCGACAAGGTCGGGCGCATGGCGGTGGCGGATCCCTCGTCGGGCACCAACCCGGTCGCTTTCGACGCCGACGAGTACCGCGGCATCTTCGTGGCCGCCGTGGAAGGCCGGATCTGATCGCGCCGTTGTGGCAGGCCGAGACGGCAGGGATGGCTCAATGAAAGGAGATTCACCGATGCGCATCGGACTTCTGCAGTGCGATGACGTGGCGCCGGAACTGCGCGAGGCCCACGGCAACTACCCCGAGATGTTCGCCGCCCTGTTCCGGCAGGTCGAGCCCACGCTGGAGTTCCAGGTGTGGCGCTGCCTGGACGGTGAGATTCCCGACGACATCGATGCCGTCGATGCCTGGATGACCACCGGCTCGAAATATGGCGTCAACGATGGGCTGGCCTGGGTCGATGCGCTGTGCGACTTCGTGCGCGAGCTGTGGCGCGCCGGCAAGCCGCTGGTGGGCATCTGCTTCGGCCATCAGCTGATGGCCAAGGCGCTGGGCGGCGAGGTGGTCAAAAGCGAACGCGGCTGGGGCGTGGGCATGTCGTTCAACCGCATCCAGGCGCGGGCGGAATGGATGGAACCCTGGCAGCCGGGGCTCGACCTGCTGGTCAGCCACCAGGATCAGATCGAGGCGCTGCCGCCCGAGGCCGTCGTCGTCGGCGGCAGCGACTTCTGCCCCCACTACCTGATGCAGATCGGCGAGCACTTCCTCGGCGTGCAGGGCCATCCCGAGTTCACCAAGGCGTATTCCCGCGACCTCATGGCGCTGCGCCGCGAGCTGGTCGGCGACGAGCGCGTGCGCGAAGGGCAGAGCTCGCTTGCCACCGAGGTCGACGACACCCTGATGGCGCGCTGGATCCTTAATTTCCTGCGGCGTGCGATAGCGGCGCGCGGCTGATCCCGAAGCCATGCCGTCAGCGGAAGCGCGTGGCACTACAAGCTTTCAACCAGTCGGGTGCTTCGTCCTTGATGCTGGCGGCCAGCAGCCTCCCGGTGGTGGCCGCCAGGGTCAACCCCAGATGACCGTGGCCGAAGGCGTAGCCGACACCGGGCAGGGACGAGGCGGGGCCGATTACCGGCAGCGAGTCGGGCAGCGAGGGGCGCAGGCCGAGCCAGGTGTGGCTGGGCTCGCCGAGCGGGCCGAACAGGCTCTCGGCGTGACGGCGAATGTAGTCGAGCCGCCGGGGATTGGCCGGGTCGTCGTTGTGACCCAGCTCCACGGTGCCGGCGATGCGCAGGCGGCCCTGCATCGGCGTGAGATAGAAGGCGTACTCCCCGGGGCTGCAAGGCCGGCTGACCAGTTCCTTGGCGGCAGAGAATTCCAGGTGATAGCCGCGCTCGGAGATCAGCGGGATGCGGTCGCCGGCGGCCAGCGCCAGGGGGCGCGACCAGGCGCCCGCGGCGATCACCACCTTTTCCGCCTGCCAAGGCCCCTGATCGGTGTCGATGCCAACGCCGCCGGCGTGCGACGCGAGCCCCTGCGCCCTGGCGCGCACCAGCTGAACACCGCGGCCTTTCAGGCGCTCGGCCAGGCGTTGGGCCAGGGTCAGCGGGTCGCTGACGTGGCAGGCGTCGGGAAACAGGATGCCGCCCTGGGCCAGGCCCTCGAGGGCCGGTTCCAGCTCCGCCAGGGCACGAGCGTCGAGGCGCTCCTGTTTGATACCGAAACGCTCGCGCTCGGTGAACTCGGCCTGGGCCTCGTGCCACCCCTTGGCGCTGAGATAGAAGCACAGGCTGCCGCGCTGCTGCAGCAGGTCGCCGGTGTCTTCCAGGTCGCCGATGATGTGCCGCCAATCGTCGATCGACGGTGCCAGCAGTTCGCTCAGGATCTGGGTCGCCTGGGTGGCACTGCGGCGATTGGCGCGCTGCATGAAGCGCCACAGCCAGGGGGCGAGCCCAGGCAGGTGACGCCAGCGCAGGTGAAAGGGGGAGTGCGGCGACAGCAGCAAATGCGGCATCTCGCGCCACAGCATGGGATGCGCCAAGGGTTCGATCGCGAAGTTGGCCAGCAGGCCGGCGTTGCCGGAGGAGGCCGCGGCGCCGGGCGGCTCGGGATCGACCAGGGTGACCTCGAAGCCTTGCCGCTGCAGGTGCCAGGCGCAGGCCAGGCCGACGATACCGGCGCCGATGACCATGATCTCGGCGCGCTGGGTTGGCTGGCTCATTGTCGTATCGCCTGTGTCGGGGTGTCGTTGTCGTAACGTCCTGCCTACGATTCTCACTGTCGCGGCGTTGAACGACAAGCCGGACAGGCATCGCCCTGGACCCTGCGGGAGGATACGCTGAGGACCAGCAGACACCTTCGAGCGAGACACGGAGACCCAGGGAGATGACGTTGAGCGACGCCTGGCAGGTAGCCATCCAGCCCCTCGACCTTGCCACGACCAACCTCATCCTGCTCGGCCTGATACTCAGCTTCAGCATCCTGGCCGATACCATCGCCAATCGCACCCGGCTGCCGCGCATCTCGCTGCTGGTACTGGTGGGCGTGGCTGTCGCCGTGGTCCAGCAGTGGGGCCTGGGGCACGAGGGAGGGCGCCCCCTGGAGGGGCTTGGCGAGCCGCTGATCCAGGTCGCCCTAGTGATGGTGGCCTTCCTGCTGGGAGGCGAGCTGACGCTCGACAGGCTGCGAAGTACGGGGCCGCTGATCCTGCTCGTCTCCCTCGCGGTGCTGGGGGTGAGTATTGTCGTCGTCGGCTGCGGCCTGCTGCTGCTAGGTTTTCCGTTGCTGGTCGCGGTGAGCCTGGCGGCGATCTCGGTGGCCACCGACCCGGCCGAAGTGCGGGAAGTGATCCGCGAGAAGCACGATACACGGCTGCGTGCCCGGCTGCTGATGGGCATCGTCGCCATCGACGACGCCTGGGGCATCCTAACGTTCGGGCTGGCGATGGCGCTGCTCGGCTGGCATGTCTCGGGCGACGGTGGGACGGCAATGGTCGAGGCGGGTTGGGAGTTGGGTGGGGCGCTGCTACTGGGGGCGCTCATTGGCGTGCCGGCCGTGTGGCTGACGGGCCGGTTACGCCCCGGTGAGCCCACCCAGATCGAAGCCATCGCCCTGATTCTGCTGCTGGCCGGTTTTGCCGAGTGGCTTGAGGTATCGGCGCTGCTGGCGGCCATGTTCGCCGGTGCTCTGGTGGCCAATTTTTCGACCCATCACACTCGCTCCTTCAACGAGATCGAGCATATCGAATGGCCCTTCCTGGTGTTCTTCTTCGTTCTCTCGGGAGCCAGCATCGACCTGCGCTACGTCGGCGCCTCGGTTGGCTTGATCCTAGCCTACCTTCTGCTGCGCACGCTGGGCCGCTACCTGGGGGGCGTTGTGGCGGGCGGTCTCGCCCGCCAGCAGCGCCGCGAACTGCCGCACGACCTTGGCCTGGCCCTGACGCCCCAGGCCGGCATCGCCATGGGCATGGCGCTGCTGGTCAGTGAACGATACCCCGAGTACGGTGGCATGCTGCTCTCGGCGGTAGTGGCCTCCACGGTCGTGTTCGAGGTCGCAGGGCCGTTCATGGTCCGGCGGGTGCTTCGCTGACCCGCCCCTGGGCGCCTGGCTGACGCAGCAGGCGCAGCCCGTTGGCCACCACGATCAGGCTGGCGCCCATGTCGGCGAACACCGCCATCCACAGGGTGGCGTGGCCGGTGAAGGCGAGTGCCATGAACACCGCCTTGAGACCCAGGGCGATGGCGATGTTCTGTACGAGAATGTTGCGCGTGCGCCGCGACAGGCGCAGGAAGTCGGCGAGCCGGCGCGGGTCGTCGTCCATCAGGGCCACGTCGGCGGTCTCGATGGCGGCGTCGCTGCCCAGCGCGCCCATGGCGAAGCCGATGTCGGCGCGGGCCAGCGCCGGGGCGTCGTTGATGCCGTCGCCGACCATGCCCACCGAGCCCTGCTGGGCGCGGGCCTCGATCATTGCCAGCTTGTCCTCCGGCAGCAGCGAGCCGTGGGCCTCGTCGATGCCCGCCTGGGCCGCCACCGCAGCCACGCTCGCCGGGGTGTCGCCGCTCAGCATCAGCGTGGTCACGCCCAGACGGTGCAGCGCCTCGATGGCCTCGCGGCTCTCCGCGCGCAGTGGGTCGCCGACGGCGAACAGCGCCAGCGGGCGGGTCGCTTCGCCCAGGAGCACCAGCGTTTCGCCGCGAGCCTCGTGCTCGGCCAGTTGGGCGTCGAGCGCCTCGTCCGTCGTTGCGAACCGCTGCATCAGTCGGCGATTGCCGAGCCATACGGCCCGTCCCCCGAACTGAGCGACGACGCCGTGGCCGGGCAGCTCCTGCACGTCGCTCACCTCCAGCGGGGCGACGCCGTCCGCCTCGGCGGCGCGCGCCAGGGCCGCCGATACCGGGTGCGACGAACGTGCGGCGAGGCCCGCCGCCAGCGCACGTAGCCAGTCTCGATCAGGTGCGTCCAGCGTCGGGTCGAGCGGCTGCCAGGTCCGCTGTGCGGGGCGGCCCCGGGTCAGGGTGCCGGTCTTGTCGAAGGCCAGCGTCGTGAGGCGGTGGCCCTGCTCGAGCACGTTGCCGCCCTTGATCAGGATGCCCGAGCGCGCGGCGGCGGCCAGGCCGCTGACGATGGTTACCGGCGTGGAGATCACCAGCGCACAGGGACAGGCGATTACCAGCAGCACCAGGGCGCGGTAAGTGCCCTCGAGCCAGCCGATGCCGAACAGCCACGGCAGGGTGAGCGCCACCAGCAGGGCAAGGGCGAATACCGTGGGAGTGTAGACGGCGGCGAAGCGGTCGATGAAGCGCTGGGTCGGCGCACGGCTGGCCTGGGCCTGCTCCACGGTGTGGATGATGCGGGCCAGGGTGGTGTCGCTCGCCGCGCGGGTGGTGCGGTAGAGGAACTCGCTGCCCTGGTTGACGCTGCCGGCGAACACGGCCTCGCCCGGCGCCTTGTCCACCGGCAGGCTCTCGCCGGTGATCGGGGATTCGTCCAGCGCCGGGTGGCCTTCGGCGATGCTGCCGTCCAGCGCCAGGCGTTCGCCGGGGCGGACCCGCACCAGGCTGCCCTCGGCGACGTCGCTGGCCGCCACGCTGCGGAAGCTGCCGTCGGCCTGGCGCACGCTGGCGCGTTCCGGCGCCAGGTCGAGCAGCTCGCGAATGGCGTTGCGCGCCCGGCCCAGCGAGCGCGCCTCGATGCGCTCGGCCAGGGTGAACAGCACCAGCACCATGGCCGCCTCGGCCCATTGGCCGATCAGCAACGCGCCGGCCACCGCCACGCTCATCAACGCGTTGATGTTGAGCGTGCGGTGGCGCAGGGCGATGAAGCCCTTCTTCCAGGTCGGCAGGCCGACCAGGGCGATGGCGGCCAGCGCCAAGGCCGCGGCGAGCCAGGGTTCGGCCAGCCCCAGCCAGTGGCTGGCCTCGGCCGCCAGCGCCAGCAGCGTGGCGACGCCCAGCTTCCACCAGGGCGCCTCGTCGCTCGCCGTCGGCGCCGTGCGCTGGGTTGGGTCATCGCGCTCGGCGGTCATGCCGGTGGCGGCGATTCGGCGCCGAATGGCCTCCTCGCCGACATCGCGATGGTGCACGGTAAGTTTGCGGCCGATCAGGTCGAAGTCGAGCCGCTCGATGCCCGGCATGTCTTCCAGCGCCCGGCGCAGCAGTCCCTCCTCGGTGGGACAGCACATCGCCTCGATGCGCAGGTGCAGCGACTGTGCGTCGGAGGGGAGGGCATCGCGCCGGGGCGGGGCCGCAGGCGCGGCGGTAGGGCAAGTGCTGCCCGAGCAGCAGGATCGTTCCGCCATGGTAGGACTCCGTGTGGATGGTCTACCATGAGGAAACACCCTGTAGTGACTACAGAGTCAAGCGATTGAGAGGCCACCATGAAGATCGGCGAACTGGCCACCCGCACCGGTTGCCCGGTGGAAACCATCCGCTACTACGAGCGGGAAAGGCTGCTGCCCGAGCCGGCTCGCTCGAGCGCCAACTACCGGCTCTATGCCGAGCCCCACGCCGAGCGGCTGCGCTTCATCCGCCACTGCCGCACGCTGGACATGACGCTCGACGAGATTCGCACCCTGCTCGACTACCACGATAACCCGCGTCAACCGTGCAACGCGGTCAACGGCCTGATCGATGACCATCTGGCCCACGTCGAGGCGCGCATCGAGCAGCTCCAGGCGCTACGCGAGGCGTTGGCGACCCTGCGCTCACGTTGCCAAGGCGAGACCGACTCCAGCCACTGCGGCATCCTTCAGGAGCTGGCCCAGCCGGCAGCGAGCCAGCTGCCCGCCGAAACCGGCGAGCCCAGCCACGTTCCCGGGCCGCACGGCGGCCGCTGAAGCTTGGCGGTCGGCTCAGTCGCGCCGATGGACCCGGCGGCCCAGCGACCAAACCTCATCGATGGCCCACGCGTCCTCGGCGAGCACCAGCAGGTCGGCGTCGCGGCCGGGTTCTAGCCGCCCCTTGGCGGGCAGGCCGAGCGCGTCGGCAGCGTGGGTGCTGGCCACGCCGATGGCCTGTTCCAGGGCGATACCCTGCTCGTCGACGCACTCACCGAGCACTTCGAACAGGCTGGCGAGCCGGCCGGGCTCGAGGCCGATGAAACGACGCTCGGCATCGAAGCGCGGCAGCGAGGCGTTGGCATCCGAGGAGAGCGTGATACGCGATGGTTCGACGCGGGCGTGCAGGGCGCGGGCCACGGCCTCGGCGGCGGCGATCTCGCCGCCCGCCAGCAGCTCCGCCGTGGTGCTGGTGGTGAAGTCGATGCGCCCGCCCTCGCGGGCGAAACGCAGGCCGTCCTCGAACAGTTCGGCGGTGCGGTTGATGTGTGTCGGCAGGAACTGGGCGAGGGGAATGGCGCTGTCGCGGCTCGCCGCGCGCAGCGGCTCCAGATGGGAAGGGGCGTCGCCGGTGTGAATGAAGACGATGCCCGATTTTCCCGCCAACATGCCGGCGGTGCGGGCCTCCGAGGCCAGGCGTGCCAGCTCGAAGGCGGAGGGCTGCGAGCCACGATGGTCGCTGATCGCCACCTCGCCGAGGCCGATGAATTCGGGGATGTACAGGATATCGCTGCCTACCGAGCCGGTCAGGGTGACCGGCGGCAGCTGGTAGGAGCCGGTGTAGCAGTAGGTGGTCAGTCCGCCGGCGGCGAGTTCGCGGGCCTTGCCCAGCAGATTGGCCGGGGTGCGGGTCAGGGCGTCGGTGCCCAGTGCACCGACCAGGGTGGTGACCCCGGAGGCCAGGGCGTCCGCGAGCGTCAGCTCGGCGGTGCGAGTGCCGAAGCCGCCCTCGCCGCCGCCGCCGATGAAGTGCACCAGCGGGTCGACCAGCCCGGGAATCACCCGGCGCCCCTCGAGGTCGATCGCCTCGATGGCCGAGCCGGCCGCGGGCACCGACTCAGGGGCAGGCACGACGGCAGCGATGCGCCGGTCGGCGATCAGCAGGTGGCACAGTCCCATGGCGCGCGGGGCGTAGAGGCGGGCGTTCTTCAGCAGGGTCAGCATGCAGGCTCCTGAGGAAAGACGAGCGCCGGCGGGCGCCGGCGCTCGCGGGTGGGGTCAAGCCGCGTTACAGCTTGATATCGTAGTTGAAGTACTTCTCCATCAGCGCGTCGTAGGTGCCGTTCTCCTTGAGCGCGGCAAGCGCCTCGTTGAAGCGCTCGGCCAGCTCCCGGTCGCGCTTGCGGAAGGCCACCCCCACGCCCTGTCCGAAGATGTGCTGGGGTTCCTTGATGAAGCCGCTGATACGCTTGAAGTCGCTGCCTGCGGTATCGATGGCGATGGTCGACTCGGCCACCGGGTAGTCCATGAAGGTGAGGTCGAGGCGGCCGGCGCGCAGGTCGGTCACCACGTCGTCGGCGCTGGTGTAGCGACGAATCTCCACCAGGTCACCGTAGAGTTCGGAGACGTAGTTGTCCTGCAGCGTGGCGCGCTGTACGCCGACCGTCATGCCTTCGAGGCTGTCACGATCCTCGACGTCAATGTCGCGGTCGTTGGCGGTGATCCAGACGCTCGGCGTGGTGTAGTAGGGCTCGGAGAACAGCACCTGCTGGGCGCGCTCCTCGGTGATCGACATGGAAGACAGGATGGCGTCGTACTTGCGTGCCAGCAGGCCAGGAATGATGCCGTCCCAGTCCTGCTCGACCCAGGTGCAGCTGGCCTCGAGGTAGTCGCACACGGCGTTGCCCAGCTCGATCTCGAAGCCGGTCAACTCCCCGTCGGGGGTGCGGAACATGAAGGGCTCGTAGGGAACGTCGACGCCGAGGCGAATGTCGTCGTCCTGGGCCTGAGCGATACCGGAGAACAGGCTGGCGACCAGGCCGGCGGCCAGGAACAGTTGGATAGAACGCATGGGGCTTCCTCCCGGGAAGGCGTTTGTTGTGGTGCGTTGCGGTGGTTAGGGGGTCGCCGCGTACGCGCGGCAACGGGTCATGCGATCACGGGCACAGGGACCGTGAGGCATCGGCTGGCACGGGGCGTGCCGATACGGCCGGGAAGGCCGCGGAAGGGCTTATTCGTCGAACCATTCGCTGAGGTAGAAGCTGTCGAAGAAACAGCGGTAGGCCTCGAGCGCTTGGTGGCGGTGGGTGGCGGAATCGATCATGGACGGTGTCCCGATGCGATGCTTGGAGAGATCGACTGTCGATCAGCCGACCGGGCTTGTCAACCCCTCCCCGGGGGCCGGGGAGGGGAGAGGCGTGCGCTTAGTCTTCGAAGTAGCGCTGGTAGATCTCGTCGTAGGTGCCGTCTTCCTTCAGCGTGGCCAGGGCCTCGTTGAAGCGCTCTGCCAGCGCCTCGTCGCGCGGCCGGAAGGCGATACCGAAGCCGTCGCCGAAGTACTCCTTGGGCTCGGTGATGGTCTCGCCCACGACCTTGTACTCTCGCTCTTCGCTGTCGAGCAGGGTGGACTTGCCCACCGGGAAGTCGAGGAAGACGATGTCGAGACGCTGGGCTTCCATGTCCAGCACCATGTCGTCGGCGGTGGAGTAGCGGCTGATCTCGGCCACGTCGCCGTAGAGGTCGGTGACGTAGTTGTCCTGCAGGGTACCGCGCTGCACGCCGATGGTCATGCCGTCGAGCGCCTCGGGGGTGGGCTCCTCGAGGTCGAGTTCGGCGGGGGCGAACCAGGCCGACGGCGGCGTGATGTACGCATCCGAGAACAGCACGGTCTCGCGACGCTCGTCGTTGATGGTCATCGAGGACATGATGGCGTCGTACTTGCGCGACAGCAGGCCGGGAATGATGCCGTCCCACTCCTGCTCGATCCACTCGCAGGTCACGCCGATCTCTTCGCACATGGCGTTGCCGAGCTCGATGTCGAAACCGGTCAGTTCACCTTCGGGCGTGCGGTACTCCATCGGCTCGTAGGGCACGTCGACGCCGAAGCGAACGTGATCGTAATCACGGGCCTGGGCGGTACCGGCGGCGATGGCGACGCCCAGCAGGGATACAGTCAGCAGTTTTTTCATCGTTCAGTTCCTTGTTTTCGTTCGTGCACCGTTAAGGTGACGTCGCGCCTGAATTTAGCGCAGCCACGCCGGGGCCGAAAGTCCCCGCACGCGGTATTTCCAACGCCTGTTTGACGTTGATCAGTTCCCGCTCAACGGCTTGAGGTGTGCCAGCAGCCGCTTCTCCAGGTAGCGGAAGAGATAGAGGATGGCGAAGGTCAGGCAGAGGTAGATCAGCGCGGCGAAGATGAACGCTTCGAAGGGTGCGTAGTAGCGTGCGTAGACGAAGCGGGCCGCGCCGGTGATGTCCATCAGCGTGACCACGCTGGCGATGGCGCTGGCGTGCAGCATGAAGATCACCTCGTTGCCGTAGGCCGGCAGGGCGCGGCGGAAGGCGCTGGGCAGGATGATGCGGCGCATCGTCAGCCCCTGCGACATGCCGTAAGCCCGCGCCGCCTCGATTTCGCCGCGCGAGGTGGCCTTGATCGCGCCGTGGAAGATCTCGGTGGTGTAGGCGGCGGTATTGAGCGTGAAGGCGATCAGCGCCGGATAGAAGGCCTCCTTGAGGATGGGCCAGAACATAGTGTCCTGAATGCCCTCCACGAAGACCACGCCGTAATAGATGATATAGAGCTGCACGAGCAGCGGCGTGCCGCGAAACACGTAGGTGTAGAAGTAGACCGGCAGCTTGATCCAGCGGTGCTTCGAGCCGCGCAGGATGGCCAGCGGCACGGCCAGCACCAGGCCGACCAGCAGCGACAGGAAGACCAGCTGGCTGGTGGTGACCAGCCCCCCCCAGTAATAGCCCAGCGTCTGCGGGGTGAAGATGACGTTGCCTTCCAGCACGGCGGCGAGCCATTGGTTCAGTGGTTCCATGTCAGTGCTCTCCGAAGCCGATATCGTAGCGCTTCTGCAGGCGGGCGAAGATCCACTCCGATACGCTAGCGATCAACAGGTAGATGACCGCCACGGGGATCAGGAAGGTGAACGGCTCGTGGGTGGCGCGGGAGGCTTCGGCGGCGACGCGGACCATGTCGGTGAGGCCGATCACCGAGACCAGCGCCGTGGTCTTGAGCAGTACCATCCAGTTGTTGGAGAGCCCCGGCAGCGCGTGGCGCATCATCAGCGGGAAGCGGATGCGGCGGAACACCAGCCACGAACCCATGCCGTAGGCCTTGGCCGCCTCGATCTGGCCGTGGTCCACCGCCATGAAGGCGCCGCGGAAGGTCTCGCCCATGTAGGCGCCGAAGATGAAGCCGATGGTGATGACGCCGGCGACGAAGGCGTTGAGATCGATGTACCAGTCCACGCCGAACTGGTCATAAAGCTTGTCGGTGAGCAGGTTGAGCCCCATCTGGCCGCCGAAGAACAGCAGCATCATCAGCACCAGATCGGGGACGCCGCGAATCAGTGTGGTATAGAGCGTGGCCGTGCGATGGAGCAGCCAACTGCGCGACATCTTGGCGCTGGCGGTCAGCAGGCCGAGCAGGACCGCCAACGCCAGCGACAGCACCGCCAGTTGCAGCGTGACACCGGCGCCTTCGAGCAGGCGAGGGCCGTAGCCGTGTAGATCGAGCATGGATGTCCCCTCAGTACTTCGGTGCCAGGAACTGCTGGAGCCGCGGCGAGGTGGGGTTGACCAGTACCTCCTGGGGCGGCCCCGCCTCCTCGACCAGTCCCTGGTGCAGGTAGATCACCTGGCTCGACACGTCGCGGGCGAAGCCCATCTCGTGGGTGACCACGACCATGGTGCGACCCTCCTCGGCCAGGTCGCGCATGACCTTGAGCACGTCGCCGACCAGCTCCGGGTCGAGCGCCGAGGTGGGCTCGTCGAACAGCATCACCTCGGGGTCCATGGCCAGCGCCCGGGCGATCGCCCCACGCTGCTGCTGGCCGCCCGACATCTGTGCCGGATAGGCGTCGGCGCGGGCGGTCAGGCCGACCCGCTCGAGCAGGGCGCGGGCCTTCTCGATGGCCTCCTTGCGCGGCACGCCGAGCACGTGGATGGGCGCCTCGATGACGTTCTCGAGCAGCGTCATGTGTGCCCACAGGTTGAAGCTCTGGAACACCATCGACAGCTTGGCGCGCATGCGCACGACCTGCTTCCAGTCGGCCGGTTCGCGACCGTGCCGGGTCTGCTTGAAGCGGATCTCCTCGCCGTGCACGATCAGGTCGCCCTCGTCGGGCTGCTCCAGCAGGTTCATGCAGCGCAGGAAGGTACTCTTGCCGGAGCCGGAGGCTCCGATCAGGGTGATGACATCGCCCTTGCGGGCCTGCAGGGAGAGGCCCTTGAGGACTTCGGTATCGCCGAAGCGCTTCTTGATGTTGCGCACTTCGAGGGGAATCGGGGTATCGGCCATGGGACGGGCTCCAGATCGGGACGAGTCGCCGGGGCGACGGCCGGTTAAGCGGGCAGGCGCGAAAAAGGGGCGATTCTAACAGGCCTGAGGGCTTTCGGCAGAGGGAAGCCAGGCCAATCCCATGGGACGATAGTCGATATTCTGGCGGTCAAGGATCATTAAAAGGCTCCTGATTATTGTTCTGAGGCGAGAAGAAACGCTGGATTTGCCGGTTCTTGCAGGTGTTTTCTGGTGTCAGTCGGGTGGTGGTGTCGGCCGGGCCAGCAGCGCAGCACGCGCACCCAGCTCGACCTCGGCATTGGGAAACACCACGCTGAGCGGCGCATCGGCGACGACGAAGGGGCCGGCCTCGGCGTCCTCGGCGAGCCGCGCGCCGGGCTGGAACTCAGTGAAGTTCGGCGTGTCGTCGGCGAAGCACAGGCGGAAGTCGCTGGAATGGCGCATCAGTTCGTGGGCCACGCGGAAGAACACCATGCGCTCGGGATCGGCTCCCCGCGGTTCGCGCCCTGCCAGTAAGGCTTCGATAAGCCGGGCCATCGGCATCAGCGGGGCAAGGTCGTTCTCGCCGAAGGGCAGCGCGCGTCCCAGCTCCAGAGTGAAGGCCTGCGCGCGGTGATAATGCTTTGAGTAGTGCGAAAACGTCCAGCTGTGCCGATGCTGGTGCAGCACCGCCTGGATGTTCGCCGCCGCCAGCCAACGCCACTGTTCATGACGTGTCGCGGTCTCGGCGTAGGGCTCGACCACGAAGCGCGGGTAGCGGCTGTCGCGAATCGCCGTGTGCAGGTCGTAATGCAGGCGCTCGCGGCCGGGATAGCGGGCGAAGAAGTCGTCGACCGCACGCATCAGCAGGCGGGCACGGTCCGGCTCCATGCCGGTTTCGCCGAGGTCGCGACGGAACAGGCGATTGAGATTGGTGTGCACGTAGCGCGTGCCGCGCCGAATCGCCTCGAGGTTGCCCAGGATCACAAGCACCGGTGCGCCCAGCCTCAGCAGGCCCGCTTCGAGGCGGGCGAGGCACGCCCCCAGCAACTCGATGGGCGCGGTTTCGTTGCCGTGGATGCCGGCCGAGAGCACGCAGGCCGGCGCATCATCGCGGCAGGCGGCGGGCGTCAGCTCGAGAACGCCGGCCGCGTGCAGGGTATAGGTACCGCCGGGAAGGGGCCCGCTGGGCTGGCTGGGGCTGGCGTCTTCCAGGCTTAGCTCGATCCATTCCGACAGCATGGGATGTCCGGGTCGGTTGTGAGTAGGATGGTGAGACCTTGGCCACCATCCGGTGCGCGGGTCCATATCGCAAGATCGTGCGTCGGGCTGGTGAAAGCCCGGGTGCGATATTGAAACTGGGCGTGCCGACCTTTGGCCAATAGGGGCGGGGCCAGGCGGGGACTAAGCTGACCCTTCCATTCCGCCCGACGAGGAGCCCGTCATGCCAACCGCCCTCGGTGACGACACCTTCGCTCATGGTCGCCAGCTCAATGAGCATTACGCTGCCGGCGACGTGGCGGGACAGCCCCTGCTGGCGCACCTGCGCGAGGCGTTCCGGGCGGCGGGGTGCGACCCGGAGCGCTTGAGTCTCGACGACGTGGCCGGCATCGATCAGTTGCACCTCGGCGGTCGCAGCGCCAGCCGGGCCCTGGCGGCACTGGGTGAGTTGCGCGGCGGCGAGCGCGTGCTCGACGTCGGCTGTGGCACCGGCGGCGCCAGCCGGCTGCTGGCCGCGGAGTACGGCTGCGACGTGGTCGGGGTCGATATCACGGTGGCCTTCGTCGAGGTGGCGCGCTGGCTCAGCGCGGCCACCGGTCTGGCCGAGCGATGCCGCTTCTCCTGCGCCGACGCCGCCCACGTGCCGCTGGCGGCGGGCGGCCTCGACCTGGTGTGGTGCCAGCATGCGCTGATGAACATGCCGCACCTGCCGCGGGTGCTGGCCGAGTGGCGGCGCCTGCTGGTACCCGGCGGCCGCGTGCTGCTGCACGAACTGGTGGCCGGCGACAACCCCGAGTCGCTAGCGCTGCCGGTGCCCTGGGCGCGTACCGAGGCCACCAGCCATTTGCGCAGTCGGGAGCGGCTCGAGCGTGCCATGGTGCTGGCCGGCTTCGAGCCCTTCGCGGTGGCGGACGTCACCGAGGCGGCCCTGGCCTGGCGGCAGGCACCCGGTCGACGGGATGGTGGCCTTGACGCGGCCGGGCTCCCGGGGCCGACGCTGCTGTTCGGTGCGGAATTCGGGCGCATGGGATGCAACCTGCGCGACAACCTGGCCGCCGGCAGGGTACGGGTGCTCCAGGGCGGCTGGCGGCTGGCGCGACGATAAATTCGAAACGCCTGGACGAAATGCTTCGCTTTTCTTCATTGCGTTCCTTTCTATGCTGTCAGGTACCCGCCGGCGGAGCCGGCGTTTGGACGGCAACCAGGAAAGGAGGCGTAAGATGACCAAGGTACTCGTGCTCTATCACTCCATGCATGGCCATATCGATACCCTCGCCAAGGCAGTGGCGGAAGGCGTGCGCCAGGTGGAAGGTGCCGAAGTCTGGGTGAAGCGCGTACCCGAGACCATGGATTCCGAGGCCTTTGCCAAGGCCGGCGGAAAGACGTTCGATACTCCCGAGGCCAAGCCCCAGGAGCTGGCCGATTACGATGCGGTGATCTTCGGCACGCCGACCCGCTTCGGCAACATGACCGGGCAGATGCGCACCTTCCTCGACCAGACCGGCAGCCTGTGGGCCAAGGGGGCGCTGCGCGGCAAGGTGGGCAGTGTGTTCACCTCGACCGGCACTGGCGGTGGCAACGAGACCACCATCGTGACCTCCTGGACCACGCTGGCGCACCACGGCATGCTGATCGTGCCGATCGGCTATGGCCTCGAGTCGCAGTTCGACATCTCCAGCGTGCAGGGCGGCTCGCCCTACGGGGCATCGACCCTGGCCGGGGCCGACGGCTCGCGCCAACCGACCGAGCACGAACTGGAACTGGCCCGGATGCAGGGCAGGAGCGTGGCCGACGTCGCGGTCAGGCTCGCCTCCTGAAGCGACTGCGAAGACGAAAGAAGGCGCGGCAAATGCCGCGCCTTGCTGGCATGGCCGCCAGGGCCATGCGCCAGACCTGACGGTCCATGCTCAGTTGCTCTGCATGGCCTCCCGCAGGGTCTGGTTGTCGTCGAGTTCTTCGTACTGGTCGCTACCGTAATCGCCGGATTGCCCGCTGTCACCGGACTCCACGACCAGTTCGCCTTCGCTGCGAATCTCGAGTTCGTCGATGGGATAGCCCATCTCGTCCTCGCCGAAGCCGAGGAAGCCGCCCTCGGAGATGACGACGTAAGTGTCGTTGCTCTCGGTGTCGCGAACCACGCGCTCGACGTCACCGATCTTCTCGTCATCCTGTTTGCTGTAGACGGCCTGTCCTTCGACCTCGCTGACCTCCATGCTCATCAGGTCATCGCCCTGTGCGGCCTGGTCCTGGTCAGCCTGGTTCTGCGAGGCCTGTTCGGACTCCTGCTGCTGGTCCTGCTGCTCGTCCGGATTGCGAATCTCGGCCTCGGCCTCTTCGGCATGCTCCACCTCGACGTCGGCCTCGCCCTTCTTCTCGACCGTAACGTTAGGCTCGGCCTGCTCCACATCGACGTTGGGGTCCTGCTGCTCGATGGTGACCTCGGGGGGGTTCTGCTCGACCTGGACGTCGGGCGGCTCTTGCTCGACCTGCACTTCGGCCGGTTCCTGATCGACGTTCACGTCGGCGGGTTCTTCCTCGACCTGAATCTCAGCGGCTTCGCTGCCTGACTGGGCCTGAGCGCCCTGATCCTGAGCGCTCTCTTCGCTCATCTGCTGCTGTTCGTTAAGCGGCTGAGTCTCCTCGTCCTGAGTCTCCTGGGCGAGCAGGCCGTGGCTCAAACCGGTGCTCAGTGCACCCACCGCAATGGCAATTGCTGTCCTTTTCATGCCGTTCCTCCTTTCATTGCGCTTTGCCCTAGTGGGCTGGCACTGATCAGGCTAGACGAAGAATTTGCTTTAAAAGTGGCTGCTTACCGAATGGAAACGAAAACAAAGCAGAGCGTTACGCAGGAGAATGCCTGTTTCATTCTTTGCGGCATCGGGTTAACACGGATCAGGTCGAATACGCGAGGCGCCCAGGCAAGGTAGATTGGTATCGCCTACCAGGGCTCCCCTTAATCAAGGGTTCGCGTCAGGCGGAACTTGCCGACTTTCCACGCAGTAGAAAGCTCAGCGGATGCAAGACGAGCCACGCCAGTATCGCCGTTGCGAACAAAGCCCCGATCAGAGCGATCCAATCGAACACGCTGGCGACATAAGCCAGCCGCGAATGGGTGAAGAGCGGAATCCACCATAGCCCGGTGAGGCCTACTGCAATTGCGGCTAGATTGGCACCCAGACAACGATAGCCGAGAATTCTGTAGCCACGCAGGTGTGCCAGAAGCTGAACGGTCAGCAGTAGCACCACGCTGGTTACTATCAGCCACAGGAAAGGGGCCAGGGCATACATCAAAATGGTCAAGATGCCTGTCATGGTCATGGGAGTTCTCCTCAGGCTCGGCCTTCCAGCACCGCATAATAGGCGGGCTGCAGCATGCGATCCTTCATTACCCAGGTGACCCAGGATTCGTCGCGGGGATCGATGAAAGGAAAGGAGGGCAGGAAGGCGAAGTCGTTGTCATAGCCGAACTCCACCAGCATCGCCTTGCCGATTCCCGTGATCATCGGACAGGAGGTATAGCCGTTGTGGCGGCGCGGAAGCGTCTGACCCTGCAACTGCGCGATCAGATTGGCCTCGACCACCGGCGCCTGTGCCTTGACGCTGGCTGCGGTCTTGTTGATGGGGGCGCCGATCACGTCGCCGATGCCGAAGACTTCGGGGTAACGGTTGTGCTGCAGGGTATGCATGTCCACGTCCAGCCACTCGCCGCGGAAGGGGCCGTCCTGCGCGATCAGATCGCTGCTCTTGAGGTAGTCAGGCGCACTCATTGGCGGCACGACATGGATGAAGTCATAGCCGGTCACCACCTTGCGTTCGCCCTCGCGGGAGAATTCTGCTTCACGCAGCTCGTGGTGCGAAGTGAACTCGCTGTCGGGTCCGACGAAGGTGAACTCGGCCTTGCGAGCCTGCGGGTCGATGGCTGAGAGCCGGTAGTGGTGGCGGCGGGTCACGCCCTGATCATCGAAACGCTGTTTGACGAAGTCGTTGATGTAGGGCTGCGTAAAGAGTGCGTCCCCCGGGGCCATGTACTCCACCTGGAAGGCCTCGCGTCGCCCGCTTGCCTCGAGGCGAGAGAGTGTGGTGAAGGTCATCTTGAGCGGGGCGCCGGCGCATTTCACCGGGGTGGGGGCCGCGGTGAAGATACCCTTGCCACTGCCCTGGGCAATCCAGGCGTCGATGGCGTCCCGGGTGCGGGTGGCGCCCTCGATACTGGCATAGACGCTGCCGATGCCGTGGCTGCCGACCAGGTCGGGAGACATGCCGTCGATCAGCTGATAGTTGAGCTGCAGGCCGGTGGCAACGATCAAGTAGTCATAGTCGAGCTGCGAGCCATCCTCCAGCTCGACCTTGCGGTTGGCGGCATCGATGCCGGCGGCGAGCTGGCGAATCCAGTTGATGCCGTTCGGCACGAAGCGGGAATTTGGTCGCATGGTCTTTTCGGGGTTCCACACGCCAGAGGCCACCAGGGTCCAGCCGGGCTGGTAGTGGTGGACCTCGCGCGGCTCGACCAGGCTGATGCGGGCGCCATCGAGGCGGCGCGACAGCCGGTTGGCCATGGCCATGCCGCCGGCTCCGCCACCGAGGATGACGATGCGGGACTTGGTGGCCAAGGCACGGGCCTGGAGACCCGATGAATAGAGCAGTCCGGCCGCACCGGCGCCAGCGCCATACTTCAGGAACTGGCGGCGGTTGAGGCGAGAGGGCTCGTGATCCTGTTCAGACATGGGTGGCGAGTCTCCTGCGGAATGGGTCGGCTATTATTGTTATATGCTTATAACCTATCCCTTTTCGGTATTGCTCGCTTCTTGATTCTTACCGCAAGTTGACACAGGTCAACGAAATCGGCTGTGCTACACCGCTACCCGCTCGACGATGGCCCGGCCCAGTGTCTCGGTAGTGCCCTGGCCGCGGATGTCCGGCGTCAGCACGGCCGGGTCGGCCTCCGCCAGTACCGCTTCGAAGGCAGTGACGATGGCGTCGGCGGCCTCCTTGTGGCCCAGGTGCTCGAGCATCATGGCGCCGGACCAGATCTGGCCGATGGGGTTGGCGATGCCCTTGCCGGCGATGTCCGGGGCGCTGCCGTGGACCGGCTCGAACAGGCTGGGGAAGGTGCCTTCGGGGTTGATGTTGGCCGAGGGCGCCACGCCGATGGTGCCGGTGCACGCGGGGCCCAGGTCGGAGAGGATGTCGCCGAACAGGTTGCTGGCCACCACCACGTCGAACCAGTCGGGATGCATGACGAAGTTGGCAGTGAGGATGTCGATGTGGAACTTGTCGACGCTGACCTCGGGATAGTGGCCCGCCATGGCCACGACCCGCTCGTCCCACCACGGCATGGTGATGGCGATACCGTTGGACTTGGTTGCCGAGGTGAGCTTTTTCCTGGGACGGGAGGCCGCCAGCTCGAAGGCGAACTTGAGCACCCGGTCGGTGCCGTGGCGGGTCATCACCGTCTCCTGGATCACCACCTCGCGCTCGGTGCCCTCGAACATCTTGCCACCGACGCTGGAGTACTCGCCCTCGGTGTTCTCGCGCACCACGTAGAAGTCGATGTCGCCGGGCTTGCGGTCGGCCAGCGGGCTCTTGATCCCCGGCAGCAGCTTGCACGGGCGCAGGTTGATGTACTGGTCGAACTGGCGGCGGAACTGCAGCAGCGAACCCCACAGCGAGACGTGGTCGGGCACCGTGTCGGGCCAGCCCACCGCGCCGTAGAAGATGGCGTCGAAGTCCTTGAGCTGCTCGAACCAGTCGTCGGGCATCATCTTGCCGTGCTTGGCGTAGTAGTCGCAGCAGGCGAAGTCGAAGTGCTCGAAGGTCAGGTCGATGTCGAAGCGCTTGGCGGCGGCTTCGAGCACGCGCAGGCCTTCCGGCATCACCTCGTTGCCGATGCCGTCGCCGGGAATGACGGCGATACGATGGGTCATGGTTGTATCCTCAGGTGGGGGTGGTCATGAAGTGAGTGATGCGTGAATACAGCGCTTCCGGCGCTTCCTCGGGGAGATAGTGGCCGCAGGGCAGGGCTTCGCCCTCGACCCGCTCGGCCACGGCGCGCCACTCTGCCAGCGGGTCGAAGCAGCGCTCGATGATGCCGTGCTTGCCCCACAGCACGCTGACCGGGCAGCCGATGCGGCGTCCCGCTTCACGGTCGGCGCGGTCGTGTTCCAGGTCGATGCCGTTGCTGGCGCGGTAGTCCTCGCACAGGGCATGAGCCGCGCCGGGCTGGGCCAGGCAGCGCTGGTATTCGGCAATGGCCGCTGGGTCGAAGGCGTCGAGGCTGGCATGCCGCCCACCCATGGTGCGAGTGATGTAGTCGGCGGGCGAGGCCTCGATCAGGGTCTCCGGCAGCGGCGAGGGCTGGATCAGGAAGAACCAGTGGAAATAGGCGGTGGCGAAGGTGCGGTCGGTCTGCTCGTACATGGCAAGCGTCGGGGCGATATCGAGCAGCATCAGCTTCTGCACCGCCGCGGGGTGATCCATCGCCAGGCGATGGGCGACGCGCCCGCCACGATCGTGGCCGCACAGGAAGAAGCGTTCGAAACCCAGCTCGCGCATGACCGCGACTTGGTCGTCGGCCATGGCTCGCTTGCTGTAGTTGGCGTGATCCGGCTCGCCGGGTGGCTTGGACGAATCGCCATAGCCGCGAAGGTCGGTGGCCACCACGGTGAAGCGGCTTGCCAGCGGCTCGGCCAGGCGATGCCAGATCACGTGGGTCTGTGGGTGGCCGTGCAGCAACAGCAGGGGTGGCCCCGAGCCGCCGATGCGGCCGTGGATGCGAATGTCGCCGTGGGCGACGTCGAACGTACGGAATCCCTCGAACATGAGTGCTTCCTTTGAATTCTGACTGCCCCCAGTCTAGCCCCTTGGCTTCATGGAGATAATCGGGCTGAATGGAAAGCCATTGTTGAACGAGAGTGGAGAGTGACATGGCTCAGCTCGATGACCTGGTCTTTTTCCAGCAACTGGCGCGTGCCGGCAGCCTGACGGCCACGGCGCGCGACCTGGGCCTGTCGCTGTCGGCCGTGAGCAAGCGTCTCAAGCAGCTCGAAGCCCGCCTGGGCGTGGAGCTGGCCAGCCGCACCACGCGGCGCCTGTCGCTGACCGCCGAGGGCGAGCGCTACCTGGAGCGCGGCGCGGCCATCCTCGAGGAGCTGGCCGAACTGGAGGAGGCGCTGGGCGAGCAGCAGGCGGCCCTCTCGGGGCCGCTGCGGGTCAACGCCACCTTCGGCTTCGGACGCCGTCACGTGGCGCCGCTGCTGTCGGCATTCTGCGCGCGGCATCCGTCCATCGAGGCGACGCTGGAACTCTCCAACTATCCGCTGAGCCTGGGCGAGCAGGGCTTCGATGTCGGCATCCGCGTGGGCGAACCGCCCGATTCGCGCCTGGTGGCGCGACGCATTCTCGCCAACCGGCGGGTGCTGTGTGCCTCCCCCGCTTACGTGGCACGCATGCCCCCCTTGGCGTCGCCCGCCGACCTCACCGCTCACTCCTGCCTGGTGCTGCGCGAGAACGAAAGCGACTACGCCGTCTGGCGCTTTCGCCACCGCGGCGGCAGCGGGGAGGAGCAGGCGGTCAAGGTGGCCGGCCCGCTGGCCAGCAACGACGGCGAGGTGATCGTGCGGCTGGCGCTCGACGGCCACGGGATCGCGCTGCGCTCATGGTGGGACGTGCACCGGCACCTGGCGGAGGGCAGGCTGGTCGCGCTGCTGCCCGAGTGGCGCGGGGTGCGTGCCGACTTCCATGCCGTCTACCAGCAACGCCGCCACGTGCCGGCGCGCATCCGCGCCTTCGTGGCCTTTCTCGAGGAGCACATGCCGGGCCGGGTGCCGGCGATCGACGACGCCTGCTGATGAACTCAGTGGCGGCGACGCTGGCGGCCATCGGCGTAGCGCTTGAGCCCGTAGAGCAGCGCGAGCCCCACGGCGATGCCACCGGCCGCCCAGGCCAGCTCGTGGCGATCCTCGGCGGTCAGCAGCGTACCGAGCTGGCTGCTCAGCAGGATGATGCCGGCCAAGCCCGGCGTGGCGCCAATGAAGGTGCCGAGCAGAAAGTCGCGGAAGCGGATGTGGAAGGCGCCGGCCAGCAGGTTGGTCAGGGTGTAGGGCGCCAGGGGCAGCAGGTTGAGCACGGTGATGGTACGCACGCCGCGCCCGGCCAGATAGCGCGACAGGCCCAGCAGTCGCCTGCCGCCATAGCGCAAGAGGGCGTCGCGTCCGAGCCAGCGTCCCAGCCAGAAGGTAGCGATGGCACCGAGGAGCGTGCCGATCAGCGAATAGACGAAGCCCCACACGGAACCGAAGATCAGGCCCGCCAGCACCACCAGCACGCTCAGCGGGAACAGCACCAGCGAGGCAGCTACAAAGGTTGTGATCACCACGGCACCGGCCCAGGGCCGGTCGCGCCAGGCCAGCGAGCCTTGCAGCATGCCGAAGAGCGTGTTGGCGTCGAACATGTCGCGTTCGGCCAGCCACTGCCACGCGAATCCCAGCAGGGCGAGTGTCACCAGAACGGCGAGAACGAGGAGGACCTTGCGGGACATTCAGGCGGCCTGCGCAGGGGCGTGGCTTCAGCATAGGCGGGCCGTTCGCGACGGCCAAATCGGGCATGCGCGAGGTTCACTCGACCACCTCCAGCACGCCGACCATGCCGCGCTCGCGGTGGCTGGGCAGGAATAGCAGCCGCTTGTCGCAGTAGAACTCGACGCGTCCCGCTACCCTGGGGGTAAAGCGGATCGTCGTCGGCTCGGTGTCGAGCGAGGCCTCGATGTCGAGCCCCATCATCGTGGAGCGGATCACTAGGTTGTGTGGGGCGAGGCCCGGCCGTCGGCGCACCTGCAGCTCCACCGGCACGCCGGCGCGGACTACGATGTGTTCGGGTTCGAAGTAGTAGCTGCCGCCGACCAGGGTGACCCGCTGCACGCCGTCATCGGCGACGGCCACTGCCGCGGATGAGGTGTCGCCTCGCAGCTGGCTCCCGGCCAGCCCCAGGCCGAAGAGCAATGTCAGGCATGCGTGGCGAACGAGGATCGTGAGGTTCATCGTATACCGCCTGTTGCGGCCAGCAGGGCCTCCGGCGGCACTGCCTCCGAGGCTCCTTTGCCATCAACATAGCAGGACCTCCGAAGCGCGTGGTGAAGGCCTGCGGCCAGTCTGCCTGCGTGAGACTCGCGTCGACTACGTACTCTCGCCGATCAGCAGTTCGAAGCCGACATCGTGCTGCAGGCGCTGGATCCGCTTGCCTTCCAGGCGGCGTATCACTTCGGACGCGGCGAGCTGCCCCATGTGCTGGCGCGGTGAGCGTATGGTGGTCAGCCGCGGGGTGATGTGCTGGCCGATGGGAAGCCCATTGAACCCGGCAATGGCCAGCTCGTGCGGTACGCGAATGCCGAGCCGCTGGGCGTGCAGCAGGGCGCCGGTGGCCAGGTCGTCGTTGGCGAAGTGAATGGCGCTGACATCGCCATGATTCTCCAGTGCGCGCGCCAGCCCCGCGGCGCCGGCATCCAGTCCGCCATGGTCGAGTTCGATCAGCGGTGCCGCGAGACCGGCTTGTTCCAGCACCTCGCGATGGCCGGCGTAGCGCATTCCTGCGCGATAGTCGCTTGCCAGGCGGGCGCCGACGAAGAGCACCCGGCGATGGCCCCGTTCCAACAGGTGGCGAGCCATGCAGCGGCCGGCTTCGGTATGGTCCAGCCCCACGTTGAGATCCAGTGCCTCCCCCAGCTCCATGACCTCCATGATCGGCTTGTCCCAGTTGGCGAGCAGGGTACGACAGGCCTGGCTGTGGCGCAGGCCGGCGGTCACCAGTGCCGAGCAGGACCAGCCGAGGAAGGTGCGCACCAGCTGGTATTCGCGCTCGGTGTCGTAGTCGGTGTTGCCCAGCAGGATCTGGTAGCCCTGGGCCTCGAAGGTTTCCTGCAGCCCCTGGATCACCTCGATGAAGACGGTATTGGCCAGCGAAGGCACGATGACGGCAATGAAGCGCGAGCGTGCCGACGCCAGGCTGCCGGCCACCAGGTTGGGTACGTAGCCTAGTCGTTCCACGGCCTCGAGTACTCGCGCGCGGGTGCGCTCGTTGACCTGGTCCGGGTGGTTCAGCGCGCGTGAGGCGGTGATCGCCGAGACGCCGGCGGCCTCTGCCACCTCTTTGAGCGTCGGCTGCTCCGAGCCGCGGCGTCGGCGTGGCGAGTGGGCTTCATTAGACATTGGTCGCATCCTCCTGGCGCCTTCTTGCTGGGCTCCATTAAATCATCTACAACCATGATAGCGCTAACATGATAGCGCTAACAGCGATTGTCACTGGCTTAATGTCATCGATGGGTAGCGCGAGGCCGCACGGCGGCGGGAGGCAGCAGGTGAGCGACAGCACGACCAAGCCGCGAGTGGGTGTCATCGGCCTCGGTGCGATGGGCCTGGGGTCGGCGACAGTGTTGCACGAGCGCGGCCTGGCGGTCGTGGGCTGCGACGTGTCCGCAGCGGCACGCCGCGCCTTCGAGGGTGTCGGCGGGCGCTGCGCGGCCAACCCCGCCGAGCTGGCCGAGCAGTGCGACGTGGTGCTGGTCGTAGTGGTCAATGCCGCTCAGGTCGAGCAGGTGCTGTTCGGCGAGCAGGGACTCGCCCACGCCCTGGCGCCGGGTGGGCTGGTGATCCAGTGCGCTACCGTGGCGCCGAGCCTGGCCGAGCGCTTGGGGGCTCGCCTGGCCGAGCGCGACCTGCTGATGCTCGATGCCCCGATCAGCGGTGGGGCGGTCAAGGCCCGGGCGGGGCAGCTCTCGGTCATGGCATCGGGTAGCGAGGAGGCCTTCGCCAAGGCCGGCCCGGTGCTCGACGCCATGGCCGCGACCGTCCATCGGCTGGGCGATTCGCCCGGCATCGGCTCGAGCATGAAGCTGGTCAATCAGCTGCTCGCCGGGGTGCATATCGCCGCCGCTGCCGAAGCGGTGGCGCTGGGTATTCGCATGGGGCTGGAGCCGCGCCGCGTGTATGAGGTGATCACCCACTCCGCCGGCAATTCCTGGATGTTCGAGAATCGCGTGCCGCACATCCTCGAAGGCGACTACACCCCGCTCTCGGCGGTGGACATCTTCGTCAAGGATCTCAATCTCGTGCACGAGACCGGCCGCGAGCTGGCCATGGCCACGCCCATCGCTGCCAGCGCCCTGCAGCAGTTCACCGCCGCCAGGGGTGCCGGCTTCGGTCGCGAGGACGACTCGGCGGTGATCAAGGTCTATCAGCGCCTTACCGGTATCGCCTTGCCCGAGGCGGCCAACGACGGGGGGCAGTGAACATGGCGATCGTGCTGGGCGCCATTGCCGACGACTTCACCGGAGCCACCGACCTGGCCAACAACCTGGTGCGCGGCGGCATGCGCTGCGTGCAGTTGATCGGCGTGCCCGAGCAGGGGCTGGGTGAGTTGGTCGAAGGGGCGGGCGAGATCGACGCGGTGGTGATTGCGCTGAAATCGCGCTCGTGCCCGCCGGCGGAGGCCGTTCGCGATTCGCTACGGGCGCTGGAATGGCTGCGCGCCGAGGGGGCTCGCCAGCTCTACTTCAAGTATTGCTCCACTTTCGACTCCACCGATGAGGGCAACATCGGCCCGGTCAGCGAGGCCGTGCTGGAGCGTCTCGAGGCGCCGTTCACCGTGATGGTGCCGGCCTTCCCGGCCAACGGCCGCACCGTCTATCAGGGCCACCTGTTCGTCGGCGACCGCCTGCTCAGCGAGAGCGGCATGCAGCATCATCCGCTCACGCCCATGCGCGACGCCGATCTGGTGCGGGTCCTGTCGCGCCAGAGCCGGTATCCCGTGGGCTTGCAGCCGTGGTCGACATTGGCCCTGGGCGCCCCCGCCGTCAGCCGGCAGCTCGAGGAACTGGCCGGGCAGGGGGTGCGTCAAGTGATCTGCGACACCCTGGATCACAACGATCTGGCGGTGCTGGCGGAAGCGACGGTCGACCTGCCGCTGGTTTGCGGTGGCTCGGGGCTGGGCCAGGCATTGCCGGCCCAGTATCGCCGCCGTGGCTGGTTGGGGGAGGCCTCGGCGGCAGGGGCCCTGGCGCCGGCTTCGGGCAGCGCCCTGGTGCTTTCGGGTAGCTGCTCGCGCGCCACCCTGGCCCAGGTCGATGCCTTTCTCACGCGCTTTCCCGGCTTTCCCCTCGACCCGCTGATGCTGGCCCAGGGGCCCGAGCACCGGCGCCAGGCGCTGGCGTTCGCCCGCCGCCACCTGGCCGGTGGGCGTCCGGTGTTGGTCTACGCCTCGGCCGAGGCCGAGCGCGTGAGCCGGGCGCAGCAGGCGCTGGGCCGCGAGCGTGCCGGCGAGCTGGTCGAGCAGGCCTTGGGGGAGCTGGCGGTGGCGCTGGTCGATGAGGGGGTGGGGCGGTTGGTAGTGGCCGGCGGCGAGAGTTCCGGTGCCGTGGTCTCGGCGCTGGGCGTGCGTGCCCTGCGTATCGGCGAGCAGATCGACCCCGGCGTGCCCTGGACCCAGGCCACGCTTGCCGGACACGAGGCGCCACTGTCGCTGGCGCTGAAATCGGGCAACTTCGGCGGTGAGGACTTCTTCCTGCGTGCTTTCGAGGTGCTGCCATGAGCGTCAACGACGCGAATCGCCTGCGCGAGCAGATCGCCACGCTCGGCAAGTCGCTGTTCGACCGCGGCCTGACCATGGGGTCGAGCGGCAACATCAGCGTGCGCCTGGACGATGGCGGCTGGCTGATGACGCCGACCAATGCCTGCCTGGGGCGGCTCGACCCGGCGCGTATCTCGCGCCTCGACCGTGACGGCCGCCTGCTCGACGGCGACGCGCCGACCAAGGAGAGCTTCCTGCACCGTGCCATGTACGACGAGCGGCCGCAGTCCGGCGCCATCGTGCATCTGCATTCGACGCACTCGGTGGCGGTTTCCTGCCTGCCCGATATCGACTCCTGCGACTGCATCCCGCCACTGACCGCCTACTATGTAATGCGGGTGGGGCGCCTGCCCCTGGTGCCCTATCACATACCTGGCGATCCGGCATTGGGCGATGCCGTGCGCGGCCTGGCTGGCAAGCACAGCGCGGTACTGCTGGCCAACCACGGTCCGGTGGTGGCGGGCAAGAACCTGGAGGCGGCGGTCTACGCCACCGAGGAGCTGGAGGAGACCGCCAAGCTCTACCTGCTGCTGCGCGGCCACAATCCGCGCGGGCTGACGCCCGAGCAGGTTGCTGAACTCGAGGCCCGTTTTCCCCGTGACTGACGCCGCTGCACGACCCAAGGACACGAGACACGAGCGATGATACGACTGGCCGCCAATCTCAGCATGCTATTCACCGAGCACGGCTTCCTCGACCGCTTCCAGGCGGCGGCCGACGCGGGCTTTCGCGGCGTGGAGTACCTGTTCCCCTATGCTCATGCCCCCGAGGCGCTGGCCAGCGCACTGCGGGAGAGTGGCGTCGAGCAGGTGCTGTTCAACATGCCGCCGGGTGACTGGCAGGCCGGTGAGCGCGGCCTGGCCAGCCTGCCCGGGCGCGAGGCGGAGTTTCGCGATGGGGTGATCGAGGCGCTGCGCTATGCCGAGGCGCTGGGCTGCCCACGCCTGCATGCCATGGCCGGGCGGCTGCCGGAAAGCGCCGACAGCGACGCCCTGGCCGCCCACCGTGCCACCTACGTGGAGAACCTGCGCTTTGCCGCCGCCGAGGCCGCCAGGCTGGGGCGCGAGGTGCTGATCGAGCCGATCAACACCCGCGACATGCCGGGCTACTTTCTTTCGCGCCAGGACCAGGCCATGGCGGTGCTCGAGGAGGTAGGCGCCGACAACCTCAGGCTGCAGTTCGATTTCTACCACTGCCAGATCATGGAGGGTGACCTGATCCGCCACCTCGAGCGGCAGTTCTCCGCCATCGCCCATGTCCAGGTCGCCGGCGTGCCGGAGCGCCACGAACCGGATGTCGGCGAGGTGCATTATCCGGCCCTCTTCGCTCAGCTCGAGCGGCTCGGTTACGCCGGTTGGGTCGGCTGCGAGTACCGCCCTGCGGCGGGCACACGCGAGGGCCTGTCCTGGGGACGCGACTACGGGCTTGCGGGCTGATCGGCCGGTTCGCTCGACAACACAACGACAAGACGGACACGAGACCCATGCATATCGTCATCACCGGCGCCGCCGGCTTCCTCGGCCAACGCCTCGTCGCCCGCCTGCTGGCGCGCGGCGAACTCCAGGGCCAACCCATTCACCGCCTGACGCTGGTCGACCAGGACGAGGCGCCGCTGCCCGCCGACCCTGGAGAGGTCGATGTCGAATCCCTGGCCATGGACATCACCGAGCCCGGTGAGATCGACATCGTGCTCGATGCACGCCCACGCGTGATCTATCACCTGGCGGCGGTGGTCAGCTCCGCCGCCGAGGCGGACCTGGAGCTCGGCATGCGGGTCAATTTCGACGCCACCCGGATGCTGCTCGACGGCTGCCGTGAACGTGGGCTGAACAACACCCGCCTGGTGATGGCCAGTTCGGTGGCGGCCTATGGCGGCGAACTGCCCGCGGTGCTGGACGACATGACCGCGCTGCAGCCGCAGAACTCCTACGGCACCCAGAAGGCGATGTGCGAGCTGTTGATCAACGACTACAGCCGACGCGGCCTTGTCGATGGCTGCGTGCTGCGCCTGCCGACCATCATCGTGCGCCCCGGGCGGCCCAACGCCGCTGCCTCGAGCTTCGCCTCCAGCATCCTGCGCGAGCCGCTCAACGGCGAGGAGGCCGTGTGCCCCGTACCCACCGAGCTGACCATGTTCGTGATGTCGCCAGGCAAGGTGGTCGAGGCACTGGTGCACGCTGCCGAGGTGGCGGGCGAGGCGCTGGCACCGTTTCGCGCCTTCATGCTGCCCGGTATCACCGTCAGCGTGGCCGAGATGCTGGAAACCCTGCGCCAGGTGGCAGGGGAGGAGGCCTTGGCGCGAGTGCGCCACGAACGCGACCCGCAGGTCGAGGCGATCGTCGCCAGCTGGCCGGCCCGCTTCGAGACTCGCCGCGCGCGGGAGCTGGGCTTCAGCGGCGATCGCAGCCTGCGTGAGATCGTCGAGGCGTTCCTCGACGAGCGCGGCTAGCTAGAAGAGAGCGGCACACGAGTCGCCAATTACAACCAAGGTGTTTCACGACGAAGAGGATACAACAATGAAAATGCAGTTCGTACGCCATGCCCTGACGGTTGCCATCGGTGGTGTCAGTGCCGCTGCGATGGCGGTCAACGCCCAGGCGGCCCAGGAGGTCAGCCTGGGGCATACGCTCTCCACCACCTCCCACTATGCCGTGGGCGCCCAGGCCTTCAAGGAGACGCTGGAAGAACTCAGCGACGGGGCCTTCGTGGTCAATGAGCATGCTTCCGGCGCGCTGGGCGGCGAGCGGGAGATGATCGAGGGCCTGCAGATCGGCACCGTTGATGTCGTCATCACCTCTACCGGCCCGCTCGGCAACTTCGTGCCGGAAACCTACGTGCTCGACCTGCCGTTCCTGTTCGAGAACTACGACCAGGCGCGCTGCGTGCTCGACAGCGAGATCGGCGACGAGCTACTGGAGAAGATGAGCAACCACGACCTGGTCGGCCTGGCCTGGTCGGAAAACGGCTTTCGCCACCTGACCAACAGCCGTCGTGAAGTGACCAGCCCCGCCGACGCCGAAGGGCTGCGGGTACGCACCATGGAAAACGAGGTGCACCAGGAAGCGTTTCGCCAGTTGGGTGCGCGACCCACGCCGATGGCCTTCCCGGAGCTGTTCACGGCGCTGCAGCAAGGTACCGTGGATGGCCAGGAAAACCCCATCACGGTGATCGTCGCCACCAACTTCTGGGAAGTGCAGGATCACCTCTCGCTGACCGGCCACGTCTATTCGCCGGCCGCCGTGCTGGGTTCGCCGCTGCTGCTCGACGGGCTCAGCGACGAGGAGCGCGAGTGGTTCCGCGAAGCCGCCCGTGCCTCCGCCGAGGCGACCCGCGCCGAAGTGTCGCGCCTGGAAGAGGAGGGCGTGGCACTGCTGCGCGAGAACGGCATGACGGTCAATACGGAGATCGACATCGGCCCCTTCCAGCAGGCCGTGGAGCCGGCCTACGAGATCTTCACCAACCAGCATGGCAGCGAGATGCTGGAGAGGGTGCAGGAGAAGGCCAGTAGCTGTTGAGGCTCCTCACGCGAAATCTCCATGCATGTCCTCGGCGTGATGCCGGGGGCATGCCAGCAGGAATCTTGCGCTCATGGTGGACCTGTTGCTTCGTTTCGAACGTCAGCTGACGCGCCTGGCCATGGCGGTCGCGGTGGTCATGCTGGTGGTGTCGGTCTCCTTCAGCTTCTACCAGGTACTGACCCGGTTCGTGTTCAATGCGCCCTCCACCTGGTCGGAAGTGGCGGCGCGCACGGCAATGATCTGGTGCGTGTTCATGGCGGCCGCCGCAACCTTCCGCGGTGGCTACATGATGGCCGTGGAAGCGATCTACAAGGTGGTGCCGGGGCGCCTGGTGCCGGTGCTGGAGGTCGCCATCGTGCTGTGCTGCCTGCTGGTGCTGGCGGTGCTGATCCACTTCGGCATCCTGATGACCCAGCGGGTCAGCAACCAGACCATGTCGGGCATGAACGTCTCCATGGCCTACGCCTATGCCGCGATTCCCGTCGGTGCCGGTTTCGCCATGGTGGCGGTGCTGGCGCGACTCCTGGCGCAGCTCAGCGGGCGTGAGGCGTTTGGCCCCGACCTGGACGACGCCTCGCCGGAAGTGGAAATGCACGACCCGAGGCAGACGGTGCCCGAAAGCACCGACGCCCCCCGTCGGGGAGGGACACGCCCATGAACCTGGTCATCGGCCTGTCGCTGATCGTCCTGTTCGCCTTCGGCGTGCCGATCGCCGTGTCGATCATGCTGGCCTCGATCATCGGCATCGAGTTCTTCACCCGGCTGCCGCTGCTGCTGGTACCGCAGCAGATGTTCATCGGCATCGACAAGTTCCCGCTGATGGCCATTCCGTTCTTCATTCTGGCCGGTAACCTGATGGCGGCGGGCGGCATCTCCCAGCGGCTGGTGGATCTGGCCAAGTCCATCGTCGGCGGCGTGCAGGGCGGCCTGGCGATGACCTGCGTGCTGACCTGCATGATGTTCGCCGCCGTGTCCGGCTCCAGCGTGGCGACCACCTTCGCCATCGGTGCCATCCTGATCCCGGCCATGGTGCGCCACGGCTACCCCAAACCGCTGGCGGCCTCGATCCAGGCCTCCTCGGCGGAGCTCGGCGTGCTGATCCCGCCGTCGATCCCGCTGATCCTGTTCGGCGTCAGCACCGACACCTCCATCGGTCAGCTGTTCCTGGCCGGCGTGGGGCCGGGGCTGCTCATCGGCACCGCACTGATCCTGTTTCTCTACCTGTTCTGCAAGGTGCGCGGCTACGGCCTGGAGGATCACAAGGACAGCACCAGCTTCGTGGTCTCCTTCCAGCGCGCCTGGGCGGCACTGCTGATGCCGGTGGTGGTGATCGGCGGGATCTACGGTGGCGTGTTCACCCCTACCGAGGCGTCGGCGGTGGCGGTGTTCTACGCCCTGCTGGTCGGCGGGTTCTACTATCGCGAGCTGAAGGCCGCCGACCTGTGGCCGATCCTGCGCCAGAGCGTGATCTCGACGGCGGCGGTGATGCTGATCATTGCCGCCGCCTCGCTGTTCAGCTTCTTGATCAGCCGCACCGGCCTGCCGGGCCATATCGCCGGCTGGGTCACCCAGGTGTTCTACAGCCCGATGACCTTCCTGCTGGCGGTCAACGTGCTGCTGCTGCTCGTCGGCATGTTCATCGAAACCTCCGCCGCCATTCTGGTGCTGGCGCCGATCCTCACGCCGATCGCCATGCAGTTCGGCGTCCATCCGGTGCACTTCGGCCTGATCATGGTGGTCAACCTGGCGCTCGGCATGATCACGCCGCCGCTGGGCGTCAACCTGTTTGCCGCCTGCGCCGTGGCGAGAATATCCATCGACCAGATGCTGCCCTGGCTGGCGCGTTTCGTGCTCGTGGTGCTGGCGTGCCTGGTGGCGATCACCTACCTGCCGTGGATCTCCCTGGGCTTGGTATGGCTGGCCTATTAGCGAAGAAACGAGGCTTCGCTCGAGGAACGACAACGACAACAGTACAAGGAGGACGCATGACCGCTCTGCCCGTAACACCACCGAGCGAGGCCCTGATCGGCGGCGAATGGGTGCCGACCCAGGCGCTGCTGGAGGTGGAGTCCCCTTCCACTGGCCAGACCATTGCGCATATCGCTCGCTGTCAGACCGAGGAGGTCATGGTCGCGGTGGACGCCGCGCGCCGCGCCTTCGCCGGCAGCGTAGGCGATTGGGCGCGCTGGACGGCCCGGCGTCGTGGCGAGTGGCTGCTGGCCTTCGCCGATGCCATCGACGCCGACCGCGACAACCTGGCGGCGTTGGAATGCGCTGACACCGGCAAGCCGATGACCCAGGCACGCGGCGATATCGCCGCCTGTGCCCGCTATTTCCGCTTCTATGGCGGCGGAGCCGACAAGCTGCACGGCGAGACGATCCCGTTCGACGAGGGCTTCGCCGTGCTGACCCTGCGCGAACCCTATGGCGTATGCGCCCAGATCATTCCCTGGAACTACCCGGCGCAGATCTTCGGTCGCTGTGTGGCGGCGGCGCTGGCCACCGGCAACAGCGTGGTGCTCAAGCCCGCGGAGGACGCCTGTCTGAGCGTGCTGCGGCTGGCCCAGCTGGCCCAGGAGCACGGCCTGCCGCCCGGCGTGCTGAACGTGGTGCCGGGGCTGGGGCGTGAAGCGGGGACGGCCCTGGCGTCGCATCCGGCCATCGACCATCTCTCCTTCACCGGCTCGCCTGAGACGGGCACCCACGTGGCCCAGGCCGCGGCGGCGCACCATGTGCCGGTGACGCTGGAACTGGGCGGCAAGTCGCCGCAGATCGTCTTTGCCGATGCCGACCTCAAGGCCGCGCTGGAGGCGGTAGTGCGCGGTATCGTGCAGAACGCCGGCCAGACCTGCTCGGCCGGCAGCCGTCTGCTGGTGGAGGCGAGCTGCGCCGAGGCGGTGCTGGGAGCGCTGGCCGAGCGTTTCGCTACGCTGCGCTGCGACGCCGGCGAGGCGGATGCCGACTGCGGCCCGTTGATCAACGCCCGCCAGAAGACCCGGCTGGAGGCGAGCCTGGAAGCCGCCCAGGCCGATGGCGTGCGGGTGGCGGCCAAGGGGCAGCTGGCCGCAGGAGCACCGAGCGGCGGTCACTTCGTCGTGCCACGGCTGCTCACCGACATACCCGCCGGGCATGCCGTGTTGCGCAAAGAGCTGTTCGGCCCCGTGCTGGCGGTACAGGTCTTCCACGACGAAGCTGAGGCGCTGCGGCTGGCCAACGCCACCGACTTCGGCCTGTGTGCCGGTGTCTGGACCCGCGATGGCGGGCGCCAGCTGCGCCTGGCCAAGGGCATTCGCAGCGGCCAGGTATTCATCAACAACTATGGTGCCGGCGGCGGCATCGAGCTGCCGTTCGGCGGCGTGGGACGCTCCGGGCACGGTCGCGAGAAGGGTTTCGAGGGGTTGCGCAGCTATACGCGACTGAAGACCGTGGCACTGAAGCACGGATGATCCGATAGCGGCCGGCAACGAGACATCGGAGAAAGAGGAGAAGTGGCATGAAGCAAACACGCAAGGTCGGCCTGGTCGGGGTCGGCCTGATGGGGCACGGCATCGCCGTCAACATCCTGCGCGGCGGGTATGCGCTCTGTTTTTTGGAGCACCCGGGCAACCAGCCGGTGGAGGACCTGCTGGGCGCCGGTGCTACGGCCAAGCACAGCGCACGCGAGGTGGCCGAGGCCGCCGAGGTGGTGATCCTGTGCGTGACCGGCTCGCCCCAGGTGGAGGCGGTGCTGTTCGAGCCGGGCGGCGTGCTCGAAGGGCTGGCGCCCGAAACGGTAGTGATCGACTGCTCCACGGCGCTGCCGAGCTCCACCGCACGGGTGGCCGCCCGGGTGGAAGCGGCGGGCGGTCGCTTCATGGACGCCGCCATGACCCGCACGCCCAAGGAAGCCGAGACGGGACGCCTGAACCTGATCGTCGGCGCGCCGGAGGCGCTGTTCACCGAGGTGCGCCCGCTGCTCGAATGCTTCGCCGAGAACATCGCCCACGCCGGGCCGGTGGGGGCGGGCCATACCCTGAAGCTGCTGCACAACTTCGTCTCGCTGGGCTTCACCGCGGTATTGGCCGAGGCCGCGGCGGCCTCGCGCCGAGCCGGCATCGACGATGCCGCCCTGCTCGACGTACTGGGCAAGGGCGGCGGCGGTGGCGTGATCCTCGAGCGGCTGCGCCCCTACATCGAAGCCGGGGATTCGTCCGGATTCCGCTTCAGCGTGGCCAACGCGCTCAAGGACATCGGCTACTACCGCACCATGACCGAGGATCTCGCCGCCGAGCATGGTGTGGCGGAAGCGGTGCTCACACTCTACCGGCAGGCCAGCGACTCGGGCCATGCCGAGCGGCCGGTGCCGGAGCTGGTCAGCCTGCTGGAGGGAAAATGAGCTCAGGCGTGCGTGATGGCGTCAGCTTCGGGCAGGCGGCGTAGCGGGTCCTGGCGGAAGTAGCGCCTGAGCAGGTCGTAGAGTTCGGCGTAGGCGCCGCTGAGCACATCGGGGGCGCTGAAGAAGTACTCGCAGCACACCGCGAAGCACTCGCCGGGGTGGGTGGCGGCGTAGTCGTCGATGGGCGGTGCCTCGCCGCGTTCGAGGTGCGCCTGCAGGTCGTCCCACACGGCGGTGAAGACGCGGTGCCACTCCTTCGGGTCGATATCGCGCGGCAGCGGCGGGAAACCATCGACGTCGAGCGAGTTGCCCATGTCGAGCTTGTGGGCGAGCTCGTGGATCACCACGTTGAAGCCGGTGAAGTCGCCGCTCTCCATCAAATCGGGAAAGGCCACCACCACCGGGCCCTGATGCGAGGTCTCTCCCGCCCGCTCGTCCTGGTAGGCGTGCATCACGCCGAATTCGTCCATCTCCTCCACCTGGCGGTGGAAGGCGTCGGGCAGGATCAGGATTTCGTGAAAGCCGCTGAACGCCTCGTCGTGGTCGTCGTCCGACCAGCCCAGCGTCAGCAGGCAGGCCTGGCCGGCCAGGGCGAGCTGCGCGGGCTCGTCGAACGGCGTGCTCGCGGCCAGCTCGGGGTGCAGGCTCAGGCGCTTGGCATGCAGGAAGCGCCACGCGCGACGCCCGAGGCGCTCGGCCTCGTCGTCGGCGAGGCAGGCCAGCAGCGCCACGCGCGCGCGGGCCTCGGCCCAGGCGTTCGCGGGGAACGGATGGCGGGTCTCGAAGCGCTCGGCCCGCCAGCGGCGCAGGCGACCCAACATGGCTCAGCTCTCTTCCTGCCGTGCGCCGGACTTCCACGACCAGTCGCGCCAGCGCAGGTCGAACAGGTCCTTGCGCCGGTCCTTGAGATTGGTCACCGAACCCTCGGCGCGCACCACGGTGAGGCGGGTGAGGTCGAGGTCGGAGAAGATCACCATCTCGGTGTTGGGCGTGGTCTCGGAGAGCACCGCGTCGTGGGGGAAGGCGAAGTCCGAGGGCGTGAACACCGACGACTGCGCGTACTGGATGTCGAGGTTGCGGATCGACGGCACGTTGCCCACGCTGCCGCACAGCACCACGTAGCACTCGTTCTCGATGGCCCGCGCCTGGGCGCAGTGGCGCACCCGCAGGTAGCCGTTCTTGGTATCGGTCCAGAACGGCACGAACAGGATGTCCATGTCCTGGTCGGCCAGCAGCCGGCCGAGTTCGGGGAACTCCACGTCATAGCAGATCAGGATGCCGACGCGTCCGGCGTCGGTGTCGAACACGCGTAGCTCGTCGCCGCCCTCGATCACCCACTCGCGACGCTCCTGGGGCGTGATGTGCAGCTTGGATTGCTTCTCGACGTCGCCGTCGCGGTGGCACAGGTAACTGACGTTGTAGAGCCGGTCGTCCTCGCCCACCTCGATCATCGAGCCGGCGATGATGTTGATGTTGTAGGAGACCGCCATGCGCGAGATTTCGTTCTTGAAGTGCTCGGTGAAGCCGGCCAGGTAGCGGATGGCGGCGAGCTGGTCCTGCTGGGTGGCGCGGTCCTGCAGGCCCATCAGCGGTGCATTGAACAGCTCCGGGAAGACGGCGAAGTCGCTCTGGTAGCTGGAGATGGCGTCGACGAAGTATTCCACCTGCTGCAGCACCGATTCCACCGAGGCACATTCGCGCATCTGCCACTGTACGGCACCGACCCTTACCTGGGTGGGGCGGTTCTCCAGCACCCGCTCGGCGGGTTCATAGAGGATGTTGTTCCACTCCAGCAGGGTGGCGTAGCCCTGGGACTTCTCGTCCTCCGGCAGGTACTTGCGCAGCAGCCGCTTGACCTGGAAGTCGTTGGCCAGCTGGAACGACAGGATCGGGTCGTGAATCTCCTTGCGTGCCACCTGGTCGATGTACTCGGTGGGGCTGAGGTCGGGGTATTCGTGATAATTGGGGATGCGCCCACCGGCCAGGATCGCCCGCAGATTGAGCGAGCGGCACAGCTCCTTGCGCGCCTCGTAGAGGCGCCGACCCAGGCGATAGCCGCGGTAGTCGGGGTGGATCAGCACGTCCAGCCCGTACATGGCGTCGCCTTCGGGATCGTTCAAGATGATCTCGCGGTTGCCCACCAGGTCGTCGTACTGGTGCGGGTTGGAGAACTCGTCGTAGTCGACCCGCACGGTGAGCGCCACGCCCACCAGCCGCTCGTCGTCCTCGATGGCGATCTGGCCGTCGGGGAACTCCTGGATCAGCCGGTCGATGGTGTGCTGCGGCCAGGCGCCGCCGATGTCGTCGTAGACGGCGTCCATCAGTTGCTTGAGCTGAGGGTAATCGTCCTGCGTCAGGTTGCGGAGGTTGAGGTGCAGGTCGTCAAGGGACATTGCGCTCGGTTCCTGATCAGGGTGAAGCCCGCATTCTAGCACGCCCGGCGGGGTGGCCGATTTGTTACCGCCCTGTCTCCGTTTCGTCACCGCTCCGTCACCGGAAGGGGCCAGGATGGCTCCACAAATTCGAATTAACGGCTACGCTGAGTTCGGGAGAGTCGATGACAGCCATGCCACGCCTTCACCGGCAACGCGGACGCAGCATGAACCCAGACAACAATAATCCGGGCCGGAGTCAGGGCCGGAACCCATCCAGCCCGCCGGCCGGGCAGCACGACGGCTCGCAGGAGCGCCAGCGCATTCGGCTCGAGGCCGTGAGCAAGCGCTGGGCGGAGACCACCGCGGTCGACGGCATCGGCTTCGACGTCGCGCCGGGCGAGTTCGTCATCCTGCTCGGCCCCTCGGGCTGCGGCAAGTCGACCACGCTGCGCATGATCGCCGGGCTGGAACAGGCCAGCGCCGGGCGTATCCACATCGGCGAGCGCGACGTCACCCACCTGCCGCCGGGCGATCGGGGGCTGAGCATGGTGTTTCAGTCCTACGCGTTATTCCCCCACTTGAGCGTGGCCGACAATATCGTCTTCGGCCTGCGCAGCCGCAAGGTGCCCAAGGCCGAGCGCCGCGAGCGGCTGGCGCGGGTGGCCCAACTGGTCGATCTCGAGGCCTATCTCGAGCGCAAGCCGGCGCAGCTCTCCGGCGGCCAGCGCCAGCGGGTCGCCCTGGCCCGGGCGATCATCTCCGAACACCCCATCTGCCTGATGGACGAGCCGCTCTCCAATCTCGATGCCCGCCTGCGCGGCGAGATGCGCCGCGAGATCAAGGCGCTGCAGCAGCGCCTCGGCATGACCGTGATCTACGTCACCCACGACCAGGTCGAGGCGATGAGCATGGGCGACCGGGTGATCCTGATGCACGACGGGCGCATCGTGCAGGACGGGACGCCGAGCGAACTCTATGACCGCCCGGCCAGCGCCTTTGCCGCCGGTTTCATCGGCAGCCCGGCGATGAACCTGGTGACGCTCGCCGCCGCCGCCGACGGCGCGGTGATCGAGGGCGAGCCGCACTGCAGCGTCGCCTCTCACGACGCCAAGGGTCACTGGCTCGGCGTGCGTCCGGAGGATATCCGGGTGCGGCCCGTGGACGCCCCCGGCGTGCCCGCCGAGGTGATCGATGCCGAATACCTCGGCGCCGACAGCATCGTGCGCCTCCGGGTCGGCAGCCAGCAGCTGCGTGCGCGGCTCGACGGCAAGCCGAGCGTCGCTGCCGGTTCGGCGTGCCGGTTGCAGTGGCGGCGCGAGGCGGCGCATTTCTTCGACGCCGGCGACGGGCGGCGGCTGGCGATCGCCGGGCACGACCTGTCCGCGCCACCGGGCCGGCATCGTTTCGAAGCGCACTCTCCGCCCTCTTCGAGCGTACAAGATGCGGTGGCTCCCACCGTACAAGACCGCGAGGCCCGTGCCTCGTCCAACCCCGCTGGGAACGACTCTCCAGGAGTGAACCGATGAACGCACGCTTCTCTCTAGTTAAGGGCAGTCTCGCAAGGGGCCGCCGAAAGGGCGCCGTGGCCCTGGCCGGCCTGCTGGCCGCCGGTACGCTGAATGCCCAGGCGCAGACCGAGCTGACCATGTACTACCCGGTGGCGGTGGGCGGCGCCCTGACCGACGTGATCGATGGCCTGGTGGCCGAGTTCGAGAATGAGCACCCGGATATCACGGTGAATGCCATCTACGCCGGCAACTACGACGATACCCGCGTGCGGGCGATGTCGGCCATCGAGGCGGGCGAGGCGCCCCAGCTCTCGGTGCTGTTCTCCATCGACCTGTTCGACCTGCTGGAGCAGGACGCCATCGTCGCCTTCGACGAGGTCATCGAGAGCGACGAGGAGCGCGAGTGGCTCGACAGCTTCTACCCCGGGCTGATGGAGAACGGCCAGATCGACGGTCAGACCTACGGCATTCCGTTCCAGCGCTCGACCATCGTGCTCTACTGGAACAAGGACGCCTTCGAGGCCGCCGGGCTCGATCCCGAGACGCCGCCCGAGAACTGGGAGGAAATGGCCGAGATGGCCGCCGCGGTGCGCGAGGCAAGCGGCGGCGAGCAGTGGGGCGTGATGGTGCCCTCCACCGGCTACCCCTACTGGATGTTCCAGGCCTTCGCCTTCCAGAACGGCCACCGGCTGATGAACGAGGAGGGCACCGAGGTCTACTTCGACGACCCCGCCGCCATCGAGGCGCTGGAGTACTGGGTCTCGCTGGCCGAGGAACACGAGGCCATGCCCGACGGCACCATCGAGTGGGGCACGCTGCGCCAGAACTTTCTTGAAGAGTCCACCGCCATGATGTGGCACAGCACCGGCAACCTCACCGCGGTACGCAACGAGGCCTCCTTCGACTTCGGCGTGGCCATGCTGCCCATGAACACCCAGCGCGGCAGCCCCACCGGCGGCGGCAATTTCTACCTGTTCAAGGACACCACCGAGGAGGAGCAGCGCGCCGCGATGACCTTCATCCGTTGGATGACCGACCCCGAGCGCGCTGCGGCCTGGTCGATCGAGACCGGCTACATGGGCGTGAGCCCGGCCTCCTACGAGACCGAGGCGCTGCGCAACTACGTCGAGGAGTTCCCGCCGGCGGCGGTGGCCCGCGACCAGCTCGAGCATGCCACCGCGGAGCTGGCCACCTACCAGGGCGGGCGCGTGCGCCGGGCGCTGGACAACGCCGTGCAGGCGGCGCTGACCGGCCAGATGACGCCGGAGGAAGCGCTCAAGCAGGCCCAGGCGGAAGCGGACGCGGCGCTGCGCCGCTATGCACGCTCCCGCTGAGGAAACGCTGACAAATGGCGGCGCTCCCTTCCACCGACTCAACAGGACTGGGCGAACGGGGCGCCGGGGGCAAGGGCGGCGAGGAGGTCGTTTGCCATGGGTGAGGAGCACTGCTCCGAACGGGCTGGCCATGGATGGCCAGCACCGGCCCTGCAAGCGGAGCAGGATGAGAGCGCGCCGCAGGGCAAAGGTAGCGTCCAGGGAAGGATTCACAGCGCCCCATCAATGGTACGGCACTCCGGGCCCTTGGCCCCCGGAACAGCCCCGCGATTGGACAAGGCATGGTGATCCAGAACGCTGACAGACGCATGCAGGTCTATGGCGCGCTGTTGCTGCTGCCGGCGGCGGTGCTGCTTGGCACCTTTGCTTATCTGCCCACCGTGGCGACGCTGGTGAACAGCTTCTTCCTGCCCGGCTTTCGCGGTGCGCCGCCGGCGTTCGTCGGGCTCGAGAACTACGCCATGCTGGTGGAGGACGCCACCTTCTGGAAGGTGGCGCGCAACAACCTGCTCTATGCGCTGGGCACCATTCCCACCTCCATCGCCCTGGCGCTAGGCATGGCGCTGTTCGTCAACGCCCGCCTGCCGGGGCGGGGCCTGGTGCGCATGGCCTACTTCACCCCGACCATCCTGCCGATGATCGCCGCGGCCAACGTGTGGATGTTCTTCTACGCCCCGCAGATCGGCCTGTTCAACAAGCTGCTCGGCGCGCTGGGGCTCTCCGGGGTCAACTGGCTGGGCGACCCCGGCGTGGCGCTGACCTCGGTGATCGTGATGACGGTATGGAAAGAGGCCGGCTTCTTCATGATCTTCTACCTGGCGGCGCTGCAGAGCATTCCGCCGGAACTCAAGGAGGCCTCGGACCTCGAGGGCACCAGCCGCTGGAGCTTCTTCTGGCGGGTGACCTTCCCGCTGCTGATGCCGACCACGCTGTTCGTGCTGATCAATGCGCTGATCAATGCCGTGCGGGTGGTCGACCACCTGTTCATCCTGACCAAGGGCGGGCCCAACAACGCCACCAACCTGCTGCTCTACTACGTCTACGAGAACGCCTTCTCGTTCTTCGACCGCACCTACGCCGCCACCATCACGGTGGTGATCCTGCTGGTGCTGGCGGTGGTGGCCACGCTCAAGTTCACCGTGCTCGACCGCCGGACGCACTATCAATGAACCAAGCCATCAGCACGCATCGCGGCCGCCTTGCCCTGCGCGCGCCGAGCCTCGAGACCACGGCCGCCTGGCTGCTCGCCGTCGTCTGGATCTTCCCGCTGCTCTACGCGATCTGGGCGGCGTTTCATCCGCCGGCCTACATGGTGCGCTTCGACCTGTTCGCCCCGCTGACGCTGGACAACTTCGCCAACGCCTGGGCCCAGGCGCCGTTCGCCCGCTACTACCTCAATACCTTCCTGCTGGTCACCGGGGTGGTGCTGGCGCAGTTCGTGGTCTGCACCCTGGCGGGCTTCGCCTTCGCCCGTTTCCCGATTCCGGGCAAGGATATCCTGTTCATGCTGGTGCTGATCCAGCTGTTCGTCTTTCCCGAGGTGCTGATCGTCGAGAACTACCGTATCGCCAGTGGGCTGGGCCTGGTCGACACCATCACCGGCATCGGCCTGCCGTACGTCGCCAGCGCCTTCGGCATCTTCCTGCTGCGCCAGACCTTCAAGACCATCCCCCGCGAGCTGGAGGAAGCGGCCCGGGTGGAGGGCTGCGGCTGGATGGCGATCTTGCTCAAGGTCTACGTGCCCTTGGCCAAGCCCACCTACCTGGCCTACGGCCTGGTCTCGATCAGCCACCACTGGAACAATTTCCTGTGGCCGCTGGTGGTCACCAACTCGGTGGAGAGCCGCCCGCTCACCGTGGGGCTGGGGATATTCTCGGCGCCCGAAACCGGCGTCAACTGGGCTACCGTCAGTGCCGCTACGCTGCTCAGCATCGCCCCGCTGCTGGTCGCCTTCCTGCTGTTCCAGCGCCAGTTCGTGCAGTCGTTCCTGAGGGCGGGGATTCGCTGAAGTTCGCTCAATAAAGTCGATTGACTACCCTTGGGGTGAATGCATGACCCAAGGAGAGATGTCATGGCTCAAGGACAGACGGCAGGGCAGAGCAATCATGCCCAGCTTTACCGCATGGTCATGGAGGAGCACCTGTGCCCCTTCGGCCTCAAGAGCAAGGATCTGCTGGAACGCAAGGGCTTCGCGGTGGAGGACCATCACCTGACCACGCGGGAGGAGACCGAAGAGTTCAAGGAGAAGCATGACGTCGATACGACGCCTCAGACCTTCATCGACGGCCAGCGCATCGGCGGCTACGACGAGCTGCGTGAGTATTTCGGCAAGGATTCGCCGGGCGAGGACGAGACCACCTACCAGCCGGTGATCGCGCTGTTCGCCACGGCGCTGCTGATGGGGTTCGCCGTGAGCTGGACGGCGACCGGCACGCTGCTGAGCGCGCGTATGCCGGAGTACTTCGTGGCCATCGCCATGGCCCTGCTGGGGCTGCAGAAGCTCAAGGACGTGGAGAGCTTCAGCACCATGTTCCTCAACTACGACCTGCTGGCCCAGCGCCAGGTGCGCTACGGCTACGTCTACCCCTACGCCGAGACGCTGGCGGGCATCCTGATGCTGGCCGGTGCGCTGGTGTGGCTGGCCGCGCCGGTGGCGCTGTTCATCGGCACGGTGGGGGCCGTCTCGGTGTTCAAGGCGGTCTATGTCGACAAGCGCGAACTCAAGTGTGCCTGCGTTGGCGGCGACAGCCAGGTGCCGCTGGGTTTCGTATCGCTGACCGAGAACCTGATCATGATCGGCATGGGCCTATGGATGCCGTTGCGCATGTACCTGTTCTAGCGTTCAGCGCATGGCATGACGACGAGAGGACGTATCATCAGTCAGGGCAACCGTGTCACTCGCTCGGCCAACTCGAAGACGTGGGAATCCTCGGCCCCCAGGTCTTCGAGTGCGGCGGCCAGGTTGAGAAGATAGTCGCGGTTGGTGCCGCTGGGGCCTTCGGCAGTGGCGATCTGCCGTGCCATCTGGTCGAGCGGGGCGTGACCGAGGTAGGCGGCGTTGTCGGCTGTCGCCAGATAGATCAAGCCTTCGGCATGGCTGCCATCGTGAAAATGCAACGTGATGCGTTCGCGCAGGTAGCCATTCTTCTCGCGCACGTCGAGTGGCGCCAGGGTATCGGCATCGATGCGGTAGGCCATGCCCTGGCAGCAAGCGCCGGAGGATTCGACCAGGGTGGCGACGCGACCCGGTGCCTCCGGTGTGCCGCGGTGGTCGTGAGACCCCTGCCAGAAGCGTCGTGTCCAGCCCTCGATATGGGCGGGACGCCGCTCGTGAAAGGGGAATTCCGCCTTCCAGATCAGCGAGCCATAGCCGAACAGCCAGAGCGTCTGACCGGTCTCGAAGAAGACCCTCTCGCGGTTGAGCTGGGTGGTGTCCAGTGTCATGAGAGATTAGGGCTCTTGCGTCCCAAGGGCTGGGTCAGGGTCTGGGCCATGATGACGCCGGCGAGCACCAGCAGTCCGCCGACCAGGTGGAACAGGGCGATGCGCTCGCCGAGGAACAGCATGGCGATCAGGGCGCTGAACAGCGGCATTAGGTTGATGAAGATACTGGCCTGGCTGGCGCCGATCTGGCGGATGGCGCGCATCCACAGGAAAGTCGTCACGATCGAGGCGGGGATACCGGCGTAGAGGATCAGCCACACATTGTGATCGTCGACCGGGGTCATCGGCCCCAGCAGGTAAGGAGGCAGCAGGAACAGCACGGCGAACACCACCTGGGCGTAGAGCACCACCCAGGGGGGCAGGCCAAGCGGCCAGCGCTTGAGCATCACGCCATAAAGCGCGTAACAGGTGGCGGCCACCACCATCAGCAGATCGCCAAGTGCCACCTGAAGATCCAGCAGCGTCAGCGGGTCGCCCCGTCCCAGCAGCACCAGCACCCCGAACAGCGCGAGTAGACCACCGAGCGTGCCGCCCCGGCTGGGCGCCTCACGCAGGATCAAGGCGCTGAGCAGTACCGTCAGCAATGGCACCATGGCCGCCAGAATGCCCATGTTGGTAGCCGTGGTGGTCTCGGCGGCCACGTAGGCAAGCCCCTGCCAGAGCCCCATGCCGAGCAGCCCCAGAACGGCCAGCTTGGGCCATTCGCGGCGCAGCGTCTGGCGGTGGCGCCAGGCGGCAGGCAGTACGAAAGGGGTCAGCACGGCCAACGCCAGTACCCAGCGCAGGAAAGCGATGCTGCTGGGAGCGATCGTTCCCACGGTGAGCTGGTTGATGGTCATGTTGCCCGACCAGATCAGCACGGCGCCCAGGGGCGGCAGGAAGTAGAGCAGCGGCATGGCAGTCTCGTGTGCATGAAGACGCCCGCCGATATCGGGCGAGCAAAGGCCCCATGATAGCGAGCCATGGTGGCGCTGAAAATGATGAGGAGACTAATAAATGCTACGGGACGATGCTCAGCGCAGCTGGCTGTCCTTGCTGCCGCGTCGGTTGTAGCCGCTGTAGACCGTACGCTGCCTGTCGCGCTCGCTCTGGCAGGCGATGCACAGGCGTACGCCGGGCATGGCCTCGCGACGCGCCTGAGGAATCGCCTCACCGCACTCCTCGCAGTGCGTCAGGCTCTCCCCCCGGGGCAGCTCACTGCGCGCTCGCTGCAACGCATCCTCGACGGTGCTGTCGATCTGCTCTTGTACCGCTCCGTCTCGCGACCAGCCACCTGCCATGCTCGACTCCTTCGGCGCCGCGCGCGCCGACTGCTTGGCCTTTCAGTTTGATGTATTCGGTGGGACCTTGCCAAGCGGCGGGACCTTGCCATGAGAAGAGCCCCACCGCGGTGGGGCTCGTCGGGTCAGTCGATACCGCGACCGGTTCGGCTAGGGCGTGGGTTCGGCTTGCGGAAGGCCATCGATCTCCGTCGGACGGCCGGGAATGGTCGCCAGGTAGCCCTGCTCGCTGGCGTGGGCCAGGAAGCGCAGGTGGCGCTGGTACTCGTTGAGCACGTCGTGTACGACCTGCACGCGCGTATAGCCGTTGAGGTCCTGGCCCAGACCGCCTTCGGCGAGGTGGACGTCAAGGCGCAGGTAGTAGTCATCGTCCGCGGGCAGAAAGCTCGGTGGCCGCATGCGCTGGGGGCGTATGCCATATACGAAGCTGGGGGCGCCGTCGAAGTCGACCTGCAGGGTCGGGCAGAGCAGCTGGGTGCCCTCCACCTGCTGCTCGCTGACGCTGGCCTGCTGGCCGCGCCGGTTCAACTCCTCGGCCAGCTCGACCAGCGCCGGGCGGATGGCGTGGCGCAGCGTGGCCTCGGCGCCGTTCTGCGTGGTGCCGTCCAGGGTGCGGTCGAGGCGTTCGCGCCAGTCGCTGCCGGCGGCGGTGCTGGCCACCACCTGGTGGCGGGCATCGGCCTTGCCGGTCTCGACCTTCAGCGAACGGTACATGCCGATCATGGTCAGGAAGATGATCGCCGAGAACGGCAGGGCGGTGATCACCACGGCGCTCTGCAGGGTACGCAGCCCGCCGGCCATCAGCAGCGCCAGGGTGATCAGGCCGATGATCGCCGACCAGAAGATGCGCAGCCGGGCGGGGGCATCATGGTTCACGTCGCGCAGCACATAGGTGAAGTTGGATAGCACCAGCGCGCCGGAATCGGCCGAGGTGACGAAGAAGACGATGCTCAGCATCAACACCAGGGTGGCGGTGACGCCGACCAGCGGCAGCTGCTCGAGGAAGGTGTAGATGGTGGCCGGCGGCTGGTTCACGGCCTGCTCGCCGAGCACCACCAGGCCCTGGTCGACCAGGTCGATGCCGCTGTTGCCGAACACGGACATCATCACCATCACGAAGAGCAGCGGGATGAACAGGGCGCCGGCGACGAATTCGCGGATGGTGCGACCCCGCGAGATGCGCGCCAGGAACAGGCCGACGAACGGCGCCCAGGCGATCCACCAGCCCCAGAAGAACACCGTCCAGCCACTGAACCAGCCTTGTGCCTCGGGCGCGTAGGCATAGGTGTCGAAGCTCTTGCCGGTCAGCGCAACCAGGTAGTCGCCGGTGTTCATGACCAGCATGTTGAGCAGCCGGAGGGTATCGCCCTGGAGCAGCACGAACAGCACCAGCCCCGCGACCAGCACCAGGTTGAGCTCCGACAGCCGGCGGATGCCCCGCTTGACGCCGCTCACCACCGACAGGGTGGCCAGCGTCACCACCAGCACGATCAGTCCGACCTGGGCCGGCAGCCCCTCGGGGATGCCGAACAGGTAGGTCAGGCCGTAATTCATCTGCATCACGCCGATCCCCAGCGCGGTGGCGATGCCGAACACGGTGGCCAGCACGGCGGCGATGTCCACGGCATTGCCGATGGGGCCGTAGATGCGCCTGCCGAGCAGCGGATAGAGCGTCGAGCGAATCGCCAGCGGCAGCCGATGCCGGTAGCTGAAGTAGGCGAGCGCCATGCCCATCAGCACGTAGAGCCCCCAGCCCGAGATGCCCCAGTGCATGAAGGTCTGCACGATGGCTTGCCGCTGTGCCTCGGCGGTACCGCCTTCGCCGAGGGGCGGGTTCAGGTAGTGGGTCAGCGGCTCGGATACCACGAAGAACAGGATGGCGCCGCCCAGGCCGGCGGCGAACAGCATCGCCGACCACGATAGCAGCGAGAACTCCGGCCGCGAGTGGTCGGGACCCAGGCGGATCTTGCCGAAGCGCGAGAAGCCGATCATCACCACGAAGACCAGGTAGGCGACGACCGCCAGCATGTAGTACCAGCCGAAGGTGCTGCCGATCCAGTCCAGGCCGGCGTTGAAGAAGGCCGTGGCGTGGTCGGTGAAGGCGATGGCGTAGATCAGGAAGAGCAGGATGCCGGCCACCGAGCCATGGAAGACGGCCGGGTTGAGTCGGTTGCTCGACTCGGCATCGGGGTGAGGATTCGTCATGGGAGTGCCTCTCGTATTGTTATGGTCATTGGCGTCTCATGGTGCCCACGCTCCTGGGCACCTGGTCGTCGTCCGGGCCGGCAGACTTGGCCGGCCCCGAGTGCCCGGCCGGGGCCAGGCACGTCCTCCTTGCTTCGCAGCGTACAGCGCCGCCCGGCTATTCGACCGAGGCCGCGGGGAAGCGCGCGCGCCGCTCGAGATCGTCCAGGTCAATGGTGTTGCGCATGTACTGGGTGCTGGCATCGAAGACCGGCTGGTGATCCCAGGGCGTGACCCTGCCCTGCATGAGCGCGCGCGAGACCAGCTTGCGGCGCCGCTGGCTGGCGATCACCTCGTCGTGCAGCCGCGCATAATCCCAGCGGCTGGCGATCTCGTCGCGGAATTGCTTGCACAGGTCCAGATAGGCGGGTTGCTGCGCCAGGTTGTCGAGCTCCAGCGGGTCGGCCTCGAGGTCGAACAGCTGGTCCGGGTCCGGCGCGCTGTGGACGAACTTGTAGCGCCCACGGCGGATCATCAGCAGCGGCGCGATGGCACCCTCGCCGAGGTATTCGCCGATCACCTCGTCGTGGCCGCCGCTGCCGGTCAGGTGCGGCAGCAGGCTGCGGCCGTCGAGGGGCGCGGCGTATTCCGGCGCGATACCGTCGTTGGCGAACTCGGCGAAGGTCGGCAGCAGGTCCATGGTCGACACCGACTCGCGCACCCTGCCCGGGGCGAAGCGCCCCGGGGCGTGGACGATCATCGGTACCCGGGCCGAGTCCTCGAACCAGCTCATCTTGTACCAGAGGCCGCGCTCGCCGAGCATGTCGCCGTGGTCGCCGGAGAAGACGATGATGGTGTCGTCGGCCAGGCCGGTCTCCTCGAGGGTCTTCAGCACGGCGCCGATCTGGTCGTCGACGTAGCTGATCGCCCCATAGTAGGCATGCCGCGCTTTGCGGATCTGCGCGTCGTTGAGGGTCTCCTCGTCGAGCTGGTAAACGTGGCGCAGGCGTTTGGAGTGCGGGTCCATCAGTTCGCGTGAGTAGGGTACGCGCGGCAGGTCGATGGCGTCGTGGTCGTAGCGGTCCCAGTACTCCTGCGGAATGGTATAGGGGTCGTGGGGGTGGGTCAGCGAGACGGTCAGGCAGAAGGGGCGCTGCTCGCCGTTGCGAACGTAGTCGTACAGGAAACGCTTGGCGCGGAAGGTGACTTCGTCGTCGAAGTCGAGCTGGTTGGAGCGAACGCAGGGGCCGGCCTGGGTGACCGAGGACATATTGTGGTAGTAGCTCGGCCGCGCGTCGAAGTTCTCCCAGTCGACGAACCAGCCATAGTCCGCCGGGTAGATGTCGGTGGTCAGGCGCTGTTCGAAACCGTGCAGCTGATCGGGGCCGCAGAAGTGCATCTTGCCCGACAGCGCGGTGGTGTAGCCGGCATCGCGCAGGTAGTGCGCGTAGGTGGGGATGTCGGCGGCAAAATCGGCGGCATTGTCGTAGCCGCCGATGCGCGACGGCAGCTGCCCGGCCATCAGGGTGAAGCGCGACGGTGCGCACAGGGGGCTGTTGCAGTACGCCGAGTCGAACACCACGCCTTCCTCCGCCAGGCGCGACAGGTGCGGCGTCTTCACCAGCGGGTGGCCGTAGCAGGGCAGGGCGGAGGCGGCCATCTGGTCGGCCATCAGGAACAGGATATTGGGTTGCTTGTGCGTCATGGGGCCTCTCTTGTCGGTCATGGGAGCGATGGGCGAGCGCTCGATGCCAGTCTTCGCTGGTTGTGACGACAGTCTCCTTGCTAATCTCAAGACCTGTAAACTCGGTCATTTTTTATGGGAGGCATAAGCTAGGCTAATGTCGTGGATCGCCAGGGCGGCATCGCCCAACGGCTTGCGCGTGTTCGAGGCGGCGGCTCGCCACCTGAGCTTCACCGCCGCGGCGCGCGAGCTGCGCTCGACCCAGTCGGCCGTCAGCCAGCAGGTGCGCGCGCTCGAGGAGCAGCTCGGCCTCGTGCTGTTCGAGCGCATCTATCGCGGGGTGAAGCTGACCGAGGCGGGGCATGCGCTGTTCGTCAGCGTGCAGGAGGGCTTCGCGACCATCGACCGCACCATCGAGCGGCTCCAGCACAAGCAGCGCCACCCCCACGTCAACATCCTCACCGACTTCTCGTTCGCCGCGTACTGGCTGATGCCGCGCCTGCCGCGCTTTCGTGAGCGGCACCCGCACATCGACGTGCGTATCGTGACCAACCAGGGGGTGCTCGACTGGCGGGCCCAGGAGGTCGACGTGGCGATCGTGTTCTGTGACGAGCGAGCGCTGGCCGGTGGCGTTCCGCTGCTGCTGCGGGAAGAGGTGTTCCCGGTCTGCAGCCCGGGGTTCCTGCAGCGCCACGGGCCGATCGTCGATCTCGAGGGGCTCAGACGGGCGCCGCTGCTGACTCTGACCGCCGACCAGGGGCAGCGCTGGCTCGACTGGCCGAGCTACTTCGAACAGCTGGGCGGGATCGCCTATCTCGAAGCGTCGGAGCTGACGTTCAACAACTACACCCTGCTGATCCAGGCGGCGATCGCCGGGCAGGGCATCGCCATGGGCTGGCGCGGCCTGGTCGACGACCTGCTGGAGAGCGACATGCTGATCGGCTTGCATGAGCTGAGCCTCAGCTCGCGCCGGGGCTATGGGTTGGTCGATGCGCGGCCCGATGCCACGGGGGAAGCCAAGCGGGCGCTGCAGGCATGGGTGCTGGAAGGCGCCGCGCAGGGGCCAGGGGAGAGCGGGCAGGGGTAGAAGGGATGCCGGGCTTGCGCCCGGCATGGGGGTCAAATACCGAGTAACTCCTTGGCTTCGTTCAGCGCCTCCTCCGACTGGGCGTGGTCGCCGTCGTTGTGGTACTGCTCGCCCTGCTCGCGCAGCTCGCGTACCCGCGCGAGATCGTCCTCGCTGAGCTGGGAGACCTTGGCGTCATCCTCCAGCGCATCGTCGATCTCGGACATGAGCATGGGGCACTGGCTGGCCCAGGCCGGTGAGATGAAGGCCATCAGCACCAGTGCGACAAACAGTTTCCTGATCATGTTGGATTCCTCTCATGGGGCGCAGCCCGGTCGATACGCCGGGGCCGGCCTTGGTTGTTCTGGCGGACGCCTCGCCATCGCCCGGCGCCGGGTAGGCGCGCGGTGCATGACTGGCGCTGTCAGTATAGATGGCCGTGGCGAAGTACACTGAAACGACAGCCATCGACAGCCTGAGCCCATGGAGCGGCAGTGGAACGCCTGCCCCGACTCATGTAGCCTGAAGACGCTAAGTTATTCTTTATATTAGAAAAGGGAAGGCAAATGAATAACCCCGGGGGGCCGGCGTCGCATCACGAGGCCAGTGACATGCAGACGGACTACGTCGTCGGCCAGGACAATATCGAAGGGCGGTTGGGGCCCATCGGTTTCGACATCCACAATCGGGTCTTCGTCGTCTCCGCGCTGGCGTCGGTCGTGTTCATCCTGCTCACCCTGCTGTTTCCTGAAAGGGCGGGGAGCCTCTTCCAGGCCATCGTCGGCTTCGCGACCGGGACGCTGGATGCGTACTTCATGCTGCTGGTGGATTTCTTCATCCTGTTCTGCCTGGCGCTCGTCGTGCTGCCTTATGGTTCGGTGAGGCTGGGAGGCCCCGAGGCCCGGCCGGACCATGGCTACCTGTCCTGGTTCGCGATGCTGTTCACTGCCGGTATCGGTATCGGGCTGCTGTTCTTCAGCGTGCTGGAGCCGGTCTACCATGCCAACGTCTCCCTGCCGCTGGGCATTCCGTCTCCCTTCGGCAGCGATGGCGGGCTGAACCCGGAAGCCATCCCCGAGGCCAGCGCCATGGGGCTGGCCGGCACCTTTCTCCACTGGGGCATCCACGGCTGGGCGGTCTATGTGGTCATGGCCTTGGCGCTGTCGCTCTTTACCTACAACAAGGGGTTGCCGTTCTCGATTCGCTCGGCGTTCTTCCCCATCCTGGGCGAGCGCGTGTGGGGCTGGTGGGGGCACGTGATCGATATCCTTGCGGTGTTCTCCACCCTGTTCGGCCTGGCCACGGCGCTCGGGCTCGGCGCCCAGCAGGCCAATGCGGGGATGAACTTCGTCTTCGGCCTGGAGATCAGCACTGCCTTCCAGGTCATCGTCATCCTGCTGGTCACGGCGGTGGCGCTGGTGTCGGTCTGGCGCGGGCTCGAGGGCGGCGTGAAGAAGCTTTCCGAGATCAACATGGTGGTGGCCGTGCTGTTCTTCGTCTTCGTGCTGTTCGCCGGCCCGACCTTGGTGGGCCTGAAGGGCTTCTGGTCCGGGCTTTCGAGCTACGTGACGGAGTTCATCCCGCTGTCGGCTCCCTTCGGGCGCGACGACGATGCCTATCGTGAAGCCTGGTCGGTGTTCTACTGGGCCTGGTGGGTCAGCTGGGCGCCGTTCGTCGGCATGTTCATTGCCCGGGTGTCGAGGGGGCGTACGGTGCGGGAGTTCGTCCTCTGCGTGCTGTTGGTTCCCAGCCTGTTCATCTTCGTCTGGATGGGGGTCTTCGGCGGCATCGCACTCGAGCAGCTCTATACCGACCCTGCCGGCAGCCTGGTCAAGGAGTACGTGATCGATGACTACCGCCCCGAGCTGGCGCTTTTCGGCATGCTCGATGGGTTGCCGCTGACGGGGCTGATGTCGACCGTCGGCATCCTCCTGGCGCTGGTGTTCTTCGTCACCTCGTCGGATTCCGGCTCGCTGGTGATCGATACCATCACCGCCGGCGGCAAGATCGATGCGCCCAGGCCGCAGCGGATGTTCTGGGCCACGGTGGAGGGGCTGGTGGCCGTCGTCCTGCTGCTCGGCGGCGGCCTGGCGGCGCTTCAGGCCGGGGTGACGGCGACGGCGATTCCGTTCTCCATCGTGATGCTGTTGATGTGCTACTCCATCGTCAAGGCACTGAACGGCGAGCTGCGCCGCAAACGCGACGTTAGCCGCTGACCGCTCCCAGGGGGGGCAAGCCCGCACAAGCGCCGCAGAACGTGAAACGCCCCGTTGGCCGAGCCACGGGGCGTTTGCGATCAGGGCGGGGAGATCAGCCGATGGCGGCGATGCCGGCCTTGGCGATCTGCACGTCCTGGTCGGGCTTGACGCCGGAAACGCCCACGGTGCCGGCCATCTGGCCCTCGACCATCACCGGCATGCCGCCGGCGAGCAGGCCCTGCATCGGTGCTGAGAGGAAGGCGTTGCGACCGCCGTTGATCATGTCCTCGAAGGCCTGGGTCTCACGGGCGCCGAGCGCCGAGCTGCGGGCCTTCTGGGTGGCGATGTCCGGGGTCATGGCCGGGGCCCCGTCGAGGCGGCGCAGGCCGAGCAGGTGGCCGCCGTCGTCGGCCACGGCGATGGTCACCGCCCAGCCGTTGGCTTCCGCTTCTTTCTGGGCGGCATCGAGGATGGCGTTGACGTCGGTCAGGGTGAGTACGGGTTTGGTCTTCATGGGGCTCTCCTTGTTTAGTATTGGCTACGGGCTACGGGCTACGGGCTACGGGCTACGGGCTACGGGCTACGGGCTACGGGCTACGGGCTACGGGCTACGGGCTACGGGCTACGGGCTACGGGCTACGGGCTACGGGCTACGGGCTACGGGCTAGGGGCTACGGGCTACGGGCTACGGCGGGGTGAGATGTCGCTCGAAGCCCGAGGCTCGCTGCTCGTTACCGGCTCAATGCTTCGTCGACAATCTCGATCCAATGCCTGACCGGCGTGCGCCCCGCGCCGTTGAGGTGGGTCTGGCAGCCGATGTTGGCGGTCACGATGGTTTCCGGGTTGCCGGCCTCGAGGGCGTTGAGCTTGTTGTCGCGCAGCTGGGTGGCGAGTTCCGGCTGGGTGATCGAGTAGGTGCCCGCCGAGCCGCAGCAGAGGTGGGCGTCCTGGACCGGAGTAAGGGTGAAGCCGAGCTTGACCAGCACGCCCTCCACCGCGCCGCCGAGCTTCTGGGCGTGCTGCAGGGTACAGGGGCAGTGGAAGGCCAGCCGGCGGCCCGCGTTGACCTGGAGGCTCGTCAGCTCCTCGTCGCGCAGCACCTCGACCAGGTCCTTGGCCAGTTCGCTCACGCGCCTGGCCTTGTCGGCGTAGGCGGGGTCGTCCTTGAGGATGTCGCGGTACTCCTTGACGAAGGCGCCGCAGCCGCTGGCGGTCTGGACGATGGCTTCCGCGCCGGCCTCGATATGCGGCCACCAGGCGTCAATGTTGGCCCGCGCGCGGGCGCGGCCGTCGTCCTGGGCATTGAGGTGGAAGTCGATGGCGCCGCAGCAGCCGGCTTCGGCCACTGGCGTGAGGCCGATGCCCAGGCGATCCAGCACCCGCGCCGTGGCGGCGTTGGTATTGGGCGAGAGCCCCGGCTGCACGCAGCCCTCGAGAATCAGCATCTGCCGTGCGTGACGCTGGTGGTCGGGGCGCGCGCCGGCATCGACCGGCTTGGGCGGCAGCTTGTCCTTGAGCTTGCCGGGCACCAGCGGGCGGAAGGTCTGGCCCAGCTTGAGCAGCGCCTGGAAGCGCTTGGGCTCCACCAGGGCCTTGCGTAGGGCGTAGCGCTGGGCGCGGTCGGCGGCGCTGCGCGGCACCCGGCGCTCGATCTCGGCGCGGCCGATGTCGAGCAGCTTGTGGTACTCCACGCCGGAGGGGCAGGTGGTCTCGCAGTTGCGACAGGTCAGGCAGCGATCCAGGTGCAACCGGGTCTGCTCGGTGACGTTCTCGCTGTCGTCCGGGTTCTCCAGCATCTGCTTCATCAGGTAGATGCGCCCGCGCGGCCCGTCGCGCTCGTCGCCCAGCAGCTGGTAGGTGGGGCAGGTGGCGTTGCAGAAGCCGCAGTGCACGCAGCTGCGCAGGACGCGGTCGGCCTCCTGGATGTGCGGCTGCTGGAGGGCTTCCTCGGTGAAATGCGTCTGCATGTGGTGATCCTGTACGTCTCAGAACGCCGCGTAGAGCCGGCCGGGGTTGAACAGTCCCTTGGGGTCGAGCTGGGCCTTGAGGTTGCGGTGATACTTCATCAGCACCTCGGGCAGCGGCGTGAAGGGTTCCACCTCGGTCGGGCGCGGGCCGTAGCAGGTGGCGTGGCCGCCGGCGGCCTGGCAGGCGCGGCGCAGGGTGTCGGCGTCGAGGTCGGCGCACAGCCAGCGCTGGGCGCCGGCCCAGTCGTGAATCATCAGCCGCTCGACGACGCCGGGCAGTTCCAGCGTGGATGTGCGGTGGGGCAGCGAGAGCCGCCACAGCGGTGCTTTGGTCTCGTGGAGCGGGCCGGCGCGGAAGAAGGGCAGGCGCTGGTCGCGCAGGGCAGCCCAGAAGCCGCTATCGAGATCGTCGCCGCCGATACGCGCGCGGGTGGCGGCCACCGAGCTGGGGCCGCCTTCGAGGCGCAGGTGCAGGGCGCCGTCGAGCCAGGCGGCGGCGCTGATCGGCAGCGGTTCGCGGCCCCATTCGGCCAGGCGCAAACGGGCCTCGTCGAGAGAGAGCTCCAGGTGCAGGCTGTGGACGGCGCCGGGAATCGGCAGCACCTTGAACGAGACCTCGGTGATCAGCCCCAAAGTGCCCTGGGCGCCCACCATCAGCCGCGACAGGTCGTAGCCGGCGACGTTCTTCATCACCTCGCCGCCGAAGCGCTGCTCGTTGCCCTCGTGATTGATCACCCGGGCGCCCAGCACGAAGTCGCGCACGCTGCCGGCCCAGGGGCGGCGCGGGCCGGAGAGGCCGGTGGCGACCATGCCGCCCACGGTGCTTGCCGCGCCGTAGCGGGGCGGCTCGAAGGGCAGCATCTGGCCATGCTCGGCCAGGGCCGCCTCGAGCTCGGCCAGCGGCGTGCCGGCGCGCACCGAGACCACCAGCTCCACCGGGTCGTAGAAGCGGATACCGCAGTGCTCGCGAGTCGAGATTTCCTCGCCCGCCACCTCGCGGCCGTAGAAGAAGCGCGTGTCGCCGCCGACGATGCGCAGCGGGGTGTCCTCGGCGTTGGCCTGGCGGATACGCTCGGCCAGGGCTGCGCTGGCGTCATGGTCGGAGAGATGCGTTGCGTTTGCCATGGTCACTCCAGTTCAGCCTTGCAGGGTGCCGGGGGCGGTGTCGGCGCTCGCACTCTTGATGGTGCGGAACTCCGAGCAGCGCGCCGGGGTGGGGATGTTCTTGCCCGGGTTGAGCAGGTCGCGCGGGTCGAAGGCGGCCTTGGCGGCGCGGAAGGTGGCCAGTTCGTCGGGGCGGAACTGGGCGCACATCTGGTTGATCTTCTCGCGGCCGACGCCGTGCTCGCCGGTGATGGTGCCGCCGACCCGCACGCACAGCTCGAGGATCTCGCCGCCCAGCGCCTCGGCCACGGCCAGTTCGCCCTCGCGGTTGGCATCGAACAGGATCAGCGGGTGCATGTTGCCGTCGCCGGCGTGGAAGACGTTGGCGACCTTGAGCCCATAGCGCTCGGAGAGGTCGCTGATGCCCTTGAGCACGCGGGCCAGCTCGCGCCGCGGGATGGTGCCGTCCATGCAGTAGTAGTCGGGCGACATGCGCCCCACGGCGGGGAAGGCGTTCTTGCGCCCGGCCCAGAACCTGGCGCGTTCGGCGTCGTCGCGGGCCTGCTGGATGCCGGTGGCGCCGGCCTTCTCCAGCACGCGGCGCACGGTCTCGCAGTCGTCGTCGACGTCGGCCTCGACGCCGTCGAGCTCGCACAGCAGGATCGCCTCGGCCTCCACCGGGTAGCCGGCGCCAATGAAATCCTCGGCGGCGATGATGGCGAGCTTGTCCATCATCTCCAGGCCGCCCGGGATGATGCCGGCCTCGATGATGGCGCCGACCGCGTTGCCGGCCTTCTCGACGTCGTCGAAGCTGGCCATCAGCACCTTGGCGACCTCGGGCTTGGGCAGCAGCTTGACGGTGATCTCGGTGACCACCCCGAGCATGCCCTCGGAGCCGTTGAACAGCGCCAGCAGGTCGAAGCCGGGGGCGTCCAGGGCATCGCTACCGAGCGTCATGCGCTCGCCTTCGATGGTGAGAATCTCGACCTTGATCACGTTGTGCACGGTGAGGCCGTATTTCAGGCAGTGCACGCCGCCGGCGTTCTCCGCTACGTTGCCGCCGATGGAGCAGGCGATCTGCGACGAGGGGTCCGGCGCGTAGTAGAGCCCGTAGGGCGAGGCCGCCTCGGAGATGGCCAGGTTGCGCACGCCGGGTTCGACCCGGGCGATGCGCGCCTCGGGGTCGATCTCGAGAATGCGCGCGAATCGCGACATCACCAGCAGCACGCCGTGGGTGAGCGGCAGGGCGCCGGCGGAAAGCCCGGTACCGGCGCCGCGGGTGACCACCGGCACGCCGAGGCGATGGCACTCCACCAGCAGGCGCTGGACCTGGTCGAGGGAGTCGGGCAGCGCCACCAGCAGCGGCAGGGTGCGATAGACGGAGAGCCCGTCGCACTCGAAGGGGCGCATGTCCTCCTCGCGGTCGAGCAGCGTCATGCCCGGGATGGCCTGGGCGAGGGTGTCACGGATGGCCGCCCTGTCCAGCGTCGGAACGGGGCCGTCGAGTCGTTCGTCGTAGAGGATGTTCATCAAGCGCCTCAATTGCGAGTCTTGGCGACAGGGTTGTCCTTGTGCAGGGCCCAATTTGCGCCCAGGCGGCCCTTCTGTCCAGCCTGCGGTCTACTGGTATGACCAGTTGTTCTCGGCTATGTTGGAAATTATTTTCATGTTAAACCATGGCGCATTCGGCCGAGCGACTCAAGGCGAACTTCACAGGCCCGGAGGAAGGCATGTTTCAGGATAGTGAACAGAAGCTGCCGACGCGCACGCCGGATGCGGTGGCGGCGCGTCTCGAGCGGCTGATCCTTGATGGCGTGTTCCGCCCGGGCCAGCTGCTGCCCTCGGAGCGTCGCCTGTGCGATCGCCTCGGCGTCTCGCGCACCTCATTGAGGGAGGGGCTGCGCGTGCTGCGCAGCAAGGGCATCATCGTGACCCGACAGGGGCGGGGTTCCGTAGTGGCGGAGCTGGTGACGGGACGCGACGACAGCCCGCTGATGCACCTGTTTCGCGACCACCCACGCACGCTGTACGACCTGCTGGAAGTGCGCTCGCTGCTCGAAGGGGAGTCGGCCCGGCTCGCGGCGCAGCGTGCCACCCCGGCGGACCGGGTGATGATCCAGCGTCGCTACGAGGCCATGGTCGAGTACGTCGAAGACGACGCCATCGACGTGGAGCGGCTGGCGCACCTGGACCACGCCTTTCACCTGGCGATCTGCCAGGCCTCGCACAACCCCGTGCTGGTGCATACGCTGCAGTCGCTCACCGACCTGCTGCTCAGCTCCGTGTTCGCCTCGGTGAAGAATCTCTATCATCGCGAGGTGCCGCGGCAGATGATCAACCGCCAGCATGCCCGCCTCTATCGGGCGGTGATGGAAGGCAAGCCCGAGGCAGCCCGTCGCGCGGCGCTCGATCATCTTGCCGGCATCGCGGCGCAGCTGCGCGAGATCGAAGCCGAGGATCAGCGCCTGGAGCGATCGGCCATGCGGCTGAAGGAGTGGGAGTCGAGCTAGGCGGTCATCTCGTCGGCGGCCGAGGCTTCCTCGATAACCCCGGCGAGGCTGGCGACCTCGAGCTTGTTGCACAGGTGGTCGCGCAGGATCTGGCCGAGGCGCTTACCGTCGCGCGCTTCCAGCGCCACGATCATGTGCTCGTGATCCTGAACCGCCCGCCGCCAGAAGCTCTCAGTCATCTTCTTGGAGTAGCGCACGCGCTTTACGCGCTGGTTGAGCCCCTTGTACATCTCCTGCAGGACCTCGTTGCCGGAGGCCTGCAGGATGCCTTCGTGAATCTGCTGGTTGATCTGGAAATACTCGGCCAGATTGCGCTCCCGGTAGTGCATGAGCATCGTGTCGTGGAGGCGACGGATCTCGCGGATGCCTTCGTCGCTGATGTTGCGGCAGGCGAGCTCTCCCGACAGCCCCTCGAGGGCCCCCATCAGGTCGTACGTATCCTTCACCATCTTCACGGTCAGGCGCATCACCCGGGCGCCACGATTGGGCAGCAGTTCGGTGAGCCCTTCGGCGGCCAGCACCTTGAGGGCCTCTCGCAGCGGCGTGCGCGAAACCCCGAAGCGTTCGCACAGCTCCTTCTCCGATATGCGCTCCCCAGGGGCCAGGTCCCCCTGCTCGATGAGCTCACGAATGCGGTCAGCCACTTCCAGGTACAGGTTACGGTGCTGAATCTTGCTCATGTCGATTCCTTGGATGGCCGCCTCGTTTGACTTGCAGATCCGCTTCGCCCGGGTGCACGGCCGTATTTGGCGGATTGACCTCATGTCCTGCAAGGTATAATGAATGCAAAATTCAGACAAGTCCGTACCCGGCCGCTTGACGGTGGCCCCCAACTTGCCCCCAGGAGATGCCTCATGGCCGGAAAGGTCTTTCGCAGCCACTTTCAGCTCAGCCGCCTCCAAGCACGCGCCATCCTCGACGGCGCCTTCGCCGAGGCGCGGATTCGCGAGATGGAGCCCCTGACCGCCGTGGTGCTGGATGGGGGCGGTCAGGTCGTGGCGGCCGAGCGCGAGGACGGCTGCGCACCGCTGCGCTTTGCGGTCGCGCAGGGCAAAGCCTACGCGGCGCTGGGCAACGGCGTCGCCAGCGCGGTGGTCGGCGAGCGCAACCTCGATCGGCCCGCCTTCCTGGCCAGCGTGGCGGCCGCCTCCGGTGGGCGTTTCGTGGCGGTCGCCGGCGGCGTCCTCATCCTCGACGAGCTGCAGCGCGTGATCGGCGCCGTTGGTGTCAGCGGTGCCTCGTCGTCAGACGACGAGCGAGCCGCCGTGGCCGGTATCGCGGCCGCCGGCCTGGCCTGGGGGCTCTCTCCCGATCCCGCCTGAGGGATCGGCCCCGGCACGCTCTTCCCTTTCCTTCCCGTGTCGCGCCGCTCGATGGTACGGCAGTGGTGGTGGATCGCTTTCTCACGCTGCGTCAAGCGCCTCGCGACTAAAGTTTAATACCTAATTCTGAATTTTGAATTCAGATTGAAACGGTGAGTTTGTCACTGACACGGCTGGGTGGTCTGAGGTGACCCGCCCATGAGCGGTGTCTGTCACGACCGGAGACTGCCGGGCGCGGGCCACACGCTCTGGCAGCGACGTACAACAACAAGCCAGCACTGGAGCAGCCAATGAAACCGATAACGACAGCCCTCCTGACCACCGCCCTGGCACTGGGCCTGCCAAGCCTGGGCATGGCCCAGACCGAGTTGCAGTTCGGCCACGTCGGCAACCCCGGGTCGCTGTTCGATGCTTCCGCCAAGGAATTCGCCGAGCGCGCCAACGAGAAGCTGGGCGACGACTATCGGGTGGAGGTCTATGGGTCGAGCCAGCTCGGCGGCGACAGCTCACTGATGCAGAAGCTCAAGCTCGGACAGGTGACCTTCGCGCTTCCGTCGACGGTGATGTCGTCGGTGGTGGATGAGTTCGGCCTGTTCGAGATGCCCTACCTGATCAAGGACAGGGAGCACATGAAGCGGGTCATCGAGGAGGTCATCGAGCCCGATCTCTACCCGCTGGTTGAGGCGGAGGGCTACAAGATCCTCGCCGTGTGGGAGAACGGCTTCCGCCAGATCACCAACAGTCGGCGGCCGATCGAGACGCCTGAGGATCTGCAGGGCCTCAAGCTGCGGACACCCGAAGGCAGGTGGCGAGTGCGCATGTTCGAGGAGTACGGCGCCAATCCCTCGCCCATGGCGCTCTCGGAGGTCTTCACCGCGCTGCAGACCGGCACCATGGACGGCCAGGAGAACCCCCTGGTGCAGATCCATTCCCAGAAGTTCCAAGAGGTCCAGGACTACCTCTCCATGACCAACCACGTCTACACGCCGGCCTATGTGGTGGTTTCCAAGAGCCACTGGGAAGACCTGCCGGAGGAGGTGCGCGAGGTGCTGGAGGAGACTGCCCAGGAGGTCCAGGATTTCGTCTACGAGACCGCCGCCAGGCAGGACGAGGAGCTGCTCGGCGAGATGGAGGCGGCCGGGATGGAGATCAACGAGGCCGACCAGCAGGCGTTCATCGACGCCAGCGGCCCCATCTACGAGCGCTTCGACGAGGAGGTGGAAGGCGGCGGTGACCTGGTCGACCGGGTCCTGGCTCTTGGCGAAGAAGAGTGAACCCCGCTGCGTGATCCCAAGGCCGCCCCGTCCGGGGCGGTCCTTCCCATGCTCGATGGAGTCGATGGCATGTCCCTTGCGAAACTGCGAGCGGGTTTCGAGTGGCTGCTCGAGGTCGTCACCATGCTCCTGGTGGTGGCTCTCACGGTGATCGTGCTGCTCGGTGTCTCCTTCCGCTATACCGGCAATTCCCTGAGCTGGTACGACGAGGTGGCCGCTGTGATGCTGGCCTGGGTGACCTACTATGGCGCCGCTCTGGCCTCACTCAAGCGCGCCCATATCAGCGTGCCGGGGTTCGTCTACTCCCGCCCCCGTGCCGTGCGCGTGACCCTGGTGGCGATCGGTGAGGCCATCATCATCGCCTTCTTCGTGCTGCTCGCCTACTACGGCGTCTACGTCATCCAGGTACTCGGCGGCTCGACCCTGGTCAGCGTGCCGATTCCCACGGCCGTGACCCAGTCGACCATCCCCATCGGCGCGGGGCTGTATGTCGTCGCCGAGCTGCTCAACCTCCCGGCCATCCTGCGTGAGGCCTGGGACGGCAAGCGGCCGCCCTCGGAGCAGGACATCGTGGAGGAGCTGCAATGACGACGACACTGATCCTGCTGGCCGGGCTGGCCATGATCTTCATCAACATCCCCATCGCGGTGGCGCTGGGAGCGGTCTCCATCGTCGCGATACTGGTCCTGCAGGGGCCGAACGGCCTGCTCGGTTTCCCGCTGGTGATGTTCGAGGGCTCGACCAAGTTCCCGTTGATCGCCATTCCGCTGTTCATCCTGGCCGGCGCCATCATGAACACCGGGGGTATCTCGCGCCGCCTGATCGACTTCGCCTCCGCGCTGCTGGGCTTCATCCGCGGCGGGCTGGCCATGGTCAACGTCGGCACCTCGCTGTTCTTCGCCGAGATCTCCGGCTCCGCCGTGGCCGACGTGGCCGCCCTCGGCTCCATCCTGATGCCGGAGATGAAGCGCAAGGGCTACCCGGCGCCGTTCGCCGCCGCCATTACCTCCTCGTCGGCCTCGCTGGCGATCATCATCCCGCCCTCCATCCCGATGATCCTGTATGCCGCCATGGCCGATACCTCGGTGGTCCAGCTGTTCGTCGCCGGCATCGTACCGGGCCTCGTCGGCGGGGTCTTGATGATGGCGCTCGCCTGGTATTTCGCGGTCCGCTACAACTGGCCGGTGGAGCATACCTTCCAACTGAAGCGGGTGTGGACCACCTTCAAGGCGGCGGGGCTCGCCTTCGTGCTGCCGCTGGTCATTCTCGGCGGGATCTTCGGCGGCTTCATGACCGCCACCGAAGGGGCGGCCCTGGCGGTGCTGGCGGCGCTGCTGATCAGCTTCCGCTACGGCGAGCTGCGTTGGGGCGAAGCTGCGCGCGGCGATGGTCGAGGGTGGCGTGCAGACCGCCGTGGTCATGCTGCTGGTGGCGAGCTCGGCGCTGCTCGGGGACTTCCTCACCCGCGCCCAGCTGCCGCAGATGCTGGCGATGATGATCAGCGACTTCACTGCCAACAAGTACATGGTCCTCGCGCTGCTGAACCTCTTTTTGCTGCTGATCGGCATGATCCTGCACTCGGCGGCTGCAATCATCCTCACCGTGCCCATCGTCATGCCGCTGGTGATGATGGTCGGCATCGACCCCGTCCACTTCGGCATGATCGTCACCCTCAACCTGGCGATCGGCCAGCAGACACCGCCGGTGGCCAGCGTGCTGATGACGGCCTGCTCGGTGGCCAAGGCCGACATCTGGGAGGTGTCGAAGGCCAACGTGCCGTTCGTCATCCTGCTGTTCATCCTGTTGATGCTGGTGACTTACGTGCCGCTCTTCCCGATGGGCCTGGTGGAGCTGTTCTACCGCTGACCCCGACGACACTGAGAGGAGGCTGCCGATGGCTGACGCCCTGATCTTCCGACGCGAGGACCGCCTCGCCTGGATCGGCTTCAACCGGCCCGAGAGTCGCAACGCCATGACCTGGGAGATGTACGACGCGCTCGAGGCGTGCTGCAACCGCCTGGCCGAGGACGACGAGGTCCAGGCGGTGGTGCTGCACGGCGTCGGCGGCGAGGCCTTCGTCGCCGGCACCGACATCTCCCAGTTCGCCCACTTCGAAGCCGCGGAGGACGCCATCGACTATGAGCGGCGGATCGACCGGGTGGTGGGCAAGCTGGAACGCCTGCCCAAGCCCACCATCGCCCTGATCGAGGGTGCCTGCGTGGGCGGCGGGGCGGCCCTGGCACTGGTCTGTGACTTCCGCTACTGCACGCCGTCGATGAAGTTCGGCGTGCCCATCGCCAGGACGCTGGGCAACACCCTGTCGATGACCAACGTCGCGCGGATGGTGGAGATGATCGGTGTCGCCCGCACCAAGGAGGCGCTGATGATGGCCAAGCTGTTCGATGCCGAGGAGGCGCGGCAGGCGGGGCTGGTCAACGGCGTCTTCGCCGCGGAAGCGATCGTCGACGAGGTGACCGCCATCGCCGCCGCCTTCGGCCGGCGCGCGCCGCTCACCGTGCAGGCCAGCAAGGCGCTGGTGGGGCGGGTACTGGCCGAGCGCCGGGCCGCCGCCGATGCCGGCGACGACTGGGTCGCCGCCTGCTACACGAGCGGCGACTTCAAGGCGGCGGTGGAAAAGTTCCTACACAAGACACCCTTCGAATGGACCGGCCGCTGACCCGGTGGTCGCGGCCGCCACGCCAACCACACAAGCGAGGTGAAACCCATGCTTCCCCTGGAAGGACTCAAGGTACTCGACGTCTCGCAGATCATGGCCGGGCCCTACTGCACCATGGTGCTGGCCGACATGGGCGCGGAGGTGATCAAGGTCGAGAAGCTCAACGGCGGCGACGACAGCCGCCAGATGGGCCCCTACGTCAACGACGAGTCGACCTGTTTCTCGCAGATCAACCGCAACAAGAAGAGCATCTCGCTCAACCTCAAGGATGAGCGGGCCCGGGAGATCTTCTACCGCCTGGCCAAGGACGCCGATGTCATCGTCGAGAACTATCGCACCGGGGTGACACGGTCGCTTGCCATCGACTACGACACCATCAAGGCGATCAACCCCGCCATCATCTACTGCTCGATCTCGGGCTACGGGCAGACCGGCCCCTACAGCCATCGCGGCGGTTTCGACCTGGTGGCCCAGGGCATGACCGGCCTGATGTCGATGACCGGGGAGCCGGGGCGACGCCCGCTGAAGACCGGCATCGCGGTCTACGACATCGGGGCGGGGATCACGGCCGTCTACTCGATCCTGGCGGCCTACATCCACCGCAGCGGCACCGGCGAGGGGCAGCACATCGACATCGCCATCACCGAATGCGGGCTGCCCTGGTTCACCTGGGAGGCGGCGGCCTACTTCGCCGAGGGCAGGGTCCCCGGGCCCACCGGCTGGCGGCATCGGGTGTCGGCGCCCTACCAGGCGGTCAAGACCAGCGACGGCTACATCATGCTGGGCTGCGCCAATCAGCGAACCTGGGAGCGCTTCTGCCGTGACGTGCTCCAGCGCGAGGACCTGATGAGCGATCCGCGTTTCCTGACCAACCATGACCGCGGCCAGCACGTCGAGGAGCTCGAGGCGGTGGTGGAGGAGATCCTGGTCGAACGGGACATGAACCACTGGCTGGCCCTGTGCGACAAGGCCGGGGTCCCGGCCGGGCCGATCAACGACTTCGCCCAGGCCATGCAGGACGAGCACTACCTGGCCAGGGGCATGGTGCAGGAGATGGAACACCCCGTCATCGGCAGCATGAAGACCCTCGGCTTTCCCAGCAAGTTCTCGCGCACCCCGTCGCAGATCCGGAGCCCGGCGCCGCTGTTCGGCCAGCACACCGACGAGGTCCTGGCGCAGCTGGGCCTCTCCGCGGAGCAGCGCGAGACACTGCGGGAAGAGGGCTGCATCAAGTAGGGCGCTGCTTTGTTGTCAGTAAATGAATTCATTATCAAAAATGCAAAACCCTCTCGGAGGTAGTCGCATGTTGAATCTCGATTTCCATCCTTCCGGCCGCCACTTCCTGCAGATCCCCGGCCCCTCACCGGTGCCGGACCGCATCCTGCGCGCCATGAGCCTGCCGACCATCGATCACCGCGGCCCGGAGTTCGGTGCCCTGGGGCTCACGCTGCTGGCCAAGCTCAAGCAGGTCTTCAAGACCGAGGGTCCCGTGATCATCTACCCGGCCTCCGGTACCGGCGCCTGGGAGGCGGCGCTCGCCAACACCCTGTCGCCGGGCGACCGGGTACTGATGTTCGAGACCGGCCACTTCGCCACCCTGTGGCACACGATGGCACGACGCCTGCAGCTCGACCCCGAGTTCATCGGCCTGCCCGGCTACGAGGGGTGGCGCCACGGGGTGCGGGCCGACATGATCGAGGCGCGCCTGAGGGAGGACCCGGCGCACGAGATCAAGGCGGTCTGCGTGGTCCACAACGAGACCTCCACTGGAGTGACCAGCGACATCGCCGCAGTGCGCCGCGCCATCGATGCCGCCGGGCACCCGGCGCTGCTGCTGGTCGATACCATCTCGGGCCTGGCCAGCGCCGACTATCGCCACGACGAGTGGGGGGTCGACGTGACCATCTCCGGCTCCCAGAAGGGCCTGATGCTGCCCCCGGGGATCAGCTTCAACGCCGTCTCCGAGCGGGCCATCGAGGCGAGCCACCACAACCGCATGCCGAAGAGCTTCTGGGCCTGGGACGAGATCCTCGAGGCCAACCAGAACGGCTACTGGCCCTATACCCCCAGCACCAACCTGCTCTACGGGCTCAACGAGTCGCTCGACATGCTGCTGGAGGAGGGGCTCGACCAGGTGCTGGCGCGCCACCAGCGCTGGGCCGCCGGCGTGCGCCAGGCGGTGGCGGCCTGGGGCCTGGAGATCCAGTGCCAGGATCCTGCCGTCTATTCGCCGGTGCTGACCGGCGTGGTGATGCCCGAAGGTGTCGATGCCGACGCGGTGCGCAAGCTCATCTACGAGCGCTTCGACCTGTCGTTGGGCACCGGCCTGGGCAAGGCCAAGGGCAAGATGTTCCGCATCGGCCACCTGGGCGACTGCAACGACCTGACCCTGATCGCCACCCTGGGCGGCTGCGAGGCGGGCATGAAACTCGCCGGTGTGCCGCTGGCGGGCAGCGGCGTGGGTGCCGCACTCGACTACTTCGCCCACCACCCGCTCGACGCCATCCGCTGAGCGGCGGCTTTTACCAGCACGACCAGGAGGGCAGCATGACGTCCCTGAACGAGAACGCCCGGTCTCGGGATGCCCGGGTCCAGCCGGTCAGCGAACTGGCCGCGCGGCTGGCGCGCGAGGTGCAGGGCGAGGTGCTGTTCGACCACGCCTCGCGGGGCCGCTACTCGACGGATGCCTCGATCTACCAGGCGATGCCGATCGGTGTGGTGGTCCCACGCGACCAGCACGACCTGAGGCGCGCGCTCGATATCGCCCGCGATGCCCGCGTGCCGGTGCTGGCGCGGGGCGCCGGCACCAGCCAGTGCGGCCAGACGGTGGGCGAGGCGGTGATCCTCGACGCCTCCCGCTGGCTCAACCGGATCGTCGAGTTCGACCCCGAGGCGCGCACCGTGGTGGTCGAGCCGGGCATCGTGCTCGATCACCTCAACGCCTGGCTCAAGCCCCACGGGCTGTGGTATCCGGTCGATGTCTCGACCAGCGCCCAGTGCACCCTGGGCGGCATGGCCGGCAACAACTCCTGCGGTTCGCGCTCGATCCGCTACGGCAACATGGTGCACAACGTGCTGGGGCTGGATGCGATCCTCGCCGACGGAAGTGAAGGCCACTTCGGTTTCGTCGACAGGCTGCCGGACACGGGCCGCGTGCGGGAACTGGCCGACCGGGTTCGTGCCGTCGCCGACGGTGTGGCCGAGGAGATCCGCGGGCACTTTCCCCGGGTGTTGCGGCGGGTAGGCGGCTACAACCTCGATCTGTTCGACTGCCAGAATCCGATGCCCTACGACCCCGACGCGCGGCCCAACCTGGCGCATCTGCTGGTGGGCTCGGAAGGAACCCTGGCGGTCACGCAGCGGTTGACGCTCAGGCTGTCGCCGTTGCCCGAGCACAAGGTCCTCGGCGTGGTGAACTTTCCCACCTTCTACCAGGCGATGGACGTCACCCAGCACATCGTGACCCTTGACCCCACCGCGGTGGAGCTGGTCGACCGCACCATGATCGAGCTGTCGCTGGAGAACCCCGCGTTTCGTCCGGTGATCGAGAAGGCCCTGATCGGTCGGCCCCAGGCGGTGCTGCTGGTGGAGTTCGCCGGGCAGGAGCGCGAGGCGCTGCTGGCATCGCTGGCACGCCTCAACGAACTGATGGCCGACCTGGGCCTGCCGGGGAGCGTGGTCGACATGCCCGAGCCGGCCGAGCAGAAGGCGCTGTGGAATGTGCGCAAGGCCGGGCTCAACATCATGATGAGCATGAAGGGTGACGCCAAGCCGGTCTCCTTCATCGAGGACTGCGCGGTGCCGCTCGAGCACCTGGCCGAGTACACCGACAAGCTGACCGAGGTGTTCCATCGGCATGGCACCGAGGGCACCTGGTACGCCCATGCCAGTGTCGGCACGCTACATGTGCGGCCGATCCTCGACATGCGCCGCGGCGGTGCCGAGAAGATGCGCGAGATCGCCGAGCAGGCCTCGGCCCTGGTGCGCGAGTACAAGGGGGCCTACTCGGGGGAGCACGGCGACGGGCTGTGTCGTGGCGAATGGGTGGCCTGGCAGTTCGGCAGCGCCGTCAATGACGCCTTCAAGGAGGTGAAGCGGCTGTTCGATCCCAACAACCGCCTCAACCCGGGCAAGATCGTCGATACGCCGAGAATGGACGACGAGCGCTACTTCCGCTTTCCGCGCCACTACCAGCGCATTCCGCTGACGCCGGCCTTCGACTGGTCGGCGTGGAACGTCAGGCGGGACCCGCGGAGCGGTGAGCTGAGCGCACCCGGCAGCGGCGACGACCTCACTCATGGCCTGGCGATGGCGGTGGAGATGTGCAACAACAACGGCCATTGCCGCAAGTTCGACGCCGGCACCATGTGCCCGAGCTATCGCGTCACCAGGGCGGAACAGCATCTCACTCGCGGACGCGCCAATACCCTGCGCCTGGTGCTCTCGGGGCAGCTCGGTGACGAGGGCCTGGCAGGCGACGCGGTCAAGGAGGCGCTGGACCTGTGCGTGTCGTGCAAGGGCTGCCGGCGCGACTGCCCGACCGGTGTCGACATGGCCAAGTTCAAGATCGAGGCGCGCGCGGCCCGGGTCCGGGCCAGGGGGCTTGCACTGCGCGATCGCCTGGTCGGCGAGCTGCCGCGCTATGCCCCCTGGGCGAGCCGGCTGTCGGGCCTGTTGGGCGCGGTCCAGCGGCTGCCTGTCGTCTCGCGGCGGGTCAAGCGGGCGCTGGGCTTGGCCGAGCAGCGGGACTTCCCCAGGTTCCGTGGCAACTTCCTGGCCGAAGCGCATGCTCCATCGGCGCAGGGGAGCCGCGAGGTGGTGCTGTTCGTCGACACCTTCAACAACTACATGGAGAACGACATCGCCCGCGCCGCCAGGCGGGTGCTCGAGGCGGCCGGTTATCGCGTGCACCTCAACGTCACGCCGGGCGAACGCCCGCTGTGCTGCGGGCGCACCTACCTCTCCTCCGGCCAGTTCGACAAGGCCAGGGCCGAGGCGCGGCGCGCCCTCGACCACCTGCTGCCCTACGTCGAGCGCGGCGTGCCGATCGTCGGGCTCGAGCCGTCGTGCCTGCTGAGCATGCGCGACGAGTTCCTGCAGTACGGCTTCGGGGAGGCGGCACGAGGGCTGGCCGAGTCGGCCCTGCTGTTCGAGGAGTTCCTGGTCAGGGCGCGGGCAGCCGGCGAGTTACCCCTTGCGCTGAAGCCGGTCGGTCATGCGCGGGCCCTGTTGCACGGCCACTGCCATCAGAAGGCCTTCGACGCGCTGCGCCCCGTGGAGACGGTGCTGTCATGGATCCCCGGGCTCGCGGTCGAGACCATCGACTCCTCGTGCTGCGGCATGGCCGGTAGTTTCGGCTACGAGGCCGAGCATTACGGGACTTCGATGCAGATGGCCGAGCTCAGCCTGTTGCCCGCCGTGCGCGCGGCGGGCGAGGATACCGTGATCGTGGCCGATGGCACCAGCTGCCGCCATCAGATCCACGACGGCAGTGGCCGCAGGGCGGTGCACGTGGCGCTGCTGCTGGAGCAGGCGCTGGCGTGAGGCATGGCCGAGGACAGGGCCCGGGCGCTGCAGGCGGCGACCCCGGGGAAGGCAAGGCTCAGGAGGAGACGCAATGGCGATCTACCAGTACGGCGAACATCGTCCGCAGATCGAGGCGGACGTCTACGTGGCCGAGACGGCCGATGTGATCGGCCAGGTCACCCTCAAGCGGCAGGCCAGCGTCTGGTACCAGGCGGTGCTGCGCGGCGACACCGACCGACTCGAGATCGGCGAGCGCAGCAACATCCAGGACGGCGCGGTGCTGCACGCCGACCCGGGCTATCCGCTGACGGTCGGCAGCGACGTGACCGTGGGGCACCAGGCCATGCTGCACGGCTGTACCGTCGGCGACGGCAGCCTGATAGGCATCCAGGCGGTGATCCTCAACGGCGCCGTCATCGGCAAAAATAGCCTCGTGGCCGCCGGAGCGGTGGTCAAGGAGGGCGAGAACTTCCCAGATAATTCGCTGATCGTCGGGGCGCCGGCGCGGGTGGTGCGAGAGCTCTCGCCCGAGGCGATTGCCGGGCTGGCGCGAAACGCGGCCGGCTATGTCGAGCGCGGTGCACGCCACACCCGCGAGCTCAAGCGTATCGACTGAGGAGGCCAGAAACGAACGAAGCCTCCCCGCCGCAGGGGCGGGGAGGCTTCGCCTGTGGTGGGGTGGCTCAGCCGCCGACTTGCAGCAGCGGGTCCGATACCCCGAGGACGTAGAAGGCGATCAAGCCGATCGCGCCGGCGAACACCAGGTAGTAGATCGTCGGCAGGATGGTCTTGCGGATCGTCTCGCCCTCGCGTCCAAGCAGGCCGACGGTGGCCGAGGCCGCCACCACGTTGTGGATGGCGATCATGTTACCCGCGGCGGCCCCCACGGCCTGCAGCGCCACCATGAAGGCGGTGGAGAGGCCGAGCTGCTGGGCGACGTTGAACTGGAACTCGGCCAGCATCAGGTTGGAGACCGTGTTGGACCCGGCGATGAAGGCGCCCAGGCCGCCCACGGCGGGGGCGAAGAAGGGATAGACGCTACCCACGCTATCGGCCACGAACTGGGCCATGGCGACCGGCATGGACACCAGGTCGGCGGCGTTGACGCCCGAGTTGATCAGGATGCGTACCATGGGGATGGTGAAGATCAGCACGAAACCGGCGCCGAGCAGGGTGCGCGAGGATTCGCCGAAGGCGGCCTTGAGTTCCCCGAGGCGCATGCGATGCAGCACCGCAGTGACCAGCACCACCATCAGCAGGATGCCGCCGGGCAGGTAGAGCGGGGCGATGCTGCCGGACACGCCGGCCTCGCCGAGGATGTTGCTCCAGCCGAAGGTCCAGGCGTTGAGCGCCTCACGCAGCGGATCGACGACGCGCGAGGCCACCAGGAACAGCGCCAGCAGCACGTAGGGCAGCCAGCCCATCCAGGTGGAGAGCGGCGTCTTGCCGGCGATGTCGTCGATCTTGATCTCGATCTTGCCGATCCAGCCGGCCGGCCAGGCGTCGCGCTCGGGGAAGTCCCAGGTATCCTTGGGCAGCAGGAAGCCGCGGCGTGCCGCCGGCACGACGATGGCGAGCCCCACCATGGCGCCGATCATCGAGGGGAACTCCGGCCCCAGCAGTACGCCCGCCAGGGCATACGGCACCACGAAGGCCACCCCGGTGAAGAGGGCGAACGGGGTGATCGAGAGCCCCTCCTTCCAGGAGCGGTTGGCGCCGAAGAAGCGCACCATGATGACTACCATGATCAACGGCATCAGGATGCCGACGATGGCGTGCACGATGGCGACTTCCGCGGCGATCAGGCGGAAGTACTCGAGCCAGGTGAAGCCGCCCGCTTCGAGCTGCTCGGTGATGGCGTTCATGTTGACGCCCCCGGACACGCCGACCACGATCGGGGTGCCGACCGCGCCGAAGGAGACCGGGGTGGATTGGATCATCATGCCGACGACCACCGCGGACAAGGCCGGGAAGCCCAGCGCCACCATCAGCGGGGCCGCCACCGCGGCGGGGGTGCCGAAACCCGAGGCGCCCTCGATGAAGCAGCCGAACAGCCACGCTACGATCAGCGCCTGTACGCGGCGGTCGGGGCTGATGCCCGAGAAGCCGTTGCGGATCGCCGCGATGCCGCCGGAATGCTTCAGCGTATTGAGCAGCAGGATGGCGCCGAAGATGATCCACAGGATCGAGACGGTCAGGATCAGACCCTGGAACGTTGAGGCCAGTACCCGGTTGAAGCTCATCTCCCAGGCGAACAGCCCGATCAGGGCGGTGACCACGAAGACGATGGGCATGGCCGTTCTGGCCGCCATGCGAAAGCCGATCAACAGCACGCCGGCCAGTATCAATGGCGTAAAGGCGAGTAGTGCTAGGGTTGTATCCGTCATGACGTTTCCTCGGATTTCTCCTTGTTGGACTCCGGAAGGCGAAGGGCACCCCCTGCCTTTGCCGGCCAGGCACGCAACGATACGAAGAGCGCTGGAAAGTTGCCATCCTTGGGTCATTGGTCTTACCAATATCTGGCGGAGCGGCAAGACCGCGACATTACTCTTTTATGAAAGAAAAACAAGCTATTGCCTGGCTGCGTGGCGTTCGATCATGCGCCACGAGGCCGTTCGTTATTAGACTAATGGACAGGCTCAAGGCCTCGGCTCGGCCGTGGTCGGCGCAGTTGGCAAGCTGCCGAGAAGGCTGGCACTATCCGGGGACCACACCACGTTCCAGGAGACGTCCATGGCCAGGGTTCTCTTTGACCTCTGCGGTATCGACGAAGATCTGCGCTTTTCCCCCTACTGCTGGCGTGTTCGCTATGCACTCGCTCACAAGGGGCTCGAGGCCCAGACGCGCCCTTGGTATTTCACCGACAAGCAGGCCCTGGCATTCGCCGATCACGACAAGGTGCCGGTCCTGGTCGATGGTGACGAGACGGTCACCGACAGCTACGAGATCCTGCGCTACCTTGACCGTACCTACCCCGAGGCGCCCCTGCTGGGCGATGGCATGGCCGAGGCCCGGGCGCGCTTCTTCAAGCATTACGCCGAACGGGCGCTACAGCCGGCGATGATGAGAACCATCATCATGGATCTGCTCAACGCCATCGATCCCAGGGACCGCGACTACTTCCGCACCAGCCGCGAGAAGCGTTTCGGCCGTTCCCTCGAGGAGTTCCATTCGCCGGCCAAGGGGCTGGCCCAACTGGATGCCGCGCTGGCACCGTTGCGCGGCCAGCTGGAAGGCAGCGACTTCCTCGACGGCGCGGCGCCTGCCGCGGCCGACTACCTGGTGTTTGGCGCCTTCATGTGGGCGCGGGTGGTGTCGACTGCCGACCTGGTGTCGAATGCCGATCCCGTCTACGGCTGGATCGAGCGTATGCTCGATCTCCACGACGGCCTGGGACGCAAGGCCATGCGGGTCACCGACATCGAGGGCGCCTATCGCTGAACGGGCGGCCGCGGGGGAGCCGATGTGGGGCGCGAAAGAATGTTGCATTGCACAAAAAGAGCTGCTATGTTGCATTGCAACAAGGCGCGATCCTGCCTTGGCAACGCAACGTAGGAGGTGTCTCATGAGCAAGACCCAAGACAAGGCGACCCAGCAGTTCGAATCCCTGTTCTTCGCCCCGGCGCGCGCCTATGGCTCGCTGACCCTGGAATACTACGAGAAGCTGCTGTCGGCGCAGCTGGACGCTTTTCGTAGCTACTCCGACCTGAGCCTGGCACAGGCCCGTGCCTGGGTTGACGTCAAGGACTCCGAGGGCCTCAAGCAGGTACTCGAGACCCAGCAGAAAGCCGTCAAGGAGCTGGGCGAGCGCCTGCAGGGCGACACCAAGAAGGTGGTCGACCTGAGCCAGGAGTTTCTGCAGAAGGGTCAGCAACTGACCGAGCAGAACGTCAAGGCGGCCAGCGCCGCGGCCAAGTAAGTCGCCGCACTGCCGTTGACGAAGAAGGCCGCCGCCCCGCTGGGACGGCGGCCTTCCTTATGGCGCCATGAAAAGAGTTCCGCCGCCAGTGGGTGGCCTCATTCGCCAAGCAGTTCCAACACCTCCTCCTCCTCGACCTGGCCGAAATCGGCGTAGAACTGGCCCACCGCCATGAAGCGTGGCGGCACGTCCAGGCAGACCACCTCATCGGCGATCGCCTCCAGCCGGGCGACGGCACTGGGGGAGGCCACCCCCAGTGCCGCGACAAGCCGTGCGGCACGGCCGTGCAGGGTCTTCAGCGCAGCCTCCATGGTCGCGCCGGTGGCACTGCCGTCGTCGACGACCACCACCACACGCCCCTCGGGCGGAATCGGCGGGCGAACCGGGCTATAACGCTGGCGTCGCTCGGCGAGCAGCTTGCGCTGCTGTTCCGCCTCACGCTCCACCGCCTCAGGCGTGAAATGGGACGCCGCCGCATCGAGCTTCATGGTGCCGTCCTCACTGATGGCACCGATGGCGAATTCGGGGTTCCCGGGGGCGCGTATCTTGCGCACCAGCACGACGTCGAGCTCCCCCTCGAGGGCATCGGCCAGGTAGCGCCCCATGGGTACCCCACCACGAGGAATGGCGAGCACCAGCGGATTGGAACCCTTCAGGTGTGCCAAGCGCTCGGCAAGTAGCTCTGCCGCGTCCAGTCGATCACGAAACATGTCGCTCTCCTTTACCTCCGCTGCCGATTTTCCTCCCAGTGTAGCTGGCCCGTTCTCGGGAGAGGGCGGTGCCAGGCGGCTGGATCAGGGGAAGAGCGAGAAAGAGGTGGAAATAATTTCTGTATACAATAAATTGATGTACTGTCGCCCATTGGTGTGCGATTTGGAATACATTTTTTTGACCGATTGGACAGGAAGTGCGAGTCGCAGCGGGCGCGGTTAACTCGGTGTGTATTGGAAAGCTTCTGGCCGCAAATTCGAACAAGTCACGGTACTGGCTTTCCGTATACAGAAACACAACAACGACTGGATGGATCCATGCGAAAGATTCAGAGCACTTCGATTTTCGACTTCCATGGCCGGCCTTCGCTGACAACGGCCTTGCCCCTGTCGCTGCAGCACGTGCTGGCGATGATCGCCGGTGTCATCACGCCCCCCATCATCATCGCGGGAGTGGTAGGTGCCACACCGCAGGAAAAGCTCTTGCTGATACAGATCGCGGTGCTGGCCTCGGGGGTCTGCACCCTGTTCCATCTGTACGGTGTCTGGAAGTTCGGCGCCCGCTTGCCGGCCATCTTCGGCGTCGGCTTCGCCTACGTGCCGACGCTGATCGCCGTCGGCGGCCAGTTCGGCATCGGAGGGATCCTGGGGGCACAGCTCATCGGCGGCGTCACCATGATGGTGGTGGGGTACTTCATTCAGTACGTCCGCCATCTCTTCCCCCCGGTGGTCGCCGGCACGGTGGTGCTGGTCATCGGCCTGTCGCTCTACGATATCGCGGTGCGCTACATGGCGGGCAGCGGCAACGTCGACGCTGCCGACTTCGGTGCGCCGCTGAACTGGGGCGTGGGTCTGGTGACGCTCGCCACGGTGCTCGCCGCCTCGCAGTTCGGCAAGGGGGTCGTCAAGCTCTCGGCGATCATCGTCGGCATTCTCGTCGGCTACGGGCTGTCGTTGGCGCTGGGCATGGTCAGCTTCGCGTCGGTGGCCGACGCCGACTGGGTGGCGGTGCCGACATTCATGCCCTTCGCCATGGAGTTCCATGCCTCGGCGATCGTCGCCATGGTGGTGATCTGCGTGATCAACTCGGTGCAGACCATCGGCGACCTCTCGGCGACCACCGTGGGCGGTATGAATCGCGAACTCAGGACCCGCGAGCTGACCGGCGGCCTGCTGGGCAACGGCCTGACCACGACGGCGAGCGCCTTCTTCGGCGCCCTGCCCACCTCCACGTTCAGCCAGAACGTCGGTATCGTCGCCATGACCCGGGTGATCAGCCGCTTCGTGCTGGCGCTGGCCGGCGGCTTCATGCTGTTGGCCGGCCTCAGCCCCAAGTTCGGCGCGCTGATGACCACCATTCCCTATCCGGTGCTCGGCGGGGCCACCATCACCGTGTTCGGCATGATCACCATGACCGGCATCAAGCTGCTGATCAAGGACGAGCTCTCCGCCCGCAACATGACCATCGTGGGGCTGGCCCTGGCGCTCAGCCTGGGCATCGCCGAGGTGCCCGCGGCCATCGAACGCTTCCCCGAGTGGCTGCAGAACGTCATCGGCGGGGCGCCCATCGTGGTGGCCGCCATCACCGCCTTCACCCTCAATCTGGTGCTGCCCAACACCACCCTGGCCGACGAGGCACGTGAGCGTGAGGCCATGGCGTGCGACGACGCAGGCGAGGCGCCCGGCGTGGGACGCCAGGAGGCGGGGGAAGTCTCCCGGCCCGGGCGCTCGCGGCTGGACGACGAGGCGACGCCCGACGGGGCCAGGGGCGGTTAGGGAATGAGGCCGCGACCCGGGGGTGCCCCCGGGCGCGGCATCGGGCCGTGAGGAGAGAGGCCGGGCCGGGTCACTTCTCGACGCGGGCTTCCAGGCGGAAGCGGGCGATGCGGTTGATCTGTTCGATGGCGGTGCGGCGCTCCTCCTCCGGCGAATTCTCCAGCCGGGTCTCGAAGGCGGCGAGGATGGCGTGGCGGTCACTGCCCTTCACAGCCATGACGAAGGGAAAGCCGAACTTGTCCTTGTAAGCCGCATTGAGGCGCTCGAAGCGAGCCATCTCCTCAGGGGTGCACTGATCGAGCCCGGCGCCAGCCTGCTCACGCGTGGAGTCGTCGGTCAGCTCCCCGGCGATGGCGGCCTTGCCGGCCAGGTCCGGGTGGGCGCGAATCACCTCGAGCTGGCGCTCCGGCGTGGCGCTGCGCAGCGTCTGGCCCATGGCCTCGGCGAGGCCGGCGGGGGTGTCCTGCGCCGGCTGCAGGCCGCGCTCCCAGGTCAGCGCCGCGACCCAGGGGGAGTGCTCGTAGATGTCACCGAAGCGGGTCACGAACTCCTCGCGGTCGAGCGTGCTGGGGCGCGGCGCCAGTGTCTTGTCGTTCATCCTGTTCTCCTTGGTCAGAGCTGCAAGGGTATTGCTCGTGGCGTGCCATGATAAAGTGTATACAAAAAATCTTTGAAATGTACCAACGAAAGCGCTAAAACTGTCTTCATATGGCCGACAAAGGGAGTAACGAAATGGGACGACTGACCACCCACGTGCTGGATACCGCCCAGGGGCGCCCCGGCGAAGGCATCCGCATCGACGTCTATCGCCTGGAGGGCGAGAGCCGCTCGCTGCTGAAAACGGCGACCACCAACGACGACGGTCGCTGCGATGCGCCCATCCTCGAGGGCGACGACTTCAGCGTCGGCGAGTACGAGCTGGTCTTCCATGCCGGCGACTACCTGCGCCGGCAGGGGGTCTCGGCGAGCGAGCCGCGCTTTCTCGACGTCATCCCGCTGCGCTTCGGCGTGGCCGACGCCTCGCAGCACTACCACGTGCCGCTGTTGGTGTCGCCGTATGGGTACTCCACCTACCGCGGCAGCTAGGGAAACGCTGATCAATGGCTGCGCGGGCGAATCACTGCGTTGCGCGGTGCCGAAGCGTCGGACCGTCGGAATCCTCACCTATACCCCATAGGCTCCGGTTTCTGCGCGCCGTGCGCCTTGTGCTTCATCCCGCTCGCAAAATTGATCAACGCTTCCCTGGCGCTTGATTTGAAAACTGGCTGCGCTCCGCCATGCGGCGTCAACAACAACTAAGCTGAGACAACCTGATGCAAGCTTACCTGCTGGAATTCGTCAATTTCATGCTGCGCTGGCTGCACGTCATCGCGGCGATCGCCTGGATCGGCGAATCGATCTACTTCGTCATGCTGGACAACGGCCTGCGCAAGCCCAAGGCGGCCGAGGATCGCGACAAGGGTGTGTTCGGCGAGATGTGGGCCGTGCATGGCGGCGGTTTCTACCACAACCAGAAGTACGCCACGGCCCCCGCCAAGCTGCCCGAGGACCTGCACTGGTCGTTCTGGAAGGCCTACACCACCTGGCTGTCCGGCTTCGCCCTGTTCGTGCTGCTGTACATGGCCAACCCGAGCTTCTATCTGGTCAACCCCGACAGCGACTGGAGCTGGGCCGCCAACCTGAGCGGCTGGCAGGCCAACCTGCTGGCGCTGGCGTTCCTGCTCGGCGGCTGGGTGGTCTACAACGAGCTGTGCAAGCGCATCAGCCCCAACATGGACCGCGACGGGGTCCTTAGCCTGGCCGTGGCGGTGATGATGGTGGTGGTGGCCTATCTCAGCGTGCAGCTATTCTCGGGGCGCGCCGCCTTCCTGCTGACCGGTGCCGTGATGGCCACCGCCATGTCGGCCAACGTCTTCTTCTGGATCATTCCCGGTCAGCGGCGCATGGTGAAGGCCATGAAGGCGGGCGAGGCGCCCAATCCGCTGGACGGCAAGCGCGGCAAGCAGCGCTCGGTTCACAACACCTACTTCACCCTGCCGGTGGTGCTGCTGATGATCAGCAACCACTACTCCTTCGTCTACAACCACGAATACGCCTGGGTGCTGATGGCGCTGTTCATCTTCGCCGGTGCGCTGATCCGCCAGTTCTTCGTGCTGATGCACGCGGGCACGATCCAGCCCGCCTATCCGGCCGTCGGCGTGGCGCTGATCGCCGTGGCCTTCTGGGCCGGCATGCCGGGAACGGGGGCCTCGCCGGGCGTCGAGGGCGAGGGTCCCAGCCTGGCCGAGGTCGAGGCCATCATCGAGTCGCGCTGTGTGGCCTGTCATTCGGCCAGCCCGACCCAAGAGGGCTTCGGCTCGGCGCCGGCCGGCGTGGTCTACGACACCACGGCACAGATCGAAGGCCACCGCGCCAAGATCCGCGAAGTGGTGGTCAGCAGGTACATGCCGCTTGGCAACATGACCGGTATGACCGACGAGGAGCGCGACGCGATCGCCGCCTGGTCGGAGTGAGAAGGCAGGCGGCAGCACCCGCATACGGCCCGCCGGATGGCGGGCCGTATGCGTCCTGGCGGGTTCGATAGTTGGATGACTATGTATACAATGGCAGAAGGGCTCAGACCAGGAGGGAGGAACATGAACCAGCGGCAGCGCCTGGCCGATGGCGAGGCGGGCGAGGGGAAGCCCCGGCGCCTGGGCAAGAACGGTGATGGGGCGGAGCGCCACGAGGCGATCTACCGCACGATCAGCGATGCCATCATCGAGCACCGCCTGCGCCCCGGTGCGCGTCTGCGCGAGGATGCCCTGGCCGAGGTGTTCGGCATCAGCCGCACCGGCGTGCGCAAGATCCTGCAGCGCCTGGCTCTGGAGCAGCTCGTGACCCTGACGCCGAGGCGTGGGGCCAGCGTCACGCGGCCTACCGCCGACGAGGCCAAGGATGTCTTTGATGCCCGCCAGATGGTCGAGTGCGGCCTGATGCCCGAGGTGGCCCGCCGCATCAAGCCCGAGGACGTGCGTGAGCTGCGCGACATGGCCCGGCGCGAGCGCGAGGCGCTCAAGTCGGGCGAGCAGAGCCGCGCGATCAAGCTCTCCGCCGCCTTCCACGAACGCCTCGCCCAGCTCTCCGGCAACGCCACCCTGGCCGCTTTCGTCGGCCAGCTCTGCTCGCGCTCATCGCTGATCCTGGCAGTTTACGGCAGTTCGGGGCATCTGGGCTGCGAGTCCCACGACCACGACGACCTGATCGGCTTTCTCGAAGCCAAGAATGGCGAGCGGGCCACCGCCTTCATGAGTCGGCACCTCAAGGCCATCGAAGCCTCGCTCTCGATCGTCGAGGAAGAAGAAGAGACGCCGGACCTGCAGCGTATCTTCGGTGCTTGAGGAGATATTCGATGCCGCTCATGGCGCGGTGTATCGCATCCGATCACCACGGCATGGGCAGGTTCAGTAGCACACCCTGGGGCGGCGTGGAGCGCATCATGGCGAACATGCCTTGAGCGACGGCATAGACCGCAAGCCCATAGAGCAGGGCGGAGTTCCAGCGCATCCTGGCACAGCCGATGAGCAGCCAGGCCAGCAGCAACGGCGTGGCCAGATTGAACCCGATCAGCCACATGGCGATGCCGTACAGCAGAATGCCGCCAAGCACGGGTAGCTCTTTGCGGCTGGCGAGGTTCGCCACTGCTCCCTGGCGACGCATCCGGACCAGTTGGCGTCCCAGCAGGTAGAGGCTGAGCAGCAGGCCCGGCACGATCCCCAGGCTCGGCATCAGCCGCGCATTGGGTCGAAAGCCGAGCATCTCCACCAGTGCATAGCCGAAGACCGCAACCATCAGCAACACCATGACCAGGACGACGCTGCTGTCATGGCTCGCGATCTCGCCGCCATCCGCTGCGGTTTGAGGCTGCGGTTCGTCGTGGCCGGCGCTCCACCGCTGGCGCAGCCGGCGCACCACGTTCAACACCAACGGAATCACAATCAGCGAGGCGATGATCAGCACCCCGGGGCGTGTCAGCCAGGTGAAGCCGTGGATCTGGGTGGTCAGCCAGAAGTACTGCTCCATGGGCGTGGCCAGCACGAAGCCGACCAGCACTGGGGCGCGTGGGACGCCGGCATTCTTCATCAGCCAGCCGAGGATGCCGAGTGCCAGCAAGGCGAGGATGTCGCCGAAGGTCCGGGTACCCTGATAGGCGCCGGCGACCATGATCAACAGCAGCGGGGCGGCGATCAGCGCGAAGTTCACCCGGGTCAGCCGGGCGATGTAGGGCGTCACGGCGAAGCAGATGGCGGCCCCCAGCACCGAGGCCAGCGCCACGCTCCATACGATCATGTACATCAGGTCCGGCGACTCGCTGACCATGCGTGGGCCGGGATAGAAGCCGAACGAGAACAGCGCGCCGAGGAAGATGGCGGCGGCGGGCCCGCCCGGTACGCTGAACAGCATCGTAGGCACCAGGTCGGAGATGATCGTGGCGTTGTTGGCCCCTTCGGCGCTGGCCACGCCGCGGATCTCGCCCTTGCCGAAGTTGCGCTTGTCCTTGGTGGAACTCAGGGCGTGGCCGTACGCGATCCAAGTGGAGGCGCTGGCACCCACCGCAGGCACGAAGCCGCCGAAAATGCCGATCACCGAGGCACGGCAGACCAGCCAGCGGTGGCGCCAGAACTCGCAAAAGCTGTCGCTCCACTTGCCCAGGGGCGTCGGCTTACCGGCAATGCCGCCGCCCGCGGCGACCATGCCGATCAGTTCGGCCACGGCGAACAGCCCGAGCGCCACGATCGGCAGCGACAGGCCATCCATCAGGTAGGACTGGCCGAAGATGAAGCGATAGTTGGCAGCGGCTGGCGCGGCACCGACCACGCCCAGCAGGATGCCGAAGCAGGCGGCGGCGAGGCCCACGGCGAGATCCTTGCCGACCATGCTGGCGGCAAAGCAGAGCCCCACCAGGGCGAACATGAACAGCTCCGGCGTGCCCAGCGCCAGCACCAGCGGCCCGGCGACGGGAATCGCGACGGAGAGAATCAGGGCGCCGAACAGTCCGCCGACCATCGACGCGAGGAAACCGACGCCGAGCGCCAGAGACGCCTTGCCCTGTTTCGCCAGCGCATGACCTTCGATAGCGGTCGGCGCCGACGCCGGTGAGCCCGGCGCGCCGAGCAGCACCGAGGTAATGGTGTCGGCGGTATAGATCACCGAGATGGCGCCGAGCAGCATAGCCAGGCCGGCGTAGCCATCCATCAGGTAGATGAACGGGAGCAGGATCGACACGGCGGCGACCCCACCCAGCCCCGGTAACATGCCGAAGATCATGCCGGCCAGCATGCCGACGAAAAGCGCCAGCAGCCGGACGGGCTGGAACAGCAGATCCAGGGCCGAAACGATATTCTCGAACACGTTGTGGTTCCTTGACTGGCGCATCGAACGCGGCCAGCCCCGGCAGGACGGCTGGCCGCTTCGGCAATGAGCTCAGAGCTCGACGTCGTACTTGTTCGACAGCAGGTCGCGCAGGTAGTCGCGCACGTCGTCGGAGGGCTGCAGCGAGGCGCCCAGCGCGTCGGCGACGGTCGACGCCGGCAGCAGGTCGTAGCCACCCACGGCTTCCTCGCTCTTGGACTGGTAATCGGGATCGTCATTGATCGCGGCGATGGCTTCCTCGAAGACCTCCATGACCTCGTCCGGCGTGCCTTTTGGCAGGTAGGCGGTCAGGCCAAAGTTGAAGGTAGTCGCGCCTATCGCCTGGAAGGCATCCCATTCCACGCCGGACGGCGCCTCCCCGTTCAGCTCCTCGTACACCTCGTAGACCGAGGGGTAGTCGGGGAACGCCGGGTCCCGAGCGCTGAGGGTGCCGTCGTCGCCCACGGCGCCGCCGGACATGATCGGCACTGCGCTGCCGGCCTCGACCATGTCCACCACCTGCGACATGTAGGCAGGCGTGAACTGGAAGTCGATGTTGGTTTCACCGCGTTCGAAAGCCAGGCGGGCAGGGCCACGGCCATCGAAACCAAGAACCGTTTGCAGGTCCAGCTCCAGAAGCTCGAAGGCCAGCAGCACGGGCAGGTCGCTGGCGGCGGCCGCGATGCCACCGTAGATCAGCGGCATGTTGGGAGAGTGCAGGTCCGCCGGTGTTTCGATGCCGGTGCTCGGCGAGACATAGATCACGGCACCGAAGGGCAGGCTGAAGGCCGGGCGCATCGCGGCCAGGTCGTACTCCACGGCCTCCATGCCCAGCACAAAGGGGTTGGAGGTGGAGGAGGTGGTGAATAGAATCGTTTCGCCGTCCGGCTCGGCATTCTGCTCAAACCAGTTGGCGCCGAGGATCGAGCCGCCGCCTGGGCGCGTGTTGACATTGACCTGCGGGTTCCCCGGCAGGTGCTCCTCCAAGAAGGGTTCTAGGAACTTCGCGGCTACGTAGGCGGCGCCGCCCTCGCCAAACGGCACCACCATCTCGATGGATTTGCCGGCGTAGTACTCCTCCGCCATGGCGGGGGCGACGGCCAGGCCGCCAGCAGCGACCAGCGCGGCGGCGGTGATACTCTTCAGTGGGGTTTCGGGAATGGTCATGGCGTGCTCCTGTGTTGTTGTTGCGCTCGATGGCGACTTGTGAGACCGATTGCCGGTGCTGAAGCCTGGCCGGTCAGTCGCCGACCCGGTTTTCCAGTACTCCCATGCCCTCGACCTCGATGCGCACGCTGTCGCCGCTGTTGAGGAACCTGGGCGGAGTGAAGCCGATACCGACGCCGACCGGGGTGCCGGTCAGAATCACGTCGCCGGGCTTGAGTTCGATGCCGGCGGAGAGGGTCTCGATCAGCGTGGGCACGTCGAAGATCAACTGATCGAGGCGGGCCTCCTGGCGCAGTTCACCGTTGACCCAGCACTTGATGGAGGCGCGATCGCGGTCCACTTCGTCGGCGGTGACGAGCCACGGTCCCATCGGGCAGAGGCCGTCCAGCGACTTGCCGAGATGCCACTGCTTGTGCTTCTTCTGCAGATCGCGGGCGGTGACGTCGTTGGCGATGGTGTAGCCCCAGACATGGTGGTAGGCATTGTTCTTGGTGATGCCACGGCCGCCCTTGCCTATGATGACGGCGAACTCCGCCTCGTAGTCGAGCTGATCGGTGATTCCGGCGTGGCGGGGAATGTCGTCACCATGGGCGATCAGCGTGTTGTAGGCCTTGGTGAAGATGATCGGATGCTTGGGCACCACGTCGTCGGCAGTGGTGCTGCTGTCGAAGCCGGAGCCACTGAATTCTGCCGCGTGTTCGAAGTAATTTTTGCCGACGCAGAACATGTTCCGATGAGGGTGGATGGGGGGCGCGAGGCGAGCGGCTTCGAGGAGGCGTCCTTCCCCCCTGGGCGCTATCCGGGGGACCAGTGATGCCCAGTCTTGAATCAATTGCTGCATGTCGCCCTGGAACTCGGGCACCAGCTCGTCCAGCGGCCAGTAGCGCTGGCCTGCAGCGTCGACCAGGGCGACGCGGGGCGGCTGGTCAGGCGCCGGCCGCAGCGTGGCGAATCTCATGAAATTGGATCTCCATTGGTTGTTTTTGGTCCTGCATTGTCCGAGGCTAGAAGCAGATTGGTACTTAATCAAGCCGAAATCTTTGTCCTGAGAAACCAAATGGGCTAGATTCTGCAAGTATTGGACTCGTATGAAGTACATTGATAAGGATGCTCAGTGAGCGAAAGGCCGGTATCTACCAATCCAGCTCGGAGCCCATGGGACTCGCTAGCCGAGAGCGACATCCGCTCGGACGGGGCCAAGGCCCTGGCTCGCTACGTGCAGGGTGAGATTGCCAGCGGCCGCTTTCCTCCCGGTCATCGGCTGCCCACGGAGCGTGAGCTTAGCGAACGCTTTGGTGCCTCTCGCGGTGCGGTGAGGCGGGTGCTGGGGCACTTCAAGTCGCTGGGGGCGATCACCCAAGTCGTGGGCAGCGGCACCTTCGTCAGCGAACGCGCCGCTGAGCTGCTTCCCGAACCCAGGAGCAGCGCTTCAACGGCGGTATCGACGAGCGCCGGAAGCATGGTGAAGCAGGTGAGTCCGGCGCAGTTGATGGATGCCCGAGTGCTGATCGAGCCCCAGATGGTGGCATTGATCGTGCGCTTCGCCACGGCCGCCGATTTCGCTCGCATGGATGAATGTCTTGAGCACTCGGAATCGGCCGACAGCATCGAGGCCTTCGAGCATTGGGACGGTGCCTTACATCAGGCCTTTGCCGAAGCCACCCACAACAGTTTCTTCCTGCGTATCCTGGAGTTGACCAACATGGTGCGGGAGGAGGGCGAATGGGGGCGGCTCAAGCGGATCTCACTGACGTCCGAGCGACGCAGGCGCTACGAGACGCAGCATCGCGCCATCGTGGCGGCCCTGCGTGACCGCGACGAGGAGGTGGCTCGCAGCCTGCTCGAGGAGCATCTGCTCGAGGTGAAGCAGAATTTGTTCGGCCGCGGTTGAAAGCTCTGGGGCCCGCCTCGTGGAAAGCCGCCGGATGTCCTTACCCGGGGTATCGGAACGGAAGGCGCCCCCGGCCAGGCCGGAGGCGCTTTTTGCCAAAGTGCTTTAGATAGCCGGCGTTGCAGCCGCCGGGCGGTGGCTCAGCATCAAGCCGTAGTAGAAAGCACCGCCGAGCGCGGCACCAATCATCCAGCCATAGCCGCCGAGGCTGGCTAGCGCCGGCACCAGCACGGTAGAGATCGAGAACAGCGCAGCGCAGCCGAAGGCCATCAGCGCCCGGGTATTCCAGCCCTTCACGTAGTAGTAGGCGCTTCCCGGCTCGGAGGAGAACAGCTGCTGCATGTCGAGGTGCTGACGCTTCACCAGGTAGTAATCCACCACGATGATGCCGTAGAAGGGCGCGACGATGGCGCCGAGCGCGTTGACGAAGCCGGGCACGCCGATCTGGCTGATCACCGAGACCCACAGCGCGCCGACGAAGAAGGCCACGATGGCGGTGATCAGGCCGCCCACCTTGAAGCTGATCTTGCTGGGGAAGAGGTTGGCCAGGTCGTAGGCCGGCGGGATGAAGTTGGCCACCAGGTTGATGCCGACGGTGGCGGCAAAGAAGGTCAGCGCGGCGACGATGGTCAGCGGCAGCGAGTCGACCCGCTCGACGATGTCGGCCGGGTTGGTCAGGGCGTCGCCGAACAGCACCAGGGTGCCGGCGGTGATGATCAGCGCGATGAACGAGAAGAAGGCCACGTTGAGCGGCAGCCCCAGCAGATTGCCGAGCTTCATCTGGCGTTCGGTCCTGACGAAGCGGGTGAAGTCGCCGAAGTTGATCACCACCGCCGCAAAGTAGGCGACCATGGTGCCGACGATGGCCAGGAAGGCGGCTACGGCGCTACCGCTGCGATCGGCGTCGGCGCTGAAGATGGTGCTGATGGCCGGCAGCAGCTCATCGCCGGCCTGGTACCAGACCACGATCATCAGCGCCACCATCACCACGTAGACCAGCGGGCCCGCCCAGTTGAGGAAGTGCTTGATGCGTTCGATGCCCTGCCAGAAGATCGCGATCTGGAACAGCCAGACGATCACGAACGAGATCCAGGCCACACTGGAAAGTCCCAGGAAGGTAGCCCCATTGCCGGCGCCGAACAGCGCGGTGATCAGCAGCGCTACCGCGGTGGAGGCGAAATAGGTCTGCACGCCGTACCAGAAGATACCGATGATAGCGCGCAGCATGGCCGGGAGGTTGGCGCCGCGCACCCCCATGCTGGCGCGGACCATGACCGGGAAGGGGATGCCGTACTTGACGCTGGGCTTGCCGGTCAGATTGACCAGCACCATGACGATGACGCCGGCGAGAATGATCGCCGCCATTACCGCCCAGCCGTTGAGCCCATAGCTCAGGAACAGCGAGGCCGCCAGGGTATAGCCGAACAGGCTCTGGATGTCGTTGGACCACACATTGAAGATCTCGAAGGCCCCCCAGTTGCGGTCCTTGTGTTTCAGTGGGGCGAGGTCGGCGTTGTAAAGCGTCGGATCGATACGCTGGATGTCCAGCTCGTTCTCTTTCATCGTCGTCACCGTTGTTGTCATGGGGCGTCGCCCTTCCGGCATGGCCGGAGGGCGACGGGGCAGCGATGGATCACTGACGGAAGCGCTGGCAGGGGGCCCAATGCTTCATTAGCAGATAATAGGTCAGGCCGGCCGGGATCAGGCTGGCGTACCACGACACGGCGGAGAATGTCAGCGCCGCTGCGATGCCCACGGCGGTGGCGACCAGTGCCGCTTTGTTGACGCCCTGGTAGGGGCCGTTCTCGTCGTAGAGCTTGCCGAGGTCCAGGGTGCGGCGGCGAATCAGGTAATAGTCGACCACCAAGACGGCGAAGATCGGGCCGAGGAAGGCTGAGTAGGTCTGCACGAAGAGCTGCAGGCCGGCCGCGGAATCGGGCTGCACCAGCTTCCAGGGGAAGGTGGCGAAGGCCAGCAGGCCGACGATGACCGAAGAGGTGGTGAACTTGAGCTTGAACACGTCCATCAGCACGTAGGTCGGCGGCACCACGTTGTTGAGCACGTTGGTGGTGACCTGGGCGAAGGCGATGAACAGCAGCGTGGTCATCAGCAGCGGCGTGTTGTCTACCGCGTTGGCAAAGACTTGGATGGGGTCGGCGGTGCCGGTGGCCTCGGAGACCATGTAGCCGATCAGGCCCATGAACAGCGTGCAGGGCAGGATCGACATGGCGTAGATGGTGGTGAGGATCCCCGGGCCGGTGCCCTCCTTGTGCTCGCGTGAATAGTCGCTGACGTTGAGCATCATGGTGCTGTAGATGCCCAGGAACAGCATGGTGGCGCCCCAGAACGGCATGCCCCACGAGCCTTCCATGGTCAGCAGGCTGGTCGAGAGCTCATCACCGTAGCGCTGCACCGTGGCATAGAACATGTAGACCAGCGAGGCGAGGATGAAGGCGCTGCCGATGTTTTCCAGCCACTTGATGCCCTGGAACCCCATCACCGAGAGACCGATCTGCAGGAACTGGAAGGCGATGAAGTAGAACACCAGATTGTCGAAGCCGAACAGGGTGGCCGAGACCATGTTCAGCGCCCCGGCGCCGATCCAGCTCTGGAAGCCGTACCACACCACCGCGGGAACGGCCCGCACCAGGCCGGGCAGCCGCGTGCCGGCGAAGCCGAAGGCGCTGCGCGCCTGCACCATGAAGGGGATGCCGTACTTGTAGCCGGCGGCGCCATTCAGCGCCAGGGCGATGCCGATCACGAAGCAGCCGATGGCGATGGCCAGGGTCGCCTGGATCAGGTTGAGGGTGCCGACCACGCTGGAGCCCATGGCGAAGGTGCCGATCGACACGCAGCCACCGAACCAGGCCAGGAAGTAGGAGGTGCGCCCCATGATGCGGGTCTTCTGCGGGGCCAGCGACTCCTCGCCCAGTGCCTTGGTGGCGCCTGACTCGGCCGCCGCCAAGGAGGCTGGGTCGGCCGCCGTGCTGTGTGGGGTGGGGTGTTGCATGGGTCTGTCCTCGCAAGTCGTTGCTCTGTGTTGTGGTTGTGCCCGATGCTGCTCTTGGGCTTTGTGGCGAGACGTGCTCAAGGCGCGTTGTTATGAGTGTCGTTGTCGGTCAGAGAGTCTCAGAGCTCGGGTGTGAGATTCGAGTACCTCTCGAAGCGTCCGCTGAAGGCCTTGGGCCGCGGGAAGGCCAGGTCGCCATGCTTGCTGGTACCGAGCCCGAGGCCGACGAGGGCCTCGGCCAGCTTGACCGCGGCCGTGACACCCTCGATCACCGGCAGGCCGACCTCGCGGGAAATGGTCTCGGTCAGGTCGGCCATGCCGCCGCAGCCCAGCACGATGGCGCCGATACCATCTTCGTCGCGGGCGCGGTGGCACTCGTCGATGATGCGTGCCAGCGCCGCCGTGCCGTTCTCCTCCAGGTCGAGCACCGGTATCTCGGCGGCGCGGATCCGGCGGCAGTGATGGCGGAAGCCGTACTGCTCGAGCAGGTGCTCGGCGATGATGGCGGTGCGCGACAGGGTGGTCACCACCGAGAAGCGCGTGCTGATCAGGCTGGCCATATGGAAGGCCGCCTCGGCAATGCCGATCACCGGGGCGCGGGTCAGCTCGCGTGCGGCCAGCAGGCCCGGATCGCCGAAGCAGGCGATCACGTAGGCGTCGGTGGCCTCCCTCTCGCCTGCCAGTACCTCTTCCGCAACGCCCACCGCGCTGATGGCTTCGTCGAAGTGGCTCTCGATCGACACCGGGCCATCGGCCGGCTGGGTCGCCACCACGGTGGTGCCGGGTGCCGCAACGCGTCGTGCCGCCTCGCCGATCTTGTCGGTCATGGCGGTCGTGGTGTTGGGATTGATGAGGCGTAGGCGCATCGCGAACTCCGAACTTTTCTTGTGAACAATAAAAAATCTCTTTGTACACAAAATAGACCTGGCGCCACTACGACGCAAGGATTTCCTTCGGTTCCCGAGATTTCAGATATAGGTTTTTATTTTCAATGGTTTATATCTATATCGAGGCACTTCGTGACACACCTGGCCTCTTAGACAAAGGTAGAGAGCAAGGGGGTTGAAGGCGAAGTGACGACTTTATCTTCCGTAAAGTGTATACATTCTGATCTTCAGTATGTTGGCTGACTCGCTGCCGGGTGTCCCGGCGTCGAGGTGCCGGCCTGCCGCCAGCGGGCAGTTTGGCTTTCAGGGTTGCAGTGGTCGCGAATTTTTGTATACAAAGAGGGTTCGGCGTGACAGGATTTCGGCATCTGGCGGGCTGTTATGCAGGCGTCAGGGACGGATAAAACCGCCGGACGTAACCGCTGACAAGGCCGCCGGCGTATGGGTGGGACAGCCTGTTGCAACCTTTGTGGATACAGTCTATTTTCTGTATTGTATACACTTTGTCAGGCAGGGCCGCTTCGGCAGCAGCTAGCACCACCCCCTGCCAACGAGAACAAGAGGAAGTGCCATGCGTGATAGTCATGACTATCCCCGCGACCTGATCGGCTACGGCCGTACCCCGCCCCACGCCAACTGGCCGGGGCAAGCCAGGATCGCCGTACAGTTCGTGCTCAACTACGAAGAGGGTGGGGAGAACTGCGTCCTGCATGGTGATGCCGGCTCCGAGCAGTTCCTCTCCGAGATCATCGGGGCGGCCGCCTATCCCGATCGCCACCTCAGCATGGAGTCGATCTACGAGTACGGCTCGCGTGCGGGCGTGTGGCGCATCCTGCGCGAGTTCGAGCGTCGTGGCCTGCCGCTGACGGTGTTCGGTGTGGCCATGGCGCTGGAGCGCCACCCCGAGGTGGCGCACGCCTTCAGGGAGCTGGGCCACGAGATCGCCTGCCACGGCTATCGCTGGATCCACTACCAGGAGGTGCCGGAGCACGTCGAGCGCGAGCACCTGCAGCGCGCCATGGAGATTTTCCAGCGCCTCTACGGCGAGAAGCCGCAGGGTTGGTATACCGGCCGCGACAGCCCCAACACCCGGCGCCTGATACTCGATGAGGGCGGCTTCCTCTACGACAGCGACTACTACGGCGACGACTTGCCGTTCTGGAGCCGGGTGACCGACAGCCAGGGCAGCGAGCACGACCACCTGATCGTACCCTATACCCTGGACAGCAACGACATGCGCTTCGCCGCCCCCCAGGGCTTCAACACCGCCGATCACTTCTTCACCTACCTGCGCGACGCCTTCGACGTTCTGTACGCGGAAGGGGAAGAGTCGCCCAAGATGCTCTCGGTGGGCATGCACTGCCGGTTGCTCGGGCGCCCCGGCCGCTTCCGCGCCCTGCAGCGCTTCCTCGACCACATCGAGGCGCACGATCGGGTGTGGGTGACGCGGCGCATCGACATCGCGCGACACTGGATCGAGCACCACCCGGCGCCGGCGCGCTGACGTCTAATCCCGACAAGGCAGCCTGGCTGGCTGACGAGGGGCGCCGGGGACAGACCGAAGAGGAGGTCATTTGCCATGGTTGGCAAATGTAGCGCCCAGGGATGGGTTCACAGCGCCTCCTCGAAGGTCTGTTCCCGGGGTAGCCCCGAGAGCGGCTAAGGTTGGCCCAATCTCATCAAGGACCTCTCATGAGCCAACGCACCTATTACGCCCCCCACGGCGGACACCCGCCCCAGACCCAGCTGCTCTCCGACCGGGCGGTGTTCACCGAGGCCTACGCCTTCATCCCCAAGGGGGTGATGCGCGACATCGTCACCAGCAACCTGCCGTTCTGGGAGCAGACCCGGCTGTGGGTGCTGGCGCGCCCGCTCTCCGGCTTCGCCGAGACCTTCTCGCAATACATCATGGAGGTGGGGCCCGGCGGGGGCAGTGAGAAGCCCGAGCTCGATCCCGCCGCCGAGGGGGTGCTGTTCGTGTTGGAAGGCGAGATGACGCTGACCATCGCCGGCGAGCGCCACGAGATGACGCCAGGCGGCTACGCCTTCCTGCCGCCGGGCTGCCACTGGCAGCTGCGCAACGAATCCGCGGCGCCGGTGCGCTTCCATTGGGTGCGCAAGGCCTACGAGTTCGTCGAGGGCATCGAGGTGCCCGAGGCGTTCGTCACCAACGAGAACGACATCGCGCCGAGCGAGATGCCGGACACCGAGGGGCGCTGGGCCACCACCCGCTTCGTCGACCCCGGCGACGTGCGCCACGACATGCACGTCAACATCGTCACCTTCCAGCCCGGGGGAGTGATTCCCTTCGACGAGACCCACGTCATGGAACACGGCCTCTATGTGCTCGAGGGCAAGGCGGTGTACCACCTCAACCAGGAGTGGGTCGAGGTCGAGGCGGGGGATTTCATGTGGCTGCGCGCCTTCTGTCCGCAGGCCTGCTATGCCGGCGGCCCGGGGCCGTTCCGCTATTTGCTCTATAAAGACGTAAACCGCCACGCGGCGCTGCGGCTTGGTGCTCGCTAAGGCGTAGCGGACTTGCATTAGTATTACCGAGTTTTTCCGAATCTCAGCGACGTTAGGGGCGCCGGGGGCAGGCCGAAGAGGAGGTCTTTTGCCAGGAATGGCAAAAGTAGCGCCCAGGGGTGGGTTCACAGCGCCTCCCCGCAGGCCTGCCGCCGGAACAGCCCCGGTGTACTGCACTCGAGGGGCTAACATGCTGGAGCTCAAAGCCGAGCCGTTGACGCCTGAGGCCTTCGCGCCCTTCGGCGATGTCATCGACACCCGCACGGCGGACTACTTTCACATCAACGCGGGGCGCACCCGGCGCTACCACGACCTGGCCAGGGTCGAGACCCTGGGCGAGCAGGCGAGGGCGCTGATCAGCATCTTCGTCAGCCAGCCCGTGTCGATCCCGCTGGAGCTCGACTTCCTCGAGCGCCATCCCCAGGGCAGCCAGGCCTTCATGCCGCTGCACGAGGAGCGCTTCGTGATCGTGGTGGCGCCGCCGGGCGAGACCATCGACCCGGCCGAGGTGCGCGCCTTCGTCACCGACGGGCGCCAGGGCGTCAACTACCGCGCCGGCACCTGGCATGCCATCCAGTCGGTGCTCGAGCGTGAAGGGGAATTCCTGGTGTTGGATCGCGGCGGTGAAGGCAACAACTGCGACGAGTACCCGCTGGCGCTGCGCGTCACCCTGGACTGAAGCCCGGGCGAACGATGCGCCGATGACTCAGCGAGCCCACCGCGAGGAGGCTCGCCGGGCGCGTCAGTGGCGAGGGCGGTTGATGGCGGCGATGGCATCGCCGGTGTGCTGGACGTGATCCGCCAGCAGGCGGCGGGCGAGGTCGCTGTCCCGGGCCTTGAGCGCTTCCAGGATCTCGCGGTGCTCACGCGTGGACTCCTCCCAGCGCCCGAGATGATCCAGCGCCAGGTAGCGTGCCCGCTCCAGCCGGCCCAGCAGGCTGCGGTGGGTCTCCTCGAGCACCGGGTTCTTGGCCCCGGACACGATCAGCCCGTGAATGCGCTGGTTGAGCTCGAAATAGGCGTTCCGGTCGCCCTTCTCCAGCAGCCGCTCCAGGCGCTCCTGGAGCGTCTCCAGCCGCTTGAGTTCGGTGTTGGTCATGCGCTTGGCGGCGAGGCTGGCGGCCAGGCTCTCCAGCCCGGCTTCCACCTCGAAGAGGTGCTTCAGCTCCTCCGGCTCGATCAGCGAGACCTGGGCATTGCGATTGCGGCGCAGGGTCACCAGACCGTCGGCGGCCAGCATCTTCAAGGCCTCGCGCAGCGGCGTGCGCGAGATGCCGAGCTGCTCGCACAGCTCCGGCTCGCTGAGGCGCTGGCCGGGTGCCAGGCGCCCATGAACGATCAAGTCGTGCAGCGCCTCATAGGCTTCCTCTGCCAGCGAGGGGGTCGTGATGCGTCGTCGCCCGAGCAGGGCGGCACCTTCCATCGTCATGTCTTCCATTCCTCTCTGCTGAGGAGACGGGTCGATTGTCTCCGAATTGTCGCGCGGGACACAATCAACCGAGCGTTGACACGGGGGCTGCCGTGCGCCGTCCCATGAGCCTGGCGAGCGGCTCGGGAAGCCCCTGGCAGGGTTTCTCGGGGGGCGGTGCGAAGCTGCCGGCGGTAGGGGCGGCGGCGCCGAGGTCGACCATCGCCTGGGCCTGGTGCATCGCGCAGGTGACACCGTCCAGGGCAGGCACCGGCAGGCGCTCGGCGACGCTGCGCGCCAGGCCCGCCAAGGGGGCGCCGGCAAGGATCAGCACGTCTGCCCCGTCGTGGAAGACCGCGCGCTCCGCCAGGGCGACCAGGCGCTCCCCTTGGTCCTCCTGCACCGTGCCGATGTGAGCGAGCGGCTCGTCGAGGGCGCGGATACTGGCCAGCCGCTCGCTGAACCCGTAGGCGGCGATGGTTTCGCGGTACCAGGCCTGGATGCGCTGGGAGATGGCGATGACGGAGAAGCGGCTGCCTCGCTGGCAGGCGCTGACCAGCGCCGATTCGGTCATGCCCGCCACCGGGATCGGCAGGATCTCGCGCAGCGCGGCAAGGCCCGGGTCGCCGAACGCCGCGACCACGACCGCGTCGTGATCGGCGTAGCGCTCGGCGGCGACCTGCATGGCGGCATAGCCGCCGACCTGGGCCTCGGCGCGCGTTTCGATGTAGGCCACCCCGAACGGGGCGGTGGCCAGGGTCAGCTCGGTCCCCGGTCGAATGCTGCGACGCGCCTCGGATTCGATCAGGCGAGTCACGTCGCCCGAGATATTGGGGTTGATGACCAGCAGTTTCATGGCGTGTTCCTTCAATCGTTATGGTTATGGGGCAGACGTCAGTAGCCCAGGGCGCGAGGCAGCCAGGTAACGAGGCCCGGGAAGGCGATGCAGGCGATCAGCACGGCATACTGGAAGACGATGAAGGGCCAGGCGCTCTTCATCAGCTCGTTGAGGCTGATTTTGGAGATCCCGCACATCACGAACAGCAGCACGCCCACGGGCGGCGTCATCATGCCGACCACCAGGTTCATCACGAACAGGAAGCCGAACAGCAGCGGGTCGATGCCGTAGGCCAGCGCGATGGGGGCCAGCAGGGGCACCAGCATGATGTAGGCGGCGTTGGATTCGATGAACATCCCCACGCCGATCAGCAGCGCCATCACCAGCAGCAGGAAGACCAGCGGATCCTGGGTGAAATCCTGCAGCCAGCCGGTCAGCTGCATGGGGATCAGGTCGAGGGTGAAGGCGAAGGTCATGGTCGAGGCGAAGGCGATCAGGGCGCCCACCATGGCGGCGGTGACGGCGGCGTTGAACATCGCCCGAGGGAGATCGGCGAGGCGCAGTTTGCGGGTCACGAAGAAACCGACGAACAGCGCATAGACGACGGCGATTGCGGCTCCCTCGGTGGGAGTGAAGGCGCCCGCGACGATGCCGCCGACCACCACGATCGGCATCAGCAGGATCGGCAGGGCGCGCCAGGTCTGCACCAGGACGTGCTTGAGCCCGATCTCGCCGCCGGCCAGCGGGTAGCGGCGGCGCATGGAGATGAAGGTGGCCAGGCCCATGAAGCCCACCGCGAGCAGGATGCCCGGCACCACGCCGGCCATGAACAGCCCGCCCACCGAGACCGAGGAACCGGCCATCAGCGCATAGACGATCATGGCGTTGCTGGGCGGGATGATGGCGCCCAGGTTGGCCGCCGAGGCCACCACGGCGCTGCTGTAGCCGGTGTCGTACTGCTGGCGCATCGACGGCACCAGCGAGCTGCCCAGCGCGCTGGCGCTGGCGACGGCGGCACCGCTGACCGCGGCCAGCACCATGCCGGCGACGATGGCCACGTGGGCCAGCCCGCCGTGCACGCGGCCGATCAACGAGTTGGCGAAGTCCACCAGGCGCTGCAGGATGCCCGCCGCCACCATCAGCTCGCCGGCCAGCATGAACAGCGGGATGGCCATCAGCGGGAAGCTGTTCACCGAGTGCATCATGCGCTGGGGCAGCACCGAGAAGTCCATGCCGCCGACATAGAGGCCGACCAGCGAGGCCAGGCCCAGGGCGAAGGCCAGCGGCATGCGCAGCAGGGCGAGCCCCAGGAAGGAAAAGACGATGGCGGGTGTCATGAGTCGGCTCCTTGGGGTCGCTCGGGCGCGCTGGGCAGCGGCTCCAGGCGCAGGGCCTGGGCCACCAGGTGCAGGCAGCTGTGGCCGGCGCAGACCAGCACGGCGATGTAGAAGACGGCGGCGGTGACGGGCAGCGTCGGCATCAGTTCCTGCCACTTGCTGGCCGCCGCGCCGAGGCTGACCCAGAACAGGGCGGCCATCATGGCGGCGCTCAGCCAGGCCATCAGCTGGGCGAGCCGCCGCTGCAGCGAGCCGGGAAGATGGGTCACCAGGGCATCGATGCCCACGTGGATGCCGACCTTGATGCCATGGGGGATGGCCAGAAAGATCGCCCACACGAAGCACAGCCGGGAGAGCTCGTCGGCCGAGTCGATGGAGTTCGACAGCACGTAGCGGCTGAATACCTGGGCCGAGACCAGCAGCGTCATCATGCCCATGGCGACCAGAATGGCGTAATAGGACGTCCGGTCGAGAAGCGCCAGACCATGCAGGAAGTGGCGCTTGACCGGGCTGGAGGCGCTCGCCTCCAGCCGTTGCCAGGCGGGTGTCATGCGTCGAGCTCCGCGAGCACGCGATCGACGATTTCGGCGCCGATCTTGTCGCGCAGGTCGCCGACAACCCCCTGGCTGGCTTCGCGCAGGGCGGTCCGGGTCGCGTCGCTGATGGGGGTGAACTCCATGCCACGCTCGATCAGCGCCTGGCGCGCGGCCTCGTCCTCCTCGGCGGCGGTCTGACGCTGCCAGGCGACCGCCTCGTCCATGGCCGTGCGTACCGCCTGCTGGTGCTCTTCGCTCAGGCTCATGAACGTGTCGCGGTGGGTCACCACCACGATGAAGTCGTAGAAGTGCCCGCTGTCGGAGAGGTACTGCTGCACCTCGTCCATGCGCTTGGTGCTGATGATGCTGTAGGGGTTCTCCTGGCCGTCCAGCACGCCCTGCTGCAGTGCGCCATAGACCTCGTTGATGTCCATCGATACCGGGCTCGCGCCGATGGCACGGAAGGTGTCCAGGTGGGTCTCGTTGGGCTGCAGGCGAATCTTGAGCCCCTGGAAGTCCTCGAGCGTCTCGAGCGGGCGCTCGCTGTTGGTGACGTGGCGGAAGCCCAGCTCCATGTAGCCCAGCGCGGTGAAGCCCTTCTCGGCCAGCTTCTCGTCGAGGAGTTCCCCCACCTCGCCGTCGATCAACTGGAAGGCCTCGTCGCGGCTGTCGAAGGCGAACGGCAGGCTCAGCGCCTCGAGTTCGGGCACGGTGCGCGAGAGGTAGGAGATGCCGATCCAGGTGCCGGCAATCGACCCGGTGCTGACCTGGTCAACGTTCTCGCTGGCACCGCCCAGCTGCATGTTGGGGAACAGCTGGGCGTTCAGATCGCCGCCGGTGCGCTCGGCCAGGGTGTCGCGAAAGACCTCCATGGCCCGGCTGCTGGAGTGATCGTCGGTGAAGTTGCCGCTGAATCGCAGGGTTTCGGCGCCGGCCAGCAGCGGGGCTCCCAGGCCCAGAGCCAGCAAGACCGTAGCGGAGCGACGGGCAAGGCGGGTTGTTGTTGTCATCCGAGCTTCTCTCTCTTCACGTTTGGGTGGACGTCGCCCGTCGATCCTGGGCGACTCTTGTGAACCTTAGGGCAAAATCTATCAGAATACAAAATACTGGATACCAAATTTTTTATTTACTATAAAAATCAGTCAATTAAGTATTAAAATTTGCTGTTTTTCGGGAGTTTTTCGGTTTTCTGGCTTGCAATCTTCGGCGGCTGTGCAAGGCTATGTCCGTGCCTGGATACAGTATACCGAATACCAAAAACAAGCCGGAGACAACCATGGAACGCACGCTGATCGGCATGCTGACGCCGTCCTCCAATACCGTGCTGGAGCCTTTCAGCGCGGCCCTGCTGCGCGATCTCTTTCCCGCCGTTACCGCCCACTTCCAGCGCTTCACCGTCCGCGAGATCTCCCTGCGCGACGAGGCCCTGGCCCAGTTCGATCCGACACCGCTGCTGGCGGCGGCGGAACGGCTCAATGATGCGCGCATGGACGTCATCGCCTGGGGCGGCACTTCGGCCAGCTGGCTCGGCTTCGAGTCCGATCGCCGGCTGTGTGCCGCCATCACCGAGGCCACCGGGGTGGCGGCGACCACCAGCGTGCTGGCGCTCAACGAAGCCCTGGCGCGTACCGGCGTGACGCGGCTCGGCCTGGTGACGCCCTACCTGGACGATATCCAGGCGGCAATCGTCGCCAACTATGCCGCCGCGGGGATCGAGATCGTCGCCGAGCGGCATCTGGGCGACCGCGGCAACTTTTCCTTCTCCGAGTACGACGAGACGACGCTGGCGGGGCTGGTGCGCGACGTGGCCAGGGCCGAGCCCGAGGCCATCGCCATCCTGTGCACCAACCTGCGCGGGGCGGGCATCGTCCCGGCGCTGGAGCAGGAGATCGGCATGCCCATCTATGACTCGGTGAGCGTGACGGTATGGAAGTCGCTGGTGCTGGCCGGGGTGGATCCCGCCCGGATCAGTGGCTGGGGACAATTGTTTCAGGATCCGCGCCTCGGCGCGTGAGGCACAGGGTTCGCGCCTCGGCGTACCAGGACAGGGACGACCGCATCGCAATGCAACGCATCGGCAACACCCACCAACAACAGCAATCACGAGGTGACACCATGCCCCGCAAGGCAACCATCAAGACCCTGGCGCTGGGGGTTTCCCTGGCCAGCGTGCTGGCCGGCGGCCTGGCCCAGGCCGAAACGACCCTGCGCGTCGTCGGTAACTTCTCCGGCAACAAGCTGCACGTGGACGAAGTGGAGCGACCCTTCTTCGAGTCGCTTGGCCAGCGCGACGACGTGACGGTGGTCTACAACACCATGGATGCCATCGGCGTGGAGGCGGCGGATGCGCTGCGCAGCCTCCGCTCCGGCGCCTTCGACGTGATGTCGGTGCAGATCGGCATGGCCTCCCGCGACGAACCCTTCTTCGAGGGCATCGACCTGGCCGGCGTCTCGCCGGACCTGGACGCCCAGCGCGAGGCCGTCGACGCCGTGCGCGCGGCGTTCGACGACCGGCTGCAGTCCCGCTTCAACGCCAAGCTGATGACGCTATGGCCCTTCGGGCCGCAGATGATGTTCTGCAACGGCGACATCGACGACGTCGGCGACCTCTCGGGCAAGAAGGTGCGCGTCTTCACGCCGTCGATGTCGCGGCTGGTCGAAGGGCTTGGCGCCACCCCCGTCACCCTGCAGTTCAGCGAGGTCTACCTGGCACTGCAGCGCGGCGTGGCCGACTGCGGCGTGACCGCCCCCTCGGCCGGCAACAACGGCAAGTGGCCGGAAGTGACCGACACCTTCGTGCCGCTGCCGCTCTCCTACTCGGTGCAGGGTCACTTCATGAACCTGGACACCTGGAACCGCTTCGACGAGGCCCAGCAGCAGGCGCTGACCGAGGCCTTCGCGCGGCTCGAGGAACAGATGTGGGAGCTGGCCTACGAGGTCAACGACGACGCCATCGCCTGCAATACCGGCCAGGCGGAGTGTTCGCGGCACGAGGCCTACGACATGGCGCTGGTGGAGATCGACCCCGAATCGCGCGCGCTGGTGGAGGCGATCACCCAGGAGGCCGTCCTGCCGGTATGGGCCGAGAGCTGCAGCGCTCGGTACGACGGCTGCGTCGAGGTCTGGAACGAAACGGTGGGACAGGCCGCTGGCATGTCCGTTTCCCAGTAAGTCACTGCCTCGCCCCGGCTGCCTGGGGGTGGCCGGGGCGACACGGGAGAAATGCGATGGTTTCACCGCTTCCTTACCGGCTGGCCCGACAGCTGGCCCATGGCGCCGCGATTGCCGCCGGCTATGCCGCCCTCGGACTGTCGCTGCTGATCACCTTCGAGGTGATCGCACGCAAGCTGTTCGCCTTTTCGCTGCAGGGCGTCGATGAGATCGGCGGCTACGTGCTGGCCATCGGCGTCTCGTTCAGCTTTGCCTATGCGCTGCTGCACCGCGCGCATACCCGCGTCGACGTGCTGCTGACGCGTCTGCCGCGGGCGCTTCAGGCACCGCTCAACGCCGCCGCGATGACCATGCTGGCGGCCTTCGCGACCTTCATGCTGTGGCGCGCCGTCGAGACGCTGGAGGAGACGCTGGAGTTCGGCAGCCTGGCCAGCACGCCGCTGCAGACCCCGCTGTGGATCCCGCAGGGCCTGTGGGTGGCGGGTCTCGGGGTGTTCTGTGTGCTGACCCTGCTGCTGGCGGCTCACGCCCTGGGGCTCCTGATCACCGGCCGGCTGGACGCGCTGGATCGGGAGTACGGCCCGCGCTCCACCGACGACGAACTGAACGAGGCGCGCAAGGACTACGGCCGCGACGTCGCCGCCGAACCGGGGAGGGCCGCGTCATGATCGGTGCCTTCGAGGTCATGGTCGGCTTTCTCGTCATGCTCGGCATGATGGCGGCCGGCATCCACGTCGCCGTGGCGATCTTCACCGTCGCCACTCTGGGCACCCTGATGTACCTGGGAACGCCACTGCTCTACTCGTTCGGCGACACGCTGTGGGGCACGCTCAACGACTTCATCCTGACGGCCATCCCGCTGTTCATCCTGCTCGGCGAGCTGCTGCTGCGCAGCGGCGTCACCGAGCGCATGTACAGCGCCCTGTCCGTGTGGCTCGATCGCCTGCCGGGTGGCCTGCTGCACACCAATATCGGCGCCTCGTCGGTGTTCGCCGCCATGTCCGGCTCGTCGGTGGCGACGGCCGCCACCATCGGTACCGTGGCCCTGCCGGCCTTCGCCGAGCGCGGCTACAGCGAGCGGCTGGCGCTGGGCACCCTGGCCGCCGGGGCGACCCTGGGCATCCTGATACCGCCCAGCATCAACATGATCATCTACGGCGCGATCACCAACACCTCGATCGGCAAACTGTTCATCGCCGGGATCCTGCCGGGGCTGGCACTGGCCGGTGCCTTCATGCTCACCATCATGGCCTTTGCCCTGTTGCGGCCCGGCGTGGTGGGCCGGGCCTCCGCGCGGGCATCGCTGCGTGAACGCCTGGCTTCGCTGGTGGACCTGCTGCCGCCGGCCTTCGTCTTCGCCATCGTCATCGGCAGCATCTACAGCGGCTGGGCCACGCCCACCGAGGCGGCCGCGCTGGGGGTGATCGCCGCGCTGGGCCTCGCCGCATGGAACCGCAAGCTGAGCCTGAAGATGCTGCATGAGAGCTTCCTCTCCATGGCCCGCACCACGGCCATGATCATGCTGATCATCGTCGCGGCCTTCTTCCTCAACTACATCGTCGGCATCCTCGGTATTCCCACCACGCTGACCCGCTGGGTGGCCGACCTGGGGCTCACCCCCGTCGGGCTGATCCTGGCGCTGGTGGTCTTCTACCTGGTACTGGGCTGCTTCCTCGAGACGCTATCGATGATGATCGCCACCGTCCCGATCGTGGTGCCCATGGTCGTCCAGTTCGGCTTCGACCCGGTGTGGTTCGGCATCTTCCTCGTGGTGATGATGGAAATCTCGCTGATCACCCCGCCCATCGGCATGAACCTCTATGTGGTGCAAGGCGTGCGCGGGCGAGGTGGCATCACCGACGTGATGGTCGGCAGCCTGCCGTTCCTCGCCATCATGCTGCTGTTCGTGCTGGCGATCATTCTCTGGCCCGGCCTGGTGCTCTGGCTGCCCGAGGCCATGGGCTAGACCAATGCGGCCGGTGAGCGCCGGCCGTGCGTTTTTCGACATGACGAGACGAGCGATATGACACGCTTCGACACCCTGATCAAGAACGGCCGGATCATCACTGCGGCCGACAGCTACGACGCCGATATCGGCATCAAGGATGGACGCATCGTCGCCCTGGGGCAGGGCTTGGAGGGGGCCGACGAGGTCATCGATGCCCAGGGGCTATGGGTGATGCCGGGCGGCATCGATGCCCATTGCCACCTGGACCAGCCCCTCGGCGACGGCGCGGTGATGGCCGACGACTTCCTGACCGGCACCCGCTCGGCGGCCTGCGGCGGCACCACCACGGTGATTCCCTTCGCCGCCCAGCAGAAGGGCCAGAGCCTGCGCGCCGCGGTGGAGGACTACCACCGCCGCAGCGAAGGCAAGGCGATGGTCGATTACGCCTTCCACATGATCGTGACCGACCCTACCGAGACGGTGCTCAAGGAGGAGCTGCCGGCCCTGATCCAGGAGGGCTACAGCTCGTTCAAGATCTACCTGACCTACGACGACCTCAAGCTCAACGATCGCGAGGTGCTCGAGGTGCTGGCCATGGCGCGCCGTGAGGGCGGCATGGTGATGGTGCATGCGGAGAACGCCGACTGCATCGCCTACCTGACCGAACTGCTCGAGGCCCAGGGCAAGACCGCGCCGTACTTCCACGGCGAGGCCCATTCGGCGATCGCCGAGCGCGAGGCGACCCACCGCGCCATCTCCCTGGCCGAGTTGATCGACGTGCCGATCCTGATCGTGCACGTCTCGGGGCCCGAGGCCATCGAGCAGATCCGCTGGGCTCAGGGGCGGGGGCTACGGGTCTACGGCGAGACCTGCCCGCAGTACCTGATGCTGACCGCCAATGACCTGGACCGGGAGGGCTTCGAGGGGGCCAAGTGCGTGTGCAGCCCGCCGCCGCGCGACGAGAAGGCGCAAGAGGCGGTCTGGCAGGCGCTGGAGAACGGCGTGTTCCAGGTCTTCTCCTCCGATCACGCCCCCTTTCGCTACGACGATCCGCAGGGCAAGAAGCTGCATGGGGAAGATGCGGGTTTCCACCATATCCCCAATGGCATTCCGGGGCTCGAGACGCGTCTGGCGATCCTGTTCTCGGAGGGGGTCGTCAAGCAGCGCATCGACGCGACCCGCTTCGTTGCCCTTACCGCTACCAATCCGGCCAAGATCTACGGCCTCTACCCGCGCAAGGGCACCATCGCCATCGGCAGCGATGCCGACCTGACGCTGTGGGACAGCGAAGCGAAGATGACGGTGCGCAACGAAGCCTTGCATCACGCCGTCGACTACACCCCTTATGAGGGAGTGGAGCTCACCGGCCGCCCGGTACTGACCCTGTGTCGGGGGCGGGTGGTATCGCGTGGCGGCGAACCCATGGTGGACGCGGGGCACGGTCTATTCCTCAAATGTGACAAGCCGCAGCCCGCCAGGCCACGCGGCTCGGCCAAGGGGTTCTAGGCAGCCGTTCGACGCGTGCCACAAGCCCAGGCAACTGATATTGCCTGGGTTTTTTCAGCTCAGAAAAGTTAATTGGAAATATTTTCCAAATTTCTTGACGGGCCTGCGAGGCCGAGCCTAATCTTGATATACAGAAATATTTTCCAAAAACAATCTGGTCGCCACTCACGGGAGGAACCGTCATGGCTCGTATGACCGCAGCAGAAGCCGCCGTTCACGTGCTCCGCAAGGAAGGCATCGACGTCGCCTTCGGCGTGCCCGGGGCCGCCATCAACCCCTTCTACGCCGCCCTGCGCAAGATCGGCGGCATCGACCACGTGCTGGCGCGTCACGTCGAGGGGGCGTCGCACATGGCCGAAGGCTATACCCGCACCCGGGCCGGCAACATCGGCGTGTGCATCGGTACATCGGGCCCCGCCGGCACCGACATGATCACCGGGCTTTACTCGGCCAGCGCGGATTCCATTCCGATCCTGTGCATCACCGGCCAGGCGCCGCGTGCCAAGCTGCACAAGGAGGACTTCCAGGCGGTCGATATCCAGGCCATCGCCGGCCCGGTAACCAAGTGGGCGGTCACCGTGCTCGAGCCGGCCCAGGTGCCACGGGCTTTCCAGCAGGCCTTCCAACTGATGCGCTCTTCGCGCCCGGGGCCGGTGCTGATCGACCTGCCGATCGACGTGCAGATGAGCGAGATCGAGTTCGACCCGGACACCTACGAGCCACTGCCGGCCTACAAGCCCAGCGCCTCCCGCGCCCAGGTCGAGAAGGCCATGGCCATGCTCGACGAGGCCGAGCGCCCGTTGCTGGTTGCCGGCGGCGGCATCATCAACGCCGACGCCAGCGCGCTGCTGGTCGAGTTCGCCGAGCTCACCGGCGTGCCGGTCATCCCCACGCTGATGGGTTGGGGCAGCATCGCCGACGACCATCCGCTGATGGCCGGCATGGTGGGGCTGCAGACCTCGCACCGCTACGGCAACGCCACGCTGCTCGAGTCCGACTTCGTGATGGGGATCGGTAATCGCTGGGCCAATCGCCACACGGGCAACCTCGAGACCTATACCAAGGGACGCAAGTTCGTCCACGTCGACATCGAGCCGACCCAGATCGGGCGCATCTTCGGCCCCGACTACGGCATCGTCTCCGATGCCAAGGCGGCGCTCGAGCTGTTCGTCGAGGTGGCGCGTGAGCGCAAGGCGGCGGGCACGCTCAAGAATCGCAGCGCCTGGGCCGAGTCGTGCCAGGAGCGCAAGCGCACTCTGCTGCGCAAGACCCACTTCGACGACGTGCCGGTGAAGCCGCAGCGGGTCTACGAGGAGATGAACAAGGTCTTCGGCAAGAACACCCGCTACGTCAGCACCATCGGCCTGTCGCAGATCGCCGGTGCCCAGTTCCTGCACGTCTACCAGCCGCGCCACTGGATCAACTGCGGCCAGGCCGGCCCGCTGGGCTGGACCATTCCCGCCGCGCTCGGTGTGTGCAAGGCCGACCCAAGCGCCGAGGTGGTGGCGCTGTCGGGGGACTACGACTTCCAGTTCATGGTCGAGGAGTTGGCCGCGGGCGCCCAGTTCAACCTGCCCTACATCCACGTGCTGGTGAACAACTCCTACCTGGGGTTGATCCGCCAGGCCCAGCGCGGCTTCGAGATGGACTACTGCGTGCAGCTCTCGTTCGAGAACATCAACTGCCCGGAGATCAACGAGTACGGCGTTGATCACGTCTCGGTGGTGGAGGGGCTCGGCTGCAAGGCCCTTCGCGTCACCCGTCCCGAGGAGATCGCCCCGGCGCTGGAGGAGGCCAAGCGGCTCAAGGCCGAGCACCGGGTCCCGGTGGTGGTCGAGGTGATTCTCGAGCGGGTGACCAACATCGCCATGGGCACCGATCTCGACGGCATCAACGAATTCGAGGCGCTGGCCGAGAACCGCGAGGATGCGCCGACCTCGATCGCGGCGCTCACGTAAGGCCTTGCGCCGTGCCATCGCGGGGACGATGGCGCGGCGATGTACCACAGTCGATGACACAAGAGAGGGAGACCCACATGCCAAAGTTTGCCGCCAACCTCAGCATGCTGTTCACCGAGGAGGATTTCCTCGATCGCTTCAAGGCCGCCGCCGACGCGGGCTTCAAGGGGGTGGAATACCTCTTTCCCTACGATTACCCCGCCACCGAGATCAAGGCGCGCCTCGACGAGCACGGCCTGACCCAGGTGCTGCACAACCTGCCGGCAGGCGACTGGGGTGCCGGCGAGCGTGGCATCGCCTGCCACCCGGATCGCGTCGAGGAGTTTCGTGCCGGCGTGGAGAAGGCCATCGACTACGCCACCGCGCTCGGGTGCAAGCAGGTCAACTGCCTGGCCGGCATCCAGCCCCAGGGCGTGAGCCTGGAGCAGGCGCGCCGCACCCTGGTGGAGAACCTGCGTTTCGCCGCCGACAAGCTCGAGGCCGCCGGGATCGTGCTGCTGGCCGAGCCGATCAACACTCGCGACATTCCGGGGTTCTTCCTCAACCGCACGGAACAGGCCCTGGCGATCTTCGACGAGGTTGGCAGTGACAACCTCAAGCTGCAGTACGACATCTATCATATGCAGATCATGGAGGGCGATCTCGCCCCGACCATCGAGAAGCACCTGGGGCGCATCGCCCACGTGCAGCTGGCCGACAACCCGGGGCGCCACGAGCCGGGTACCGGCGAGATCAATTACCCGTTCCTGTTCGCCCACCTCGACCGGCTGGGCTACGACGGCTGGATCGGCTGCGAGTACAAGCCGGCCACGACGACGAAAGAAGGGCTGGGCTGGCTCGACCAAGGCCGCGGCTGAGGCGCAGCAGCCCCTCCTAACGAGGGGCGCCGGGGGCAGGCCAAAGAGGAGGTCCTTTGCCATGGATGGCAAAAGTAGCGCCCAGGGATGGGTTCACAGCGCCTCCTCGACGGCCTGTCGACGGATCAGCCCCGAGTGGCAACGTCATTCGCGACTGCCACTGCATCCGATTGCAACGACAAAGACAAGCGGAAAGGAGAAGCATCATGAGCAAGATCGGTTTCATTGGCCTTGGCATCATGGGCCGTCCCATGGCGGGGCATCTGCTGGATGCCGGCCACGAACTCGTCACCGTCAAGCGCGGCACGCTGGACGCCACCCTGGCCGAGAAGGGCATGCGCGAGCTCGACAGCCCCCGCGCCGTGGCCGAGCAGGCCGAGGTGATCATCACCATGGTGCCGGACACCCCCGACGTCGAGCAGGTGCTGTTCGGCGAGGGCGGCGTCGCCGAGGGGCTCAAGCCGGGCACCCTGGTGATCGACATGAGTTCCATCGCGCCCATTGCCACCCAGGGCTTCGCCAAGCGCATCCATGAGGCCGGCGGCGAATACGTCGACGCCCCGGTTTCCGGCGGCGAGGGCGGCGCCATCAACGCGGCATTGACCATCATGGTCGGCGCCACCGAGGAGGGCTTCTCGCGGGCCAAGCCGATCCTCGAGGTGATGGGCAAGACCATCACCCATATTGGGGGGCACGGTGCCGGCCAGACCTGCAAGGTGGCCAACCAGATCGTCGTCGCCCTGACCATCGAGGCGGTGGCCGAGGGGCTGCTGTTCGCCTCGAAGGCGGGCGCCGACGTGGCCAAGGTGCGCGAATCGCTGCTCGGCGGCCTGGCGCAGTCGAAGATCCTCGATGTGCACGGCGAGCGCATGATCAAGCGTACCTTCGACCCGGGGTTCAAGATCAAGCTGCACCAGAAGGATCTCAACCTGGCGCTGGAAGGCGCGCGCAGCCTCAACCTGGCGCTGCCCGGTACCGCCAACGCCCAGCAGCTGTTCCAGGCCTGTGTCGCCCACGGCGGTGAGGATTGGGATCACGCCGGCATCCTGCGTGCACTGGAGGCGCTGGCCGACCACGAGGTGGGCCACTGATTCGCGTTCGAAGGAGGCACCATTCGGCCTGCCAGTCGTGCAGACGCTGAGCCGATATTTCCCTCCAGGTGGGCGTCGGCCCGGCGTCCGCCAACCGGCCGTACTGGGTGCGGCCTTGACCCGGCGGCGGGATCCCCGGCTGGACCCCGCCCGTCGCCGGGCTTTTTTCCTGCCCACCCTGCTGTTACCGTCGATGCTGTCTTCCGCCGAGGTGTGCCATGTCGCATGAACTCCCTTCCCTGGATCGCACGGTAGAGGTCTCGGACTGGCTGCGCCGGCTCGCCGACGTGGCCGTGACCGCCGTGCATCCCGATACCCTGGTCGCCGACCTGCTGCCCGACCCGCCCCCGGGGCGCACCGTGGTGGTGGGGGCCGGCAAGGCGGCCGCTGCCATGGCCGCCGCGCTGGAGCGTGCCTGGCGGGCGCGCTGCCCCGATGCGCCGCTCACCGGGCTGGTGGTGACCCGTTACGGGCATGGCGAGCCCTGCGAGGTGATCGAAGTACTCGAAGCCTCCCACCCGATGCCCGACGACCTGGGCGAGAAGGCGGCCCGGCGCATGCTCGAAGCCGTCGAGCCACTAGGCGAGGACGACCGCGTGATCGCGCTGATCTCCGGCGGCGGCTCGGCGCTGATGACGCTGCCCGCCGAGGGCATCTCGCTCGCCGACAAGCAGGCCATCAACCGCGAGCTGCTGCGCTGCGGGGCGCCGATCGGCCAGATGAACACGGTGCGCCGCCACCTCTCGGCGATCAAGGGCGGGCGCCTGGCGGCGGCGGCGCACCCCGCCCAGGTGGTGACCTGGCTGATCTCCGACATTCCCGGCGACGTCGCCACGCAGATCGCCTCGGGGCCGACCCTGCCCGATCGCTCGACCCCGGCCGACGCCCTGGCGGTGCTCGAGCGCTACGCCATCGAGGTGCCCGCTCACGTGCGTCGCCATCTGGAGCAGTCCCAGGGGGCGCCATCGCCCGACGACGAGGCCTTCGAGCGCGACGACAGCGTGACCCTGGCGCGCGCCCGCGACGCCCTGGAAGCCGCCAGGAACGCGGCGGAGGAGGCCGGCGTACTGGTACGTGTGCTGGGCGACGACCTGGAGGGCGAGGCCCGCGAACTGGGGCGTGACCATGCGCGCCTGGCCCTGGAAGCGCAAGGCGGCGCCAGCGCGCCGCTGCTGATCCTCTCCGGCGGCGAGACCAGCGTCACCGTGCGCGGCGACGGCCGCGGCGGGCGCAACGTCGAGTACCTGCTGGGGCTGTTCGAGGCGCTGGCCGGGGCGCCGGGCATCCACGCCCTGGCCATCGACACCGACGGCATCGACGGCTCCGAGGACAACGCCGGCGCGCTGTTCTCGCCCGGCGACTGGAGTCGTGCCAAGGAGCGGGGCCTCGATCCCGCCGATTACCTGTCACGCAACGACGCGTATACTTTCTTCCAGGCGTTGGATCGGCTCATCGTCACCGGGCCGACTCGCACCAACGTCAACGACTTCCGTGCCATCCTGGTCTTGCCGAGGACACCATGACGCTTCCGCCCCATGCCCCCATCCACGATCCCATTCGCCGCACCAAGATCGTCGCCACCCTGGGCCCGGCCAGCGACCGCGAGGGCGTGCTGGAGGCGATGATCCGCGCCGGCGTCGACGTGGTGCGCCTCAACTTCTCCCACGGCAGCGCCGCCGACCACCGCCGCCGGCTGATCGCCGTGCGCCAGATCGCCGACCGCCTGGGGCGCAGCGTCGCCGCCCTGGGCGACCTGCAGGGCCCCAAGATCCGCATCGCCCGCTTCCAGGACGGCGCCGTGACCCTCGAGGAGGGCCAGCCCTTCGTCCTCGACATGGCGCTGGCCGGCGACGCCGGCGACGCCACCCGCGTCGGCTGCGACTACAAGCAGCTGATCGACGACGTCGCCCCCGGCGACCGCCTGCTGCTCGACGACGGTCGCCTGGTGCTCGACGTGGAGCGGGTCGAGGGGGCGCAGGTCCACACCACCGTGGTCACCGGCGGCAAGCTCTCCAACAACAAGGGCATCAACAAGCAGGGCGGCGGGCTCTCGGCCCCGGCGCTCACCGACAAGGACAAGGCCGACCTCGCGACCGCCATCGAGATCGGCGTGGATTATCTCGCCGTCTCCTTCCCGCGGCATGCCGAGGACATGCACGAGGCGCGCCGGCTGCTCGGCGAGGCGGGCAAGGAGATCGGCCTGGTCGCCAAGCTCGAGCGCGCCGAGGCGGTGGCCGACGACGCCACGCTCAACGGCATCATCGAGGCCAGCGAGGCGGTGATGGTGGCGCGCGGCGATCTCGGCGTGGAGATCGGCGACGAGAAGCTGATCGGCATGCAGAAGCGCATCATCAAGCGCGCCCGCACCCTCAACCGCGCGGTGATCACCGCGACCCAGATGATGGAGTCGATGATCGGCTCGCCGCTGCCCACCCGCGCCGAGGTGTTCGACGTCGCCAACGCCGTGCTCGACGGCACCGACGCGGTGATGCTCTCGGCCGAGACCGCCGCCGGCGACTACCCGGTGGAGACGCTCGAGGCCATGCGCCGGGTGTGCCTCGGCGCCGAGCGCGAGCGCATCGCCCAGGAATCGGGCCACCGCATCCACGAGGGCTTCTCGCGCATCGACGAGACCATCGCGCTCTCCGCCATGTACGCCGCCAACCACCTCAGCGGGGTGGCCGCCATCGCCTGCATGACCTCGACCGGCTACACGCCCTTGATCGCCTCGCGCATCCGCTCGGGGCTGCCGATCGTCGGGCTCGCCCACAGCCCCGTGGCCCAGCGCCGCATGGCGCTCTACCGAGGGGTGGTCTCGCTGCCGTTCGACACCACGGCGATGGCGGCCGGCGAACTCAACGACCGGGCGCTTTCGCTGCTGGTGGAACAGGGGATTGCCGAACCGGGCGATCATGTCATCCTGACCCGGGGCGACCACATGAACGCCCACGGTGGAACCAATACCTTGAAGATTCTCGACGTGGGGGAGCGGCACTGCCCGGCGTGAGCCTTTTTGTATACATAAAGGCCGGTTTGTTGTGGTCAGGCCAGGGGGAAACGTGCGAAGGTAAGCCCATGAGCAAAGGCTTCGAGAGGCTACCATGAGCAATACCTGGCAGGAGGAGGTTGCCGCCGAGACGCGGGCCGGTGGCCGTATCAGCGACCGCTTCATCGTCGACAAGGTACGCACGGCGGTGCTGACCCAGCGCCTGCCGCCGGGTACCCGCCTGCCCGAGGTCGCGCTGGGCGAGATCTTCGGCGTCAGCCGCTCGGTGGTGCGCAAGGCGCTGACCCGGCTGGCGGCCGATCATGTGGTCAGCCAGCAGCCCAACCAGGTGGCGCGGGTGCGCGCACCCAGCATCGAGGAGACCCGCGAGACCTTCGCCGCCCGCCGCCTGGTGGAGGGCGAGGTGGCCGCGCTGCTGGCGGGAGGCGCCAGCCCGGCGTTGCTCGAGGAGATCGCCGCCCTGGTCGATCGCGAGGCCGAGGCGCATGCCCGCGGCAACGAGCCGGCACGCATCGAGCACTCGCTGGCCATTCATCACTTGCTCGCCGAGCACTCGCCCAACCGCGTGCTCGGCGCCATGCTCACCGACCTGATCCTGCGCACCTCCATCGTCATCGCGTTGTACAAGCGCGCCGGCCTGGCCAGCTGCTACCTGGCCGAGGACCACCCGGCGCTGCTCGCCCACCTGCGCAGCGGCGACGGCGAGGCCGCACGACGCGGCATTCACGACCACCTCCGGGCGCTGGAAGGGCTGCTCGATCTCACGACCCGCGAATCGCGCATCGACCTGATGGCGATCCTCGGCCAGCGCGAAGGCGCCGCGATGAGCCTGGGCAAGGAGTAACGCCATGCTTGTCAAGCGAGTGCTGCCCGTCGCCTGGCTGACGACGTTGCTGGCCTGGCAGGTGCCGGCCTGGGCCGATGCGGCGGCGACGCTGCCGCGCGCACCGCTGGAGATTCAGGCGGGCACCGAGCGCCACCGTCTGGAGGTGGAGCTGGCACGCACCCCGGCCGAGCGGCGCCAGGGGCTGATGGATCGGGACCAGCTGGCGGCGGAGGCCGGCATGCTGTTCCTCTACGACGAGCTCCAACCCGCCCAGGCGGGATTCTGGATGTATCGGACCCGCATTCCGCTGGACATCGCCTTCCTCGACGCCGACGGGCACATCGTCGCAGTGCATACCATGCAGCCGTGCCCTTCGCGCAACCCCTACGACTGCCCCGTGACCCTGGCCGGTGCCGCCTACCACGCCGCGCTGGAGGTCAACGCCGGCTATTTCGAGGCGCGCGGCATCGAGGAGGGCGCCTGCGTGAGCTGGCCCGGGCGCCGGAGTGGCTGCCGGTCAGCGGCCGAGTAGGGCGCGAAAGCGAATCACGATCAGCCCCACCCCGGCGATGACCATGGCTCCGCCGAGGACGATATGGGCGTTGAGAGTCTCGCCCAGCAGCACGATACCCAGCGCTACGGCTCCCGCCGGCACCAGCAGGCTCAGCGGCGCCAGCCGGCTGACCGGATGACGGCGCAGCAGGCCGTACCACATCCCGTAGGCGACGATCGACGACATCACCGCCGTATAGAATACCGCGCCCCAGCCGAACCAGCCGGCCGCGGCCATGGCGCCCACCTGGTCCTGCTCGAACCACCACGAGCCCAGCGCCACCTGGGGCACGGCGAAGAGCGCCGTCCAGCCGGCCAGCGCCATCGGCGCCAGGTTGGGTCCCTTCTTGATCAACAGCTGCGAGACCGCCCAGCCGAGGGCGCTGAGCAGCAGCAATGCCATGGGCAACGGCGAAGGCAGGCTGGGGCCGCCGGCCAGGACCACCACGCCGCCGAACGACAGCGCCAGCCCGACCAGCCGCTTGGCGCTCAGCCTCTCGCCCAGAAAGATCACCGCCAGCAGGGTGGCGAAGGGGGTGCCCATCTGCACCAGCAGCGCGCCGGTACCGGCCTCCGCCTGCCCCAGGCCGATGAACAGCAGGGCGAAGTGCAGGGTACCGAAGGTGGCCGACAACAGCAGCAGGAAGGGCAGCTGGTGGCGCGCCACGGGGTGAAAGGGCACCAGCAGGGCGGCCACCAGGAGAAAGCGCAGGGTGGTCAGCAGCAGCGGCGGCAGCTCCTCGACGCCCAGCTTGATGACGATGATGTTCAGGGCCCAGATCGCCACGATCGAGAGGCCAAGCAGCAGGTCGCGCAGCGGCACGGCGGATTCCTTCATGTCTTCGGCCCGGCGAGGGTAGCAGGTGGTCTCCGGGCGTCGTCCTATATCGTTAACGGGCTACCATTCAACGCGTGACGTCGTAGAATGTCGAGGCGCGGCGATGCTTACGTCGATGCCCGCCGGAACGATAATCATGGCCGGTCGTGCCGCAACCGGCCTCAGCTGCAAGGACACGTCATGATCTCAGCAAGCCGTATCTCCCGTATCGCCGCTGCCGTGGCCGGGGCCACCGTGCTGGCCGCGTCGCTCTCCGCACAGGCCCGCGAACTCTCCATTTCCACCGTGCTTTCCGATGCATTCCCCTGGGGGCAGGCGGCCGAGAAGTGGGCCGAACTGGTGGAAGAGCGCACCGACGGAGAGCTCACCCTGCGTGTCTACCCCAACTCGCAGCTGGTCAACGGCGATCAGACGCGGGAATTCTCGGCCATGCGTTCGGGCCTGATCGACATGGCCGTCGGCTCGACCATCAACTGGTCGCCGCAGGTACCCGAACTCAACCTCTTCTCGCTGCCGTTCTTCATGCCCGACGAGGCCGCCGTGGATGCCGTGACCGGCGGTGCGGCCGGCGAGATGATCTTCGAGGCCATCGAATCGCGCGGCGTGATTCCGCTGGCCTGGGGCGAGAACGGCTTCCGCCAGCTTTCCAATTCGCGCGGCCCCATCGACGAGCCCGGCGACCTCGACGGCCTCAAGATCCGCGTGGTCGGCTCGCCGCTGTTCCAGGATACCTTCACCGCGCTGGGCGCCGACCCGACCCAGATGAGCTGGACCGACGCCCAGCCCGCGCTGACCACCGGCGCCGTGGACGGCCAGGAAAACCCGCTCTCCGTGTTCGACGTGGCGCGCATCGATCAGGTCGGCCAACAGTACCTGACGCTGTGGAACTACATGAACGATCCGCTGATCTTTGCCGTCAACCAGCAGGTCTGGGAAACGCTCTCCGAGGAGGAGCGCGAGATCCTGCGCGAGACCGCCATCGAGGCGGGCGAGTGGGAGATCGCCATGACCCGCGAACAGGAGAGCGAGCGCCTGGCCGCCATCCAGGAGCGCGGCGTTGAGGTCACCGAGCTCACCGAGGAGCAGCACCAGGCATTCGTCAACGCGACCCAGAGCGTGCATGACAAGTGGACCCCGCGTATTGGCGAGGAGCTGGTCGATGCCGCGCGTGAGGCCATCGAGGCGCGCTGACTCCATCGCGCTGGAACAAGCCTGACCCCGGCGTCGCCTGCCGACGCCGGGCCCGTTATCGCGAGGCTTCGATGAAACTCTCCCCCGACGCCAGGCCGGAGCGCTGGCTGGGCGCACTGGCGCTGGCGGTCATTTCGCTGATCAGCCTGGGCAATGTCGTGACGCGCTACGTGACCGGCGGGTCGCTCGCCTTCACCGAGGAGTTCTCGGTGTTCCTGCTGGTGGTGTTGACCTTCACCGGCGCTTCGGTGGCGCTGCGACGCAACGGCCATATCCGCATCGGCCTGCTCGAACGCGCGCTGCCGACGGCGCCGCGTCGCGCCCTGATCCTCTTCCAGGGCCTGAGCTGTGCCATCGTGCTGGGCTTGATCACCTGGTACGGCGCCAAGCTGACCTGGGAGGAGTACCAGTGGGAGTCGCTGTCGCCGGGGCTCGGCCTGCCGCAGTGGTGGTACCTGGTGTGGCTGCCGCTGCTCTCGGCCACGATGCTGGTGCGCCTTGCGCAGCAGCTCCTCGACCGCTGGCGCGGGAGGCTCGACGATGAGCCCTGACCTGTGGATGATCCTGGCCTTCGCCGGGCTGCTGATCGCCGGCGTACCGGTGGCCTTCTCGCTGGCCCTGGCCGGGGCAGTGGGCATCGTCTCGGGCCTCTCGCCGGCGATGCTGGCCACGCTCGGCACCAACACCTACAACAGCATCGCCAAGTACCCGCTGATCGCCATCCCGCTGTTCATCATGACCGGGCTGATCTTCGAGCGCGCGGGGGTGGCGCTGCGCCTGGTGCGCTTCGCCCAGGCGCTGATCGGGCCGCGCCACGGCGGCCTGGCGCTGGTCGCGGTGCTGGTGTGCATGATCATGGGCGGCATGAGCGGCTCCGGCCCGGCGGACGCCGCCGCGGTGGCCATGGTGATGCTGCCGAGCATGACCCGGGCGGGCTATCCCAAGCCCTTCTCGGCCACGTTGATCGCCGCCTCCGCCTCCACGGCGATCCTGATCCCGCCCTCGGTGGCGCTGATTCTCTACTCGATCGTGGTGCCCGGCGTCGACCTGCGCGCGCTGTTCGCCGCCGGGCTCTTTCCCGGTATCCTCGCCGGCCTGGCGCTGCTGGTGCCGGCGCTGCTGGTGTCGCGACGCTACGGCTGGGAGGGCGGCACCTCGGCGTCGGGCGACGAGCGCCTCGCGGTGGGCGAGACCTTCAAGCAGGCACTGCCGGCGCTGTTCGCCCCGGTGCTGATACTCGGCGGGCTGCGCTCGGGGCTGTTCACGCCCACCGAGGCGGCCGTGGTGGCGGTGGCCTATGGCGCTCTGGTGGGGCTGTTCCTGACCCGCGAGATCGGCTGGCGCGACCTGTGGAGCCTGTTCGGCGAGGCGGCGGTGATCTCCGGCGTGGTGATGCTGATCATCGCCCTGGCGGGTATCTTCGCCTGGGCCGGCACCATGCTCGGCACCTTCCGCCACCTGGCGGAGTGGATCATCGGCCTGTCCGACAACGGTGCACTGCTGCTGATCCTGGTCATGCTGGCGGTGCTGCTGGCGGGCATGCTGCTCGACGCCATCTCGATCTACCTGATCATGATGCCGATCCTGATCCCGGTGATGCAGCATTTCGGCTGGAACCCGGTATGGTTCGGCGTGCTGCTGGCGATGAACATCGCCATCGGCCAGTTCACGCCGCCGGTGGCGGTCAACCTGATGGTGACCACCGAGATCGCCAGGATACGCCTGGAGCAGACCCTGGGCTGGGCGCTGCTGTTCGTGCTGGCCATGGCCGGCGCCTTGGCGCTGGTGGCGCTGTTCCCCGAGGTCGCCCTGTGGTTGCCGAGAACGCTGGGGTACAACGTCTAGCCCAGCGCATCCAGGCTGCGCTGAAAGACCTCGGCGCTTCCGGCATCGAACAGCACGAAGCGCACTTTTGCAATGCCGGGACAGCGAGGCAGCGTCTCGTGCACCGTGGCGAGGGCGACCCGGGCGGCCTCCTCGAGGGGATAGCCGAAGGCGCCCGCCGACAGGGCCGGGAAGGCAATGCTGGTCAGCCCGTGGCGTTCGGCCAGCTCGAGGGCGTTGCGGTAGCAGGCGGCGAGCAGTTCCGCTTCCGGCCTGTCGCGGCCGTACACCGGACCGAGGCAGTGGATGACGTAGCGGTTGGGCAGGTCGAAGGCCTCGGTGATCACCGCCTCACCCGGTGCGATCGGCGCCAGCGGCCGACAGGCGCGATCGAGCCGTGGCCCGGCCGCCCGATGCAGAGCGCCGGCCACGCCCCCGCCGGGGCGCAGCTCGGCGTTGGCGGCATTGACCACGGCGTCGATGTCGGACTGTCGGGCGATGTCGCCCTGGCAGCACTCCAGTTGCCCTGTCATGTGTGCTCTCCCTCTTGGCTGTGCCTTGAGTGTGGCGGTCGCCAGCGCCGGTGTCCAAGGCGCGCTGCAGGGCGGCCACTCGGGCGGTTAGGTCTTCTCATGGCCCATGCATATCAGGAATTAACGCACACTAAACGAAAAGCCAGACTAAAATTAGGCCAGTTGAAAAAGACCCATCGTCCCGACGTTTTTTTCGCTAAAGTAGAGGGGAGCGGTTGTTTCCGCCAGCCAGTGGCTTCAGCGCCTGGCTACCCAGGGATCATGCTCGTCAGCAATGACGACTAGCCAATAACGTCAAAGAGGTGTGTTAATGAAACGCCATGCTTTTTCCGCGGCAGCCTTTTCGGGTGCCCTCCTCGGTGCCGCCATGTTTTCCGCCCCGGCCGTGGCCCAAGAGCGCTTCATCACCATCGGTACCGGCGGCCAGACGGGCGTCTACTACGTGGTGGGCCAGTCCGTCTGTCGCATGGTGAATCGCGGCAGTGACGAGCACAACATCCGTTGTAACGCCCCGTCCACGGGCGGCTCCGTGGCCAACGTCAACGGCATGCGCAGCGGCGAGCTCGACATGGGCGTGGTGCAGTCCGACGTCCAGTACCGCGCCTACCATGGCGAGGACAACTTCGAGTCCGACGGCGCCTGGGAGGACATGCGGGCCGTCTTCACCATGCACGGCGAGCCACTGACCGTGGTGGCGCGCGCCGACTCCGGCATCGAGCACTTCACCGACTTCCCCGGCAAGCGCGTCAACATCGGCAACCCGGGCTCCGGCCAGCGCAACACCATGAACGTGGTGATGGAGGCGATGGGCTGGGATACCGATACCTTCTCGCTGGCTTCCCAGCTCGATGCCGCCGAGCAGGCCGCGGCCCTGGCCGACAACAACATCGATGCCATGGTCTACGTGGTAGGGCATCCCAACGGCTCCATCCAGGAAGCCACCACCACCATCGACGCTCGCCTCGTCCCGGTGACCGGCGACGAGATCGACGCCCTCATCGAGGAGCATCCCTACTACACCCGCTCGGTCATCCCCGGCGGCCTGTATCGTGGTAACGACGAGGACGTCGAGACCTTCGGCGTGGCGGCCACCTTCGTGACCTCCGCCGAGGTGGACGAAGAGATCGTCTACGAGACCGTCAAGGCGGTATTCGAGAACTTCGATCGCTTCAAGCGCCTGCATCCGGCGTTCGAGAACCTCAACGAAGAGGAGATGATCTCCGATGGCCTGACCGCACCGCTGCACGACGGCGCTGCGCGCTACTATCGTGAGCGTGGCTGGATCGAGTGAGTAGGATCGAGGGGTAAGGACTCCCTCTGGTGAGATGCGCGGACCCTAGGGGTCCGCGCATCCGTTTGGACCGGCACAGACGTCTGGATGGACCGGCTATGCTTTGGAGCGGGCCATCATCGAGGCGAAGCGATCGTGGGGCACGACGGTAATGACTAACGAAAATACGAATCCACAAAAGCCCGAGGTGGATCTCGAGGACATGGTGGCCTCGAGTGACAGCGGGGCGCGCAAGCCGCTGGGGGCTCCCGGCAAGCTGCTGGTCGGCATCGCGGCCGCGTGGTCGTTGTTCCAGCTCTGGATCGCCTCGCCGCTACCGTTCTTGCTCCGTTTCGGGGTGTTCAACGCGACCGAGGCGCGCTCGATTCACCTGGCCTTCGCCACCTTCCTGGCGTTCATGGCCTATCCGGCGCTCAAGCGCTCGCCCCGTGACCGCATTCCTCTGCAGGACTGGGTGCTCGGCCTGGTGGGTGCCTTCTGTGCCGCCTACATCTTCCTGTTCTACGCCGAGCTCGCCAACCGCCCCGGATCGCCGATCCTGCAGGACGTGATCGTGGGCGTGGTCGGCATCCTGGTGCTGCTGGAGGCGACCCGGCGGGCGCTGGGGCCGCCGCTGGCCATCGTGGCTTCGCTGTTCATCGTCTACTCGCTGTTCGGCCCCTACATGCCAGGCATCCTGGCCCACCGCGGGGTCAGCCTGTACGGATTGATCAACCACCAGTGGCTGACCACCCAGGGTGTGTTCGGCATCGCCCTGGGTGTCTCCACCAGCTTCGTGTTCCTGTTCGTCCTGTTCGGCGCCCTGCTCGACAAGGCCGGGGCCGGCAACTATTTCATCAAGGTGGCGTTTTCGCTGCTCGGCCACTACAAGGGCGGGCCGGCCAAGGCGGCCGTGGTGGCCTCCGGCATGACCGGCCTGATCTCGGGCTCGTCCATCGCCAATACCGTGACGACCGGCACCTTCACCATCCCCATGATGAAGCGGGTCGGTTTCTCGGCCGAGAAGGCCGGTGCGGTGGAGGTGTCGTCGTCGGTGAACGGCCAGATCATGCCGCCGGTCATGGGCGCCGCGGCCTTCCTGATGGTGGAGTACGTCGGCATCTCCTACGTGGAGGTGATCAAGCATGCCTTCCTGCCGGCCCTGATCTCCTATATCGCGTTGATCTACATCGTTCACCTCGAGGCGCTCAAGGCCGACATGCAGGGCCTGCCGTCGAGCAACCCGGTACGCCCCTTCCTCAACAAGGCGGTCGGCTTCCTGACCGGCCTGCTGTTGCTGATGGCGCTCTCGTTTGGCGTCTACTATGGCCTCGGCTGGCTCAAGCCGGTGCTGGGCGAGGCCACGCCCTGGGTGGTCGGGGTCATCCTGGCGATCGTCTACGTGGGCCTGCTCAAGCTCGGCTCGTTCTACCCTGAGCTGGAGCTCGATGACCCCACCTCCCAGGTGGTCACGCTGCCCCAGACCCGGCCCACGGTGATGGTCGGCCTGCACTACATCCTGCCGGTGGTCGTGCTGGTCTGGTGCCTGATGGTGGAACGCCTGTCGCCGGGGCTCTCGGCCTTCTGGGCCACGGTGTTCATGATCTTCATCATGCTTACCCAACGCCCCATCACCGCCCTGTTCCGCGGCCGCAGCCGCCTCGCGGCGGACGTCAAGGAGGGCTTCCTCGACCTGTGGGACGGCCTGGTGGCCGGTGCCCGCAACATGATCGGCATCGGCATCGCCACCGCCACCGCCGGCATCGTGGTGGGGGCGGTTTCGCAGACCGGCGTGGGCCTGGTGCTGGCCGACGTGGTCGAAGTCCTGGCCATGGGCAACCTGATGCTGATCCTGCTGCTCACCGCGCTGCTCAGCCTGATCCTCGGCATGGGCCTGCCGACCACCGCCAACTACATCGTGGTGTCGGCGTTGATGGCGCCGGTGATCGTGCTGCTGGGCCAGCAGAACGGCCTGATCGTGCCGCTGATCGCGGTGCATCTGTTCGTGTTCTATTTCGGCATCATGGCCGACGTAACGCCACCGGTGGGGCTGGCGTCGTTTGCGGCGGCGGCGGTCTCGGGCGGCGACCCGCTGCGCACCGGCTTTCAGGCCTTCTACTACAGCCTGCGTACCGCGGCGCTGCCGTTCCTGTTCATCTTCAATACCGACCTGCTGCTCATCGAGGTGGGCTGGCTGCAGGGCATCGTGATATTCATCATCGCGACGATCGCCATGCTCATCTTCGCCGCCGGCACGCAGGGCTACTTCCTGGTACGTAACCGCTGGTACGAGTCGCTGCTGCTGCTGCTGGTCGCCTTCACCCTGTTCCGCCCCGGCTTCTGGATGGATCGGATCCACGACCCCTACGAGTCGGTGCCGCCGGCGGACTTCGCCCAGGCGCTGGCGAGCGTGGACGACGGCAGCCAGCTGCGCGTGCAGGTGGCCGGCGAGGATGCCTTCGGCGATCCCCTGACGACCTACGTCCTGGTGCCGGTCCCGCGCGGTGACACCGCCGAGGAGCGCATGGAGCGGCTGGGGCTGGAGCTGATGACCGAGGACGACCGGACCCTCGTCGATTTCGTCGAGTTCGGTAGCACGGCCGAGGATCTCGGCTTCGATTTCGACCAGGAGATCGTCGAGGTGCTGGCCCCGGTGGATCGCTGGGCCAAGGAGTGGATGTGGCTCCCGGGCTTCCTGGTGTTCGGCCTGGTGGTAGTGCTGCAGCGTCGGCGGCGCCAGCAGCGGCCGACGACTGCCCACGCTGCTTGAGGAGGGGGAACGATGTACGAAAAGATACTGCTGCCGGTGGACCTCAACGAAGAGTCCTCCTGGGTCAAGGCGCTGCCCACGGCGCTGACCCTGTGCCGCACCTTCGGGGCCTCGCTGCACGTGGTGACGGTGCTGCCGGATTACCACATGCCGCTGGTCGGCTCCTACTTTCCTAGCGACTTCGCGGAGAAGGCGCACGAGGCGCTGTCGCAGGCGCAGCACCGCTTCATCCAGGAACACGTGCCCGACGACGTCAAGGTGCAGTCGGTGATCGTCGATGGCTCCCCCTGGGAGGCCATCGTCAAGGCGGCCAAGAAGCTCCAGGTCGACCTGATCGTGATGGCCTCGCACAACAAGCGCAAGTTCGCCGACTACGTGCTGGGCCCGAATGCCGAACATGTCGTGCACCACTCGAAGATGTCGGTGATGATCGTGCGCTGAGGCGCGCCGGGACATCAGGCCCTGGTGCCCCAGGTGTCCTGGCAGATCGCGTTGTACCAGCCGGTGGCGTATTCGGCCTCGAGGGCGCGGGTGGCTTCGGAAGCGCCCTGCGGGCTCAGGCCGCCGGCCCCTTCGACCTCGGCGATGGCGCCGTCCCGCACCCGATAGACGCCGACCTCCGAGATGCCGTACTCGGGCCCAACCAGGCTATAGCAGGCACTGGTCCAGTACGCTTCGGGAGCCGGGCGAGACGCCAGCGAGGCGACAACGGCCGCCGCCACGACCTTGGCCTGCGCATTGGCGCAGAAGGCCGACTTGGGCATCGGGTCGGCGGCCGCCGCATCGCCGATCACGAAGACGTCCTCGGCCCGTTGCGACTCGAAGGTCTCCGGCTTGACCGGTACCCAACCGGAAGCGTCGGTCACGCCGGCTCGCTCGGCGATCCCGCCGGCCTTCTGCGGCGGTATCACGTTGAGCACCTCGGCCCGCTGCACGCTGCCGAGCTCGGTCTCGACCTCGCGCCGCTCGGCATCGATCCGGGTCACGCGGCCGCCAGCGGAGCGCCCCACCCACTCGATGCGATCGCCATAGAGTCGCTCCCAGCCCTCCATGAACAGCGCCTGCTTGGAGAAGCCGTCCTTGGCATCGAGGATCAGTATCTTCGATTTCGGCTTGTAGCGGGTCAGGTAGCTGGCCACCAGGCTGGCGCGCTCGTAGGGAGCAGACGGGCAGCGGAAGGGGGCGGAGGGGACGACCATGACGAAGGTGCCACCGTCCTCCATGGCCAGCAGCTGGGTGCGCAGCAGTTCCGTCTGGGGGCCGGCCCGCCACGCATGGGGCGCCTTCTCGGCCGCTTCCTCGGTGTAGCCCTCCAGGGCGTCCCAGCGCATGTCGATGCCGGGGGAGAGGATCAGCCGGTCGTACTCCAGTTCGCGCCCGGTGGAGAGCCTGACGCGATGCGCGTTGGTGTCGGCGCTCTCCACGGTGGCATGGATCACGCGCACGCCGTAGCGGTCCTGCAGCTCGTCGTAGCCATGGGCGAGGGCGTCCATGCTGCGCAGCCCGCCCAGGTGCAGGTTGCTGAAAGGGCCGGTATGAAAGACTTCTTCGGGCGTGACCAGGATCACTTCGATTGCTGGATTGGCTCGCTTGAGGTACTTGGCCGCAGTGGTGCCGCCGAAGCCTCCGCCCACCACCACGACTTGACCGGCGTGCCGGTTGCCAATGGCGAAGGGCGTGACGCCGCCGACCAGCGGCAGCAGCGAGGCGGCCCCCAGGCGCTTGAGCCACCGGCGACGGTCGAGGTCAGGACGTAGGCAATCCTTTGTCATGGCGTGGGTCTCACTCCTGTGCTCCCTGTTCGGTTTCCCAGGCCTCGTCGGCCTGTGGGTCGATGGCGGAAAAATGGCCGGCCAGGGCAGCCAGTTCCTCGTCGCTGAAGCCCTTGGCGATACGGTTCATGACGGTGGCATCGCTCGCCTCGTCGCGCTTGAAGGCGAGCAGTCGCGCTTCGAGAACGGCGGCGGGCCTCCCGGCGATGGTCGGCACGCTGCCGGCCAGTCGTCCGTCGGTGCCGTGGCAGTTGGCGCAGGCGCCCGCCATGAGGGCCATCTGCTCGGTGGAGAAGGTGTCTTCGGCAAGGCTTGGGATAGCGCTTCCCAGCAGCGGCAGCACGCCGAGCAGCATCGCGATCGCCTCGTGAAGGGTCCGTTTCATCGGCAAGTTCCTGATGGATTTCCTCCCGTTGGACCACGCCTGCGAAGCGCACGTTCATGTCGAACGCACTCGGGGCAGGCTGGTTTGCGCGCTGCGTTGACAACATTGCGCGGCAGCCTTGAGCCCGCTCAACTACAGTAGAGGAGTACGAAGACAACAAGACGTCATCCGGACCTCCCGGCCGGAAAAACGCTCGCATCGTCCTTCTCATGGCGACCAAACGGGGTACGACAATGAATGCAGCCACAAGAAGTGCCGGACAGCCCTCCACTCCCAACGTCAAGATCATCATCAACCCGATCGGCATGGACAGGCCCAAGGCCTGGCTGTCGGCCGGCTTCGAGGACTTCCGTCAGGCCGCGGCGGTCAGCCTCGCCTACGGCATGTTCTGGGTCGGCCTGAGTATTGCCATCACGGCAGGTGCCGTCTTACTCGACCTGTGGCACTGGCTGCTGCCACTGGTGGCGGGCTTCATGTTCCTCGGGCCGCTGGTGGCGGTCGGCTCCTATGGCATCAGCCGTGCCCTCGAGGAGGGGCGCGCGCCGCACCTGGGCGACGCCTTCGGCGCCTGGCGCCCGCACGCGGGGCAACTGGCGATGATGGGCGTGATGATGATGATCTTCTTTCTCGCCTGGATCCGCCTGGCCACGCTGCTGTTCGCGCTCTTCTTCGGCTTCGAGGCGCCTGGGGCGGTCGAACTCTACGCCTCCCTGCTGACCACCCCGGACGGGCTTGGCCTGATAGCGGTGGGCACCGCAGTGGGGGCCGTGCTGGCCTTCGGCGCCTTCTCCATCAGCGTGGTGGCCATCCCGACCCTGATGGACCAGGACCTGACCTTCATGGAGGGCATCGAAGCCAGCGTGCGTGCCGTGGCGCGCAACTTCCGGCCGATGCTGCTGTGGGCCGTCATCCTGACCGCGTGCGTGCTGGTGGGAGTGCTGACCTTCTACATCGGTCTGGCGCTGATCCTGCCGGTGCTGGGGCATGCCAGCTGGCACGCCTACGAGGACCTGGTGCGCTGCGAACAGAAGGACGGGGAGGCGTGACGACGGGCCCGGCAGGGGGCGCGGCCCCCTGCCGTTGGTTAGCCAGTCGTTCGACCTGAACTTTTTCGGCGATTCGCGTAGGCTTGGGGCTTTGCAAAAACACGGAAGCCCCTCGATGTCTTCATTGTGGCCTGGTCGCGCCGTCTTGACCGTCAGCTTGTTTCTCCTGTCCAGCGTTGCCTTGCCGCTGATGGCGGAGCCGTTGCCACCCCCGCAGGGCGACGTGCTGCTCAGGGTGGTGGGCGATATCGAGCACCCCAACGTCGGTGAGGAGCTGCATCTTGATCGCGCGATGCTGAAGTCCCTCCCCCAGGGTGTGATCGAGACGAGCACCCCCTGGACCGAGGGCGTCGGCCGCTTCGAGGGGCCACTGCTGCGCGCCCTGCTGGAGGCGGCCGGCACCCGCAGCGACCATGTGCGGATCCGGGCGCTGAACGAGTACGAATCCGAGGTGCCGGTCGCCGACTTTCATGCCTATGACGTCATCCTGGCCCTCGAACGCGACGGGGAGCCCATTGCCGTACGTGACCTGGGGCCGATGTTCGTCCTCTATCCCTTCGACGAGCATCCGGAGTTGCTCAACGAAACCATTCGCCACCGTTCGGTATGGCATGTGGGCAGCGTCCATGTCCCCTAACCCCGATCCGACGCGAGGCATCGCCGCATGCTGCGCTACCCGCTACGACTGAAGCTGGGGGCGGCGGCGGCCCTGATGTTCTTCACCGCCGCCCTGGTGGTGGTGGGGCTGACCGCCTGGCGTCAGGAGCAGCTCCACCAGAGCGTGATCGAAGACGCGGCCTGGCACGCCTACAAGCTCGACCGCGACATCACCCAGCTGCGCAGCGACCTGGCGTTGCACACGGCCAATGTAAGCTCCCTGGAGGCGCTGAGACTGCGCTTCGAACTGATCTACAGTCGCGTCAATCTGCTGCAGCGCGGCGACATCAGTCGCGCCCTCGCCCAGGTGTCCCTGGCCGACCGGCTGCTGTCCGACCTGATCGTGCTCATTGACGACCTGGATCGCCTGCTCCAGGAGATCGCCCAGCTGGAAGAGGGGGAGCGCTGGGTATTGGCCGACCGCCTGGAGCGCGTGGGGGGGCTGACCGAGCAGCTGATCATCGCCGTCAACGGCCACCTGGCCGAGTCGGCGACCCATGATCGCAAGGTGCTGCAGACCCTCTATGCCCTGTTGCTGGCGCTGATCCTGGCCATGAGCCTGGCCGCCATGCTGGTGATCGTCTTTCTGGTGCGCGAGGCGCGTGACAATGCCGAGGCACGTCGCTCGCTGGAATCGCTGAGCCGCAAGCTCCAGTTCACTGCCCGCCGGGCCGAAGCCGCCAGCCAGTCGAAATCGGAGTTCCTGGCCACGGTCAGCCACGAGATTCGCACGCCGCTCAACGGCGTCATCGGCATGAGCGACCTGCTCCTCGATCAGCCGATCGACGCCCAGTCCCGCGAGTATGCCCGAACCCTGCACGTCAGCGCGGCGCGCCTGCTGGAACTGATCAACGACATCCTCGACTTCTCCAAGATCGAGTCGGGCAAGCTGGAACTCGAGCGGCGTCCGTTCCGCCTGGCTGCGCTGATCGACGACGCCTGCGAACTCTTCGCACCGCGCGCCCGGGGCAAAGGCCTGGCGTTGGTGACGCAGATATCGCCGGTCCTGCCCGAGTCGCTCATGGGGGACCCGACCCGATTGCGCCAGGTGCTGCTCAACCTTCTCTCCAATGCCATCAAGTTCACCGAGCAGGGCGAAGTGCGTGTCGAGGCGACGCTGAGTGCGCAGGGGCGACTGAACCTGGCGGTCTGCGATACCGGTCCGGGCATCCCGGAAGACAAGCTGGCCTGGCTCTTCGAACCCTTTCGTCAAGGCGATGCTTCGACGGCCAGGCGCTACGGCGGGACCGGGCTCGGGCTCGCCATCTGCCGGCGCCTGGCCGAGGCCATGGGCGGCGCCATTGGCGTGGATAGCCATCCCGGCCGGGGCAGCCGTTTTTGGATCGAGCTGCCGCTGGAGCCGTCCCACGGCGAGCATGAGCCGGAAACGCCCGAGCCGGCAAAGTTGGAGCCGGCGGTGGGCGTCAGGGTGCTGCTGGTGGAGGACGACCCGGTGAACCAGCAGGTGGCGGTGGCCCTGCTCGAACGCCACGGCTGCCACGTCAGCGTGGTGGAGAGCGGCAGCCGAGCGCTGGAACTGGCCGCCAGCGAGACTTTCGACCTGATCTTCATGGACGTGCAGATGCCGGGCATGGACGGCCTGGAAACCACTCGACGCTTGCGCGCGGCCGGCGGCTGGTGCGCCAGGGTGCCGATCGTGGCCATGACCGCAGGCGGGCCGGGCGCCGAGCGCGAACGCTGCCTGATGGCCGGCATGACCGACTACCTGGTGAAGCCGCTGCGGCGCGACGAGTTGGCGGCCTCGCTCCGGCATGGCTTGTCGGGGAGAGCACTGCCCGGCACATCGGACCCGGCGCCGGCCGAGGGCTCGCCGGACGGCATCGTGGATGAGGACGTGCTCGTCGAACTGCAGGAAACGCTGGGGGCGGAGGCGCTCGCCACCCTGTTGGCCGTGCATCGCGAGCAGCTGCAGCAGCATGCCGAGAATCTTCACGCCGCCTGGGAGAGGGACGACATGGCGCGGTTGGAGCAGGGGGCCCATCGCATCAAGGGCGAATCGGGCAGCCTGGGCGGGCGCCGCCTGGCCGGCATCGCCCAGCGCCTGGAACGATTTGCCCGCGCCGAGCAGCGTCGCGAGGCGGCGGCCGAACTCCAGGTCCTGCTGGCCAGTATCCCCGTGACCCTGGCGGCGCTGGAAGGCTGGCTCGAGGCTCGGCGGGAGGAGCGCTAGCCGGGCAGGGCCGGCCTCGGGGCTTCGGCCCCGGCGCTTCCTGCGTGCACCGGTCAGGAGGCGCGGCCCGACTTCCCGGTTGGCTCCAATGAAGGAGGCGGCCTCCCTCCAAAGTAGCGCCTCCCGAGTGCGCCTCGAATGCTTTACTGGGTTCGTGCCGTCGCCCCACGGCACGGCTGCCAATCACCCAGGAATCCAACAGGAGAGACGCCATGTGGACCAAGCCCAGCTTTCGTGACCTGCGCCTCGGTTTCGAGGTCACCCTCTACATCGCCAACCGCTGATCGGACTATCCGAACCGTGCCATTCATGAACGGGGCCGTACGGCCCCGTTCGATTCGGGGGGAGTCGCCATGCAGGTGCTCATACTCGGCTCGGCTGCCGGCGGCGGTTTTCCGCAATGGAACTGCAACTGTGACAACTGCCGTGGGGTGCGCCAGGGGCGCGTCGGCCTGAGCCCCAGGACCCAATCCTCCATCGCCGTCAGCATGGACGGCGAGCGCTGGCTGTTGTGCAACGCCTCGCCCGATATCCGCGCCCAGCTCAACGCCCATCCGGCGCTCTGGCCGACCCGTGGCCTGCGTGACAGCGGCATCGCCGAGGTGCTGCTCGTGGATGCCCAGATCGATCACGTCAGCGGCCTGCTGTCGCTGCGCGAAGGGTGCCCCTTCGACGTCTGGTGCACGCCTCGCGTGCATGATGACCTTTCCAGCGGCTTCCCGCTGTTTCCCATGCTGCGCCACTGGAACGGTGGGCTCGCCTGGCGCGAGATTCCGCTGGCGGACGCATGCGAGCGTTGCACCTTCCGGGTGCCGAGCTGCCCCGAACTCGAGATCACTGCACTCTCGCTGAGCTCCAATGCGCCACCTTACTCTCCCCGCCGCGGTTCGCCGGCGACCGGCGACAACCTGGGGCTGCTGTTCCACGACAGGCTGACGGGCGGCGCGCTCTTCTACGCGCCCGGCCTGGGAGAGCCGAGCGACGCGGCGCGGGCGCTGATGGCCGAGGCCGACTGCGTGCTGGTGGATGGCACCCTGTGGCACGACGACGAGATGGCGCGTCTGGGCATCACCGACGCCACCGGGCGCGAGATGGGGCATCTGGCCCTGGCCGGGGAGGGCGGCATGATCGCCGAGCTCGACGCACTGCCCGAGACGACGCGGCGCATCCTTATTCATATCAACAACACCAACCCGATCCTGGACGAAACCTCGGCCGAGCGCGCCGTGCTCGACCGGCACGGCATCGAGGTCGCCCACGACGGCATGCAGCTCACCCTGTAGCGGCCAGGAGCATCGTCGTCGCGCCGCTGAACTGAAGATAACAACAAGCCAGTACACATAGGGGCTCGCCATGAACATCGTTGAAACACCGACCGCCGCTGCGCTGACGCCCGAGGCTTTCCGCCAGGCCCTGCTGGCCAAGGGGGCCTACTACCATATCCATCACCCCTACCAGGTCGACATGGCCGAGGGGCGCGCCACGCCGGAGCAGATCCGCGGCTGGGTCGCCAACCGCTTCTACTACCAGGTGATGATCCCGCAGAAGGATGCCGCGCTGCTGGCCAACTGCCCCGATGCCGCCACCCGCCGCCGCTGGATCCAGCGCCTGCTCGACCACGACGGTCGCGATGACGACGCCGGCGGCATCGAGGCATGGCTGACCCTGGGCGAGGCGGTCGGGCTGACCCGCGATGAACTGTGGGCCCAGGAGCACGTGCTGCCCGGCGTGCGCTTCGCCGTCGACGCCTACGTCAACTTCGTGCGCCGGGCGAGCTGGCAGGAGGCGGCGATCTCGTCGCTGACCGAGCTGTTCGCCCCCCAGGCGCACCAGAGCCGGCTCGACACCTGGCCGGGTCACTACCCCTGGATCGACGAGGCCGGCTACGGCTACTTCCGCAAGCGCCTCAAGGAGGCCCGACGCGACGTCGACCATGGCCTCGAGGTGGCGCTGGCGGTGTGCACCACCGCCGCCGCCCAGCAGCGCGCCCTGGAGATCCTGCAGTTCAAGCTCGATGTGCTGTGGAGCATGCTCGACGCCATGACCCTGGCCTACCAGCTCGGGCGCCCGCCCTACCACAGCGTGACCGATCGGGCCGTGTTCCATCGGGGGGTGGCATGAACGCCTGCTCGGTGCCGGCGCTTCGCCGCGGCTGGCGCCTGCAGTGGGAAGCGGCCCAGGGCCGCCACGTGCTGCTCTATCCCGAGGGCATGGTGCAGCTCAACGACAGCGCCGGCGCGATTCTCTCACTGGTCGACGGTGAGCGCGATATCGCCGAGGTGATCGACGAGCTCAGCCGTCGCTACCCCGAGGGGGCAGGCGGTGAGCTCGCTCAGGACGTCATCGAGTTCTTCGACGAGGCCTTGCGGCAGGGCTGGATCGAATATGACTGACCGTACTCACACCGCTGCCGTCAACGGTGCCACCGGCGCCCCGCTGTGGCTGCTCGCCGAGCTGACCTACCGCTGCCCGCTGCAGTGCGCCTACTGCTCCAATCCGCTCGACTTCGCCGCGGTGAAGGAGGAGCTCGCCACCGAGGAGTGGCTGGACGTGCTGGCCCAGGCCCGCGCCATGGGCGCGGTGCAGATGGGCTTCTCCGGCGGCGAGCCGCTGGTGCGCCAGGACCTCGAGACCCTGGTCGCCGAGGCGCGCCGGCTCGGCTTCTATACCAACCTGATCACCTCCGGGCTGGGGCTCGACGAGGCGCGCATCGCGGCGCTGCACGCGGCCGGCCTTGACCATATCCAGATCAGCCTGCAGGCCTCCGACCCGGACGTCGCCGCGGCGGTGGCCGGCTCGCCCAAGGCCCACGCCAGGAAACTCGCCATGGCCCGCGCGGTCAAGGCCGCCGGTTACCCGATGGTGCTCAACGTGGTGCTGCATCGTCACAACATCGACGAGCTCGACGCCATCATCGCCCTGTGCGACGAGCTGGGTGCCGACGCCGTGGAGCTGGCCAACTGCCAGATGTACGGCTGGGCGCAGCTCAATCGCGAGGGGCTGCTGCCGAGCCGCGAGCAGCTCGAAACGGCCGAGGCCACCACCGCGCGCTGGCGCGAGCGGCTGGCGGCGCAGGGGCGCGACATGCGCCTGCTGTTCGTGGTGCCCGACTACTACAACGACCGTCCCAAGGCGTGCATGGGCGGCTGGGGGGCGATCTTCATGACCGTGGTGCCCGACGGCGCGGTGCTGCCGTGCCACAGCGCACGGATACTGCCGATGACCTTTCCCAACGTGCGCGAGCGGCCGCTGCGCGAGATCTGGTACGACAGCGAGGCCTTCAACCGCTACCGCGGCGATGGCTGGATGCGCGAGCCGTGCCGCCGCTGCGACGAGCGCCACCGGGACGTCGGCGGCTGCCGCTGCCAGGCCTACCTGCTCACCGGTGACGCCGCCGCCACCGACCCGGTCTGTTCGCTGTCGCCGGAGCACCACCTGATCGAGGCCGCCCGCCATCAGGCCGAGGCCGGCGAGCGCTCCGTTACCGGCCTGACCCCGCGCAACGTGCACGAGTCACGGGTGTTCTGCCGCCGGTGAGCAGTGGCTGCCCGCGGTGCGAGACGTTGAGACCATGGGTGTAGGGAAGCCGCCGGTGGCATCGGGTACTCTCAGCGATGACACCCATGACAACGACAACGAGGTACGGGCGCCATGTCGAGCAGCATCGCCCAGTTACGCAAGTTCGTGGCCCCCGAGATCATCTTCGGCGACGGCTCCCGTCACGCCGTCGCCAACTACGCCCAGACCTTCGGGGCGCACCGCATCCTGCTGGTCTCCGACCCGGGGGTGCTGGCCGCCGGCTGGGTCGCCGAGGTCGAGGCCGACCTGGCCGCCTGCGGCATTCCCTGTCACCGCTTTCTGCAGGTGTCGCCGAACCCGCGGGCCGAGGAGGTCATGGCGGGGGCTGCGGTCTACCGCGACTACGGCTGCGATGCCATCGTCGCGGTGGGCGGCGGTAGTCCAATGGACTGCGCCAAGGGCATCGGCATCGTGGTGGCCCACGACGGCCACATTCTCGACTTCGAAGGCGTCGACACCATTCGCGTGCCGATCCCGCCGCTGATCTTCATTCCCTCGACGGCGGGCACCTCGGCCGACGTCTCCCAGTTCGCGATCATCTCCGATCCCCAGCGGCGCATGAAGTTCTCGATCATCAGCAAGTCGGTGGTGCCCGACGTCTCGCTGATCGACCCTCAGGTCACGCTGACCATGGATCCGTTCCTCACCGCCTGCACCGGGGTCGATGCGCTGGTGCACGCCATCGAGGCCTTTGTCTCCACCGGTAGCGGGCCGCTGACCGACAGCCACGCGCTGGAGGCGATGCGGCTGATCAACGCCAACCTGGTGGCGCTGGTCGACAACCCCCACGATGGCGAGCTGCGCGCCCAGGTCATGCTGGGCAGCATGCAGGCGGGGCTGGCCTTCTCCAACGCCATCCTCGGCGCGGTGCACGCCATGTCGCACAGCCTGGGCGGCTTTCTCGACCTGCCCCACGGGCTGTGCAACTCGATGCTCCTCGAGCACGTGGTCGCCTTCAACTTCGAGGCCGCCCCGGAGCGCTTCACGCGGGTGGCGCAGACGCTCGGCATCGACTGCCGCGGGCTGTCGCAGAACATGGTCAAGCAGCGGCTTCTCGCCCACCTGGTCGAGCTCAAGCGGGCCGTGGGCCTCGCCGGAACGCTGGGCGGCGCCGGCGTGCGCAGCAGCGACGTGCCGTTTCTGGCCGAACACGCCGTGGAGGATCCCTGCATCCTGACCAACCCGCGGCGCTCCTGCCTGCGCGACGTGGCGGTGGTCTACGAAGAGGCACTCTAGCGCCCTGGGAGGCCTTGTGAAGAAACCCTCCGACCCCGATGGGCTCTCGGTCAGCGAGCTGATCGGCCTGGGCAGCCAGTCGGCGCGCAAGAGCTACTACCCCGAACTGACGGCGCGCATGGCCGAACTCGAGGCCGAGCGCAACCGCTACAAGTGGCTGTTCGAGAATGCCCTGCACGGTATCTTCCAGGCGTCGCTGAGCGGCGGGCTGCGGGCCGCCAATCCCGCGCTCGCGAGCATGCTGGGCGACGATGACGTGGCCGCCACCCTGGCCCGCTGCACCACCCTGGCGGCCCTGTTCGCCGATCCCGCGGATGCCTGCGAGGTGCAGCGGCGCCTGCTCGCCGAAGGCCGGCTCGTCGGCTACACCACCCACCTGCGCGGCGGCGGCGGGCGCAGCGTGCCGGTGGCGATGACGGTGGTGCAGAAGCCAACCTCGGACGAGGAGGTGGTGATGGAGGCCTTCGTCGCCGACATCACCGAGCGTGAGCAGGCGCGGCGCCGTCTCGAGCAGCTCAACGAGCAGCTCGAGGCGCGTGTCCAGGATCGCACCCGCGAGCTCGAGCGCCTCAACGACGAACTGCGCCAGGAGATCGCCGAACGCCGGCGCATCGAGGCCGAGCTGCGCGAGGCGCGCGACGCCGCGGAGCAGGCCAACCGCAGCAAGGATCGCTACCTGGCCGCCGCCAGCCACGACCTGCTGCAGCCGATGAACTCCGCGCGGCTGCTGGTGGCCACCCTGCTCGAGCGCCGCCTGGCGGGCGAGGTCCAGGACCTGGCGCAGCGTATCCACCTGTCGCTGGAGGGCGCCGAGGAGCTGCTCACCGACCTGCTGGACATCGCCCGTCTCGACCAGGACCGGGTCGAGCCGCAGCTCGAGCCCTTCGCCCTGCGCGACCTGACCGAGTCGCTGGCGGCGGAATTCTCCTCGCTGGCCGACAGCCAGGGCCTTGCGTTCCGGCACTGCGTTACCGACGCCTGGGTCGTCAGCGACTACCGGCTGCTGGCCCGGGTACTGCGCAACCTGCTCGCCAACGCCTGCCGCTATACGCGCCAGGGTGGGGTGCTGCTGGGCACACGTCGCCGCGGCGAGGCGCTCTGGATCGAGGTGTGGGACAGCGGCTCGGGCATCCCCGCGGATCAGCTCGGGGCGATCTTTCGCGAATTTCACCAGGTCGGGGCGCGCCACGCCCGCGACCGCAAGGGGGTGGGGCTGGGCCTGGCCATCGTCGAGCGCATCGTCGCGCGGCTCGAGCACGAGGTGACGGTGCGCTCCTGGCCCGGGCGGGGCTCCTGCTTCGCGGTACGGGTGCCGCTGGGGCCCTCGGGCCGCCAGCCGCGCCTGGCGGCCCCCCCTGCGCTGTCCGAGGCCGGCCTGAGTGGCTATCGAGTGCTGGTGATCGACAACGAGCCGAGCATCCTGGCCAGCATGCAGGACCTGCTCGGCGGCTGGGGCATGACCTGCATGCTGGCGCTGGATGCCGAGGAGGCGCTCGCCGCCTCGCCGCCGCCACCGGACCTCCTGCTGGTGGACCTGCATCTGGACGAAGGGCTGACCGGCGACGAGCTGGTGCGGTGGCTTCGCGAGCACTGGGGCCGCCCGCAACTGCCGGCGGTCATCATCACCGCCGAGCGCAGCGACGCCTGGCTGCAGCGCCTGCGCGCGGCTCGCCTGCCGTACCTGAACAAGCCGCTGCGCCCGGGCAAGCTGCGCGCCGTGCTCAGCCAGTTGCTCTCCAGCACCGGCGAGGAGTAGGGCCGCTGGGCCGATGTCCTGCTTCGGTAGCGGGGCGTAAGGCTTCGGTACCACCCACCAAGGCCAGCCGTCCTTCCCACCCATGAGGCATGGAGGCGAAGCAAGGCGCTCCGGATACTCCCTCCGGGGGCCGCAATCCGCGGTCCAGCAAGGAAAAAGGGAGAACAATCATATGCGTGCACAAACCCCGTTGGCGTTCGGCCTGGCCGCCATCCTGGCCGCCGCTGGCCACGCCGCCCAGGCGGACATCACTCTCTATGAGCGCGACAGCACCCGTTTCAGCGCCGACGGCTACATCAACGTCTTCTACGTCAATACCGAGGTCGATGCGGCCGATTCGCGCTTCGACCGCCGTCAGTCGCGGGTCAAGATGGGCTTCCTGCCCAACTGGATCGGCTTCAACGCCTCGCGCGAGGTCGGTGCACTGACGCTGGGAGCCCGCTCCTCCTTCTGGGTCACCATCAACGACAGCGACGACAACGGTACCGAGACCGGCATCGACGTGCGCCAGTTCTACGGCACCATCGAGGGCGACTGGGGCGAGGTGCTGGTGGGCAAGGATTTCGGCCTCTTCGCCCGCTCCAACATCTTCCTCGACCAGTTGCTCTCCGGCCATGGGCAGGTCAGCGACACCCTGGGGCTGGTCGATTTCGGCGGCGTCTCGTTCGGCAACATCGGCTCCGGCTACCCCTATCCGTTCCCCACCGCCCAGATCACCTATCGCACGCCCAAGGCCGGCGGTCTGCGCCTGGCCGCGGGCATCTTCGATCCGGTGCATACCGCCGACGAAAGCCCGCTGGGGCGGCGTTATGAAGAGGCACCGCGGTTCGAGTCCGAGCTCACCTGGGAAACCACCTTGGGCGGCATCGATGTCTATACCTGGCTGAACGGCCAGTACCAGACCTCCGAGAACAGCGACGCCGACGTGGAAGAGGTGACCTCGCGCGGCGTGGGCTACGGCGTTCAGGCCACCATGGGGTCGCTCACGCTGAGCGCGTCCGGGTTCAACGCCGAGGGGGTCAACGCCTTCTTCACCAACAACGTGGGCAACGCCGCGCTGCGCGAGGTGGACAGCGACGGCTACCTGCTGCAGGGCGGCTATCGCTTCGGCTCCAACCGCGTGGCGCTGTCGTTCGGCGAGACCGAGGACGAGCAGACCGGCCTCGAGTTCCGCACGCGAGGCCTGGCGCTGTTTCACGACATCAACGACTACCTGACCCTGGTCGGTGAGGTCAATCGACACGACATCGCCGCGCTGGACGGTGGCGGTGACGTCGAGCAGACCGACACCGTGGCGCTGGGCGTCACCATGTCCTGGTAGGTCGTCTACTACCTAGGTATGCCACTGGGTGCCAAGGACGCCACCCAAGTGGCATATCCCCGCCCCCGGGCGCTTCCTATACTTGAGGAGCCATTCACTGCGAGCGCCCCATGGATATCGAACTCCCCACGTCCTACGTCACCAGCCCGGACCGCCACGCGGCAGTGCTGGTCGCCCACAGCGGTTCTCGCGACCCCGACATGGCCGCCCAGGACCTGGCGAGCCGGCTGCTTCACCCCTGTCTCGGCGGCGTGCTGTTCTTCTGCTCGGCGGAGTACGACCTCGAGGCGCTCGGCCAAGCCCTGGAGCAGCATTTCGGCGGCGTGACCCTGTGCGGCTGCACCACCGCCGGCGAGATCACCGATGCCGGCTACAGCCGCGGCGGCATCACCGCCATCGGCTTCGACCAGCGCGACTTCGCCCTCGACCATGCGGTGCTCGACGACCTGGAGCAGGTCTCGCTGCTCGCCGCGCAGCAGCTCACCGATGGGCTCCTCGATCGTTGCCGACAGGCGGGCATCGCCCCGATCAAGGGCCATACCTTCGCCCTGACCCTGCTCGATGGCCTGTCGGCCAGCGAAGAGCGCGTGCTGGCAACGCTCAACGCGGCGCTCGGCAGCATCCCGCACTTCGGCGGCAGCGCCGGCGATGACAACCGCCTGGCCGGCACCCACGTCTACGGCAACGGGCGCTTTCGCACCGCCGCCGCGGTGGTGGTGATGATCAACACCCCGCTCGACTTCGAGGTGTTCACCACCCACCACCTGCGTCCGCTCGACGACAAGCTGGTGGTCACTGCCGCCGACCGCGAGCATCGGCGCGTGATCGAGCTCAACGCCGAGCCGGCCGCCGAGGAGTATGCGCGACTGGTGGGGTGTCGGGTCGACGAGCTCGACGAGGTGGTCTTCGCCCGCCACCCGCTGGCGGTACGCCTGCACGACCATGCCTACGTGCGTTCGATCCAACGGGTCAACGAGGACCTCAGCCTGAGCTTCTACTGCGCCGTGGAGAACGGCATCGTACTGACGGCCATGCGCGCCGCGCCCATTCTCGACGACCTGCGCGCCGCGCTCGACGACATCCGTGAGCGCCTGGGGCCGCCGCGGCTGGTGATCGGCTGCGACTGCTTCCTGCGCCGCCTGGAGATCGAGGCCGACGGCATCGGCGAGGCCGCCTCGGCGCTGCTGCGCGAGCAGCGCGTGGTGGGATTCAACACCTACGGAGAGCAGTGCAATGGCATGCACCTCAACCAGACCTTCACCGGTGTCGTCATCGGCCAGCTGCGACGGGGCCATGGCGTCCGTTGAGCGCGAGCGGGAGCTCGAACGCGAGATCGCCAAGCTCAAGCGCATCAACGCGGCGCTGATCGAGCGCGTCGAGGCCAGCAACCTGCCGCGCAGTGCACCCTACGCCGCCTTCGAACACGCCGTGCTGCTCGCCGAGCAGGTGCGCGAGCGCACCCAGGCGCTCAACCAGACCACCCACGAGCTGCGTGCCAGCAACCGGCTGCTGGCCGAGGCGCGTGAGCGGGCGGAAGCCGCCGGCCAGTACCTGGCCGATGCCATCGAGAGCATCACCGACGCCTTCGTGCTGTTCGATGCCGATCAGCGCATCCTGCGCTACAACAGCCGCTTCGCCGAATTCTGGCGTCCGGCCGGCATCCGTATCCGCCAGGGCATGCAGCTCGAGGACCTGCGGCGCCTGGCACTGAGTTCGGGGCTGGTGGTCAGCGAGCAGCTCGGCCATCGCGACCGGCGTACGATCTACCGGCTGCACAACGACCGCTGGGTGCAGGTGCATCAGCGCCCGACTCGCGGCGGGGGGCGCGTCTTCCTCTACGTCGACATCACCGAGCTCAAGCGCCACGAGCACGCCCAGCGCGAGCATGCCCTGGCGCAGAAGACCCGGCTGCTGCAGGCCACCATGGACAGCCTGTCGCAGGGCGTGGCCGTGGTCGCCGACAGCGGCATGCTGGAGATGTGCAACCAGCGGTTCCGCGAGCTGACCGGGCTGGCGGCGCTGGCGGTGCCGCATGATCTGGCGGCGCTGTGCCACCGCAGCGAGCTGATCGAGGCGGGCGACGCCCACGGCGTGACGCAGGCCTGCGAGCGGCATCTCGCCGACGGTCGCGTGGTGGAGGTGCGTGGCCATGCGATGCCCGGCGGCGGCCAGGTGCTGACCTTTACCGACGTTACCGAGCGCATTCGCCATGCCGAGACGCTGCGCGAGCGTGAGCACTGGATTCGCACCATCACCGACGAGCTGCCGGCGATGATCGCCTATCTCGACCGCGACCTGCGCTACGTGTTCACCAACCGCGTCTACGAGGAGTGGTACGGCTGGCCGCGAGATCTGCTGCTGGGCGGTGAGCTCGAGGCTCTGCACAGCGCCGAACACTGCGCCCAGCTGCGCCCCTACCTGACCCGAGCGCTGGCCGGCGAGAGCGTCTCCTTCGAGTTCCCCGAAGTCAGCGGCAGCGGCGAGCGGCGGGTGCTGCTGCGCGCCTACGTGCCCCATTTCGACGGCGACGGCGAGGTGATCGGGCTGTTCGTGCTGATCCGCGACATCACCGAGCGGCGACGCACTGCCGAGGCGCTGCACCAGGCCTACCAGAACCTGGAGCAGCGTGTGCGTGAGCGTACCGTCGAGCTGACACAGGTCAACGGCCAGCTGCGCGAGGAGATCGCCGAACGCGCCGCGATCGAGCAGCGCCTGCGCGAGGCCAAGGCGGAAGCCGAGGCGGCCAACCTGTCGAAGACCAAGTTCCTCGCCGCGGTCAGCCACGACCTGCTGCAGCCGCTCAACGCCGCCCGACTGTTCATCGGCGCGCTGAGCGAGCAGGACGTGGCGCCCGAACACCACGAGCTGATCGAGCAGGCCGGACGCTCGCTCAAGGACGTCGAGAGCCTGCTCGGTACCCTGGTGGACATCTCCAAGCTCGACGCGGGGGTGGTGACCCCCGACCCGGATGCCTTCGCGGTAGCGGAGCTGCTCGACGGGCTGGCCCGGGAGTACCGCCAGGTGGCGGCCAGCGAGGGGCTCGCATTTCACTACGTGCCGAGCAGCGCCGTGGTGCGCAGCGACATCCAGCTGTTGACGCGGGTGCTGCGCAACTTTCTCTCCAATGCCATTCGCTATACCCGCGAGGGGCGCATCCTGCTCGGCTGCCGGCGCCGCGCGACGGGGCTCGAGATCGTGGTGGGCGATACCGGCATGGGCATCGAGAGCGAGGAACTGGGGGCGATCTTCCAGGAGTTCCGCCGCTCCCACGCCGCCGGCCGACGCCAGGACCGCGGCCTGGGGCTGGGCCTGGCGATCGCCGACAAGATCTCGCGCATGCTCGACCATCCGCTGGGGGTGGCCTCGGTGGCCGGTCGCGGTTCGTGCTTCCGCGTGCTGCTGCCGTACGCGGAGCTGGCGCCACGCCGTCGCCCCGCCGTGGTGGTGGCGACCACGATCGCCGACGAGACGGTGCTGATGGGCAAGCGCATCTGGGTGGTCGACAACGACGCCGATATCTGTGAGGCGATGCGCGTGCTGCTGTCGCGCTGGGGCTGTGAGGTGTGGGTGGCCGACAGCGAGGCCGCCCTGGCGGCCCAGGTGGTGCCGGGCGAGACGCCCGCCGACGTGCTGATCGTCGACTATCACCTCGACGACGGCGACACCGGCCTGGCGCTGGCCGAACGCATCAACGCCCGGCGCCGCGAGCCGCTGCCGGTCATGGCGATCACCGCCAACCACAGCCACGAGCTCAAGCAGCGCATGCGCGAGCTCGGCTACGCCCTGCTGCACAAGCCGGTCAAGCCGCTCAAGCTGCGCGTGGCGCTCAGTCGTCTAGTCGCGGAGCACGCTTGTGAAAGACGCTGAAGTCGATGTCGCTGGCCGACAGGATGGCCTGGACCCGGTTGTTCACGCCGAGCTTGCGCAGGATCGCTGAGACATGCGCCTTGACCGTGGTCTCGGCGATCTCCAGGTGGTAGGCGATCATCTTGTTGGACTCGCCCCGGGTCATGTGCTCGAGCACCTGCAGCTGCTTGCGCGTCAGGGTCTCCAGCTGGCGTGCGGTCACCGTCGGCTCGCCGCGGCTGGTGCGCGCTGAGCCGCCGCTGGCGCGGATGATGTCCGAGGGCAGGTAGATGTTTCCCTCCAGGATCTGGGCGATGGCCTGGGTCATCTGCTCGCGCGGTGACGACTTGGTGATGAACCCGACCGCGCCGTAGGTGACCGCCTGCAGGATCACCTGCTTCTCCTGTTCCGCCGAGATGATCACCACCGGGATGGTCGGCGCCTCGTTGCGCAGCTGGATCAGCCCGGAGAGGCCGTGCACGCCCGGCATGTTGAGGTCCAGCAGGATCAGGTCGATGTCCTCGTGCTGCTGCGCCAGGGCCAGGGTCGATTCGAGATCCTCGGTTTCGAGGACCTCGGCATGCTCGAAGCCGTCGCGGACCACGCGACAGATGGCTTCGCGGAAGAGAGGGTGATCGTCGGCGATCAGCAGCTTGTACATGGGCAGGCCCCGAAGGTTGTCGTTGTAATGGTATACAGGCGCCAGGCCGCTCGTCACGGTCCGTCATTCTCGGATCCGAATGCCAGGGATGCACCTCGACGGGTCATGTTGCGTTCATTGAACGATAGGTATCACGCCGCAGGGAATGCCACCATTGTCTCAACGTGGCAGGTACCAAGGTACTATTCTGAGGCCGCCGCGCCCTTCGTATCGTGCAGGCATGACGATACGCACTCACGCCTCATGGCCACTCGCGCTGTGCCATGCCCTCAGTCGCATCTTGCTCGTGTTCGGGCTCGGGCTGGGCCTGTGCCTGCCGCTCGCGCACGCCGGGGAGCCGCCCCCGCTGCGGCTCAGCGTGCTGCAGTCGGGCACCGCCCACTGGGAGCTGGAGCACATGCGCCGCCTGGGGCTGGATCGCCAGGCGGGATTCGCGCTCGAGGTACGCCTGGTGCCGCACCTGCCGGCGTCGCGCATCGCGCTGGCCAGCGGCGAGGTGGCCGGCGCCGTGGCCGACCTGCTGTGGGTCCAGGCGCGCTTCGAACAGGGCGAACCCTATCTGTTCCTGCCGTTCTCCGCACAGATCGGCGACATCATGGTGGCCCCGGATGCCGATATCGCCTCGCTCGACGACCTGCGCGGCAAGCGCATCGGCGTGGCCGGCGGGCCCGACAGCAAGGGCTGGATCCTGCTGCGCCGGGTCGCGGCCGAGCGCGGCCTCGACCTGGAGCGCGAGGCCGAGGTGCAGTACGCCGCGCCGCCGCTGCTCAGCGAGGCGCTGCGCCGCGGCCGGATCGATGCGCTGGTGACCTACTGGCACTTCGCCGCACGGCTCGAGGCGGCGGGCGAGGGGCGCCGGCTGCTGCAGATGGCGGACCTGCTCGACGCCCTGGCGCTCGAGCGCGACCTGCCGGTGCTGGGCTACGTGTTCCACGAGGGCTGGGCCCGCGAGAACCGCGCGCTGCTGGATCGCTTCGCCGCCGCGCTGGACGCGACCAAGCGCTCGCTGGCAGGCAGCCAGTCCCACTGGGACGCGCTGCGACCGCTGATGCGCGTGGCAAGCGACGCCGAGTTCGAGGCGTTTCGCCAAGGCTTCCTCGGCGGCGTGCCCGCGCCGCTCGACGAGCGGCGCATCGCCGACCTCCAGGCGCTGCTGCGGCTGGCCGGCGCCGATGCCGAGCGCCTGTTGCCGCCCCGGCTCTTCTACCGCCACGCGGCTCGAACGGAGCCGCCGTGAGCGTGCGCGCCCTGGCCGGCTGGGTCGGCCTGCCGGCGCTGCTGCTCGTCTGGTGGCTGGTCGCCGGCCTGCTGGACAGCGCGCTGCTGCCCACACCGGGGGTGGTGTTCGAGACGCTGTGGCAGGCGCAGCAGGCGGGCGAACTCTGGCATCACCTGGCGGTAACGCTGCGCCGGGTGGCGATCAGCTTCCTGCTGGCGATGGCCCTGGGCACGCTGCTGGGGGTCTGGATGGGGCGCAGTCGGCTCGTCGACGATCTGCTCGACCCGCTGCTGGTGGCGCTGCTCAACCTGCCCGCCCTGGTCACCATCATCCTGCTCTATGTGTGGTTCGGCCTGGTCGAGGCCGCTGCGGTGCTGGCGGTGGTGATCAACAAGGTACCCAACGTGGCGGTCACGGTGCGCGAGGGCGCACGCAGCCTCGACGAGCGCCTCGAGCAGATGGCCGACGTCTACCGTTTCGGCCGCGCCAGGCGCCTGGTTCACGTGTGGCTGCCGCAGCTGGCCCCCTACCTGATGGCAGCGGCCCGCAGCGGCCTGGCGCTGGTGTGGAAGATCGTGCTGGTGGTCGAGCTGCTGGGGCGCTCCGACGGGGTCGGCTTCCAGCTGCACATGGCCTTCCAGCTCTTCGACGTGGCCACCCTCCTGGCCTACAGCCTGGCCTTCATCACCGTGGTGCAGCTGGCCGAACGCGGCGTGCTGCGCCCGCTGGAGCGCCGCGCCACGCGCTGGCGCCGGGTCGGGGGAGCGCGCCATGCTTGAGCTGGACGTCACCCGCCACGGCACGCCTCGGACGATTCTCGGCCGTCTCTCCCTGCGTGTCGCCGCGGGTGACCGCATCTGCCTGCTGGGTCCCTCGGGCAGCGGCAAGACCACGTTGCTCAACCTCATCGCCGGCCTGGATGCTCCCTCCTCGGGTGGCGGCGTGACGCGCGAGGCCGCGCTGCGAATCGGCTACCTGTTCCAGGAGCACCGACTGCTGCCGTGGCGCACGCTGCGTCAGAACCTGCTCCTGGTCGGCGCCGCCCCGGAGGACGTCGACACGCTGCTGGCCCGGGTCGACCTGGCCGGCCACGGCGACGACCTGCCCGACCAGCTGTCGCTGGGCATGGCGCGCCGGGCGGCGCTGGCACGCTGCCTGGCCGTCGAGCCCGACCTGCTGCTGCTCGACGAGCCCTTCGCCTCGCTCGATTCGCGCCGGGCGCAGGCGCTGCGCGCATGTCTCGGCGCGCTGCTGGAGCAGCACCCGCAGATGGCGATGATCTGCGTGACCCACGACGCGCAGGATGCGGCGCGCCTGGCCAACCGGGTCTGGTATCTCGACGGTCGGCCGGCGCAGCTGCGCTGGGACGAGCGGCTCGCGCAGGACAGCGATCGGGCCGCGGTGGTGCAGACCCTGTCGCGCCTGGCCGACCCCCTCTGACCCGCGTGCCGCCGGGTGACGGTTCCCCCTCGCTGCCCCCCGTGCGTGCGCCGTTGCCGCCCGAAAACGCCGGCAGGCAAGTGCCAAGCCAAGCTTCCTTGAGTGGGGTCAATTACCCTGCGTAGCGCCGTGATTTCACAAAAACTAGTTCAAAATCAGTACGAAAGGAGTAACGGGACGCGGCCAAAGTGCCATTCCAGGGGCGCGGCGACCCGCCTAGCCTCGATAAGGCAACACTGTCGTTGCAGACAACGAATCGCATCATGGGAGGTGCGCCATGCAATGGGTTGATCCGGCATTCTGCGACTTGCGTCTGGGCTTCGAAGTGACGGCCTACGTCTACGTTCGCTGATCGAGACCGGGCGGGAATGGCAGGCGCCACTCCCGCTTTTCTGAGACGAAACGGGCAGGTCCGCAAGAGCAAAGGGCAGGGGAGGAGACGATGACTGACCAATCGAGCATCGACATGGCGGCTTGCTATTCGATCCACCCGACGTTCCTCTTTCGCTGGGAAGCGTCCCAGGATGCCCACGTCCTGCTTTACCCCGAAGGCATCGTCAAGCTGAACGAGACCGGTGGTCGTATCCTCGCGCATTGCGACGGCGATACCACCGTGACGGCGATGATCGATGCGCTCGCCACATGCTACGACGCCAAGCGCGATACCGTTGCCGAGGGCGTCGTCAAGTTTCTGGAGGTGGCCCATGACAAGGGTTGGATCCGTGCCGAGCCTCGACGGTGAGGGCAAGCCCATCTGGGTCTTGCTGGAACTCACCTATCGTTGCCCGCTCAAGTGCGTTTTCTGCAGCAATCCGGTGGATTTCGAGCGCTACGGCGAGGAGGAGCTGAGCACCGCCGAGTGGAAGCGGGTGATGCGTGAGGCCCGCGATCTGGGGGCGATGCAGATCGGTTTCTCCGGTGGCGAGCCGACGCTGCGCAAGGACCTGGAGGCGCTGGTGGCCGAGGCCAACGACCTGGGTTACTACACCAACCTGATCACCTCGGGCATCGGCTTGACCTCACGCCGCCTGGCAGCGCTGAAGGAGGCGGGGCTCAAGCATATCCAATTGGGCTTTCAGTCCAGCGACCGGCAGACGGCGAACTGGCTCGCGGGGGTGAACAGCTTCGATCGCAAGCTGGCCATGGCGCGCGAGATAAAGGCCCACGGTTTTCCCATGGTGCTCAACGTACCGATCACCCGCCACAACATCGCCCAGATTCCCGAGATCATCGAGCTGGCCAGCTCGCTGGGCATGGAGTACCTGGAGCTGGCCAACGTCCAGTACTACAACTGGGCGCTGCTCAACCGCGACCGCCTGCTGCCCACTCGCGAGGAGCTGGCCTGGGCCGAGGCCGAGGTCGCCAAGGCGCGCCGCCGGCTGGGGGGCTCGATGACCATCTTCTTCGTCATCCCCGACTACTACGAAGGCCGTCCCAAGGCGTGCATGAACGGCTGGGGCTCGATCCACCTGACCATCGCCCCGGACGGGGCGGCGCTGCCCTGCTCGCAGGCGCGCACCCTGGAGACGCTAGCGTTCCCGACCGTGCGCGAGCACAGCCTCGAATGGCTGTGGCGGGAATCGCCCACCTTCCGCAAGTACCGGGGCGACGAGTGGATGAAGGAGCCCTGCCGTAGCTGCGACGAGCGCGAGCGCGACTTCGGCGGCTGCCGCTGCCAGGCGCTGCTGCTCACCGGCGACGCCGCCAACGCGGACCCGGCCTGCAGCAAGTCGCCGCATCATGGCGTGATCCAGCAGGCCATCGCCCAGTCGCAGGCAGTGGGTGGACGGGGCGAACTCATCGCCCGGCAGGGCGGCCTGGCCTCCGGGAGGAGAGGCGCATGAGGCTGCCCCATGACTCGCTGGCCGGGACTCTGTCGGCCGGCATCGCCCTGACGGCCGTGCTCTATCTTTGGCTGCGCATGCTGGTCTAGGCCCTTCGCGTCCCTGTGTGACGCCTCAACGGAATAGGAGTCCGCCATGATCGCCTCGTTCCTCGACCTGCTGCTGCGCTGGTCGCACCTGCTGTTCGCCCTGGTCTGGATCGGGCACAACTACGCCAACGTCGTGAAGCAACCGACCTTCATGCCGCTCGGCGGGCAGCGCGACGAGCCGTCGCGCAGCGCCGATCTCGAGGCGCGGATGCAGCGCGAGCACGGCACCTTTCGCTACGCTTCGATCGTGGTCTGGGCGTCCGGCATGGCCATGCTGTGGCAGCGCGGCTGGCTGCCGGACGCGCTGCTGCTGCAGGGGCCGCTGGCGGTGATCGGCATGGGCGCCTGGATCGGCACGCTGATGCTGCTCAACCTGTGGCTGGTGCTCTGGCCGCACCAGAAGAAGGTGCTCGGCTTCGTACCCGCGCCGATGGAGGAGCGGGTGCGCTGCTCGCGCATCACCTTCCTGTCGTCACGGACCAATACCATCCTGTCGATACCGCTGCTGTTCCTGATGCTGGCCAGCGGTCACGGCCTGCAGCTCTTCTAGGCGCACCGCGATGCACGCCTCGGCGGTCTACAACTTTGCCGCGGGCCCCGGTGTCATGCCGCAGGAGGTGCTGCTGGAGGCCCAGCGGGAGCTGCTCGACTGCCGCCGCAGCGGCATGTCGATCCTCGAGATGCCGTTCACGGGGGAGGCGTTCCAGGACATCGCGGATCAGGCGCGGCGCGACCTGCGCGAACTGGTCGGCCTGCCGCCGAACTACCGGGTGCTGTTCCTGCCGGGCGGGGCCTCGACCCAGTTCTCGCTGCTGCCGATGAACCTGCTGCCGCCGGATGGCCGGGCGGACTACGTCGACAGCGGCCACTGGTCGCGCAAGGCGATCGCCGAGGCCCGGCGCTACGTGCCGGTCAACGTGGCCGCCAGCGGTGCCCGGTACGGCTACCGCCGGCTGCCGTGCCGCCGGCATTGGCGTCTCGACCCCGGGGCCGGGTATTGCCACATCACCAGCAACGAGACCGCCGACGGGCTGGCCTACCACCGCCTGCCCGACACGCGGGGCGTACCGCTGGTCGCCGACATGACCTCCGACTTCCTCTCCCGCCCGCTCGACATCGAGCGCTTCGGCGTGATCTACGCCGGCGCCCAGAAGAACATCGGCCCTGCCGGGTTGACCCTCGTCATCATCCGCGATGACCTGTTGCGAGCGGCCTGGCCGGCGTGCCCCACCGCGTTCAGCTACCGCGTCCAGGTCGACAGCGACAACCGCTTCAATACGCCGCCGACCCAGGCGATCTACCTGGCCGGGCTGGTCTTTCGCTGGCTGCGCTCGCAGGGCGGCCTGGGCGCGATGGCCGCGCGCAACCGGCGCAAGAGCGAGGCGCTCTATGCCTTCATCGACGCCAGCGACTTCTACGCCTGTGCGCAGCGGGTCGCCGACCGCTCGCGCATGAATGTCTGCTTCCACCTCGCCGTGCCGTCGCTGACTGCTGAGTTCGTCGCTCAGGCGCGCCGCCAGGGGCTGCTCAACCTGCAGGGCCATGCCGCCGTGGGCGGACTGCGTGCCAGCCTCTACAACGCCATGCCCGAAGCCGGGGTCGAGGCGCTGATCGCCTTCATGGCGGCGTTTGCCGCGCGCCATGGCCGGTCGCGCAGGCGCTGCGGATAGTCGTCGTGCCTGGCAGCGCCGGCGTGTCGCGATGCCTCATGACCGCCTTGATGCGGCAAGCGCCGCGCCTGGGGCGTGGCGTCGCCTACGCCCGTGCGCAGCTGGCCGCCCACTGGCTCGCCTCGCCGGCACGGTCGGACGGGAGGCGTGCGCCGGCAACGGTGCACGCCATGGGGCTGGGATTTGCCAATCCGCTGGGGATTGCCGCCGGCTTCGACCGTTGGGGGCGGCTGGGATGGCGGGCCCAGGCCCTGGGGTTCGGTTGCCTCGAGCTCGGCTCGCTGACGCCACGGCAGGCGAGTGCGCTCAGCCTCGGGCCGCGGCCGCCCCAGGCCTCGCGCCTCGTCATCGGCTTCAACCTGGGCCTGCCGCCGCGCTGCGACCTGGCGCAGGCGGCCCCGGCCTATCTTGCCGGGCTCGCCGCCGCCTGGCACGCGGCGGACTATGCGGTGATCAACCTGGGGAGTCCCCAGGCTCACGCGCTGACACAGCCCCCACGGCTAGGCGAGTTGGAGAGCCTGCTGGCTGCGCTCGTCGAGCGGCGCGATCGGCTGGCGGCACAGGCCGGTCGCTGCCTGCCCTTGGCCGTCAAGCTGCGGCTCACGCTCGATTCGCCGCTCCCCGCCATCGTGGCGCACCTCGCTGTGCTGGGTATCGATGGGCTGATTCTCGCCAGCGATGCCGGGCCGCCGGCAACGCCACAGCGCTACGCGGCGTGGCATGACCCGCTGCGCCAGCGCCTCGCCTGTCGCCAGGTGGCGCAGGCGCACGCCTGCCTCGCCGGGCGTGTGTCGCTGGTCTCGGTGGGCGGCATCGCGACCGCCGCGCATGCCGAGGCGCGTCTGCAGGCGGGGGCGGCCCTGGTCCAGGTGCACGATGCCCTGGTCTACGAGGGGCCGCGGGTGGCCCTGGGCATGCTGAGGGAGCTGTGCTGACGGCTGCGCCGGGCGTGGCCCGGGCCGGCCAGGCCATGACCCGCTGGCGGGGGCGAGCCGTGTCAGGCGCGCGGCGTCATGCCACGTTCACTGCGGTGATCCGGTCGCGCTGCCGGCGTTTGCGTCGCAGCCGCTTGTCCACGCACTGGTCGTCATCGTGCAGGATCACCAGGCACTCCAGGCATTGTATGCATTCGTCGTAGTCGATACTGCCATCGCGACGAATGGCGTTGATCTCGCAGCGCTGGTGGCAGAGCTGGCAGGGCTGGCCGCAGGCCTCGATGCGCGTCAGCCAGCTGAACAGGCGGAACCGGCCGAGGATCGCCAGGCCGGCCCCCAGCGGACAGAGGTAGCGGCAGAAGACCTTGTGCACGACCATCCCCGCCAGCAGCAGGCCGACGGCGTAGGCCACGAACGGCCAGGCGCGCCAGAAGTAGAGCGTCAGGCTGGTCTTGAAGGGCTCCACTTCCGCCAGCCGCTCGGCCAGGGTGGGGGAGTGGAAGGCGGTGGCGAGGAGAACGATCAGGATCAGGTACTTGAGGTAGACCAGGCGGCGGTGCCAGGCGCCGGGAACCTTGCGCTGGCGAAGTCCCAGCCGCTTGCCGAGCCAGGAGGCCATCTCCTGCATCGCCCCGAAGGGGCACAGCCAGCCGCAGAACAGGCCGCGACCCCATAGGAACAGGGTCGCGAAGGTGAAGCTCCAGAGCACGAAGAGCACCGGGTCAAGCAGAAAGGGGCCGAGTTCGAAGCCGTCGTAGAGGGCCAGCAGCAGGGTGAAGACGTTCACCACCGAGAGCTGGCCCTGGGCGTAGAAGCCGATGAAGAGCAGCGTGAAGAAGAGGAACCCCCAGCGGAAGCGATGCAGCCCTCGCGGATACCGGCTGAAGCGGTGCTGGCCGGCGAACAGGACGCTCAGCACGGTGAGGCCGGCCATCAGCAGCGTGACCTGCAGCCAGCGTTCCTGCCACACCCCCACCCAGGCCGGCCGGGTGGGGCGCGCCAGCGGAGCGCTGACCGCTACCGGCTCGAAGAGCTCGTCGGGCAGGTGCAGTTCGGTGCGAAACTCGGCGCGATCCGCGACCAGCGGGTTCCTGGCCAGGGGCAGGTCGAGCACCAGGTCGGCGTCGGCGCCGGGGTTGAACCCGCCGCTCCCCCCCATCTCGAACAGGTGGGCCTGGCGGAAGGCCGGCATGCCCTCGGCCCGCAGGGGCGCCTCGGGCGGCAGGCGGTCCATGTCGCGCAGCGCCACCGCCAGCGGGCCCTGTTCCAGGCTCAGCCGCTCGGCGACACTCTGGGGGCGAAACTCCTGCGCCACATGACCGACGAGGCCACTGGACATGACCGCCAGGATCTGCCGGCCTTCCGCGAGTTCGTCGGCCAGGCGCGAGAAGGCCTCGTCGCCCAGCAGGTTGCGACCGACCATCGGCGCGCTGACGTAGGCGTAGTAGAGGTCGAGGAAGGCGTCGTCGGGGGCGGCCGTCGGCAGCTCGGGGTAGCGGCTCAGCGCGGCGCCCAGGGCGGCTTCGGCCTCGGCCACGGAGATCCGCCAATGGCCGATGTAGCCGCGGTCGACCATCTGCCGCCAGGTCAGGGGTTCGTAGAGCGCCTGGCGGGGCCGCGTGGCCGCCTTCTGGGCGAAGGCCTCCAACTGGCTGCGCGCCACCTCGATGGCCGACGACAGTACCGTATCGTTGATGATGATCACCGACACGGTCGCCGAGGTGACGCCGTCGATATAGACCGTCCCGCCCGGGGTCCCGCTGCCGGCCCTTCGGCTGCTGACCACGATGTGCTCGGTCAGGGAGCGCCCGCGGTACTGGCCGACGAAGGCCTGCAGCGGCGCTTCGCCCAGTCCATGCAGGAACACCGGTTCATGGTGGTCGAGCACCTGGACCCCGGTGAAGATGCCGTCGACGTCCAGGCCGATCAACAGGCCGATGGGGCGACCCGAGTAGCCGGGAAGATCGCGAATGTCCCGCGACTCGTAGGCATAGCCCAGCAGCTCGTCGAGCTGGTAGACCGGGTAGACCGAGGTGTCCCCGCGCTTGTCCTCGATGCGGGTGGCCTTGGGAAAGAGCTGCTGGATGCGTGCCTGCATCTCGGGGGATGGTTCCGCCAGCAGCGTGGGGGAGGCCAGCAGCAGGACGATCGCGAGCACGAGCGAGCGCAACGGGAGCATGATCGTCAGCGCCCCGCGCTGGCCGGGCGCCCGGGGGTGACGCCCTGGCCGCGCTGCAGGTTGAAGGTGAGCACCGCCAAGGTGGCGAACAGTGCGGTCAGCCCCAGACACCACAGCAGGGGCTCGAGCGCGAGCCGACCGTAAAGGGCGAAGCGCACCAGCTCGACGCCGTGGGTGAAGGGGTTGTTGGCACACAGCCAGTAGAGCCAGGGCCCGGCCTCCTGCATCTTCCACAGCGGATAGAGCGCCGAGGAGAGGAAGAACAGCGGGAAGATCACGAAGTTCATCACCCCGGCGAAGTTCTCCAGCTGGCGCACGGCGTTGGCCAGCACCAGCCCCAGGCTGCCCAGCATCATCGCCACCAGCAGCAAGGCCGGCAGCGCCGTGGCCAGGCCGACGAGCGGGGGGCGAATGCCGTACCACCAGGCGATGGCGAGGAAGGCGTAGACCTGGACCAGCGACACCAGCGAGATCGCCAATACCTTGCACAGCAGCAGGAAGGGGCGCGACAGCGGGCTCATCAAGAGGACCTTCATGCTGCCCATCTCGCGGTCGTAGACCATCGACAGCGAGCCCTGCATGCCGTTGAACAGCAGGATCATGCAGCACAGCCCCGGGGTGATGTAGACCTCGTAGACGATGTAGGTGCCGTAGGGCTCCATGATCGAGATGCCCAGCACGGCGCGGAAGCCGGCGGCAAACACCACCAGCCACAGCAGTGGACGTACCAGGGCACTGAAGAAGCGTGTGCGCTGCTGCACGAAGCGGCGCCACTCGCGGCCGCCGACACCGAGGAAGCAGTACCAGTAGGCGGCAAGCATCAGGGGCGCTCCTCTGCGGCGATCTCATGTGGTGCCGTCAGCCGGCGGAAGGCATCCTGCAGGGTGCGGCTCCCGGTACGCCGGCACAGCGCGCCGGCCTGGCCGGCGGCGACTACGCTGCCGGCGCACAGCATCACGACGTTGTCTTCAGGGGCGATCTCGTCGAGCAGGTGGGTCGTCCACAGCACCGTCATGCCGCGTTCACGGCACAGCGCGCGCACGTGTTCGTTGAGCGCCTGGCGGCTGGCGGCGTCCAGCCCGACGCTGGCCTCGTCGAGTACCAGCAGCGCCGGCTCGTGGAGCAGGGCCCGGGCGATCTCCAGCCGGCGGCGGTGGCCGCCGTTGAGCCGGCGCACCCGCTCGTCGGCGCGCGCCTCGAGCCCCTGGCGGGCCAGCTCGCGGTCGCAGCGCTGGCGCGCCTGGCGCCACCCCAGCCCGTGCAGCGAGGCGTGATAGAGCAGGTTCTGGCGTACGCTGAGGTCGAGATCCAGCGTCGGCTGCTGGAACACCACGCCCAGCTGTCGCCGCACCCGGCGCGGCTCGTGGCGCAGCGAATGGCCGGCGATGCGGATCTCGCCGGCCTGGCTGCGCAGCAGGCCGGTCATCAGCCCGATCAGGGTGCTCTTGCCGGCGCCGTTGGGGCCGAGCAGGGCGTGGAAGCCGCCGCGCCCCAGGGCGAAGCTCACCCCGTCGAGGGCGCAGCGGACGCCGTAGCGGTGCTCGACGTCGTCGACCTCGAGCATCGGCGCGTGGACGACCTGGACCGAGGCGTTCATGGCGCGACGACCACGCCCCAGGGGTAGCGGCCGACCTCGATGGAACGGGTCACGGCCAGCTGTTCGACGTCGATCACCGAAACGTCCCCGCTGATGCCGTTGGTGGTGAAGAGCAGGCTCTCGTCCTCGTTGAAGGCCAGCTGCCAGACGCGCCGACCCACCAGCAGGTAGTCGAGCACCTCATGGGTCCGGGCATCGACCACCGCGACGTGGTTGGCGGGGCCGAGCGCGACGAAGGCGTAGCGGCCGTCGGAGGTGAGCGCGACCCCCACCGGCTGCACCTTGTCCTGGTTGACGCCGCGGATGGCGAACTCCAGCGTGGCGATCTCTTCCAGCGCTTCCACGTCGATCACGTGGACCGTCCCGCCGATCTCGGCCGAGGCCCAGGCCACCTTGCCGTCGACGCTGAACTCCACGTGGCGGGGGCGCTGGCCGACCACCATGTTCTTCTTGATCGTGAAATCCTCGGTGTCGATCCAGTGCAGCATGCTGGTGGTCTCGCTGGTGTTGACCGCCCAGCGGCCATCGGGGCTGACCGCCATGCCCTCGGGCTCGATGCCGACGTCGATCTGGGCCAGCACCTCCTTGGTCGGCACGTCGACCACGGTGACGATGGCGTCGTCCTCATTGGCGATGAACAGCCAGCGGTCGTTGGGGTGCAGGGCGAACTGCTCGGGATCCTCGCCCGAGGGCAGGGTATCGACGATGCGGCGCGTCGCCAGGTCCATGATCTGCACGGTGTCGTCGTCGCTGGCGCAGATATAGAGCTTGGTGCGGTCCTGGGAGAGCAGGATGCCGCGCGGGCGCTTGCCGACCGGAATGGTCTCGATGACCTCCAGCGATTCGGTATCGATCACCGAGATGCTGTTGTCCTTCTCGTTGGAGACGTAGGCCAGCCCGGCCAGGGCGGGGGAGGCCAGGGTGAGCAGCGTCGTGGCCAGGGCGGTGCGCAGTAGCGGGTTCATCGTCGGGTTCCTTGCGTCAGGGAGGTTGTTGTTGAGCCGCCAATCGGTGGCCGGTGAGGCGATCAGCCATCAGGGCTGGAGGCGACAGTCGCTCTCGGCGGCGTCGTAGCCCAGGGAGTCGAGATCGGTGACCGGGTGCAGAAAGCCTTCGATGGGGGCGGCAATGACCAGCCCTTGGGGATGCACCAGCGGTATCGGTTGACGCAGCTGGCCGTTCCACGGGCGGTAGCCGAGACGGCGGCCCTTGAAGGCGGCCAGCTGGAAGTCCTCGGAGAGGGTGAAATCGCGAATTGCCTCATGGCCGGCGGCGCCGAGTTCGGTGACCGCCGTGCCTATCGAGCGCACGCCCGCCCAGGCGGCGTAGTCCTCCCCGTTCATGTCGCGCCCGGCCAGCTCGCGAAAACGGTTCTGCAGCTGGGCGGCGCCCCAGCTCTCGACCACCCGATGCCAGGCCACCGGGGTCATGCCCTGGGTGCCCACCACGGGGCGCGGCAGCCAGGTGTTGAAGGGCACGTACTCGCCGAAGTCGCCGCGGGTATCGGCGACGACCACGACGTCGTAGTCGTCCGCCTGGGTGAACAGCGGCAGCTCGCGCGATGCCGTACGCCTCAGGTCGGCGTCGAAGGTCCAGGTCTTGTCGGCGACGAGTCGGACGCCGAAGCGTCCGGCCGAGCGCCGGAAGGCATCCGCCCAGGCGCGGTCGGCCTCGGTCGGCCCGGCGATGAGAAAGGCCCGCTGCCAGCGCCGCAGGTTGAGCCACTGGGCCAGGGCGTCGGTGAGCATGGCGTAGCTCGGCTGGGTGTGCAGCACGTGGGGGCGGCAATCGCCGGTGCGCAGCGAGTCCTCCTGGGCCCCGGCGTTGAAGAGCAACGCCCGCCCGGTCGCCGTATCGGCCATGGTCATGAGCGTCTCGGCGGGTACGCGCAGCACGAACAGCGCGATGCCGGCGTCGAGCATCTGCTCGAAGGCCGCGTGCGCCTGCTCCTCGCTTTCGACGACGTGCGACTCCAAGGCATAGCGCTGGTCGAGGAAGCGTCCGCTGGCGTTGTTGTCGTCGACGGCCAGCTCGGCGCCGCGTAGGCCGGCGTCCTCGGGGGCGGGCGTCACGTTCGACAGCACCGGGCCGGTGTCCGGCACCCACTGGACATAGCCGATGCGTACGTCCAGGGCCATGACCGCAGCAGGGAGTGCCAGCCAGCAGAGGCCGAGGATGGTCGCGACTCTCGTGACGTGGATCGACATGAGTCATTCCCCCGGTTGGTGTCGTGTTCATGACCTTAGGCAAGGCAGGGGGAAGGGAGAATCTTTCCATGGTCGCAATGAGGCGGTACCTAAGCACTATACCCTAGGTCTCAGAGGCGGCTGGTTACTACCAAGGAAGTGGTTTTCGCGGCCCAAAGTGCCATTCCTCGCGTGACAACGGCTTCCTAGACTTGGACCAGATTCGCCGAGCTTGACCCGACGAGGCGACGAAAAGCGTTCAACAAATCCAAGCCGGAGGCGACCGAAATGAAAGCCACTAGCCTGCTCAATACCCGCGTTATCAGCACCGGCCTAGCGCTCGGATTTCTCACTCTTTCGGTCGTTGCCATGGGGCACGGCGACGTGACCCCGCAGGAGGTCGATACCGGCGCTCTTCCGACATTGGGCAGCGAGCCGCTCAGCGAGAATCCCTTCCGTCCCGGCAACGAGCATGGTGAATACCATGAAGAAGCCGTCAAGGTCGGGGAGAGCGGCTATGCCGGCAACTGCGCGGTCTGCCACGGCATCCAGGCCCAATCCGGCGGCCTCACCCCCGACCTTCGCGAACTCGAGGAGTGGGACGACGAGTACTTCATCGGACGCGTGCGCAACGGCACCGGCAAGGGCATGCCCTCGTTCAAGGACAATCTCGACCAGAACGCCATCTGGGCGATCAAGACCTACGTCGAATCGGTCAAGGAGTAGGCCGAGGAACGGGCGCCAGGGGGAGGCGTGGCATCTCGTCAATGACGGAGGCGACATGAATGCGATTCGCTGGATGTTCATGCTGGCGCTGACCTTGAGTTCGTTCGTCCAGGCGAGCGACTCGGCCCTCGACCGCCCACCCGAGCGGAGCTACGATGCCGTCATCGAGTCGGGCTACCTCAACGTCGGCCTCTATCGGGATTTTCCGCCCTATTCCTATCTGGAGAACGGCGAGCCCGCGGGCGTCGATGTGGCGATCGGCAAGCGTATCGCCGAGGAATTGGGGGTGGCGTTCCGCGTGCACTGGATCACGCCGGACGAGACCCTGGAAGACGATCTGCGCAATAACGTATGGAAGGGACACTATCTGGCGAAACGGCGTATCGCCGACGTCATGCTACGGGTGCCCTACGACCGCCGGTTTGCCTACATGCGCGATTCCACCGGCGAGGTGGTCAATGACCAGGTGGTGATGTTCGGCCCCTATCAGCAGGAGCGCTGGCAGATCGCCCACGACGCCGACGCGCTCGACTCGGTGACGACGATGGCGGTGTTCCAGTACCACCCCATCGGGGTGGAGATCGATACCCTGCCCGACACCTACCTCAGCTCCGCCTTCGGCGGCGCCCTGCGTGACCGCACGCGGCATTTCCGCGACGTCGCGCGTGCCTTCGAGGCCATGGCCGAGGGTCGCGTGCATGCCGTCATGGGCACCCGCGCCGAGATCGATCATCAGCTGGGACGGCACGCCGACCGACCCTTCCAGGCGGCGGACAACGGATTCCCGGGGCTGGTGAAGCAGGGCTGGGATGTCGGCATGGCGGTCAAGCATACCCATCGTGAGCTGGGGCACGTGATCGAGGAGATCATCGATCGCATGGTGCGCGAGGGGGAGGTCGCCGAACTCTTCGCTCGCCACGGCCTGCGCTACAGCCCGCCCGCCTACTACGACGGCATCCTGGCGCCTGACGAAGAGTCGTGACACGAGGCGCGGGCCCTCACTCGTTGCGATGGTCCCATTGTGATGGCCCCCGCGAGGCGGAAATGACACGAACCTTGTCGCCGCAAAGGCACGCAGATGCCGAGTGTCTTCATGCCATAAAAGCCGCAGCTCCGCTGCGGCTTTTTCGTGGGCGCAGGTCTTACTACCAAGGGACGAAGGAAGTCGTCCGAGAGGTTCATTGTTGATCGTTCATGCCCTGCCAAGAATGACGACAGGGTTGGAGAGGCCTCGCGGCCTTCGGCAAAAACGCATGACAAGAGAAGCGAGAATACAACCATGACATATCGCTCGATCAGCACACGCTTTACCCTTGGCAGCCTGGCGCTGGCCGTCTCCCTTGGCGCCCAGGCGGTGACCGACGAGGACATCCTCAACGACCACGCTACCGTCGACGACGTGGTGACCTACGGCATGGGGTTGCAGGGCCAGCGCTACAGCGGCCTCGAGATCCTCAACAGCGAGAACGTCCAATCGCTGCAGCCGGTCTGGGCCTTCTCCTTCGGCGGCGAGAAGATGCGCGGCCAGGAGTCCCAGCCCATCGTCAAGGATGGCGTCATGTACGTCACGGCCTCCTACTCGCGCGCCTACGCGATCGACGCCCGCACCGGCGAGGAGATCTGGCAGTACGACGCACGCCTGCCCGACGGCATCATGCCCTGCTGCGACGTGGTCAATCGCGGCGGCGCGCTGTACGACGACCTGTTCATCTTCGGCACCCTGGACGCCAAGCTCGTCGCCCTGAACAAGGACACCGGCAAGGTCGTATGGGTCAAGCAGGTCGCCGACTACCAGGAAGGCTACTCGATCACCGCGGCGCCGATCGTCATCAACGGCAAGCTGATCACCGGCGTCTCCGGGGGCGAATTCGGCATCGTCGGCAAGGTCGAGGCCTACGATCCCCGCACCGGCGACCTGCTGTGGACACGACCGACCGTGGAAGGCCACATGGGCTACGTCTACCGTGACGGCGAAGCCGTCGAGAACGGCATCTCGGGGGGCGAGGCGGGGCTGACCTGGCCCGGCGACATGTGGGAGACCGGCGGGGCCGCCACCTGGCTGGGCGGCACCTACGACCCCGACACCGACACCCTGTTCTTCGGCACCGGCAACCCGGCCCCCTGGAACTCGCACCTGCGCCCCGGCGACAATCTGTTCTCCTCGTCGCGCCTGGCGATCGATCCCAACGACGGCAGCATCAAGTGGCACTTCCAGACCACGCCCAACGACGGCTGGGACTACGACGGTGTCAACGAGCTGGTCTCGTTCGACTACGAGCAGAATGGCGAGCTGGTCAGGGCGGCGGCCACTGCCGATCGCAACGGCTTCTTCTACGTGCTCGACCGCACCGACGGTAGCTTTATTCGAGGCTTCCCCTTCGTCGACGAGATCTCCTGGGCCGAAGGGCTCGACGACCAGGGGCGACCCATCTACACCGAGGGCGGGCGACCGGGCGATCCGGCCGCCACCGAGGACGACAAGGGCGAGCCGGTGCTCGCGCGCCCGGCGTTCCTCGGCGGCAAGAACTGGATGCCGATGGCCTACAACCAGGGCACCGGCCTGTTCTACGTACCTTCCAACGAGTGGGCCATGGACATCTGGAACGAGCCGGTCTCCTACAAGCGTGGCGCGGCCTATCTCGGCGCCGGCTTCACCATCAAGCCGGCCAACGAGGAGTTCATCGGCGTCCTGCGGGCGATCGATCCGAGCACCGGTGAGGAGGTCTGGCGCCACGAGAACCGCGCACCGCTGTGGGGCGGGGTGATGACGACCGCCGGCAACCTGGTGTTCACCGGCACGCCCGAAGGCTACCTGAAGGCGTTCGATGCCCGCACCGGCGAGGAGCTGTATCGCTTCAACACCGGCTCGGGCGTGGTCGGCACGCCAATCACCTGGGAGATGGACGGCGAGCAGTACGTTTCCGTCGCCTCGGGCTGGGGCGGAGCGGTGCCGCTGTGGGGCGGCGAGGTGGCCAAGGTGGTCAAGAACTTCAACCAGGGCGGCATGCTGTGGACCTTCAAGCTGCCGAACGGAGAGGCAGCGCTGTAACGCAACGGTCTGCCGGGCGCCGGGCGGGCCCGGCAGACTACGACCAAAGACCCTCCCTAATGCCCCCCAAGGGAGTATGAGGTACTCCCCCCAGGGTTATCTAAACTGCGAACTGAGGCCGGGCGGCGCCACCTCGAGAGGCCGGCGCACCGGACCAGGAAAGCAAGGGGACCCCATGTAGGACAGAGTGTCCGGTGACCGCGAAGCCGCCAGCATCGCCGCCTTCCGCCACCTCGGAGCAACGACAACGCAACCCAGGAGCATGCATCATGATCTATGCCAATCCCGGTCAGCCCGGTTCCGTCATCACCTTCGAACCGCGCTATGGCAACTACATCGGCGGTGAGTTCGTGCCGCCGGTACGCGGTCAGTACTTCGACAACGTCAGCCCGGTCAACGGCGAGGCGTTCTGCGAGATCCCCCGCTCCACCGCCGAGGACATCGAGAAGGCGCTGGATGCCGCCCATGCCGCCGCCCCCGCCTGGGGCCGCACCTCCGCCACCGAGCGCAGCAATATCCTGCTCAAGATCGCCGATCGCATCGAGCAGAACCTCGAGATGCTGGCCGTGGCTGAAACCTGGGACAACGGCAAGGCGGTGCGCGAGACCCTCAACGCCGACCTGCCGCTGGCCGTCGACCACTTCCGTTACTTCGCCGGCTGCATCCGCGCCCAGGAGGGTACTGCGGCCGACATCGACGCCAATACCGTCTCCTATCACTTCCACGAGCCGCTGGGCGTGGTGGGGCAGATCATTCCGTGGAACTTCCCGCTGCTGATGGCGGTGTGGAAACTGGCCCCGGCGCTGGCCGCCGGCAACTGCGTGGTGCTCAAGCCCGCCGAGCAGACCCCGGCCTCGGTACTCGAGCTGATGAAGCTGATCGGCGACCTGCTGCCGCCGGGCGTGGTCAACGTGGTCAACGGCTACGGCGCCGAGGCGGGCCAGGCGCTGGCCACCAGCAAGCGCATCGCCAAGATCGCCTTCACCGGCTCCACGCCGGTGGGCGCGCACATCCTCAAGTGCGCCGCCGACAACATCATTCCCTCCACCGTGGAGCTGGGCGGCAAGTCGCCGAACATCTACTTCGCCGACATCATGGACGCCGAGCCGGCCTTCATCGAGAAGGCCGCCGAGGGCCTGGTGCTGGCCTTCTTCAACCAGGGCGAGGTGTGCACCTGCCCGTCGCGGGCGCTGATCCAGGAGAGCATCTACGACGCCTTCATGGCCAAGGTCATGGAGCGGGTGCAGAAGATCAAGCGCGGCAACCCGCTGGACACCGACGTCCAGGTCGGCGCCCAGGCCTCCCAGGAGCAGTTCGACAAGATCATGTCCTACATGGACATCGCCCGCGAGGAGGGCGCCGAGTTCCTCACCGGCGGCGACAAGGAGAGCTTCGACCCGGCCTACGACAAGGGCTACTACATCCAGCCGACGCTGCTCAAGGGCAACAACAAGATGCGCGTGTTCCAGGAGGAGATCTTCGGTCCGGTGGTGGCGGTGACCACCTTCAAGGACGAGGCCGAGGCGCTGGCCATCGCCAACGACACCGAGTTCGGCCTCGGCGCCGGCGTGTGGAGCCGCGACATCAACGTCGCCTTCCGCATGGGGCGCGGCATCCAGGCCGGCCGCGTGTGGACCAACTGCTACCACCAGTACCCGGCGCACGCCGCCTTCGGTGGCTACAAGAAGTCCGGCGTCGGCCGCGAGACCCACAAGGTGGCGCTCGAGCACTACCAGCAGACCAAGAACCTGCTGGTGAGCTACGACATCAACCCGCTCGGCTTCTTCTGAGCCGCCTGCCGCCCGGCCGGGCCGGGCGGTAACCTCCTTCTCGGCCGGCCCCGTCAGGCCCGGCCGCAGGACAGAATGCTCTCTCGTTGCCGATCACTGGCGACTTTCAGGCGCGACCCGGGTCGCGCTCTTTTTTTTTGTCCAGGCCCAGGACCCTGGCTTCGTGGCGTCGACGCTGGTGCAGATCCCAGCCGACGGCGCCGGCCAGCACCACGAAGCCGCTCAGCTCCTGTGCCATGGAGTAGTCGACGAACAGGGCATGGAGGATGAGCAGCGAGCCGATAACGCCCACCAAGGTTGGCCAGGGCACGCGATGCCGGCGCATGCCGACGGCCACGCTGGCCAGGGCGAGCAGCGCCAGGGTGGCAATGGCGCCGGCCCAGAGCCCGTCGTCGAGCGTCAGGTGAACACCCAGCAGCGGCAGCAGGGCAACCAGTGCCAGGGTGCCGTAACAGCTCAACAGGGCCAGCAGGTAGGCCAGCATGCCGAGCAGGCCGCGGCGATACCACAGCCGCAGCCAGCGGCGCGGATCGAGGCGACAACCCCAGCGCTGAATCCAGGCGGGCTTCGCGGCGCCTCGGCGCATGGCGAGTTCGACCGAGTGGGCGCCGAAGCCGACGGCGACCTCGCGTGTCTGGGCGCTGGGGCTCAGGGAGAAGTAGTCGTGGCTGCCGACGACGCGCACCTCCTCGAAGCCGGCTTCCTCGAACAGGGCCAGCAGCTCCTCCTTCACCGTGGCGCCCACCACGCACTCGACCCACAGGCGCGGATCCTCGTGGCAGTCGACCGACACCGGGCGGTGGATGACCACGTCGGCCAGCTGCACGCGCCCGTGGGGCTTGAGCACGCGAAACATCTCGGCCACGGCGCGGCGCTTGTCCGGTACCAGGTTGAGGGCGCCGTTGCTGGTGATACTGTCGATGCTGGCATCGGGTAGCGGTAACTGCTCGGCGGAGCCCTGCACCACGCCGAGGCGGTCGATGGCGTGGCGTTCGCTGGCCTGCTGCAGCCGGCGCGTCATGGCCGCGGTGAGGTCCAGCGCGATGACCCGCCCCTGGGGGCCGGCCAGCTGGCGCGCGATCAGCGCATCGCCGCCGGCCCCGGCGCCGATGTCGAGCACCCGGTCGCCAGGACGGATGGCCCCGGCGCGGAACGGGTAGCCGACCCCGGCGAAGGCCTCACGCACCTCGGCCGGCAGCTGAGCGAGCCGCTCGGGGGGATAGCCCAGGCGGCGGCTGGCCTCCGCGCCGACCGGGAAGTGGAAGGGCGAGGCGGGGGCATCCGCCACGGCGGTGTACATCTGCTGCACTGCCGCCAGGATCTGCGGGCGGGAATAGCCGAGTATGGCCACCATGAGGCGTTCTCCTCACGGGTCAGCGGGTAGTGTCGGACTCGTCGAAGCGGTCGAGCAAAGTCCGTATGCGCTGGTGCAGCCGAGGCGGGGCCTTCGCCGTGCCGGTGGCCGTCACCCTGGCCCGTAGTCGTCGTTCGAATTCGGCGCGCGTGAAGCAGTCGCGGCAGCGGTGGAGGTGCCGTTCGACGTCGGTTGCCTCCTGCGGGTCGAGCTCCCGGTCGAGATAGTCGAAGAGGCGCTCGATGACCTCCTCGCAGCTCATGGCCTTCGACTTCATCGCTGCGCTCCTCCCTCTCCCGGGCCGAGCGTCATGCCCGCCTCCCTGGCCTGCTCCCAGAGCGTCTTCTGCAGCTGCGAGCGCGCCCGGCTCAGTCGCGAGCGCACGGTACCCAAGGGGATGCCGAGCAGGTTCGCCACTTCCTCATACGTATAGCCCTGCACCTCGACCAGCACAATCGTCACCCGGTAGGCGTCGGGGAGGGCGTCCAGCGCCCGTTCCAGGTCCTCCTGCAGCAGGCCGTTGAAGAACTGCTCCTCGAGGCTGCCCCACCACAGCAGGAAAGGCTGGTGCAGCTGCTGGAACAGCGCGAAGCTGGCGCTGTCCAGCTCGGCGGGCTCGGCGGCATCGCTGTCGGCCGCCTGCGGGTGGCAGCGTCGCCGGCGCCATTCGCTGACGAAGGTGTTGCTGAGGATGTGGAACAGCCAGCCTTCGAAGTGCTGGGGGGCGCGCAGCTGGTCGAGCTGCGTCCAGGCCTTGGTCACCGCCTCGGCCACCACATCCTCGGCGTCGGCGGGGTGGCGGGTGAGCCGCAGTGCCGTGCCGTAGAGGCGGTCCATCAGCGGCGCCAGGCGCTGCTCGAACCACTCCCGCCGGCTGGCGGTTTCGTCGAAACGCATGGTGGCCCCCGTGGCGTTCCGGTATCGAGCGCGTGGTTGCGACCGTGGATGGTCAAGGAGTGAACCTGCCAGCGACATGGCGACACCTCTTCGAGCATGGTCCGCTCGCCCTCGCTGGGCAAGTAATCGGACATGGGTAGGGACGCAGCAGCTACCGTTTCGGTTCCCACTCCTTCTCGGGTCATGCGATGGGCAGCCCCGCCGCTTTCCACTCCGGATACCCTTCCTCGAAGCGTCGGACTCGATAGCCGAGTTGACGCAGGCGCTGTACGGCCTCGTGCGACAGGGCGCAATAGGGGCCACGGCAATAGGCAACGAACTCCCTGTCCTTGGGCAGCTTGCCCAGCATGTCTTCCAACTGCTCCAGTGGGATATTGATCGCCTCGGGCAGGTGGCCAGCTTCGTACTCCTCCTCGGGGCGCACATCCAGCAGTGTCACCTCGCCGCTGGCAAGCCCTGCCAGCAACTCGTCCCGGCCGACCGCCTCCAGTGCGCCATCGGCGTCATCCTCCGCGAACAGCCGACTGACCAGACGCTCCATCTCGGCCAGGTTGGTCTCGGCCACCTGCCTGAGCAGGCCCAGCAGATTGACGATTCGCTCATCGGTCAGGCGGTAGATCATCTGCTTGCCGGAGCGCTGGGCCGTGACGAGCCCCGCCCGACGCAGATGCTGCAGGTGCTGGGAGGCATTGCCGATCGTCAGATCGGTGGTATTGGCCAAGGTTTCGACCGCGGCGTCACCCTGGGCCAGGCGCTCCAGCAACGCCAGGCGGTGCCCATTACCCAGGGCGCGTGCGACCTGGGCCAGCGTATCGAGAAGGTCCTGTTGCGAGGTCATGGGTCTCTCCGAGGGCGTCAGCAGAACAGCGAACACTTGACAGATTTAGATATCTCTATCCATCATTCTATCAATTCATTGAATGATAGCAAGGAGAAGCCATGAAGACGCTCATCATCGTCAACGACCCCCCCTACGGCACCGAACGTCTCTACAACGGCCTGCGCCTGGCCCATGCGCTGCTGAAGCGCGAAGGCGACGTCACCGTCTTCCTGATGGGAGATGCCGTGTCCGGAGCCAAGGCGGGACAGAAGACCCCGGATGGCTTCTACAACGCCGAGCGCATGGTCAAGCGGGTCACCACCAAGGGACGCGTGCTGCTGTGTGGCACCTGCATGGATGCCCGCGGGCTTACCGACGAGGAGGTAGTGGAGGGCGCCGAGCGCAGCACCATGGATGCCTTGGCGGAAGCCACCGAGCAGGCCGACAAGGTGCTGGTGTTCTAGCCCCAACCAAACGATCTCAATCTTCTTCGTGATGGCCGGCGGCGTGGCCGCCGCCTTCCTCGGCCCCTGGAACGCCAGCGCCGCCACCGGCCTCATCGCCGGCGTGCCCTCCGGTGGGCCTTATCTGGTGATCGCCCGTTTCGGCGCGCAACGCATCCTGATCGACGGGGCGACGCTGCTCATCGGCACGGTACTGGTCGCCAATCTCGGCACCAGCCTGGCGCACTTCTGGGTGGCACTGGTGTTGCTGGGCGTGGGCTGGAACTTCCCGTTCGTGGGTGGCAGCGCCATGCTCGCCACGGTTCATGGCGAGGCCGGGCGGGGCAAGGTGCAGGGCATCAACGACCTGATCATCTTCACGCTGGTGACCATCGGCTCGCTGATGGCCGGGCAACTGTTTCACCACCTGGGCCCCCGTCTATCTGAATCATAACGCCACCACCCCGGTGGCGCCTGAGGTGGTCGACGATATTCACCCGGGAACCCTTTTGCCTGGTGCCGCGTCCTGGCGCACACGGCACCGCTCGGTGTCGTCGTGAGCAGCCAAGAGGAGCAAGACAATGACAATCACGGCAAAGCCGGCCAGCGCCGGAGTGGACAAGCAGGAGCTCGAGGCGCGGGTCAAGGCGATGTATCGCGAGGTGGCCGAAGCGCCACACGGAGAGTTCCACTTCGAGATGGGGCGTGCCCTGGCCGAGCGGCTGGGCTACGACCCCCATGCCCTCGACCGCATCCCCGCCGCCGCCATCGACTCCTTCGCCGGGGTCGGCCATTTCCTCGACCTGGCCGCCATACAACCCGGCGAGACGGTACTCGACCTGGGCAGCGGCTCCGGCATGGACAGCCTGCTGGCCGCCCTGGCGACGGGGCCCGGCGGGCAGGTGCTGGGGCTCGACATGACCGCGGCCCAGCGTGACAAGGCCGAGCGGCTGGCCCGCGAGGCCGGCTTCGGCCAGGTCACCTTCCACGACGGCTATATCGAGGCGCCGCCGTTTGCCGACGGCAGCGTCGACGTGGTGATCAGCAACGGCGTGATCAACCTCTCCGCCGACAAGCCGCGGGTCTTCGCCGAGGCGGCGCGGGTGCTGCGCTCCGGAGGCCGCCTGGCGCTGGCCGACATCGTCACCGAGAAGCCGCTGCCGGAGAGCGTCTCCTGCAATGCCACACTATGGGCCGCCTGCATCGGCGGGGCGCTGCAGCAGGACGCCTATCGTGCGGCCATCGAGGCGAGCGGCCTCGTCATCGAGGCCTGGCGCGAACACCCCGAGTACCGCTTCCTGACCGATTCGGCCCAGGGCGCCAGCGCCAGCTACGGGGTCAAGAGCATTTCGCTGCTGGCGGTCAAACGCTGAGCCAAGTGGCCCCCATGACAGAGGAGTGACGCGACATGAAAACCATCACACCGATCGCACTGGCCTTCGGGCTGGCGGCGGCCCTGCCCGTCGGTGCCGCCTTCGCCCAGGACGATGCCCTGCCGGCGGGATTCGAGACCTCGCCGGTATTGAAGACGACCGCTACTCGTGACGGCGATGCCATCGCCTGGCCCGACGGGACGCCGGAGATCGTCTCCGTGGTCGGCACCATCGAGCCTGGCGGGCGAACGCCGCTGCATCAGCATCCGGTGCCCGTCTACGTCTACGTGCTCGAAGGCGAGGTGGAGCTGCGCACCGAGGGCGGCGACCCGCAGGTCTACGGCACGGGGGAAGCCTATGTCGAGGCGCTCAACCGCGATCACCAGCTGTTCAACGTAACCGACAGCGACGCCAGGGTCCTGGTCGTGTTCGCCGGGGCACAGGGCCAGCCCACCACGGTGACCAGCGAGTAACCCGCCGGCAATGGCTGTCGCGGGGTCGAGGCGGCCTCGCGACAGCCGCAACGTCACGCCAATGCGTCGGAGAGCTGCCCGTCGGGTGTGGCGAAGCCCCCTTGCGGTAGCGGGACAGCACGCTAGCATGGCCGGAAACCCCACACGAGGAGCCCGACCATGTGGCACCAGCAGGAACTGCGCCTGGCGCCGCGCCCGCGCGGCTTTCATCTGATCACCGACGAGGTGAGTTCGGCCGTTAGCGGACTGCGTGACCTGAGCGTGGGGCTGCTGCACCTGCAGCTGTTGCACACCTCGGCCTCGCTGACGCTCAACGAGAACGCCGACCCCGACGTGCGCCACGACCTCGATGCCTTCCTGCGCGAGCGCATCCCGGGGGACCTGCCCTATTTCCGCCACACCCTGGAGGGACCGGACGACATGCCGGCGCACGTCTGCGCCAGCCTGCTCGGCACCCAGCTCACCCTGGCGGTGCGCAACGGCCGCCTGTCGCTGGGTACCTGGCAGGGCATCTGGCTCGGCGAGCACCGCGATCACGGCGGGGCGCGGCGGCTGATCGCCACGCTGCAGGGCGAGTAGCGCGTTTCATTCGGCCGGCACGGCCAGCCAGCGCTCGGCCAGACGTCGGGCGCGCTCCGGCTGGCGCACGGCGGCCAGCCGACCGGCCTGACGCCTGACCCCGGCGCGCCTGAGCTTCATCACCATGCGCGCCGGCATGCCGACGAAGATCAGCCCCACCTGACGCGCGCGCAGCTCCTCGACCAGCGCCTGCAGGGCGACGATGGCGGTGGCGTCCAGGCTCGGCACGTCGCGCATGTCGAGCATCACCACGCGCACCTCGGGGTCGACCACCCGCAGCGACGACACGGCCTTCTCCGCGGCGCCGAAGAACAGCGGGCCGTTGACGTCGTAGAGCGCCACCTGGCGCGGCAGGTCGCGGCTCTCCTCGTCACGGTCGGGTTCGAGGCGGCGGGCGTGGGTCAGGTGGGCCATGCGGCGGATGAATAGCGCCGCGGCGAGGCCGATGCCCACCGCCACCGCCAATACCATGTCGAATACCACCGTGAGCAGGAAGCAGATCACCAGGATCGCCACGTCGCTGCCCGGCGCGCTCCTGAGGGTATGCACGAAGTGGCGTGCCTCGCTCATGTTCCAGGCGATGACGAACAGCAGCGCGGCGAGCGCCGCCATCGGCACCCGGGCGAGCACGCCGGCCAGCGCCACCACCGCCAGCAGTACGACCAGCGCATGGACGACCGCGGCCAGTGGCGAGACCGCCCCGCTGCGGATGTTGGTGGCTGTGCGCGCCAGCGCCGCGGTGGCGGTGATGCCGCCGAAGAAGGGCGCGGCGAGGTTGCCCAGACCCTGGCCGATCAGCTCGGCGTTGGGGTCGTGGCGGGTGCGGGTCAGGCCGTCTGCCACCACCGCGCAGAGCAGCGATTCGATGGCCGCCAGCATGGCGATGGCCAGCGCCGGGCCGAGCAGCTCGCGGACCAGGGCGAAATCCACCGTGAGCGGCGTACCGTCCGGCCCCGGCAGGCGCCAGGGCAGCACCAGGCCGGGGGCGAAGGGCGGGATGCCGCTGCCGGCCTGGCCTTGGTGCTCCCAGCTGAAGCGTGAGGCGATGGTCTCGATCTCCACGCCCAGCGGTGCCACGGCGAGCGCCGCCAGCGTGCCCACCGCCAGGCCGACCAGCGGCGCCGGCACCGGCAGCTTCAAGCGCGGCCACAGGATCAGTGCCGCCAGCGTGAGCAGCCCGATGCCGAGTTCGGCCGGGTCCAGCGAGGAAGCGGCGTGAGCGATGGCGGCCAGGTTGTGCAGCGTGCTGTCGCCGAGCGCGACGTCATCGAGCCCGAGGAAGTCGGGCAGCTGCAGCAGGGCGATCACCACGGCGATACCGGCGGTGAAACCGAGCACCACCGGGTAGGGCACGAACTGTATCAGGTTGCCCAGCCGCGCCAGCCCCAGCGCCACCAGGATCGCGCCCGCCATCAGCGTGGCGAGCAGCAGCCCGCCGAGACCGTGGCTGGCGACGATGGGAAACAGGATCACCACGAAGGCGGCGGTGGGGCCGGAGATGTTGTATCGCGAGCCGCCGGTCAGCGCGATGATGGCGCCCGCCACGATGGCGGTGTACAGGCCATGCTGCGGCGGTACACCGGTGGCGATGGCCAGCGCCATGGAGAGCGGCACGGCGACGATGCCGAGGGTCAGGCCGGCGAGCAGGTCGCGCTTGAGCTCGGTCAGGCCGTAGCCTTGGCGCCAGGCGGCAAGGATGGCGCTACCGGGCAGCGGGGGCCGGTAGCGGGTGGAGCGTCGTGAGCGGGCCATGGCGGTACCGAACGTGAGCAAGGTAACGGTAACGTTACTCCTGCATATTGCGCCGCCACAAGCCGGCCAAGGTCGATGCCGCATCAAAAACGGCGGCACCCCGAAGGATGCCGCCGTGGCGAGGGAGGGAAAGCCCGATCAGGCCGGGGTGGCGTCGAGCGGCGGCTCGCCCACCGCGCCCGGCATGGCTTGCACGTTGCCGCCCTGGTCGGTCAGGGCCAGGAAGTGCAGATGGCGTTCATACTCCGAGAGCACGTCGGCGATCACCTGGCCGCGGGTGTAGCCGTTGAGGTCCTTCTCCTGGCCGCCCTCGGCCAGATAGACGTCGAGCCGTACGTAGTAGTCATCGTCCGCCGGCAGGAAGCTCGGCGTGCGCATGCGGTGCGGGCATACCTGGTAGACGAAGCTCGCGGCATTCTCGAGATCGACCTGCAGCGTCAGGCAGGGTAGCGACTCTCCCTCCAACGGCTCCTCGGTCACGTTGGCCTCCTGGCCGCGGCTCTCGAGCTCTTGAGCGAACTGCGTCAGCGCCGGGCGGATGGCATGCTCGATGGTGGCGGCGGCGCCGGCACGATTGGAGACATCGAGGGCCCGATCGAGACGCTCGCGCCAGTCGCCGCCCGGGGCGGTGCCGGCGATGCGACGGCGCGCCTCGGCCTTGCTGCCCTCCAGCTTCAGCGCCTTGTACATGCCGAGCATGATGGCGAAGATCACCAGCGAGAAGGGCAGGGCGGTGATCACCACGGCACTCTGCAGCGCCGCCAGTCCGCCGGCCATCAGCAGCGCCACGGTGATCAGACCGATCACCGCCGACCAGAAGATGCGCAGCTTGATCGGTGCGTCATGGTTCACGTCGGACAGGATCGAGGTGAAGTTCGCCAGCACCAGCGCGCCGGAATCCGCCGAGGTGACGAAGAACACGATCCCCAGCACGGTAACCACGGCGGCGGTGAGACCGACCCAGGGATAGTACTCGAGCAGCGTGTACATGGTGGTCTGCGGCGTATTCAGCGCCTGTTCACCGAGTTCGGCAACGCCCTGGTTGGCCACCAGCTCGATGCCGCTGTTACCGAACACCGACATCCACACCATCATGAAGGCCAGCGGGATGAACAGCGCGCCGGCGACGAACTGGCGAATGGTACGCCCACGCGAGATGCGCGCCAGGAACAGGCCGACGAACGGCGTCCAGGCGATCCACCAGCCCCAGAAGAAGATCGTCCACCACATCTTCCACTCGTTGGCGTCGTCGCCAGCGAAGGCGTAGGTGTCGAAGCTCTTGGCGATGAAGCTCGTGAAGTAGTCGCCGGCATTGTTCACCGCCATGTCGAGCAGCCGCAGGGTATGGCCCTGGAACAGCACGAACAGCAGCAGGGCCAGCGCCAGCAGCATGTTGAACTCCGACAGCCGGCGAATGCCCTTCTCCACGCCGCTGACCACCGAGATGGTGGCAAGCACGACCACCAGCACGATCAGGATCACCTGCACCGAGAGGCTCTCGGGCACGTCGAACATGTAGTTGAGCCCGTAGTTGAGCTGCATCACGCCGATGCCGAGGCTGGTGGCGATACCGAAAACGGTGGAGATCACCGCGGTGATGTCCACGGCGTTGCCGATGGGTCCGTGGATGCGCTTGCCCAGCAGCGGGTAGAGCGCGCTGCGGATGGCCAACGGCAGGCGATGGCGGTAGCTGAAGTAGGCCAGGGCCATGCCCATCAGCACGTAGAGCCCCCAGCCGGAGAGCCCCCAGTGCATGAAGGTCTGCACCACGGCGTAGCGCATCGCCTCCTGGCTCTCGGGGGCGAGGTCGGGCGGCGCCAGGTAGTGCGCCACCGGCTCGGCGACGCTGAAGAACAGCAGGTCGATGCCAATGCCGGCGGCGAACAGCATCGCCGCCCACGACAGCGTCGAGAACTCCGGCCGGGAATGATCCGGCCCCAGCCGGATCCGGCCGAAGCGGGACAGGCCGATGGCGACGACGAAGACGAGGTAGGCCAGTACCGCCAGCATGTAGTACCAGCCGAAGGTCTCGCTGACCCAGGCCAGGCCGGCGTCGAAGAAGTTGCCGGCTTGCTCGGTGAAGGTCATGGTGAGCACGAGAAAGACCAGGATCCCGGCCACCGAGCCGTGGAACACCACGGGATTGAGCCGGTCGCGCCGTTCGTTCAGGGGTAGGTTTCGCGCCATGGAGGCGACTCCTTTTCGAGGTGAATGAAACCTTCCCGCCGATTCCCTGCCGAGACGCGCTGAGGATTGTTCCTCACAATCGAAAGCACGCCTGAAGAATGCCCAATGTTACAGACCTGAGGTCGCCTTCGTGGCCATGGGCCGGGACGCCGCTCGTGGCGGGGAAGGGGTCAGGGCTGACGACTCCGGCGGGAAGCCGTTCCTTGTTTTTTTGAATGAACGTTCAAATAAAATACGCACTTTCTCCTTCGCCTTCAACTTTGCGTTAACAGATTCGGCAGCAGCGTTAATTGAACATAGGAAGCCGCGCTTGCGACTTCGCTTACCCCAGCTATACCTGATGTAACCGAATGCGTATTAGGGAAGCCGGGCGCATGCTGTGCCAGCATCGGCATGGAGGCTTCGGGATGACTGCACGGCCGGCCCGTGCCGGCCCTGGCAGCCAGGAGTACAACGACAACCGCTTCCGGAGTAACTGATGGCTCAAGACAAGAATGCGCCCGCGGCCCAGGCCGACGGGCAAACCGCCAGCGACACCCCTTCCGCCGCCAGCAACGCCGCCGGCACCTCGCGTCGACGCTTCCTCACCGGCTCGGCCGCCGCCGTGGGGGCAGGGGCCGCCGCCGCGGTGGGCTTCCCCAGCATTGCCGTGGCCCAGACCACCACGCTGCGCTTCCAGAGCACCTGGCCCAACCAGGATATCTTCCACGAGTTCGCCTCCGACTACGTGCGTATCGTCAACGAGATGTCGGGAGGGCGGCTGCGCCTGAACCTGCTGCCGGCCGGCGCCGTGGTGGGCGCGCTGCAGCTGCAGGACGCGGTGATTTCCGGCGCGCTCGACGGCGGGCACGGGGTCTGCGCCTACTGGTACGGCAAGCACAAGGCCTATTCGCTGTTCGGCACGCCGCCGCCCTTCGGTTGGGATGCCAACCAGTTCCTCGCCTGGTACTGGACCGGCGGCGGCATGGAGCTCTACACGGAGCTGCTCGAGATGCTCGAGCTTCCCCTGGTCGGCTATCTCACCGGCCCGATGCCGACCCAGGCGCTGGGCTGGTTCAAGGAGCCGATTGCCAGCGCCGACGACCTGCGCGGGCTCAAATACCGCACCGTGGGACTGGCCGCCGACCTGATGCGCGAATTCGGTGCGGCGGTGACCATCATGGGCGGCGGCGACATCGTGCCGGCGATGGACCGTGGCCTGCTCGACGGTGCCGAGTTCAACAACCCCTCCTCGGACCGCCTGCTCGGCTTCCCCGACGTCAGCAAGACCTGGATGCTGCGCAGCTATCACCAGGACTGCGAATCCTTCGAGATCATCTTCAACAAGACCAAGCACGACAGCCTGCCCGAGGAGTTCCAGGCCATCCTGCAGTACGCCGCCAAGGCCGCTTCGTCGGAGATGTACTGGAAGGCCATGGAGCGCTATCCGAAGGACCTCCAGGCCATGCGCGAGCAGCAGGGGGTGCAGACCTACATCACCCCCGACTCGGTGCTTCAGGCGCAGCTCGAAGCGTGGAACACGGTGATCGAGAACGAATCGCAGGACCCCTTCTTCAAGAAGGTCATCGATCATCAGCGCGAGTACTGCGAGCGCGTGGTCGGCTGGCACCTCGAGGGCACGGCACCCAAGGAACCGGCCTACCGGCACTTCTTCGGCAAGGAGCCGACCGACACCTCCACCATCCTGTGAGTCGCCGGGCCTGCCGGGCTTGCCGGGCCCGGCACCCTGCTCCCCCGGCGCCGGATGCTGCCGGGATCCATGTTCCGCGCCGCATCGCCCTGGTGGGCGATGCGGCGCGGTGAGAGGTGACCATGCGCTTCATCTTCTTCATCGACCATCTCAGCACCTGGGTCGGCAAGACCTTTGCCTGGGCGATTCTGCTGCTGACCTTCGTGGTGAGCTACGAAGTCTTCATGCGCTACGCCCTGGGCGCACCGACCGCCTGGGCCTACGACACCAGCTACATGCTGTACGGCACGCTGTTCATGATGAGCGGGGCCTATGCGCTGGCCCACAACGCCCACGTCCGCGCCGACGTGGTGTCGCGCTACTTCTCGCCGCGCTGGCAGGCGGGGGTCGAGCTGGCGCTCTACCTGCTGTTCTTCTACCCCGGCATCCTGGCGCTGGTATGGAGCGGCTGGGATTTCTTCCACGCTTCCTTCCGCCAGAACGAGCACAGCTCCTTCACCCCGGGCGGACCGCCCATCTGGCCCTACAAGTTCGTCATCCCCGCCTGCGCCACTTTCCTGGCGATCCAGGGCATGGCGGAGGTGACGCGCTGCTTCCTGTGCCTTCGGCACGGCAAGTGGCCGCGGCGCCTGGAGGACGTCGAGGAGATCGAGATCCCGTTGAACAAGGAGGCCGAGATCAAGGCCGCCCAGCATGAATCGGGAGACAAGCAGCCATGAGCGAACCGGAAATCGGAATCCTGATGCTGGGCATGCTGGTCATCCTGATCATGCTCGGCTTCCCCATCGCCTTCACGCTGATCGCCATGGGCATCGGCTTCGGCTACTTCGCCATCGGCGACATCATCTTCCCGCTGCTGGTGCAGCGCGCCTACGGCGTCATGTCCAACGACGTGCTGATCGCCGTGCCGCTGTTCCTGTTCATGGGCTACATGGTGGAACGGGCCAACATCCTCGACCGCCTGTTCGCCAGCCTGCAGCTCGCCGCACGCGGCATGCCGGCCTCGCTGGCGGTGGCCAGCCTGATCACCTGCGCGCTGTTCGCCACCGCCACCGGCATCGTCGGCGCGGTGGTGACGCTGATGGGGCTGCTGGCACTGCCGGCGATGCTCAACGCCGGCTACGACAAGCGCCTGTCGAGCGGGGTGATCTGTGCCGGGGGGTGTCTGGGGATCCTGATTCCGCCGAGCATCATGCTGATCCTCTACGGGGCGATGGCGGGGGTCTCGGTGGTGCGCCTGTATGCCGCGGCGCTGATCCCGGGGTTGCTATTGGCGGGGCTTTATATCCTCTACGTGATGGGACGAGCGATGGTCAATCCCAAGGTGGCGCCCAAGCTGCCGCCGGAGAGTCTCGACGTGCCACTCAAGGAAGTCTACTGGGGGCTTCTCACCTCGTTCGCGCCCTTGTTCGTGCTGATCATGGCGGTGCTCGGGGCGATTCTCTTCGGCCTGGCCACGCCCCACGAGGCGGCCGGCATCGGTGCCCTGGGGGCCATGGTGCTGGCGGCGGCCTATCGTCAGCTCACCTTCGCCAGGCTGCGCGAGGCGGTCTTCCTCACCGCGCGCACCAGCGCCATGGTGTGCTGGCTGTTCGTCGGCTCGTGGATCTTCTCCTCGGTGTTCTCGCTCCTCGATGGCCATACCCTGATCGAACACTGGATCGGCGGGCTGTCGCTGACCCCGCTGCAGTTCCTGCTGCTGGCGCAGCTGCTGATCTTCCTGCTCGGCTGGCCGTTGGAGTGGACCGAGATCATCATCATCTTCGTGCCGATCTTCCTGCCGCTGCTGAACATGTTCGGCATCGACCCGCTGTTCTTCGGCGTGCTGGTGGCGCTCAACATCCAGACCTCGTTCCTCACGCCGCCCATGGCGATGTCGGCCTTCTATCTCAAGGGCATAGCGCCCAAGGGCATCCAACTGGGCGACATCTTCATCGGCATCGCCCCGTTCCTGCTGATGGTGTTCGTGGCCATGCTCATCCTCTACCTGGTGCCGGGCATCGTATTCTGGCTGCCGGGCGTGCTCTATAACTGAGACAGGCAGACAAGAGACGGCAAAACGCATCGGGCCCGGCGCAAGCCGGGCCCGATGGCGTTACGAGGCGTCGCGTAGCGATCAGCCGTGGCGGTGCGCGCCGTGATGCCCACCATGACCCTTGCGATGGCGGGGCTGCATGAAGGCCTCGAGCGCGGCGATCTGCTCCTCGCTGAGCACCTCTCCCAGCGCCTCGCGATGCTGGTCGCGCAGGGCCTGCCACGCCTCGCGGCGCTCCTCGCGGGAGTCGAACTGCTGGTCGCGCAGTTCCCGCACGTCGGCATACAGCGATTCGCGCAGCTCGGTGAGGCGCTCGCGCTCCTCGTCGGAGAGCGCCCAGCTGTCGACCAGGGTGGTCAGGCGTTGCTGCATGTCCTGATGACGCTCGCCATGCATCTCGCGACGCATCTCCTGCCTGGCCTCGCGCAGGGCGTCGCGCTGCTCCTCGTCGAGAATCTCGTCCATGCGCTCGCGGTGCCGTTCGTGCAGCTCGCGCATGGCTTGCCGGTGCTCGTCATGAGCCTCTTCCAGGGCGCGGCGGGTCTCCTCGTCGAGACCGGCGCGCTCGAACAGGGCCTGGCGGCGCTCCTCGAAGCGCTCCTGTTGCTGTTCGCTCCAGCCGCCATCGCCCTTGCCGGGGAAGCCGACGGCCGCCAGCGACAGGGGCGCGATGGCCACGGCGAGCAGGGCGGGGATCAGCAGCTTGCGGGACACGTTACGGGGCATCTCGGTCACTCCTTCGGGTTGGGATGCTGGCAGTATCGTAGGGCGCTGTGCAACCAACTTGCAGCAAATATGCAACGAGCAAGGGTTCGGATATCGATGTGCGACAAACGAGCCTCTCACTCCTCAGGCTGATACTTGTAGCCCACCCCATAGACCGAGCGGATGATCTCGCGCTCGGGCCAGACGTCGGCGATCTTGCGCCGCAGCTTCTTGACGTGGCTGTCGACGGTACGCTCGGAGACGATGCGGTGGTCGCGGTACATGCGATCCATCAACTGGTCGCGGGTGAAGATGCGCCCCGGGGCCTGCATCATCACCTTGAGCAACTGGTACTCCACCGCGGTGAGGCCGAGGTCCTGGCCGTTAGCCAGCGCCCGCCAGCCCTCGTCGTCGAGCTCGAGCTGGCTGCCGGTGATCGAGGCCGGATCGCGCAGCGCCTGGCTGCGGCGTAGCACCGCCTTGACCCGGGCGACCACCTCGCGCGGACTGAACGGCTTGCAGATGTAGTCGTCGGCGCCGAGCTCGAGGCCCAGCAGACGGTCCACTTCCTCGACTCGCGCCGTCAGCATGATGATCGCCACCCCGGGCCAGCGCTGGCGAATCTCGCGGCACAGGGTGAGGCCGTCGATGCCGGGCAGCATCAGGTCGAGCAGCACCAGCGACGGCAACTGTTCGTCGGCGTGCTGCTTCTGCAGCCAGGGCAGTACCTGGTCGCCATGGTCGATGTGCCGGGTGGCGAAGCCGCTGCCCTCGAGATAATCGGCGACCAGGCGTGCGATCTTGGGCTCGTCCTCGACAATCAGCAGGGTGTCACGCGGGGCGTCGGCGTCGTGCATGGGCGTCCTTCCTCAACGGGTCCGTTCTTCGACATCCAAGGTGGGGAACTCGAGGGTCCAGCATAACCCACCCAGCGGGGAGGGGGAGGCCTGCATGGTGCCGCCGTGGCTCTTGACCAGGGCACTGGCAATGGAGAGCCCCAGGCCGCTGCCGCCGCTGGCCCGGCTGCGCGAGCCCTCGACCCGGTAGAGCCGCTCGGTGAGCCGGCCCAGCGCGGCCTCGGGTACCCCCGGCGAGCTGTCCTGCCAGATCACCCGCACCCGGTCCGGCACCTGGTCCAGGCGAACCTCGAGCAGCCCCGGCGAGGTGGTATAGGCGCAGCTGTTGTCGAGCAGGTTGGTCCACAGCTGGCGCAATCGACGCGCATCGCCACGGATCCAGGCCGGGCCCTCGATCGTGGTGGTGACGGCCATGCCGCAGTCGTCGAGCCAGCCGCTGGCTTCCTCGAGGCGCGAGGCGAGGCTCGCCGCCAGGTCGAGCGGGGCAAGCTGTACTTCGAGGGCGCCGGCATCGCTCTGAGAGAGCAGGCGCAGGTCGGTCACCAGTCGCTCGAGCTGCCCCACCTCCTGCGACAGCGAACGCAGGTTATCCTGGTCGAGCGGGCGAATGCCGTCCTGCATGGCTTCGATCTCGCCGCGCAGCACCGCCAGCGGCGTGCGCAGCTCGTGGGCGATGTCGGAGACCCAGCGGCTGCGCGCTTCGCGGCTGGCCTCGAGGGTTGCCGCCAGCCTGTTGAAGTCGCGCGCCAGGCGCGAGAGCTCGTCGCGGCCGCGCTCCGGCAGCCGTGCGCTGTAGTCGCCCTCGATCAGGCGCCGGGTCGCCAGGGCCATGCTGCGGGTGCGCCGTCCCAGCCACCAGGCCAGGCCGCCGGCCAGCAGCAGCGAGGCCAGGCCCAGGGCGGCGATGATGATGCCCAGGTTGCGCTGTTGGCGGGACAGGAAGATGCGATCCATGCGCGCCATCAACTGCTCCGGCGGGCGATAGCCCAGGGTGCCGACCCGCTGGCCCTGGTACTCGATGGGTAGCCATTTCAGCTCGGCGGCCATCTCGCGGTCGTCCGGGGGCAGGCCGATCACCGGCAGCCCATCGGCATCGTGCAGCACGAAGTCGCGGGCATCGCCCAGGCGACGCTCGATGCCGTGGGGCGGACGCTCGCCGGGCCACAGCTGCTGGCGGACCAGGCGCTCCCAGGCCGGCGGCGAGTTACGCAGCCACTGCCAGCCGTCGCGGCGCGCCCACTCCTGCCCCAGGCCTTCGGCCAGGGTCTCGGCGCGGTTGGCCTGGGTGGTCTCGAGGTACTCGAGGAAACCGCGATCGAGGCTGCGCGACACCGCCAGGAACACCAGCCCGGCGATCAGCACGTTGACCGACAGGATGATGACGAACAGCTTGACGCCCAGGTGAGAAAAGGGCGGGCGAGGCAGGCGTGGCCTCATCGTGTCGGCTCCTGAATGGCGTTGCGAGAGATACCTCCTGGGCAGTCTCCGGCATCCCGATGCAGCCAATGGTCACGCAGCGTGCAAGCAGTGTGCAAGCGATGCCGGAACGGCCTCAGGGGCAGGTCTCGCCCAGCAGCAGCTCGGTGCCCAGCAGGCGCGAATGGCCCGGTTCCAGGCCGAGGATCATGCGTGCCGCCAGACGCCCCTTCTCGCCGCTCTCCTGGCGTACCGTGGTCAGGCGCGGCGCCCGATACTGGCCTTCGGCGATGCCGTCGAAGCCGATCAGGCAGATGTCCTCGGGAATGCGCAGGCCACGCTGCTCGGCGAGCGTGAGGGCGGTCAGGGCGATGCGGTCGGACATGCACAGCAGCAGATCGGGGCGTTCGTCGGCGGGCAGCTCGAGGATCTCCTCGATCACCGGGGCGCAGACCTCGAAGGTGTTCTCCTCCACGTTCCACATGGGGATCCGGTCGGTAGCGAAACCGTGCTTCTCCAGGGCGCGATGGAAACCGGACAGGCGTGAGCGGGTGATGGTGCGCTCGGCCGGCAGCAGGGTGTAGCCGGGGGCGATGCGGCCGTTGCAGGGCTCGCGGGTGAGGCGCAGGTTGACGATGGCCGGGCGCTTGCGGGGCGTGGCCGTCAGGGCATGGTCGGCGATCTCGAGACAGGCCGGCTCGTTGTCGACGTGCACCGAGGGGTGGCCCGAGACGTTGAAGTCGACGGCCACCAGCGAGGCATCGAGCGGCAGCGAATCGAACAGCTCGTCGGAGGGCATCAGGCCGTAGACGATGAAGCCGTCGGCCATGCTCGCCGAGTCGACCAGCTGACACTTGGCCTGGCGCGCCGAGAGCAGCAGCAGGGTGTGGCCCTGGGTGTCGAGCACCTCGGCCACGCCCGAGAGGAATTCGCTGGAGACGGCGTCGTTGAGACTGTAGGTGAGGCTCTCGGCCAGGATCACCGCGATGATGCGCGAGCGGCCGGTGCGCAGGCTGCGCGCCTTGGCGTCGGGGCCGCGATAACCCAGCCGCTTGGCCTCGGCGAGGATGCGCTCGCGCAGGTTGGGCGAGAGCTGATCGGGCCGGTTGAAGGCATTGGAGACGGTGGCGGTGGAGACGCCGAGCTCCCGGGCCAGATCCTTGAGGGTGATGCGACGGACCGGTGGCGACACGTTGGTTTTCCTGCTAATGAGTAAGCCCCAAGGATACCGTCCCGGTCATGGCCGGGACAGCCCTGTCGCCCGATTCGGGGGCTGCCGCCGCGTCAGGCGGCGGCTCGTGCCGGCTTGGCCGGCAGCGCCCGGTCGTTGGCGTCGAACAGGTGGACGTGCTCGGGGTCGGGGGAGAGCGCCACGCGCTGACCGATCGACCACTGCGTTGGGGCCTCGCCGCGCTGGATCAGCAGGGTGTCGCCCTCCTTTAGCTCGAGGTAGACGTAGACCTCGTTGCCCAGATACTCGACGTTGACGATCTCGAAGCCTTCGCTGCCCCGGGCCTCGGTGAGGCGCAGGTGCTCGGGGCGAATGCCCAGCGTCAGGTCGTCGCCCTGGGCATGGCCCGAGGCGTCCTGGGGCAGGGCCAGCTCGGCCAGCCCGGCGGCGCTGACGCGGCAGCCGTTGGCATCGGCACCGACCAGCCGCGCCGGCAGGAAGTTCATCGTCGGCGAGCCGATGAAGCCGGCAACGAACTTGGTCGCCGGGCGCTGGTAGAGCTCCTGGGGGCTGCCCACCTGCTCCACACGGCCGCCGTTGAGCACCACGATCTTGTCGGCCAGGGTCATGGCCTCGACCTGGTCGTGGGTGACGTAGACCATGGTCGAGCCGAGCCGCTTGTGCAACCGGGCGATCTCGTTGCGCATCTGTACCCGCAGCGAGGCGTCGAGGTTGGAGAGCGGCTCGTCGAACAGCAGGATGCGCGGCTCGCGGGCCATGGCGCGGCCCATGGCGACGCGCTGGCGCTGGCCGCCGGAGAGCGCCTTGGGCTTGCGCTCGAGCAGTTCCTCGAGCTGCAGGATGCGGGCCGTGGCCATGACCCGTTCGTGCACCGTCTCCTTGGCGGTCTTGGCCAGCTTGAGGCCGAACGCCATGTTCTCGTACACGGTCATGTGCGGGTAGAGGGCGTAGGACTGGAACACCATGCCCACGCCGCGCTCCCGCGGCGGCAGCTCGTTGACCACTTGATCGCCGATCGAGAGCTCGCCGTCGCTGATCGATTCCAGCCCGGCGATCAGGCGCAGCAGGGTCGACTTGCCGCAGCCCGAGGGGCCGACGAAGACCACGAACTCGCCGGCACCGATCGCCAGGTCCACGTCCTTGATGATGTGGGTGCTACCGAAGACCTTGTTGATCTTGTTGAGAGAGACGCTTGCCATTTGACCCATCCTCGGCCGCATGTGGCCGGTCGTTGTTGTGCGAAGTGCGTGAGACGCCGCCTAGAGGCGGAAAAAGGCTGCCTGGTAGGGCGGCAGGTGCAGCGTGCCGTGGCTGACCTCGTACTGGAAACCGTGCTGCTGCAGCGCCTCGCGCACCTCGGGCAGCGCCGCGGTCTGCGGCTGGCCGGTGAGGTTGAAGACGCACAGCAGCCTGTCGTTGCCCCGCTGGCGGGTAAACGCGACCAGCGCCTCGCCCAGCTCGACCAGCGTCATGTCGCCGTCGAACAGCGCTGGGTGCTGGTGGCGGAAGCGCAGCAGGCGCCGGGTGGCGTTGAGCATCGACTCGGGGTCGTCCTGCTGGCGTGCCACCGACAGCGGCAGGTGCGCTTCCGCCACCGGCAGCCAGGGCTCGATGGTCGAGAAACCGGCCAGCGGGGTGTCGTCCCATGGCATCGGCGTGCGGCAGCCGTCGCGGCCCTTGAAGTCGGGCCACAAGGGCAGGCCATAGGGGTCCTGGATGCGCTCGAAGGGGACGTCGGCCTCGGGCAGGCCGAGCTCTTCGCCCTGGTAGAGGCAGACGCTGCCGCGCAGCGAGAACAGCAGCGCCAGCGCTACCCGCGGGTAGGCGAAGGCGCACTCCTCGCTGCCCCAGCGGGTGGCGCTGCGCACCACGTCGTGGTTGGACAGCGCCCAGCAGGGCCAGGCATCGCCGGCGAACTGCTGGAAGCGCTCGAGCACGCCGCGGATGTAGGCCGGCGAGCGCGGCGAGTTGAGCAGGTCGAAGGTGTAGGCCATGTGCAGCTTGTCGCCGCCGGAGGTGTACTCGGCCATGCGCTCCAGCGGATTGTCGTCGCCGATCTCGCCCACCGTGGTGGTGCCCGGGTACTCGTCCATCAGCGCGCGCAGCTCGCGCAGGAAGTCGACGTTCTCGGGGCGGCTGATGTCGTAGAGGTGGCGCTGCCAGGTGTAGGGGTTCTCCTTGGGCGCGCCCAGGGTGCGGGTGGCATCGATGGTCAGCGCCGGGTTGCTGCGCAGGTGCTGGTCGTGGAAGTAGAAGTTCACCGTGTCGAGGCGGAAGCCGTCGACCCCCAGCTCGAGCCAGAAGCGCATGTTGTCGAGCTGGGCGGCACGCACCTCGGGGTTGTGGAAGTTGAGGTCCGGCTGGCTCGACAGGAAGTTGTGCAGATAGTACTGCTGGCGCCGGCTGTCGAAGGTCCACGCCGGCCCGCCGAAGATCGACAGCCAGTTGTTGGGCGGCGTGCCATCCGGGTTGGGATCGGCCCAGACATACCACTCGCCTCGCGGGTTGCTGGCTGACCGGCGGCTCTCCTGGAACCAGGGATGCTGGTCCGAGGTGTGGCTGATCACCTGGTCGATGATGACCTTGAGGCCGAGCGCATGGGCACGTTCCAGCAGCGCCTTGAAGTCATCGAGGGTACCGAACAGCGGGTCGACGTCGCGGTAGTCGCTGATGTCGTAGCCGAAGTCGCGCATCGGCGAGGTGAAGAAAGGCGACAGCCAGATGCCGTCCACGCCGAGCGAGGCGACGTACTCGAGCCGCTCGGTGACGCCCGGCAGGTCGCCGACGCCGTCGCCGTTGCTGTCCATGAAGCTGCGCGGGTAGATCTGGTAGATGACGCCGCCGCGCCACCAGAAGGTGTTGTCTTGCATGGGTTTCCCTTGTTCAAGCCTCGATTGGTGCAGTGTTCGTCGGGTGCGAGTCGGCGTGGACCGTGAGGTTCGCACCGGGTTCAATCCAGCCGGCTCATCCCTTCACCGCGCCGGCCGTCAGCCCCGAGACGATGCGGCGCTGGAAGATGATTACCAGGATGACCAGCGGCACCGTGACCACCACCGAGGCGGCCATGATCGGCCCCCAGGGCAGCTCGTAGGCGCTGCCGCCGGAGAGCAGGGCGATCGCCACCGGCACGGTGCGCTGGCTGTCGGTCAGGGTGAAGGTCAGGGCGAAGAGGAACTCGTTCCAGGCGGCGATGAAGGCGAGCAGCCCGGTGGTCGCCATGGCCGGCCACATCAGTGGCAGGAAGACCTTGGTGATGGTGACCCAGGGCGTGGCGCCGTCCATGATCGCGGCCTCCTCAAGCTCCATGGGCAGCTGGCGCATGAAGGTGGTCAGCACCCACACGGTGAAGGGCAGGGTGAAGATGGTATAGCTCAGGATCAGCCCGCCCGGGTTGTTGTAGAGGTTGAGCGCACGGATCACCTCGAACAGCCCCGACAGTACCGCCACCTGCGGGAACATGGAGACGCCAAGGATCACCAGCAGCACCGTGGTCCGGCCGCGAAAGCGTACCCGGCCCAGTGCGTAGGAGGCGGTGATGCCAAGCAGCAGGGCGATGAATACCACGCTGGTGGCGACCACCACCGAATTGAAGATCGCCTGCAGGAAACTGCGCTGGGAGAAGATCTGCAGGTAGTTGGCCAGGGTCGTCCGCGTCGGCCACAGTTCGACGCGGAACAGGTCGCCCGACGGGGTGAAGGAGGTCTTGATGGCGTAATAGAACGGGAACACCGCCATCACCACGACCAGTGCCACCAGCAGCCAGAAGCCGAGGCGCACGGTGAGCTTGGAAAATTGGTGCGAGGTCATCACTCACCCCCCAGTTGCAGTTGCTTGCGGCCCAGATAGAGGTAGGCGATGGTAGCCAGCGCGATGACCAGGAACAGCAGCGTGGACGCGGCACTGCCGTAGCCCACGTCCTGGAACTCCACCAGCTGCTGGCGGGCGTAGATCGACATCGACATGGTGCTGGTGGAGTTGGAGGTCAACACATAGATCACGTCGAACACGCGCAGGGCATCGAGCAGGCGGAAGATCACCGCCACCATCAGCGCCGGGGTGATCAGCGGCAGGGTGACGCGGAAGAACACCTTAAGTGGATGGATGCCGTCGACCTCGGCGGCCTCGTAGCAATCCTTGGGCAGCATCTGCAGCGCCGCCAGCACCAGCAGGGCGACGAACGGCGTGGTCTTCCACACGTCGACCATGATCACCGCCCACATCGAGTAGGCGGCGTCGGCGGTCCAGGCGATGGGGCTGTCGATCAGGCCCACGCCCATGAGCAGATGGTTGATGATGCCGAACTGGTCGTTGAGCATCCACGCCCACATCTGCGCCGAGACGATGGTGGGGATCGCCCAGGGAATCAGCACGGCGGCACGCACCAGGGTACGGCCCTTGAACTCGGCGTTGAGGATCAACGCCACGATGACCCCGAAGACCACCTCCAGCGACACCGAGACCACCGAGAAGTAGACGGTGTTCCACACCGCCCGCCACCAGACGGGGTCGGCCAGCACGCCGAACCAGCGGCCGTCGTCGTAGACCAGGTAGTTCTCCAGGCCGATGAACAGGGTATCGCCCAGGTCCGACAGCGAGGCGTCGGTGAAGCTGAAGTAGAAGGTACGCAGCAGCGGCCAGCCGGCCACCATGGCCAGTGTCACCAGCATCGGCGCCAGGAAATACCAGGCGGCGCGCACCCGCTGGCGACGCACCTTGGTGCTGCGATAGCTGGCCGGCAGGGGGCGCGCCGGGATCGGCGCGCTTTCGGTCACGGGAGTCGACATCTCGGGCTCCTGGGGAGATTACCAGTTGCGGCGCTTGAGGCGGGCCAGCTCGCGGTCGAGGTCGCTGACCGCCTGCTCACCGCTGCGGTTGCCGGAGAGCACGTCGTGGGTGGCGCTGAAGAAGGCGTTGCTGACGCGGCCGTAGGCATCGCCGGTGGGGGCTGACGGGCGCGCCACGGCGTTGACGAAGGTCTCGTAGAGATCGCCGAAGAAGGGCACCGCCTCGAGCACCTCGTCGTCCTGGTAGAGCGTCTCGAGGGTCGGGTTGTAGGCACCCTCGATGGCGCGGCGCTTCTGCTCCTCCTCGCCGGCGAGGAAGGCCACCAGCTCGGCGGCAAGCTCGGCGTTCTCGCTGTAGCGAGACACCGCCAGGTTCCAGCCGCCCAGGGTGGCGGCGCTGCTGCCCTCGCCGGCGTGGGGCAACTGGGTCACGCCCACCTTGCCGCGCACCTCGCTGTCTTCGCTCTGGGCCAGCGCCCAGGCGTAGGGCCAGTTGCGCATGAACACCGCGTTGCCGCCCTGGAACACGCCGCGAGCTTCCTCTTCGGTGTAGTTGAGCACGCCTTCGGGGGCGATCTCGCCGATCCAGGAGGCGGCAAGGTCGAGGGCCGCGGCGGCCTGCGGGTTGTCGATGGTGACCTCGCCGTCGGCGTCGACAAGGGTACCGCCGCCATGGCTCGCCACCCACTCCAGGGCGTTGCAGGTCAGCCCCTCGTAGGCGCGACCCTGGAAGACGAAGCCGTGCATGCGATCGTTGCCCGCTTCGCGCTCGGCGTTTTGGATCTCGCGGGCGATCTCGGTCAGCTCCTCCCAGGTCTGGGGCGGCTCGTGGCCGTACTGCTCGAGCAGATCGGCGCGGTAGTAGAGCACCCCGGCATCAGTGAACCAGGGCATCGCCACCAGGCGGCCGTCGATGGTGTTGTTCTCGATGATGGCCGCGAAATGCCCCTCGCCCGCGTCGTCTCCCAGCACCTCGCGCAGGTCGAGCAGGTGGTTGGCGAGCAGGCCCGGCCACACCACGTCGATCTGCATGATGTCGATATCGGTGGAGTTGGCGGAGAGGATCTGCTGGTAGAGCGACAGGCGTTCGGTGGAGGAGTTGGGGGTCGAGACCACGTCGACGCTATGGCCGGTCTTCTCTTCCCAGGCCCGTACGCCCTGCTGGCAGAGCTGGAGCTCGGCGCCCACCGCGCCGCAGGAGATTGTCAGATCGGCGGCCTGGGCCTGACCGAGGCCGGCGGCACCCACCACGAGGAGGGATGGGATCAACGACTTCTTGAACATGAAGGTATCCTTGTCGGCTTGTTGTTATCGCGGGCTACTGAAGGAACTTAAACGATTAAGTTCATACGGCGCTCAGTTAGCCGTTTCTGTTCGACGAGTTCAACCTAGACTTTCGGCTAATGGAGAGCCGGCGCCGTGCTCACCGCAAGCATAGTCCAGCCTCGTCACGAGCCTACAACGAGAGGAAGAACAGAATCAGCGGCGGCGACAGCAGCGAGAGGATGAAGCCGCTGACCACCGCGATGGGCACGCAGGCCACGCCGCCGTGCTGCTGGATCACCGGCAGGGTGAAATCCATCGAGGTGGCCCCGCCGTAGCCGATGGCCAGCGGTGCATGGCGCTTGATGACCAGCGGAATCAGGATGAAGGCGAGCAGCTCCCGGGCGAGGTCGTTGAAGAAGGCCACGCCGCCGAGCAGCGGACCCAACTGGTCGCCCACCAGGATCGCCGAGAGCGAGTACCAGCCGAAGCCGGAAGCCAGCGCCAGGCCCTCGTTCCAGCGCAACGAGAGCAGGGGGGCGGCCAGCAGGCCGCCGGCCAGGGAGCTGATGGCCAGCGTCATGGCGATGGCCAGGCCGTGACGGTTGAGCAGGATCTGCTTCAGCGGCATCCCCGAGTTGCGCAGCTGGCAGCCGATCAGCGCCAGCAGCACGTAGAGCACCCATTCGGCCCACTGCTCGGCGTGCCGGAAGATCACGTCGCCGCCCAGCCAGGCGAGCGCGAGTCCGAGCAGCACGCCGCCGGCCACCACGGCGACCAGCGAGAGCGAACCGAGCAATGCGGCCAGCTTGGTGGTGGGGGCGCCCGCCACCACCGGTGAGGGAGCCATGCGCAGCCCCAGGCGACGTGACAACCACCACAGCGCGCCGAGATTGCACACGGTGATCACCGCGAGCAGCCTGACGGCCTGCCCACCCATGCGCGACAGCTCGTGGCCGAGTTCGTCGAGCCCCGCCAGGCCGATGCCCATCAGCAGCAGGATGACATAGACCGAGGCGTTGACGCCGCGGTTGATGCCGCCCAACACGCCGGCGTGGCGAACCGGCACCAGGTAGCCCAGCACCAGCGGCAGCAGCACGATCAAGAGCCCCGAGAGCATCGTGATTCCCTTCACTCAGGCCGCCCAGCGCGGCGAAAGCCGCCAACTCTACCAGTATTTGGCTCGTTGTGCTGCGCCAGTGCCGTCAATTGGCGTTCAGCGCCCCTCCGGACTCAGTGAGGTGAGGGTGAGGCGGCTCCTGCGCTCGCCGTGGCGGTGGTAGTCGACCGCCAGCAGCAGCCCCGGATACTGCGGGTGAAAGTGGAACAGCATCGTGCGCTCGGGGGTCTCGGGGTCACTCACCTCGACCTTGACCGCCTCGAACTCGCCGGCCGGCAGAGCCAGCGTTTCCACCCCCAGCAGCCGGTAGTCGAGCCTCTCCTCACGGCCACGATGGTCCAGATAGACCAGGCGGCAGGCCTCGTTCTCGCAGCCGCCGTTCAGCGCGCGCCGCGAGAGTTCGACCAGCGCCGCTTGGCGGTCGGGCAGGCGGGCCAGCTCGCTGCCACCCAGCCGGTAGTCGCCTCCCACGCCCAGCAGCGAATAGCCGCTGGCGTAGTTCACCGAGCGTACCCCCTCCGGGGTGACGATGAAGCGGCTGCGCTCGCTGCCGCGGGCCACGGCGATGGCGGCCTGCATGCGGCTCTGCCAGTGGCCGGTCTCGCGGGTCAGGCGGTGCTCGATGGTGGCGTTCGGCCAGCCCTTCACCTCCAGCCGATAGCTGGCGCTGAACGGTTGCAGCAGGGTTTCAGGCTCCGCCATGGCAGCCTGGGTCGCGCCAGAGGTCCAGGCCAGCAGCAGGGCGAGAAGGGGCAGGGGAGCTAGGGCTCGCAGGGTTCGGCTCATGTCGGGGCACCGCTGGGCTGAAGAACGACAGTACCTGTGAGCCCCGGCAGGCCCGGCGGGTTCCTTAATGCACGGTTCTTCCTCGTTCAAGATGCACAACGACGAGAGATTGCCGCTTGTCTGTTAGCCGTCTCGTGTGGGAGCGAGAGATCAATGGCTTCCAGACCGGCGAGACCTGCGAGGCGTAAAGAGATCGAAAACGTGACACCGGTCAATAAGAGGGCGCAGGACGAAGCGAAGCGTTCAAGCTTCGCCTCACGCGGCCGAAAAAGGGCTGCGTGCGCTGAATGATGGCGCATTTGCAGCCTAGGCCGACGGATATCACAACAACAACGGCTCAGCTTCGCCAGCCTTGTCCCGACCCTTCGATATCACTGAGCTTGGCAGGAACTGAACATGAGAAACCTTCTCCACCGTATTCCAGTGTCACGCAAATTCATGCTGGCGCTGGCCTTTCCTCTTGTCATCATCGTCTGGCTGGCGGGCAGCGGCGTCATGGAGCGCCAGCGACTGGCCGGCGACATGCAGCAGGTAGACCGCTTCGCCGGCCTGGCGGCACAGCTGGGTGGGCTGATGCACGAACTGCAGGTCGAACGCGGCCTCTCGGTCGGCTTCCTCGGCAGCCGTGGCGAGAGCTTCGGCAATCGGCTTGCCGCCCAGCGCGAGCGGGTCGATGAGCAACTCATCGTCTATCGCGACGTTCGCGTCGGCCTCGATGCCAGCGGCGACGCCGGCATCGGACAGCGCCAGCGGGAGGTCGAGGCGCTGCTGGCCGAGATCGCCGGCATGCGTCGCGAGGTCGACGCGCTGGCCATCGAGAATCTGGAGGCGCTCGAGTACTACACCGAGATCAATGCGCGGCTGGCCGAAGTGGTCGGCAGGCTGAATGCGCTCGGCAATATCGGTGAGCTGACCCGCAGCCTGGGCGCCTACTATGCCCTGCTGGAGATCAAGGAGAAGGCTGGCATCGAGCGGGCGCTGCTGGCCAGCGCCTTTGCCGCCAACAGTATGTCCCCGGACGTCTACTATCGTTTCCTGCGCCTGCTGGGCGAGGAGTCGGCGTTCGAGGAGAGCTTCATGGTCCTGGCGGATGCGGACATCGCGGCGCGCTATCGGGCAGCCACCACGGAGCACGAGGCGAATGGCAACCTCTTCATGATGCGCCAGATCGCCATGCTCCAGGGCGTCGATGGGGGGTATGGCATTCGGCCCGAGCGCTGGTTCGAAGCCCAGACCGGCAAGCTCGAGCGGTTGCGCGAGGTCGAACTTGCCGTCGCCGACTCCGTGCAGGCGCGTGCCGCTGAGCTGGCGGCTGCGGCGCACCTGGGGCTTGTGAGCTTCGCCGGCCTGGCAGCGCTGGCCATCGCGGTGGCCGTTTTGCTCTCCATCGTGCTGGTGCGCAGCATGGTGAGGCCGCTACGGCTCGCCCTGTCCCAGATCGAGTCGCGTGGCGGCGACCTGACCCAGCGTCTGGCCGAGCCCGGCAGCGACGAACTCTCCCAGCTCTACCGCGCCTTCAATGCTTCCACTGCCGGCATGGAGGCACTGGTCGCCTCGATCCAGCAGGGCGCCCGCGGCGTCGGCTCGGCCAGCGGCGAGATCGCACAGGGCAACGAGGACCTGGCCAGCCGCACCGAGGAGCAATCCGCCTCGCTGGTGGAAACCGCTACCAGCATGGAGCAGATGACCTCCACCGTGCGCCAATCGGCCGACAACGCCCACCAGGCCAGCGCCATGAGCGAGCAGGCCGTCACCCAGGCCGAACAGGCCAGCCGGGTCGCCGAGGAGGCGCGCCAGGCCATGCAGCAGATCTTCGAGGCCAATCGCCAGGTCACCGCTATCGTCGAGGCCATCGACGGCATTGCCTTCCAGACCAACCTGCTGGCGCTCAACGCGTCGGTGGAGGCGGCGCGCGCCGGCGAGCATGGCCGCGGCTTCGCCGTGGTCGCCGGCGAGGTGCGCAAGCTGGCCAGCCGCAGCGCCGAGGAGGCCGAGCGCATTCGTCAGCTGATCGCCAACACCACCCAGCGCGTGGAGACGGGCAACGGGCTGGTGGGACAGACCTCGGAGGCGCTCACGGCCATCGCTCGCGACGTACGTCGGATCGCCGACCTGGTGGCGGAGATCTCGTCGGCCAGCGGCGAGCAATCGGCGGGTATCGAGCAGATCAACCAGGCCGTGAGCCAGTTGGAGGCCACCACCCAGCAGAACGCGGCGCTGGTGGAGCAAGTGGCGACCGCCAGCCGTTCGCTCGACGACCAGGCCAGCGAGATGGCCCGCCTGATCGCGCGCTTCCGCGTCAGCGAGGCCCTGGAGCAGGAACGTACCGAAGTCGTGGCCGAACTCGGCTATCGGGACCTCAAGCGGCTGCCGCAGCCGGCCTGAGGCACGGCGGCTGGCGAGGGGAGAGCGGCGGGGCTGCCCGCCGCTGGGGTTGCCACCGGCCTCAGTAGCCCGCCTCGGGGTCGACGGTCTCGAGCGCTTCGCCGGCCTCGAAGGCGCGAATCGCCTCGACCACCTGGTCGACGGCCTCGACCAGCGGCGTGGGACCGGCCATGTGCGGTGTCACCCAGATGCGCGGGTGTGTCCACAGCGGGCTGTCGGCGGGCAGCGGTTCCTCGGGGAAGGCATCGAGAATGGCACCGCGCAGCCGGCCTTCCCGCTCCCCTTCGCCCAGTGCCTCGAGCAGCGCCGCCCGGTCGATCAGGCTGCCGCGGCCGGGGTTGATCAGGCTGGCGCCCGCGGGCAGCTTGGCGAGCGCCTCGGCATCGATGATATGACGGGTCGAATTCGTACCCGGCAGCAGCAGCACCAGGGTGCGCACCTGGCCGAGCAATTCGGCAAGGCCGGCATCGCCGTGGTGACAGGTGATGCCGTCGAGCGACTTGGGCGAGCGACTCCAGCCGTGCACGGGGAACCCGTCAGCGGCGACCATGGCGGCCACCTTGGCGCCGATGGCACCGAGGCCCAGCACGCCCACCGGCCAGTCGCCCTTGTCGGTGACGGTGTGTTCTCGCCATTCGCAGCGGGCCTGCTGGCGGCGGTAGCGGTCGAAATCGCGCTGGAAGTGGAGCACGCCGTAGCGCACGTAGTCGCCGATCAGCTCGGCCATGCCGGCATCGCGCAGCTTGACGATGGGCACGCCCTCGGGGCGGCCGGGATTGTTCAGCAGGGCATCGACGCCGGCCCCCAGGTTGATGATGCCCTTGGCGCGGGTCTGTTCGGTGAGCAGTGCTTGCGATGGTTTCCACACCGCCAGATAGTCGGCGTCGCGACGCCGCTCGGGGGGATCTTCGGCGGTGACGATCTCGGCTTCGGGCAGGCGATGGGCCAGGGCGTCGCGCCAGGCCTCGATGTCGTCGATGTGCAGCAGTATGCGCATAACGGCTCCTTTCGTTCAGTAGACGATCTGCATCATGGGCGGCGGCGCTTCGTCGAGCAGCAGGCCCAGGCGCTTGAGCCCCTCCTCGAGGCGGGCGATGTCCTGTTCGGCCCCGAGACTCACGCGGATGCGCCGCGGCGGCGGCGTCTGTTCCACCATGAACGGTACCGCAGTGGTGATGGCCAGCCCCTCCTGTTCGGCCTGCTGCTGCAGCTCCTCGGCGCGCCAGGCATCGGGCAGCGAGATCCACACGTGCAGGCTGGTCGGGCGCGACTCCAGCGCGTGGTGCCCCAGCAGCCGGTGGGTAAGCTGCTGACGCTCACCGAGCAGGCTGCGCTGTTCGGCGGCCATTGCCTCGACGGTGCCGTCGGCCAGCCAGCGGTCGGCGATCTCGAACACCAGCGAGGTGGCCATCCAGGTAGTGGCGCGCATGCGTGGCAGCACGTGGTGCAGCTGGCCGCGAGGCACGGTGAGATAGCCGGCGCGCAGGCCCGGCACGGTCACCTTGGTCAGGCTGGTGACGTGAAAGCTCAACTGCGGGATACGTGCCGCGACCGGGGTGAAGCCCGGCGCCTCCAGCAGGGCGTGCACGTCGTCCTCGATCAGCCATACCCGATGGCGTGCCAGGACCTCGGCCACGGCGTCGCGGCGTGCCTCGCTCATCGTCGCTCCGGTGGGATTGAGCTGGGTCGGGGTCAGGTAGAGCGCGCGTGGCTTGAAGCGCTGGCAGGCCAGTTCGAGGGCTTCGGGGACGATACCCTCGGCGTCGATGGCGATGCCGCGCAATTGAAAGCCCAGGGTGCGTGACAGGGCGATCAGGCCGTGATCGGTCAGCGCCTCGGTCAGCACCAGGTCGCCGTGCTGGACCACGCTCGAGATCGCCAACATCAGGCCGTGGGCGGCACCGTTGCAGAGGATGCGATCGTCCATCTCGCCGGGTACGTGCAGGCGGGACTGCAGCCAGGTGCTGGCGCGCTCGCGCTGGTGGACGAGTCCGGCGATGGGCCGGCAGGCGGTGATCACCTCGGGGCTGGCCTGTTCGGCCAGCTCCGCCAGGGCCTGGCGGAAGCGCAGGTGATGGCTCGGGGTACACACGGGATGGGCGATCGACAGGTCGATGAGCGGATTTTCCTGGCGTGCCTCGTGGCCGCGCAGGTAGGCCGATTCGCGGGCATCGTCCAGCGCGTTGATCCAGGTGCCGCTGCCGACCCGGGCCTGCACCAGCCCCATCTTCTCGGCCTGGGCATAGGCCCGCGACACGGTCTGCACGCTGACCCCCAGGCTCTCGGCGAGCTGGCGATGGGGCGGCAACCGCGTGCCGGGCACCAGTTCGCCCTGGCGCACCGCTTCCGACAGTGCGCGCGCGATGGCGAGATACTTGGGCCCCGTATCCGTCAGGTACGGAGTCAGATCAATTGTCATGATTCAATAAAGCCTTTGACCGCCTGCCAAGGGGGAGTGCTACTATCAGCTTAGCGGCATTGGCTTGGGATTGTCATGCTTTTGGCTGGATAGCTTCATGACAATTTCAGGCGCCGGTCCTTTTCCGACCGAAGGCCGACTACCCTCTGGCCCGGCTCCTCTCCTCGCGAAGGTGGCTGGCTCTTGGTGATGCAATGGCGAGTGCCCAATGACTCAGGTATCCCTGTCCTTCACTCGTGAGGAATATGCCAGCCGGCTATGGAAGGTGCGGGCCGAAATGGCCAGCCGCGGAATCGACGTGCTGGTCATCAGCGATCCCTCCAACATGGCCTGGCTGACCGGCTACGATGGCTGGTCGTTTTACGTGCACCAGTGCGTGCTGGTGGGGCTGGAAGGCGAGCCGGTGTGGTACGGGCGGCGCATGGATGCCAACGGGGCGCTGCGCACCTGCTGGATCGATCCCGACAACATCACCTACTACCCCGACTACTACGTCCAGAACCCGGACATGCATCCGATGGACTACCTGGCCCAGTCGATCATGCCCGACCGCGGCTGGCACGAGGGGGTGGTGGGGCTGGAAATGGACAACTACTACTTTTCGGCCAAGGCCTACCAGAGCCTGCTGCGCGAGCTGCCCCACGCGCGCTTCATGGATGCCAACTCGCTGGTCAACTGGTGCCGCGCGATCAAGTCGCCCCAGGAGATCGCCTACATGCGCATCGCCGGCAAGATCGTCGAGGGCATGCACTCTCGCATCCTCGAGGTGATCGAGCCGGGGCTGCCCAAGAGCAAGCTGGTGTCGGAAATCTATCGGGTGGGCATCGAGGGTTGGGTCGATCCGCAGGGCCGGGTTCACGGCGGCGACTATCCCGCCATCGTACCGATGCTGCCCACCGGCAAGGACGCCGCCGCGCCGCACCTGACCTGGGACGACACCCCGTTTCGCGAGGGCGAGGGCACCTTCTTCGAGATCGCCGGTGTCTACAAGCGCTACCACGCGCCGATGTCGCGCACCGTCTTCCTCGGCCGACCGCCGTCGGAGTTCGTGCGCGCCGAATCGGCGCTGCTCGAGGGCATCGAGAACGGCCTGGCCGTGGCCAAGCCCGGCAATCGCACCGCCGACATCGCCATGGCGCTGGGTGCGGCGATGGACAAGTACGGCTTCGACCGTGGCGGTGCCCGCTGCGGCTATCCCATCGGCATCAGCTACCCGCCCGACTGGGGCGAACGCACCATGAGCCTGCGCCCTTCCGACGAGACCATCCTGGAACCCGGTATGACTTTCCACTTCATGCCGGGCATGTGGCAGGACGAGTGGGGGCTCGAGATCACCGAGAGCATTTTGATTACCGACACCGGCTGCGAATCGCTGGCCAGCTTCCCGCGCCAGCTGTTTGTGCGATGAGTAACAAGCGACAACTGCTGTAGCGAGAGGCGCCGGGGACAAGCCGAAGAGGAGGTCTTTTGCCAGGGAAGGCAAAAGTAGCGTACAGGGAAGTATTCACAGCGCCTCCTCGCAGGTTTGTTGCCGGAATAGCCCCGAGCAGTTGCCCATAGTACAAGGAGTTCCAGGAACATGACCAAACGACCCAGCCCGATCAGCGCCACCGTGGACTTCGACGCCGACGGCGTCCAGCACGGCTTCCTCAAGCTGCCGGTCTCGACCGATGAATCCGCCTGGGGGGCGGTGATGATTCCGGTCACCGTGGTCAAGAACGGCGAGGGCCCCACGGCGCTGCTCACCGGCGGCAACCATGGCGATGAGTACGAGGGCATCACTGCGTTGATGAAGCTCACCAGCGAGCTTCGCGCCGAGGACGTGCGCGGGCGCGTGATCATCGTGCCGATGATGAACATGCCGGCGGCCATGGCCGGCAAGCGCACCTCGCCGATGGATGGCGGCAACCTCAACCGCAGTTTTCCCGGCGACCCCGACGGCTCGGTGACCGAGAAGATCGCCGACTACTTCACCCGGGTCATGACACCGATGTGCGACGTGGTGCTCGATCTGCACTCCGGCGGGCGCACCCTGGACATCATTCCCTTCGGCGCCTCCCACGTGCTCGACGACCCCGAGCAGCAGCGCCAGGCGCTCGAGGGGGCCAAGGCGTTCGGCGCGCCCTATGCCATGATGATGTTCGAGCTCGACGCCGCGGCGCTGTTCGATACCGCGGTGGAGAGCCAGGGCAAGGTCTTCGTCGCCACCGAGCTGGGCGGCGGCGGCACCTCGACGCCCGAGAGCCTGGCCATCACCGAACGCGGCGTGCGTAACTTCCTGATCCATTTCGGCCTCGTCGAAGGCGAGGTGGAGATGCCCGCCGAGCCCCAGGTCTACCTCGACATGCCCGATGCCAGCTGTTACGTGCAGAGCGAGCATACTGGTCTGCTCGAGCTGACCCTGGCGCTGGGCGACAAGGTGGAAAAGGGGCAGGTCATCGCCCGGGTCTACGACATGACCCGCAGCGGCAGTGCGCCGGTGGAGTACCGTGCGGGCCGCGACGGCATTCTCGCCGCGCGGCGCTTCCCGGCGCTGGTCAACATGGGCGACACCATCGCGGTGATCGCCGAGGTGGTCGACTCACTGGGTTGAGCCTGACATAGAGAGAACCATGAAACTCGATCGCTATGACCTGAAGATACTCGAGATCCTGTCCCGCGACGGGCGCATCACCAAGTCGAGGCTGGCCGAGGCGATCAACCTCTCGGTCAGCCCCTGCTGGGAACGGGTGCGGCGCCTGGAGAAAGCCGGCATCATCGAGGGCTACAGTGCCCGTATCAACCCTCATGCGCTGGTCAAGCGCACGCCGGTCTGGGTACAGATCGAGCTCAAGCAGCACAACGCCGAGAGCTTCGCCTGCTTCGAGGCGCTGGTGCACGACACCCCCGAGGTCACCGAGTGCGTGGCGGTGGGTGGCGGGGTCGACTACCTGCTGAAGGTCGAGGCCGATTCCGTGGACGCCTACCAGCGCCTGATCGACGACTGGCTGACCTCCGACGCCGGCATCGAACGCTACTTCACCTACATCGTGACCAAGACGGTCAAGCGCCCCGCTCATGGCCTGGAGCCGGGTGATTTCCTCCGCAGCTGAAGGCCCGGACGGCGGACGCGGCGCGGCGGCCAACGAGAACTCAACGTTGATGCCCCGACGGCCTCCATGGCATAAGCTAAAGGCGAAGGTGAGCGGGAGCTCACCAGGCCGGGCGATCTTTCCGGCATGTCATCGCGGTGCCGGACGAGATGGATAGCGCCCTGAGACGTGATCGCCTGACGCAGAGAGATGCCCATGTCCTACTTCACCATTGCCGGGGTGCAGATGCAGGCCCCGCATCACGGCGACAATACCGAGGCCATGCGCCACCGGGTCGATGTGCTGATGAGCCGCTTCCCCCAGGTGCAGATGGTCCTGTTCAGCGAGCTGATGCCGCTGGGTGCCTCGCCGCACCATGCCCACCCGCTGCCGAGCCACGTCGAGCAATTCTTCTGCCAGCTTGCCGAGCAGTACCGCATCTGGCTGATTCCCGGCTCGATGTTCGAGCGCACCGAGCACGGTATCTTCAACACCCTGTCGGTAATCGACCCAAGCGGCCAGGTGGTGGCGCGCTACCGCAAGATGTTCCCCTTCCGCCCCTACGAGGCGGGCGTGGAGAGCGGCAGCGAGTTCGTCCTCTTCGACGTACCCAACGTCGGCCGCTTCGGCGTGTCGATCTGCTACGACATGTGGTTTCCCGAGACCACCCGGACGCTCGCCGCGATGGGCGCCGAGGTGATCCTCCACCCGACCATGACCGATACCATCGACCGCGACATCGAGCTCTCCATCGCCCGCACCAACGCCGCGGTCAACCAGTGCTACTTCTTCGACATCAACGGCGCGGGGGCGATCGGCAACGGCCGCTCGATCGTCGTGGGGCCTTCGGGTGACGTCATTCACCAGGCCGGATCGGGCGAAGAGATCATGCCCATCGAAGTGGATTTCAACCGTGTGCGCCGCGAGCGCGAGACCGGCCTGCGCGGCCTGGGGCAGCCGCTCAAGAGCTTCCGCGACCGCCAGGTGGACTTCTCGGTCTATCGCTTCGAGCACGGCCCCTCACCGTTTCTGGCCAGCCTGGGGCCGCTGGCCAAGCCGCAGCGCACCGATATCGAAGAGTATTGACCGCCAAGGAGATCGTCATGCGGGAGTTCCTGATCGGCTTGATGCAACGCTTCTTCCGGCCCGGGGACTCCCTTCCGGCAGCGGTCCGCCCGAGACGCGCCGCTGCCACCCCTTCCGCCATCGATGGAGCGACAACAATGAACAAGATCACCAGCATTGCCGATGTGCGTCGCCATTTCCGCAACAACAAGGAGCCGGTCTACTTCATCTCCGCCACCAACTTCAACCTGCTCGGCATCGGTGACTGGGTGGGCAACTTCCGCCATATCAACTACATCGACTGCTTCGACGGCCAGCAGCGCAACGTCTTCGTGCCCAAGGAGAAGTTTCCGCGCGACTTCGAGAGCATCGAGGACATCAACAACTACCTGCTCGAGCACAAGGAGGTGATCGATTTCATCCAGTCGCGAGCCGCTGGCGAGAATGCCGGGGTGGCCGCGTTCCTGATGTTCGACGAGCATACCGAGGAGATCTGCCGCCAGCTCGGGCTGCGCGTGGCGTTCCCGCCGGCGGCGCTGCGCTCGCGCATGGACAACAAGATCGAGACGGTGCGGATCGGCAACAAGGCCGGGGTACCCAGCGTGCCCAACGTGCTGGCCAAGGTTGGCAGCTACCGCGAGCTGCTCGAGGTCAGCCGCGAGCTGGGCGACGACCTGGTGGTGCAGACCGCCTACGGCGATTCCGGCCACACCACCTTCTTCATCGCCAGCGAAGAGGACTACTACAAGCACGCCGAGGAGATCGAGGCCGAACCCGAGGTCAAGATCATGAAGCGCATCAACTGCCGTGGCTCGGCCATCGAGGCCTGCGCCACCCGCTGCGGCACCGTGGTCGGCCCGCTGATGACCGAGCTGGTCGGCTTCAAGTCGCTGACCCCCTACAAGGGCGGCTGGTGCGGCAACGAGATGTTCGCCGGCGCCTTCAGCCAGGAGGTCCGCGACAAGGCCCGCGAATACACCTTCAAGTTCGGCGAGGCGCTGCGCGAGGAGGGCTACCGCGGCTACTTCGAACTCGATTTCCTGATCGACATGGACAGCGGCGAGGTCTACCTGGGCGAGCTCAACCCTCGCGTCACCGGGGCCAGTTCGTTGACCAACGTGGCGGCCTTCGCCCACTCCGACATCCCGCTGTTCCTGTTCCACCTGCTGGAGTTCTCCGAGGTCGACTTCGATCTCGACATCGAGGAGATCAACGAGCGCTGGTCGCACCCCGATAGCGTCGACAGCTGGAGCCAACTGGTGATCAAGCACACCGACGAGAGCGTCGACCTGCTGACCCGCGCGCCCCGCACCGGCGTGTGGACCCTGGGCGAGGACAACCGCATCGCCTACGACCATTACAGCTACCACCCCCATGCCGCCGAGAACGAGCGCGAGGCGTTCTTCCTGCGTATCAGCGGGCCGGGCGACTTCCGCTACGAGGGTGCCGATCTCGGCATCCTGATCACACGCGGGCGCCTGATGGACGACGACTTCCAACTGACCGAGCGGGCCAAGGCCTGGATCGAGGGCATCCGCGGCGAGTACGCCGGCCAGCCGCTGCAGGACCCGGTGGTCGAGGAGGTCGCCGTGACCCACGCCATCGGTGGCGGCAATTTCAAGATCCTGTGAACGCCGGGGGCGAAGGGCAGCATGAGGCGCGGCGGCTAGAGATGGAGAAGACGCTGGTATTCCGGACCCTGCACGAGGCGGTCCCCGGGGCCAAGTGGCGGTCGCTGTTCGATTACCACTGGCCGGCCTACGAGGCCTGGTACCTGGCCGAGGGCGAGCGTGAGCGGCCGGCCTACCTGAGCTGCTACAACGCCCTGCGCCGGCACATGCCGGAGCTGCTCGATACCTACCGGGCGCTATGCGAGCTGGCCGGGGGGGGCGATCTGGCGGCGCGCTTTCTCAGCCTCTACCAGCCGCCGGCCTACATTACCGGCTGCTCCCAGGCGGTGCTGGCACGCCCCGGTGCCCCCCTGCTGGCGCGCAACTACGACTACCCGCCGGAGCTGTGCGAGGGCACCGTCCTCTATACCCGCTGGAACGGGCGAGGCGTGATCGCCATGACCGACTGTCTGTGGGGCGTGCTGGACGGCATGAACGAGCAGGGCCTTGCCGTGTCGCTGGCCTTCGGCGGGCGCAAGGCGGTGGGCGAGGGCTTCGGTGCCCCGATCATCCTGCGTTACCTGCTGGAATTCTGCGACAGCGTGCCCCAGGCCGCCGAGGTGCTGGCCCGGGTGCCCAGCCACATGGCCTACAACATCACCCTGACCGATGCCGCGGGGCGCTATGTCACGGCGATGATTGCCCCCGATCGTCGGGCCAGCATCCGCCGGGTGCCGGTGGCCACCAACCACCAGAAGAAGATCGAGTGGTATGCCCATGCGCTGGCCTCGGAGACGCTGATCCGCGAGCGCCAGCTGTCGATCCTGGTCGACGACCCGGCCACCACCGAAGGGCGCCTGCTCGAGGCCTTCGCCGCGCCGCCGCTGTTCCGCCGCGACTATGCGCGCGGGCTCGGCACCATCTACACCGCGGCCTACTGGCCGGCGACGGGGCGGGTGAACTACCGCTGGCCGGGGCAGACCCTCGAGCTGGCCTTCGAGCATTTTCCCGAACAGCAGTTGAGGGTCCGTTACGGCCCCCGATAGCCGGTGTGAGCGGCGAGCACCGTCGCCGCTCGAGAAAATAACGAACAACGATGGGAAGGGTGTCGCCATGCACGAGAGCAGCCATACCGAAACGCCCTATACCGCGCTGGGCTTCTACCACAAGATCTCCCAGCTTCGCGCCGACACCTGGAACGCGCTCAAGCGCGACCTCGGGCAACTGGTGCGGCTCGACGATGAGGGCCGGGCGCGCAACCTGATCAAGGCGATCGACGTCAAGATGACGCGGCTCGAGATCATCGAGGACTACCACGCCTTCCCTTCCAAGGAGGATTTTCGTCACCTCTGGTCGCTGTTCGATCGCGAGGAGTACGTGCTGCTGGAGAAGGTGGTCAAGCGGCTGGTGCGGGCGCTGATCAGCGAGTCCTACCGGCGGCGACACGTCGACCTCTCCGAGACCGATGCCGGCGCCGAGGATCTCGAGACCCTCGATGCCCTGGCGCAGCTGCGCCACGGCCACCCGGCCTCCAACAGCTCCGCGCAGCCCTATTTCGAGCTGCTGATCGTCGACAACCTCTCGGCCCAGGAGGAAGAGGTGGTGCGCGAGGCGTTCCACAGCCTGCGCCGGCCCGAGGACCGTTTCGTCTACGACGTGGTGACGGTGCGCAGCTTCGAGGATGCGTTGATCGCCGTGCTGGTCAACCCCAACATCCAGGCCTGCCTGATCCGCTACGAGTTTCCCTACAAGTCGAAGTACAACCTCAGCGCCCTGCGCAACTACCTCGAGGGCTTGTCGGAGAAGGAGCTGGAATACCAGACCGAGGCAGAGCGCAGCATCCTGCTCAGCTCGATGATTCACGAGCTGCGCCCCGAGATCGACCAGTTCCTGGTCACCAGCGGCGACGTCGAGGCCACGGCGAGCCGCGACATCCGGCACTTCAACCGCATCTTCTATCGCGAAACCGACTACATCGAGCAGCACCATACCATCCTGCGTGCCATCGATAGCCGCTACCGCACGCCGTTCTTCGATGCCCTGCGCGAATACAGCAAGAAGCCCACCGGGGTGTTCCACGCCATGCCCATCTCGCGCGGCAAGTCGGTGACCCGCTCGCACTGGGCGGGGCACATGATCGACTTCTACGGCATCAACATCTTCCTCGCCGAGACCTCGGCGACCTCGGGCGGGCTCGACTCGCTGCTGCAGCCCTACGGGCCGATCAAGAAGGCCCAGGAGTATGCCGCCCGGGCTTTCGGTGCGCGCCAGAGCTACTTCGTCACCAACGGCACCTCGACGGCCAACAAGATCGTGGTGCAGGCGCTGGTCAAGCCGCGAGACATCGTGCTGATCGACCGCGACTGCCACAAGTCGCACCACTACGGCATGGTGCTGGCCGGTGCCCACGTCAGCTACCTGGACTCCTACCCGCTCAACGACTACTCGATGTATGGTGCGGTGCCGCTGCGCGAGATCAAGGAGACCCTGCTGGCCTACAAGCGCGCCGGCGAACTCCACCGGGTCAAGATGCTGCTGCTGACCAACTGCACCTTCGACGGCGTGGTCTACAACGTGCGCCGGGTGATGGAGGAGTGCCTGGCGATCAAGCCCGACCTGGTGTTCCTGTGGGACGAGGCGTGGTTCGCCTTCGCCACCTTCAACCCCACCTACCGGCCGCGCACCGCCATGCACGCCGCGCGCACCCTGTGCGACCGCTACCGCAGCGAGGCCTACCGCGAGGAGTACGCGGCATGGAAGGCGGAGTTCGACGCGCTCGACCCCGACGACGACGCCACCTGGCTCGACCGCCGGCTGATGCCCGACCCCGAGGCGGTGCGCATCCGCGCCTACGCCACCCACTCCACCCACAAGACCCTGACCTCGCTGCGCCAGGGCTCGATGATCCACGTCTATGACCAGGAGTTCCGCCAGCGCGTGGAGGCCCCGTTCCACGAGGCCTACATGACCCACACCTCCACCTCGCCCAACTACCAGATCCTCGCCTCGCTCGACGTGGGGCGCATGCAGGCGGAGATGGAGGGCTTCGAGCTGGTCCACGCCCAGGTAGAGGCGGCGCTGTCGCTGCGCGAGCAGCTCTACACCCATCCGCTGCTGCAGAAATACTTCCGCGTGCTCAAGAACAGCGACATGGTGCCCGCCGAGTACCGCGAGTCGGGGGTCGAGTCCTACTACGACCCGGTGACCGGCTGGAACCAGATGGAGGAGGCCTGGGCGCGGGACGAGTTCGTCGTCGACCCGACCCGGGTGACCATCGCCATCGGCCACACCGGGGTCGACGGCGACGCCTTCAAGAACGAATACCTGATGAACAAGTACGGCATCCAGATCAACAAGACCTCGCGCAACACCGTGCTGTTCATGACCAACATCGGCACCACCCGCGGCTCCATCGCCTACCTGCTCGACGTGCTGATCAAGCTGGCCAAGGAGTTCGAGTACCGTTGGGAGGAGAGCAGCCGTCCCGAGCGCAAGATCATCGAGCGCCGGGTGCATTCGCTGACCCGTGAGCTGCCGCCGCTGCCTGATTTCAGCCGCTTCCACGACGCCTTCCGCCAGTGCCCCGAGACGCCCCAGGGCGACATCCGTCGTGCCTATTTCCTGAGCTACGACGAGGAGAATACCGAGTACCTGCGCTTCGACAACGGCGAGCTCCAGGCCGAGATGCGAGCGGGCCGGGACGTAGTCTCGGCCAGCTTCGTGATCCCCTACCCGCCGGGCTTCCCGGTGCTGGTGCCGGGGCAGGTCATCAGCGAGGAGATCCTCCACTTCCTGCAGGCGCTCGACGTCAAGGAGATCCACGGTTACCGGCCGGAGCTGGGCCTGATCGTGTTCACCGAGGAGGCGCTGGCCGCGCCGCCGGAAACCTGAACGCCCGGCGCAGAAAAAAACGCAACTTAGCCATGGAGGACAAAAAAAACCGTATTGGTTACGCCGGCTAACGAAAAGTCCCGGCCGGGCTTTGCCCTTACCCTGTACCCATCGAGCAGCCCCGGCTGCTCTGTCGTTTTTGCCACAGCCGGCCCGTGGGCGAGGGGCCGGTGTCAGGGGAGGTGCCCATGAACATGAAGCTGACCAATACACTGTCCACCATGCTGGGTGATCCGCGTCTGTTTCGTCAGCACGCCTACGTGAACGGCAAGTGGACCTACGGCGACGGCGGCCGCGAGGAGACGGTCTTCGACCCCGCCACCGGCGAGGTCATCGGCTACATTCCCTGGCTCGAGGCGCACCAGATCCGCGAGGCGGTGGACGCCGCCGACACCGCTTTCGCCCACTGGCGCGCGCTGCGTGCCGACGAGCGCGCCGAGCGCCTGCTGGCCTGGCACGACCTGCTGCAGGCCAACCGCGAGGATCTCGCCACCATCATGACCCTGGAGCAGGGCAAGCCGCTGCCCGATGCGCGCGGCGAGGTGGAGTACGGCGCCAGCTTCGTGCGCTGGTTCGCCGAGGAGGGCAAGCGTACCTTCGGCGAGACCATTCCCAGCCACATCCCCAACGCCGCGCTGGGCACGCTCAAGGAGCCGGTGGGTATCGCCGCGCTGATCACGCCGTGGAACTTCCCGCTGGCGATGATCACGCGCAAGGCCGCCGCCGCCCTGGCTGCCGGCTGCCCGGTGATCGTCAAGCCGGCCGGCGAGACGCCGTTCTCGGCGTTGGCGCTGGCCGAGCTGGCCGAGCGCGCCGGCATTCCGGCGGGCGTGTTCAACGTGGTGCTGGGCGAGCCCGCCGAGGTGTCGAAAATTCTGTGTGCCGAGGAGCGCATCAAGGCGCTATCCTTCACCGGTTCCACCCGGGTCGGCCGGCTGCTGCTGGAGCAGAGCGCCCAGACGGTGAAGCGTGTCTCGCTGGAGCTCGGCGGCAACGCACCGTTCATCGTCGGCCCCGACATGGACCCCAAGGAGGCGGCCTTCGCTGCGGTGGCGGCCAAGTTCCAGACCGCCGGTCAGGACTGCCTGGCGGCCAACCGCATCCTGGTGCACGAGTCGATCCACGACGAATTCGTAGAACACTTCGCCGAGCGCATGGCGGCGCTGACCGTGGGCAACGGCATGGAGAGCGAGGTCGACCTGGGGCCGCTGATCCACCGCCAGGCGGTGGACAAGGCGGCGGCCATCGTCGACGACGCCATCTCCCGCGGCGCGACCCTGGTGGCCGGCGACCAGACCCGGGCGCCGGGCGACAACTTCTTCATGCCCGTGCTGCTCACCGGCGTGACGCCCGAAATGAAGGTGTGGCGCGAGGAGAACTTCGCTCCGGTGGCCGGCGTGACCGCCTACCGCGACGACGACGAGGTCATCGCCATGGCCAACGACACCGAGTACGGCCTGGCGGCCTATGTCTACACCCATGACATCCGCCGCATCTGGAAGCTGCTGCGGGCGCTGGAGTACGGCATGGTCAGCGTCAACTCGGTGAAGATGACCGGCCCGCCGGTGCCCTTCGGCGGCGTCAAGCAGTCGGGGCTCGGCCGCGAGGGCGGCATCACCGGGATCGATGAATACCTGGAGACGAAATATTACTGTTTGGGAGCTCTAGGTTCAGTTTCCGGGAGCTAGCCGAGCAAGCGGCCGGGATGGACCGTCGAGCGATATTTGCCCAAGGGCGCATCCCGGCCCTAACTGCGACATGCGAATTTGAACATCTCCCCGCCGAGGCGGGGACCTGAAGAGAAGAGAGAACACAATGAGCCAGCAGCACCGCGATCTGATCGAGCGCGACCGCAAGGTCACCTTTCACGCCTCCACCCACCTGCGTGACTTCGCCCATGGCGACGCGCCGGGCCGCGTAATCACCGGCGGCAAGGGCATCCACATCGTCGACAAGGACGGCCGCGAGTTCATCGACGGCTTCGCCGGGCTGTACTGCGTCAACATCGGCTACGGCCGCACCGAGGTGGCCGAGGCGATCTACCAGCAGGCGCTGGAGCTCTCCTACTACCACACCTACGTGGGCCACTCCAACGAGCCGCAGATCGCGCTGTCCGAGAAGATCATCGAGCTCGCCGGCCCCGGCATGTCCAAGGTCTACTACGGCCTCGGTGGCAGTGACGCCAACGAGACCCAGCTCAAGATCGTGCGCTACTACAACAACGTGCTCGGTCGCCCGCAGAAGAAGAAAGTGATCTCACGCCAGCGCGGCTATCATGGCTCGGGGCTTGCCACCGGCTCGCTGACTGGCCTGAAGGCGTTCCACGACCAGTTCGACCTGCCGCTGGCCGGCATCCTGCACACCGAGGCGCCGTACTACTACCACCGCGCCGCCGAGCAGGAGGGCATGAGCGAGCGCGAGTTCTCCCAGTACTGCGCGAAGAAGCTGGAGGAGATGATCCTGGCCGAAGGCCCCGACACCGTGGCCGCTTTCATCGGCGAGCCGGTGCTCGGCACCGGCGGCATCGTGCCGCCCCCGGAAGGCTACTGGGAAGCGATCCAGGCCGTGCTGGCCAAGTACGACGTGCTGCTGATCGCCGACGAGGTGGTGTGCGGCTTCGGTCGCATCGGCGCCGACTTCGGCAGCCACTTCTACGGCATCAAGCCCGACCTGATCACCGTCGCCAAGGGCCTGACCAGCGCCTATCAGCCACTCTCCGGCGTGATCGTCGGCGACCGCGTGTGGAACGTGCTGGAGCAGGGCACCGGCCAGTACGGCCCCATCGGCCACGGCTGGACCTACTCCGGCCACGCCCTGGGCTGCGCCGCGGCGCTGGCCAACCTGGCGATCATCGAGCGTGAGGGGCTGACCCGCAACGCCGCCGAGACCGGCGCCTACCTGCAGCAGCGGATGCAGGCTGCCTTCGGCGACCACCCCATCGTCGGCAACGTGCGCGGGGTGGGCATGCTGGCCGCGCTGGAGTTCTCCGTCGACCCGGCCAAGCGTAAGCACTTCGATGCCGCGCACAAGGTCGGCGCGCGCATCGCCGCGGCGGCGCTGGACGAGAACCTGATCGCCCGCGCCATGCCCCAGGGCGACATCCTCGGCTTCGCGCCGCCGTTGATTGCCACCCGCGCCGAGGTCGACGAGATCGTCGCCCGGGCCGAGCGTGCGGTGAACAAGGTCACCGACGAGCTGGTTCGTGAGGGCGTGGTCAAGGCCTCCATGTCGATCAGCTGAACGCGCCTGAGCTGAACCCAATGACCGCGGGTCCTGCCCGCGGTCATTCCGTTTTTTGCCCCTGTGTCGGTTCGCAGACTAGGCTGATGGGCAATGGGTCGCGGCCGGCGCCCTAGGCCACGTGAGTATCCGCGATGACTCAGTCCGAGCACGGCGTTTCCCTCGCTTCCATCTATCAGGCCCGTCGCCGCATTGCCGGTCAGGCGGCACGGACCCCGCTGGTCTGCTCCCGCGCGCTCTCCGAGCGCTTCGACGCCGAGATCCTGCTCAAGCTCGAAACCCAGCAGCCCACCGGTGCCTTCAAGCTGCGCGGCGCCACCAACATGATCGCCGCGCTGATCGAGCGTCACGGCCGCGATGCCCTGGAAGCCGGCGTGGTCACGGCCTCTACCGGCAACCACGGGCGCGCCGTGGCCTTTGCCGCCTCCAGGCTCGGCATTGCCGCGACGATCTGCCTGTCGCGGCTGGTGCCGGCCAACAAGGTGGTGGCCATCGAGGCGCTGGGCGCCGAGGTGCGGCGCGTGGGCGAGAGCCAGGACGAGGCCTTCGGCGAGGTCGAGCGGCTGGTGCACGAGCGCGGCATGACGCTGATTCCCCCCTTCGACGATCCCCTGATCGCGGCCGGCCAGGGCACCATCGGGCTGGAGCTGATGGAGGACGCGCCGGATCTCGACCGGGTCATCGTCGGGCTCTCCGGCGGCGGGTTGCTGGGCGGCATCGGCGCGGCGGTGAAGGCCATTCGCCCCGAGACCCGCCTCACCGGCGTCAGCCTCTCCCATGGCGCGGCCATGTGGGAGAGCCTTCAGGCGGGGCGGCCCGTGGCGGTGGAAGAGGTCGAAAGCCTGGCCGACTCGCTGGGCGGCGGCATCGGCCTCGACAATCGTTGCACCTTCGGCCTGGTGCGCGAGGTGATGGACGACCACTACCAGGTCTCGGAAGTCGCCATCGCCCACGCCATGGTCGATCTACTCGAACACGAGAAGCTGCTGGTGGAAGGGGCCGCCGCGGTGGGGCTGGCCGCCCTGGCCGAGCATGGCATCGAGGTGCGCGGCCAGCGGGTGGCGCTGATTCTGTCCGGCAATGGCGTGGCGCTGGAGACGCTGGATCGGGCGCGGAGCATGTGTGGGCGCTGATGTGATCAGAGACGAACCAGGAGGAAGGGATGGAGCTCTATCGGCGTGATGAGATCGAGGCGGCGGTGGGTATCGACGAAGATGCCCTGCGCCAGGTCGAGGCGGGGTTCGCCGCCCTGGGTCGCGGCGAGGTGGTGCAGCCGCCGATCCTGTCGATGGCCATGGAGGAGTTCAACAGCGAGGTCGACGTCAAGACGGCCCACATCAAGGGCTGGAAGCGCTATGCGATCAAGGTCAGCAGCGGCGCCTTCGACAACCCCAGGCGCGGCCTGCCGAGCCTGAGCGGGCTGATGCTGCTGTTCTCCGCCGAAACCGGCCAGGTCGAGGCGGTGCTGTTCGACGAGGGCTACCTGACCATGGTGCGCACCGTGGTGGCCGGGGCGATTGCGGCCAATCACCTGTCGCGGAAGGATAGTCGGCGGGTCGGCGTGATCGGTGCCGGCGAGCAGGCGCGGCGCCAGGTCGAGGCGCTGCGCCTGGTGCGCAACATCGACACCCTCGATGTGTGGACACGTCACCGTGAAAGTGCCGAGGCCTACGCCGACGACATGCGCCGCCAGGGCTTCACCGTCACCGTGCGCGACAGTGTGCACGGCGCCTGTGCCCAGGCCGACATCATCATTACTGCCACCCCCTCGCGGGAGCCGCTGCTGCACGCCAGCGACCTGCCCGAGGGCGTGCATGTCACCGCCATGGGTTCGGACAGCCCCGACAAGCGCGAACTCGACGAGTCGGTGCTGACCCGGGCCGACGCCTTCGTCTGCGACAGCCGTGCCCAGAGCGAGCACAACGGTGAGCTCAAGGTTTTCGCCAATGCGGGGCGCGAGCCGCCGTTCAAGGTGCATGAGCTGGGGCGCGTGATCGCGCGGGGCGAAAACCTGCGGGTATCGGAAGCGGCCATCACCGTGTGCGACCTGACCGGTACCGGGGTGCAGGACACCGCCATCGCCAACTTTGCCCTGGCGCGATTGGCGCCATAGTGTGGTGGACCTCAACCCGGTCACCTTGAGCCCGCGCGCGGCAGACCCCATGCTGTGGCTAACAAAGCGAAACGAGGAGCACAGCAGATGGCAACGGTACTGGCCTTCGATGTCTACGGCACCCTGATCGATACCCACGGCGTGGTCACCGAGCTGGAGGAGCGGCTCGGCAGGGCCGGCAGGGGGGAAATGGCCGCCGAGTTCTCGCGCCGCTGGCGCGACAAGCAGCTGGAGTACAGCTTTCGCCGCGGCCTGATGGGAGCCTACGTGCCCTTCGGCCAGTGCACCCGCGAGGCGCTGGATTTCACCGACCGTGCGTTGCAGACACAGCTCACGGACGTCGACAAGGACCACCTGATGGCGGCCTATGGTCGCCTGCCGGCCTTTGCCGAAACGGTGAATGCCCTCGAACGCCTGGCTGCGAACGGCATGCGCTGCGTGGCCTTCTCCAACGGCACCTGCGACGCGGTCAGCGGTCTGCTGGAGCAGGCTGGCATCCTCGAGCGCTTCGAAGCGGTGATCAGCGTCGATGAGATCAAGCGCTTCAAGCCCGACCCGGCCGTCTACGCGCATCTGCGCAACCGCCTCGAGGTGGCGCCCGGCGATACCTGGCTGATTTCGAGCAATCCCTTCGATGTGATCGGCGCCCGCCATGCCGGCCTGCACGCCGCCTGGGTGCGGCGCAGCCTCGATGCACCCTTCGACCCATGGGGCATCGAGCCTGACCTCACCGTGACCGATCTGGAGGCGCTTTCCGACCGCCTGAGCTGAGGGCTCTCCACCAGGCCAGGCTGAGGGCTCTCCGCGGGCCAGGCTGAGCTCATCTGCGCTGCTGGTACGCCTCGACCAGCCGGTAGCGCTCCTGCTCCTCGTAGAAGCTGGGGTCGTCGAACAGGTCGGGCTGGGCGTCGTCGAACATCATCTCCAGGGACAGTGGGCTGGTCTGGGTCATCGGCTCGAAGTGGGCGTTGCCGTGGACCAGGTCGGACACCTGGCGCCGACGATAGAGGGCGTAAGCGCCGAGCACGGCCAGCACCGCGGCGATGTAGAGCGGCAGCGTATGGGCCCCCAGAGTGCTCATCAGGGCACCGGCGAGAATCGGGGCCAGGGCGCTTCCCGCGCCCTGGGTCACCAGCATGTCCGCCGAGGCCGACACCACCTCTTCGGGGTGAAGCTGGTCGATCAACTGAGCCACCGCCAGCGGGTAGATGGCGAACGAGAAGCCGCCCCACAGGAAGAACAGCCCCATCAGTGCCGCCTGGTTGGGCGCGAAGGGCATCAGTGCCGCCAGCGCCGCGGCGGCGATCACCACCCAGGTCATCACCTGCGTGCGGTCGTGGTTGTCGGAGAAGCGACCGATGGGCAGCTGCAGCAGCGCCCCGCCCAGGATCGTCACGCTCATCAGCGTGCCCACGTCGGCGGCGCTCCAGCCCAACTGCCGCGCATAAAGCGGGGCCATGCCCCAGAAGGCGCCCATGGCCAGCCCCGACAGCACCGAAGCGGCGACGCACAGGGGAGCGAACCCGAGCAGTGCCTTGAGGCTGCTCCTGGCGTTCTCCGGTAGCGTCGGCTGCTGGCGCCGGGTCATGGTGATCGGCAACAGCGCCCAGCTGATCAGGATCGCCGTGACGGCGAAGAGCAGGAAGCTGCCGGGGGTGTCCAGGCGCAGGATCTGCTGGGCGGCGGCGATCGCCCCCAGGTTGACCAGCATGTAGGTGGCGAAGACCCGACCGCGTTCGTGGCTCGCCGCCTGCCCGTTGAGCCAGCTCTCGATCACCGTCATCAAGGTGACGAAGGCCAGGCCGTAGAAGAAGCGCAGTACGATCCACACCCAGGGGTCGACGAAGATGATGTGCAGCAGCGCCCCCGAGGCGCACAGCGCGGCGCAGAAGGCGAAGGCGCGAATGTGCCCGGCGCGGCGGATCAGGCGGCTGCTGACCCAGGTGCCGCAGGTGAAGCCGACGAAATAGGCGGACATGATCAGGCCGACGACCGTCGAGGAGAAGCCCTCGTCGGTGCCGCGCAGGGTCAGTAGGGTGTTGATCAGGCCGTTGCCGAGCAGAAGGAAGGTGACACTGAAGAGTAGGGATCTGACAGGCTGCAGCATCGCCCGCATTTAACCTCCTTGTGATCGTGGTGTTACCGGTCGGTGCCGCCTGGCGGTGGTGCCAGGCGACGAGGCCACCGCTTTCGTCCCCGGCCGGCTCAGGCCGGCCCGGCAGGAGTCAGCATGACCACTGCCAGCGGTGGAAGCGTCATCGTCAGGCTGGCGGTCTGGCCATGAAGGGGCGCGTCCTCGGCGTGCAGTTGGCCCAGATTGCCCAGGTTCGAACCCCCGTAGCATTCGGCGTCGCTGTTGAATATTTCCTCCCAGCGGCCCGGCCGGGGCACGCCCAGGCGGTAGCCTTCACGGGGAATCGGCGTCAGGTTGGCAACCACCAGCATGGGCTCGCCCGCATGGCTCACACGCAGCCAGGCGAATACGCTGTTGGTCTCGTCATTGCTCACTATCCACGTGAAGCCCCAGGGCTCGCTATCGCCCTCGTGCAGCGCCGGATATGCCCTGTAGAGGCGGTTGAGGTCGGTGAGTAGCCGTCGAACCCCGGCATGGCGTGGTTCGCCGAGCAGCGACCAGTCGAGTTCGCGGTCATGGCTCCATTCGCGCCACTGGCCGAATTCGCAGCCCATGAACAGCAGTTTCTTGCCCGGCTGGGACCACATGAGCGAGAGATAGGCGCGCAGGTTGGCGAACTGCTGCCACTCGTCGCCAGGCATCTTGCCGATCAGCGAGCCCTTGCCGTGCACCACCTCGTCATGAGAGATCGGCAACACGTAGCGCTCCGAGAAGGCGTAGACCATGGGGAAGGTCATGACGTGATGGTGAAAGCGGCGGTGTATGGGGTCCTCGCGGATATAGCTCAGCGTGTCGTGCATCCAGCCCATGTTCCACTTGTAGGCGAAGCCCAGCCCATCCTCGCCGGTGGGCCGGGTGACGCCGGGCCAGGCGGTGGACTCCTCGGCGATCACCATGGCGCCCGGGGCTTCGTCGGCGACGACTTCGTTGAGATGGCGCAGGAAGTCGATCGCCTCCAGATTCTCGTGGCCGCCGTACTTGTTGGGTATCCACTCCCCCTCGTTGCGCGAGTAGTTGCGATAGAGCATCGAGGCGACGGCGTCGACGCGCAGCGCGTCGACATGGAAGTGGCGCAGCCAGTGCAGCGCCGAGGCGAGCATGAAGCCGTGCACTTCACGTCGGCCCAGGTTGTAGATGAAGGTATCCCAGTCCTGATGGAAGCCCTCGAAGGGGTGCTCGTACTCGTAGAGGGCCGTGCCGTCGAAGCGCGCCAGGCCATGCGGGTCGGTGGGAAAGTGGGCCGGCACCCAGTCGAGTATCACGCCGAGACCCGCTTGGTGGCAGGCATCGACGAAACAGGCGAAGTCGGCCGGCGTGCCGAAGCGACCGCTGGGGGCGAACTGGCTCAGCGGCTGGTAGCCCCAGGAGCCGCCGAAGGGGTGCTCCATGATCGGCAGCAGCTCGATATGGGTGAAGCCCATCTCGAGCACGTAGGGAATCAGGTGCTCGGCCAGCTCCTGCCAGCGGTAAAGTTCGCCGTTGTCGCCACCGTGCTTGCGCCACGAGGCGGCATGTACTTCGTAGACGGAAATGGGCCGGTCCGGTGCCTGCGCCGAGCCGCGACGGGCAAGCCACTCCTCGTCGTGCCAGACGAAGGGGGTGGTGTCGGCCACCACGGAAGCCGTACGGGGAGGTGTCTCGGTGGCGAGCGCCACCGGATCGGCCCGCAGTCCGAGCGCACCGTGAGCGTCGAGGATCTCGTACTTGTAGGCCTCTCCCGGGCCGATGCGTGGGATGAACAGCTCCCACACCCCCGCGGGGTGGCGCAGGCGCATCGCATGGCGGCGCCCATCCCAGCTGTTGAAGCTGCCCACGACCGAGACTCGGCGAGCATTGGGCGCCCACACGGCGAAGCGAACCCCGCTGACACCCTCGATCGCCATGGGCTGCGCCCCCAGGCACTGCCCCAAACGACGATGCGTGCCTTCACCGATCAGGTAGAGGTCCATTTCGCCGAGCAGCAGGCCGAAGCCGTACGGGTCCTCGGTGAGCTGTTCGCCGCCGGGCCAGCGGATGCGCAGGGTATAGGGGGCCGCATGGGGCAGCCAGGCGGCGAACAGTCCCGGGATCTGCATGGCGGTCAGGCAGCAGCGGAAGCTGCCGTCCTCGCGGTCGAGCACGTCGACCCCCAGGGCGCCGGGAAGGAAGGCTCTCAGGAAGTGAACACCCTCGCGCTCCTGGACACCCAGGATCGAGAACGGGTCGCCGTGGGTGCCACGCGCCAGGGCCTCGGCCTCTTCCTCCGGCAGCCACAGGCGCCTGTCCGGCATGGGCCTGGCGGTGAAGTCATTCATAGGGCTCTCCTTCGCTCAACTGCTCCACGATCGCTGCCAGGCCACGCAGTGGCACGCCTAGCCAGGCAGGACGATTGGAAATTTCGTAGGCGATCTCGTACGCGGTCTTCTCGAGCACGAACAGGTCCACTGCGGCAGCCGCGCCCGCCGGATGCTGCCACTCATGCGGCAGCAGCTCGGTGGCCTGCCAATAGGCATTGAGGAATGCCTGGCGAGCGCGCAGCAGGCAGCGTTCCGCCACCTCGTGCCCGCCGTCGGCCATGACCATGTCACCTTCGCCGCTGGGTGGTATCTCTTCCACTCGAGCGAAGGCGTAATCGAACGAGCGCAGCATTCCCGCGACGTCCCGCAGCGGGCTGTCCTTGGCTCGCCGCTCCTTCAGCGGCCGATCGGGCTCGCCTTCGAAATCGATGATGTAGGCATCGTCATGCGCCACCAGCACCTGGCCGAGGTGCAGGTCGCCATGGATCCGGGTGAGCAGACTGCCCAGGGCGAGAGCGGCGATAGCATCGATGGCGGCCGTGAGCGTATCGCGGCTGGCCAGCACCTCGCCTATCAAGCGTTGTTCGGCCTCGGCGCACTCCGGCCGGTGGCGCTCGAGCAGCGCCAGGGCTTCTTCGACGCGCTCCCGCACCCGTCGTGTCCACTGTTCGACATGGTCCTGCGTGGCAAGCTCGGGGCGGAACGCCGGGTCGTCGCTGGGGGAGGCGAGTACCGCATGCATCTCGCCCAGCCGCTTGCCCAGGGTGACGGCAAAGGCCTCGAGCTCCTCGCAGGCGCCGTAGCCCGACTCCTCGAGCAGGCGGTCCTGCCCCAGTTCCTGGTCCGCTGTGGCCTCACGCACTGCGCGCGCCAGCGTGGCACGCGACCAGGCCCAGGCATCGCCCTGGTTGTCGATGAAGCTCTGCAGCAGCATCAGCGTCTGGGGCACCCCCTTGGCGTCGAAGCGGGCCACTTCGCCTTGCAGGGCCGCTATGTGGGAAAAGCCGCGTTCGGTGAGATAGCGGCCGATCTCCGCCTCGGGATGCAACCCCGGCTCCACCCGTCGCAGCAGCTTGAGTACCAGTTGACGACCGATGACGATCGAGCTGTTGGACTGTTCCACGCTCTGCTGTTCCACCTCGGGGGACTCGGGCAGCTCCAGCTCGCTGAACACCGCGGTGGGCAAGAAGCGGATCTCGCCGACGTCGCACGGCAACTTGGCGCATCGGCGCATGGCATCGAGCACCGCCAGGCCAAAGGCGTCCAGCGTCAGGGCATCGGTCAGCAGCCCCACTTCATGGAAGCGGCGCACACGGGCCATGGCGAGCTGCTGGGGGAGGGCGCTGGTCTGCTCTTCCTCGCCGAGAAACGCCAACGGCAACTGGTAGCGATCGGTTCCCTCGGCGTGCTGGACCTCCAGTTCCGCGATCAGCAGGCTGTGCTGGCTATGCTCGAGGCGGGCCACGTAGAGCAGGCGCACCTGGTCGATGCGGGCCTGTTTGGTGGCGAACCAGCGTCGCTTGGGCAGATAGCTGGGCAGGGTCTCGCGCTCGAGCAACTGACGCGCCGGGGCCTGGAAGATCTCCTCGAGACGCCGCTTGATGATCAGCGTGACGTATTCGGGCATGGGCTCGGGTACCGGCACGTGCCATTCCGGCATGGCGGAGGGCGGCGCCAGCAGGAACCAGAAGAAACCGTAGGGCGGCAGGGTGAGCAGATACGGCACGCGCCCGATCGGCGGAAAGGCGCTGCCGCCGACCATTTCCACCGGGACCTGGCCAGAGAAGGGGGACAGGTCGAGCTCCACGGCCTGGGCGGTACGCGCCATGTTGGCCACGCACAGCAGCGTTTCGGTATCGCCGTCGTCCAGTGTCATTTCGCGAAGGTAGGCGAGAATGTGTCGGTTGGCCGGATAGAGTGGCCGCATGGTGCCGCGGCTGAAGGCGCGGTGCTGGGCGCGCACCGCGAGCAGGCGTCGCATGCTGTTCAACTGCGAGTGCGGATCGCGCAGCTGGGATTCGACGTTGACGGCCTGGTAGCCGTAGAGCGGGTCCATGATCGCCGGCAGCACGAGACTTGCCGGATCGGCCCGGGAGAAGCCGCCATTGCGATCCACCGACCACTGCATCGGGGTGCGCACCCCGTCGCGGTCGCCCAGGTAGATGTTGTCACCCATGCCGATCTCGTCGCCGTAGTAGAGCACTGGCGTGCCCGGCATCGACAACAGCAGGCTGTTGAGCAGCTCGACCCGCCGGCGGTCGCGCTCCAGCAGCGGTGCCAGGCGCCGGCGTATTCCCATGTTGATCCGCGCCCGGCGATCGGCGGCATAGTGGTTCCAGAGGTAGTCACGCTCCTTGTCGGTCACCATCTCCAGCGTCAGCTCGTCGTGGTTGCGCAGGAAAATGGCCCACTGGCAGTTGGCCGGTATCTCCGGGGTCTGGCGCAGGATGTCGGTGATGGGAAAACGATCTTCCTGGGCCAGCGCCATGTACATGCGCGGCATCAGCGGAAAGTGGAACGCCATGTGGCACTCGTCGCCGTCGCCGAAGTAGGGCCGGGTGTCCTCCGGCCACTGGTTGGCTTCGGCGAGCAGCATGCGGTCCGGGTAGCGTTGGTCGATCACCGCGCGAATCTTCCTGAGCACCTGGTGGGTTTCGGGAAGGTTTTCGTTGTTGGTGCCCTCACGCTCGACCAGATAGGGAATGGCGTCCAGACGCAGGCCATCCACCCCCATGTCGAGCCAGTACTCCATGACCTTGAGAACCTCGTCGAGCACCTGGGGATTGTCGAAGTTGAGGTCGGGCTGGTGCGAATAGAAGCGATGCCAGTAGTAGGCGCCCGCCACCGGGTCCCAGGCCCAATTGGAAGTCTCGGTATCGAGGAAGATGATGCGCGTCCCGGGGTATTTCTGGTCGGTATCCGACCAGACATAGAATTCCCGCTCCGGTGAGCCGGGCGGCGCGCGCCTGGCGCGCTGGAACCACTCGTGCTGGTCGGAGGTGTGGTTGATGACCAGCTCGGTCAGGACGCGCAGCCCGCGACGGTGCGCCTCGTCGATGAAACGGCGGGCATCCTCCAGCGTGCCGTAATCGGGGCTGACGCCGGTATACTCGGCGATATCGTAGCCATCGTCGCGACGTGGCGAGGGGTAGAACGGCAGCACCCAGATCGTGTTCACCCCCAGGCCGACGATATAGTCGAGTTTCTGGAGCAGCCCCTCGAAGTCGCCGATACCGTCGTCGTTGGCGTCGAAGAACGACTTCACGTGCACCTGGTAGATCACGGCATCCTTGTACCAGAGGGGGTCGTCGAGAAACGCCATGGTGTCGACGGCATGGGTCTCGCTGCTGGCGTCCATCATTGTCGTGTCCTCCCTGCGTTCACCGAGGCTAGCGGACCGGGCGAATGCGCCAGATGGCGAACGGAAGATGGGCCGGATCGAGGCGCATCGACTGCCACTTGCCCTGCCAGGTCCAGCGGTAACCGCTCATCAGATCCTCTCCGTGCAGTGCCGCCTCGTCGGGTAGACCGAATTCCCAGAGCGGCAGCTCGAATGCCCCTTCCTGGGGTTCGAACGGGTCGAGGCTGACGGCGATGAGGATGAAGTTGTCCCGCGTCTCGGTACGCTTGCCGAAAAACAGCAGCCGGTCGTTGTGTACCGGATAAAAGGCCAGGCCCAGGTGGGTCTGCAGCGCCGGATTCTCGCGGCGGATGCGATTGAGCTGGGCGATCTCGTAGCTGATGTTGCCGGCGGCGGTGTAGTCGCGTGGGCGGATCTCGTACTTCTCCGAATCGAGGTACTCTTCCTTGCCGGGCACCGGCTCGCCCTCGCACAGCTCGAAGCCCGAATACATGCCCCAGGCGCCGGCCCCCAGCGTGGCCAGCGCCGCCCGCACCAGGAAGCCGGGGCGCCCCGACGATTGCAGGAAGTAGGGATTGATGTCCGGTGTGTTGACGAAGAAGTTGGGGCGAAATCCCTCGCGCAGCGGTGAGGCGTTCAGCTGCTCGAGGTACTCCGTCAGCTCCGGCTTGGTATTGCGCCAGGTGAAGTAGGTGTAGCTCTGGGTAAAGCCCAGCTTGCCCAGGCGCAGCATCATGTTGGGCCGCGTGAAGGCTTCGGAGAGGAAGATGACCGAGGGGTCGCGGTCGCGAATGTCGGCGATCAGCCACTCCCAGAAGGGCAGCGGCTTGGTGTGCGGGTTGTCGACGCGGAATATCTTCACCCCCTCGTCGACCCATCCCTGTACCACGTCGCGCAGCTCGACCCACAGGGACGGTATCGCCTCCTCGGCATAGAAGTCGACGTTGACGATGTCCTGGTACTTCTTGGGCGGATTCTCCGCATAGCGGATGGACCCATCGGGTCGCCATGAGAACCAGCCGGGGTGCTCCTTGAGCCAGGGATGATCGGGCGAGCACTGGATGGCGAAGTCAAGCGCGACCTCCAGGCCATGATCGGCTGCTGCACGGACCAGATCACGAAAATCATCTCGCGTGCCCAGTTCAGGATGAATCGCTTCATGTCCTCCCTCCTCGCTGCCGATGGCATAGGGGCTGCCGGGGTCGTCCGGTCCGGCTTCGAGCGTATTGTTGGGACCCTTGCGGTGCGTGAGTCCGATGGGGTGGATGGGGGGAAAGTAGAGCACGTCGAAGCCCATGTCCCGGATCAGCGGCAGGCGCTTGTGCACATCCTTGAACGTGCCGTGGCGCTGGGGGGTGTCGGTCTCCGAGCGTGGGAACAGCTCGTACCAGCTCGAAAAACGGGCCTTGGGCCGCTCCACGTCAAGCGGGTAGATGGCGTCGCTGCGGGTCAGGTGGGGGCGAGCGTCTGCCTCGTGCATCAACTGCACCATGTCGGCGTCGAGCAGCAGGGCGACACGCTCGGCATCGGAGCCGAGCAGTCGGAAGCGCTCATGGCTGGCCTCGAGCGCCTCCCTGAGCTCGCCTTCGCTGCGCTCGATCGCCCGGACGAGCTCACGCCGGCCCTCCTCGAGCTCGAGGCCGACCGGCACGCCGGCCTGATGCTTCTTCGACAGCTCGTGGCAGTAGGAGGCGTAAGTGTCCCACCAGGCTTCGATGAAAAAGCGGTGCCGCCCGATGCCGCGCGGGGTGAAGCGTCCCTCGAAGATGTCCAGTCCCGCCGGATGGGCCGGCTGCATGGGCTCGCGATGTCGGCGGTCGGTGGCGTCGTACCAGCAGACCGCCGCCGCCAGGAGATCGTGGCCGTCGGCGAAGATCCTCGCCGTGACCTTGACCGGCTCGTCGACGATGGCCTTGGCGGCGAACCGCCCCTGGTCCAGGGTCGGCTGGACCGACTCGATGGCGATGCGAGGCGCCTGGACGGCCGCCAGGACGTGGCTTGGGTCCTGCCCGCGTGCCGAGCTGCCGACGGGCGCCGTTAACGGAGTTGAACTCATCGCATGTTCCTCCTTTGTCGCAACGCTCGGCCAGGTCCCTCGGCCGATGTTCTCTCACTCCCCGCGATTCACGGGGCCGGCCTCCTGCAGCAGCTCGACCAGCACCAGCGAGCGACCGTCCATGGCGTACTCCTCGCCGAAGGCCCTCAGGGTGTTGTCCGGCGCCGGGCTGCGGCTGGTATCGAGACGGCACACCCAGCCGCTGCCGCGCGGCACTTCGGGCAGGCGAAAGGCGATGGGGTCTGGGTTGGCGTTGAACAGGATCAGCAGCGAACGGTCGTCGCCGGCGCGACGGATGCCCGAGGGCCGCGCACGGCCGTCGAGCAGCAGGCCGAGGCTGCGCGCCTGGGGATCTTCCCAGCGCTCGACGTCCATCTCGCTGCCGTCGGGCGCCAGCCAGGTCACCTCCTTGAGCCCCATCTCCTCGTTGTATTCGCCGGAGAGAAAACGCCCTCGACGCAGGATGGGGTAGTGCAGCCGCAGGCGGATGAGCCGGCGCAGGTAGTCGATCATGTCGTGGGCGTCGCCCTCGAGATTCCAGTCGACCCAGCCGATCTCGTTGTCCTGGCAGTAGGCGTTGTTGTTGCCGCGCTGGGTACGCAGCAGCTCGTCGCCGGCGAGCAGCATCGGCGTGCCCTGGGAGAGCAGCAGCGTGGCCAGGAAGTTGCGGATCTGGCGCAGGCGCAGCGAGCGAATCTCGGCGTCTTCGGTCGGCCCCTCCTCGCCGTGGTTCCACGACAGGTTGTGGTCGTGGCCGTCCTGATTGTCCTCGCCGTTGGCCTCGTTGTGCTTGTCGTCGTAGGCCACCAGGTCGTGCAGCGTGAACCCGTCGTGGGCGGTGACGAAGTTGACCGAGGCGAAGGGGCGGCGGCCGCGGCGATCGAACAGGTCCGCCGAGCCCATCAGGCGTGAGGCGAACTCCGCCAGCTGGCCTTCGTCACCGCGCCAGTAGGCACGGCTGCTGTCGCGGAAGCGGTCGTTCCACTCCGCCCAGCCGGGGGGAAAGCCGCCCACCTGGTAGCCGCCGGGGCCGCAGTCCCAGGGTTCGGCGATCAGCTTGACCTGGCTCAGCACGGGGTCCTGACGACAGGAGTCGAGGAAGCCGCCGCCCTCGTCGAAGCCGTGGGGCTCGCGGCCGAGGATCGTCGCCAGATCGAAGCGGAAGCCGTTGATGCGCATCTCGGTGGCCCAGTAGCGCAGCGAGTCGGTGACCATCTGCAGCACCCGCGGGTGGCTCAGGTTGAGCGTGTTGCCGGTGCCGGTGTCGTCGATGTAGTAGCGCGGCTCCTCAGGCAGCAGCCGATAGTAGCAGGCGTTGTCGATGCCCTTGAACGACAGGGTCGGGCCGAGTTCGTTGCCTTCGGCGGTGTGGTTGTAGACCACGTCGAGGATCACCTCGAGACCGGCGGCGTGGTAGCAGGCCACCATCTGCTTGAACTCGTTGATGTTGTCGCCCGAGAGATAGCGCGAATGGGGAGCGAAGAAGCCCAGGGTGTTGTAGCCCCAGTAGTTGCGCAGCCCGCGCTCGAGCAGGTGCTGGTCGTCGACGAAGGTGTGGATCGGCAGCAGTTCCACCGACGACACCCCCAGCGAGCGGATGTAGTCGACCACCTCGTTGACCATCAGCCCCGAGAAGGTGCCGCGCAGCGGCTCGGGAACCGCCGGATGGCGCATGGTATAGCCGCGCACGTGGGTCTCGTAGAGTACGGTGCGGTCCCATGGCTGCTGGACGAAGGGAGAGCGGCCCCAGGTGAAGGCGGGATCGATCACCCGGCAGCGCGGCACGAACGGAGCGCTGTCGCGGGTATCGAAGCTGAGGTCGCCGTCGGGATGGCCGAGAGTGTAGCCGAACAGCGCCTCGTCCCAGGTCAGCTCGCCCACCAGCTGCTTGGCGTAGGGATCGATTAACAGCTTGTGGGGGTTGAAGCGATGGCCCTCCTCCGGTGCGTAGGGGCCATGGACGCGGTAACCGTAGAGCTGGCCGGGCCTGGCATCCGGCAGGTAGCCGTGCCACACCTCGTCGGTGTACTCGGGCAGCTCGATGCGCTCCAGTTCCTGGTGGCCGGTCGCGTCGAACAGGCACAACTCGACCCGGGTGGCATTGGCCGAGAACAGGGCGAAGTTCACGCCCAGCCCATCCCAGGTGGCGCCCAGCGGAAACGGCGCGCCCTCGCGCACCCGAGAACGGCGGATCACGCCGGGAGACTCGTCTGCCGTCGCTGCCCGGTCGTCGCTGCGCCAGTCTTCCCTCGTATTCATGCTTGCCTTCCTTGTGGTTCGAGGAGGATGCGCCATCCGTCACTCGCTCCCGGAGCCGCTGCGACCGCCGCGCTTGCGTGCCTTGTCGCCCTTGGCTGCGGCAGAGGGCTTGCCGCTCGTCGCCGTGGAGGGTGAACCGGCCTTGGCCGTGGTGGCGGACCGGGCGGCGCCGCGGCGTGACGTCTTGCCCTCCGGTGCCGCCGTCTTGCCCGGCACTTGTGACGTGTCGCTGGCATCGGCGGCGGTCAGTCCATCGTCGTCGCGACGTGGCTGGCGCCGGCGACGCATGGTGGCGGATTCCTCCGGCAGCGGCTCCAGCGGCCCCGCCGAGGGCTCGGGGGAAGTGGCCGGTGCATCCGCTCCGCCCCGGTTGGCGACGTCCTGATCCTGGGCGCCGGTGGCGGTGGCCTGCTCCGCCGGCAGCGGTCGGGTCGAGGCCGCCGTGGGTTCGGGCTCGTTCGTGGCCGGCCCGGGGCTGGCGCGATCCTGCACCGGCGGGTCGCGCCCCACGTCGCGGTCGTCGCGGTAGGGCAGCTCATCGAAATCGGGCTCGCCGTCGGGGGAGTCCAGCGGCAAGCGATTCTCCTGGATGCCGGTCTCGTCGTCCTCCAGCGGCAGGTCGTCCTCGAGCAGGGGCGGCTCGTCCACCGGTTCGCCGACCTCCTCCAGCTCGGCGTCGACGCCTGCTTCCTCTTCGGCGATGACGATCTTCAGCGCCATGTCCCAGTGACGCTGCTGCTGGCCCTCGGGGCGTCCCTCCGACTCCCAGATCTGGTAGGCCAGGTTCCGTACGCGCTCTTCGTCAGCCATCCTAGCTCTCCTATTGACTCTGTGTGTCGCGTAGATAGATGCCGACGGGAAAGGCACTCAGCAGCTCCCCGGCGGCGACTTGCTCCTTGGTTACTCTCAGCGTGGTACCGGTCAGCGCGCATTGCCAAGCGCCATCCCTTCGATCCGGCAGACGAAGCCGGGTATCGCCCCAGCGCGATGGCGACACCTGGGGCCGCTCGGCGCCCGCCAGCAGCGCCGCGGTCAGGCGCGGCACCGCCACCAGCAGCTGCCGGCCGTCATGCTCGCGCAGGAAGCCGACCAGGCGCTCGCCGTGGTCGCCGGCGCTCTCCAGCTCGCGGTAGCCGCCGTGGCGAAACAGCTCGGGCCAGTCGTGGCGCAGTGCCAGCAGGCGGGCGATCAGGGCTTGCTTGACGCCACCGTCCTGCCAGCTCTCCAGCGCCGTGACGGGCGCTAGATGGCGGTCCTGCGCGGCCTGGCGTGCCGCATGGTCGACCGGACGCCGGTTGTCGGGGTCGACCAGGCTGTGGTCCCAGAATTCGCCTCCCTGGTAGAGGTCGGGCACCCCGGGAACGGTCAGGCGCAGCGCCGTCTGGACCAGGCCGTTGAGCGCGCCCGGCAGGTCCAGCTCGCGGGCCGCCGCTTCGAGTTCCCGGCACAGCGCGGGGGAGGCCAGCAGCCCCTCCAGATAGGCGCGGCAGGCGCTCTCGTAGGCCTCGTCGGGCCACAGCCAGTGCGTGCGCAGCTTGGCCTCGCGCAGGGCCTTCTGCTGCCACTGGGCGAGGCGCTCGGCAAAGCGGCGCATGGCTTCGGTGTCGTGGCGCTCGAGCGTCGGCGGCCAGGCGCCGAGCAGGACCTGATAGAGGATCAGCTCGTCGCCGGGGGAGGGGGCAGACCCGTCAGGCAGCGCCTGGCGCAGCGGGGCAGCCAGGTCGCGCCAGCGCTCCACGCGGGTGGCGAAGCCGCCGGCGTTCTCGCTCAGCGCGGCCAGGCGGGCACGCACGTCTTCGCCGCGCTTGTGATCGTGGGTGGCCGTGGCGACCAGGCCGTGGGGAAAGTGGCGCGCGCGCCAGGCGTTGGCGTCGTGGAACCAGCGCGGCGAGTGACTGAAGTGCTCGCCGTCGAAGCCGACGTCGTTGCGCGAGATCAGCGCCGCGCTGCGATAGCCGGCGGTGTCTTCCACGGCCTTGGCGGCCACCGGCGAGGTGAGCTGCTGGAAGCGCACGATGGCGCGCTGGCGCAACCAGCGCTCCTCGGCGTCCCCGGCGTCGGCGGGTGCCTCGCCGCCCAGCCAGCGTTCCAGCCACGCCAGCACCTCGGCATCGGGCGGGCTCAGCTCGCCGCGAGCGCCGGCCATGGCCTGGTCGAAGAAGGGCGCGTCGAGTTCGGGGCGGCCGCCGTCGTCGGCGTAGGTGCGATAGACCGGAAAGTGCACGACCAGCGCCGTCAGCGCCCGGCGCACTGCCGCCAGGGTGATGTCCCGGGTGGCCAGGGCGTGGCGGGCCACCGCATGCAGGGCACGCGCGCAGGCCTCGAACTCGCTGGTCAGCAGGGTCGTGAGTACCTCGCGACGGGCCAGGCGCACCTCGGCGGGGAAGTCCGGTTCCCGGCCGCTGACGTCGCGCCATAGGCCGCGCAGCGGCTCGGCGCCGGCCGGGTCGTGCTGCAGGGCGGAGATGGCGTTCATCAGCTCGTAGCCGGTGGTGCCGTCGACGCCCCAGTCGCGGTGCAGGGTCTCGTCGGCGGCGAGGATCTTCTCGACATAGATCGCCACGTGGCGCACCGCTTGCGGCGGCCGCCGCTTCTGGCACTCGCCCAGACGGGCCCGCAGGCGGCGGCAGTAGCCGCGCGGATCGGCCAGGCCGTCGACGTGGTCCACGCGCAGGCCATCGACCCAGCCCTGCTCCACCAGGCGCAGGGGCAGGGCGTGCACGGCCTCGAACACCTCGGGTCGTTCGATGCGCAGCCCGCCGAGCTCGGTGATGTCGAAGAAGCGCCGCCAGTTGATCTCGTCGGCCCCGGTGCGCCACCAGGCCAGGCGGTAGGCCTGCTGTTCCAGCAGGTCGTGCAGGCGGATGGCGCCGCCGCGGGTGGCGCCGTCGAACAGCGCCAGGGCTCGAGCCAGCGCCTGTCCGGCGGCCGGGTCCGCCAGTGCCTGGCGCAGTGCGTGGCGGCACTCGGCCACGGCGGTGTAGGCGTCCTCGCGCCGCTGCAGGGCATCGAAGCGCGGCGCCAGGTCCCACAGCGCCGTGTGCTCGGCCAGGCGCAGGATGTCACCATAGCGGCGCGGGTCGAGGGGGAAACGATGCTCGTGGTAAGCGATATGGAAATCCATCGCTTCGGGCTCGTGGCGCAGCACCAGGTCGCCGCCGTGCAGGGCGTCGGCGTAGGGCGTGCCGAGGAAAGGCAGCAGCAGCTTGCCGGCGAGCAGCGGGTCGGGCGAGTGCCAGTCGATATCGAAGAAACCGGCATAGGGACTCGCCCGGCCCCAGGCCAGCACGTCCTGCCACCAGGGGTTCTGCGAGCCGCCCACCGCCACGTGGTTGGGCACGATGTCGAGGATCAATCCCATACCATGCTCGCGCAGCCGTGCCACCAACCGTTCCAGCGCCGCTTCGCCGCCGAGCTCGGGGTCGATGCGGGTGGGGTCGGTGCCGTCGTAGCCATGGGGCGAGCCCACGCGTGACATCTGCAGCGGCGAGGCATAGACATGGCTGATGCCGAGCCTGGCGTAGTAGCCCACCCACTCGGCGGCATCGTCGAGGGTGAAGCCACGATGGAACTGCAGGCGTACGGTAGCGCGAATCTCACTCATCGTGCCCCCCTTCCTGGATGTCGTGGGCGGCTTGTCGGCGCGCCTCGTCCAGTACCTTCAGGCGCTCCCTCGTCTCCGGCGAGGCGAGCAGGCGATCGGCGTCGTCCGGCAGGCGCCGCCGCCAGTTGGGATGCTCGTCGAGGGTGCCCGGCAGGTTGGCCTGCTCCTCGAGACCCAGGGCATCCTCCAGCGGCAGCAGCGTGAGCGGCGCCGGTGTTACGCCAAGGCGACGGACGCAGGCATCGAGCACCTGCGAGGCGGGCAGGGCGGCGGCGTCGAGAGGCGCTTGCGGCACGTGATCGTCGACCAGGCGCAGCGCCCGAGCCAGGCGCGACCGCTCGATGCGGCGCTCGGCGCGTTCGCTGTCGGCATCCTGGTTCTCGCCGAGCAGGCCAAGGCGGCTGCGCCACTCGATGTCGCGCCCCGCCCACCAGCCGGCCAGCGTCGGCAGGTCGTGGGTCGAGCTGGTGGCGACCGCGTGCCGCGACCACTGCCCCGGCGCCAGGAAGCCGCCGTCGTCGTCGCGTTCGAACCACAGCACGCGCATGCCGAGGATGCCGTGGCGTGCCAGGCGCTCGCGAAAGCCGGGGGCGACGGTACCCAGGTCCTCGCCGATGACGATGGCGCGGTGGCGCCAGGACTCCAGCGCGACCAGGCGCAGCAGGTCGTCGAGCGGATAGCGCACGTAGCCGCCCGCGTCGGGCGGTGCGCCGTGAGGCACCAGCCACAGGCGCATCAGGCCCAGCACATGATCGATGCGCAACCCGCCGGCATGGGCGAAGCCGGCCCGCAGCATGTCGATGAAGCTTCGGAACCCCGACCGTACCAGCCCTTGGGGCGAGAAGGGGGCGAGCCCCCAATCCTGGCCGTGGACGTTGAAGGTATCCGGTGGCGCACCGATCGACAGGCCCTCCAGCATCTCGGTCGGGCGGCTCCAGGCCTGGCTGCCGGCCGCGTCGGCCCCCACGGCGAGGTCGGCGATCAGACCGATCGGCATGCCGGCCTCACGGGCCGTGGCCTGGGCGCGGGCCAGCCCCTCGCTTGCCAGCCACTGCAGAAAGGCAGGGAAGCCGACTGCGTGGGCATGCTCCTCGGCGAAGCGTGCCACCCCGGGGCTTGCCGGGTCACGCAGCGCCGCCGGCCACTGGCGCCAGTCGCGTTCGCCCCGGGCCTGCTGCAGGGCCTCGAAGCGGCAGTGTGCCTCGAGCATGGCGCCGCCCCGTTCGCGAAAGGTCGCCAGGGCCTGGCGGGCGCGCCGTGCCTCGGCGTCCTCGCGCTGCATCACCTCGTCGTACAGCGCGCGCAACCAGGTGAGCTTGGTGTGCGCCGCCCGGGGCCAGTCGATCAGCTCCTGCGCTTCGAGCTGGGCCCGGGTCTCGGCCAGACCGCTGCGCTCGATGGCCGCCGCCACCGCTGCTTCGCCAAGCAGCGACTCGGGAGCGGCGTGCAGGGCGTGATAGTGCAGGCGGCTCGAGGGCGAGTAGGGGCTATAGTGGTTCACGTCGGCGCTGAACATGGCGTGCGTCGGGCTCACGGCCAGCGCCGCGGCGCCGGATTCGGCGGCGTGGCGTGCCAGCTGCTCCAGGGCCAGGGTATCGCCGAGACCGCCGTCGCCAGGCCGGCGCAGGGCATAGAGCTGCGCCGCCAACCCCCACCGGCGTGGCGACTCGCCGGCGCAGGCATCCGCCAGGGTGAAGCAGCGCGGCGGGGCCACGGCCAGGGTCAGCTCGACGTCGGCGAGCTGCAGGCGGTGGTAGCCGGGCGCGTCGACGGCGGGCAATGCCCCGTGGTCATCGTCGAGCGTACCCTCCCGGCGCTCGCCGCTTTCCAGTACGAGCCGGTAGCGGGTTCCGCGAGGAAGCGGCGACGGCAGGGGCGTTGTCGCCCCCTGTTCGGCGGTAAGCAAGGGCGGCCACTCCCGCGGCAAGGCGGGAGGCCGCAGCCGCTCCAGGCTGGCCGCGATCTCGGTTGCGCTGCCGGCGGGGTGACCGAGCCGAGCCAGCAGCTCGCGCTGGACGGCGTCACTGAGCCGGCGAGGGCGGCCCTCGCTGTCTTCCCATTCGACGATCAGGCCGGCCGCGGTGGCCAGTCGTTCCAGACCCTCCTCGCTCATGCGCAAAGCTCCTCGTCGCCCGGTACGTGTTTCAGCCAGGCCGCGGCACAGCGTGGCGGCAGGCTGCCGCTCTCGGTGGCGACCGCCACGCCCTCACGGGTCTCAAAGAGACACCGGCCGACACCGAAGGCGCGGGTGGCCGCGGTTCGTTCGCCGAGGTTCATGGCGATGACCAGCCGGGTGTCGTCGTTCATCTGCCAGCGGGCGACGACGGCGCCCTCGGCGAGTGCTTCGGCACCCAGCGCACGGGCGCCATCCAGGCGCGGCACGATCTCGGCCTGGCGAATCGCCAGCAGGCAACGGACGAAGGCCCGCCATTCGGCATGGGGGGAGGCATCGCGAACCTCGATGTCGGGTTTTGATGCCTCGTAGGTGGCCATGTCATTGGGATCGGGAATCGCCGCGCGCGAGGCAGGATCCTGAAAGGCGCTGAACGCGGCAAACTCCGCCCGGCGGCCCTCGCGCACGGCCTCGGCCAGTTCGTCACGGTGGTCGGTGAAGAACAGGAAGGGGCGCTCGCTGGCCCACTCCTCGCCCATGAACAGCAGCGGCACCATGGGCGAGAGCAGCAGCGTCAGCGTGGCGGCTGCCAGCGCCTGCGGCTCGGCAAGCCGGGTCAGGCGCTCGCCCAGCGCGCGATTGCCGATCTGGTCGTGGTTCTGCAGGAAGGCGACGAAGGCGGTCGGCGGCAGGTGCGCGCTCGGCGTGCCGCGGGGAGTGCCCTGCCGGGTGGCGTCGCCCTGGTAGACGAAGCCCTCGCCCAGGCAGCGCGCCAGCTTCTGCGTCGGGGCCTCGGCGAAGTCGCCGTAGTAGCCTTCGCTCTCGCCGGTGAGCAGCACATGCATGACGTTGTGCCAGTCGTCGTTCCACTGCGCGGTGAACAGCCCCGGGCCCAGCAGGCCGGCGTCGTTGTGCTCGTTCTCCAGTACGAGGTGCACGTGGCGTCGCGGGTCGATGCGGCTGCGCAGCGTCTCGGCCAGCTCGCGCAGGAAGTCGCGTTCGCCGATGGCATGCACCGCGTCGAAGCGCAGGCCGTCGAAGCGGTACTCGTCGAGCCACATCAGCGCGTTCTCGATGAAGAAGCGACGCACCATGGGCTGGCGGAAATCGATGGCCGGCCCCCAGGGCGTCTGACGGTCGTCGCGAAAGAAGGCGCCGGCATAGCGCGGCAGGTGGTTGCCGTCGGGACCGAAGTGGTTGTAGACGACATCGAGGAAGACCATCAGCCCCAGGCCATGAGCGTCATCGATGAAGGCCTTGAGCGCACCGGGATCGCCATAGGTCTCGTCCACGGCGTAGGGCAGCACGCCGTCGTAGCCCCAGTTGCGCGCCCCGGGGAAGGCAGCCACCGGCATCAGTTCCACCGCCGTGACGCCGAGCTCGGCCAGGTAGGGCAGCTGCTGGCGCGCCCCGGCCAGGCCGCCCAGCGCCCCCAGGTGCAGCTCGTAGAGCACCGTCTCGTGCCACGGGCGGCCCCGCCAGTCGGCATGGCGCCAGGCGTGATGATAGGGGTCGACCACCATGCTCGGCCCCTCGACGCCTCCCGCCTGGGCACGGGAGGCGGGGTCCGCGATCGCGATGCCCTGCGCCGCGCCGTCGACGTGGACACGATAGCGGTAGCGGGCGCCGTGATCGCAGGGGGCCTCGCCGACGAAGCGCCCTTCGCCGGCGTGGGTCATGGCGATGGGCGCGAGGCCCTCCACTTCGAGGTCGACCCGGCTGGCGCTGGGTGCCCAAAGCGAGAACTGCGTCCACTCCGGGCCGATGACCTGGGCGCCGAAGCTGTAGTGAAATCGCTCTGCTTCGTTCATCCCGTGGTGCGTGCCTCCACACCCGCTTCTTCGCTGATGCGCTGGTAGAGCTGCGTATAAGGGGCGATCGACTGGCGCCAGTGATAGCGGCCGGTCATGGCCGCCCGCCGCATGGCGTAGAACAGCTCCGTGGAGTGATAGACCGAGAAGGCCTGCTGGATCGCCTGCATGAAGCTGGCCAGGGTGACCTTGTCGAACAGGAAGCCGGTCACGCCGTCCTCGATGGTGTCGGCCAGGCCGCCGGTGCGGTGAGCGATGGGCAGGGAGCCGAAGCGCTGGGCATACATCTGGCTCAGGCCGCAGGGCTCGAAGCGCGACGGCATCAGCAGGAAGTCGCTGCCGGCGTAGATGCAGCGGGCCTCGTCCTCGTCGAAGCCGATATAGGCGCCCACGGCCCCCGGATAGCGTTCGGCCAGGCGGTCGAGCTGGGCCTCGACGCGGCGCTCGCCGCTGCCGATGAAGACCAGCTGGCCGCCGGCCTGGACGATGCTGGGGGCCGCCTCGATGACCAGGTCGACCCCCTTCTGGTGCACCATGCGCGAGACCATGGCGAACAGCGGGCCGGCGCTGGGGGCCAGGCCGAAGCGGTGGCGCACGTACTCGGCGTTGGCGCGCTTGCCGCGCCAGTCGTTGGCCGAGAAGGCCTGCACCAGGTGAGCATCGGTGCGCGGATCCCAGGAGTCGTCGATGCCGTTGGGAATGCCGCTGAGCCGGCCCTGCTCCGCCTTGCAGCGCAGCAGGCCATGCAGACCGCAGCCGAACTCCGGGGTGGTGATCTCCTGGGCATAGGTCGCGCTCACCGTGGTCACGTGAGAGGCATAGACGATCCCCGCCTTCATGAAGGAGAGCTTGCCGTAATACTCGAGCCCCTCGATCTGAAAGGCATCGTCGGGAATGCCCAGGGCGGCGCAGCGCGACGCGTCGTACAGGCCCTGATAGGCCAGGTTGTGGATGGTGAACACGCTGGGGACGTGGCTCCCCTGCCACTGCAGGTAGGCCGGTGCCAGGCCGCACGTCCAGTCGTTGAGGTGCAACAGCTGCGGCTGCCAGTCGAGCCCGGCGTGGCCGGCGGCGATCTCGGCGGCGGCCAGCGACAGCCGGGCGAAGCGAATGTCGTTGTCGTCCCAGCCGCTGCTGCCGTACCCGCCCGGTCCGGTGCCGTAGGGCCCTCCTTCGCGCTCGTAGAGTTCGGGGCAGAGCAGCACGTAGATCACCAGGCCGTCGGCGCAGGTCATCTCGCCGACCTCGCAGGCCGGCAGCTCGGCGTAGGCCGGGAGCCGGCCGACGCGGCGGATCTCTTGTGACGAGGCGATGACTTCACGGTAGGCCGGTAGCAGAATGCGAATGTCGTGGTGAGCCGCCAATGCCCGGGGCAGGGCGGATGAGACGTCGCCGAGCCCTCCGACCTTGACGAAATCGGCGATCTCGGCGGTGACGAACAGGATGCGCTGCGAAGGAAGGTTCGGCGTGCCGAATCCGAACGGCTTGCCGCGATCGCGCCCCCCCTTCGTGCCGTGATACACCCCAAGGGGCAGGTCGTCGGTGGCCACGATCGAGCGACCTGGCCTGTCATTTTTTGTTTCGGAATCGATACCCTTCAGTGCCACATTGCCCATTGTGACGGACCTCCCTGTAGTGGCATGGCCAATACGCCGCGATAACCCCCTTTTGCCAGTATGAAACGCTTGCTTTCGGGCTTTTCCTGGCCTCGATAGTAAGCTGGTCAAAAGGTGACGTTGCATAGGTATAGACGATGAATCCTACTGCGGCGAAGAGAAATGCTCACATAACTTAGGTAATGAAATCTCAGAGGGGAGGCGGGTCGGACTCAGCCGGGCCAACAGCGAAAAGGAAGGAAAGCGGGGTTTACAACGTGATAAGGCTCCTTGACTCGCCGTCACAGTGAGCGGGGCCTGGCGCTGCGCGGCGACACGGAAACGCGCTGGCTTCACCCGCACTCAGACGAAAAAAGAGGTAGGTCGTCTAGGTGGGGTTGGTAGGCCTTTCTTCTGATGTTTTTTAGCAAATCGTGTGATTGCCTTGCTGTCTGTAACGCAGAATAGATGCCAGTGTCCCGCCGCCAAGGAGTCGGCTCGTTCCGCTGTCCCGGGTCGAAGTGGTGGCCGCTCCGGGACAGCGGCTCGAACGGCTTAGGGGGCTGTCGCAGGAGTGGAACCGCTGCGCAGCGTGGTCATTGCGATTCAATCGAGCAGTTCGCCCACCCTCAGGGTGTCGCGATCGGCCAGCTGCACCGGACGGGAATCGTCGCGGGTCCAGGCGGCCATGGAGCCGTCGTACATGGTGACGTTGTCGAGCCCTCCCACCTCGCTGAGCTGAAACCAGCCGCTGGAAGCCCAATGCCCGGTATTGCAGAAGGCGACGGTGGGGGCCTCGCGATCCAGCGCCAGGGCATCGATGGCCGCCGTCAGCCGCTCGGGCTCCAGGTACCAGGCGCCGTCGCGTTCGACCAGGGCGTCGTGGTGGGGCAGGTTCACGGCGCCGGGGATGGTGCCCGGCACGCGAGCGGCGGGCGATTGCTCCTCACCCCGGTAGAAGCCCTCGGGGCGGGCGTCCACCAGCTGCTCGCCGGCCTGGCGGGAGGCTTCGACCTCCTCGTCGGTGGCCAGCAGCTCCTCGCGCAGCGTCGTGCTGAAGGAGACCGCCTCGGGCGGGTCGACCGGGCCGCTGGCGGTCTCGAAGCCCTGCTGCTCCCAGCCGGCGAAGCCGCCGTTGAGGATGGTCACCTCGTCATGGCCGAGTGCCTTGAAGGTCCAGTAGACCCGGGCCGCGCTGCCGAAATCGGTCGGACCGGTGCCGGCGGGCACGACGACCACGGTGGTGTCGTTGCCGATGCCCAGGCCGCCGATCAGCTCGGCCAGGCTTTCCTCGTCGGGCATCAGCCCGGCCACGCCATCGCGCTCTTCGCGCCAGCCATCCTCGGCATAGTTGCTGTAGCGGCTGCCAGGAATTCGGGCGGCTTCGAAGGCGGCACGGTCGCCGCCGTCGTCAATGGCGGAGCGCACGTCCAGTACCACGAGATCGTCATTGTCTCGTTGGCCATCGAGCCACTCGGCATCGACCAGGGGAGAGGGGTGCATCGCCTGGGCGGTACCGGCAAACGCCAGTGCGCCGGCCGCCAGGAACAGAGAGATTCGCATGAGTCCATCCTCCTCGCTGGGGATGGAAGGAGCCTAGGTCGGTGGTGCTGGTCTCGCAACGTTTCGTCGAGAACGCTTTCCGTCGGACACATTCCCCAGGGGAATAACGATCCGGACCTCACCGGCGACAGCGTGGCGATTGGCTGCTATCGGTTGTAAGGAACGCGCAGTCGTGGCGACACAGCCTGAACGACAAAGGAGGGGCCTCGGGATCTGCCAGGCCCCGGCGGTTGCCGGTCACGCCGCGAATCCGTGGCGACGCCCCGACAAACAAGACACAGGAGAACGCGAGCATGACGGAACAGCAGCCGCCCCCGCGGCGTTTCTGGCTGGCGGGCAGGCGGGCCGCCGAGCAGGATCGGTTCTTTCGCGAGGCCCTCGAAGCCCGGGGCTGGGAAGAGGGCGACGCGCAGCAGTGGGACAGTGCGTGGGTGACCGGCATGCCCGAGCCAGCCCAGTTCCGCAACGCCTCGCCCCGGCGCCGCATCAACCACGTTCCCGGCAATGCGGCGCTGACCGTCAAGAGCCGGCTGCACGAGAGCCTGGCGAACCTGCGCACGCGCATGGCCGAAGGTTTCGGGGCGCAGCATCCCTTGACCTCGAGGCTGGATTTCTTCCCTCGCGCCTATGTCATGCCGCACGACTATCATGCGCTGCAGCAGGCCGCTCGGGGCAATCCCGCCCAGCGCTGGATCCTCAAGCCGACCAATGCCTCCAAGGGCAAGGGCGTACGGGTGCTGCGCGACGTCGGCGAGGCGCCGCTGGCGCCCGACTGGCTGGTCCAGGAGTATCTCGACCAACCGCATACCATTCGGGGGCACAAGTACGTGCTGCGGCTCTACGTGCTGATCGCCTCACTCGCGCCGCTGCGGGTCTATCTCTATCGCCAAGGCTTCGCCAAGCTCGCCTCCGAGCCCTGGGACCCGGACGACGCCGACAACCCCTACAGCCAGCTGACCAATCCCGACATCAATGCGCTCAACACCCGCGCCGAGGTGCCGGTGGAGTTCATCGATCTCGACCGCTACCGCGCCTGGCTGCGCGAGCAAGGGCACGACGACGCGGCGCTGTTCGCGCGCATCGAGGAGCTCGTGAGTCTTACCGCCATCGCCGGGGTCGATGCGATGCGAAGCCGTACCGCCGCCTTGGGCGCCGATCCCAGGGGCTGCTACGAGCTGCTGGGGCTCGACTGCCTGATCGACGACACCCTCAAGCCGTGGATCCTCGAATGCAACCTGAGCCCGTCGCTTGGGACCTGTGCCGCACCGGAAAGCGGCGGGCTCATCGAGGAGGGGATCAAGGGCGACCTGGTGCGCGACCTGATCGCGCTGACCGGCCTCGCTGACGGCGATGCTGCCGAAGCCCCCGACCCGCTGGCCGAAGCCGAGGCGGAGCTGGCCAGGGCCGGCGGCTTCCAGCGCCTGCTGCCCGCCGCCGACCCCGAGCGCTACCTGGCGTACTTTCCCCTGCCGACGCCTGAGGACCTGGCGCTGGCCGATGGTTTGGCCGGCCGCCGTGTGCCGCGTCCCAAGCTGATGCGCCGTCGCGTCAGCGAGGTCTACGACGACCAGCAGTTGGCCCTCTACGACGCCGAGAGTGGTCGCCTCTATCGCCCCAACGACACCGCGGCGTTGATCTGGCTGCTGGCCACCGAGGGGCTCGAACCCGAGGTGATCGTCGAGGCGCTGGGGGCGGCGACCGCCGAGGCGGAGGATGCCCCTGGCGCCGAGTCGTTGCGCGGAGAGGTGGGGTCGACGCTTGCGGAGTGGTGCCGCCTGGGCCTGCTGTGCCAGCGTGGCGACGAGGGGATCGCGCTGCCGGAACACGATGCTGCTGCTGGCGCACCGTCGGCGAATGACGAGGCCGGCCAGACGGTGCTGCTGGCCCATGAGCAGCGGCGCTGGGCGTTGGAGGTGGCCGACGTCGCTGCCATGGAGCACCTGCAGGCGGGGTTCGGGGACGGGCTCCTGCCGCTCTCCGCCGAGGCGGCCCGGGAACTGCCGCGGCTGGCGTTGCTGAAGGCGGCGGCGGGCTATGCCTTGGCCTCCGATGACACGCTGATCGCCTCCCGCCTGACGCTCCCAGCCATCGTGCCGGCACTGACGGAGTTCCTGCTGCGTCAGGCCGCGGGGCCGGGGCAGCCGGTGATCGACGCCCATCTGGTGGTGACGCCGGCGGGCAGCGTCGCGCTATGCGTCGCCGGCGAACCCCAAGCGCGGGAGGCGCTTGCCGCCCTGCCTTCGGCGCTCCGCAGCCGGTTCTCCCGTGGCGTCAGGCTGACGGCGGAGGGCGAGGAGGTGCGTCTGGAACCGCTCGGCCTGCCAGGGCCGGGAGCCGGTTGGAGCGAGGCGGAAGCTCTCCCGATGCTGCCACGCGAGCTGCCGGTCTGGGTCATGGCCGGCACGGAGTCCGCCCCCGCTACCCCCACGCCGCTGTCCCGGCTCGACGCCCTGGGGGTGCTGCTGCCGGGCTGTCGCACGGCAGGCGGCGTGCCCCCTTCGGCGGAGACGATACAGCAGCTGGACCGCTGGCTGGAGGGTAGAGCGTGCTGGACGGTCGGCGTCGAATCCACGCTGACTCAACTGGACGTCTCCCAACCCACCCCGGCCGACTCGATGGCGGCCGGGAACTGAGCAGCCGGTGACCCACCATGTGGGCCACCTGTCGAAGCGAGCTCGATGAGCCCGTTTCGTTGCCAGGCGGCGTGACAGCCCTATGCTGCATGCCGCCTTCACATCAAGACCCTGAAGGAGAAGACGATATGACAGAGCACGAGGAGAAGCGCCGCACGCTGCTGAGCCGGCTAAGCCGCCGTCTCGGCTACGCGGCCCCCGCCTTGGCGCTGGTGGCCAGTGGCGCCGCGCTGCAGGCCTCGGCCGACGAGGCCGGCACGCAGCCGGCCTACACCAGTGGGCAGGAGGCGCCGCTGATGCTGGCCGAAGCGCACGAGGAGAAGAAGCCTGAAGCGGAAGGTGAGCCAGAGGGCGAGGCCGAGGGCGAAGCGGAAGGAGAAGCGGAAGCCGAGGCCGAAGGCACCTAGGGATGTCTCGTCCCGCCGTGTTCCGTGCCGGGCACTGACGTGACCCGGTACGGAGCCGGCAATCCGAGGCCCGTCCACCCAAGAGGAAAGGCGCATGAGCGAACCACAAGACACTGCCTGTCTCGACAGCCTCATCGAGGAGAACCGGCTGGCCCTGCATCAATTGCAGACGTTCCTGGAGCGGCTGGCGCCCGCCGTCTATCGGCACGCCTTCGGCCCGACGAGGCGCCAGAGCCTGGGCAAGCACGTGCGCCATATCCTCGACCACTACGATGCCCTGCTGGCCGGCGCGGGAGTTGGCAGTATCGACTATGAGAACCGCCGGCGGGACCAACGGCTCGAAGCCGAGCCGTCCTTGGCCGTTGCGAGGCTTGTCGCGATCGGCACCGCGCTGTCATGCCTGGAGGCGCATCAGTCGGCCACGTTGAGGGTGCGATACCCCGTCGAGGGGGCCAGCGGATGCCTGTCGTTGACCACCAGCCTGGCGCGCGAGCTGGCGTTCTTGACCAGCCATACGGTGCATCACATGGCCCTGCTGGGAATGATGGCGGAGAGCCTCGGCGTGACCCTGCCGGCGCATTTCGGCGTCCACCCATCGACGCTTCGATTCTGGCAGCGAAGTGCAACCCCACCTCAGACAGGCTCCTTCGCCAGGTCGAGCAAACCCAGGCTCGCTCTCAGTGACTGAGTTCGATCACCCGGCCGCCGGTATCCTCGGCGTCCTCCCTGTCATGGGTGACGAGCAGGCTGGGCAGGCCCGCCTCGCGCAGCCGGTCGAAGACCAGCCGGCGCATGTCGTGGCGTAGCGGTCGGTCGAGCTTGGAGAAGGGTTCGTCGAGCAGCACGGCGCAGGGCTCGGCGAGCAGCAGGCGCATCAGGGCCACACGCGCCTTCTGACCGCCCGACAGCGTCGCGGGATCGCGCGACCCGAAACCTCCCAGGCCAACCTGCTCCAGCGCTGCCTCGATTCGCCCTGCCTTGTCGGGGACGGCGCGGGGCATGCCGAAGCGCAGGTTGCCCGCGACCGAGAGGTGCGGAAACAGCAGCGGGTCCTGGAACAGCAGGCCGATGCCGCGCCGTTCCGCCGGCAGCCGGCTGATGTCGCGCCCGTCGAGCAGGATCCGTCCGCTGGCCTGAAAGGACGGTGCGAGAAAGCCCGCCAGGTAGGCCAGCAGGGTCGACTTGCCGGAGCCGGAAGGCCCCATGACGGTGAGCACCTCGCCTGGGCCGATTTCGGCATCGAGTGACAGCAGGGGCGACCCGACCAGAGCGATATGGATATCCTCCAGCACCAAGTGGTGGGATGTGTTCATAACGACCCTCGCATGCCGCGGCGGTTGGACCAGAGCAACCGCGGCAGGCCCACGGCAATGAGAAATCCCACCAGCGGCAGGCTGGCCTGGACCAGTGCCCATACGCCGATCACCCGGCGGTTGCCTCCGGCGGCCAGCGACACCGCCTCGGTGGTCACCGTGGCGATGCGCCCGGCCCCGAGCAGCAGCGTGGGCAGGTATTGGCCGATGCTGACGGCGAGACCCACGGCACCGGCGGTGAGCAGCGGGGCGAGCAGCATGGGCAGGCGCACGCGCCAGAACACGGCGTGGCGGGAGGTGCCAAGGCTAAGGGCGAGCTGCGACCAGCGCGGGTCGAAGCGACGGTAGGCTTCCGAAAGGGACAGGAACACGTAGGGCAACACGAACAGCAGATGACCAAAGATCACCAGCCATAGCCGTGGCCGCGTACCCAGCGACTCCATCACCACCACCAGGCCGAACAAAAAGGCGATCTGCGGCACGATCAGCGGCAGATAGAGCAGCGTCAGCGCCGAGAGCAGCTTGCCCTCGGCCGGATGGCGCCCGCTGCGCTGCTCGTTCTCGAGCGCCGCCAGCGTCAAGGCCAGGGCGATCAGCGTCGCGCCGATGGCGATGAGCGCCGTGGTGGCGACCGGCCCTGCCAGGGTTGGCAGGGCGCGCAACCAGTGAGCGGCGGTCACGGCCTGGGGCAGGGCATCGGGAAAGCGCCATAGGCCCGCGATGGAGCTGAGCGCGAGACCGGCCAGGCCCACGAAGGCGGTAAGCGAGGCGAGCAGGATCAGCCCCTTGCCCGCCAGGCGCAACGGCTGCTCGCCCTGGCCGCGTCCACCGCGGGCGAGCCAGGCCCGACCCAGCCGGGCGACGAGGCCCTCCAGGCACCACCAGACGGCGAGCGCCGACGCCGTGACGCCGAGCTGCAGCACGGCGCCTGCCGAGGCCACCAAGCGCCGGGAGAGGTCGGGGTCCTGGTACCAGGCCAGGATCGACACGGCGAGGGTCGGGGGCAGCGTCGGGCCGAGGATCAGGGCGACATCCACCACTGCCGTGGCGTAGGCGATCACCGCGTAGACCGGCAGCCGTATCAACGGATAGAGCGCCGGGACCACCACTTTGAGCCAGGCGGTCATGGGGCGATAGCCGAGCGAGCGGGCCATGGCCACGCGTCGCTCGGGATCGAACTGGGGCAGGGCGGCGAGGCTCATCAGCAGCAGGAACGGGATCTCCTTGACCACCAGGCCGGCCATCAGCGTCAGCCCCCAGGGGTCGTTGACGATCAGCAGGTCCGGCGGGCGTTGCCAGCCGGACAGCTCCGGCGAGACCAGCCGCGCCAACAGCCCCGAAGGGGCAATGAGGAATGCCAGGCCGAAGGCCGCGGCGGCATGGGGGAGCGACAGCAGCGGCGCCACCATACGCCGTATCCAGCGATCCAGCCGGCTGCCCGACACGCTGGCCAGGAACAGCAGCACCACGGCGAGCGATACGGCGGTGGTGACCAGTCCGCTGGCGAAACTGACCGCCACCGAACGCGCCAGCCCCGGCTGGGCGAACAGTTCGCGCCAGGGGGCCAGGCTCAGGCGTTCGCCGCCCAGCGCCGGCAGATAGCCGAAGGCAGGCAGCAGCGCCATGGTCAGGCCGGCCAGTATCGGGCCGACCAGCAGCGTGACGATCAGCAGTGGGGCGAGGCGCAGCATCAAAGCGCGTTACCTGCCGCCAGGTGGTGTCGGCGAGTGCATCTGGCCATCTTCAGCGTGTCCTAGGCCCTGTCCGAAAACTGGCTGCGCTCGGTCATACCGCGTTAAAAATCGGCTCAAAGTACTCATTTACACCCCGTAAACTCCGTCTTTTCGACGATTTTTGCCTTGTCTGACCTTCGCTCGCCGACTTTTCAGACAGAGACTAGCGACCGACGTAGCGCGCCTGCCAGGCGTCCTGCAGCGCCGTCATCCAGCTCGGGTGCGGTTCCGGCAGGGTCTCGGCCAGCGCCTCCGGCGGCAGCAGGGCAGGGTTGTCGCTCTCCTGCTCGAACAAGGAACGGGTCTCGGCGTCGAGGCGTGTCACGTCGAGTACGGTGGGGTCACCCCATACCGCGAGGTCCTGCTTGCGTGCCTGGGCCTCGGGCGAGAGCAGGAAGTTGGCCACGACCATGGCGCCGGCCCGGCGGGGCGAATTGAACGGAATGGCGACGAAGTGCACGTTGCCCAGGGTGCCGCCCTCAAGGACGTAGCTGCGGGTCGACTCGGGCAGCTCGAAGTCGGCCACGGCGGCGGCCGGCTCCGCCGGGTTGAAGGTGAAGGCCAGGGACAGTTCGCCGTCGCCCATCAGGCGACGCAGCTCGGGGCCATTGGCGGGAAACTGCCGGCCGCGGCGCCACAGGTGGGGATGCAGGGCATCCAGGTATTCCCACAGCGGCGCGGTAACGGCCTCGAAATCGCTCTGCACGACCGGTTCGTAGAGCACATCGGTGTCGTCGGCCAGGGCAATGAGCGCCTGCTTGAGGAAGGTGCTGCCGAGGAAGTCGGGTATGCGCGGATAGGTGAAGCGCCCCGGGTTGATCTCGGCCCAGGCGAGCAGCTGCGCCATGTTGCGCGGCGGCTCCTCATCGAGTGCCTCCGCGTCGTAGTAGAAGGTGATCTGCGCCTTGCCCCAGGGCGACTCATAGCCTTCCGTGGGCAGCGTGAAGTCGGTCACCACCTCGGGGTTGTGCTCAGGATGGGTCAGGGAAAAATTCGGTAACTGCTCGGCGAAGGGGCCGTACAGCAGGTCGTTCTCTTTCATGGCGGCGAAGTTCTCGCCGTTGAGCCAGACCAGGTCGACGCTGCCGTCGTCGTGATTGCCCGCGCTGCGCTCGGCCAAGACCCGGGAGACGGCGGAGCCGGTGTCGTCGATCTTGACGTGCACCAGTTCGACCTCATGCTCGTCCCTGACCCGGCGCTTGACCCAGTCGAGATAGTCGTTGATCCGCGTGTCGCCGGCCCAGGCGTGCCAGTAGACGGTCTGGCCGCGGGCTTCGTCGAGCACGCTCTCCCATTCCTGCAGGGCGGAGGCTGCGTGGAGTGGGTGGGCGAGCATGGCAGCCAATGGCAGGACACGAAGTAGACGCAGCGACATCGACTCACTCCTCGATAGGGTGGATTGGAGAGTGGCCCCATGTGAAGAGCCGTAGCCTGCCGTCCACAGGTGCGATGCCCCTCGTTGCGGATCGTTGCGGATCCTACACCGCGGTCGCGAGGGTAGCTGCCATGCTGACACCTTCGCCGAGCGGAGCCCGAGTAAGTCGACACGGCGTGGTATGGCGAGGCCTGCTAACCTGATTTCAGTAGAAACTGAAACACCAAGAGTGGGGTCTTAACAAGCATACCCGTATCACGACGCGAGGAAAGGTTGTCATGAGCGTGCGCCGTGTCGTCTGGTTTCACCGTCTTGTGCTGTGGGCGAGCTTTCTGTGTCTGCTCCTTGGCGGTGGCCTGTTGGCATGGCAGAGCCAGGCTCAGGAGAATGGGCGCATCGCCCTGGTCATGACGGTGGAGGGCGCCATCGGGCCGGCTACCGGCGACTATTTCGAGCGCGGGTTGCGACGTGCCGCCGCTCGCGATGCCGAACTCGTCATCGTGCAGATGGACACCCCGGGCGGGCTCGATGCCACCATGCGCAGCATGATCCGCGCCATGCTGGCATCGCAGGTGCCCGTCGCCATCTACGTCTCTCCCAGCGGTGGGCGCGCCGCCAGCGCCGGCACCTACCTGCTCTACGGCAGCCACGTGGCCGCCATGGCCCCCTCGACCCACCTGGGATCGGCCACCCCGGTGCAGATGGGGGGCGGGGGGTTGCCCGGCATGGACGATCCCGCGGAGGAAGCTCCTGACGAGGACGCCGCCGGGGATGGCGACGAGGCCGCCGGGGATGGCGCCGAGGCCGGCGATGAGCAGGCGGACACCGAGCCGTCTCCCCGGCGCGGTGAGACCGCCATGGAGCGCAAGGTGCTCGAGGACGCCGTCTACTACATTCGCGGCCTGGCCGAGCGTCACGGCCGCAACGCCGACTGGGCCGAGGAGGCGGTGCGCGAGGCGGTCAACCTGACCTCCCGCGAGGCGCTCGAACGTGGCGTGATCGACGTGGTCGCCAGCGACATCGACGACCTGCTGGCCCAGATCGACGGGCGCGACGTGGTGATGGCGGGTGGCGAGCGCACCCTGAACACCGCAGACCTCGTCATCGAGCGCTTCGATCCCGACTGGCGCACCGAGCTGCTGCAGGTGATCACCAACCCCAACGTGGCCTACTTCCTGATGATCATCGGCTTCTACGGGCTGATCTTCGAGCTTTCCAACCCGGGCAGCCTGGTGCCGGGCACCATCGGGGTGATTTCGCTGCTGCTGGCGCTGTTCGCCTTCCAGCTGTTGCCGATCAACTATGCCGGTCTGGCGCTGATCCTGGTCGGGCTCGGCCTGATCGTGGGCGAGGCGCTGATGCCCAGCTTCGGCATTCTCGGCATGGGGGGGATCGTGGCTTTCGTGATCGGTTCGGTGATGCTGATGGACTCAGAACAGTTGGCGGTTTCCCTTCCCCTGATCGGCGGCATCGCCCTGCTGGCCGCGGGGATCATGCTGTGGGTATTGATCCGTTTCGCCGGTCTTCGCCGGCGGCCTGCCCGTACCGGCCAGGAGCAGCTCGTCGGCAGCCTTGGCGTGGCCCAGGAGGATTTTCAGGGGCAGGGCCATGTCCGCCTGAGGGGCGAGCGCTGGAATGCCCGCAGCAGTGCCGCCCTGACGCGCGGCCAGGAGGTGAGGGTGGTGGCGGTCGAGGGGCTGACGCTCGTGGTCGTGCCCGCCGATCGGGCGGCGCAGTAAGGGAACGCTTTCGCGACAGGGGCAACCTGACACATCGAGGCCAGACATATCGAGGAGTGTGCTCATGATGATTTCCTATCTCGTGCCGGTAGTGCTGCTGTTCATGCTGATCGCCGCGTCGATCCGCATTCTGCCGGAATACAAGCGTGGCGTGATCTTCTTCCTCGGTCGCTTCCAGTCGGTCAAGGGGCCGGGGCTGATCATCGTGATTCCCGGGATCCAGCAGATGAGCGTGGTCGACCTGCGCGTGATCACCATGGACGTGCCGGAGCAGGACGTCATTTCCCAGGACAACGTCACCGTCAAGGTCAACGCGGTGCTCTACTTCCGCGTGGTCGATCCGGAGAAGGCGATCATCCAGGTCGAGAACTTCACCCTCGCCACCAGTCAGCTGGCCCAGACCACGCTGCGCTCGGTGCTGGGCAAGCACGATCTCGACGAGATGCTCTCCGAGCGCGACAAGCTCAACGACGACATCCAGGAGATCATCGACACCCAGACCGAGGAGTGGGGCATCAAGGTGGCCAACGTCGAGATCAAGCATGTCGACCTGGACGAGAGCATGATTCGCGCCATCGCCCGCCAGGCCGAGGCCGAGCGAGAGCGGCGGGCCAAGGTGATTCACGCCGAGGGCGAGCTGCAAGCCTCCAGGAAGCTGGTCGAGGCGGCCAACGTGATGGCCGAGAACTCCGCCGCGCTGCAGCTGCGCTACCTGCAGACCATGAGCGACATGAGCAACAAGAACGCCTCGACCATCGTCTTCCCGCTGCCGATGGACATCATGGAGGCGTTCAAGCACATGCAGGCCTCGCCGGCCGCTCAGGCGCGCAACGCGGGAACGAGACCAGACGACTTGGGCGAAGGCTGAACGAAACGTGCCACGCCCGCCTGGGCGTGGCATCCTGAGGCGACCTGACGGAAGATGAGGTCGCCTTGTTCCACTCCCTTTCACACCGCCAACAGGGGCTGTTGCTGACCGGTGGCGGTGCGCTGATCATTTCCCCCGACGCCCTGCTGATCAAGCTGATCGGTCTACCCGACAGCGAGATTCTGCTGTGGCGCGGGCTGCTGACCGCGCTGGGCTTCATCCTCCTCATGCTGGCGCGGCACGGGGCCGGCACGCTGGCGGCCTACCGCCGCTGCGGCGGGACCGGCATCGGCGTGGCGCTGCTGTTCAGTTTCTCCACCTTCGGCTTCGTGCTCGGCAACCAGTACACCAAGGGCGGCAACGTACTGATGATCCTGGCCGGGGCGCCGCTGATCGCCGCCTTGCTCTCGCGGCTGTTTCTCGGTGAGCGGCTGCCGCGGCGTACCTGGCTCGCCATCTGGCTGTGCCTGCTCGGTACCTCGCTGATCGTGCTCGACGATACCGGGGCGGGCTCGTGGATCGGCAACGGCTTCGCGCTGCTGGCGGCGACGGCGCTGGCCGCCAACTTCACCCTCTGCCGCACCCGCCCGGGCGTCGACATGAGCCCCATGCTGACCCTTTCCGGCCTGATCGTCGCGGCCGTGGCGGCACTGTTCGGCCTGGCCGGCGGCGGCATTGCGCTGCCGCCGGCCGATAGCCTGCTGCTGCTGGTACTGCTGTGCCTGGTGCTGCTGCCGCTGGGTTTCACCCTGATCCAGCGCGGGCCGCTCTACCTGCCGGCCGCCGAGGTGGGGCTGTTGATGCTGCTCGAGGTGGTGGTGGGCACCCTGTGGGTGTGGTGGATCCTCGGCGAGCGGCCGGCGCCGGTGGCGCTGATCGGCGGTGCCCTGGTGCTCGGCACGCTGCTGGCCAAGGGGCTCTATGAGCGCCGGCTGGAACGGCGCCTGCGGGGGCGGGGTGCAGCGCAGCGTGGTCTCTGATAACATGCGCCGCTCGTGAGGGGCGTGTCAGGTTGAAAACCGAGCCCCGCGAGTTCCCCTGACCAAGGATGCGACGCTACGTGCTGACTCCTCTAACCGGGCTGGCCACGCCGCCCTAGCGTTCTCTCTCCCCGGGTGATGCCGTCATCGGCTCACCACCGCTCGACATCAGCCGATGTCACGGGCATCCCGCCCGTACCCGCTTTTTTCATTGAGTCCTGTTTGATCAGCCCCAGGGCGGTGTCTTCGACGCCAAGCCAAGGGACGCTTGCGACTCGACCCCTGGTACTTTCCGGCGCTGGCGCCGGCTGGTATGCAACCCATCGACTGGACCGAAGAATGATCCGATCCATCAAGCAAGAGTGGTTCTCCAACCTCAAGGGCGACTCCCTCGCCGGTATCGTGGTCGCGCTGGCCCTGATTCCCGAGGCCATCGCCTTCTCCATCATCGCCGGCGTCGACCCCAAGGTGGGGCTCTACGCCTCCTTCTGTATCGCCGTGATCATTGCCTTCACCGGCGGTCGCCCGGGGATGATCTCGGCGGCCACCGGCGCCATGGCGCTGCTGATGGTGACCCTGGTGCGCGACCATGGCCTCGAGTACCTGCTGGCCGCGACCCTGCTCACCGGGGGGCTGCAGATCGTCGCCGGCTACCTCAAGCTGGCCGACCTGATGCGCTTCGTCTCGCGCTCGGTAGTCACTGGCTTCGTCAACGCCCTGGCGATCCTGATCTTCATGGCGCAGCTTCCCGAACTGACCGGCGTGACCTGGCACGTCTATGCCATGACGGCGGCCGGGCTCGGCATCATCTACCTGTTCCCCTACCTGCCCAGGATCGGCAAGACGATTCCCTCGCCGCTGGTGTGCATCGTGGTGCTCACCGCCGTCTACATGGCGAGCGGCATGGAGATCCGCACCGTGGGCGACATGGGCGAGCTGCCCGACACCCTGCCGGTGTTCCTGTGGCCCGACGTGCCGCTGACCCTCGAGACGCTGTGGATCATCCTGCCCTACTCGGTGATGCTCGCCGTGGTGGGCCTGCTGGAGTCGATGATGACCGCCACCATCGTCGACGACCTGACCGATACCCCGAGCGACAAGAACCGCGAGTGCAAGGGGCAGGGCATCGCCAATATCGGCGCCGGCCTGCTCGGCGGCATGGCCGGCTGTGCGATGATCGGCCAGTCGGTGATCAACGTGAAGTCGGGCGGCCGCGGGCGTCTCTCCACGTTCGTGGCCGGCGTGGTGCTACTGATCATGGTGGTGTTCCTCGCCGACTGGGTGTCGCAGATCCCCATGGCCGCGCTGGTGGCGGTGATGATCATGGTCTCCATCGGCACCTTCAGCTGGGCCTCGATCCGCGACCTCAGGAAGCACCCGATGAGCACCAACCTTGTCATGCTGGCCACCGTGGCGGTGACCGTGGGCACCCATAACCTGGCCATCGGCGTGTTCGTCGGTGTGCTGCTGGCGGCGATGTTCTTCGCCAACAAGGTCGGCAACATCCTCTACATCGGCTCCGAAGAGGCCGATGACGGCAGCCGTCGCATCTACCGGGTAGTCGGCCAGGTGTTCTTCGCTTCCTCGGAGCGCTTCGGCAATGCCTTCGACTTCAAGGAAACCGTGCAGAAGGTCACCATCGACCTGTCGCGCGCGCACTTCTGGGACATCACCGCCGTGCAGACGCTGGACCGGGTAGTGATCAAGTTCCGCCGTGAAGGCACCGAGGTGGAGCTGATCGGCCTCAACGAGGCCAGCGCCACCATCGTCGACCGCTACGCCATCCATGACGATCCGGCTGCCGTGGAAAAGTTGATGGGCGGCCATTGACGCCAATCGCGGGCCGGTGCTCCTCTTGAAGGAGCCGCGGCCCGCTGGGTCGAATCGGGCGTCGCAGTGTCCTTGAGCGCTGCGACGACAATGCCAGCATGGGAAACGACACCATGACAGAACAGGTAATGGCCGCCATCGACGGCTCGCAGTTCTCTACTGGGGTGTGCGACTACGCCGCCTGGGCCAGCCTGGCGCTCGGCGCGCCGCTGACCTTCCTCCACGTGGTGGACAACCACCCGCAGACCGCCGAGGCGGATCTCTCCGGCAACATCGGGCTGGGCTCCCGCGAGCACCTGCTCGAGGAGCTTTCGCAGCTCGACGAGCAGCGCGCCAAGGTGGCCCAGGAGCAGGGCCGGCTGATGCTCCGGGCGGCCTGCGAGCGTGCCGTCGAGGATGGCGTGGATGACCCCGGCACGCGCCAGCGCAACGGTACCCTGGTCGAGACGCTGGCCGAACTGCAGGACGAGATCCGCCTGCTGGTGCTGGGCAAGCGCGGCGAGACCGCCCACCAGGCCAGCGAGCACCTGGGCTCCAACCTGGAGCGGGTAGTGCGCGCCCTGCATCGGCCGATCCTGATGGTGCCGGAGACCTTCACGCAGCCTCAGCGGGTGATGCTCGCCTTCGACGGCAGCAAGACCACCCGCAAGGGCGTCGAGATGCTGGCCAAGAGCCCGCTGTTCAACGGCATCCCGGTGCACGTGGTGATCGTCGGCGCCGAGACCGGCGACAACCGCTCGCAGCTCGACTGGGCGCTGGCCACGCTGCGCGAGGCCGGCCACGAGGCCGAAGGGGCGATCCGTGCCGGCGAGGTCGAGGAGACCCTGCGCGCCTATCAGGAAGAGAACGCCATCGACCTAGTGGTGATGGGCGCCTACGGCCACTCGCGCATCCGCCACCTGCTGGTGGGCAGCACCACCACCGCCATGCTGCGCCGGGCCAGGGGGCCGGTGCTGCTGCTGCGCTGAGCATGGCTCCCGACGGCCGGGACCCCGATGCCAGCGCAGCGTGCGCAGTGGTAGCATCCTGTCGATGACGCTCCAAGGAGGCCAGCGTGTCAGCCCCGAATCCGTCGACTCCTCGCCTGCGTGTCCAACTGGGCCGCGCCATCGCCATCGGCCCGGGCAAGGTCCAACTGCTCGAGGCCATCGCCGCGACCGGTTCGATCTCCGCGGCAGCCCGCCAGATGGGCATGAGCTATCGGCGCGCCTGGCTGCTGGTCGATACCATGAACCAGTGCTTCAAGGAGCCCCTGGTCAACACGGCCACCGGGGGCAAGGGCGGCGGAGGCGCCAGCCTCACCCCGTTCGGTGAGGACGTCCTGGCACGCTACCTGCGCATGCAGCGCATCGCCAGCGAGGCGGTGGCCGAGGAGATGGAGGCCTTCGCCGCTCTTCTGATCGCTTCGCCAACGCCTTCCTGATCATCCCGCCTGGCGTGGCGCGACTACGTCATGACAGCGCCTTGCCTCGCAGTTGGGCATACACCTGCTGCCCTGGGTGCAAGGCCAGGCGCTGGGAAGCCTCGCGGGGGATGCGCGAGAGCAGCATCTGTTCGGCGACTGCCAGGCGTACCAGCAAATGGCCGGGGTGGGGGTCGTCGCTGATCTCGGCCACCTGCGCCGGCAGGCAGTTGAGAACGCTGGCATCCTGGGGCGGCGTCAGGCTGATTACCACGTCGCTGGCGCGAATGCTCAGCCGCAGCCGCTTGCCCGGCGATGCCGCTTCCCGCGAGACCCACAGCCGCCCGGCGCCGCACGTCAGCGCGACGAGCTGCCGGTCGGCATCGTATCCCTCGACGCGTGTCTCCAGCACCGCGGCGGCGTTGTCGGCGTGGGACAACGGCAGGTCGCTGCGCACCAGCAGCTCGTGCAAGGGGCCGGCGGCCAGTACCTGGCCCGCTTCCAGCAGCACCATGTGATCCGCCAGGCGGGTCACCTCGTCGAGCGCGTGGCTGACGTAGACCACCGGAATCTCGAGGTAGGCGTGCAGCCGCTCCAGATAGGGCAGGATTTCCGCCTTGCTGGTCGCGTCCAGCGAGGCCATGGGTTCATCCATCAACAGCAGGCGGGGGCTGGCGAGCAGGGCGCGGGCGATGGCGACTCGCTGCCGCTGCCCGCCTGAGAGCGCCTGGGGATGACGCTCCAGCAGCGCTTCGAGGCCGAGCAGTTTCACGGTCTCGTCGAAGTCGACGCGGCGACGGCTGGGCTCGACTCGTCGATAGCCGTAGCGCAGGTTGTCGCGCACCCGCAGATGGGGAAAGAGGCTCGCCTCCTGGAAGACGTAGCCCAGCGGGCGACGGTGCACCGGCAGGACGTGGTCGGGGGCCTGCCAGCGCTGGCCGTTGACCGTCAGCCAGCCCTCGCTGCGCTCGAGCCCGGCCAGGCAGCGCAGCAGGGTGGTCTTGCCCGAACCGGAGCGGCCGAACAGCGCCGTGACACCCCGCTCGGGGAGTTTCAGTTCGGCCTCCAGCACGAAACTACCGCGCGTCAGCCGAAAGCTGCCCGCGACGCTCACGGCGTCATCCCCACGATCTTGAAGCGCTTGTTGAGCGCATAGACGCAGACCAGCAGCAGGAACGCCGCCAGCATCAGGAACAGCGACAAGCGATGGGCGGAAGCGTAGTCCATGGCTTCCACATGACTGTAGATGGCGATGGAGGCGACCTGGGTCTGGCCCGGTATCCCGCCGCCGATCATCAGCAGCACGCCGAACTCGCCCAGGGTGTGGGCGAATGAGAGCACCGCCGCAGTCAGCAGACCCTGGCGCGACAGCGGCAGCACGACCGACACCAGGCGGTCCAGCGGGCCGGCCCGCAGGGTGGCGGCCACCTCCAGCGGGCGACGCCCCATGGCCTGGAAGGCGTTCTGCATCGGCTGCACCACGAAAGGCAGCGAATAGATCATCGAGCCGATCACCAGGCCGGTGAAGGTGAAGGCCAGGTGGTTCGCGCCCAGGCGCTCCAGCGTGCCGCCCACGGCGCCACGCGGACCGAGCAGGATCAGCAGGTAGAAGCCGATCACGGTGGGAGGCAGCACCAGCGGCAGCGATACCAGCGCCTCGACGACCACTTTCACCCGGCGCTGGGTGTGAGCCAGCCACCAGGCCAGCGGCAGGCACAGCACCAGCAGCAGCGCCGTGCTGATCAGGGCCAGTCGCAGGGTCAGTCGCAGGGCTTCCCAATCGGAGGGCGTCAGGCCGAACATCGTCACCCTCAGTGGCTGCGCGGGATGGAAAAGCCGTAGTTCTCGAGGATCCGCTGCGCCTCGGGGCTCTGCACGAAGGCGGCGAAGCCCCGGGCGGCAGGATTCTCGGCGCCACGCCGGGTGATGATGTAGCCATTCTCCAGGGGCTGGTGAAGATCGGCATCGATCACCTGGAACGCCGCCCCTTCCAAGCTCAGGCCATGCATCTGGGCCAGCGCCAGGATGCCGACGTCGGCGGCACCGCTGTGCACCATCTGCAGGGCCTGGCCGATGTTCTCTGCGAACACGAGCTTCGGCTCCAGCGCGTCCCACAGGCCGCTGGAGCGCAGCGCCTCCTCGGCTCGGGCGCCGTAGGGCGCGTGGCGGGGGTTGGCGATGGCGATGCGCCGGAACCGTTCCGCGGTCAGGGATTGCAGCGTCAGGGTCGAAGCGTCGTCTCCGCCGCTCCACAGCACCAGACGACCCTCGGCATAAGGCACTGCCTCGCCGGCGGCATGGCCGGCTGCCTCGAGCGCCTGGGGAAAGTCCATGTCGGCAGAGAAGAACAGATCGAAGGGGGCGCCGTTCTCGATCTGGGTGCGAAAGCTGCCCGATGAGCCGTAGACTGCCTCGAGCCTTGCGCCGGGATGGCTGGACCGATAGTCGGCAACGAGCTCATCCATGGCGGGGCGCAGGCTGGCGGCGGCGGCGATGCGGGCCGTTGTCTGGTCGGCCTGGGCCACGGTCAGCGTCAGGGCGAAGGAGGTCATGCCCGCCAGCAGGCGTTTGAGAAGGTGGGGCACGCGAGGTCTCCACGGCTGTCCCTTGAGATTCGGTCGGCGCAGGCAAGGCATCGTCATATCGTTCGGGATATAACGATCCGCCGTATGTTGCCATATGCGACGCCGAGCGCGCCATACCGCGCGAGAGGTATGTCCCGGGGCTGGCCCATGACGCCCTCCCTGAGCGATGGCATGATGAACGACCCATCGAAGGCCGGCATGGCCACCGCTTCGCCGCTCGTCCCGACGTCGGCGGCGCCCGACGATGCGGTAGAATCGGCCGGCCTACTTTCAAGGAGAGGAAGCATGACCATCGTTCGTCACGATACCAAGGCGCGCATGAGCCGCGCCGTCATCCACCACGGCATCGCCTACCTGTGCGGTCAGGTGGCCGGCCCCGAGGCGCGCCACGGCGACATCACCGAGCAGACCGAGAGCATGCTGGCCCGGGTCGATGCGCTGCTCGCCGAGATCGGCTCCGATCGCGAGCACCTGCTCACGGCGACGATCTACCTCAAGGAGGGCAGCGATTTCGCCGCCATGAACGCGGTGTGGGATGCCTGGGTGCCCACCGGCCATGCGCCGGCGCGCACCTGCGTCTGCGCGCCCATGCCCGCCGATGAGCTCAGGGTGGAGATCACCGTCACGGCGGCTGTCGTCGCCGGCGGCGATTATCCCTACTGACGCTAGACCTTTGCTCCCCTAGCGGGCGCAGGGGTCATCGAGTGGCGCCTCTCGCGGCCGCAGCCGCCGCGAGAGGGCGTCCACGGCGATGTTGAGCGCGGCGGTGATGAGCAGCAGGAACAAGGCCACGTCGAACATCAGGTAGTCGAAGCCCTCCTCGATGTAGAAGCCCAGGGTGGCGACACCGAGCATGCCGAGGATTGCCGTCTCGCGCAGGATCACCTCGGCGCGGTAGTAGAGCAGGGCCAGCAGGCCCGGGTAGACCCGCGGCAGCAGCTCGTAGGCCAGCCGCCCGCTGGCGGGCAGTCCCGGCATGCCGGGCGTGATGGCATCGGCGTGACGTGCCGCCAGGAAGGCGATCAGGGCGCCGTTGTGCAGCGCCAGGGCCAACCAGGCGGGCAGCAGCGAGGGGCCGAGCAGCAGCAGGAAGATGAACGCCAGCATCAGTTCCGGCGTCGAACGCAGGAAGATCAGCACGCCATGCCCGGCCAGGCGGGTGGCACGGTTGCCGAAGTGGCGGCTTGCCAGCGGCCATAGCACCAGCGCTACCGCCAGTGCCCCCACGGTGCCGAGCAGCCCCAGCAGCAGGGTGTTGCCGATGGCGGGTCCCAGCGACGGCAGCCGCGACAGCCACTCCACCAGCCCCGCCCAATCGCCGGCGAGCAGCGCCGCCGGCCAGATGTCCTCGGAGACGAAGCGCCACAGCAGCGCGCCCTCCACACTTGGCCAGGGTCCCAGCAGCCAGGCGCCGCCCACCAGCAGCAGCGGAATCACGCGCTTGTGCCCCCACCACGGCAGGCTGGCGATCAGCCCGTAGAACAGCCACAGCAGCGCCCCCGCCTCGTGGTAGCGCCCCTCGCGAAACGCCGTCTCGAGATGGAAACCCAGGGTCGGCAAGCCGACGAAGCCGAGCAGCACGCTGGCGCGCAGGCCGCATTCGAAGCGGTAGCGGGTGTAGGCGGCGAGCTGGGTCCAGGCCAGCGGCAGTTCGGCATAGACGAAGCGGGCCAGCCGGCCGCTGCCGGGCGGCAGGGCGTCGCGCGGCGCGCGCGGGGTCTGCTCGAGGATCTCGGCATAGACCTTGGCGAAGATCCCCGCGTAGGGAATCGCCAGGGCCGCCAGCGCGGTGAGCGCCGAGAGGCCGAACACCTGCAGGAACAGAAGTGCCCAGAACAGCTCGTGGATGGCGCGCACGAAGGCGCAGCCGGCCCTGACCAGCCGCGAGCGGGCGAACAGCAGCGCCAGGGGAAAGCCCAGGATCACCCCGGCAAGCGTACCCCACAGCGCCACCGCCACGGTGAGGCCGAGCGCCGAGAAGGGCGACTCCAGCGCGCCCCAGGCGGGCCACGCCAGGCCGGCCGCCATGCGGCCGAGCTCGCCCCAGGGATCGCGGGTGTGGATGGACAGGTCGGCGAAGGGCGCCAGCAGCACCGCCAGCGCCACCAGGCCCAGGGTATGCCGGGCCAGGCGCAGGCCGGGCGACTGGCCCCGCCACCACGCTCTCCACCCCGCTGGGGGCAGGGCCGGCAGGCTGTCGTTCACGACCGCCCCCGAGGGCAGGGGAGAGCATCGACGCCCGGCACGCCGATATCGGCGTCGAGCGCATCCGGGCCATGCCTCGCGGCATCGGCGTCGGGGTAGAGCGCGTCCAGCTCGGCCAGGGTGAGCGAGCCGGCGGGCGCATCGATCGCCAGACGGCCGTCACGCAAGCCCCAGACGTGGTCGAAGTGGGTCAGCGCCAGCTCGCGCTGGTGCAGGGCGACGACCGAAGTGGTGTGGCGGGCATCGATCAGGTCCAGCAGACGCAGGGCCTGGTGAGGGTCGATGCTGGCCACCGGCTCGTCGCCGAGGAACAGCGGCCGGGCCTGGTAGAGCGCCCGGGCGATGGCTACCCGTTGGCGCTGGCCGCCGGAGAGCTGGCCCACCGGCCGGCGCAACAGGCCGGCCAGGCCCAGCTCGTCGCACAGGGCGGCCACCTCGCGCCATGGGCGGCGCAGCGGGCGCACGAGGTTCCACAGGTTGGCCAGCGCCGAATGCTCCGGCAGGCGCCCCATGAAGACGTTGTGATAGACCGCAAGCTGCGGCACCAGGCCGTGATGCTGCGGGCACCAGGCCGCCTGGCAGTCGAGCCGACGGCGCAGCTCGCCGAGCAGCGTCGACTTGCCGGCGCCGCTCTGGCCGAGCAACGCGACCCTTTCGCCCTCATGCAGGGCGAGGGTCAGGCGTGGCAGGACGACATGCGCGCCATGCCCGATGTCCTCACCATCGAAGCGAACCAGCAGGCGACGTTGCTCTCCCTCCATCAGCGCAGCAGGCCGAGTGCCTCGGCCACCTCCTCGATGGGGGCGTAGAGCTCGTTGTCGGCGGGGATGAACGCCTCGCGGGGGAAGGTGGCGAGCAGCTCCGGGTCGTCCATTTCCAGAAAGGCGGCCCGGACTTTCTCGGCAAAGCCCTCGCCGAAGCGCTCGTCGGCGTCGCCGCGCAGCGTCCAGTTGTAGTCGGGATAGGGCGGCGTGGCCCAGATCACTCGGACCTGGTCGGTATTGATCCGGCCCTCCTCCTCGGCGGCTTCCCAGACGGTGTAGTTGACCGCCCCGATGTCGTAGGTGCCGGCTTCCACCAGCGCAATGGTACGCGAGTGGTCGCCGGAGTAGCCGACGCGGGAGAAAAAGCGCTCCGGATCGGCATTGTCGAAGCGCTGGCGCAGGAAGTGCTCCGGCATCAGCCGGCCGGAGGTGGAGGTGCGCGAGCCGAAGGTCAGGCTCATGCCCTCGATCTCGTCGGGCAGCTCGTCGGCGCGCTCGAGGCCGGTGGACTCATGGGCGATGAAATAGCTGACGAAGGCGTCGTCCTCGCTGCCCTGGGCCAGCGCCTGGGAGCCGGGCACCAGGCGTCGCGCCTGCACCCCCGAGAGCCCGCCGAACCACGCCAACTGGACCTGGTCGTTGCGGAAGGCGGTGACCGCGGCGCTGTAGGACTTCACCGGTACGTACTCCACCTCGACGCCAAGCTGCTCCTCCAGATAGTCGGCCACCTTGGCAAAGCGCTCCACCAGGCGCGCCTCGTCCTCGTCGGGGATGGCGGTAAAGCGGAAGGTCTCGGCGAGGGCCCCGGGGGCGGCCAGGGTCAGGGCGATGGCAGGCAGCGTGAGGGTCAGGGCGATCCGGCGCATGGGGAATCCTTGAGTACAGCGGAGGTGGAGGCGCTATTGTTGTGCCGCGCCGCCCGGCTGGCAACCCCGGCACCGAAGTGGCGGGCAGGGGACGATCTCACCTTAAGTTTTGTTAGTAATATTCCATAAACATCAGGAGGATTTTCGACCAAGGGCGCATGTCGGGAGCGCTGCGTTTGCTTAGAATGTAGTGAATTCGCCAATGTCAGACATTTTGTGCTGACGCAATGGACTGCTGGATATCCGCAAGGGAGTGTCCCCGCATGCATGCCTTGACCCTGCTGTCGTTCCTGTTCTTCACCGGCCTGGTGGCCTTCATCACCTGGCGCCTGACCCGCCGCGACGATCATGCGAGCACCAGCGGCTATTTCCTCGCCGGCCGCTCGCTGACCTTCCCGTTGATCGCCGGCTCGCTGCTGATGACCAACCTCTCCACCGAGCAGATGGTGGGGCTCAACGGCTCGGCGTTCAGCGACGGCCTGAGCGTCATGGCCTGGGAGGTGGTGGCGGTGATCGCCCTGGTGGCCCTGGCACTGTTCTTCCTGCCGCGCTTCCTCAGGAGCGGTATCGCCACCCTGCCGCAGATGCTGCTGATTCGCTTCGATGCCGGCACCCAACTGATCTGCAACGTCATCTTCCTGATCGCCTATGCGGTGATTCTGCTGCCGATCATTCTCTACTCCGGCGCCATGGGGCTGCTCGGCATGCTCGACCTCCCCGGCCTGACCGGCATCGAGTCGTCGACGCTGCTGCTGTGGCTGACGGTCTGGGGGGTGGGGCTGATCGGCTCCGTCTATGCCCTGTTCGGTGGGCTGCGCACGGTGGCCGTGTCGGATACGCTGAATGGCGTCGGGCTGTTGGTCGGCGGCTTCGTCATCGTCTACTTCGGGCTGCAGGCGGTCAGCGATGACGGCGGCCTGCTCGCCGGCTGGGAGGTGCTCAAGGAGAGCGATCCGCAGAAGCTCAACTCCATTGGTGGCTCCGACCAGCAGGTGCCGTTCTCCACCCTCTTCACCGGCGTGTTCCTGATCAACCTCTTCTACTGGACCACCAACCAGCAGATCATCCAGCGTACCTTCGCCGCCAAGAACCTCGCCGAGGGGCAGAAGGGCGTGCTGCTGACCGGCTTCTTCAAGCTGCTCGGCCCGCTCTACCTGGTGCTGCCGGGCATCATCGCCTACCACCTCTACGCCGACCAGGGCGTGCAGGCCGACGAGGCCTACGGTCACCTGGTGTTCAACGTGCTGCCGCCCTATCTCACCGGCTTCTTCGCCGCGGTGATGGTCGGCGCCATCCTGTCGTCGTTCAACTCGGCGCTCAACAGCACCACCACCATCTTCAGCCTGGGGCTCTACAAGGGCGTGCTCAACAAGCAGGCCAGCGAGGAGCAGGTGGTCAGGTCGGGCAAGGTGTTCGGCTGGATCATGGCCTTCGCCACCATGACCATCGCGCCGCTGCTGGCCGGCCAGGAGAGCCTGTTCGACTACCTGCAGAAGATGAACGCCATCTACTTCATCCCCATCCTCGCGGTGGTGATCGTCGGCCTGCTCACCACACGCGTGCCGCCCATGGCGGCCAAGATCGCCCTGGTCGGCGGCTGCCTGCTGATCGCCGCAGGCTACTTCGTGCCGCCGTTCAACAAGCTGCCGCTGGTGATGCACGAGTTCCACTTCGTCGCCGGGGTTTTCGTGCTGCTGGTGGCCATGATGCTGCTGATCGGCAAGCTGCGCCCGCGCGAGACCGCCTGGGTCCACGAGTACAGTGGGGACGTCGACCTCACCCCCTGGCGCGGCGCCGTGCCCGTCGGCCTGCTGCTGGTGGTGCTGGTGATCGTCATCTACGCAGCCTTCGCCGGGGTCTAGCCCCCCGTGGGGCGGGCGGCGAAGCGGCCCGCCCCGACGTGCCGCAGGCTGGCGGGGTGGCGTGCTGCGCGGTAAAATGTCTGACATTTGCTTTCCTAGGAGGCCTCATGACACTGGCTTCACTGCCGCGTCACCAGGGCGGCGCCGATGGCCTGGCCCGGCTGCTGGGTCAGGCGTTGCTGGCCGGGCGCTGGCGACCCGGCGAGACCTTTCCCCGTGAGCGTGATCTCTGCCAACACTTCGAAGTCAGCCGCAACCAGGTGCGCAACGCCCTGGCCACCCTGGTCGCGCTGGGGATGGTCGAGCGCACCGCGGGGCGGGGCAGCGTGGTCTGCGAGATCGACGAATGGCACCTGCTCGATCCCCTGGTGAGTACCTGGATGGCCGAGATCGAGGCCCCCGACGCCGAGCTGTTGCGCGAGATCTTCGCCTTTCGCCACTCGGCGGAGCCGGCCGTCGCGCGGCTGGCGGCCCAGGCCGCCGACGCGGGGGATCTCGAACGCCTGGAGGCGGCCTACCAGGGCATGCGGCGTACCGCCGGCAGACCGGAAGCCAGCGCGCGGCATGCGGAGTACGACGTGGCCTTCCATGATGCCGTCTACCGCGCCAGCCACAACCTGGTCTGGCGCCAGATGGGACACCTGTTGCGGCCTTCGATCATCGCCCTGATCGTGCGCTCCCAGGCTCACCTCCGGCCCCTTGCTGCCGACCTGGAGGACAGCCTGGCGCGCCACGGCCGGCTGCTCGAGGCGATTCGCCGCCGCGACGCCGACGCCGCCGAGGCGGCCGCCGCCGACGTGCTGCGGCGCACCGCCGTCGACCTGGGGATCGTCGCCGACGCGGCCTCACGACCCGCCACCACGCCGGTGGCCGAACCCGACACCAGGGAGCGCTCCACATGAAGATCACCCGACTCAGGACCTGGCAGGTGCCGCCGCGCTGGCTATTCCTCAAGATCGAGACCGACAGTGGCTGCTACGGCTGGGGCGAGCCGGTCATCGAGGGCCGCGCCGCCACGGTGGAGGCCGCGGTGCATGAACTCGCCGACTACCTGGTCGGCCAGGATCCGCACCGCATCGAGCACCTGTGGAACACGCTCTATCGCGCCGGCTTCTACCGCGGTGGCCCCATCCTGATGAGCGCCATCGCCGGTATCGACCAGGCGCTGTGGGACCTCAAGGGGCGCGATCTGGGCGTGCCGGTGCACCAGCTGCTGGGCGGCGCGGTGCGCGAGCGCATGCGCATGTACGCCTGGACCGGCGGCGACCGGCCGAGCGACGTGGGGGCGGGCGCCAGGGAGCTGGTGGGGCGCGGCTTCACCGCCTTCAAGATGAACGGCACCGCCGAGCTGCAGATCGTCGACTCGCACCGCAAGGTCGACGAGGCGGTGGCGCGGGTGGCCGAGGCCCGCGAGGCGGTGGGCCCCGAGGTCGGCATCGGCATCGACTTCCACGGCCGCGTCCATCGGCCCATGGCCAAGGCATTGCTGCGCGAACTGGAGCCGTTTCACCCCATGTTCGTCGAGGAGCCGGTGGCCCCCGAACACCTGCCTAGCCTGAAGCACATCGCCGGCGGCCTGGGCTACCCGCTGGCCACCGGCGAGCGGCTGCACACGCGGTTCGAATTCCGCGACCTGCTCGCCGACGGCATGATCGACATCATCCAGCCCGACCTCTCCCACTGCGGCGGCATCAGCGAGGGGCTGAAGATCGCCGCGCTGGCCTCGGCCCATGACGTGGCCCTGGCTCCGCACTGCCCGCTCGGCCCGTTGACCCTGGCCGCCTCGCTCCACTTGGATGCGGTCAGCCACAACGCCTTCATCCAGGAGCAGAGCATGGGCATCCACTACAACCGCGACAACGACGTGCTCGACTACCTGGTCGACAAGTCGGCGCTGGCCATCGAGGAGGGCTTCTGTGCCATTCCCCAGGGGCCCGGCCTTGGCGTCGAGATCGACGAGGCCTTCGTCGAGGAGCGGGCCAAGGTGGGTCACCGCTGGCGCAACCCGGTGTGGAGCCATGAGGACGGCTCCATCGCCGAATGGTGAGGAGACCGTCATGAGCGATGCGGTACGCGAGCGGCTGGCGTGGGTCGCGGTGGACTGGGGCTCGAGCCACCTGCGCGCCTGGGGGCTGGACGAGCGCGGCGAGGTGCTGGCCCGCGCGGGCAGCGACAAGGGCATGCTGGCCCTGGCGCCGCAGGAGTACGAACCCGCACTGCTGGAGGCGATCGGCGACTGGCTGTCCGCTTCCGGGCGCGTGGCGGTGTGGGTCTGCGGCATGGCCGGCGCCCGTCAGGGCTGGCGCGAGGCGGCCTACCTGCCGGTACCGACGCGCCTGGACGACCTGGCTCGCGGCGCCGTGGCTCCCGTGCTGCGCGATGCGCGACTCGAGGTGCACCTGCTGCCGGGGCTGTGCCAGCACGACGACGCCGCGGGCCGCGACTTCGACGTGATGCGCGGCGAGGAGACTCAGTTGGCCGGCCTGGTGGCGCACGAGCCCGGCTTCTCGGGGCTGGTCTGCCTGCCCGGCACCCACGCCAAGTGGGCCTGGCTCGAGGCGGGCACGGTGATGCGCTTCGCTACCGCGCTCAGCGGGGAGCTCTACCGGTTGCTGGCCAGCCGCTCGGTGCTGCGGCACTCGGTGGCCGAGGCCGGGCTGGACGCGCCGGGCTGCCGCGAGGCGTTCGTCGGTGCGGTGCGCGAGGCGGCCGCCGAACCCGGACGCTTCGCCCAGCGGCTGTTCGGCCTGCGCGCCGCCGATCTGCTCGACGATTCGCTGCCCGCCGGGGAGGCGCGGCGAGCCCGGTTGGGGGCGCGCCTCTCGGGGCTCGTCATCGGTCTGGAGCTTGCCGGCATGCAATGCGAGCTGCCGGCTACGCCCGTGACCCTGGTCGGCAGTGCGGCGCTGTGCGAGCGCTATGCGCTGGCCCTCGAGACGCTCGGCCATGCCAGCAGGCGCCTCGACGGCGACACGGCGGTGCTCGCCGGCCTGGGATTGGCACGGGCCGGTGGTGACAACTCATCATGGAGACGGATATGACCCTGCCCCTGATCGGTATCCTTCGCGGCATCACCCCCGACGAGGCGGTGGCGGTGGGCGAGGCCGTCCTCGCCGCCGGCATCACGACGCTGGAAGTCCCGCTCAACTCCCCCGATCCGCTCGACAGCATCCGCCGCCTGGCCGCGGCACTGGGTGACCGCGCCGCGGTGGGGGCCGGCACGGTGCTCAGCCCGGACCAGGTGCGTGAAGTGCATGCCGCCGGCGGCCGCCTGGTGGTGTCACCCAACTGCCGCCCCGCGGTGATCGAGGAGACCCGACGGCTGGGCCTGCAGAGCTGGCCCGGCGTGCTGACGCCGTCGGAGGCGTTCGATGCCCTGGAGGCCGGTGCCACGGGGCTGAAGCTGTTTCCTGCCGTGCAGGTGGGAGTAGAGGGCATGAAGGCGCTGCGCGCGGTGCTGCCCGGCGGCACCCGGCTCTATGCCGTGGGGGGCATCGGTGCGGAGGAGTTCGCCGCCTGGCGTGCCGCCGGTGTGGACGGTGCCGGCCTGGGCAGTGCCCTCTATCGCCCCGGGCAGTCGCCCGAACAGGTGTGCCGGCAGGCGCGGGCGCTGGTGGCGGCCTGGCAGGCCGCCGGTAGCGAGGCTGGGGCCAGATGATGCAGTGGCGTCACGCGGCGTTCAGCCGCGGGGCGGGTAGCGGGTGTCGCGCAGGCTATCCTTGATCTTCTTCAGGTGGGGCAGGAAGTCCTCGCCGCGGCGCAGGGTGACGCCGGTGGCCAGCACGTCGATCAGGGTGAGTTGGATCATGCGCGAGGTCATCGGCATGTAGACGTCGGTGTCCTCCGGCGTGGGCACCTCGAGCGTCTCGGTGCACTCCGCGGCCAACGGCGATCCGGGCGCGGTGATGCCCAGCACCACGGCGCCGCTCTCGCGCGCCAGGCGCGCGATGTCGACCAGCTCGCGGGTACGGCCGGTCCACGAAATGACCACCACGACGTCACCGGTGTGGCAGGCCGAGGCGATCATGCGCTGCATCAGCACGTCGACGTAGGAGGTGACCGGCAGGTTGAAACGAAAGAATTTGTGCTGGGCATCCTGGGCCACGGCGCCGGAGGCGCCCAGGCCGAAGAAGTGGATCTGCTTGGCCTGGATCAGGTAGTCCACCATCCGCTCGATGCGGTCCGGGTCGAGGGTGCGGCTGGCTTCGTCAAGGGCGGCGATGGTGGCGCCGAAGATCTTGCGCGTGTAGTCCACCGCCGCATCGCCGGGCTCCACCGACTGGCTGACGTAGGGCGTGCCGCCAGCCAGGCTCTGGGCTAGCTTGATCTTGAAATCGGGATAGCCCTTGGCATTGAAGCTGCGGCAGAAGCGGTTGACCGTGGGTTCACTGACCGACGCCGCCTGGGCCAGGCTGGCGATGCTCAGGCCGGTGGCCCGGGCCGGATCGGCCAGGATGACGTCTGCTACCTTGCGCTCGGAGCGGTTGAGCTCCTCGAGGCGTTGACGGATTCGTTGCAGCAGGTCGTGATGGGCCATGGCTGAAGGGACTCTCTCAAGCTGATAATGTAGTGATTTAACAACATGAACGACGGCTATCCTATCGCGGAGTCGCGGTCAGGCGCGAACCGAGCTATCGGGAATACCGATCATGAGCGTAATATTACAAAATATTGGTTGATAGACAGGCTGTTTTTACGTATTTTTTGTGTAAATTAACCAAATGGGGGCGGACATGAAGGCAACCACGCGGCCAGAGGAAGAGAGTCGGCCGGTCATCGATCTCGCGCTGTTCGGTGCCCTGGGCGACCTGTCGCTGCGCAAACTCTACCCGGCGCTCTACCACCTCGACCGCGAGGGCCTGCTGCATGACGACACGCGCATCCTGGGGCTGGCGCGCCAGGAGTTGAAGCCCGACGCCTTTCGCCGGCGGATCGCCGAAACCCTGCAGACCTACGTCAAGCCCGCCGAGCTCGATCACGAGACCGTCAAGCGCTTCACGGCACGCCTCGATTACCTGCAGCTCGACTTCGCTACCGCCGAGGGCTACCGCGCCATCGCCGAGTGGCGCGAGGCCGTGCGCCATGACACCGTCGTCTGCCCCCTGGTCGTCTACCTGGCCGTGCCGGCGAGCCTGTACGGTGAGATCTGTCGCAACCTTCAGGCCGGCGAGTGCCTCGACGAGCTCTCCCGGGTGGTGGTCGAGAAGCCGATCGGCTACGACTTCGAGTCCTCCTGCGTGATCAACGACGCCATCGGCGAAGTGTTCCAAGAGTCCCAGGTCTATCGCATCGACCATTATCTGGGCAAGGAGACCGTTCAGAACCTGATCGCGCTGCGTTTCGCCAACCCGCTGTTCGGCACCCAGTGGAACCAGAACCACATCTCCCACGTGGAGATCACCGTGGCCGAGCAGGTCGGTATCGAGGGGCGCTGGGGCTACTTCGATCGTGCCGGCCAGCTGCGCGACATGGTCCAGAACCACCTGCTGCAGCTGGTCTGCCTGATCGCCATGGACCCGCCGGCCAACCTCGATGCCGACGCCATCCGCGACGAGAAGGTCAAGGTGCTCAAGGCGCTGCAGCCCTTCAGCGAGGCCCGGCTCAATCGTGACGTGGTGCGCGGCCAGTACATCGCCGGCACCATCCACGGCAAGGGGGTGCCAGGCTACCTCGAGGAGGAGGGCGCCAATCGCGACAGCGAGACCGAGACCTTCGTCGCCATGAAGACCGGCGTGGCCAACTGGCGTTGGGCCGGGGTGCCGTTCTACCTGCGCACCGGTAAGCGCATGCCCGAGAAGCTCTCCCAGATCGTGGTGCACTTCCGCCAGCAGCCCCACTACATCTTCGACCCCGACCAGCGCAACCTGGCGGCCAACAAGCTGGTCATCCGCCTGCAGCCCGACGAGGGTATCGCACTGGAGGTGCTGACCAAGGACAGCGGGCTGGACCGGGGGATGCGCCTGCGCCGTGGTCCGCTGCACCTGGATTTCGGCAGCGCCTTCCCCCAGACGCGCATTCCCGACGCCTACGAGCGCCTGCTGCTCGAGGTGATGAAGGGGCGCCAGTACCTGTTCGTGCGCCGCGACGAGGTCGAGCACGCCTGGCACTGGTGCGACAGCCTGATTGCCGCCTGGAAGGAGATGGGCGAGCCGCCGCGGCGCTATCCCGCCGGCTCCTGGGGGCCGGTGGCCTCCATCGCCATGATCACCCAGGATGGGCGCAGCTGGTACGAGGACTACTGACATGACCGATCTTGCAGCCGAGCCGCGCCAACAGCTCGCCGCGCAGCTCGCCGAAGCCACCTGTGAAGCGCTGCGCCAGGACCTGGCGCAGCAGGAGCGGGCCCTGCTGGTGGTATCCGGCGGCTCGACCCCGGTGCCTTACTTCCAGGCCCTGTCTCGGCAGGAGCTGCCCTGGGAGCGGGTCGACGTGACCCTGGCCGACGAGCGCTGGGTGAGCGAGACCGACGCGGCGAGCAATGCCCTGCTGGTACGGCGCCACCTGCTGCAGGACCGGGCGGCGGCGGCCAGCTTCGTCTCGCTGACCACCGATGACGAGACCCCCGAGCAGGGCGTCGAGGCGGTCACCCGGCGCATCGAGGCGCTGGCCTGGCCGGCCAGCCTGGTGGTGCTGGGCATGGGCGGCGACGGACATACCGCCTCGCTGTTTCCCGACAGTCGCGAGCTGGAGCTGGGGCTCACCACCGACGCCCCGGTGCTGGCCGCGCGCACGCCGAGCCAGCCCCAGGCACGCATTTCCCTGAGCGCCGACCGGCTGCACCAGGCGCGACGTCACGTGCTCTACATCACCGGCGACGACAAGCGCAGCGTGCTGGCCCGCGCCCTGTCCGGCGACGACCTGCGCGAACTGCCGATCCGCGCCTTTCTTTCCTGCCCGCTGGCCGTCTACTGGGCCCCCTGAACTGGAGTCTTGCTCATGACCATCGACAAACAGCTGCCGTCCACGCGTATCACCGAACTCGACAGCATCTGCCTCAAGGCCGAGGTCATCCCGGTGCTGGCCATCGAGCGGGTGGAGGACGCCGTGCCGCTGGGCCGCGCCCTGGTCGAGGGCGGGCTCACGGTACTCGAAGTGACCCTGCGCACCGACTGCGCGCTGGAGGCGGTGCGCCGCTTGAAGGAGGCCTTGCCCCAGGCCAGCATCGGCGTGGGCACCGTGCTGACCCCGGCCCAGTATCGCCAGAGCGAGCAGGTGGGTGCCGATTTCGTCGTCACGCCGGGCACCACCGAGGCGCTCTATCGCTACGGCGTCAGCAGCCCGGTACCGATGCTTCCCGGCGTGGCCACCGTCTCCGAACTGATGACCGGCTGGCAGTACGGCTACCGCCGCTTCAAGTTCTTCCCTGCCGAGGCCAGCGGCGGCGTCAAGGCGCTGAAGGCCTTTGCCGGCCCGATTCCCGAGGCACGCTTCTGCCCCACCGGCGGCATCACCCTCGACAACGCCGAGGACTACCTGGCGCTGAAGAACGTGATGTGCGTGGGGGGGTCCTGGCTGACGCCGAAGTCGCTGGTCGATGCCGAAGACTGGAACGGCATCCGCCAGCTCGCCAAGGAAGCCGCCCAGCGCTTTCATCACTGAACGGCTTCGCTGATCGCTTTCTCGTGCTCTCTCGGCAGCCAGTGGCTGTCATTGCGCCCGGCCTCGCGGCCGGGCTTTTTTTGTCTGTCGCCTGAGGGGGCGATCGGTGGTGCCTGAGGAAATGCGCTGGTGCATGTCGCCCTTGGGCGGCATGCACCAGCGCTGGAACGCCTGTCAGGTAGGTATCAGGCGTTGGCGGCGACGGCCACCGGGGCGGCGCCGCGCTTGATCGCGGCGTAGCCCAGGCCGGTGATCAGCGAACCGGCGACAATGGCGCCGAGGTAGAGCAACACCGGGGTGATGGCATTGGGAATCAGCAGCACGAAGATGCCGCCATGGGGCGCCATCAGCTGCGCGCCGACCAGCATGGAGAGGGCGCCGGTGATGGCCCCGCCCAGCATGCAGGCCGGGATCACCCGCAGCGGATCCTTGGCGGCGAAGGGGATGGCGCCCTCGCTGATGAAGCACAGCCCCAGCACGAACGACGCCTTGCCCGCCTCGCGCTCCGGCTCGGAGAACTTGTGGCGGGCGACGAAGCTGGCGATCCCCATGCCGATGGCCGGGACCATGCCGGCGGCCATGATCGCCGCCATCGGTGCGTAGGTCTGGGTCGAGAGCAGGCCGACGCCGAAGGTGTAGGCGGCCTTGTTGACCGGTCCGCCCAGGTCGAAGCACATCATGGCGCCGAGCAGGATGCCGAGCAGCACCGCGTTGGTCGAGTCCATGGCCGCGAGGAAGCTGGTCAGGCCAGCCAATATCGCCGCCACCGGCTCGCCGATCACGTAGATCATGGTCAGGCCGGTGACCAGGCTGGCGATCAGCGGAATGATCAGGATCGGCTTGAGCGACTCGACGCTCGACGGCAGCCGCACGTGGCGGGTCACCGCCAGCGCCACGTAGCCGGCCAGGAAGCCGGCGAGGATGCCGCCGATGAAGCCGGCACCGATCTCCGCCGCCAGCATGCCGCCGATCATGCCCGGGGCGATGCCCGGCCGGTCGGCGATGGAATAGGCGATGTAGCCGGCCAGCACCGGGATCATCAGGGCGAAGGCCGTGCCGCCACCGATCTGCATCAGCGCCGCGGCGAGCGTGCCCTCCTGCTCGAAGGCCTCGATGCCGAAGACGAAGGAGAGCGCGATCAGCAGACCGCCGGCCACCACCATGGGCAGCATGAAGGAGACGCCGGTGAGCAGGTGCTTGTAGACGCCCTTCTCCTTGAGGCTCTTCTTCGCCTCGCTGCGACGCGTGGCGCCGGCGGCGTCCTCCACCTCGGCCTCGGCCAGCGCCGCCTCGATGGTGGGACGCGGCTTCTTGAGCGCATTGCCGGTGGAGGTGCGATAGATGCGCTTGCCGGCGAAGCGGGTCGGATCGACCTCGATGTCGCAGGCGAGTATCACCACTTCGGCCGCGGCGATCTCTTCATCGGTGAGCTTGTCCTGGGCGCCGACGGAGCCCTGGGTCTCCACGCGGATCGCATGCCCTAGCGCCTTGCCCGCTTCGCTCAATGCCTCGGCGGCCATGAACGTATGGGCCACGCCGGTGGGGCAGGCGGTCACGGCGACGATGCTGCTGCCGCCGGCCTTGGGCGTGGCACTTACGGTTGCCATCGTGGCAGGCGGTGTGTAATCGGAAGCCTCGCGCCGAGCGCGCTCGAGGAAGGCTTGGGGGTCGGGCAGTGCCTCGTCGGTGCTTGCCTGGAACAGGCGCTTGCCGGCAAAGCGTTCGGCGGCGGGGACCTGGTCGGCGGCGATCACGATCAGGTCGGCTGCAGCAATGGCCTCGGCCGGGACGGGCTCGACGGCTTCGAGCTGGCTGTGCATCTCGACGCTGGCCTGCCAACCCAGCCGACGGGCGGCCTGCTCCAGGCGACGGGCGGCGAGGAAAGTGGTGGCCATGCCACTGGGGCATGCGGTAACGATGATCACGTTCATGCGAGGGCTCCCCCTGCGTCGACGTCGTTGAGGCGCCGTACGCGGGTCTGTTGTTGGAGTTGCGGAAAGTCGTCGGCGTGGAGGTTGCCCACGCCCAGGTGACGAACCGATTCGGCGGAAAGGGCGGTGGCCAGGCGCAGGGCCTGGTCGGGCGGGTGGCCCGAGAGCACACCGTGCAGCAGGGCGGCGAGCAGGGTATCGCCGGCGCCCACGGTGCTGGCCACCGCCAGGCGCGGCGGCATGGCCTGCCAGGCGCCGCGGCGGCTGACCCACAGCACGCCGGCGGGGCCGGCGGAGATCACGGCCTCCTCGATGCCGGCGGCATAGAGGCGCAGTGCCGCCTTGAGCCGTGCCTCGGCGCTCTCCAGGCTCTCGCCGGCCCAGGCGGCGAGCTCCTGCTCGTTGGGCTTGACCGCGGTGGTACGCGCCTCGATGGCCCGGGTCAGCGCCTCGCCGCTGGTATCGACCCATACCGGCAGCCCGGCACCGCGCAGGCGGGCGATCAGCCCGGCGAGATCGGTCGGCGCCACGCCGGGTGGCAGGCTGCCGGCGATGACCACGGCGTCGGGCCGGCGTCGCGGATCGTCGATGCGCGTATCGAGCCCGTCGAGCAGGCGCTGCCAGGCGGCGGCATCGATGGCCACGCCGGGTCCGTTGATGTCGGTGACCCGGCCGTCGGCCTCGGCGAGCTTGGCGTTGATACGGGTCTCACCGGGTACGCGCAGGAAGGCGTCCTCCACGCCCATGGCCTCGAAGGCGCGCAGGAAGGGACCGTCGTTGTCGGCGCCGAGAAAGCCCGACACGGTGACGTCGTGGCCGAGATCGGCCAGCACCCGGGCCACGTTGACGCCCTTGCCGGCTGCCGTCAGGTGGGTCTCGCGGGTGCGGTTGACCGCGCCCGGCGTCAGCCGTTCCAGGCTCACGGAAAGATCCAGCGCGGGATTGAGCGTCAGGCAGAGCACGCGGGCCATCAGCGTACCTCCAGGGCGTCGCGGACCGCCTCGCTGGTGGCCTGGGCCAGCGCCAGCTCGGCCTGGGCGCGGGCTTCGGCGAGGTCGAACTCGCGCAGCCGCGCCTTGACCAGCGGTACCTGGCGCGCGCTGACCGAGAGTTCGTCGACGCCGAGCCCGACCAGCACCGGCACGGCCAGGGTGTCGCTGGCCAGCTCGCCGCACACGCCGACCCACTTGCCATGGGCATGGGCCGCCGCCACGGTCATCTCGATCAGGCGCAGCACCGCCGGGTGCAGGCCGTCGGCCTGGGCCGAGAGGGCGGGGTGATCGCGGTCAATGGCCAGCGTGTACTGGGTCAGGTCGTTGGTGCCCACCGAGAAGAAGTCGACCTCGGCGGCCAGCGTCGGTGCCAGCAGGGCGGCCGAGGGTACCTCGATCATCACGCCGAGCTGTACGTCGGTGGCCCGATCGGCGGCGGGGATCTCGTCGAGCAGGCGGTCGAGGATGGCGCGTGCCGCGCGGAACTCGGCGATGTCCTTGATCATCGGCAGCATGATGCGCAGCGGCCTCGGCGCCTGCTCCGGTGCGGGTGCGGCCGCCATCAGCAGCGCGCGCAGCTGGGTCTCGAGCACCTCGGGGCGGGTCAGGGACAGGCGGATGCCGCGCAGGCCGAGGAAGGGATTGTCCTCGCGGGGCACCGGCCAGTAGGGCAGCGGCTTGTCGCCGCCCACGTCCAGGGTGCGGGCCACCAGCGGGCGGCCGCCGAGGGCCTCGAGCGCCTCGCGGTACTCACCGACCTGGGTGTCGAGGTCCGGCTCCTGGGCATGGGCCATGAACAGGAATTCGGTGCGCAGCAGGCCGACGCCCTCGGCGCCGCGCTCCACGGCATCGGCGGCATGGGCGGTATTGCCCAGGTTGGCGGCCACTTCGACGCGGTGACCGTCGCGGGTACGCGCCTCCTCGAAGCGCGCCTCCCACGCCTCGGCTTCGCGCTGCTGGCGCTCGGCCAGGCGCTGCTCGGCGGCCGCGCGGCGCTCGGCGGAGGGCGCCGGGATCACCCGGCCGCGCTCGCCGTCGAGGATCAGCTCCCCGCCGCCTGCCAGCGTCAGCACGCGCTCGCCGGCGCCCACCACCGCGGGGATGCCCAGCGCCCGGGCCAGGATCGCGCTGTGCGCGGTGGCACCGCCGCGGGCGGTGAGCAGGCCACGCACCCGGCGCGTGTCGAGGCGCGCCACGTCGGAGGGGCCGATGTCGTCGGTGACCAGGATGTAGGGCGTTTCCGGCGGCTCGGGCAGCTTTACCTCGCACAGGACACCGAGCACGCGGCGGCCGACGTCGCGCAGGTCGGCGGCGCGCTCGGCCAGCAGCCGGTCGGCGAGCATCTCCTGGGCGTGGGCGGCGGTCTCGATGGCTTCCCACCAGGCAGCCTCGGCGGAGCGGCCGTCCTGGATGCCCTCGCGGGCCGCCTCGAACAGCTCGGGGTCGCGCAGCATCTCCTCGTGCATGGAGAGGATCTGGGCCACCTCGCCGCCGCGGGCTTCGCGCTCCAGCGCCTCGAGCTGTGCTGCACCCTCGGCGATGGCGTCCTGCAGGCGGCGCTGCTGCCCGGCGGGATCGGCGGCATGCTGGGGGTAGTCGAAGCGCGGTGTCTGCAGCACGAAGACCGGAGCGATGGCGAGCCCCGGCGAGGCTGCCACGCCCTGGTGGGGGGTATCGTCGGGCAGCGGCTCGGCGGGGGCTTCGTCCGCTTGTGGCGTGATGCGCTCGCGGCTCTCGTCGAAGGGCAGGACCTGTTCGCCGAGGCCGTCCGCCACGGCCCGGCAGACGGCGTCGAGCGCCGCCCGGGCGTTGTCGCCCTCGGCGGAGAAGGCCAGCTGCTGGCCGCGCCGGGCGCCGAGGTTGATCACCTTGGTCAGGCTGGTGGCCGGCACCGCGGCGCCGCCCCCTTCGGCCAGGCGCACATGGATGGGCAGGCCCTGCTGCCGGGCGACCTGCACCAGCTGCTTGGCCGGGCGGGCATGCAGGCCGTGGGCGTTGAGCACCCGAGCGAGCCGGGTATGGGCCGTAGCCGACTCGCCCGCCAGCCGGGCCAGCACGGTGGCGGCGTCGGCGCCGGGCAGTTCGGCCGCGGCGCCGCTGTCGAGCAGCGCCAGGATGCGCTCCAGCAGGCCGCGATGAGCGTCGCCCTGGGCGGCCAGGCAGAACACGCCTTTTACCTCTTCGCCGACATTGGCCAGCCGTGTATCGGGGGTGGCCAGGGCCAGCGCCGGACTCTCCACCCCCTGCTCGCTGGCGGTCAGCCACAGCCCCTGGCCGAGTGGAAGCGGCTCTCGCTCGGCCATCTCGGCGACGAACCGATTCTCGACGCAGCCGAGCTGGCGCAGGCGGGCGGCTCCGGCCAGGGCCAGCTCGCGGGTGTCGCGGGCGGGAAACCCGAGGCACAGGGTCTCGGCGTCCAGCCGCGCTTCCACCTGCGCCTTCGACAGCAGCGCGGCGACTTCCGCGGCGGAGCGGGCTTCGGCCAGGCGCTGGCCGACGCTGTCGTCGTCGAGCACATGGGTGAGCTGGCGCAGGATGCCGAGATGCTCGTCGCTCTGGGCCGCGATGCTGACCAGCACGTGCACGCGCTGGCCGTCATGCCATTCGACCCCGGCCGGAAACTGCAGCACGCGCACGCCGGTGGTACGCACGTGTTCGCGGCTCTGGGGCGTGCCATGGGGAATGGCGATGGCGTTGCCGAGATAGGTCGAGGATTGGGTCTCGCGCTGGAACAAGCCGTCGCGATAGGCGGGCGAGGTCAGTCCCGCCTGGTGCAGCGACTCGGCGGCCTGGTCCAGCGCGGCGCGCCAGTCGGGCGCCTGACAGTCGAGGTGGATATCCTCGGGGCGTAGCGTGAGCATCGTGTATTCTCCTGGGCGCGTTCAGGCGGCAAGCCGGCGCATCTCGAACGGGATCGTCCGGATCGTTCTTGCTGAATCGTGTCAGCTTGCATATCAATCATGCTGGAACGATTCATCTGGTTTCGCAAGCCGCGTTTACTTAGACTTTGGGAGGAGGCGGAAAGGCCCGGGCGTGACGTAGAATCGCTCCCTGACACAGAGGAAACCCATGACTCTCGCCGAAATCGCCAGGCTGGCCGGGGTATCGCGTACCACCGCCAGCTACGTCATCAACGGCAAGGCCGCCGAGCGACGCATCAGCCAGGACACCGTGGACAGGGTCATGGCGGTGGTGCATGAGCACCGCTATCGGGTCGATGCCCAGGCCGCGGCACTGCGGCGTGGCTCGAGCCGCACGCTGGGCCTGATCGTGCCCGATCTGGAGAACGTCAGCTATGCGCGCCTGGCCAAGCGCCTCGAGCGTGGCGCCCGCGAGCAGGGCTACCAGTTGCTGATCGTCGGCTCCGACGACCAGCCGGACGCCGAGCGCGACCTGGCGCTGTCGCTGCGTGCCCAGCGCTGCGAGGTGCTGATCACCGCCAGTTGCCTGCCCATGGACGACCCCTTCTATGGCGAATTGCTGCAGGGAGGCCTGCCGGTGGTGGCGGTGGACCGTGGCTTCGATCCAGGACGTTTTGCCAGCGTGGTGAGCAACGATCGTGAAGCCGCCGAGCAGTTGACGCGCTCGCTGCTCGACGAGTCGGTGACGCGCATCGCCTGGCTCGATGCGGTGCCGGCGCTCTCCATCAGCCGTGAGCGACGGGCCGGCTTCCAGCGGGCGCTGGCGGGGCACGGCGCGACGCCGCTGATCCTCGGCGCCGAGCGCTACGATCGTGCCGACGGCGCCCGGCTGATGCGCGAGCTGCTCGAGCATGACGGCCTGCCGGATGCCGTCGTCACGGCGTCCTACACGCTGCTCGACGGGGTCTTCGACGTGCTGCTCGAGGAGGGTGGCCTGCCGCAGGCGCTGCGCCTGGCCACCTTCGGCGACAGCCGCCTGCTCGACTTCCTGCCGCTGCCGGTCAACTCGGCGGTGCAGGACCACGACCGCATGGCGGCGATGGTGCTGACCTGCGCCCTGGCGGCTTCGCAGGGCGACTACCGGGTGGGTCAGCAGGTCGTGCCGCGCACGCTGCGTCGCAGGCTGCCGGTCAGGTTCGCCTCATGACTCGCTAGCCGCGCAGCCTGGCCAGGTCGTCACGGTCGGGCAGGGCGGCATAGGCGCCGGGCCGGGTCACCGCATGGGCGCCGCAGTTGGCGGCGGTGCTCAGTGCACGACGCAGGAAAACGTCGTCTTGGTGCCAGCCGCCGTCGATGCCCTTCTCTTCGCAGTGGCCGGCCAGCTCGGCGAGCAGCCCGCCGATGAAGGCGTCGCCGCCGGCGGTAGTGTCCACCGCCTCGACCCGCGGCGGCCTATGCCGCAGTTCCCTGCCCACGCCCAGGGCGCGTACCTCGCGGGGACCGTCGGTGATCACCACCAGCCTGACGCCGGCGGCCAACCGCTCGGCCAGCCAGGCGTCGGCCGGGTGATCGGCGCGCAGGTAGTCGAGTTCGTCGGTCGAGAGCTTGACCAGGGCGGCACGGTCGATGAGCTGGGTGACCAGGGCGATGTCGGCGCTGCCGCCGGCCCACAGGTTGTGGCGCAGGTTGGCATCGACGCTGACCAGGCAGCCGGCGCGGCCGGCCATGTCGGCCATGGCCAGGGTCGTGTCGGCGATTTCCGGCTCGGTCAGGCTGTTGCTGCACAAGTGCAGGATGGCGGGGTCGGCGAACACGCCGGCCGGCAGGTGTTCCAGGCGGTAGAGCAGGTCGGCGGCGGGCGGGCGGTAGAAGTCGAAGGTGCGCTCGCCGCTGGCATCGCGGGAGACGAAGGCCAGCGCCGTGCGCGCCTTGCGGGTGCGCACGGCGCCGGAGAGGTCGACGCCGTGAGAGGCAAGTTCGGCGACGAGGAAGTCGCCGAAGTGGTCAGCGCCGAGCATGCCGAGGAAGCGGCTGGGCACGCCCAGCCTGGCGCAGGCCACGGCGACGTTGGCCGGCGCGCCGCCGGCGTAGGGGGTGAAGGTTTCGGGGGCATCGCCGTCCGCCTCGCCGAGGCGGCTGGAGAGCATGTCGACGAGAGCTTCGCCGAAGGCGATCACGGGCGTCATCTGTGTCCTCTCGAACTGTCGTTGTCGTGGGTCGGCGTGCGCTCAGGCCACCTCGTGTCCGCGTGCCGCCTCGAGCAGGGCGTACCAGGCCGGGCGATCGAGCTCGAGCCCGGCGTCCGCCTGCAGCCTGGCGATGCGCTCGGCGCGCAGGCTACCGATCACCGGGCGCGGCTGGCCGGGCAGGGCGCGCAGCCAGGCCAGGGCAAGGCCGGCAGGAGAGACGCCGCGCTCCTCGGCGAGCCGTGCAAGCAGCGGGCCGGCCGGCCCTTCGCAGACCCGGCCGCCGCCCAGCGGCGACCAGGCGAGCGGTACCAGGCCATCGTCGATCAATGCATCATAGCTGCCGTCGAACAGCGGCAGGGCATGATCGAGCGAGAGCTGCAGTTGATGGACCGAGAGGCGATGATGCATGACGGCCTGCAGGCGTCGCCACTGGGTGGGCAGGAAGTTGGAGACCCCGGCGGCGGCGATCTTGCCCGCGTCGATGGCGTCGTCCAGCGCGCGGCCCGTGGCCTCGGCATCCATCAGCGGGCTGGGTCGATGGAGCAGGAAGTGGTCGAGGCGCTCCACGCCCAGGCGGGCCAGCGAAGCCTCGATGCTGCGGGCGAGGTAGGCCGGCGAACTGTCGTAGTGCTTGACGCGAAACGATGAGGCGTCGCGCCCGGGTGTGACGATGCTGGCCTTGGTCACGACCCGCACTCGTGCGGCGAGCCCGGGGCGTGTGCGCAGGGCTGCGCCGAACAGGGCCTCGCCCTGGGTATCGCCGTAGATGTCGGCGTGGTCGAACCAGTCGAGCCCTTCGTCGAGGCGGGCTTCGATCCAGGCTGCCAGGCGCGCCGGCGCATGCAGGTCGGCCACCTCGTGCAGGCGCATCATTCCCAGCAGGAAAGGCGTCTCCAGCGATCCGGCCGCGTGCTTCACGAGCCTGCCTCGCACGTCAGGGTCGTGCCCAGCAGGTGTTGGGCGCCGGGTACCAGCCACACCGGGTCGAGGCGGGTATTGGCCGATTCCACGCAGAGGAAGTGGCGTGCGGCCACGACCGGCGTGTCGTCGGGCGGCGTCTCGCCCGGGTGCCACACCACCACCGAGTCGCTGCCCTGGCGGGCGATGCGCAGGCGGCGGTCGCCGTCGTCGAGCACCGCCTCGGCGTTGCTGTGGTAGATACGATCGAGGCCGCCGCGCACGGCGAGTTCGCCCTGCTGCTCGCGTTCGGCGAAGCCGGCCAGCTTGTCCAGATAGCGGGCGCCGGCCAGCCCTTCGACGCGGCAGGCGAAGCTGTCGGCCACGGCCAGGTAGCTGTGCAGGGCGCCGCTGAGCTTGACCGGGGTCTCGCCGACGTGCTCGGTGATCAGCTCCACGTGCAGGCGCCGGGCATTGGCCTGGATCACCGCGCGCGGCACCAGTTGGCTGTGCAGGCGCTCGGTGGGGGAGAGATGCAGCTCGACGCCGCCCTCGTGCTCGTCGGCCGCTTCCAGGCGCCACTGTGCCTTGCGCGCCGGGCCGTGCATGGGGCCGGAGCGATCGGGGCTCTCGTCGGCGCCGCGTTCGTCGGCGAACCAGGGCCAGCACAGCGGAATACCGCCGCGAATGGCGCCGGGCAGCGCCTGGGGCGTAGGCGTGACCCACAGCCAGCCGCCGGGCACCAATGCTTCTTCCCCCTCGCCCATGGCCACGGGCGCGCCAGCTCGCACGGGGGTGGACGCGTAAGGTAGCGAGCCTTCAGCTGGCGTGGCGTCGGACGCCGGTAGAAAATGAAGCACCTGGGCGCCCTGCAAGCAGACGGCCAGTTCGCCCCAGGCTTCACGGGCCAGCCACACGCGGCGATCGGCCCACTCGCACTCACGCTGGCCGTCGGTGTCGTCGAGCAGGGCTCGCAGGCTTGGCGGAATCATGCGTACTCCTCTCCTTGCTTCACTTCGTCATTCCACTTCTTCGTTGCGCAGGGCCTCGGCGGCGCCCAGCAGACCCGGCCAGGGAGCGGTGACCACACGAACCGGGATGGCGCGGGTGTAGTCGCTCATGCGGCCCTTGTCGGTGAAGGCCTCGACGAAGCGGCTCCGGGGCAGCCACTCCAGCAGCCGTGGCAGGATGCCGCCGCACAGGTAGACCCCGCCGCGTGCCCCCATGGTCAGCGCGGCGTCGCCGCAGACATCGCCGAGGATCTTGAGAAACCGCAGCAGCGTATCACGGGCGATGCCGTCGCCGCCCGCGGCGGCGGCGGTGACCTCGGCCGGGGTCTGGCAGCTGGGGTTGGCACCCTTCAACGAGCAGTGTGCCAGGTAGAGATCGAGCAGCCCCTGGCCGCACAGGATGCGCTCCACCGAGACCCGGCCGTAGCGGTTGCGGAAGTGGCGCAGCAGGTTCTGCTCACGCTCGTCGGTAGGAGCGAAGGTGACGTGGCCACCCTCGGTGGGCAGCGGGATCCAGGCGCGACGGCCCGGGAAGATGCCGCCCACGCCGAGCCCGGTGCCCGGGCCGATGACCAGGCAGGTGGCGTGGTCGCGCGCCACGCCCGGGTGGATCTCGACCAGCTCGTCGGCGGCGAGGTGGGGAACACCCAGGGCCTGGGCGGTGAAGTCGTTGATCACCTTGAGCCGCTCGAGGCCGAGCGCCGTCTGCGCCTCGCGGCGCGAGAACGACCAGTGATTGTTGGTCATGCGCACCCGATCGTCGCCGATGGGACAGGCGAAGGCCAGGCAGGCTTCCCGCGGCGCCGCCTCGGCAACCAGCCCGACCCGGGCCAGGTAGTCGCGCACGGCTTCGACCAGGCCGGGGTAGTCGGCGCAGGGCAGCGCGAGGATGTCGTGGGGCGTGAACTCGCCGGGAGTGACCAGGGCGAAGCGGGCATTGGTGCCGCCGATATCGCCGATCAGGGCCGGTCGGGTCATTGATCCTCCTGGGAGATCTTCTCGAGCTCGCGGGAGAGGACCTCGTCCTCGAAGCCGCCGAACACGCCGGCGCCCAGTTCGGCGCTGGCGGCCAGGTGGCGGAAACCGCCGAACAGCTCGCGGCCCATGCCGAAATGGTAGCGCTCCAGGTTGGGCTCGATGCTGCTGCGACCGGCGAACTCGGCGGCATCGACCAGTACGGTCAGCTCGCCGCGCTCGGCATCGAGGCGCACCACGTCGCCATCGCGCAGGCGCGCCAGCGGGCCGCGATCCACCGCCTCGGGGGTGACATGGATGGCGGCCGGGACCTTGCCCGAGGCGCCCGACATGCGCCCGTCGGTAACCAGTGCCACCTTGTGGCCGCGGTCCTGCAGCACGCCGAGGAAGGGGGTGAGCTTGTGCAGTTCGGGCATGCCGTTGGCCTTGGGGCCCTGGAAGCGCACCACCACCACCACGTCCCGATCGAGCTCGCCCGACTCGAAGGCGGCCTTGACCTGGTTCTGGTCGTCGAAGATGCGTACCGGTGCCTCCACCACGCGGTGTGCCTGCTTGACCGCCGAGATCTTGATCACGCCACGGCCGAGGTTGCCGTTGAGCACCACCAATCCGCCGGTGGGGGCGAAGGGATTGGCGACCGGGCGCAGCACGTCGGCGTCGAGGCTCTCGGTCGGCCCCTCGCGCCAGGTGAGCTTGCCGTCCTCGAGGAACGGTTCCTGGGTGTAGGCGGAGAGGTCGGTACCGAACACGGTGGGGATGTCGGCGTGCAGCAGACCGGCGCCGAGCAGCTCGCGGATCAGCAGGCTCATGCCCCCCGCGGCCTGGAAGTGGTTCACGTCGGCGCTGCCGTTGGGGTAGATCCGGGTCAGGCTCGGTACTACCGCCGAGAGATCGTTGAAGTCGTTCCAGTCGATGGTGATGCCGGCGGCGGCGGCCATCGCCACCAGGTGCAGGGTGTGGTTGGTGGAGCCGCCGGAGGCGAGCAGGCCGACCATGGCGTTGACGATGGCGCGCTCGTCGATCTGCCGGTAGAAGGGCCGGTAGCTGCCGCTCTGTTCGGTGTTGCGCACCGCCTGTTCGGCGGCGTAGCGGGTCAGGGCCTCGCGCAGCGGGGTGCCAGGGTTGACGAAGGAGGCCCCGGGCAGGTGCAGGCCCATCATCTCCATCATCAACTGGTTGGAGTTGGCGGTGCCGTAGAAGGTGCAGGTGCCGGGGCTGTGGTAGGAGCGCGACTCGGCCTCGAGCAGCTCCTCGCGACCCACCTTGCCCTCGGCGTAGAGCTGGCGAATGCGCGCCTTCTCGTCGTTGGGCAGTCCGCTGGGCATCGGGCCGCCGGGCACGAACACCGCCGGCAGGTGGCCGAAACGCGCCGCGCCGATGAACAGCCCCGGCACGATCTTGTCGCAGATGCCCAGGTAGAGGGCGGCGTCGAACATGTTGTGCGACAGTGCCACGGCGGTGGCCATGGCGATCACGTCGCGGGAGAACAGCGACAGCTCCATGCCGGGCATGCCCTGGGTGACGCCGTCGCACATTGCCGGCACGCCGCCGGCGAACTGGGCGGTGCTGCCCATGCCGCGGGCGGCCTGCTTGATGATCTCCGGATAGCTCTCGAATGGCCGGTGGGCCGAGAGCATGTCGTTATAGGACGAGACGATGGCCAAGTTGGCGCTGTTGGTCAGCTTGAGGCGGTCCTTGTCACCGGCATGGTCGCAGCCGGCGAAGCCGTGGGCCAGGTTGCCGCAGGAGAGCTCGCCGCGGTGCACGCCCTGCTGGTGCTGTGCGGCCATGTGCGCCTCGTAGAGCTTGCGGCGCTGGTGTGAGCGCTGCCGGATGCGGTCGGTCACCTGCTCGACGGTGGGGTTTAGTGCGGTGGGGCGAGCCATGAGAGCACCTCGCGTCGTTGGGCGATGAATGTAAATTTACACAATTGTCTCCCATCGCATGGCAAATTTGAAGGCGCCTCGTCGAAAGTATGTAGTTTTATTACGGCGATGGAAAAGCGTTGGTGGGTCTGGGCACAATGTAGGCGGCCGTCGGCCAGTTGTCAGCCGGCGCTTCGGTTACCTGCCTCACGGGAATGCCATGTCCGAGCTGATTCTCAAGCGGCTGCCCGCCATCGAGGCGGTGGCGGCGGCGCCATGGAATGCGCTGATCGACGAGGATCATCCTTTCCTGCGCCATGAGTTCCTCCACGCGCTGGAGGCGAGCGGGGCGGTGGGCCGGTCGACCGGCTGGCTGCCGAGCCACCTGACCCTGTGGCGCGGCGAGACCCTGGTCGGCGTCATGCCCCACTACCACAAGTTCCACTCCTACGGCGAATACGTGTTCGACTGGGCCTGGGCCGATGCCTGGGAAAGCGCCGGCGGGCGCTACTACCCCAAGGGGCTCACGGCGATCCCGTTCTCTCCGGTGCCGGGCCAGCGGCTGGCCCTGGCGGAGGGCGTCGATCCGCTGGCGGCGCGACGGGTGCTGGCCGAGGCCTGGGAGGGAGATGCGCTGTCGGGCTGGCACCTGCTGTTCGCCACGGACGCCGAGGTCGAGGGCTGGCTCGCCGCGCGTCCCGGTCTGCTGGTCCGTCACGGCGTGCAGTTTCAGTGGCAGGACCGCGGCTACGGTGATTTCGAGGGTTTCCTCGAGGCCCTCACGGCAAAGCGGCGCAAGACGATTCGTCGCGAGCGCCGCCGGGTGGCCGAACAGGGTCTGCGCCTGCATCGTCTGGCCGGAGAGGCGATCGGCGTACGCGACCTGGAGCACTTCTTTCGCTGCTACGAGATCACCTACCTCGAGCGCGGCCGCCATGGCTACCTCAATCTCGACTTCTTCCGCCGCCTGCGTCGCACCATGCCCGAAAGCCTGGTGCTGATCCAGGCGCGCCTGGATGACCAGCCGGTGGCCGCCGCGCTCTGCCTGCAGGGACGTCGCACGCTCTACGGGCGCTACTGGGGCAGCGAGGTGCTGGCCGACTGCCTGCACTTCGAGGCGTGCTACTACCAGGGCATCGAGCACTGCCTGGCCCATGGCCTCACCTGCTTCGACCCCGGGACCCAGGGCGAGCACAAGCTCACCCGCGGCTTCGCCCCGAGGCGGCTGCGCTCGCTGCACCACATCGCCGACCCGAGACTGCGCGACGCCCTGGCCGGCTTCTGCGACGAGGAGCGCCGTCACGTCGACGCCTACTGCCGGGCCGCCGGGCGAGCTTTGCCCTTCCGCAGGTGAGGCGTTCAGGGCGTGAGCCGGGCAGGCGATGATGGCATAATGCCGGCCATTCAGAATCATGAGGACATCAGCCGATGCTCAAGTGGCTTGCCATCGCCCTGCTCCTGCTGCTGGCGCTGCTGCAGTATCGCCTGTGGCTCGGCGACGGCGGCATTCGCGAGCTGCATGAGATACGCGAGCGTGTGGCCGTGCTCGATGCGGCCAACAAGCCGCTGCGCGACCGCAACGCGCGGCTGGCCGCCGAGGTGGTGGATCTCAAGACGGGGCTCGATGCCATCGAGGAGCGCGCGCGCAGCGACATCGGCATGGTGCGCACCGACGAGCAGTTCTACTGGGTGCCCGGCGTGGTGTCCGAGGCTGGCCGGGAGCAGGCCGGTACGGCTGGTGGACGAGGGGGCATGAATGAGTGAGCGTCTGTGGCTGGTGGTGCCGGCAGCGGGGCGCGGGCGGCGCATGGGGGGCGCGCTGCCCAAGCAGTACCTGGCGCTGGAAGGGCAGCCGGTGCTGGCGCATACCCTGGCGCGGCTGCACCAGGCCTTTCCCGCGGCCCGGCTGTGCCTGTGCCTCGATGCCGACGACGCCCACTTCGATCCGGCCTGGGTGCCCTTCGGCCAATGGCGGCGCAGCGAGGGGGGCAGCGAACGCGCCGATTCGGTGCGGCGGGCGCTGGAGGCCATCGCCGACGATGCGGATGCCGACGACTGGGTGCTGGTCCACGACGTGGCGCGCCCCTGTGTGCGGGTCGACGACCTGGTGCGGTTTTACGCGGCCTTGAAGCGGAACCCGGTGGGTGGGCTGCTGGCGACGCCCGTGGCCGATACCATGAAGCGCGATGACGGCCGGCGGCACGTGGCGAGCACGGAGCCGCGCGACGGGCTGTGGCAGGCCCAGACACCGCAGGGCTTTCGCTACGGCCTGCTGCGACGCGCACTGGGCGAGGCGCGAGTGCGCGGAGGCGACATCACCGACGAGGCGTCGGCGGTGGAGGCGCTGGGCCTTGCGCCGCTGCTGGTGCCCGGCCGGCGCGACAACATCAAGATCACCCACCCGGAAGATTTGGCACTGGCGGGCCACATCCTGGCCGCCCAGCGGGATGAGCCCCCGTCGAGCCCCGGGCACCTGCACGAGGAGACCCCCTGAATGCTGCGCATCGGCCACGGCTTCGATGTCCACCGCTTCGGTGCCGGCGACCACCTCATGATCGGTGGCGTCGCCATTCCCTTCGACCACGGCTTCGTTGCGCACTCCGACGGTGACGTCCTGCTGCACGCCATCAGCGATGCACTGCTCGGCGCCTGTGCGCTGGGCGACATCGGCCGCCACTTTCCCGATACCGACGCCGCCTGGGCCGGTGCCGACAGCCGCGCCCTGCTGCGCCACGTGCTGGCGCTGGTGCGCGAGGCCGGCTACCGGGTCGGTAACGTCGATGCCACGGTGATCGCCCAGGCGCCGAAGCTGGCGCCCCACGTCGCCGCCATGTGCAGCCACATCGCCGAGGACCTCGAGCTCGCCCTGAATGCGGTCAACGTCAAGGCCACCACCAGCGAGCGACTGGGCTTCACCGGCCGCGGCGAGGGCATTGCCGCCGAGGCCGTGGTTCTGCTCGTCCGCGAGGAGGCCGTCGCGTGAGCGAACCCACCCGCCCGGGCGACTGGCCGCGCGCCACCGAAGCCGAGTTCGGCCCCCCGCGCAGGGGGGAGTTCCGCGCCACGCCCGAAGACTTCGTGGTGGAGGAGATCCTCGGCTTCGCGCCCGAAGGGCAGGGCGAGCACCTCTGGCTCTGGATCGAGAAGCGCGGGCTCACCACCCTCGAGGCGGTGCGCCACCTGGCGCGGGCCTGCGGCGTGCCGGTGCGTGCCGTGGGCTACTCGGGCATGAAGGATCGCGTTGCCGTGACCCGGCAGTGGCTCTCGGTCCACCTGCCGGGCCAGTCGGCGCCGGACGACCTGGCCGCACGGTTGGCCGACTGCGGCGTGAACGTCCACGAGCAGGTCCGCCATCCGCGCAAGCTCAAGCGCGGCGTGCACCGGGCCAACCGTTTCCAACTGCGCCTCACGGGGGAGGCGATCGGCGACGACCTCGAGGCGCGCTGGGCCTGGCTGTGCCGCCATGGCGTGCCCAACCTGTTCGGTCCCCAGCGCTTCGGCCCGGCGGGGCGCAACCTGGCGCGGGCCAGGGCGCTGCTGGCGCGCGGCTGGCGCAAGCGCGACGATCGTGAGGGCATGCTGCTCTCGGCGGCTCGCAGCTACCTGTTCAACGAACTGACGGCCATGCGCCTGATCGATGGCAGCTGGCGACGGCTGGTGGCTGGGGACGTGGCGATCCTCGACGGCAGCGCAAGCCAGTTCAGCGTGGCCGTCGTCGATGCCGAGCTGAGCGAGCGGGCCGACCGCCTCGACCTCCACCCCTCCGGCGTGCTGTGGGGGACGGGCGCCTCGCTCGCGACGGACGTGGCAGCACGTTACGAGGGGGGGCTGGCCGAGCGCCACGCTGCGCTCTGCCGAGGGCTGGAGCAGGCCGGGGTACGCATGGCGCGGCGCGCCCTGCGCATGCGCCTGGGGCAGCCGCGGCTCGAAAGGGCCGAAAGCGTGGCGCAGCTCGATTTCCACCTGCCGCGCGGCAGCTTCGCCACGGCGGTACTGCGCGAACTCATCGACCATCCCACCTTGACGCTTCCGGTAGAGGGCTAACCGAATGCGCAGACTCCTGCTTTCCAACGATGACGGCGTGCATGCACCGGGCCTGCGTGCCCTGTACGAGGCCCTGGAGCCCCATGCCCGGCTGCGCGTGGTGGCGCCCGACCGCGACCGCAGCGGTGCCAGCAACTCGCTGACCCTCAATCGCCCCCTGGCGCTGACGGCACTGGACAACGGCTTCCACTGTGTCGACGGCACGCCGGCCGACTGCGTCTACCTGGGCGTCAACGGCGTGTGGGACGAGCGCCCCGACCTGGTGATCTCGGGGATCAACCACGGCGGCAACCTGGGCGACGACGTGCTCTACTCCGGCACCGTGGCGGCGGCCATGGAGGGCCGCAACCTGGGCATGCCGGCGATCGCCATGTCGCTGGTGGGCTCGCGCCACTTCGATACCGCCGGCCGCGTGGCGGCGAGCCTGGTGGGGGCGGCCGACCAGCTCTCGCTACCGCCGCGCAGCCTGCTCAACGTCAACGTGCCCGACCTTCCCTGGGAGGAGATCCAGGGCTTTCGCGTGACCCGCATGGGCTATCGCGGCCCGGCGGCACGGCCGATGGAAGTGCGCGATCCGCGGGGCCGGCTGCGCTACTGGATTGCGGCGGTGGGGGAGAATGCCGATGATGGACCCGATACCGACTTCGCCGCCATCGAGGCGGGCTTTGTTTCGATCACGCCGCTGCAGACCGACCTGACGCAGCGTGCGGCCATTGCGGATGTGCAGGGCTGGTTGGATGCATTCACCTGAACGATTACCCGAACTGTTGCGCGGTGTCGGCATGACCTCGCAGCGAACCCGCGATCGCATGGTGGCGCGCCTGGCCAGGCAGGGCATCACCGATGAACGGGTGCTGCGTGTGATGGCCGCCGAGCCACGCCATTTCTTTCTCGACGAGGCGCTGGCCCACCGCGCCTATGAGGATACCTCGCTGCCCATCGGTCATGGCCAGACGCTGTCCCAGCCGTGGATGGTGGCGCGCATGACCGAACTGGTGATGCAGGAAGCCCCGGGGCGCGTGCTGGAGATCGGCACCGGCTCCGGCTACCAGACGCTGATCCTGTCGCGCCTGGTGCCGGAACTCTGGTCGGTCGAACGAATCAATGCCTTGCATCACCGGGCGGCGAAGCGGTTGCGCCTGCTGCAGGCGCACAACGCGCGCCTGCGGCTGGCGGATGGCGGCCACGGCTGGCGGGAGGCGGCGCCGTTCGACGTCGTGCTGCTCACGGCCTGCGCCCACGAGTTGCCCGAGGTGCTGATCTCGCAGCTCGGCGAAGAGGGCGTGATGATCCTGCCCCTGGCCGACCCCGACGGCGAGCAATGGCTGACCCGGGTGCGCCGCGCGGGTTCCCAACATGACGTCCAGCGGCTGGAACGCGTGCGCTTCGTGCCGTTGTTGCAAGGAGTGATTCGTTGAAGCGACAACTCAGTGTCTTCCTCAAGGGTGCCGGCATGGGGGCGGCCGATGCCGTCCCCGGCGTTTCCGGTGGCACCATCGCCTTCGTCACGGGCATCTACGAGGAACTCATCCACACCATCAAGCAGTTCGGGCCCAGCGCCTTCACGGCCTGGCGTCGCGGGGGGCTAGGGGGGCTCTCCGCCCATCTCAACCTGGTCTTCGTGCTGCCGCTGCTGCTCGGCATCGGCGCCAGCCTGGTCAGCGTGGCGCACCTGGTCGTGTGGCTCATGGAGGATTACCCGCTGCTGCTCAACGGCTTCTTCTTCGGCCTGGTGGCGGCCTCGGCCATCGTCGTCAGCCGGCATCCGGCCGACTGGAAGTTCTGGCACCTGATCCCGCTGATCGTCGGCCTGCTGCTGGCCCATGGGCTGCCGTCGCTGATGCCGCTGGTCACCCAGCTGGGCAGCCCCTCGCTGGTGCTGGTCGTCGGCGGCGCGATTGCCATCAGCGCCCTGTTGCTGCCGGGCGTGTCCGGCAGCTTCCTGCTGTTGACCATGGGCCTCTACGGCACCGTGATGCAGGGCATCCGTAGCTTCGACCTGCCGCTATTGGCGACCTTTGCCGTGGGCTGCCTGATCGGCCTGTTCGGCTTTTCGCGGCTGCTCTCCTGGCTGCTGCGTCATCATCACACCGCGACCCTGCAGCTATTGATCGGCTTCATCGTCGGCTCGCTGCCGGTGCTGTGGCCGTGGCGCGAGCTGGTACGCTACCAGCTCGGCCCCCAGGACCAGGTGATCCCGCTCGATTACCGCTACCTGACGCCGGGCGACTATGCCGACCTGACCGGAGAGCCTGGTCTGCTGGTACCCGTGATGGTCGCCATGCTGGTCGGGGGGGCGCTGGTACTGGCGCTGGGCCGCCATTCGGGGGGCAGGACACCTGGCTCGGCAGGCAACGGCTCTCGCAAATCGTCCGACAACAAGGAGGGCTCCAATGCGTAAGGTATTTCTCGTTTCGGCCGTTGCCATGGCCATGGCCGGCTGTGTTGCCCAACAGGAGTATTCCACTCCCCAGGTTCGCGATCTTTCGGTGGGCCGCGAGCGCGCCCCGGCCAGCCACTACACGGTCGAGGCCGGCGATACCCTGTATGGTATCGCCTGGCGCCACGACATGGATTATCGCGACCTGGCCAGGCTCAACCAGATCGGCCCGCCTTATCGTATCGAGCCCGGCCAGCAGCTGCGCCTGAGCGACGGTGAGGCGGCGCCATCCGGCGGGACGCGCTCGGATGAGCCGGAGGAGGGGCAGGTCGCGACGGCCACGGCGCTGGGCGGCACCGCCGCGGTGCAATCGGGCGACGACGACTGGCTGCTGCCAGACGAGGAGGCCATCGAACGCAACCGGCGGCTGACGGCGGAGCCCCTTGCACAGGAGGGAGGTGGGCCGAGCGATACCGCGATCGCCGGCGCGCAGAGTGTCGCCGGGGCGCCGTCCCAGCCGGAGCCCCAGCCCGAGACCCAGTCCCAGCCGGAGTCCCAGTCCCAGCCGGAGCCCGCGGTGGAGCCCGAAGCGGCCGTTGCCGTGCAGCCCGAATCCGAGCCGCAGCAGGAGCCGCAAGCCCAACCCCAGGAGGATGCCGGCACGCAGGTCGCCGGTGAGCCGGAACGTCAACCCGAAAGCAACGGTCGTAGCTATACACCGGTGGACGACGTACCCTGGCAGTGGCCCACCGACGGCGAGCTGGTTGGTCGCTTCGGCGAAGGTGGAAGCATCACCGCCGGCATTGATATCGCCGGGCAAAAGGGGCAACCTGTCAGAGCAGCCGGACCCGGTATCGTGGTCTATGCCGGCAGCGGGGTGCGGGGCTACGGCAACCTCATCCTGCTCAAGCACAACGACCAGTTCCTGAGCGCCTACGCCCACAACGACAGCCTCCGGGTAACGGAGAACGACGTGGTCGAAGCCGGTCAGGTGATCGCCACCATGGGCGACAGCGATGCCGAGAGCGCCAGGCTGCACTTCGAGGTGCGCAAGGATGGCCAGCCTCAGGACCCCCTGAAGTTTCTGCCGGAACGCTAGCCAGTATCGCGGTTGCCGTCGGGGCGTCAGGTGGGCCTTGGTACCGAAGGGTGCCATGAGGAGTCATAACAAATAGAACTCGGCGTGCTGTAAGCCATGCCAGAGCAACAGGCATTTCAGGACGAAACCACGGGGTAGCAACCGATGAGCATGCTTGAACGGGACCTTCAGGATGTTGATCTCGATGACGTCACCGAGGCCGACCAGGACCTCGAGACGGATTCGGACACTTCGGCCAGTGACGATGACGCCGCCTTCGAGAAGGCGCTGAGTCGCGAGGACAAGCATTACCACCACAGCCTCGACGCCACCCAGATCTATCTCAACGAGATCGGCTTCTCGCCCCTGCTGACGCCAGAGGAGGAGGTCCACTTCGGCCGCCTGGCGCAGAAGGGCGACCCCGCGGGGCGAGCGAGAATGATCGAGTCCAACCTGCGCCTGGTGGTCAAGATCGCCCGGCGCTACCTCAACCGCGGGTTGACCCTGCTCGACCTGATCGAGGAGGGCAACCTTGGCCTGATCCGCGCGGTGGAGAAATTCGACCCCGAGCGTGGCTTCCGCTTCTCCACCTATGCCACCTGGTGGATTCGCCAGACCATCGAGCGGGCGCTGATGAACCAGACCCGCACCATCCGGCTACCGATACACGTCGTCAAGGAGCTCAATATCTACCTGCGGGCGGCACGCGAGCTGACCCAGAAGCTCGATCACGAGGCCACCCCGGAGGAGATTGCCGATCATCTCGACAAACCGGTCGAGGCGGTGAAGAAGATGATGGGGCTCAACGAGCGGGTCTCCTCGGTGGACTATCCCATGGGAGGCGACAGCGACAAGCCGTTGATCGAGACCCTGGCCGACGACAACGAACAGGGCCCCGAGTCGTCGCTGGTCGACGTCGACGTCAAGCAGCACGTCGACGAGTGGCTGGCGGAGCTGACCGAGAAGCAGATGGAGGTGGTGGTGCGCCGATTCGGGCTGCGTGGCCACGAGGCGGCCACCCTCGAGGAAGTCGGCGACGAGATCGGCCTGACCCGGGAACGGGTGCGACAGATACAGGTGGAGGCGCTGAAGAAGCTGCGTCGGGTGCTCGAGAAGCAGGGCCTCTCGATGGACAACATCTTCAACGAATAGCCACCGTGGCGGGAGAAACGGCAGCCGACCTCCAGGTCGGCTGCATATTTTCTGCATGCTGCTGAGGTATCATTAGCGTCCTCATGATGCAGGGATGAACAAGGGAAAAGAACATATGCTTCGCCCATCTTTCGCACGACGCTTGCCGCGTCGGGGGCTGGCGGTTCTCGTCGGCTTCCTCATGGCTGGCAATGCCCAGGCGGCCGACCTCTGGACCATTGCCCAGGACGCCCTGGCCAACGACGCCGAGCTGTCGTCCACCCAGGCCGCCTTCCAGGCTACCGAGGCCGCACGGGACGTACAGCGCGGTACGCTGTTGCCGCAGATCTCCGTGGGCGGCAATGCGGCGCACACCCGAACCTATTCGAGCTCCAACGAGGGGTTGCGGATTCCTGGCGTTCCGGCCGAGGCATTCGAGACAGAAGATTCCGTCAACAGCGTCGGGCTGAGCCTCGATGCCGAGCAGGCGCTCTACGACCCGACCCGTCGCGCCCAGCTGGAGCGGGCCGAGCGCGAGATCGACCGGGATGCCCTGGGGGTCGACGCAGCGGCCCAGCAGCTGCTCTTCGACGTGTCCAACGCCTACTTCGAGATCCTTCGGGCCCACGATGTCCTCAGCGCGCGGCGCGCCCAGGAAACCGCCATCGAGCGCCAGCTGGAGCAGGCGCAGGAGCGCTTCGAGGTGGGGCTGATCGCGATCACCGACGTCCATGAGGCCCAGGCCTCCTATGACCTGGCCCGTGCCCAGCGCCTCGCCGCGGAGGGGGCCATGCGGGTCAGCTTCGAGGCGCTCGAGCGCCTGACCGGGCATCGCTACGACAGCATCGAAGCGCTGGACGACGAGGTGCCGATTGCTCGCCCCGTGCCAGCGGATCGTGAAGCCTGGGTCGAGCTCGCCATGGCCAACAGCCCGCTGGTGCTGTCGGCCGAGGCCGCCATCGAGGTGGCACGCAGCAGCGTCGATATCTCGCGCGCCGCGCGTCAGCCTACGCTCTCGGCCTTCGCCAGCTACGGCTGGTCGGAATCCGATCGCACGGGCACGGATGAGCAGTCGGAGAGCCAGGTCGGCCTGCGCGCCAGCCTGCCGCTCTATACCGGCGGCTCGACCCAGGCACGGATTCGCCAGAGCGGCTTCCTGCTCGAAGCCAGCCAGTACGACTTCGAAGCCCAGCGGCGCGATACCATTCAGCAGGTGCGCTCGTTGTTCACGCGCGTCAACAACGACGTCGAGACGGTCGAGGCACGGCGCCAAGCAATCGTCTCCAACCAGAGCGCCCTGGAGGCGACGCGTTCGGGCTACGAGGTGGGCACGCGTAACATCGTCGACGTCCTCAATGCCGAGCAGAACCTGTTCAATGCCATCGCCGAACATGCCGAGGCGCGCTATGACTACATCCTCGGTCTGCTGCAGCTGCAGCAGCAGGCGGGGCTGCTCGGGCCGGACTCGATCCAGTCCGTCAACGCCTGGCTCTCCGAGGGGGAGCGCGTCTCGCTGGAATTGCCCGACGAGGCCAACGACGACCCGGTCATGAACATCGGCGAGCGACCGCAGGCGCCTTCCTGATGATTTGCTGAGTTGCCGGCTTTTTGCGGCGTGATATGTCGAAAGCCACCGAGAAATCGGTGGTTTTCTTCGTGAAGTGGCGGTGCATATAGAAGATAATCGTGCGCTCATTTTTCCTGTGGGAGGTTGCCCGTGGCCAGGCCCCTGATTGCCGATGTCGATCTTGACGCCCTGCGTCACAACTATGCGCTGGCCCGTGAGCTGGCCGGCGGCAGCCGGGCCCTGGCCGTGATCAAGGCCGACGCCTACGGCCATGGTGCCGTGGCCTGTGCCGGCGCGCTGGAGGCCCTGCCCGCCGGACGACGGCCGCCGGCCTTTGCCGTGGCCTGTCTGGAGGAGGCCGAGGCCCTGCGCGAGGGGGGCATCGTGACGCCCATCGTGCTGCTCGAGGGTATCTTCGAGGCGCAAGAACTGGCCCGTGTCGAGGCGCTGGGGCTGTGGATGGCGGTGCACAGCGACTGGCAGGTGGAGGCACTGCTGGCGTACCGGCCGGCCCGGCCGATCCCGGTGTGGCTCAAGGTCGATTCCGGCATGCACCGGCTGGGCTTCCCTCCCGATCAGGTGGCCGCGGTGTGGGAGCGCCTGTCCGCCGCGCCGGCCCATGCCACCGGATTGCTGCTGATGAGCCACTTCGCGACCGCCGATGCTCGCGATTCCGCCTATTTCGACCGGCAGCTGGCGTGCATGCAGGCGCTGGCCCATCGCCTGGGGGCGTCGCTGTGCCTGGCCAATTCACCGGCGACCCTGGCCTGGCCCCAGGCCCACGGCAGCTGGGTCCGGCCCGGCGTGATGCTGTATGGCAGCGATCCGCTGGAACAGCCGAGCGAGGCGAGTCGCCGCCTCGAACCGGTGATGACGCTGCGTTCCGAGATCATCGCCGTGCGCGAGCTGGCGGTGGGCGAGCCGGTGGGTTATGCCGGTCGCTGGCGGGCGTCGCGGCCGTCGCGCATCGCGGTGGTGGCCTGCGGCTATGGCGACGGCTATGATCGGCATGCCGCGGATGGCACCCCCGTACTGGTGGCGGGGCGGCGCACGGCGATTGCCGGCAAGGTCTCGATGGACATGCTCACCGTGGACGTGACCGACATCCCCGAGGCCGGCATCGGCAGCGAGGTGGTGCTGTGGGGGCGGTCTCGCCATGGCGCGGTGCTCTCCGTCGACGAGGTGGCCCGGCATTGCGATACCATTAGCTACACGCTGCTGACCGGCATCTTGCCGCGGGTGCCCAGACACTATTCGCAGCGTACCTGAGCGTTGCTTGCCTTCGCCCAACTCGAGCCGAACGGAACCCTGCATGTCCAAGCGTAACTGGCCCGCTTCCTTCGCCCATCCCCGCTATTGGCCGGCCTGGCTGGCCATTGCCGCCATGCGCGCGGGCGCCTGGCTGCCGTGGCGCCTGAAGCTCGCCCTCGGTCGCGGCATCGGGCTGCTGGCCTGGCGGCTGGTGCCGCGCCGCCGCCACATCGTCGATACCAACCTGCGCCTGAGCTTTCCCGAACTCGACGAGGTGCAGCGCAGCAAGCTGGTGAGGAAGACCTTCGCCGCCAATGGCATCGGTATCCTCGAGACCGCCACCGCCTGGTGTCGCGATCCGCGCCACCTGCGCCATCGCGTCGCCTGCAAGAACGCGCACTACCTGGCCCAGGCCCAGGCTCAGGGCAAGGGGGTGCTGATCCTGGGTATCCATTTCTCCACCCTCGACCTCGGGGGGGCGCTGCACTCGCTCTTCTTTCCCGCCGACGTGGTCTACCGGCCGCACGGCAACCCGCTGTTCGACCGCTTCATGACCCGCGCGCGCAGCCGCATCTTCGGCGAGGCGATCGATCGCCACGATCTGCGCGGCGTGGTGCGGCGGATCAAGGCGGGCCACAGCGTGTGGTATTCGCCGGATCAGGACTTCGGTCGCGACGCCAGCGTGTTCGCCCCGTTCTTCGGCGTCCAGGCCGCCTCGATTCGGCTCACCGCCAAGATCGCGCGCATGACCGGCGCGCCGGTGGTGCCGCTGATGTTCCACCGCAACCCCGACGACCGTACCTACACGGTCGAGTGGCGTCCGCCGCTGGAGGACTTTCCCAGTGGCGACGAGGTGGCCGACGCCACGCGCATCAATGCCATCATCGAGGAGGCGATACGCAAGCATCCCGAGCAGTACCTGTGGCTGCACCGCCGCTTCAAGACGCGCCCGCGGGGCGAGCCGGGCCTCTATTGAAGCCGAATGGACGGAGCTCTGTTACAACGGATGACCGTCGGTTACTTGACGCTGCCTCGGGCTCACGCAACGCTTAAGGTGACCTAGCCATAGACGCGGTGCCGAAGGATGGCGCCTAGACGACCAAGGAGGTTTCTATGCTCGGCAATGCCATGCTGTTCCTGATCATTGCGATCATCGCCGGGGTACTGGGGTTTTCCGGTATCGCCGGGGCAGCCACCACCATCGCCCAGATCCTGTTCTTCCTGTTCATCGTGCTGTTCATCGTCTCGTTGATCACCGGAAGACGACCATGACCCTCTCCACGGTGGCCCTCTGTCCATGTGAGTAGACCACGTGAGTCGGCCGTAACGACAAGAGGCCTCGCCAATGGCGAGGCCTCTTGCTTGATAGTGCACCCTCAGGCATCGATGCGCTTGTACTTCATGCGATGCGGGGTATCGTTGCCGACCCGCTTGCGATGATCCGCCTCGTACTCGGTGTAGTTGCCCTCGAAGAACTCCACGTGGGAGTCGCCCTCGAACGCCAGGATGTGAGTGGCGATACGGTCGAGGAACCAGCGGTCGTGGGAGATCACCAGGGCGCAGCCGGGGAACGCCAGCAGGGCCTCTTCCAGGGCACGCAGGGTCTCGATGTCGAGATCGTTGGACGGTTCGTCGAGCAGCAGTACGTTGGCGCCCTGCTTGAGGGTCTGGGCCAGCTGCAGGCGGCCGCGCTCGCCCCCGGAGAGGTCCTTGAGGAACTTCTGCTGGTCGTTGCCCTTGAAGTTGAAGCGACCGACGTAGGCGCGCGAGGAGACCTCGTAGCCGTTGATGTTGAGAATATCCTGACCGTCCGAGACCGCTTCCCACACCGTCTGCTTGTCGTCGAGCGCGTCGCGCAGCTGCTCGACGTAGGCGATGTCGACGGTTTCGCCGATCACCACCTCGCCGCTGTCGGGCTGCTCTTTCCCGGTGATCAGCTTGAACAGGGTCGACTTGCCGGCGCCGTTGCCGCCGATGATGCCGACGATGGCGCCCTTGGGCACGCTGAAGGAGAGATCCTCGTAGAGCAGCTTGTCTTCGAAGCGCTTGGACACGCCGTGGAACTCGATCACCTTGTCGCCCAGGCGCGGGCCGGGCGGAATGTAGATCTCGTTGGTCTCGTTGCGCTTCTGGAAGTCGCCGGACTGCATCTCCTCGAAGCGGTTGAGGCGCGCCTTGCTCTTGGCCTGGCGGCCCTTGGCGTTGGAGCGTACCCACTCCAACTCGTGCTTGATCGCCTTCTGCCGCGAGGCCTCCTGCTTGGCCTCCTGCTCCAGGCGCTTCTCCTTCGATTCGAGCCACTGGGAGTAGTTGCCTTCGAAGGGGATGCCGTGGCCGCGGTCCAGCTCGAGGATCCAGCCGGCCACGTTGTCGAGGAAGTAGCGGTCGTGGGTGATGGCGACCACGGTGCCGCTGTAGTCGTGCAGGAAGCGCTCGAGCCAGGCCACCGATTCGGCATCCAGGTGGTTGGTGGGCTCGTCGAGCAGCAGCATGTCGGGGTTGGAGAGCAGCAGGCGGCACAGAGCCACGCGACGACGCTCGCCGCCCGAGAGGTTCCCCACCTGTGCCTCCCAGGGGGGCAGGCGCAGCGCCTCGGCGGCGACCTCCAGCTTGCGCTCGAGGTTGTGGGCGTCGGCAGCCTCGATGATGTTCTCCAGGCGCGCCTGCTCGGCGGCCAGGGCATCGAAATCGGCATCCGGTTCGGCGTAGGCGGCGTAGACGGCGTCGAGCTTGGCCTGGGCCTCCTTGATTTCCCCCAGCGCCTCTTCCACGGTCTCGCGCACGTTCTTGGCGTCGTCGAGCTGAGGCTCCTGGGGCAGGTAGCCGATGTTGATGCCGGGCATGGGGCGCGCCTCGCCCTCATGCTCCTTGTCGACGCCGGCCATGATGCGCAGCAGGGTCGACTTGCCGGCGCCGTTGAGGCCCAACACGCCGATCTTGGCGCCCGGGAAGAAGGACAGCGAGATGTCCTTGAGGATCTGCTTCTTGGGCGGAACGACCTTGCCCACCCGATTCATGGTGAAGACGTATTGCGCCATGGAATTCCACTGGGTTGAGGGTTTCAGTGGTCCCGATGATAGTGGTCGTGCGGGGCAAAGGCCAGCACTGCCGTGGCTGGCGCCGCGCCAGGATGCGGCGCGGCGACCGGCATGCTTGACGAGGCATCCACGGATGCCTCGTGCCGAGGGGGGGAGGGGCTACTCCTCTTCTTCTTCGCCGAGCAGCATCCAATCGTCTTCGATGGCGCGCTGCAGGCGTCGCTCTTCCAGCAGGGCCTCGACGCGGCGTCGGGCACGCAGGGTGTCGGCGCGGCTGGTGGCACGCGGGCGAACGTATTCGTCGTCGTTCACCGCTTCGAGGAAGTCCTGATCGTCGTCGTGAGTGTCGTTGACAAGGGGTTCATGGCTCATGCGAAGTCCTCCCATGGCCCGGTGTCGACCGCTCGGCGATCGACGTGTCGCACATTCGCTTCGCGTCCGAAGCGACGGACCTGAAGCGCCATCGGCGCCAATGGCTGGCACCTGACGGCTATATATATCCCGGAGGAGCCGAGAGCAAGCCTTTGAGGAATTTTTTTGTGGGTCCCGGGCCCGTCAGGAGAGGCCGTACTCGGCCTTGATCCGTTCCAGCTCCATCTGGGCCTCGACGCGCTCCGTGACGTCTTTCTGTATGCCGATGAAATAGGTCAGGTTGTCGTCGGCATCGAAGACCGGAGTGATCGACAGCTCGTTCCAGAACAGAGTGCCGTCCTTGCGATAGTTGCGCAGGACTTCACGGCAGGGGCGCCCTTCGCTCAGGGCCTTGCGGATATTGGCCAGCGCCGGCTGGTCGCGATCGTCTCCCTGCAGGAAGCGACAGTCCTGATAGAGGATCTCGTCGGTGCTGTAGCCGGTGAGCCGCTCGAAGCCCTGATTGACGTAGATGAGAATGTTCTCGTCACCTTCCTGCTCGGCGACCACGATACCGTCCTCCGAGGCATTGACGATGCGCTCGAGGAGTTCCGGGCTGATCAATGGGGCGCGTTTCATTCAAGGCATTCCTGACTGGGAGGTGGCGGTAACACAACGTCACTATGCTACATCATGGCCAGCCTTCGCCACGTTGACAACGCCGCGAGCCTATCGCTCGACTTCCGGCAGCCGTGCGGCCGAGGCAGCGGCGGCGAGGGCCATCAGCGACAGGGCCACCAGCAGCCAGTCGGTGCCCAGCCACTGCGCCAACAGCCCGGTCGCACCGCCCACCAGCAGCATCATGGCGCCAGTGAGCGTATTGGACAGTGCCACGTAGAGCGCCCGCCGGTCCTGTCCCGCCATGTCGACCAGGTAGGTCTTGCGGCCCAGGCGCACGCCGGCATGGACGTGACGAGCAGGGCATAGACGAGGGCGTAGGGCCATACCGTCTGCGTCCACTCGCCCGGCAGCCAGGCGATACCGGCACCGAGCAGGCAGCAGATCGCGGCTCCCAGGCCGGTGTCGCGCAGCACGGTGCGGCTGGAGGCGTCGGCGCGCTTGCCCCAGACCGGGTTGGCCAGCATGCCCGCCACCCCCGATACCACGACCAGCACGCCTAGGCCGCCCAGCTCGGTGCCGCTCTGCTGCTGGCCGAGCAGGGCGACGTAGGGTAGCGCCAGGGCGCTGGCCAGCAGCAGCGAGCGCGACAGGTTGAAGTGCAGGAAATCGCGATCGTCACGCAGCAGGCGCAGCCCCAGCTTGATGCTGTTCCAGGCGTTCTCGCCCCCCTCCACCGCGCCGGGCTCCTCCGCGATGCGTGCCGCGCACGCGGCGTTGAGCAGCCAGCCCAGGGCGGCGACGCCCAGCAGCGCCGCGAGGGCCAGCTCGCCGGGGCGATCCTCGAACAGCATCAGGGCGCCGCCGGCGGCCAGGGTCACGGCGCCGGCGATGCTGCCGCTCCAGCCCATCAGATTGCCGCGTCGGCCCTTGGCGATGGTCTTGCCCAGCACATCCTTGGTGGCGATGGAGGAGAGCCCTCGGGCCAGCGACAGGACGATCAGCGTGGCCAGCACCAGGGTGCCGCCCAGGCCGCCCTGGCCATACAGGGCGAGCAGGGCGAGAGCCGCGGCGGCCAGCGCCTGGACGCCGCCGCCGACCACCCACGCCCACTTGCGCTGTGGCTCGAGGCGGATGAGGCCGGCGACGAACAGCTGTGGTAGCAGCGCGCCCGACTCGCGAATCGGTACCAGCAGCCCGACCATCCACAGCGGAGCGCCGATGACCCCGAGCAGCCAGGGCAGTACCAACCTGGCGCTGGAGAGTTCGTCGGCCAGCTTGTTGCCCAGGGCGGCGAACAGGTGCAGGAAGAAGTTGTGCGGTTGCTCGCGGCACGCTGCGTCGGGGATGTTCTGGCACATGCGGCTGTCGTCGTCGCCCGTCAACCACTCGTAGAGACGCGACTGGCTGATTTCGCGTTCGGCCATCCAGGCTCCTTGGCTGCTATCATCTCCATTCCATTGTTGCGACAGGGTGTCCGCATGTCACGCATTCGCATTCATTACTGCACCCAGTGCCAGTGGCTGCTGCGCAGCGCCTGGCTGGCCCAGGAGCTGCTTTCCACCTTCGGCGAGGAGCTGGAGGAGGTGGCGCTGGTACCCTCCCACGGGGGCTACTTCGAGATCTTCTACGACGACGAGTCGCTGTGGGAGCGCAAGCGCGACGGCGGCTTTCCCGACAGCAAGCAGCTCAAGCAGCGGGTGCGACCGGCTCGATCCCGAGCGGGATCTGGGGCACATCGACCGATGAGGGCGGCGATGACGAGTGCGGATATCCTGAGCCAGGATCGCGGGGCAATGCTCTTCGGGCTGGGGGCGGTGGCGCTGTGGTCGACCGTCGCCACCGCCTTCAAGGTGGCCCTGGCCTACATGTCGCCGCTGGAGCTGATGTGGCTGGCGTCGCTGGTGTCGTGGCTGCTGATGGGGGGGCTGGTGGTGCGCCAGGGGCTGCTCGGCGAGGCGTTGCGGCATGGCTGGCGCACCGCGGCCTGGGCCGGCTTGATGAACCCGGTGGCCTACTATCTGGTGCTGTTCGGCGCCTACGACCGCCTGCCGGGGCAGGAGGCCATGGCGCTCAACTACACCTGGGCGCTGGCCATGGCCTTTCTCGCGGTGCCTATCCTGGGGCAACGGCTCACGCGCATCGACGTGCTGGCGGGGCTGGTCGCCTACTCGGGCGTGTGGGTGATCGCCACCCGGGGGCAGGTGCTGAATGTCGCCTTTGCCGACCCCTTGGGGGTTGGGCTGGCGCTGGCTTCCACCCTGCTGTGGGCGCTCTACTGGCTGCTCAACGTGCGCGACGCCCGCCCGCCGCTGGTGGCCCAGTGGCAAAACTTCGGTGTCGGCCTGCCGGTGCTCACGCTGCTGATGCTGCTGGGCCCCGGCTTTTCCTGGCACGGCTGGGCGGCCGTTGGCGCGGGGATCTATGTCGGCCTGTTCGAGATGGGTATCGCCTTCGTGCTGTGGCAGATGGCCGTGCATCGCGTGTCGCGCACGGCCAAGGTCTCCAACCTGATCTTCCTGTCGCCGCCGGTGTCGCTGCTGCTGCTCTATGTGGTGGTCGGCGAGCCGATCCTCGTCTCCACCCTGGTCGGGCTGGTGCTGATCCTCGGCGGGCTCGGCCTGCAACAGTGGCAGAAGGCGCCGGCGGTGGCTCAGGAGAGCAGCTGATACTCGAAGAGGAGCTGCTTGAGCCCTGGCGCCGATGGACGAAACAGGCCGTGAATGGACCATTGGCCAGATGTCACTCCCGTGCGGCTTCGGCCAGCTCCGCGCCGTTGCCCTCCAGCAGTGGCGCCAATGCCGGCCACACGTTGTCGAGGATGATCGGTTGGGCCTCGCGGGTGGGATGAATGCCGTCGTCCTGCATCATGCCTTCCTCGAGCGCTACTCCTTCGAGCAGGAAGGGCACCAGCGGTGTATCGTAGTTATCGGCCAGGCGGGCGAATACATCGGTGAAGGCGCGGCGGTAAGCCGGCCCGTAGTTGGGCGGGATGTCGATGCCGAGCAGCAGGACTTCGGCTCCGGCGTCCTGGCTGGCCTCGATCATGCCGGCCAGGTTGGCCTCGAGCTGGCTGGGCGGCAGGCCGCGCAGGCCGTCGTTGCCGCCCAGCTCGAGCAGAACGATGTCCGGTTGGTGCTGTCCGATTAGCTCGGGGAGCCGGCTGGCGCCCCCGCTGCTCGTTTCACCGCTGATGCTGGCATTGACCACACGGGCGCGTCCGTCGAGCCGCGTTTCGAGCAGGCTGACCCAGCCTGTTTCCCGTTCGATGCCATAGGCGGTACTCAGGCTGTCGCCCATGACCAGCACGACCGGCCTCTCGGCGGCCAGGGCCGCGGCGGTCGCCAGCCACAGGACGACCAGCATGCCGGCCATGCCGATGGCTGAGCGCCAGCGGGCGTGGTGGGTGCGACGCTCTCTTACCAGACGACTGGGGAAATCCTTCACCATGACCGACTCCTCGACTTCCGATGTGGTTACGCTTGCCCCCGCTGCCGGGCGCGACATCCAACCGATTCTACACGCTCGGCAGCTGGGCAAGCAGGTCGTGAGCGGCGAGCGGCGGCTCACCATTCTGAGTGGCTTGACGCTCGAAGTGTTCCCCGGCGAGAGCGTGGCGATCCTCGGGCAGAGCGGAGCGGGCAAGTCGACCCTGCTCGGCCTGTTGGCGGGGCTGGACGAGCCGAGCGGCGGCGAGCTCGAGCTGTTTGGTGAGACACTGGGCAAGCTCGACGAGGACGGACGTGCCCGGCTGCGCGCCGGCCGGGTCGGTTTCGTGTTCCAGAACTTCCAGCTGCTGCCGACCCTCACGGCGCTGGAGAACGTGCTGCTTCCCCTCGAGCTTTCGCCGCTGCCCGATGCCTCGGCGCGGGCGCGCGACTGGCTGACCCGGGTGGGGCTCGGCGAACGCCTGGATCACCTGCCCAAGCAGCTTTCCGGCGGCGAGCAGCAGCGTGTGGCGCTGGCGCGGGCCTTCGTCACCGGCGCCGAACTGGTCTTTGCCGACGAGCCCACCGGCAACCTGGACCAGGCCACCGGGGGGCGCATCATCGAGCTGCTGTTCCAGCTCAACCGCGAGGCCGGGACCACCCTGGTACTGGTGACTCACGATCACGCCCTGGCGGCGCGCTGCGACCGCTGCCTGCGCCTGGAGGAGGGGCGGCTGGTCGAACTCGTACGCGACGAGGTGGGCGCATGAGCCGGCGCTCATCCCGCCCGGCCGGCGCCAATCTGCTGCGACTCTCCGCCCGCGGGCTGCTGCGCGACCTGCGTGCCAGCGACGTGCGCGCCCTGTTCGTCGCCCTGGCCCTGGCCGTGGCGGCTTCCACCATGATCGGCTTCTTCCTCGACCGCCTGGACCGCGGCCTGACCCGTCAGGCCGGCCAACTGCTCGGCGGCGACCTGGTGCTGGAGCAGGGCCGACCCTTCGACGACGCGTTGCGTCGCTCGCTGAAAGAGGCCGGGATGACGCTGAGCGATCAGGTCGACCTGGTGACCATGGTCAGCCTCGGCGACGCTTTCCAGCCGGCCAGCCTCAAGGCGGTCGACGGCGTCTACCCTCACTACGGACAGCTCCATGTCGACCGCGGCGCCGGCATCGACACCGTGGACCACGGCCCCGCCCCCGGCGAGGCCTGGCTGGCCCCGCGCCTGGCGCTGCTGCTCGAGGCCGAGCTTGGCGATCGCATCCAGGTGGGCGAGGGCGAGCTGACGGTGACCGGCCTGGTCGAACGCGAGCCGGATCAGTCCGCCGGCTTCGGCAGCTTCAACCCGCGCCTGATGGTGCATGTCGACGACCTCGACGCCACCAACCTGGTACAGCCCGGTGCTCGGGTGGAGTTCGAGCTGCTCGCCGCCGGCCCGCCCCAGGCGCTGGAGCGACTGGCGCCGCTGCTCGAGCGGCTGCGCCGCGACGGGGTCGAGGTGCGTGACGTGCGCCGCGACCGCCCGGGGCTCGGCAACGCCCTGGAGCGGGCCGAGAAATACCTGAGCCTGGCCGGTCTCGCCGCCGTGCTGCTGGCCGGCGTGGCGGTGGCGATGGCAACCCGACGCTATGTCGAGCGACATCTCGACACCGCGGCGCTGCTGCGCTGCTTCGGTGCCACCCAGCGTGACCTGACCTGGCTGTTTGCCCTGCAGCTGCTGTGGCTGGCACTGGCGGCGTCGGTCCTGGGTGCGCTGCTGGGCCTGGCCGGGCAGGCCGTGCTGCTGGCTCTGCTGACCACTTTCCTGCCGCTCAGCCTGCCGCCGCCGGGCTGGCTGCCGCTGTGGCTCGGCGTGTTGACGGCGCTGGCGGTGCTGGTCGGCTTCGCCGGGCCGACCCTGCTGCGACTCAAGCGCGTCAGTGCGCTCAAGGTGCTGCGCCGCGAGCTCGATCCGCTGCCGGCCGCGGCCTGGCTGGTCGTGCTGGTGGCCAGCCTGGTCTTCGGCGGCCTGCTGTGGCTCTATTCCGGCGACTTCGGCCTGGCGGCCGCGTTGCTGTTGGGCGGTCTGGTCATGCTGGTGGTGCTGTGGGGCCTGGGCTCGCTGCTGCTCGGCCTGGTGCTGCGGCTCGCGGATCGCCTGCCCCAGGGCGGCGGCCAGGGCGAGCTGTCCCAGGCCGTGCGCCTGGGGGGGCGCCAGCTGGCCAGGCGGCGAGCCGCCAGCCTGGGACAACTGCTCGCCTTTGCGGTGACCTTCTTCGCCATGGCGATGATCGCCCTGGTGCGCGGCGACCTGCTCTCCACCTGGCAGGCCCAGCTCCCCGAGGACACGCCCAACTACTTCGCCATCAACATCCAGCCCGGCGAGCGCGAGGCGTTCGTCGACGCCCTCGAGGCCAATGCCGACGACCGCACGGCGCTCTATCCCATGGTGCGCGGGCGTCTCACCGCGATCAACGGCGAGCCGGCACGCGAAGCCGTGCCGGTGGAGTCGCGCGGCGACGGCTCGCTGCGCCGTGAACTCAACCTCACCTGGCAGGCCGAGCTGCCGGAGGGCAACCGGGTGGTGGCCGGGCGCTGGTTCGACGAACTGGAGAGCGCACCGGCGGGGGACGGCTGGCTCGGGGCGGTGGATGCCGAGCCCCGGGAGGTCACGGTGCCGATCTCCCTCGAGGACGGCCTGGCCGAACGCCTGGGGCTGGCGCTCGGCGACCGGATGACGTTCACCATCGGTGGCGAGGAGATCGTCGGGGAGGTGGCGAGTCTGCGCAACCTGGACTGGGACAGCTTCCGTCCCAACTTCTTCGTCATCTTCCCCCCCGGGGTGCTGGAGCGCTTCGGCCACAGTTTCATCACCGCCTTTCACCTCGAGGCGGGGCAGGGCGAGACGCTGCGCCGACTGGTACAGGGCTTCCCGGGTGTCTCGCTGCTCAACATCGATGCGATCCTGGCCCAGGTACGCGAGGTGGTGACCCAGGTCACCCGCGCGGTGGAGCTGGTGCTGGCCTTCGTGCTGCTGGCCGGGGTGAGCGTGCTCTACGCGGCGCTGACCGCGAGCCGCCCGGCCCGGGCGCACGAGAGCGGCCTGCTGCGGGTGTTCGGCGCCGGTGGGGGGCTCATCTCCCGCGTGCAGGGGGCCGAGTTCGCCATCCTCGGCCTGGCCAGCGGCCTGATGGGCGCGCTGTTGGCCGAGCTGGCCACCGCCGGCATCTACGTGGCCTGGCTCGACCTGGCGCCGCGGCTGCACCCGTGGCTGTGGTTGGTGCTGCCGCTGGGCGGCGCTCTGCTGATAGGCGCCATCGGCCACGTTCTGTCGCGCGGTCTGCGCCGGCAGGCGCCGGCGGCGAGTCTCGGTCTGCTGGGAGAGGCTTGACTCCCCGCGGTCCGGTACTGCGTTGATTGTTCGCGGCCAGCGCTGACGGCGGGGCCGCGGTCGCCGCCCATTACGGTTACACTGTGTCAGCGTGGCGCCGATGGACATTGCCACCCAGCCCCTCACCGCCATCCACAGGAGATAAAGTCGATGCAAGCCCTTCGTCCCCCGGCGACTCGCCTGGGCCAGATGCTGGCCTTCGCCACGCTCATGGGTGCCTGCGGCATCGCAGCCGCGGATGCCGAGCGGCTAGAGGCCGACCTGCGGGCGCTGTTCGGCGGGGGCGGCAGCCTCTCGCTGGGTGAGGTCTCGAGCGGGATGTTGCGCTCGCGGACCACGGCCGAGGAGATCGTCTTCGAGACCGAAGAGGGCGAGCGCCTGTTGATCGACCGCTACATCGTCAGCGGCGACTACGATGCGCCCGACGAGGTGACGCTGGAAGGCTTTCGCATCGAGGACAGCCTGACCGAGCTGACGCTGATGAGCGCGGAGCGAATCGTCATGGGTGAGCCCTCGCGCGCCGTGTTCCCGCTGCATGCGGGGCTGGACCCCGAGGAGGTACGCCTCGGCAGCCTGGCCATCGACGGCATCGTGCTCGAACTGGCCTCGGAGCTGGCCGGGGAGCTCTTTCCCGACACCCCCCTGCAGCGCGGCCAGGGGCGCATGACCATCGAACGGGTGCGTGGTGAGTCGCTGACCCACGACGCCATCGGCATGCTCGAGATCACCGGCGTGGCGGGGGCGGCGGAAGACCTGGACGAGATCGGCTCGGGCTCCTTCACTCTGGCCTCGCTGCGTCTCGAGGAGCTGACCGGGCTCGATACCGAAGGCGAGGAAACGCTGGCGTCGTTGCTGTTGCGCGACCTCGACGTGGAGGCCAGCGAGCTGGTCGGCAGCCTGGCCCTGCTCGACGTCGACGGCGATTTCGACGATGGCAAGGGCGGCGTGCGCCTCGAAGGCCTGCATCTCGATCTGGCGCGCATGATCGAGCTGGCGCCCGAGGAGGAGCGCACCCAGCTGCGCATGGCCAGCAACGTGCTGACCGACGGCAGCGGCGAACTGCGGCTCGACGCCGCTTTTCTCGGCAGCTGGCAGGAGAAGGGCGAGCACAGCGTGCTGGTCAGCGACAGCCAGGTCGACGTCCAGGATGCGCTGCGCCTGCTGTTCGACATCAATCTGCCGGTGCGGCTGCCGCCGGGAATCACGCCGGCCGATGCCTTTGCCGACACCGATTGGCTCGAGCGCGCGACCCTGCTGGGTGGCGACATGCGCCTGAACCTGGCCGACAAGGGGCTGTTCGCCCGCCTGGCGACCCTGGGCGCGGCGATGGAGGGCGTTACCGAGGCGCAGTATGTCGAGCAGGCGCGCACCCAGGCCCAGGGTCTCGGCATGATGTTCGGCCCGGAAGCGCAGGCGGTCCTGCTGGGGCTGGTCGAGCTGCTTGAGGGTAGCGCCGAGGAGCTGGAGGTGCGGGTGAAGCTGCCCGCCGAGAGCACCGTGAACAGCTACCAGACCGATCCGCTGGGGGGGGCGGAGAAGCTCAACATAAAAGTCGAGACACGCTAAACCCCGCATGAGAATTTCTGCACCGCTCCATGACGGCCTTTCATGTGAAAGCCGTCATGGGCTGGGGTATCATGGCGCATCCCGATTTCCCCGTGATGCGAGGTTTCCCGCCGATGTTCAGCCGTGACATGACGATTGCCGGTTTCGATGATGCCCTGTTCGATGCGATGCAGAAGGAGGTCGCTCGCCAGGAGGCGCACATCGAGCTGATCGCTTCCGAGAACTATGCCAGCCCCCGCGTTCTCGAGGCCCAGGGCAGCCAGCTGACCAACAAGTACGCGGAAGGCTATCCCGGCAAGCGCTACTACGGCGGCTGTGAATATGTCGACATCGTCGAGCAGTTGGCCATCGACTACGCCAAGCAGCTGTTCGGCGCCAGCTATGCCAACGTCCAGCCGCACTCCGGCTCCCAGGCCAACAGCGCCGTGTTCCAGGCGCTGGTCAAGCCGGGCGACACGGTGCTGGGCATGAGCCTCGATGCCGGCGGCCACCTCACCCACGGCGCCAAGCCGAATTTCTCCGGCAAGCACTACAACGCGGTGCAGTACGGCATCGACGACAGCGGCCGCATCGACTACGAGGAAGTCGCGCGTCTCGCCCAGGAGCACCAGCCGAAAATGATCATTGCCGGCTTCTCCGCCTACTCCCAGATCATCGACTGGGCCCGATTCCGTGAGATCGCCGACGCGGTGGGCGCCTACCTGCTGGTCGACATGGCGCACATCGCCGGCCTGGTCGCCGCCGGGGTCTACCCGAGCCCGCTGCCCCACGCCCACGTGGTGACCACCACCACCCACAAGACCCTGCGCGGCCCGCGCGGCGGCCTGATCCTCTCCAGCGAGGGCGACGCCGAGATCGAGAAGAAGCTGCAGTCCGCCGTCTTCCCCGGCGGCCAGGGCGGCCCGCTCGAGCACGTCATCGCCGCCAAGGCAGTGTGCTTCAAGGAGGCCATGGCGCCCGAGTTCAAGTCCTACCAGCAGCAGGTGGTGAAGAACGCCCAGACCATGGCCGGGGTGTTCATCGAGCGCGGCTACGACGTGGTCTCCGGCGGCACCGAGGATCACCTCTTCCTGCTTTCGCTGATCAAGCAGGGGCTGACCGGCAAGGACGCGGACGCCGCCCTGGGCCGCGCCCACATCACCGTCAACAAGAACGCCGTGCCCGGCGATCCGCAGAGCCCGTTCGTTACCTCCGGCCTGCGCATCGGGACGCCGGCGGTGACCACTCGCGGCTTCGGCGAGAACGAATGCCGCGAGCTGGCCGGCTGGATCTGCGACATCCTCGACACCATGGCCAAGGGTGACGATAGCGCCGGTGTCGAAGCCGAGGTGAAAGGCAAGGTCGAGGCCGTCTGCGCCCAGTTCCCCGTCTATCGCTGAGCGCTTTTTCACTCCCTTGTGACAGCAATGCCCCGCGCCTGTGGCGCGGGGCATTGCGTTGGCGCAGCTTGCCAGCGGCCCGATGGTACAGGCCCCGCTGGATCATTCGATGATCAGGTTGCCGCTATCGACCATCTTGGCCAACAGATCGGCCGCGTCGGTGGCCTCGAAGGCCAGCTGCAGCTCGGCGAGGGAAGCATTGTCGAAAATGATCTTCTGATCGATACCGCTGCCCTGGGTCTCGACATGCAGTTCGGCCTTGCCGTCCCCTTCGGTAAAGAGCAGTTCGGCATCGCCGCCGAGCAGGTCCTTGAGGTCGATCCTGTCACCTTCCGTCTTGCTGAAGTCCATGATCCTGTCGACGGCGGGGGTGTCCACGCTGCCCTGATCGCCCAGCATCCACTTGAAGGTGTCGGCGCCGGCGCCCCCCCAGAGGATATCGTCGCCGGGTCCGCCAATGAGGGTATCGCCGCCGTTGCCGCCAAACAGCTGGTCGTTGCCTTCCCCGCCATACAGGGTGTCGTTGCCTTGGCCGCCGAACAGGATGTCGTCGCCGCTGGAGCCATCGATGACATCAACGCCTCGGAAGCCGAGAGCGATGTCATTGCCGGTTGCCGGGTCGTTTTCGGTACCTTCACCAGCTTGCGGCGTCCCATCGATATGTTCAGCATTTTGCTGATTCTGGCCTGCGTCCGTGCCAGCAATAAAGGTGAACGCCTTATAGTAGCTTTCACCCGCCTGATCCGTGACTTTGATGGTCACCGTAACGTCGTCATCCTGCTCTTTAATGGCCTCGCCGTCCTTGAGCTTCAGCTGGTTTCCATTGACGATCTCGAAACGGTCGTCTCCATCTACGATCTCGAAGGTGTGGTTTTCATCAGCATCGGGATCAATGGCCGACAGGGTGCCGATGACTTCCCCTGAAGGGGTCTGTCCGCCAGCAGCAGTATTGCCAGCTCCATTCAGGCTCTGAGCAAACTCAAGGCCAACATCGAGGCGAATATCGGTTGGCGCCTGGTTCTCGGCCTCGCCGCCCGGCACGGAGTAGCTATCGAAGAACCAGCGTTCCTGAGAGGTTTTTCCCTTGTACCATGTGAAGGAATCTTTCTCGCCGCTGAAAAGTTCTGTCAGCTCGAAGCTGCCGCTATCGCCGAAGGTCAGGTAGGGCGCGCCATCAATGCTGTTCTGGTTGAGTTCTACCATGTAGTTGCCTTCCCGGAAGGCATCGAGCTGATCGCCCTCGAGCTGGGTCTCGAGCCAGGCCGTGACGCCTGGGTCACCGAGTACGACGCTGCTGAGCCATGCCGTGTACTCCTTGGAGAAGACGTTCTGGCTATCCAGATTGGTGTCACCGAGGTATTGGAAGAAGGATGTCATCGTATGAACCCTCAATGCCTGATCTTGGTTCGAGCTGGCACAGGCATTGGCCAAGTCGGGCTCACTGCCTGTTTCGCCGCCTTGTGTTTCTTCTGGTTATATCAAGGCGCCTGTTTCAGGCGGCCCGGCTGTCTCGTGAGGACGAGACCCGTGGCTTTCCGTCCCTGCATCGCTGCAGGTTTGGCGGTACTGATGGCGCTAAGCGCAGCGTCTGTAGAGGAGTAAGCTCCCTGCGGGCGACAGGCTCAGTTCAAATTGTTATCCAAAAGTAAATTTGTGCAACAAATTTGTTTAGAGCAGTGCCTGAAAGGTGCTTCCAAGCATGACGAGGCTCACACGTGACGACCATTTTCCTAAGCCTTATCAACCATCTAGCCATCCGCATGCTACCGTGATTGAAACGGTGTGTTTCTTTCCGTAATGAAGGTTGGGTTGGCGTCTCTCCCACACGGTGACCTGCAATGGTCCGGATACCTCAAGCCTCGGAACTTCACCATGCCCTGCAGGCCTGTCGGGGTTCCTTTGTCTCGGTGGGGCTCTTCAGCCTCTTCGTCAATCTGCTGATGCTGGTACCGGCCATCTACATGCTGCAGGTATACGACCGCGTGTTGACCACCCTGAGCGGCGAGACCCTGCTGATGCTTACCTTGGTGGTGGTTTTCCTGTTCCTCATCATGGGGCTGCTCGAGCTGGTGCGTTATCGCATCCTGGTGCGTATCGGCAATCGCCTGGATCTTCAGCTCAGCGGGAGGCTGTGCCAGGCCATGTTTCGGCACAGCCTGCTGACGGGAAGCCGGCAGTCGGCCCAGCCGCTCACCGACCTGGCTACCCTGCGCCAGTTCCTGGCCGGCAATGGGCTGCTGGTGTTCTTCGATGCCCCTTGGGTACCGGTCTACCTGGCAGTGCTTTTCTTCTTCCATCCCTGGTTGGGGCTGTTCGCCACGGGGGCCGGCCTGGTGCTGCTGGCGCTGACCGCGGTGGGGGAGAAGATGACCCAGCCGCTGCTGAGCGGGGCTGCCATCGAACAGATCAAGGCGAACGAACTGGTCGACGCCAACCTGCGCAACGCCGAAGCACTGCACGCCATGGGCATGCTGCCGGGCATTCTGGCGCGCTGGTCGCAGCGACACCGGCGCTACCTGGCGGGGCAATCCCAGGCCAGCGATCGCGGCGAGGCACTGGCCAGCAGTGCACGGGTGCTGCGCCTGCTGGCCCAATCCCTGATCCTGGGACTGGGCGCCTGGCTGGTGCTGCGGGAAGAACTGACGCCGGGGATGATGATCGCCGGCTCCATCGTGATGGGGCGAGCGCTGGCCCCCATCGACCGAATGATCGGCACCTGGAGGGGCTTCATTTCCGCGCGTGGCGCCTACCACCGTCTCGAGGAACTACTGCTCAAGGTACCGGTGGAGCCCGAGCGGATGCCCTTGCCACGGCCAAGCGGCCGTCTGTGTCTGGAGAACGTGACTGCGAGCTTGCCGGGCGGCCGGATTCCGGTGCTGAGCAACATCCATTTCGAGCTGGCGCCCGGCGAGCATCTCGGCATCATCGGGCCGAGTGCCGCCGGCAAATCCTCCCTGGCTCGGGTCATGCTGGGCATCTGGCCCGTGTCGGCCGGGACGGTGCGTCTCGACGGAGCCGACATTGCCAGCTGGCAACGTGACGCCCTGGGCCCGTGCATCGGCTACCTGCCCCAGGACATCGAGCTGTTCGATGGCACCATCGCCGAGAACATTGCCCGCTTCGGCGAGGTCGACTCGCTCCGGGTCGTGGCAGCGGCGCGCAAGGCGGGCGTGCACGAGATGATCCTGGCCCTTCCCGATGGCTACGACACCCTCATCGCTTCCGGCAGCGGCCTTTCGGGGGGGCAGCGTCAGCGCCTTGCCCTGGCGCGCGCGCTCTATGGCGATCCCGTGCTGGTGGTGTTGGACGAGCCGAATGCCAACCTCGACGACCGCGGCGAGCGAGCCCTGGCGGCGGCGATGTCGGCGCTCAAGCAGGAGGGCGTCACCCTCTGCGTGATCAGCCACCGCATCAGCGTGCTGAAGGGAATGGACCGGCTGCTGCTGTTGCGCGAGGGCGAGATGCAGCGCTTCGGCCGGCGGGAAGAGGTGATGGCAAGCCTGACCATTAAGCCGGTGCCCAGCGCGGCCGCCGAGGCGCAGGCGCGCCAGGCGGCCGCGCCACCACCCGTGGAGGGGCGAAGATGACGACGACCCGAGACGACCAGCCATGCGTGGGGGCAGGCTCGGCGCCGGCATCGGTCCCGCACGTTCCCCTCGACGAGCGCCGCTATCACCGCCTTGGCCTGCTGGTGCTGCTGCTGGGGCTGGGGGGCTTTGGAGGCTGGGCCTTTACCGCGGAACTCTCCGTCTCGGTGGTGGCGCCGGGGTACGTGGCGGCGGAGTCCTACCGGCGCACGGTGCAGCATCTCGAGGGCGGTATCGTGCGGGAGATTCTGGTAGAGGATGGCGACAGCGTGACGGCTGGCCAGCCCCTGGTCGTGCTCGACGATACCCAGGCCCGAAGTCAGCTGCAGATCATGCGTTCGCAGTATCTCATTCACCGGGCCACTGAGCTGCGTCTGCTGGCCGAACAGCAAGGCAGTGCAACGCTGTCGATCCCCGAGGAGCTGACAACGAGCGACCTGCCGAGGGTTCAGGAGGTGCTGGCCCTGCAACAGGCACTGTTCGTCGCGCGGCGTGAATCCCATCGCGGTGCGCTGGAGGCCTTGGACGAGCAGGTCATACAGCTGAGACGCCAGATCGAAGGACTGGAGGAGGCGGTGCGGCTGGGAGAGCGTCACCTGGCCTCGCTGAGCGCCGAGGAGAATGACCTGCGCGGACTCTATTCCAAGGGGCTCGTCGATAACCTGCGTCTGCGGGAGGTCGAGCGCGACCTGCTGCAACTCGAAGGCGAGGTGGCCGGCCGGCGTGCCGAGATCGGTCGGCTGGGCTCCCAACTGAGCGAGAACCGCATGCTGCGCGAGGTTCGAATTCAGGAATTCCACAAGGAAGTAGGCGAGCAACTGCGCGACGTTCAGGCGCGGGTCTCGGAAGCCGAGGAGCGCATCATCTCGCTGTCGGATCAGGTTCTGCGAACCACGATAAAGGCGCCCGTCGCCGGTACGGTGGTGGAACGCCGCGTGCATTCCATCGGCGATGTGGTTCGTCCGGGCGATTCGCTGCTCGACCTGGTACCGGCGGGCGATGGCTTCATCATCGAAGCTCGCGTGCCCGGGCGCGATGTCGACCGGCTGTATCCGGGGCAAGCGGCCGAGATCCGCTTTACCGCCTTCAACCAGCGCCAGACCCATTCGAGCCTGGCAGAAGTCGTCTATGTCAGTGCCGACAGCCAGACCGACGAGGCGACCGGTGCGCGGTTCTATCGCGTTCGGCTGAGAGTGTCCGACACGGGGCGACAGGCCCTGGACGGCCACATGCAGCTGCTGGCGGGGATGCCGGCGGAAGTCATGATCCGCACCGGTGAGCGTACCTTCGCCAGCTATCTGCTCAAGCCGCTCACCGACATGTTTGCCCGGTCGGTGCGCGAGGCGTGACGCGCCCGGCGCTCAGGCGAGAAAGATGTCGTCGTCAAGCTGGAAGTCGTTGTACCAGATCTCCTTGGCCTCGGCGTTGCGGGCGAACAGAAAGAACTTGTCGCCGGTAGCTTCACCGACGGCGTGCACGGGGGTCTGAGGGTCGGTCATGTTCTCGTCATTGCTGCCGCTGGTCAGGATTCGCGTGCCGGAAGCGGCGGTGTCGAAGGATAGCTCGGCGACCTGTGAAACTTTGAAATGAATGTCACCATACGGGCTCACGGCGTTCTCCTGGTAGAAGACGTAGATGAAGTCGTTGTCTTCGTCATAGGCCAGGGTCGGCCGGCTGGCCTTGTGGGAGGCGGCATGCACCAGTACCGGCTCCTCCCAGGCGCCGGGCAGGCCCTTGACCAGCCAGATCGCATCCCTGTCGTCTTTCATGGTCATGACGATGGCGCTGCCGGTCCATACCGCGGCAAGGTGATCATCCAGGGCCACGCGGTCGGTGATCTGCTCGATGGTCCAGCCGTCGGCGTAGTCACTGGGCGTCGCGGAGGTTGGCTGGGAGGCGAACTTCCAGGCGTTGGCGGTGCTGTCGCCGTAGACGAGGCCGACATGGTCGATGCCGTTCAACTGGAAGGACACGAAGTCGACCTTGTTGTCGCCGTTGCTGGCCGAGACGGTGGTGGGGCCGTTATCGATATCGACCACGCTCCAGGCCGAGAGGTCGCTCGAGGTCGGGTAGGCCAGCTTCAAGCCCTGTTCGCCGCCCGCTTCGGAAGGGCCGATGATGGCCACCAGCGGGTTGCCGTTCTGGTCCATTCCCAATGCCATGTCGGGGTTGCGCTGCCATTCCACTCCCGACAGCTTGCCGCCCGAACCGGCCAGCTTGATATCCGCCGACACGACGAACGACTGGGCCTGGGCGTCATAGGCCATGGCGTAGAGGTGCGGCGTCGATTCGGTGGGTCCGAAATTGAGCACGTACAGCGTATCGGTCGCGTCATGCCAGGCGATGTCGGCTCGGCGGCCGCTGGTCATCATGGTCGGGCTCGCCACCGACCACCCGCCCATCGTGCCGGGTTCGGGCAGGGTGCCGTCGAAGCGATACACGTGCCAGCCGCTCTGCTCCGGCAACACGGCCCACCAGGTACCGGCATGAAAGAAACTCTTGTTGGCATTGGTGTGCTCGAAATTGCGTCGGTGGTCTGTGCCGAATTCGGTCGCAATGTAGGAGGTTTCCAGCGGAATGGGCGGGGGCATGCCGGATTCGACGGAGACGATGACCGTGGCTGAACCGCTCTGGAGGCTCCCGTCCGAGGCGCGGTAGGTGAAGCTATCGCTGCCGATGAAACCCTGGTTCGGCGAGTAGGTGAGGGTGCCGCTGGGGTTCAGCGTGACGCTACCGTGGGTCGGCTGGGTGAAGCTGCCGACCGTCAACGGATCCCCGTCGGGGTCGCTGTCGTTGGCCAGCACGGCGATCTCGACCGCCGCGTTCTCGCTGGTCGTGGCGTTGTCGTCATTGGCCACCGGCGGGTGGTTGTCGGGTTCGCTGCCGTCGGTGGTGTACTCGACGACCAGTCGCGGTGGCGTGCTGCCCTCCGCCGAATGGAAGTCCCAGCCGTCGGGGCCCACCGGGAGGAAGGCCCAGCCGTAGTTGGGCGTGCCGTCGGCCCAGGCCTGCAGGCTGGCGGTGACGTCGAGCCGGGTAGTGCCGACAGGTACATAGCCGGTGACCAGGTCGGCGCTGGCATGGGCCTCCACGCCGTCGGCCTGGAGGCCATCGGTGAAGGTGTTCCAGGTATCGGTATCGTTCCACGGCATCAGCATGCGGTGCAGCCGGGCGCCGTCACCCTTGCCGGTGGTGTTGAGCTCCAGGGTGGCGGAGACGATGGTGGCGCCCAGCGGGATCTGCCCGGATCCGCTGCCGAAGATCTGCTCGAAGCGCAGTAGCGTCTGTACCGCGTTGCCCTTGTCCTCGCTGTCGACGTTGAGCGTGGTCACCCCGGCCCGGCTGGTGGCCTTGGACCCCCCGTGCAGGTAGGTGTCGACGACACCGGCATAGCCGTCGAGGCCCTGCTGGAACTGCAGCGTGCCGGAAGCGGGAGGTGGTTCGGCCGGCTCGACCGTGACGGTCACGGTGGCGGGGTCGCTGGCCAGCTCGCCATCCGAGGCACGGTAGGTGAAGACGTCATCGCCGACGAAGCCCGCCGTGGGTGTATAGAGGAGGGTGCCGTCGGGATTCAGCGTGACGCTGCCGTTGGACGGCTGGGTGAAGCTGCCGACCGTCAACGGATCCCCGTTGGGGTCGCTGTCGTTGGCCAGCACGGCGATCTCGACCGCGGCATCTTCGCTGGTCGTGGCGCTGTCGTCGTAGGCCACCGGCGGGTGGTTGTCGGGTTCGCTGCCGTCGGTGGTGTACTCGACGACCAGCCGCGGCGGCGTGCTACCCTCCGCCGAGTGGAAGTCCCAGCCGTCGGGGCCCGTCGGCAGGAACGCCCAGCCGTGGTTGGGCGCGCCGTCGGCCCAGGCCTGCAGGCTGGCAGTGACATCGAGCCGGGTGGTGCCGGTGGGCACGAAGCCGGTGGTGAGGTCGGCGTTGGCATGGGCCTCGACACCGTCGGCCTGGAGACCGTCGCTGAAGCTGTTCCAGGTATCGGTGTCGTTCCACGGCACCAGCATGCGGTGCAGCCGGGCGCCGTCGCCCTTGCCGCTGGTGTTGAGCTCCAGGGTGGCGGAAACGATGGTGGCACCGAGCGGGATCTGCCCGGCGCCGCTGCCGAAGATCTGCTCGAAGCGCAGCAGCGTCTGCACCGGATTGCCCTTGTCGTCGCTGTCGACGTTGAGGAGGGTGGCGCCGGCCCGGCTGGTGGCCTTGGAGCCGCCGTGGAGATAGGTGTCGACGACCCCCGCATAGCCATCGACGCCTTGCTGGAACTGCAGCGTGGCGGACGCGGGCGGTGGTTCGTTCTCCTCGACCGTGACGCTCAGGGTGGCGGAATCGCTGGCCAGCTCGCCATCCGAGGCGCGATAGGTGAGGCTATCCTCGCCGGTGAAACCGTCATCGGGGGTGTAGGCGAGCATGTCGTCATCGGTGAGGGTGACGCTGCCGTTGGCCGGCTGGGTGAAGCTGTCGACCGTCAGCGGATCCCCGTCGGGGTCGCTGTCGTTGGCCAGCACGGCGATCTCGACCGCCTCCCCCTCCGTTGTCGTGGCGCTGTCGTCGTTGGCCACCGGCGGGCGGTTGTCGGGTTCGCTGCCGTCGGTGGTGTACTCGACGACCAGCCGTGGCGGCGTGCTGCCCTCCGCCGAGTGGAAGTCCCAGCCGTCGGGACCCGTCGACAGGAACGCCCAGCCGTGGTTGGGCGCACCGTCGGCCCAGGCCTGCAGGCTGGCGCTGACGTCGAGCCGGGTGGTGCCGGTGGGCACGAAGCCGGTGGTGAGGTCGGCGCTGGCGCGGGCCTCGACGCCGTCGGCCTGGAGCCCGTCGCTGAAGCTGTTCCAGGTATCGGTGTCGTTCCACGGTATCAGCATGCGGTGCAGTCGGGCGCCATCGCCCTTGCTGGTGGTATGAAGCTCCAGGGTGGCGGAGAGAATGGTGGCGCCCTGCGGGATCTGCCCGGCGCCGCTGCCGAAGATCTGCTCGAAGCGCAGCAGTGTCTGCACCTCGTTGCCCTTGTCGTCGCTGTCGACGTTGAGCGTGGCGGCGCCGGCCCGGCTGGTGGCCTTGGAACCGCCGTGCAGGTAGGTATCGACGGACCCGGCATAACCGTCGAGGCCCTGCTGGAACTGGACGGTGGTGGAGGCTGACTCTGCCTCCTCCACGTTGTCGAGCGTGACCAGGCCGTCCTGCTCCTGCTCTTCCGGTTGAACCGTTGAGCTCATGGCCAATCCTCCCAAGGATCACGTGGGCGTTTGTTTCTGTATGTTAAGTAGTATCGTCGATACGCCTCCACCTCAAAGACGCAACCCCGTGCACCGCAGGAATGCCATGTCGTGGTCTGACGTTTTTCGGTCTGTGCTGCGCCGTACGGACTGCAGCCAAACCTGACCCAGGTCTAGGTTTTGCCTGCATCCTCGGCCCCACCTTCGAGTATGCTGAAAATGTAACGGCCACAGCGAAGGGGCATGGGCAGATGTCGACATTGACGTTCCTGGGGGCGGTGGGGGAAGTCACCGGCTCACGTTATCTGATCGAAGTGGAGGGTGGCGATCGCACCTACCGTCTGCTTCTGGAGTGCGGACTGCACCAGGGCGGCAGGCAGGCGGACGCCGCCAACGCCGTGCCGTTCGGCGCCTTGGCGAAGCAGCTCGATGCGGTGGTGCTCTCGCACGGGCACCTGGACCATGCCGGGCTGTTGCCCAAGCTGGTGCGCGAGGGGTACGACGGCCCGATCCACTGCACCCGTGGCACGCGCGACCTGCTCGACATCATGCTCGAGGATGCCGCCTTCATCATGGCCAAGGACGTCGAATGGGAGAACAAGAGGCGCCAACGCAGCGGCAGGCCGCTGGCCGAGCCGCTCTATGCGCTGGAGGACGTGGAGCGCACGCTGGCATTGTGCAAGTCCCACGGCTACGGTCAGCCCATCGAGCTACCCGGTGGCGTGTCCCTGGTCTTTCATGATGCCGGTCATATCCTGGGCTCGGGGATCGTCGAGCTGGCCGTGCCCTCCGCCGGGCTGACGAAGCGCCTCGTCTTCTCGGGAGACCTGGGCAACCCCAGCTCGGTGCTGATGAAGGATCCCGCCAGGCTGTATGACGCCGATGTGGTCCTGATGGAGAGTACCTACGGCGACCGCGACCATCGGCCTCTCGAAGAGACGCTCGAAGAGTTCGCTCAGGTATTGGAGGAAGCCCATGCCAGCGGCGGCAACGTGCTGATTCCCGCCTTTGCCGTGGGCCGTACCCAGGAGATCCTCTATCACCTGAGCGTGCTCTACCACGAGGGGCGGCTGCGCCAGCAGATGGTGTTTCTCGACAGCCCCATGGCGATCAAGGTCACCGAGCTCTACCACCGCGCACGCAAAAGCCTGGATGCCGAGGACCTCAAGGTGCTCAATATCGCCGCCAGTGGCGATACCAGTCAGTACCTGCCGATCCTGCGCATGACCCGCACGGTGGAGGAGTCGATGGCGATCAATCGCATCCATGGCGGGGCGATCATCATCGCCGGTGCCGGCATGTGTACCGGTGGACGCATCGTTCACCATTTTCGCTACAACCTCGAAAAGGCCAACACCCGGCTCGTGATCGTCGGTTTCCAGGCCGCCGGCACCCTGGGGCGTCAACTCGTCGACGGCGCCGAACGTGTGCGTGTGCTGGGGCAGGAACTGGAGGTGAGGGCAAAGGTGCACACGATCGGCGGTTTCTCCGCCCATGCCGGACAGAGCCAGCTGATCGGCTGGGCCGGCGCCTTCCGGGAGCGCCCTCGCCTCTACCTGGTGCACGGCGAACCGCAAACCCAGCAGGCGTTGAAATCGGCTCTGGCCGAGAGCGGCATCGAAGCCTTCATTCCCGCCTACGGCGAGCGTATTGAACTCTAGCATTTACGCCTGCTGCGCTGACGCGAGGCGCCAGGCTCGGCTCGCGCCTCGCCCCGCTTGCGGTGCTATCGCCGTTGGCTTCAAGGTGGTCGCTTTATATTCAAAAATGATATATCGTTAGAACTTTAGATAAGGTATGCTGCCTCATCTGACATGCAGCGACACCCAACGGAGGTCATGGCCCATGTCCCAACCCATCGTGACCCACTTCTTCGACGAGCCCACCAACACCTTCAGCTACGTGGTCCGGGATCCCGACAGTCGAGCCTGTGCGATCCTCGATTCAGTGCTCGACTTCGACTACGCCGCAGGGCGTACCGATACGCGTTCGGCGGAGGCGATCGTCGCCTTCATCCAGCGCGAGGGGTTGAAAGTCGAGTGGATCCTCGAGACCCACGTTCACGCAGATCATCTCTCAGCTGCTCCCTATCTCCATGGGAAGCTCGGCGGCAAGACCGGTATCGGTGCCAGGATCACCGTGGTCCAGGAGGTCTTCGGCAAGGCCTTCAATGCGGGCACCGAGTTCGCCCGCGACGGCAGCCAGTTCGATCGCCTGTTCGAGGAAGGCGATACCTTCGCCATCGGTAACCTGGAAGGACGAGTGCTGCATACGCCGGGGCATACACCGGCCTGCCTGACCTATGTGATCGGTGATGCGGCCTTCGTAGGCGACACCCTGTTCATGCCCGACTACGGTACGGCGCGCTGCGACTTCCCTGGTGGCGATGCCCGCACCCTTTATCAATCCATCCAGAAGGTGCTGGCGCTGCCGGGCGAAACCCGGCTCTTCCTGTGTCACGACTACAGGGCACCGGAGCGCGAGGCGTACCAGCACGAGACCACCGTCGCCGAGCAGCGTGCCCACAACGTGCACGTTCATGAGGGCATCAGCGAGGAGGAGTTCGTCAGGATGCGCACCGAGCGCGACGCCACCCTCGACATGCCGCGGCTGATCCTGCCGTCGGTGCAGGTCAACATGCGCGCCGGCCATATGCCGCCGCCCGAGGACAACGGCCAAGTCTACCTCAAGGTGCCGATCAACAAGTTCTGAGAGCCATCGCGATGAGTCCCAAGCGCTATCTGCCGATACTGCAGTGGCTGCCAGGCTACGGGCGTGCAACCCTGGCAAGCGACCTGCTGGCAGCAGTCATCGTGACCATCATGCTGATTCCTCAGTCGCTGGCCTATGCCATGCTGGCCGGCCTGCCACCCGAAGTGGGGCTCTACGCCAGCATCGCACCATTGGCGGTCTATGCCGTGTTCGGCACCAGTCGGACCCTGGCGGTGGGACCAGTGGCGGTGGTCTCGCTGATGACAGCGGCAGCAGTGGGACAGATCGCCCCCCAGGGCTCACCGGAATACCTCGGGGCGGCGCTGGTGCTGGCGCTGATGTCGGGGCTGATTCTAACCCTGATGGGAATTGCCCGGTTGGGCTTCCTGGCCAACTTTCTCAGTCATCCGGTCATCTCGGGGTTCATTACCGCCTCGGGGCTGATCATTGCCGCTAGCCAGTTAAAGCATGTGCTGGGTGTGGAGGCCAGCGGTCATAACCTGCTGGAGCTATTGGTCAGCCTGGGTGGCAGTCTGGAGGGGGTAAACGGGCCTACCCTTGTCATCGGCTTCGCCGTTTTGGCGTTCCTCCATGTTGCCCGCCGTTGGCTCAAGCACGGCCTTGGGAAGCTGGGCATACCCGCACGTCCCGCGGACATGCTGACCAAGGCGGCGCCGATACTGGCCGTCGCCGTCACCGCCCTGGCGACTTGGTCGCTGGGTCTGGATGCGCAGGGCGTGGCCGTGGTAGGTACGGTGCCGGCAGGCCTGCCGCCACTGACCCTTCCCGGATTCGATGGGGAGCTGTGGGGCCAGCTGTTCGTGTCAGCATTGCTGATCAGTGTGATCGGCTTCGTGGAGTCGGTCTCGGTGGGGCAGACCCTCGCCGCGAAGCGGCGCCAGCGCATCGACCCGGACCAGGAGCTGGTGGGCCTGGGCACCTCGAACATTGCCGCGTCGCTGACCGGCGGCATGCCGGTGACCGGTGGCTTCGCCCGCTCGGTGGTCAATTTCGACGCGGGCGCCGAGACGCCAGCCGCCGGTGCATTCACCGCCGTAGGCATCGCCGTCGCCGCGCTGCTGTTGACCCCGCTGATTGCCTACCTGCCGATCGCCACGCTGGCGGCGACCATTATCGTGGCCGTGCTCTCCCTAGTGGACATCAAGGCCATGCGGCACACCTGGAACTACTCACGCTCCGATGCCCTGGCCATGTTCGCCACCGTTGGTGTGACGCTCGGTCATGGGGTGGAGAGCGGCATCCTCGCGGGGGTGGGGCTGTCACTGGCGCTGCATCTCTACAACACCAGCCGTCCCCATAGCGCGGTGGTGGGCCGGGTGCCGGGTACCGAACACTTTCGCAACGTCAAGCGACATCGAGTCGAGACAGATCCGCGCCTGGCCATATTGCGAGTCGACGAGAGCCTCTACTTCGCCAACTCACGCTACCTGGAGGACTTAGTGATGTCGTTGGCGGCGCGTGAGCCTGGGCTGGAACACATCGTGCTGGCTTGTCAGGCAGTCAACCGGATCGATGCCTCGGCATTGGAGAGTCTGGAGGCGATCAATACCCGCTTGCGGGATGCTGGGGTCAAGCTGCACCTGGCGGAGGTCAAGGGGCCGGTGATGGATCGGCTCAAGCACACTGACTTCTGCCATGACATGACGGGCCTGGTGTTTCTCAGCACCTTCGATGCCTGGCGTTACCTACGCGGCGAAACACAATCCCCTGGAACGTCATGCGGTGGAGTGGAGTCCGCACCGCTGACAATGGGGACGGAATGAATCTGAAAGAAACGGGAGGAGTGACGTGGATTGGAGCGCAAGTTTGCAAGGACTGGTCGGTGGCGTACTCATTGGGCTGTCAGCTGTCTGGTTGATGGCCACGTTGGGACGCATTGCCGGTATCAGCGGCATCGTCGGTAGCCTGGTGACCACCTTGCCCAAGGGAGACAGCGCCTGGCGAGTGGCCTTCGTGCTGGGCCTGATCAGCGGTCCTTTATTGCTCATGCTGACAGGAGGGGGGCTGGGTAACGTGGCCGGAGAACCCGGTGAGGTAGTTGGACAGCCGGCTGGTGGCGTGGGGCTCATGCTCGTGGCCGGCCTTCTGGTTGGAGTCGGCACCGGCCTGGGTAGCGGCTGCACTAGCGGCCACGGTGTCTGTGGCTTGGCGCGGCTGTCGCCCCGCTCGATGGTGGCCACTGCGACCTTCCTGGCATGCGCCATCGTGACTGTCTATGTGGTGCGGCACGTCATTGGAGGTGGGGCATGAAGACGGTCATGGGTTACATCGCTGGGCTGCTGTTCGGCCTAGGTCTGGCACTTGCCGGCATGACCGACCCCGCGCGCGTGCTGGGCTTTCTCGACCTTTTCGGCGCCTGGGACCCGACCTTGATGTTCGTCCTCGGCGGCGCCGTGGTGACGACCTTCATTGGCTACCGTGTCGTATTCCGTCGTGAGCGGCCAATGCTGGGCGAGACCTTCCAACTGCCGACCCGTCAGGATCTGGATGGCCGGCTGATCGGCGGTGCCGCCCTGTTTGGCATCGGTTGGGGGCTCTCCGGCTACTGCCCCGGGCCGGCCATTGCTTCCATCGCCGGGCTTACCGCCCCGCTGTTCGCCATGCTGGTGGCGATGGTGGCGGGCTGGTTCCTGGCACGCGCGTTTCCCGCTCGTGGCTGAGGACTGGTTGATGCTGCCCTTTTTGCCTGAGTGAGGACGCTCACCCTTGGCCAAGCGTTCCCGTCGCTTAACGCAGCGTTAATTCTTGCGCGGCGGGATTTCGCACAACGCTTGGGTTTCATTATGCATGTGTTGCTCGTCGAGAATGACGACCTGTTGTTCCGAGTAAGTAATCAGGTGTCAGACGTCGATTCCGGGTTACTGACGCAGGTCACGCATCGCTTCTGGCGAAACGGTATGCAACAGGGCAGTGGCCTTGGCTTGTCTATCGTGGCGGCCGTCGCAGCGCGCTTTGGTGGCAGCGTGAGCTTCCGTTGCCTCACTGAGGGTAGTTTCGAAGCTCGATTGACGCCGCCATTCGTGCGGCACCAGGGGGGTTCGGTAACCCCGGACCAATGACCCACAAGGGATCCATAACAACGACGAGAGTAATGCGAGATGACGATCGTGAATAGCGTAGTCAGCCTCGGCCTGATGCTTGGCCTGATGGCCGGGCCGGCCCTGGCCCAAGAGGGAAATCCGCAACGCGGTGAAACTGCCGCCGCCGCTTGCGTGGCCTGCCATCAGGCGGATGGCAGCGGAAAGCATATGGACGGGGGAGAGTCCTGGCCGCGCCTGGCGGGGCTAGATGCCGCTTACATCGCCAAACAGCTGCAGGATTTCAAGGCGGGCCGACGGCAGAATGCCACCATGCAACCCTTCGCCAACATGCTCGACGACCAGCAGGTCGCTGATGTGGCTGCCTATTACAGCCAATTGCCCGTCACCGAGGCAGGGGGAGGTGGAGACGCCGACGAGGCGCTGCTCGCGCGAGGTGAGCAACTGGCGCAGCGGGGCGATTGGAATGCTTATATCGTGTCGTGCAAGAGCTGCCACGGTCCTGGTAATCAGGGGGCAGGAAGCACGTTTCCTGGAATTGCCAGCCAGCACGCCGGCTACATCGAGACTCAGCTACGCACCTGGCAAACCGGTGAACGTGACAACGATCCGCAGAACCTGATGGGCTCCATCGCCAAGCGAATGAGCGATGCAGATATCCGAGCCGTGGCGGCATGGCTCTCGCGTCAGCACTTGGCAACAAAATGAGGGGGCAGAGCATGAACAGAAGATCGATTGGCCTGGCTCTGACCGGCGTGGTTCTGGCGGGGGGCGTGAACGCCGGTGTCTGGGCGGAATACGAAACCCTCGTTGAAATGGGTTATCCCGCTCCCAAGGAGGGCGAGCTGGTGCACGTACCACCGACCATGGAGGACCTCGAGGAGGCAGACCTGCATCCCGAGCTGAAGAAAGTGATTCGGCGCGGGCATGACCTGTTCACCAATACCCAGCAATTGCGCGGCGTGAACGTTTTCAATGACATGAACTGCTCGAGCTGCCACTTGGGCGAGGGGCGCCAGCCATTTAGCGGGCCGGTATGGCCGGCTGCCGTCACGCTGCCCGATTTCCGCGGCAAGAACCAGCACGTCAACAACCTGGAGGAGCGCATCGCCGGCTGCTTCGCCTATTCAATGAACGGTTCTCCACCCATTTATGGCAGCGATGACATGGTGGCGCTTTCAGCCTACCACCAGTGGCTGGCTACTGGCGTGCCCATGTATCCGCAGCAGCCGATATATGGGAGGGGTTTCCCGCGTCTCGACGAGCCTGAACAGGCCCCTGACTATGCGCGCGGCGAGCAGATTTACCAGGAGCAGTGTGCGATCTGCCACAGCGAGGACGGCTCCGGTCTCTACGAGAATGGCGAGTATGTCTTTCCGGCTCCGTGGGGTGACGGCTCCAATAATTGGGGGGCGGGCATTGCGCGGACCTTCACCATGGCCGGATTCGTCAAGCACAACATGCCGCTCGGCCAGCCTATGAGCCTGACCGATCAAGAAGCCTGGGATGTCGCCCTTTACCTCACCAGCCAGGAGCGGCCACAGGACCCACGCTATACCGGCGACGTCCGGGAAACTCGTGAGCGCTTCGAAGCCACATTCCACAAGAACACGCTTTATGGAACCGAGCGTGAACACGACGGGGTGTTGCTGGGAGATCACTCCAACACGGGAGAGAAAGGAGAGGTTAGACCCTGGAATGTCGGGATGCCGCGCTTCGAGAACCTCAAGGATTGATGACGGCAAGAGGATTGCCCCGCCCGGCTCTAGCCGGCGGGCAATCCCCTAAGGGACGATTCAAGGTGCTTCGCCGCCCATCATCTCCACCAGGCGCGCCTCGTCGGGCATGCCATCCACCCGCTCCAGACGTCCATCGAGCAGGAAAAGAGTGCTCGGCGTAGCGTAGAAACCTAGTTCCTCGAACAGCTGATTGTTGCGGTAGACCTGGTCCTCGATGTTTCGGGGCTGGGCCGACGGCGCCACGTCGTTTCCGCTGCTGTGGCGGTGCAGCGCCGCTGACGGCTCGTCGGCACCCAGCAGGGCAGCCGCTTTCGCCGGGCTGTCGGGTTCCAATATGCCCACCATGATATGGCGCAGCTGCACCTCGCCGGCCTCCACCCAGGGCCGCGCAGCTTCCCAGAAACGATGACAGTAAGGGCAGTTCGGGTCGGTAAAGGTATAGAGGGTGCGTGGGGCGTCTACGCTGCCGTCGGCGATCCAGTGGCTCTCTTCGAGCCGGCGCCAGAGTTCGTTCTCCTGGGGAGCGCGCACCAGTTCGTCCAGCGGCGCCTCGGAGAGGTCGTTGCCTTCGGCATCGACCAGGGTTCCGACGATGGCGTGTTCGCCATCGGCGGTCACGAACACGGTCATCTCGCGGCCTTGGTGGCTGGCGGCATAGCCCGTCAGGCCACCGGGAGCGGGGAAATCGCCATGGATCTCGAGGCCCTCGGCAATCAGCGCGCGAACGGGAGGCGGCCAGTCGTCGGCCCTGCTATCGGGGGCGGCGGCAAGGGTGGCGAGGGCCGTCGTAAGCAGTGTGAAGCGAAACACCATGTCGATTTCCTTGAAAGAAGCTCCTGTCGGCGGAGCAGGGACCGTTCACCGCGCAGCGAGACCGCCTGGCGTGTCGGGTTGACGCATCCGGGCACTGACCGTGGGCGTCATAGTATGCTGTGCGCTGCATTTTCCTGGCGCATGCCAACGATACAACAAAGGAGTCCCGTTATGATGCTGCCTCGTGCTCTGCTGGTCGCCGCCGGTCTGTCGCTGGTATCGCTGACGGCGCTGGCCGACCCGCTGGTGGTGGAGGATGCGCAGGTACGCGCCGTGCCGCCCGGCTCGCAGACCTCCGCCGCCTTCATGACGCTGCGCAACCCGGGGCAGCATGACGTGGTGCTGGTAGCCGCGGAAACGCCGGTGGCGGAGGCGGCGGAGCTGCACGACCATCGGGACGTGGACGGGGTGATGCAGATGCGTCGGGTGCCGCAGATCGTGGTGCCGGCCGGTGGCAGTACGGAGCTGGCGCCTGGCGGGCTGCACATGATGTTGATCGGACTGGTCGCGCCGCTGGCGGAGGGCGAGCCCGTCGAGATCGAGCTCCGCTTCGAGACGGGCGAAACCCAGCGGATCGAGGCCCCGGTCCGACGTATCGTCGCGGACGCCGCGCAGGCCGGCCACACGCAGGGGCATGCGCACTGAGGCTGCCCCGTCGAGGTCCGGGGCCGGCGATGCTGGGCGGCCAGCGGGTGAACGGGTACACTATCGCCCAACGAGTTCACCCTTGTGACCCTGCGCGGCCTCGCGGTCGCCCCGCTCCACGTTCGGACCGATACCATGCATTGCCCCTTCTGTGGCGCCCATGACACCCGTGTGACCGACTCCCGCCTGGTGGCCGAGGGCGATCAGGTGCGCCGTCGTCGCCAATGCACCGATTGCGGCGAGCGTTTCACCACCTACGAGACCGCCGAGCTGGTGATGCCCAGGGTAGTGAAATCCGACGGTTCCCGGGAAACCTTCGACGAACACAAGCTGCGCGCCGGCATGCTGCGTGCGCTGGAGAAGCGTCCGGTCAGCGCCGAGGCCATCGAGGCCGCCGTCGAGCAGATTCGCCACCGCCTGCGGGCCAGCGGCGAGCGCGAGATCCAGGCGCGCGACATCGGCGATGTCGTCATGCAGGCTCTCAAGCGCCTGGACCAGGTGGCCTACATTCGCTTCGCCTCGGTCTACCGGCGTTTTCAGGACATCGATGAATTCCGCGCCGAGATCGACCGTCTCGCCCAGGAACCCGGCTTTCCGCCCGGCACCGCCGACGACTAACGCCGAGGAGAGAGATGGCCAAGCCGACCGATGCCGCCTGGATGGCACGTGCGCTTCAGCTCGCCCGCCGCGGCCTCTATACCACGCACCCCAACCCGCGCGTCGGCTGCGTGCTGGTCAGTCACCGGCGCCTGGTCGGCGAGGGCTGGCACCTGCGCGCCGGCGAGCCACATGCCGAAGTCCATGCGCTGCGCATGGCCGGTGAGGCGGCCCACCGTGCCACCGCCTACGTCACGCTGGAACCCTGTTCGCACCATGGGCGTACCGGACCCTGCGCGGTGGCGCTGATCGAGGCCGGCGTCGAACGGGTCGTCGTCGCCATGCAGGACCCCAACCCCGAAGTGGCCGGGCGCGGTATCGCCATGCTGCGTGAGGCAGGGATCGAAGTCGAGGTGGGGCTCCTCGAGGAGGAGGCGCGCAAGCTGAACGTCGGCTTCGTCTCGCGCATGACTCGCCGGCGACCGTTCGTGCGCTTGAAGATGGCCATGAGCCTGGACGGCCGCACCGCCATGCAGTCGGGTGAATCGCAGTGGATCACCGGCCCCCAGGCACGGGGCGAGGTACAGCGGTTGAGAGTCGCCGCCAGTGCGATCATGACCGGCGTCGATTCGATCATCTTCGACAACTCTCGCCTGACGGTACGGGCTTCGCAGCTGGGCCTCGACGACGCCGATGCCATCGCCGCACGCCAGCCGCTGCGGGTGGTGGTCGATACGCAACTGCGCCTGCCGCAGGCGGCGGCCTGCCTGCGCGAGCCGGGGCGCACGCTGGTGGCGACCGTGCCCGGGCACGAGCCGCAGCGCCGCGCCCGTCTGGAGGCGGCCGGCGCTGAGGTGGTGGTGTTGCGCGCCGGCAAGGATGGCCGCGTCGACCTCGCCGTGCTGATGCACTACCTGGCCGAACAGGAGCTGGTCAATGAGCTGCTGCTGGAGACCGGCGCCACGCTGGCCGGGGCGATGCTCGATGCCGGCCTGGTCGACGAGATGCAGCTGTTCGTGGCACCGACGCTGCTCGGCGGCGAGGCGCGGCCGCTGTTCGCCCTGCCGGGCCTGACACGCATGGCCCAGCAGCGGCCGCTGGAGATCCTCGACATCCGCGCCGTGGGACGCGACTGGCGGATCACGGCGCGACCGGAGCACCGGCAGGACTGAGGGGAGGGTACTCGCTACTGGCGCCCGAAGCCGCGCCAATGTACTCGCTACTGGCGCCCGAAGCCGCGCCAATGTACTCGCTACTGGCGCCCGAAGCCGCGCCAATGTACTCGCTACTGGCGCCCGAAGCCGCGCCAATGTACTCTGACGCCCATTCAAGTGGTGCGATATGGTCGGCAACGTGCTGTTGCGCTGCCCTATCGCCCAGGAAGTCGATCGACATTCGGAGATTCCAGCGTGCAATCTTCCCCCGGGGGCCTGGCTCCCATCGAAGACCTGATCGAGGACATTCGGCAGGGCAAGATGGTGATCCTCATGGATGATGAGGATCGCGAGAACGAAGGCGATATCATCATGGCCGCGGAGAAGGTCGAGGCCGAGCATATCAACTTCATGGCGCGCCATGCGCGCGGCCTGATCTGCATGCCGATGACCCGCGAGCGCTGCGAGCGCCTCAAGCTGCCGCTGATGGTCAGCGACAACGGTTCCGGCTTCGGCACCAAGTTCACCCTCTCCATCGAGGCCGCCGAAGGCGTGACCACCGGGATCTCGGCCGCCGACCGCGCACGTACGGTGCAGGTGGCCGCGGCGCGCAATGCCCGTGCCGAGGACATCGTTCAGCCCGGCCACATCTTCCCGCTGATGGCGGAGCCGGGCGGCGTGCTGCGCCGTGCCGGGCATACCGAGGCGGCCTGTGACCTGGCCGCCCTGGCCGGCTTCGATCCCAGCGGCGTGATCTGCGAGATCATGAACGACGACGGCAGCATGGCGCGGCGCCCGGAGCTCGAGCGCTTCGCCGCCGAGCACGGCATCAAGATGGGCACCATCGCCGACCTGATCCACTACCGCATCCACAACGAGCAGACGGTCGAGCCGGTGGAGTCCACGCTGGTCGATACGGCCGTCGGCAAGCTGACCCTGCACATCTTCCACGATCGGATCCAGAATGCCCACCATGTGGCGCTGGTGAAGGGGGAGCCGAGCCCCGATGTTCTGACCACGGTACGGGTGCATCTGGCCGACACCATGCGCGACCTGCTGGGGCTGCAGAAGAGCGAGAGCCGCAACTGGACGACCCACAGCGCGCTGGAAGAGATCGCCCGGGTCGAGCACGGCGTGTTCGTGCTGCTCGACGATGGCCGCCCGCACCAGGACTTTCGCGATCAGTTGGAGGTATTCCTGGAGCGCCGCCGCCTGCCTCGCACCAGCGACTCCGACGGTGCCGGCAACTACCTGACCATCGGCACCGGTTCGCAGATACTGCGACACCTCGGCGTGGGGCGCATGCGACTGCTCAGCTCGCCATGGAAGTTCTCGGCGCTGTCCGGTTTCGACCTCGAGGTGGTCGAGCTGATCGCACCGGGGGATGAGGGGGCGGTCGCCGAAGGCTGAGCCGACGCTCTTTCCATGTACAAGGGGGGGCCGGCACCAGTTGCCGGCCCGCGCGACTTCAGCCGGAACCTATCGTTTTTCAGCAGGATCATTTTCAGGAATCAGCGATGCATACCCTGTCTCAACTGGAAGGCAACTTCGTCGACGTCGACGGTCGTTACGTGATCGTGGTGGGGCGTTTCAACCATCACGTGGTCGATAGCCTGGTCGAAGGCGCCGTGGATAGCCTGGTGCGCCACGGCGTGGAGGCCGAGAACATCGATATCGTTCACGTGCCGGGGGCCTGGGAGCTGCCGTTGGCAGTGAAGCGCGCCCTGCAGGTGGCGCGTCCCGACGCGGTGATCGCCCTCGGCGCGGTGATCCGTGGCGGCACGCCGCACTTCGAGTACGTGGCCGGTGGCTGCAACGCGGCGCTGGGCAACCTCCAGCTCGAGTTCGAGACGCCCATCGCCAACGGCGTGCTGACGGTCAACTCGATCGAGCAGGCCATCGAGCGCTCCGGCACCAAGGCCGGCAACAAGGGCGCCGAGGCCGCCATGGCCGCCATGGAGATGGTGTCGTTGCTGCGTGGTTTCGGTGACAACCAGAGCGGAGAAGCTTCATGAGTGAATCGCGTCCGCAGCGCACCCCGTCGGCAGGCCAGCAGGCACGGCGCGCGGCCCGCGAACTGGCGGTACAAGGCCTCTACCAGTGGCACATGACCGGCAAGTCGGCGACCGCCGTGGAGGCCGAGTTCCGCAGCCAGCTGCCCGATGACGACCTGGAGGATCACGAGAACTGGGCCAAGGTGATGCAGATCGCCGACCTGGCCCTGTTCCACGAGCTGCTGCACAACGTGGTACGTTTCCGTGACGACCTGGATGCCGCCATCGCGCCTCTGCTCGACCGCCGCCTGGAAGACCTCGACCCCATCGAACTGGCCATCCTGCGCCTGGGCGCCTACGAGCTCAGCCGCCGGCTGGACGTCCCCTACCGGGTCGTGATCAACGAAGGCGTCGAGCTCGCCAAGTCCTTCGGCGCCACCGACGGGCACAAGTACGTCAACGGCATTCTCGACAAGCTGGCCGCCCGGTTGCGTAGCGCCGAGGTCAGGGCGCGTCGCGGCTGAAGGTGCCACCGGTGGCCAGCGAATTCGAACTGATCGCCCGCCATTTCACGCCCGCTGCACCCGGCCCGGAGGCCGGCGTGCCGCTGGGCGTGGGTGACGACTGTGCGCTGCTCGCCCCGCGGCCGGGAAGGCAGCTGGCGGTCAGCGTCGATACTTCGGTGGCCGGCGTGCACTTTCCCGCCGACGCACCGGCCGAGGCAATCGGCTACCGTGCCCTGGCGGTGAGCCTGAGCGATCTCGCCGCGATGGGGGCCGAGCCGCGCTGGTGCCTCATGGCGCTGGCGCTCGAGAATGACGACGAGGCGTGGCTGGCGGAGTTCGCCCGCGGTTTTCATTCGCTCTGCCAGGCCAGCCATGTCGCGCTGGTGGGGGGCGACGTGACCCGCGGCGAACTCGCCGTCGGGGTCACGGTGATGGGCGAAGTGCCGAACGGGGAAGCGCTGTCCCGCGGCGGAGCCCGAGCCGGCGACGTGCTGGCCGTGACCGGTGCGCTCGGCGGTGGGGCCGGTGGGTTGGCGCTGTGGCAGCGCGGCGAGCGTGACCTCGGCCACCCGCTGCTGGCCCGCTACCTCAAGCCGACCCCGCGGCTCGCAGCCGGCCAGGCGCTGCGCGGCCTGGCCCGTGCCGCCATCGACATCTCCGACGGCCTGCTGGCCGATCTCGAACACCTCCTCGCGGCGTCGGGCGTGGGCGCCGGGCTCGAGCCCGAGGCGCTGCCGCTGGCGGATGGCCTGGTCGAGGCGCTGGGCGAGGCGGCGGCCAGTCGCGCCGCGCTGTGCGGCGGCGACGACTACGAACTTCTGGTCAGCCTGCCCCGCAGCGCCCTGGAGGAGGCCAGGCGTCGCCTGGCGGCGCAGGGGCTGGCGCTGACCGCGATCGGTACGGTTCGTGGCGAGGCCGGTATCTCGGGCGTCGCCCTCGAGGGTAGCCATGGCTGGCAGCACTTCCGCGGGGGCGGGTCATGAACCGCTGCCCGCCGAGCGTCTGGCGGCGCCCCGTCCACTTCTTCGCCTTCGGCCTGGGCAGCGGCGGCGTGCCCTGGGCGCCGGGCACCTTCGGTACCCTGGCGGCGATCCCCTTCTACTGGCTGCTCTCGGAGCTGCCGCTGACCTGGTATCTCTCGCTGGTGACGGTCTCCTTCCTGGCCGGCGTGTGGCTATGCGACAAGACCTCGCGCGACCTCGGGGTCCACGATCACTCCGGCATCGTATGGGACGAGTTCGTCGGCTACTGGATCGCCATGGCCGCCGTCCCGTTCTCCTGGGAAGCGGCGCTGTGGGGCTTCGTGCTGTTCCGCATCTTCGACGTGTTCAAGCCATGGCCGATTCGCTGGGCCGATCGGCGCGTGGCGGGCGGGTTCGGCATCATGATCGATGACGTCCTGGCTGCCATCTACGCCTGGAGCACGATGCACCTGTGGCTCTGGTTGCACTAAGTTACCTATTGTTGAACGGGCTGGCGCAAGGAAACCGACAGGGAGGCGAACGCTATGCGCAAGGAACGGCTCATCGTCCCGCTGCTGGTCGTGGTGGTGCTGGCCTGGCTGGCGGGGCAGGCGGTCTCGAGCTGGCTGTTCGAGCGGGAAATGGCCCGTACGCTCACCGACCTGGAGGCGCGCGGGGAGATCGACATCAAGCGCGTGGACGTGGAGCAGGGCTGGTGGTCCTCGACCGGGCGCATTCTCCTGGCGCCGCTGTTCGGCCAGACGTGGCAGCTGGAGCTGACCTATCATGCCCGCCATGGCGTGCTCAGCACGCAGCTCGACGGCGAGGCGATGCTCCGCCATGGCCCCGACGGTGACAATCTGTTCGGCGATTCGCTGGCCTCTTCTCCGCCCCAGTGGGAGGCCAGCTACCACACCCTGAACGGTGCCCTCGAGGGCGGGATTCAGCTGTCCCCTCTGCGTATCACCCAGCAGCAGCGCGAGCTGACCTTCGAAGGGGGGCGCCTGCGCTTCAGCGGCGAACAGGGCGACTGGCGGCTGCGCGCCCAGCTGGAGGCGTGGACGCTCAGCGACGGTGCCGTGCGGCTGGAAATCGGTCCCGCCACGCTCAACAGCCAGTATGCCTATACCGAGGGAGCGCACGCCTTCACCCAGGAGGACCGCCTGCTGGTCGAATCGCTCTCCTGGCACCAGCCCCAGCTCAAGCTCGATGCCACCGCCGTGCGCCTGGCAAATCGGGTCTCGCTGGACGACCAGGAGCTGCGCATGCAGCTCGACCTCGACCTGGGCGAGATCCACACCGCCGAGCAGGTCCTGTTGACCGGGCAGGTAGAAGCCGAGCTGTCGCGGCTCAATGCCGATGCGATCCGCAGCACCATGTCGCGGCTGCGTGAGCTGGCCGCCAGCGGTCGCCACGCTGGCGACCGCGAGGCGCTGCTGGCCGAGCTCGAACCCTACCTGCTGGCGATCCTGCAGGACTCGCCGCGTCTCGACCTCAAGCGCCTCGAGCTGGACAGCCCGATGCTGGGGCTGGCGGCGCGCGTCGATGGCGCGCTGTTCTTCGACGGCCGCCGGCTGGAGGCACTGAGCCTGACCGACCTCGACCAACCCGAAGCCAAGGAGCGCTGGCGGCGGCGCCTCGACGGCGACTTCACCTGGTACGAGCTGCCTACCGTGGTTGCCCTCTGGCTCGGCTTGCCACTGGATACCCGCACGCTCGAGGTCGACGTCGGGCGGGGCCAGGTGCGCGTCAACGGCCGCCCGCTGCCGCCCCTGTGGCGCTGAAGAGGCGCGGCGTCCTTTTCTTTCGCAGGCAAATGATACGCCCGACTTGAAGTTGGCCGCCGTCGCCCGCATTGCTCAGCTCAGTGTGTACCGGCTTTCCTAGCTTCAGGACGAGGTCTTCATGAGCGAGCATGATCAGGACGAACACAACTGGCGGCAGGCGCGGGCGGGCTCCGACGAGGCGCTGGGTTCCGATGGCGAGGTGGACGAAGTCGCCAACGCCGTGATTCCGGCCAGTGACTACCTGCCCGAGCGCATCTACCTGCTGCCGATCCACAACCGCCCCTTCTTTCCCGCCCAGGTCCAGCCGCTGGTGATCAACCGCGAGCGCTGGGAGGAGACCATGCGCCGGGTCGGCAATACTCCCCACCAGACGTTGGGGGTGGCCTTCGTCGGCGACCGGGCGGTGGACGAGCTCGGTCATGAGCATTTCCCCGAGATCGGCACCGCGGTCAAGGTGCACAAGATGCACGGCGAGGAGGGGCAGCTGCAGTTCATCGCCCAGGGCCTGCGCCGCTTCCGCATCCAGCGCTGGCTGTCGAAGGAGCCCCCTTTCCTGGTCGAGGTCAGCTATCCGCGCGAGCCGGTCAAGGCCGACGAGGACGAGACCCGCGCCTACGCCATGGCGATCATCAATGGCATCAAGGAGCTGTTGCCGATCAACCCGCTCTACGGCGAAGAGCTCAAGCACTACCTCAACCGCTTCAGCCCCCACGAGCCGGGGCCGCTGACCGACTTCGCCGCCGCCATCACCTCGGCCAAGGGGCGCGAGCTGCAGGCCGTGCTCGAGACGCTGCCGGTGCAGGCGCGCATGGAGAAGGTGCTGCCGCTGCTGCGCAAGGAGATCGACGTTGCCCAGCTGCAGACCGAGATCAGCGAGCAGGTCAATGCCCAGATGCAGGAGCGTCAGCGCGAGTTCTTCCTGCGCGAGCAGCTCAAGGTGATCCAGCGCGAGCTGGGCATCTCCAAGGATGACCGCGAGAACGACGTCGATACCTTCCGCGACCGACTGGAGGAGCTGACGGTGCCCCCCAAGGTGCTGACCCGCATCGAGGAGGAGCTCGACAAGCTCTCGGTGCTGGAGACCGGCTCGCCGGAGTACGGCACCACGCGCAATTACCTGGACTGGCTCACGTCGATGCCGTGGGGCGTGCGCAGCCAGGACCAGCTCGACCTGGCGCACGCCCGGGCGGTGCTCGACCGCGACCATGACGGCCTCAAGGACGTCAAGGAGCGCATCATCGAATTTCTCGCCGAGGGCACCTTCAAGGGCGATGTGGGCGGCTCGATCCTGCTGCTGGTCGGCCCGCCCGGGGTGGGCAAGACGTCGGTCGGGCGTTCCATCGCCGAAGCGCTGGGGCGGGAGTTCTACCGCTTCTCGGTGGGTGGCATGCGCGACGAGGCCGAGATCAAGGGGCACCGCCGCACCTACATCGGCGCCATGCCGGGCAAGCTGGTCCAGGCGCTCAAGGAGGTCGAGGTCGAAAACCCGGTGATCATGCTCGACGAGATCGACAAGCTGGGCAAGTCGTTCCAGGGCGACCCGGCCTCGGCCCTGCTCGAGGTGCTCGACCCCGAGCAGAACGTCGACTTCCTCGATCACTACCTCGACGTGCGCCTGGATCTCTCCAAGGTGCTGTTCGTATGCACCGCCAACGTGCTCGACACCATCCCCGGTCCGCTGCTCGACCGCATGGAGCAGATCCGTCTGTCGGGCTACATCGCCGAGGAGAAGGTGGCCATCGCCAAGCACCACCTGTGGCCCAAGCTGCTCGAGCGCGACAGGATCCCGAAGAAGCGCATCAACCTCACCGACGCGGCGCTGCGCCAGGTGATCGAGGGTTACGCCCGTGAGGCGGGCGTGCGACAGCTCGAGAAGCAGCTGCACAGCATCGTGCGCAAGGCCGCGGTCAAGCTGCTCGAAGGCGAGCAGGCCTCGGTACGCATCTCGGTCAAGAACCTCGAGGAGTACCTCGGGGCGCCGCTGTTCCGCCAGGAACAGGTGCTCAAGGGCGAAGGCGTGGTCACCGGCCTGGCCTGGACCTCCATGGGCGGCGCCACGCTGCCGATCGAGGCCGGCAAGGTGCACTCGCTGACCCGCGGCTTCAAGCTCACCGGCAAGCTCGGCGAGGTGATGCAGGAGTCGGCCAACATCGCCTACAGCTACACCCTGGGTCACCTCGCCGAGTACGGGGTCGATACCGACTTCTTCGACTCCGCCTTCGTGCACCTGCACGTGCCCGAAGGCGCCACGCCCAAGGACGGTCCCTCGGCGGGGGTGACCATGGCCACGGCGCTGCTGTCCCTGGCGCGCCACCAAGGCATCGACCGGCCGCTGGCGATGACCGGCGAGCTGACCCTGACCGGCCAGGTCCTGCCGGTGGGCGGGATTCGCGAGAAGATCATCGCCGCCCGGCGCAGCAGGATCTTCGAGGTGATCCTGCCCGAGGCCAACCGCCGCGACTACGAAGAATTGCCTGACTTCCTCAAGGAAGGTATGACGGTGCACTTCGCCAAGCGTTACCGCGACGTGGCCAAGGTGGCGTTTGGTATTTGACCCCAGTGACGTCGAGAACGGCGCTATGGAAGTGCCATGGAAGCGCTGTGCAAATTGTGCAGCGTTTCCCTACATCGAGACGTTGGCGCCGCCATCCACCACCAGCGTCTCTCCGCTGACGAAGGTGTTCTCGGCGCAGGCGAGGAAGGCCACGGCCCGGGCCACCTCGCCGGCTTCGGCCACCCGGCCGAGCGGCGTCGCTGCCTGCCAGCGCCGCCGCGATTCGGACTCGGCATCCTGCATGCCCACGCTGACCGGCCCCGGGGCTACGGCGTTGACCAGGATGCCGTGGGGGCCCAGTTCCACCGCCAGGGCGCGAGTGAGCGCCAGCATGGCGCCCTTGCACATGGCATAGGCCGAACGCTCGCTGGTGGTACGCAGGCCATGGGCCGAGGCGACGATGACGATACGCCCGCCGCCACCGGCCATCATCAATCGGGCGGCGGCCTGCAGTGCCTGGTAGGCGCCGCGGACGTTGACCGTCAGCATGGCGTCGAGCGCGTCGGCCGGCACCTCGACGAAAGGCCCGCGCTGGATCACGCCGGCGGCGCTGACGAACACGTCGAGCCCGGCGCCCCGCGCCTCGATCCCGGCGAAGGCGGCGGAGATATCCTCGGGGCGGCCCAGGTCACAGCCGACGAAGGCGCATCGCTGCGGCCAGGCGTCGACCAGGGGCGCCGCCGTCGCGCGTCGCTCCTCGAGGTCCAGGACATGAACGAAATCGCCCGCCGCGAGCAGCTGTTCGACGATGGCGCTGCCGATTCCTCCGGCGCCGCCGATTACGGCCGTGGTACGCATGGCTAATCCTAAATTTCCCTTGCGCCAAAAAATCGGCATTATAGTCTTTTGCAGGATGTTTCCTAATAAATGCGTCATCCTGAAACACTACAACAAGTGCATCGTCAACGACTGCTGGACACTCGAGGAAGAATCACATGCCGCATCCCAAGCACGCCTTCACCCGCACCCTGCTGGCATCGGCCACCGCCGTGTTGGTGGGCGCCACCGCACTGTCCGCCCAGGCCGAGACCCGTGTGACCTACAAGTCCGCCTCGGCGGGTACCGCCTATTATCAGATGGGCGTCGAACTTTCCGAGGCCATTCGCCAGGGCACCGACGGTGAGGTCGTGCTGACCCTGGAAGAGAGCCAGGGCTCGGTGCAGAACGTCATGGAGGTGATGGCGCGCCAGGGCAACTATGTCTTCACCACGCCGCCGGGGCTGGTCGAACAGGCCATGGCTGGCGAAGGCCCCTTCGCCGAACGGCAGAGCCCGCGCTTCGAGGAGATTCGCGGCCTGTTCCCGATTCCCTCCATCACCATGCACTTCGTGGTGGCGGGCGACGCGGGCGTGATCGGCCTCGAGGATCTCGAGGGCAAGGAAATCCTCATCGGTCGCGGCACCTTCGGCGCTCGCGAGGCCGAACGCTATCTCGAACTTTTCGACCTGCAGGACAAGGTGGAAGTGGCGGATGCCGAGATCGGCAGCGGCCCGGATGCGTTGAAGAATGGACAGATCGATGCCTTCGTCACGGCAAGCTCTTTCCCCACCCCCAACGTGATCGAGACCGCCGCCAGCATGCCGGTCAGCCTGGTCAGCCTGACCGACGAGCAGATCGAACAGACCGGCGCGGCGCGTCAGACCATCCCGGCTGGCACCTATAACGGCATCGATGAAGCGGTCGAGACCACCTCGCTGCCGGTGATCGCCTATACCACGACCAACATGGACGAAGAAACCGCTTATACCCTGACCAAGACGTTCTGGGAGCGCCGCGATGCCATGGCCGAGGAGTCGCCCTGGTGGGGTGGTATCACCCCTGACATGATCGGCAACATTGCCGGCACCCTGCACCCGGGGGCCGTGCGCTATTACGATGAAGCCGACATCGAGATTCCTGACGACTTGCGTTAACCCTGCCGGCCAGCCGGCGAGCTTCGCCGCTGGCCTTTTTCAAGGCTTCCTTATGCCACTGACGTTATCTTCCCCGGCGGCCGGCTCGGTCGTCGGCGACGGTTTGCCGCGCACGCATCCCGCCTGGGTGTTCCTGGGCGCGGTCACTGTCATCTTCCATCTCGGTTTGATTTTTTACGGTCTGGCCCCTGCCTTGGTCAGCCGGCCGATCCACATGGCGCTGGCACTGCCCTGGATCCTGATTCATGCGGCGCGAACCCCTTATGAACGCGGCAGCGGTTGGCTGCTGACCCTGCTGGGTATTGCCGCCTGCGGTTACATCGCCTTCAACGAGGAGGCGTTGGCGAGCCAGTACGGTTTCATCGATACCCATTTCCAGATGCTCGTCGGGGCATTCTTGATCGTACTGGCGCTGGAAACGGCCCGTCGGGCGATCGGCTGGCCGCTGCCGCTGGTGACGCTGGCGGCACTTCTCTATGGCCTGTTGGGCGACATGGTGCCCGGCCAGTTCGGCCACCCAGGGCTGCCGATACAGAGTTTCGTCGGCACCCTGACCATCGCCGAGGGAGGCCTGTGGGGCAAGTTGACGGGGGTCAGCGTCGGCGTGGTAGCGGTTTTCGTCATTTTCGGCGCGGTGCTCAACGCCGGCGAAGCGGGTCGCGGCTTCATGAACATGGCCAGCGCCGTCGCCGGCCGCCTGACCGGTGGCGCAGCCAAGGTGGCGGTAATCTCCTCGGCGCTCATGGGCTCGATCTCCGGCTCGGCCTCGGCCAACGTGGCCTCCACCGGGGCCATCACTATTCCCTCCATGGTGCGCCTGGGCTATCCGCGCGCCCTGGCCGGGGGCGTCGAGGCGGTGGCTTCCTCCGGCGGGCAGATCATGCCGCCGCTGATGGGGGCGGGGGCGTTCGTCATGGTCGAACTCACCGGCACGCCCTACACCCAGATCATGGCCGCGGCGCTGCTGCCGGCGATCCTCTACTTCGCCACCGTGTGGATGGGCATCAACGCCTACGCCACCCGCCACGACCTGCGCCCCATGGCGGCGGGAGATCGGCCCGGCGGCAGGGAGGTGGCGATCACCTCGCTGTTCTTCGCCGTGCCCTTCGTACTGCTGCTCGAACGCATCTTTCTCGGCGGCTACACCCCTCAGTACGCCGCCAGCATTGCCATCTTCGCCGGCATGCTGCTGCTGTTCTTCGACGTGAACCTCACCTTCTCCCTGCGCGGTTTCGCCTCGCGCATGGCCGAGGCGGTGGTCACCGCCGGCCGCCAGGTAGCGGTGATCGGCGCCATCATCATCTGTGCCTCGCTGGTGATCGGCGTGCTCTCGCTGACGGGGCTCGGGGTCAAGATCACCTCCGGCATCCTCTCGCTGTCGAACGAGATGCTGTGGCCGGCGCTGCTGCTCACCGCGCTCGCCTGCCTGGTGCTGGGCATGGAGGTGCCGACCACGGCCGCCTACGTGATCTGCGTCTCGGTGGCGGGGCCGGCGCTCACCGCGCTGGGGCTCGAGCCCTTATTGGCGCACCTGTTCGTGTTCTGGTTCGCGCTGCTCTCGACCATCACGCCGCCGGTATGCGGCGGGGTGTTCATCGCCGCCGGCATGGTCGGGGAGAACTGGCTCAAGGTGGCGATGAAAGCCATGGCATTGGGTATCGGGCTCTACATCATTCCGCTGGCCATGGTCGCCAATCCCGATGTGATCCGCCTGGCCTTCGATCCGCTCTGGGCCGTTTTCGATGCGCTCAAGATCGCGCTGGGCCTCGCCGCCATCTCCTACGGGGTGATCGCACGGCGCGCAGCGTGGCTGCGGGTGGTACTCGTGGTGGCCGGCGCGCTGGTGATCTTCGCCTTTTGAGATGAGCCCTTGGGAGAAACGGGATGATCATTGCCACGCTGGGCCCCGAAGGAAGCAACCATGTGCTGGTGCTGCGCCGCTATCTCGACACCCGCGGGCTTGCCGCTGCGCAGGTGAGGCTGTTCGAGGACTTCCCGGCGGCGTTCGCGGCGCTGGTGGCGGGCGAGGTGGATCGGGTCCTGCAGTGCACGGCGCACTTCAGCCACGCCGACTGCGTGGGGCGCTACATGCACCGCGCCTTTCCAGTGGATGCCTTCGTCGCCGGTAGCCATCCGCTGGCACTGCTGGCGCGACGCCAGATCGCCGCGCCGCGTCGGGTGGCGCGCCAGCCGGCCACGCGCTACTACACCGACCTCTCGGGCTTCGAGGAGGAGATCGATGTGCCCACCACGGTGGCGGTGGCCGAGGGGCTGCTGGAAGGCCGCTTCGAAGCGGGCATCTGCGCCCGTCAGACCCTGGAGGCACACCCGGACACGCTGCGCCTGGTCGAGGACCTGGGCCCGGCGCTGGACGTCTGGGTGCTGTATGGCACCGAGCCGTTACCAAACGACAGCCCGCTATTGGTCTAGCCGCCCCGGCTCGTGCATGACAGAATCGAACTGATTTTCAGACCGAGACCGTCGCCGCCGTGGGTGGCAGAGACGGCGAGAGAACCGCATAGCGCGAACTGCGCCTCAAGAGGACACCATGCCCGAATATCGCTCCCGCACCACCACGGCCGGCCGCAACATGGCCGGCGCCCGCGCCCTCTGGCGCGCCACCGGCATGAAGGACGAGGACTTCCACAAGCCGATCATCGCCGTGGCCAACTCCTTCACCCAGTTCGTGCCCGGTCACGTGCACCTCAAGGACATGGGCCAACTGGTGGCGAGGGAGATCGAGAAGGCCGGCGGGGTGGCCAAGGAGTTCAACACCATCGCCGTGGACGACGGCATCGCCATGGGCCATGACGGCATGCTCTACTCGCTGCCGAGCCGTGACATCATCGCCGACAGCGTCGAGTACATGGTCAACGCCCACTGCGCCGACGCCCTGGTGTGCATCTCCAACTGCGACAAGATCACCCCGGGCATGCTGATGGCCGCCATGCGCCTCAACATCCCGGTGATCTTCGTCTCCGGCGGCCCCATGGAGGCCGGCAAGACCAAGCTGCTCGACCATGGGCTCGACCTGGTCGACGCCATGGTCATGGCTGCCGACGACTCGGTGGACGACGCCACCCTGGCCGAGGTCGAGCGTAGCGCCTGCCCCACCTGCGGCAGCTGCTCGGGCATGTTCACCGCCAACTCGATGAACTGCCTGACCGAGGCGCTGGGCCTGGCGCTGCCGGGCAACGGTACCGTGGTGGCCACCCATGCCGATCGTCGCCGGCTGTTCGAGACCGCCGGGCATCGCATCGTCGAGCTGGCCAAGCGCTACTACGAGGGCAATGAGGCCCACCTGCTGCCGCGCGCCATCGGTTCGCAGGCCGCGTTCAAGAACGCCATGACGCTGGACATCGCCATGGGCGGTTCCACCAACACCATCCTGCACCTGCTGGCCGCCGCCCAGGAGGCCGAGCTCGACTTCACCATGGCCGACATCGACCGCCTCTCGCGGGAAGTGCCGCAGCTGTGCAAGGTGGCGCCCAACACCCAGAAGTATCACATCGAGGACGTCCACCGCGCCGGCGGCATCATGGCGATCCTCGGCGAGCTCGACCGGGCCGGCGTGCTCGATACCCGCGTGCCCACGGTCTACGGCGACACCCTCAAGGACGCCCTGGACGAGTGGGACATCATGCGCAACCCGAGTCCCGAGGTGGTGGAGTTCTACAAGGCCGGCCCCGGCGGCGTGCCGACCCAGGTGGCGTTCTCCCAGAGCGCTCGTTGGCCGAGTCTCGACGGCGACCGCGCCACCGGCTGCATCCGCGATCTCGAGCACGCCTTCTCGAAGGAGGGCGGGCTCGCGGTGCTGCGCGGCAACATCGCCGTGGACGGCTGCGTGGTGAAGACCGCCGGCGTCGACGACTCGATCCTGGTGTTCGAAGGGCCGGCCCATGTGGTCGAGTCCCAGGACCAGGCGGTGGAGCACATCCTGGCCGGCCAGGTGAAGGAGGGCGAGGTCGTCGTCATCCGCTATGAGGGGCCGAAGGGCGGACCCGGCATGCAGGAGATGCTCTACCCGACCTCCTATCTCAAGTCCAAGGGGCTGGGCAAGGCTTGTGCGTTGCTCACCGACGGGCGCTTCTCAGGCGGGACCTCCGGCCTCTCCATCGGCCACGTCTCGCCCGAGGCGGCGGCGGGCGGCGCCATCGGCCTGGTGCGCAGCGGCGACGTGATCCGTATCGACATTCCCAACCGCACGATCGACGTCAAGCTCTCCGACGCCGAGCTGGCGGCGCGGCGCGAAGCCGAGGAGGCGCGCGGCGCCGATGCCTGGAAACCGAGCATTCAGCGCGTGCGCAAGGTATCGGCGGCGCTCAAGGCCTATGCGCTGCTGGCCACCTCTGCCGACAAGGGGGCGGTGCGCGACCTCTCCAAGCTCGACTGAAATGCGGCGAACCGGGCTGGCCCGGTTCGCCGTTGCGGGCTTTTTCATGCAGCAGTAAGGAACGACGACATGCGCAAGCAGACCTTCGGCGTCGGCTTGATCGGCTTCGGCATCGCCGGCCGTATCTTCCACGCCCCGTTGATCCAGGCCACGCCTGGGTTGGAATTGCTGGCCGTGGTCAGCAGCTCGCCCGAACGTGTGCATGAAGCGCTGCCCGAGGTCGAGGTGCTGCCCAAGGCGGCGGCGCTGTTCGCCCGCTCGGACATCGACCTGGTGGTCATCGCCAGCCCCAACGAGACCCACTTCCCGCTGGCCAAGGCGGCGATGGCTGCCGGCAAGCATCTGGTGATCGACAAGCCATTCACCGTATCGCTGTCGGAGGCGCGGCTGCTCAAGGCCGAAGCCGACAAGGCCGAGTGCCGGGTCAGCGTCTTTCACAATCGACGCTGGGACAGCGATTTTCGCACCTTGCAGGCGCTGATCGAGGCGGGGGCCGTGGGCCGCCCGGTGGCGCTCGAGCTACGCTTCGACCGCTTCCGCCCGAAGGTGGCCGATCGCTGGCGGGAGCAGCAGAAGCCGGGTAGCGGTATCTGGTACGACCTGGGGTCGCACCTGCTCGATCAGGCCCGCACGCTGTTCGGCATGCCGCGGGCGATCCTGCTCGACCTGATGGCCGCGCGCGACGATGCCCAGGTGGATGACGACTTCCATGCGCTGCTGGACTACGAGGATCTGCGCGTCACCCTGCGCGCCAGCTCGCTGGTGGCCGAGCCGACGCCGCAGCAGGCCCTGCACGGCACCCGGGGCAGCTTCGTCAAGTATGGCCGCGACCCCCAGGAGAACTGGCTGCGCGAGGGGCGCGCGCCGACGCGTGACTGGGGCATCGATCCGCGACCCGGGAAGCTGTCGGTCGACGAGGGGGAGGGCGAAACCGTTGCGCTGACCTCTCGCGAGCATGCGGGGCTGCCGGGCGATTACCTGGCGTACTATACCGGTATCGTCGAGTCCCTGGCGGAAGGCACGCCACCGCCCGTGACGGTGGAGGAAGCCATCGAGGTGATGACGCTGCTGGAAGCGGGGCTGGACAGCTATCGCCAGGATCGCTGGATCCGCCTCAAGGAGAACAATGGCACCCTGCGCAAGCTGCTGCATCGCCGCGGCGCTTGATGCCACCACCGCGGCACGTCGTCGGCGGCTCACCAGCTCAGCGGTGCCTCGTCGCCGCGGCGCTCGCGCAGGGTGTCGCGGGCGATGAACAGCGCCGCGATGGCCCGCGCCTCGTGGAAGTCGTCGCGCATCAGCAGGGCGGGCAGTTCCTCGAGGGCGTGCTTCTCGACCACCAGCGGCTCCGGTTCGTCGCCGGGCAGGCGTTTGGGGTAGAGGTCGGTGGCGAGCAGTACCTGCATGCGGTGGCGCATGTAGTTGGGGGCCAGCGACAGCTCCACCAGCGGCTCGATGCGTCGGGCGCCGAAGCCGCACTCCTCCATCAGCTCGCGGTTGGCCGCGGTGACGATGTCCTCGCCCGGATCCACCAGTCCCTTGGGCAGGGTGAGCACGTAGTCCTCGAAGCCCGCGGCGTACTCGCGGATCAGCAGCACGTGGTCGGGGTCGGGCATGGCGATGATCATCACCGCGCCCTGGTCGCTACCGGTCAGGCGCTCGAAGGTGCGTTCGGCGCCGTTGGCGAAGCGCAGTTCCAGCGACTCGATATGGAACAGGCGGCTTCTGGCCACGGACTGACGTGACAGTACCTGGGGTCTCTGCAAGGGTCGTTTCTCGGACATGAAGGCTCCGTTTCGTGCGGGCGGGCTGCCGGGAATGCGCTGGCGATATCCATTGAGTACAATACCACGCCTTCCATCGCACAGACGCCACCGGGAGTCGTCATGATCGACTGGCGCGCCATCGATACCGTTCTGTTGGACATGGACGGCACACTGCTCGACCTGCACTTCGACAGCCACTTCTGGCTGGAGCACCTGCCGCGGCGCTACGTCGAGCTGCATCGTCTCGACGAGGCCACGCAGGAGCAGATCCGCGCACGCATCCTGCGCGAGCGGGGCACGCTGAACTGGTACAGCCTGGCCTACTGGAGCCGCGAGCTGGGCGTGGACATCGTGGCGCTCAAGCGCGAGATCCAGCATCTGATCGGCCTGCGCGGCGATGCGCTGGACTTCCTCAAGTGGTTGCACAAGGCTCACCCCAGGGTGGTGCTGGCGACCAATGCCGACCGCGAAAGCCTCGAACTCAAGCTGCCGCTCACCGGGCTCGAGCGTTATCTGGATGCCATCGTCTCCTCGGCCGACCTCGGCGTACCCAAGGAGGCCCAGGCGTTCTGGTTCGCGCTGCAGGAGGTCGAGCCCTTCGATCCGGCGCGCACCCTGTTCATCGATGACAATCCTGAAGTGTTGGAAAGCGCCCGGGAATTCGGTATCCGCTATCTGCTTGGCATCAAGCAGCCCGACAGCACGCAGCCGGAAAAGGAACTCAAGGAGTTCATCGCCCTCGACCGCTTCGCCACGATCCTGCCCGAAGCGCTACCCTCCGAAGTACGTGGTGACAATATACGTGGCGACAAAGGACTGCACGGCGAGGAGGGAGGCGAGATTGGATAGCGTACGACTCGACAAGTGGCTGTGGGCGGCGCGTTTCTTCAAGACCCGCGCGCTGGCCAAGAAAGCCATCGAAGGCGGCAAGGTGCACTACAACGGCGGGCGCGCCAAGACCAGCAAGAATGTCGAAGTGGGCGCCCTGATTCGGATCCCCCAAGGCTGGGACGTGTGGGAGGTGGAGGTCGTGGCCCTTTCCGACCAGCGTCGCGGCGCCCCCGAGGCCCGCGAACTCTACCGCGAGACGGCCGAAAGCGCCGAACGCCGTGCCCAGGAAGCCGAAGGCCGACGCCTGACCAACCAGGCCATGCAGCACCCGCTCAAGCGGCCCGACAAGAAGCAGCGCCGCGAGATTCAGCGTTTCCAGCGCCAGCAGGACAAAGAGTGAAGAGATGACCGACCAGATCCAGCGTTTCCTGTTCGAACGCACCAACGTACGTGGCGAGATCGTCACCCTCGAACGCGCCTACGGCGACGTGCTCGACCGTCACGGCTACCCGTCGGCGGTGAACCGTTTGCTGGGGGAGCTGCTGGCCGCCGTGGCGCTGCTCACCGACACGGTCAAGCTCGACGGCATCCTCAGCATCGAGGTTCGCGGCCAGGGGGCGCTGTCGCTGCTGATGGCCGAATCCAACCCCGGCGGCGAACTGCGTGCCATTGCCCGCCTGGCGGAAGATGCCACGTTGCCCGAAGGCGAGGCGAGTTTCCGCGATCTCGTCGGCGACGGCCATATCGTGATCACCCTCGATCCGCGCGAGGGCAACCGCTACCAGGGCATCGTGGCGCTCGACCATGACAGCCTGGCCGGCTGTCTCGAGGCCTACTTCTCGCAGTCCGAGCAGTTGCCCACCCAGCTGTGGTTGCGCGCCGACGATGAGCGCGCCGGCGGCTTGCTGCTGCAGCGCCTGCCGGATGAATCGCAGAACCAGGACGAGGATGCCTGGGAGCGCACCGTGCAACTGGCCCGCACGCTGCGCACCGAGGAGCTGCTGGGCCTCGACCAGCGCGAGCTGCTGCACCGGCTCTACCACGAGGAGACGGTACGGGTCTTCGAGCCCAAGCCGCTGCGCTTCGGCTGTACCTGCTCGCGCGAGCGCATCGGTAACGCCCTGCTGACGCTGGGCGCCAACGAACTGCGCGACGTGCTGGCCGAGCAGGGCGAGATCGAGACCCAGTGCCATTTCTGTCATACCCGCTATCGCTTCACGGAGACCGAAGTCGAGACGTTGCTACGCACCCAGGGGGGGACGTCTCCCACCCTGCATTGAGAGCAACGGCTCACTGCAGCGAGCGAGACGCTTAGAGCGTCTCGCCCGTTCGGCGGGGCAATGCTGCAACGCAAAAGATTGGTCGGCATCAATCTGCGGCGATATGTCTCGATGTAGTAGTAAAACTACATGAACTTCGGTCAAAGTTAACGTTTCCTGACGGCTCCCTTTTTGCCATAATGGCGCCCGCCTAAGGGCCGATCGCCGCAATACAAGACGGCACGCATCCGCACACGGACGATCGGAAACGCAATGCAACGGCGTACGGACGCCTGGCACACGAGAGAGAACCGGCCGCAAGGCCCAGGAAACGACATGACCACATCCCAAGCCGCTCCTCAAGCACACGTCAATCTCAGCAGCGCCGAGCTCATCGAGCGTGCCGTGGCACGCGGAGAAGGCCACCTGGCCGCCAACGGCGCCCTGGTGGTGAACACCGGTCTGCGCACCGGCCGCTCGCCCACGGATCGCTTCATCGTCGACGAGCCCTCCACTACCGACGAGATCGACTGGGGCAGCGTCAACCGTCCCTTCGATGCCGGCAAGTTCGACGCCCTCTGGGCGCGTGTCGAGGACTACCTGAACAGCGGCGAGCGCTTCGTTTCCGAACTCCACGTGGGCAGCGACCCGACCCACTACCTGCCGGTGCGGGTCACCACCGAGACGGCCTGGCACAACCTGTTCGGTCGCACCATGTTCGTGCGCCCCGAGGGCTACAATCCTTCGGCCAAGCAGGAGTGGACCATCCTCAACGCGCCCTTCTTCGAGTGCGAGCCGGATCGCGACGGCACCAACTCCGATGGTTGCGTGATCCTCAACTTCGCTCAGAAGAAGGTGCTGATCGCCGGCATGCGCTACGCCGGTGAGATGAAGAAGGCGATGTTCTCGGTGCAGAACTTCCTGCTGCCGGCCTCCGACGTGCTGCCCATGCACTGCAGTGCCAACGTCGGCGAGGACGGCGAGACCGCGCTGTTCTTCGGCCTCTCCGGTACCGGCAAGACCACGCTCTCCGCCGATCCGGCACGCTACCTGATCGGCGACGACGAGCACGGCTGGGGCCCCGGCACCGTGTTCAACGTCGAGGGCGGCTGCTACGCCAAGTGCATCGACCTCTCAGAGAAGAACGAGCCGGTGATCTGGAACGCCATCAAGTTCGGCACCGTGCTCGAGAACGTGGTGCTCGACGACCGCCGCGAGCCCGACTACACCGACGACAGCCTGACCCAGAACTCCCGCGCCGCCTACCCGCTGGAGCACGTCGACAAGCGCGTGCCGGAGAACCGTGCCGGCGAGCCCAACGCCATCATCTTCCTGACCTGCGACATGTCGGGCGTGCTGCCGCCGGTGTCGGTGCTGTCCAAGGAAGCGGCGGCCTATCACTTCCTCTCCGGCTACACCGCCAAGGTGGGCTCCACCGAGATGGGCTCCTCCGAAGGCCTCTCGGCGACCTTCTCCACCTGCTTCGGCGCGCCGTTCTTCCCGCGCCCGGCTCGCGTCTACGCCGACCTGCTGATCAAGCGCGTCGAGGCCAAGGACGCCCAGGTCTACCTGGTCAACACCGGCTGGACCGGCGGTTCCTACGGCGAGGGCGGCTCGCGTTTCTCCATCCCCACCACGCGCGCCATCATCAGCGCCATCCAGTCCGGCGTACTGCGCGAGATCGAGACCAAGCGCATCGAGGGGCTCAACCTGGACGTGCCGGTATCGGTGCCCGGCGTCGACTCGAGCCTGCTCGATCCGCGCGAGACCTGGGAAGACAAGGCGGCCTACGACCGCAAGCGCAGCGACCTGGCGGCCAAGTTCGTCGACAACTTCAAGAAGTTCGAAGGTGTCAGCGAGGCCATCGTCAAGGCCGGACCCAGCCTGACCTGAGGTGAACCCGCGGTTGCCGCGGCGGTCTGAACGGGGAAGGGGTGCAAGCCTCTTCCCCGTTCGCGTTATGGGCCTGGCAGGTCGGCTGACTGACCAGGTGGGAGGGTCCAATGAAACGACGTCTTTTCCTGGGACTGCTGGGGGTCGGTGGGGCGGCGGGGCTGGTACCCGGCCTCGGCTGGGGATTTCCTAGGCTGTCGCTGGAGGCGGCCCCCGGTCTCGAACGCCTCGAGCTGTCACGCGACGAGTGGCGCGAGCGCCTTACGCCCGAGCAGTTCGAGATCCTGCGCGATCATGGCACCGAGCCGCCATTCTCGAGTCCGCTGGACAAGGAGTGGCGCGAAGGCGAGTACCGCTGTGCCGGCTGCGACCTGCTGCTGTTCGAGAGCGCCATGAAGTACGACTCGGGCACCGGCTGGCCGAGCTTCTTCGAGCATGTCGAAGGGCATCTGCTCAGCCAGCTCGACTTCAGCCTGGTCTGGCCGCGGCGCGAGTATCACTGCGCCCGCTGCGGCGGTCATCAGGGCCATGTCTTCAGTGACGGCCCCGAGCCCACCGGGCTGCGCTGGTGCAACAACGGCCTGGCGCTGAATTTCGTACCGGCGGCTACCTGAACCCCTCCACGATGTGCCGCGCCAGGCCGTCCACCGCGGGCGACGTCGCTTCGGGTGAGCGCAGCAGCACGATGGAGCCGTCGGGCAGCGGCGGGAAGCCGTCCGCCTGGTCGAGGATGCGCATGCCCGGGGTGACCAGGCTTTTCATCAGCGCCGAGACGGCGAGCCCCGCGCCCACCACCGCCTGCAGGGTGGCCAGGCTCGGGCTCGAGTAGGCGATGCGGTACTGACGCCCGGCGCGGGTCAGGGCGTTGCAGGCATGGCGCCGGCAGAAGCAGGGCTCCTCGAACAGCGCCAGCGGCAGCGGCGACTGGCGATGCACGGCATGGCTCTCCGCCACCACCCACACGGTCTCCTCGCGACGCAGGATGGTGCCGATCTCCTGGCCCACCTCACGGGTCACGATGCTCAGGTCGAGGGTGCCCTGCTGGCGCCCGAGCAGCTCGGACGAGGGCGCGCACTGCACCTCGACGTCGACCAGCGGCCAGGTCTGGGAGAAGGACTTGAGAATCCCGGGCAGGAAGCGCATGACGAAGTCGTCGGGCACGCCGATCCGCACCCGGCCGACCATCTCTGGCTTGCGCAGCTTATTGAGCGCCTCGCCCTGCAGGTCGAGGATGCGGCGGGCATAACCGAGCAGCGTGGTGCCCTCGCTGGTCAGGTGCATCTGGCGCCCCTGGCGCTCGAACAGCGGGCGCTGGATCACGTCCTCCTCGAGCCGCTTGATCTGCATGCTGACCGCCGACTGGGTGCGGTTGACCGCCTGGGCCGCACGGGTGAAGCCACCGTGGTCGACGATGGCGACGAAGGTACGCAGCAACTCATGATCGATGGTGTGCAGCATGGCGGCTTTCCATCATGTGTAGTGATGTATTGCATAATAACTATTTGTTGGATTGATTCAAGTGGCTCGTCGACACTGCCTCCTATCGCCATTAACCGGAGGAAGTCACCCATGAGAGCCGCCACCTGCAACGACTCTTGCTGTGCCGTAACGGGCAATGAGCGGGAGAGCCATTCCTACCTCTCCCGCCTCGGGATCGGGCTGGCGAGAGTGCGGCACCTGATGCAGCTGCGCCGCGAACGCAGCCAGCTGCAGACGCTGCCTGACGAGCTGTTGCGAGATGTCGGGCTGACGCGAGAGCAGGCCCGGCGTGAGAGCCGCCGCCATTTCTGGGACGACATTGGCGGGCGTCGCTGATCGCGGCGGCGACGGCGTGGCGTTTGTGGTACCTTGGCGCGATCTTTCGTTGTTGCACTACCAAGGAAGTCATGGACGCCACGACCCGGATCATTTCGCGCCTCGCCGAGGAACTCGCCGTTCGCCCGCAGCAGGTGTCAGCCACCGTGGAACTGCTCGACGGTGGCGCCACCGTGCCCTTCATCGCCCGCTACCGCAAGGAGGTCACCGGTGGGCTCGACGATACCCAACTGCGCAATCTCGACGAACGCCTGCGTTACCTGCGCGAGCTGGAAGAGCGCCGTGCCGCCGTGCTCGCCGCCATCGACGAACAGGGCAAGCTGACCCCGGAGCTCGAGCGACAGCTCCAGGCCGCCGACACTAAGCAGCGCCTGGAAGATCTCTACCTGCCCTACAAGAAGAAGCGCCGCACCAAGGCCCAGATCGCCCGCGAGGCGGGCCTCGAGCCGCTGGCCGATGCGCTGCTGGCCGATCCCGCGCTCGACCCCGAGATAGAAGCGGCCCAGTATCTTCGCCCCGCCGAGGGCGATATTCCGGCCATCGAGGATGCCAAGGCGGCGCTGGACGGCGCGCGCCAGATCCTGATGGAGCGCTTCGCCGAGGACCCCGAGCTGGTCGGTGCGCTGCGCGAGCGGCTGTGGAGCGAGGGGGAACTCAGCGCCCGGTTGCTCGAAGGCAAGGAGCGCGAAGGCGCCAAGTTCTCCGACTATTTCGAACACGACGAGCCGCTGGCCAAGGTGCCTTCACACCGGGCGCTGGCGATGTTCCGCGGTCGCAACGAGGGCGTGCTGACGCTGGCCATCCGCCTGCCCGGCGAGGACGAGGCGCCAATCCACCCCGCCCAGGTGGCCATCGCCCGGCACTTCGATATTCGCGACGAAGGCCGCGCCGCCGACAAGTGGCTGGCCGACGTGGTGCGCTGGACCTGGCGGGTCAAGCTCTATACCCATCTCGAGACCGAGCTGATGGGACGACTGCGCGAACGTGCCGAGCTCGAGGCCATCGAGGTCTTTGCCGCCAACCTCAAGGACCTGCTGCTGGCCGCCCCCGCGGGGCAGAAGGCAACGCTGGCCATCGACCCGGGCCTGCGCACCGGCTGCAAGGTGGCGGTGGTAGACCCCACCGGCCAGTTCCTCGAGCACGCCACGATCTTTCCCCATGCGCCCCGCAATGCTTGGGGCGAGTCCCTGGCCCAGCTCGCCAGGCTGGTGGAAAAGCACGACGTGGCGCTGATCGCCGTGGGTAACGGCACCGCCAGCCGCGAGACCGACAAGCTGGCCGGCGAGCTGGTCAAGGCCTTCGCCGGGCGCAAAGCGCTCTCCAAGGTGATGGTCAGCGAGGCCGGCGCCTCGGTCTACTCGGCTTCCGAATACGCAGCCCGCGAGCTGCCCGAACTCGACGTCACCATTCGCGGGGCGGTCTCCATCGCCCGTCGCCTGCAGGACCCGCTGGCGGAGCTGGTCAAGATCGAGCCCAAGTCCATCGGCGTGGGCCAGTACCAGCACGACGTCTCGCAGCTGCAGCTGTCGAAGAGCCTGGAGGCGGTGATCGAGGACTGCGTCAACGCCGTGGGGGTCGACCTCAACACGGCCTCCAGTGCGCTGTTGTCGCGGGTGGCCGGGCTCAACCCGGCGCTGGCCGAGAACATCGTCGCGCGGCGCAACGCCGAGGGTGCCTTCGCCAGCCGCCAGCAGCTGCTCGACGTCAGCCGCCTGGGCCCCAAGACCTTCGAGCAGTGTGCGGGCTTCCTGCGCATCATGAACGGCGAGAACCCGCTCGATGCCAGCGCCGTGCACCCCGAGGCCTACCCGGTGGTGGAACGCATCGCCAGCCGCAGCGGTCGCCCGGTAGCCAGCCTGATCGGCGACAGCGCCACGCTGAAGGCGGTCAAGCCGGCCGAGTTCGCCGACGAGCGCTTCGGCGTGCCCACCATCAGCGACATTCTCAAGGAGCTCGACAAGCCGGGCCGTGACCCGCGTCCCGAGTTCAAGGCCGCCGAGTTCCGCGAGGGCGTGGAGACGCTCAAGGACCTGGAGCCGGGCATGATCCTCGAGGGCAGCGTGACCAACGTCACCCACTTCGGCGCCTTCGTCGACATCGGCGTGCATCAGGATGGCCTGGTGCACATCTCGGCGCTCTCCGACAAGTTCGTCGAGGATCCGCGCTCGGTGGTCAAGGCCGGCGACATCGTCAAGGTCAAGGTGATGAGCGTGGATCTCGAGCGCGCACGCATCGGGCTCTCCATGCGCCTGACCGATCAGCCCGGTGAGGCCGAGGGCGGCAGATCGTCGCGCGCTGGCCAGGGCGAACGGCGCGGCGGCCAGGGCAAGGCAGCGCGCAAGGGCACGCCCCGCGAGCCGTCCCAGCCGAACCAGATGGGTGCGCTGGGGGCCGCGCTGCTCAAGGCCAGGAAGGGCAAATCTTGATCCCGGTACGCCACTCGCCATACTCTCGACACAAAACGCATGATCGGTCGCCCCGGGCGGCCGGCACGTTTAGATCGGAAGGCCCGTCGAGGGTCTCCAAGACACGGGGTCCACGCCTTGTCTGATTCATACTCTGCCACCGTTTCGCACCTCGCCGGGCTGGCGGCCCGGGGGCGCTTCGGGCGCCTGCGCCGCGGCCTGGAGAAGGAGGGGCTGCGCGTCGACCGCGCGGGGCGTATCGTCTCCACGCCGCATCCTCATGCGCTGGGCTCCAAGCTGACCCACCCGCACATCACAACCGACTATTCCGAGGCGCTGCTGGAGTACATCACGCCGGTCTACTGCCGCCCCGGCGACGCCCTCGGTTTCCTCGCCGACCTGCATCGCTTCAGCTATCGCCATCTCGGCGACGAGCGGATCTGGCCGGCGAGCATGCCGGCCAGGCTCGACGGCAACGACAGCGTGGCCATCGCCGACTACGGCAGCTCCAACGTCGGTACCATGAAGCACGTCTACCGCAAGGGGCTGGACGTGCGCTATGGCCGGATCATGCAGGCCATCGCCGGCATCCACTACAACGTCTCGCTGCCCGACGAGCTGTGGGACGTGCTGCGCGAGCGCGACGCTGCCACGCAGATGTCGCTCGACGATTATCGCTCCAGCCGCTACTTCGGCCTGATCCGCAACTTCCGTCGCCACAGCTGGCTGCTGCTCTACCTGTTCGGCGCCTCGCCGGCGCTCGACCGCAGCTTCCTGCCCGAAGGCAACATTCCCGACAAGCTGCGTCCGCACGCTCGCGAGACCCTGGTATCGCCCTACGCCACCAGCCTGCGCATGTCGGACCTCGGCTACCAGAACAAGGTGCAGGAGCAGCTCAAGATCTGCTTCAACTCGCTCTCCAACTACGTGGGCACCCTGCGTCATGCGATCTCGACGCCCTGGCCCGCCTACGAGGCGCTGGGGGTCACGGATGGCCGCGATTGGCGGCAGCTCAACGCCAACATCCTGCAGATCGAGAACGAATACTACAGCGACATCCGGCCCAAGCGCGTCACCCGCTCCAACGAGACGCCGAGCCAGGCACTCGAGGCGCGCGGCGTCGAGTACATCGAGGTACGCTGTCTCGATCTCGACCCCTTCCTGCCGCTGGGCATCGACGAGACGCGCCTGCGCTTCATCGATACCTTCATGATGTGGTGCCTGCTCGCCGACAGCCCCTGGATTCCCGACGACGAGTGCGACCGACTGGACGACAACCGGCGCCTGGTGGTCGAGCGCGGCCGTGACCCGGCGCTGAGACTGCTGCAGAACGGCCATTACCGCTCCGTGGCCGACTGGGGGCGCGAGATCTTCGCCGAGCTTGGCCGCGCCGCCGAGGTGCTCGATGCGCTGGAACAGGGCAGCCCCCACGCCGATGCCGTGGCGGCGTTCACGCCCTGGCTCGCCGATCCGTCACTGACGCCCTCCGGCCGCCTGCTCGCCCGGCTCGAGGAGACCGGCGAGGAGTTCGTCGACTTCGCCTCGAGCCTGGCCGAGGAGCATGCCGAGCGGCTGCGCCAGGAGGCCATCGACCCGGCGCGGGCGGCGACCTTCGAGCAGATGGTCGAGACCTCGCATCAGCAGCAGCGCGACATCGAGGCCGCCGATACCCAGCGCTTCGAGCAGTTCCTCGAGCACTATTTCGCCAGCGCCCGCGAGCCTCGCGTGGCAATGGCCAGCCAGGGGAATGCCTGATGCTTGCACGCCTTCGACGTCTTTCCGTGCGCCAGTGGAGCCTCGCCGGGCTGGCCTTCTGTGTCCTGATGATGGGCGTGGCCCTGGGCCTCGAGCATATCGGCGGGCTCGAACCCTGCCCGCTGTGCATCTTCCAGCGCGTGGCGGTACTGGCCGCCGCCGCGGTCTTCATCGTCGCGGCGATCCATAACCCACTCGGCCGGCTGGGCCCGGTCGTCTACGGCGGGCTGTCTCTGACGGCAGTGCTCGGGGGTATCGGCGTCGCCGCGCGCCATGTGTGGTTGCAGTCGCTGCCGCCGGATCAGGTACCGAGCTGCGGTCCCGGGCTCGACTACATGATGGATGTCCTGCCCATGCAGGACGTGGTCGCCATGGTGCTTTCCGGCTCCGGCGAGTGCGCCGAGATCGATTTCCTGCTGCTGGGCATTTCGCTGCCGGGCTGGACGCTGATCGGCTTCATCGTGCTGGCGCTGGCCCCGTTGGGGATTCTGTATCGTGCCGTTCGCGGCCTCTGGCCCTGAGGCTGACAGGAGGAAGGCGGGCATGCTGTATCGCGATTTTGCCACCCAGGAAGCGATCGATCGCGAGTACGATCCCATGCGGGGTCGCGACCCGGCCGAGCTGCTGGCCGGTTGGCAGTCGCGCAGCGAGGTGGTGCGCGAGCAGGGACGGGTCGCCTGTGACGTCGCCTATGGCCCTACGCTCGCCGAGCGCATGGATATCTACCATGCCGCACGTGACGATGCCCCGATCCATCTGTTCTTCCACGGCGGCTACTGGCGCTCGCTGGGCCACCGCGAGTTCGGCTTCGTCGCCGAGGGGCTGGTAGCGGCGGGCATCAGCGTGGCGGTGGTCAACTATGCGCTGTGCCCCACGGTGGCCTTCGGCGAACTGGTGAGGCAGGCGCGGGCCGCGGTGGCCTGGGTGAGGAGCAACGGGGCTACGCTGGGTGTCGATGCATCACGTCTGAGCGTCTCCGGCCACTCCGCCGGCGGGCACCTCGCCGCCATGCTGCTGGCCACGGACTGGGCGGGGGAGTACGGGCTGCCTGACGACCTGATCGGCGGTGCCCTGTGCGTCAGCGGGCTGTATGACCTGCGGCCCTTCCCGTGGTCGTGGCTACAGCCCAAGCTGCAGCTCACCAGCCGTGACGTGGCCGACTACAGTCCGCTGTTCTTGCCGTATCGAGTTCCCGCGCCGGTGCAGCTGGTGGCCGGTGGTGAGGAGTCCGCCGAGTTCGCGCGACAGATGCAGGCCCACGCCGAACACCTCGAGGCCCATGGCGCGGCGGTCAGCCATGAGCTCATGCCCGGCGACGATCACTTCTCGATCCTCGATCACTACGCGCCGGGCGGGCGCTTCGTTCAGCGTATCGCTGCTTTCCACAGCATCTAAGTTCGCCTGCGGGTCTACTGGGCCTCGGGGAGTACCGCGGTGGCCTCGATCTCCACCTTCGCTCGATCCTCGATCAGGTCGGCCACCTGCACCATGGTCATGGCCGGGAAGTGCTTGCCCATCACCTCGCGGTAGGCGGCGCCTACCTCCTTGAGCCGTGCCAGGTACTCCCGCTTGTCGGTGACGTACCAGGTCAGCCGCACCACGTGCTCAGGGCCGGCGCCGGCCTCGTCGAGTACCTCGACGATGTTGGCCAGCGCCTGGTGAACCTGGGCGACGAAGTCGTCGCTCTCGAACACCTGGGCGCCGTTCCAGCCGATCTGGCCGCCGACGAAGATCGTGCGGCCGGAGGCGAGCACGCCGTTGGCATAGCCCACGGCGGCCTTCCAGTGGGAGGGGTGGAGCAGCTCGTGCAGGGTGGCGTCGTTCATCGGATTATCCTTGTTGGCAGTCCTTGGCGAAATGGGCGCGCATGGCCTCTGGCCAGGGCAGGGGGCGACCGCTCTCCAGGTCGACGAAGACCAGGGTCGAGTCGCAGGTCAGGCGTGGTTCGCCGCCGCAATGGGCCACGGTGCGCAGGGTCAGGCTGGTGCGGCCGACGTCGCGCAGCGTCAGCTCGAAGGTGAGCGTTTCGCCCAGCCGGCTGGGCGCGTGGAAGTCGGTCTCGATATGCGCCGTGGGCACGCCGGTGCGGGTGTCCACATGGAGCCGGTTGAAATCGTGGCCGACCGACTCGGCGAAGTAGTCCTCGACCACCGAGTTGAGCATCTCGTAGTAGCGAGGGTAGAAGACGATTCCCGCCGGGTCGCAGTGCTGGAAGCGCACCTTGCGCTGGGTGACGAATGGCATGTCGGCTCTCCTAGACCCCGAGGTAACGGTCGCGAACGGTCTCGTCGAGTGCGTCGGGCTCGCCCGACCACACCGTGCATCCTTTCTCGAGGATGGTGCAGCGGTCGGCCACCGGCAGCAGCTCGGCCAGCGACTTGTCGACGATCAGCGTGGCCTGACCCTGGGTCTTAAGTTCGCGGATGGCGGCCCAGATCTCCTGGCGGATCACCGGGGCCAGCCCCTCCGTGGCCTCGTCGAGTACCAGCAGGCGGGGGTTGGTCATCAGCGCGCGGCCGATGGCGAGCATCTGCTGCTCGCCACCCGAGAGGGTTCGCGCCATCTGGCTGCGCCGCTCGGCCAGCCGCGGGAACAGCGCCTCGACGCGTGCCAGCGTCCAGTGGCCGGGGCGTGCGGTGACCACCAGGTTCTCGCGCACCGTGAGATTGGCAAAGCAGCGCCGCCCCTCGGGAACGAGCCCGAGCCCGGCCTGGGCGATGCGATAGGAGGGCAGGCGGCGCAGGTCGTGGGACTCGAAGGTGATGCTGCCGCTGCGCGCCGGGGTCAGGCCGAAGATGGAGCGGATGGTGGTGGTCTTGCCCATGCCGTTGCGTCCCATCAGTGCCACCATTTCGCCCGCCTGGACGCTGAGGTCGACGCCGAACAGTGCCTGGGAGGGGCCGTAAAAGGTTTCAATGGCGGTGACGTTGAGCATCTCACTCCCCCAGGTAGGCTTCGCGGACTTGCGGGTTGGCGCGGATCTCGGCGCTGTCACCGTGGGCGATCACGCCGCCGGCCACCAGCACCGAGATGCGATCGGCCAGGCGGAACACTGCGTCCATGTCGTGCTCGATCAGCAGGATCGGCACCTCGTGCTTGAGCGCTTCGAGCAGCTCGGTGAGGCGTGCCGAGCCCTCCGGGCCGAGACCGGCCATGGGCTCGTCGAGCAACAGCACCTTGGGCTTGAGCGCCAGGGCGCAGGCCACCTCCACCTGGCGCCGCTCGCCGTGGGAGAGTTCAGCCACCGGCGTGTCGGCGCGATGCGCGAGTGCCATGCGCTCCAACGCCGCCATGGCCGGCGCCAGCAGGCGCTCGTCGCGGTGCACCGGCTTCCAGAAGCGGAAGCTGTGCCCCTGCAGCGCCTGCACGGCGATCATCACGTTGCGCTTCACCGTCAGCGGCTCGGCCAGCGACGAGACCTGGAAACTGCGGCCCAGCCCCAGCCGCGCCCGCTGCGCAACGCTGAGCGAGGTGATGTCGCGGCCGGCCAGCACGATGCTGCCGGCGTCGGGCTTCAGGCTGCCGGCGATCTGGCCGATCAGGGTCGACTTGCCGGCACCGTTGGGGCCGATCAGCGCATGGATCTCGCCCGGGCGCAGGTCCAGCGACACATCGCGGGTGGCCTGCAGCGCGCCGAAGCGCTTGTTGAGGTGGGCAAGCGTGAGCACGGCGTCACTCATGGCGCTCCCTCCCGGCCAGCCAGCCCATCACGCCGTGCTTGGCGAACAGCACCACGAACAGCAGCACCAGGCCCAGGAACAGCTTCCAGTACTCGGTCAGCCCGCCCAGCAGGGTCTCCATCATCACGAACAGGATGGCGCCGGCCAGCGGCCCGTAGAGCCGCCCCACGCCGCCGAGGATCACGATCACCATCAGCTCGCCGGACATGTGCCAGCTCAGCATGGTGGGGCTGACGAAGCCGTTGAGGTCGGCGTAGAGCGCCCCGGCAAGCCCCGTGATCATTGCCGAGATGACGAAGGCCACCAGGCGGATGGGGTAGGGGGCGATGCCGGCGGTGGCGAGGCGCGTGTCGTTGAGCCGGGCCATGGTCAGGGCGGCGCCGAAGCGCGACTTCATGATGCGCGAGGTGAGGGCGAGCGACAGCACCAGGCCGGCGAAGCAGACCAGGAAGAAGGTCAGGGCGTCACTGCTATCGGCCCACGGCAGTGAGTTGCGCAGGTAGATCGGCAGGCCATCCTCGCCGCCGTAGGTGGGCCAGGAGTTGGCGAAGTAGTAGAGCATCTGGGCGAAGGCCAGGGTGATCATGATGAAGTAGACCCCGGTGGTGCGCAGCGAGATGGCGCCGATGACCAGCGCCAGCAGGCCGCACAGCAGGATTGCCGCAAGCCAGATCACCGGCATGCTGTCGCTGCCGGGAATGGCCACCGGCCAGCCGATCACGGGGGTGAAGTCGAAGGCGTGATAGGCACTGATACCGGCCACGTAGCCGCCCAGGCCGAAGTAGGCGGCGTGGCCGAAGCTCACCATGCCGCCGTAGCCGATGGCCAGGTTGAGGCCCACCGCCGCCATGGCGACCAGGGTGACGCGCGAAGCCAGGTTGACGTAGTAGACGTGGCCCAGCAGGTGGGCGGCGAGCGGCGCCAGCAGCAGCAGCGCCAGCAGGCCGATCTGCACCAGCCCCTTGCGGTCGTGCCAGCTGGCCGCAGGCGCCGGCAGCCCCGGCTGAGGGGCGAGGGTCGGGGTGTCGGGCTTATTCATTGGCGGCAAACAGTCCCTTGGGTTTGAAGGCCAGTATCACGGCCATCAGGATGTAGATCAGCATCGCGGCAATCGCCGAGCCGACGCCTGCCGCCTCGGAGGAGGGCATGAACTGGCGGAAGAACAGCGGCAGGAAGACCCGCCCCAGGGTATCCACCACGCCGACCAGGATGGCGCCGTACAGTGCGCCCTTGATCGAGCCGATGCCACCGATCACGATCACCACGAAGGCGAGAATCAGCACCGGCTCGCCCATGCCCACCTGCACCGACTGCAAGGCGCCGACCAGGGCGCCGGCCAGGCCGGCCAGCGCCGCGCCCATGGCGAACACCAGGGTATAGAGCCGGGCGATGTTGACCCCCAGGGCGCCGATCATCTCGCGATCGCTTTCGCCGGCGCGGATGCGCATGCCGAGCCGCGTGCGCGAGATCAGGAAATACAGGCCCACCGCCACGACCACGCCCACGGCGATGATCAGCAGCCGATAGGCCGGATAGCGCAGGCCGCCGGGCAGGGTGACCGAGCCGGCCAGCAGCGCCGGTGGGTTGAGCCACAGCGGCGAGGAGCCGAACAGCCAGCGCGTGCCCTCCGAGAAGATCAGGATCAGGGCGAAGGTGGCCAGCACCTGGTCGAGGTGCGGGCGATGGTAGAGCCGCCGGATCACGATCAGTTCCACCAGCGCGCCGACCGCGGCCGCCGCGGCCAGGCCGGCCGTCAGGCCGACGAGGAAGGAGCCGGTGGCGGCGGTGACCGAGGCCGTGGCGTAGGCGCCGACCATGTAGAAGGAGCCGTGGGCCAGGTTGATCAGCCCCATCACCCCGAACACCAGGGTCAGGCCGCTGGCCATCAGGAACAGCATGGTGCCGAGCTGCAGGCCGTTGAAGAGCTGTTCGATGAATAGGGTCATGTCACGAATAACCGTTGAGCGTTGCAGTAGCGCCGCCGGGCCGGCCGGCCCGGCGGTGCAGCGTCACATCTCGCACTGGGTGTGGTAGATGTCCTGGATATCCTCCACGGCGATGCCCACCAGGCGGTTGGTCGGCTGGCCGTCGTCGCCCTCGACCACCTCGCGCACGTAGATGTCCTGGATCGGGTGGTGGTTGGGGCCGAAGCGGAACTCGCCGCGTACCGAGTCGAAGTCGGCCTCGCGCAGCGCCTCGCGGAAGGCGTCCTGGTCGTCCGGATGGGCCTTCTCCAGCGCGCTGAGGATCAGGTTGGCGGTGTCGTAGCCCTGGGCCGCATACAGCGTCGGCGTGCGGTCGTAGGTCTCGCGGAAGGCCTCGACGAAGGCGTGGTTGGCCTCGTTGTCGAGGTCGTAGGCCCACAGTGAGGTGTTCATCGCGCCGATGGCCGCGCTGCCCACCGCCTTGATGATCGTCTCGTCGAACGAGAAGGCGGCGCCGAACACCGGCATGTCGACCCCGGAGCTCTCCCACTGCTTCATGAACGAGATGCCCATGCCCCCGGGCAGGAAGAAGAACAGGCTGTCGGCGTCGCTGGCGCGGATCTGGGCGATCTCGGCGGCGTAGTCGGTCTGGCCCATCTGGGTGTAGATCTCGTCGACCACCTCGCCTTCGTAGAGGTGCTTGAAGCCGGCCAGGGCGTCGGTGCCGGCGGGGTAGTTGGGGGCCATGATGATGGGGCGCTCGAAGCCCTGCTCGCGCATGTAGGCGCCCATCGCGCCGTGCAGGTTGTCGTTCTGGTAGGCGGCGTTGAAGTAGTTCTCGTGGCACATGCGCCCGGCCAGGTCGGAAGGCCCGGCGTTGGGCGAAATGTAGAAGGTGCCCTGGCGTACCGCCGCCGGTACCACCGCCATCGCCAGGTTGGAGAAGATGATGCCGGTGAGGATGTCGACCTCGTCGCGCTGCATGAACTCGTTGGACAGGCTACGTGCCAGGTCCGGCCGGTTGCCGTCGTCCTGCACCAGCACCTCGACGTCGTCGCGGCCGGAGCGCTCGATGGCCAGCAGGAAGCCGTCGCGTACGTCCACGCCCAGGTGCGAGCCGCCGCCCGACAGGGTGGTGATCATGCCGATCTTGACCTCCTGGGCCTGGGCCGCCGCCATGGCGGTGGTCATCAGCAGGCCGAGGCCAACGCTGGCTAGTCTCTTCATGGCTTTTCCCTCTTCGTTCTCGTTTATTGTGGGCTTCGGCGCCGTGTCCAGCGCTTGTGCTCTTGCGGCCCGTCAGGTCGTACTGCCGAGCGGGTTCCCGCTGTCTGGCCGTCCATTGTCGGGATAGTGCTCCTGGCGCAGCCGGAAGCGTTGCACCTTGCCGGTGGCGGTCTTCGGCAGCGCCTCGACGAAGCGGATCGAGCGCGGGTACTTGTAGGGCGCGATGCGCTGCTTGACGAAATCCTGCAGCCGCTCGACACAGTTCGAATCCGCCTCGACCCCGGGAGACAGTACCACGAAGGCCTCGACGATCTGCCCACGCTCTCCATTCGGTGCGCCGATCACGGCACACTCCGCCACCGCCTCGTGGGCGAGCAGGGCGGCCTCGACCTCGGGACCGGCGATGTTGTAGCCGGACGAGACGATCATGTCGTCGTTACGCGCGGCGAAGTGGAAGTAGCCGGCCTCGTCCTGGAAAAAGGCGTCGCCGGTGATGTTCCAGCCCTCCTGCACGTAGCCCTGTTGACGAGCGTCGTCGAGGTAGCGGCAACCGGTGGGGCCGCGTACCGCCAGGCGCCCGACCTCTCCGCGCGGCAGTTCGTTCATCTCGGCATCGACGATCTTCGCCTCGTAGCCGGTCACCGGCTTGCCGGTGCAGGCCGGGCGATGGTCGTCGAGGCGGTTGGAGATGAAGATGTGCAGCATCTCGGTGGCCCCGATGCCGTCGAGGATCGGCTTTCCCGTCCTGGCGATCCAGTCGTGGTAGATCGGTGCCGGCAACGTCTCGCCGGCCGAGACCGCCACGCGCAGGCTGTCGAGTTCCTGGCCTCTCTCGAGCGAGGCGAGCATGGTGCGATACGCGGTAGGCGCGGTGAAGACGATGGTGGCACGGTGATCGCGGATGATCGCCATCATATTGGGCGGCGTGGCCTTCTCCAGCAGCACGGAGCTGGCGCCGAAGCGCAGCGGGAAGATGGCGAGCCCGCCGAGGCCGAAGGTGAAGGCCAGCGGCGGCGAACCGACGAAGACGTCGTCGGGCGTCACCTGCAGCACCTCGCGGGCGTAGCCGTCGGCGATGATCAGCAGGTCGCGATGGAAGTGCATGGTCGCCTTGGGCTTGCCGGTGGTGCCGGAGGTGAAGCCGAGCAGCGCCACGTCGTCGGCGGCGGTGGCCACGGCCTCGAACTCGCTCGGCTTGTCCAGCGCCAGGCGGTCGAGTTCCGCGTCGTGGTTGGCGGTGCCGTCGAAGCCGACGACTCGCTTCAGGAAGGCGCTCCCGACGGCGCAGGCCTCGAGTTCGTCGAGCAGACGGGTGTCGCACAGGGCGAGACTGATTTCGGCCTTGTCGACGATCTTGGCCAGCTCGCCGGCGCGCAGCATCGGCATGGTGTTGACCACCACCGCGCCGGCCTTGGTGGCGGCCAGCCAGCAGGCCACCATGGCCGGGTTGTTGGCCGAGCGGATCAGCACCCGGCTGCCGGGGCGCACGCCGAGCTCCTCGACCAGCGCATGGGCCAGGCGGTTGCTCCACTCGGCCAGTTCGCGATAGCTGCGTTGTCGTCCGTTGCCGATCAGCGCCACGCGCTCGCCGTGGCCGCGCTCGACCCAGCGGTCACAGAGCTCCACCGCGGCGTTGAGCCGCTCGGGATAGTCGAAGCCGTCGAGTCGGAACTCGGGCCACTGGTCCACGGGAGGCAGGTTGTCCCGGGCGAAGGTATCGGCGTGAGCCGACGGTGCGTTCATGACCATTCTCCGTACGTCGTTGTTGTTGTTCGGCGCCGAGGCGTCGACAGGGGGATACGGGTCTGGCGTCTCTCTAACCGTTTTGTACGCTCTCCTGTTGTGCCAGGCAGCTGCGGGCGATCACCACCTTCTGCACGTCCGAGGCGCCTTCGTAGATGCGCAGCGCGCGGATTTCGCGATACAGGCTCTCGACGATGTGCCCCTTGCGCACGCCGTCGCCGCCGTGCAGCTGCACCGCCTTGTCGATCACCTGCTGGGCGCGGTCGGTGGCGTAGAGCTTGGCCATGGCCGCCTCGCGGGTGACCCGTTCGGCGCCCATGTCCTTGGTCCAGGCGGCGCGGTAGACCAGCAGCGCGGCGGCATCCACGTCCAGTGCCATCTCCGCCAGGTGGCCCTGGACCATCTGCAGGTCGGCCAGGCTGGCGCCGAACAGCTCGCGGCTGCGTGCGCGGTCCAGCGACTCGTCCAGCGCGCGCCGGGCGAAGCCCAGCGCCGCGGCGCCCACCGTCGAGCGGAACACGTCGAGCACCGCCATGGCGATGCGAAAGCCCTGGCCGGGCTGGCCGATCATGGCGCTTGCCGGCAGGCGCATGTCGTCGAAGCCGAGCCGCGCCAGCGGGTGCGGCGAGATCGTCTCGAGCCGCTCGCGGATCTCGAGCCCCGGCGTGTCGGCCGGCACCAGGAAACAGGAGAGCCCCTTGGCTCCCGGCCCCTCGCCGGTGCGGGCGAACAGGGTGTACACATCGGCGATGCCGCCGTTGGAGATCCAGGTCTTCTCGCCGTTGATGCGGTAGTGGTCGCCGTCGCGCTCGGCGGTGGTGTCGAGCTGGGCCACGTCGGAGCCGGAGCGCGGCTCGGTCAGGGCAAAAGCCGAGAGCGCCTCGCCGCGGCGGGTCTTGTCCAGCCACTGCTTCTGCCCGGCGCTGCCGAACAGACTGATCGCCCCGGTGCCCAGGCCCTGCATGGCGAAGGCGAAGTCGGCCAGGCCGTCGTGGCGGGCCAGGGTCTCGCGAATCATGCACAGGCTGCGTACGTCGATGGTGTCGCCCGCGGTGCCCTCGAGAAAGCCGGCCTGGCCCAGGTCGCGCACCAGTCGGATGCAGGTGGCGTCGACGTCGGCGTGGTCGCGGGGCAGCTCGCGCTGGCACCAGGCCTCCAGGCGCTTGGCCAGGTCGCGATGGCGGGCCTCGAAAAAGGGCCAGTCGAGAAAGCTCGTATCGCTCATTGCTAAGTCTCCCTGGGCGCTCAGTCCCCCTGGAACTGGGGCTTCTGCTTGGCGGCAAAGGCGCGGTAGGCACGCTCGAAGTCGCGGGTCTGCATGCAGATCGCCTGGGCCTGGGCTTCGGCCTCGATGGCCTGCTCCAGGCTCATCGACCACTCCTGGTTGAGCTGGGTCTTGGTGATGCCGTGGGCGAAGGTTGGGCCGCTGGCCAAGCGGGTGGCGTAGGCGATGGCCTCGGCCTCGAGCGTCTCTACCTCCACCAGGCGGTTGTAGAAACCCCATTGATGGCCTTCTTCGGCGCTCATGCTGCGCCCGCTGTAGAGCAGGTCGGCGGCGCGGCCCTGACCGATGATGCGCGGTAGCATGGCGCAGGCCCCCATGTCGCAGCCGGCCAGGCCCACCCGGGTGAAGAGGAAGGCGGTGCTGGCACGGGGCGTGGCAAAGCGGATGTCCGAGGCCATGGCGATGATCGCGCCGGCACCGACGCAGACACCGTCCACGGCGCTGATCACCGGTTTTCCGCAGTGGATCATTGCCTTGACCAGATCGCCGGTCATGCGGGTGAATTCGAGCAGGCCCTTCATGTCGCGCCCGACCAGCGGGGCGATGATCTCGTGAACGTCGCCGCCGGAGCAGAAGTTGCCGCCATTGGGAGCGAACACCACGGCTTTCACATCTTCGGCATAGACCAGGTCGCGAAAGGTGTCGCGCAGCTCGGCGTAGCTGTCGAAGGTGAGCGGGTTCTTGCGCTCGGGGCGGTCGAGGCGAATCACTGCCACCTCGCCCTCCATGCGCCACAGGAAATGCCTGGGCGTCAGGTCGGCCAGTTTCATCGTTGTGCTCCCGTGTCGGCCGGCAAGCCGTGCAGCAGCTCGCCGATGTGGTGGGCGTCCTCGGCGTCGACGCCAGCCAGCAGTTCGTCGACCCAGCCCTCATGGGCCTTTGCCATGACGCTGAAGGCGTCGCGCCCGGCGGGGGTGAGGCGCACCCGGGTAGCGCGGCGGTCGCCCTCGATGGCAATGCGCTCGACCAGGCCGTCGTCGGCCAGGCGGTCGACGATGCCGGTGACGTTGCCGTTGGAGACGCGCAGTCGCTTGGAGAGTTCGTTCATCTTGAGCCCCTCGCGTTCGCGGAACAGCGCCGCCATGACGTCGAAGCGCGGCAGGGTGGAGTCGAACTCGAGGCGCAGCTTCTCGCGCAGCGCCGCCTCGACCTGGCGGGTCACCCGCAGCATGCGCAGCCACAGGCGCAGGCGCTCCTTGCTCAGGGTTTCCGCTTTCAGCGGTGGGGCCGTCATGTCTCACCTCCCGAGATGGAGATCGCCTGGCCGTGGATGGCGCCGCTATGCGGGCCGCACAGCCACAGTGCGGTGGCGGTGACCTCGGCGGGCTGGACGAGCCGGCCGCGGGGATTGGTCGATTGCAGGTGGGCACGGGCCTGCTCGGGGCTCTGGCCGGTCTTGGCCACGATGGTGGCGATGCTCTCCTCCAGCAGCGGGGTCTCGGTGAAGCCGGGACACAGCGCATTGACGGTGATGTCGCGCCCCGCCACCTCCTGGGCCAGGGCGCGCACCAGGCCCACCACGCCGTGCTTGGCGGCGCAGTAGGGCGCCACGTAGGCATAGCCCTTGAGCCCGGCGGTGGAGGCCACGGCGATCAGCCGGCCGCCCTCGCGCAGGTGTTTCAGGCCCTCGCGCAGGGTCAGGAACGCGCCGGTCAGGTTGACCTCCAGCATGCGCTGCCACTGCTCGAGGCCGGTCCTGGCCAGCGGTGCACTCTCGGCGGCCCCGGCGTTGGCGATCACGATGTCGACTTCGCCCAGGCGCTCGAACAGGGCGACCATATCGGTTTCCCGGGTGACGTCGGCGATCACGAAAGTGATGGCCGGGTGGCGTCCGGCCGTCGCCTCCAGCGACTCGCGGCGCCGTCCGGTGATGGTCACCTCGGCGCCGGTCTCGGCGAAGGCCAGCGCCATGTCGGCGCCGATGCCGCTGCCGCCGCCGGTGATCACCACGCGCTTGCCGTCGAGGGGATGCATGGTCGTGCTCATGGTCATACCCACCCCTCGCCGCGCTCGGCCAGGCGCTGCAGCTGGTCACGCCCGGCACGGTAGGGGGCCGGCCAGTCGCATTCGCGGTCCTGAATGCCCGCGGCGGCGTGCAGCGTCCAGTAGGGATCGGCCAGGTGCGGGCGGGCCAGGCACACCAGGTCGGCGCGGCCGGCCATCAGGATCGAGTTGACGTGGTCGGCCTGGTAAATGTTGCCCACCGCCATGGTGGCCATGCCGGTCTCGTTGCGGATGCGGTCCGAGAAGGGGGTCTGGAACATGCGCCCGTAGACAGGTCGCGCCCGGGTCGAGGTCTGCCCGGCGGAGACGTCGACGATGTCGACCTCGGCGGCCTGGAGCAGGCGGGCGATCTCGACGGCTTCGTCAGGCGTCACCCCCTCGTCGCCGACCCAGTCGTTGGCCGAGATACGCACCGAGAGCGGCTTGTGCGCGGGCCACACCTGGCGCACCGCGCGAATCACCTCCAGCGGATAGCGCATGCGGTTCGTCAGCGAGCCGCCGTATTCGTCGTCGCGGCGGTTGGTCAGCGGCGTGATGAACGAGGAGAGCAGGTAGCCGTGGGCGGCATGCACCTCGAGCATGTCGAAGCCGGCGCGCTCGGCCATCTGCGCGGCGGCGACGAATTCGTCGCGCACCCGGTCCATGTCGGCACGCGTCATGGGCCTGGGCACCTGGTTGCGTGGCGACCAGGGCACGGCGGAGGCCGCCAGAATCGGCCAGTTGCCCTCGGCGAGCGGCGCGTCCATCTCCTGCCAGCCGAGCTGGGTCGAGCCCTTGGGCCCGGAGTGGCCGATCTGGGCGCACAGCCTGGCCGGCGTCTCGGCGTGGACGAAGTCGCACAGGCGCTTCCACGCCGCCTCGTGCTCGGGGGCGTAGAGCCCCGGGCAGCCCGGCGTGATGCGCCCCTCCGGCGAGACGCAGGTCATCTCGGTATAGACCAGCCCGGCGCCGCCCTTGGCGCGCTCGGCGTAGTGCACGAAGTGCCAGTCGGTGGGGCTGCCGTCCACCGCCTTGTACTGGGCCATGGGCGAGACCACCACGCGATTGACGAGCTGCATGTCGCGCAGTCGGTAGGGGGCGAACATCGGCGCCCGCGCGCTGCCCTCGTTGCCGGCCTGGGCCTGGAACCAGCGCTCGGCGCTCTCGAGCCATGCCGGATCGCGCAGGCGCAGGTTCTCGTGGCTGATGCGCTGGGAGCGGGTCAGCAGCGAATAGTTGAACTGCACCGGGTCGAGGTCCAGGTAGCGCTCGACCTGCTCGAACCACTCGGTGGAGTTGCGCGCCGCCGACTGCAGCCGCAGCACCTCGAGGCGGCGCTCCTCCTCGTAGCGGGCGAAGGCGCTGGCCATGTCGGGCTCGCTGTGCAGGTAATCGGCCAGCGCGATGGCGCTCTCCAGTGCCAGCTTGGTGCCCGAGCCGATGGAGAAGTGCGCGGTGGCGGCGGCGTCGCCCATCAGCACCACGTTGTCGAAGCTCCAGCGCGCGCACAGCACCCGGGGGAAATTGATCCACGCCGAGCCACGAATGTGGTGGGCGTTGCTCATCAGCGCATGACCGCCGAGGTGCCGGGCGAAGATCCGCTCGCAGGTGGCGATCGACTCCTCCTTGCTCATCTCGCCGAAGCCGAAGGCGCGCCAGGTGGGCTCGCTGCACTCGACGATGAAGGTCGCGGTGTCGGCATCGAACTGGTAGGCATGGGCCCACACCCAGCCGTGCTCGGTCTTCTCGAAGATGAAGGTGAAGGCGTCGTCGAAGGTCTGGTGGGTGCCGAGCCAGACGAACTTGCAGGCGCGCACCTCGATGTCGGGTTCGAAATGCTCGGCGTAGCGCTGGCGAGTGCGCGAATTGAGGCCGTCGGCGGCCAGCACCAGGTCGAATTCGCGGCGCAGCTCGTCGATGCGCTCTTCGGGCACGTCGGTCTCGAAGCGCAGCTCGACGCCAAGCTCGCGGGCGCGCTGCTGCAGCAGGAGCAGCAGCCGGTGGCGACCGATGCCGCAGAAGCCGTGGCCGGTGGAGACGGTGCGCACGCCGTCGTGGATCACGGCGATGTCGTCCCAGTAAGCGAAGTGCTCGCGGATGCGTGCGGCGCTCTCGGCGTCGTTGGCGGCGAGGTTGTCCAGGGTCTCATCGGAGAGCACCACGCCCCAGCCGAAGGTGTCGTCGGGGCGGTTGCGCTCGATTACCACGATCTCGTGGGAGGGATCGCGGCGCTTCATGCTGATGGCGAAGTAGAGGCCGGCGGGGCCTCCGCCGAGGCAGGCGATTCTCATGATGGGGCGGCCGTATCGTTGTTGTACTTGATTGCAGGCTAGACCCGAAAAGCAGATAGTTCAAGCTTGAAATTTCAAGCTTGAAACTTATTGGTGTGAGCGAAATTTTCGCCCGCCCAAGGATTGACAGGCAGGTTGGCAACGGCGAGTCTGGGGCTTCGAGCTCGGTGGGTCCGACGAGCGGAACCGGCTGCATTAGGGAAGGAGGCTCACGATGCTGGAACAGTGCAAGACGGCCAGGGAGCGCTGGGGTGGCGTGCATCAGCTGATCGACCGATGGCTGGATGAACGTCGCGATTTGCTAGTCAGCTTCCTCGAGCTCAAGGAGGCCTGCGATACCGAGCTGGAGGCCGTGAGCAAGCCGCAGATCGATCGCTTCAGCGAGCTGCTGATGGACTACATCAGCGCCGGCCATTTCGAGATCTACCCGCAGCTGCGCGAGGAGGCCAACGCCTTCGAGGACCATGAAGCCCTGGAGATCGCCGGCAAGCTGCTCGAGCGGCTGGAGCTCTCCACCGAGCTGGTCCTGGCCTTCGATGCCGACTACTCGACCCCGGTACGCTGCCAGCACTTCCTGCCTCGCTTGCCCGCCTGGCTCGACCGTCTGGCCAAGGGACTGACCGAGCGCTTCGCCCTGGAAGACCAGCTGATCGCACGTCTTCACGCGGCGCATACGCCCAAGGCGGAAGCCCAGACCGAGTAACCGCCTGACTGACAGGCCGATTCTTTCAGGCGCCGCTCCGACTCGTATCGGAGCGGCGCCGTTGCGTCTTATGTCCGTTCTCTCGACGATAGGGCTCACGCCTCGGCGGGTTTGGCCGCTTCGCGCCTCGGGCGACGCTGCCACAGCACCAGCATGCAGGGGGTGAGCAGCAGCGTCAGTCCGGTGGCGAACACCAGTCCGCCGGCAATGGCGCTGGAGAGCTGGGTCCACCACTGGGTCGAGGGGGCGCCGATGCCCAGGCTCGGGGCGAACAGGTTGACGTTGATCTCCAGTACCATCGGCATCAGGCCCAGCACGGTGGTGATGGCGGTGAGCAGCACCGGGCGCAGGCGCAGGCCGCCTGCGCCCAGCGCCGCCTCATACGGGGCCAGCCCCGCCTGGCGAAGCTCGTTGTAGGTGTCGATCAGCACGATGTTGTTGTTCACCACGATCCCGGCCAGGGCAATGATGCCCATGCCTACCATGACGATGCCGAACGGTTGGCCGTTGATCAGCAAGCCCATCAGTACCCCGGCGGTGGAGAAGACGATGGCCGACAGCACCAGCAGGGCCTGGTAGAGGCTGTTGAACTGCGTGACGAGGATCAGCAGCATCAGCGCGATCGCCACCAGGAAGGCCGTGATCAGGAAGCGGCTGGCCTGCTCCTGGTCTTCCTGTTCGCCGGCCACGTTGACGCGCACGCCCTCCGGTGGCGGGCCCAGGCTCTCCAGCAGGGTGCGCAGCCGCTCGTCGGGCTGGAACCCCTCGGCCACGTCGGCTTCCAGGGTGATCGCGCGCTGGCCGTCGATGCGGTGCAGGGTATCGACCTTGGGCGCCGGCTCCAGGCTGGCGAAATGGGAGATCGGCACCTGGCCGCGCGGCGTGTTGAGGGTCAGCCGCTCGAGCTGGTCCAGGCTGCGCCAGCTCTCGGGCAGGCGCACGCGGATGTCGACCTCGTCGCGGGCGTAAGCGGGGCGGTAGGTGGCCACCTGCAGGCCCGTGGTGACCAGCTGCACGGCGCTGCCCACCGCGGCGACGTCGGCGCCCATGCGGGCGGCAGCGGCGCGATCCACGTTGAGCCGCCATTCGATGCCGGGCAGGCTGCGGTTGTCCTCGATGTCGCTAAAGCCGCCCAGCCGCTCCATCTGCGCGCGGATTGCCTCCACCGCCGCCTCGCCGGCGGCCTCCTGCTGGGCACTGATCTCGAGCACGATGGGCTTGCCCGCGCCGGGTCCCATGTCCTGTTCGCGGAACTCGAGCACCACCCCGGGCAGGTCGTCGGTGCGCTCGGCCATCTCGTTCATGATCGTTCGCGCCGGTCGCCGCTGCTGCCAGTCGATCAGCTGGAACTGCACCACGCCGATCACGTCACCGCCGATCTGCTCGTTGGCCACCCCATAGGAACGGGCGTAGAGCGCCTGTACCTCGCTCATGCCGGCCAGGCGCGCCTCGACCCGGCGCACGATGGCGTCCTTCTCTGCGGTGGAAAAGTCGCCGCGGGAGCGGATCACCACCTGGGCGCTATCCGGTTCGACCGCGGGGAAGAACTCCACGCCATGGTTGAAGCGGCCGTAGGCGACGAAGATCAGCGCCATCAGCAGCAGGGCGATCGCCAGCGTCGTGCCGGGGTGGGCCAGCAGCCGGGCGAGGATGGCGCGGTAGAGCCGGCCGCCGGCGGTGACCAGTTCCTCGCTGCGCTGGGGGCGGGCGGTACGGGTGCTGAACACCCCGCCAAGGGTGGGCAGGAAGATCAGGGCCATGGCCAGCGAGGCGAGCAGGCACAGGATCACCGTGGCCGGCAGGTACTTCATGAACTCGCCCACCACGCCGGGCCAGAACAGCAGCGGAAAGAATACGGCGAGGGTGGTGGCGGTGGCGGCAATCACCGGCCAGCTCATGCGGGTCGCGGCGTTGACCCAGGCCTGGTGCGGCGGCTGGCCCTCGCGCAGGTGGCGGTCGGCGAGTTCGCTGACCACGATGGCGCCGTCCACCAGCATGCCGGCGACTAGAATGAGGGCGAACAACACCACGATGTTGAGGGTGTAGCCGATCGCCCAGATCAGCAGGATACCGGTGAGGAAGGCGCCGGGAATGGTCAGGCCCACCATCAGCGCCGAACGCACCCCCATCGCCGCGAGGATCACGATCAGCACCAGGGCCACGGCGGTCAGCACGTTGTTGAGCAGCTCCGAGAGCATCTGCTCGACGGTCACCGACTGGTCCATGATGGTGGTGATGGAGAGCTCCTCGGGCAGCAGCGGGGCGGCCTCGGCCAGGATATCGCGCACGCCTTCGATGGTAGCGATCAGGTTGGCCCCGGCGCGCTTGGAGATCTCCAGGACCAGGGCCGGTTCGTCGTCGATGCGGGCGTAACCCTCGGGATCCTTGAAGGTGGGGTGGATCCAGCCCACGTCGGCGAAGGTCACCACGCGGTCGCCGTCCACCTTGACCGGCATCTCGAAGATGTCTTCCAGGGTCTCGATCACGCCGGGCACCTTCACCGGGCTGCGCCCTGCGCCGGTATCGAGGCTGCCGGCGGCGACCAGCCGGTTGTTGCGCGTGATCAGGTTGAACAGGTCGGTGAAGTCGACGCCGTAGCTGTCGAGCACCAGCGGGTCGACGACGATCTCCATCAGCTCTTCGCTCTCGCCGCCGATCTCGACCTCGAGCACTTCCGGCAGTCCCTCGATGGCATCCTGCAACTGGCGGGCGATGGCCAGCCGGCGGGTCTCCTCGATGGGGCCGGAGAGGCCCAGCGTCAGCACCGGGAAGAGCCCCACGTTGACCTCCACCACGCGCGGTTCGTCGGCCTCCTCGGGAAGCTCGGCGTTGGCGATGTCGACGCGTTCGCGCACGTCGGCCAGCGCCTGGCGCGCGTCGAAACCGGCGTCGAACTCCAGCGTGATCGCGGCGTGCCCCTCGCTGGCCTGGGCGGTCATCTTGCGCACCCCCTCGATGGTGCGCAGCTCCTGCTCCATGGGCCGCACCAGCAGCCGCTCGCCGTCCTCCGGGCTCACGCCTTCGAGCGATAGCGAGACGTAGATCATCGGGATGGGGACGTCGGGGTTGGCCTCCTTGGGCACCGCCTGCCAGGCGGCGAGCCCGGACAGCAGCAGAGCGAGCAGCAGCAGCAGGGTGGTGCGCGAACGGTCCAGCGCGGCCTCGATCAGGGTGCGCATGTCAGAGCGGCTCCTCGGACGATGTGCCGTTCGAGTTGGGCTCGGGAACCGCGATGACGCGATCGCCGGGCGCGACGAAGCCGCCGCCGAGGGTGATCAGCCGGATCGTCTCGGGCAGCCCGGTGACGCGGGCCGCCGTGGCGTCGGCGCCGACCAGGCCGACGGGCGTGCTCACCACGCGATCGTCGTCGTCCAGGTGCTTGATCCGCAGCCGACCCTCTTCGTCCAGTTCGAGCAGGGCGGGGGAGAAGCGGTGCACCTCGCGCTCGGGCAGGGTGATCGCCAGGGTCGCGCTGGCGCCGGCCAGGCGCCGACGCTCGGGGTTGTCGAACTCGGCCTCGACGTAGAAGGAGCGCGTGGACTCGTCGGCGCGGCTGGCCACGTGGGTCAACTCCCCGCTCAAGCGGCTGCCGTCCAGCAGCCTGACCTCGGTGGGCAGGCCGGGGCGCAGGTCCTGGGCATCGCGCTGGGCGACCCAGGCGCTGGCCGTCAGGCGCCGGTCGTCGACCAGGCGGGCGTAGGCCTCGCCGACCTGCAGCACTTCGCCGAGCTCGACGTGGAGACGGTCGAGCACACCGTCGAAGGGAGCCGTCGGGCGGGTCTCGTCGAGCGCTTGGCGCAGCTCCGCCACGTCCGCCGCCGCCACGCTGACGCTGCTCTGCAGGCGCAGCAGCTCGGGCCTGGAAATCAGGTTGCGCTGGCGCAGGTCATTGGCCCCGGCAAGCTCGGCCCGGGCCAGTTCGAGCTGAGCCTCGGCGCGCTCCAGCTGCGCCTCGAGGGCGTCGCGTGACAGCACCAGCAGGGGCGTGCCGGCGTCCACTGCCGTGCCCTGGGCCACCGGCAGCTCGGCCACCCGCCCCGCATGGCGGCTGCGCAGCTCGACCTCGCGGAAGGCTTCCAGTTGCCCCTGGACCACTCGCCGCGGCTGGTAGGAGGCGGCTTCGCTGACCCGGTATTCGACCCGGGGCAGGCTCTCAGTCTGTGGAGCCTCGGCGGGAGGCGCCTGCTGCTGGAAGCGCTGGAAGTCGCCGAGCACCAGCCACAGCAAGAGGGCCAGCAGCACCAGGGCGGCCAGCAGCGCGGAATTGGGGGGGCGTCTGAGCATAGAGCCTTCCGTGGGTAAATGCCTGCATTAGCATATTTCGGCACCGCATGATAGCGCATGTGCCGAAGGGTATCAGTCGCCTCGCCCGGACAGCGCGCCGGGTGTTCCCTAACCAGAGGTCGGATTGAGTTTTGTGCACTGCAGGCATACCATCTTGGCGGTCCCGATTCCGGCCAGGGTGGGCAGAGCCCGCGCGGCTCATCTTCATTCCCTCATGGCGGCTCAACCGAAGGAGCAACAAGTGAAAGATCCCGTACGTATTGCCATTACCGGCGGTGCCGGCCAGATCAGCTACTCCCTCATCTTCCGTATCGCGGCAGGCGATATGCTGGGCCCCGATCAGCCCGTCATCCTCCAGCTGCTCGAGATCCCGCAGGCCATGGATGCGCTGAACGGCGTGGTGATGGAGGTGAACGACTGCGCCTTCCCGCTGGTGCAGGACATCGTTGCCACCGACGATCCCAACGTCGCCTTCAAGGACGCCGACTTCGCCCTGCTGGTGGGTGCGCGTCCGCGCGGCCCGGGCATGGAGCGCAAGGACCTGCTGGAAGCCAACGCGGCGATCTTCTCCGTGCAGGGCAAGGCGCTCAACGACAACGCCAGCCGCAACGTGCGCGTGCTGGTGGTGGGCAACCCGGCCAACACCAATGCGCTGATCGCTTCCTGCAACGCGCCGGACCTCAGCCCGCGTCAGTTCACCGCGATGACACGCCTCGACCACAACCGCGCCCTGACCCAGCTGGCGCAGAAGACCGGCAAGCGCGTCACCGACGTCGAGAGCATGATCATCTGGGGCAACCACAGCGCCACCCAGTACCCTGACCTGGCCCACACCAAGGTGGCCGGCAAGCCGGCCTTCGAGCTGGTCGAGCGCGACTGGTACGAGAACGACTTCATCCCCACCGTGCAGCAGCGCGGCGCGGCGATCATCAAGGCGCGTGGCGCCTCTTCCGCCGCTTCCGCCGCCTCATCCGCCATCGACCACATGCGCGACTGGGCGCTGGGCACCGACCAGGTGGTGAGCATGGCGATCCCGTCCGACGGCAGCTACGGCATCGCCGAGGGCATCATCTACTCCTATCCGGTGCGCTGCCAGAACGGCGACTACGAGATCGTCCAGGGGCTCGAGATCGACGAGTTCAGCCGTGCCAAGATGCAGGCCACCGAGAACGAGCTGCGTGAAGAGCGCGCCGCGGTCGAGCATCTGCTGGGCTAAGCGTGTAAGAAAGAAGTAAGAGCCAAGAAAAACCCCGAAGGTCTCAGGCCTTCGGGGTTTTTGTCTTTCGTCTTCGCTCTTCCATGCGCGAAGCGCCGTTCTTACGACTCATGAACTGGCGAAGCCGTTCAGTCGCGTAGGCTCATGATGCGCCAGCCGCGCTTTTCGGCTTCTTCGCGCAGGGTGGCGTCGGGGTCCACCGCCACCGGGTGCTCCACCAGTTCCAGCAGCGGCAGGTCGTTGTGCGAGTCGCTGTAGAACCAGGCGTCGTCGAGGGTCAGGTCCTTGTCCGCCAGCCACTCCTCCAGGCGCTTCACCTTGCCTTCGCGGTAGCTCGGCGTGCCGCTCACCTGGCCGGTGTAGCGGCCATCGCGGACTTCCGGTTCCACGGCGATCAGGTGGTCGACGCCCAGCCGCTCGGCAATCGGGCCGGTGATGAAGCGGTTGGTGGCGGTGACGATCAGCAGGGTGTCGCCACGGCTGCGGTGGCGTGCCAGCAGTTCCTCGCCCTTGGGCAGGATGCTGGGCTCGATCTTGCTGGCCATGAACTGCTGGTGCCAGGCGGCGAGCTGCTCGGGGCTGTTGTCGGCCAGCGGCCTGAGCGCCACGGCCAGGAAGGCATGGATGTCCAGCGTGCCCGCCTCGTAGTCGGCCATGAAGCGGTCGTTGGCTTCACGATAGGCCTCGGCATCCACGGCGCCCTGTTCGAGCAGGAACTCGCCCCAGGCGTGGTCACTGTCGATGGAGAGCAGGGTGTTGTCCAGATCGAAGATGGCCAGACTCACGGCTTACCCCTTGCGATGTGGTGAGTTGTCGTAACGTCATGCTGCATTGCGTGAAAGCTGGCGATTATGTCAGACAACGCCTTGCGCTGCTAAGCCCCGCCGCACTTTTTCTCGTACCGTCGATGCCTGCTCGGCGCTTCCCCGCTGATCGTTGTATTGATGCGCTTTGCGCCCTTGTGGAAGAATGCTCTCAATGACGTATTTCACAAGGTGACGTCCGTGATCGACGCTGACGGCTTTCGCCCCAACGTTGGCATCATCATTGCCAACGCCAGGGGGCAACTGCTTTGGGCGCGTCGGGTTGGACAGAATGCGTGGCAGTTTCCCCAGGGAGGCATCAAGTCAACCGAGACACCGCAGCAGGCGCTCTATCGTGAGCTGGAGGAGGAAATCGGCCTGACCGCCGATGACGTCGAGCTACTGGCCTGTACCCGGGGATGGCTGCGCTATCGCCTGCCGCGACGCATGGTGCGCATGAACTCCAGGCCGGTCTGTATCGGCCAGAAGCAGAAGTGGTTCCTGCTGCGCATTCGCTGCCAGGAGAACCGCATCTGCGTGGATGGCTCGGAAAAGCCCGAGTTCGATAACTGGCGCTGGGTCAGCTACTGGTATCCGCTGGGCCAGGTGGTGCCCTTCAAGCGCGAGGTGTATCGCCGCGCGTTGAGCGAGCTTTCGCCGCGCGCGCAGCGGCTGGCGCTCGAAGGTCGCTGATCGAAGGGTCCCCGAGAAGGGAACTGGGTGGACACGACACGAGGGGCTTACGCAGGGCCCCGCCGTGAGGGCCGTTCCCTTCAAGTGCCGCTGCGCGGTCCTGATTCCTCAGCCAGGCGAGGTAAGACAACAATGGAAAGCAAGACGCCGATGCTGGAGGTGCTGCGCCGGGTCATCCAGGAGGTCAACAGCGCCCGCAACCTCGATGCGGCGCTGGCGACCATGGTCCGGCGCATTCGCAAGGCCATGCATACCGACGTGTGCTCCTTCTACCTCTTTGACAAGGAGACCCAGGAGCTCGTGCTGATGGAGACCATCGGTCTGCACAGCCAAGCGGTGGGGCACGTGAGCCTGCGAGTGGGGGAGGGGCTGGTCGGCCTGGTGGCCGAGCGCGAGGAGCCGCTCAACCTCGAGGATGCCCCCTCGCACCCGCGCTTCCGCTACTTCGAGGCCACCGGCGAGGAGCGCTACTCCAGTTTTCTCGGCGTGCCGATCATCCACCAGCGCCGCATGCTCGGCGTACTGGTCGTGCAGCAGGGGGAGAAGCGGCGCTACGACGAGGAGGACGAGGCCTTCCTCATCACCATGGGCGCGCAGCTCGCCGGCGTGCTGGCGCATGCCCTGGCCACCGGCAGCCTCAGCCGGCCCGCCCTGCCGGGCGGCCAGGCGCTGTTTACCGGGGTCGCCGCGTCGCCCGGCATGGCCATCGGCGAAGTGGTGGTGGTGGCGCCGCTGGCCGACCTGGATAGCGTACCCGACCTGATTCCGACCGACGTCGAATACGAGATCGTGCGCCTCAAGGAGGCCATCGAGCGCGTGCGCGAGGAGATTCGTGCGGCGGGCGAGCGCCTGGCCAACCGCATCTCGGCCCAGGAGCTGGCGCTGTTCGAGGTCTACCAGCAGATGCTCAGCGAGGCGGCGCTCTCCCAGGAGGTGGAGAAGCGCATTCGCGAGGGCCAGTGGGCGCCGGGGGCCCTGGCCGACGTGGTGCGCCGCCACGTGCAGTACCTCGAGCGGGTCGACGACGACTACCTGCGCGAGCGGGCCGCCGACGTGCGTGACCTGGGTCGGCGAGTGCTCGCCCACCTGCAGGAAGAGACACCGCAGGTGCCCGATACCTTCCCCGAGAGCACCATCCTGGTGGGCGATGAGATCAGCGTTGCCACGCTGGGCGAGGTGCCGCGGGAGCGGCTCGCCGGGCTGGTGTCGGTGCGCGGCTCGAGCACTTCCCACGTGGCGATCGTCGCGCGGGCCATGGGGGTGCCCACCGTGCTGGGCATGGTCGACCTGCCGCTGCCGCGCCTCTCCGGCGCCGAGGTGGTGCTCGACGGCCACCGCGGCCGGCTGTTCGTGCGGCCCTCGGACGAGCTCAAGACCCGCTACGAGAGCCTGATTGCCGAAGAGGCGGCGCTGGTCGAAGTGCTCGAGCACGAGCAGGACCTGCCCAGCGAGACCCCGGATGGCCACGTCATGCCGCTGATGGTCAATACCGGGCTGGCCATCGACACCACGGTGTCGCTCAGGAAGCGCATCAGCGGGGTGGGGCTGTACCGCACCGAAGTGCCGTTCATGATCGCCGAGCGCTTTCCCAGCGAGCAGGAACAGGCGCGCCTCTACCGCGACCAGCTGGAGAGCTTCGCGCCGTTGCCGGTGGTGATGCGCACCCTCGACATCGGCGGCGACAAGGACCTGCCCTACTTTCCCATCGACGAGGCCAATCCCTTCCTCGGCTGGCGCGGCATCCGTGTCACCCTCGATCACCCCGAAGTGCTGATGGTGCAGCTGCGCGCCATGCTGCGTGCCGCCCAAGGCCTCGACAACATGCAGATCCTGCTGCCCATGGTCACCAACGTCGACGAGGTCGACGATGCGCTGCGCCTGCTCGACCGCGCCATACGCGAACTGGCCGAGGAGGGCATCGTCTCGCCGCGGCCCAAGGTCGGCGTGATGCTGGAGGTGCCGGCGACGCTCTATCAGCTCGACGCCCTGGCCGAACGCGCCGACTTCTTCTCCGTGGGCAGCAACGACCTGACCCAGTACCTGCTGGCGGTGGACCGCAACAACCCTCGCGTGGCGAGCCTCTACGACGCCTGCCATCCGGCCGTGCTGAGCGCCATGGCGCGCCTGGCCGAGGAGTCGGCGCGGCTGAAGAAACCGATCTCGGTGTGCGGCGAGCTGGCCGGGGATCCGGCCGGGGCGCTGCTGCTGATGGGCATGGGCTTCGACTCGCTCTCCATGAACGCCCCCAGCCTGCCACGGGTCAGGGCGGCGATACGCCGGGTCTCCCTCGATGCCGCCAAGGTCCTGGTGAGCGAGATCCTGGCGTTGAACACGCCGGCGGCGGTGCGCAGCCACCTGTTCACCCGGCTGAGCGAGTGGCAGCTGGCCCACCTGCTGCCGCCGCGGGACTGAACGCCGTCCCATGTGCCTCATCGCCTTCGACTTCCGGCCGGAAGCGCCCGTGCCGCTGCGGCTGATCGCCAACCGTGACGAATTCCACCAGCGCCCGACGGCTGCGCTGGGAGCCTGGCAGGACGCGCCCGACATCGTCGGCGGTCGCGACCTCGAGGCCGGCGGCAGCTGGCTGGCGGTGCATCGCCGTGGTCGCGTGGCCGCGGTCACCAACGTGCGCGACCCGGAGCTTCGGGTGGCGGCAAACGCCCCGAGCCGGGGCCGATTGGTGCGCGAGGCGCTGGAGTGCGCCGACCTGCCCGGGTGGCTGGCCAGGCTGGCCGAAGGCGATGGCTGGCGCTATGCCGGCTTCAACCTGCTGGCCGGCGATGGCCACCGGCTCTGGCACCTTCACCGCAGCCGCGAGCGGCTGATGCTGGCGGAGGTGACGCCCGGCGTCCATGGCCTCTCGAATGCCAGCCTCGACACCCCCTGGCCCAAGCTGATCGCGGCCCGGCAGGGGCTGGCGACGGCGCTGCGACGGCGCTGGCCGGAGGATGCCCTGAGCGCGCTGTCCGACAGCTGCCCGGCCGACGACCATCACCTGCCCGACACCGGCGTAGGCCTGGAGCTGGAGCGCCGGCTGTCGCCGGCCTTCATCGTCGGCGAACAGTACGGCACCCGCGCCACGACCTGGCTGGAGTGGAGCGACGAGGCGGGCGTCATCGTCCTGGAAGAGCACCGCTACGGTCCCGCAGGCACTCCGTTGGGCGTGACGCGGGAGAGAATTTCGCTACAGCGCGAGCACTTGCGTGCCTCGGCCTGCCATGACAGCCGGGGGCCGTCGGCGTAAACTCACAGCCACATTGCCTGGCACAGGGATGCGAATGCCTGTCGGAACTCGCAAGGACCGCTTCTGGTCGCACCTGATCTGGCCGCTGCTGTGGCCGCTGCTGCTGGCCCAGGCGGCCCTGGTGCTGCTCTGCCTGCTGGTGGGGGTGGTGCTGTGGGTGGCCACGCCCGACCCGACGTCCTGGGCCGAGTCCGCCTGGCTGCTGCTCGCCCTGCTGGCAGGCACCACCTTGACCGTCTCGGCTTTCCTGCTGCAGTTGCGTCACAGCCTGCGTGACTACGAGGGCCAGATCGAGGGGCGGCTCGGCCGCATCGAGAGGCTGCTGCAGGAGACCGAGCAGAGCCTGCCGCGCTGGCTTGGGGTGACCCGGTCGCCACCCGACCACGAGGACCTAGTCATCGAGCGGTTGGAGAAGCTCCACGACGGCATGCTCGAACTGCAGTCCCGGCTCGAGCTGGTGCCGAAACTGGACGAGCTGCTCATGGCCAGCCAGCGCCCGGCTCTGCTGCTCTATCACGGGCGGATCGTGGGCGCCAACCTGGCCATGGAACAGCTGCTGGGAGAGAGCCAGGAGACCCTGGCAGGGCAGGACCCGGCGACTCGTCTGATCGCCGCCGAGTCGAGCGGGAGCCGTCCGGGCGAGGTGCAGGTGATGGATGGCGAAGGCCGCTGGCGTTCCTTCCAGGTGGAGTGGTGGGATGCCCCCCCCTACCAGCTGTCGTTCTTCGAGCGTGCCGGCACGCACGACCTCGGCGGGCTGCTGGCCGCCCGCGAGCGTGCCCGCGAGGACTCGCGGCTCAAGTCGCGCTACCTGACCCTGCTGCAGCGTGAACTGGAGCCGCTGCTCTCCGAGCTGGCCCGGGAGATGAAGGGCGACGACGACAGCCGCAGCGATCCCTACCGGCATGCTCACTTGAGCGAGCGTATCGCCGATATTCTGCTGTTGATCAGCAGCCTGGCGGGGGAGCAGGGCGCAACGGCGCTGCGCGACATGCGGCTTCCGTCCGGGCAGGCTGCCCCGCTGCGCGTGCTGGTGGTCGATGATGGCCCGGTCAATCGCATGCTGGCGAGCCAGGTCATGGAGCGGCAGGGGTTGCGCGTCGACTGTGTCGCCAGCGGCCTGGAGGCGCTCGAACAGCAGCATCGCCAGGCCTACGACCTGGTGTTGATGGACATCTTCATGCCCGGCATGGACGGCGTGGAGGCCGCCCGGCGCTGGCGCGAGCAGGAGGCGCAGCAGCCCGATGCCGGGCGCAGCGTGCTGGTGGCCTTGACGGCCAACGCCACCGAGAGCGACCGCCGGCGCTTCGACGAGGCCGGCATGGACGATTACCTGGCCAAGCCCTACGGGCCTCGGGAGCTGATCGAGCTTCTGCAGCGCTGGCGACCCGACGCGTTCGAGGAATCCCCAGTGACATGAGCGTCCTCCTCACATTGCTGGGTTACCTGGCGCTGGGCGCGGCGGCCGGCACCATGGCGGGGCTGTTCGGTGTCGGCGGCGGCTTGATCATCGTGCCGGCACTGGTCTTTGCCTTCGGCCTGCAAGGCGTGGCGCCCGATATCGCCATGCACCTGGCGATCGGCACCTCGCTGGCCACCATCCTGGTGACCGGTGCCTCGTCCGCCTGGGCGCACCACCAGCGCGGCAGCATTCGCCGCGCCTGGTTCCTCGCCCTGCTGCCTGGACTGGTGCTGGGGGCCATCGCCGGCGTGTTCGTGGCCGGCGCGCTGTCGGGCGGGCGGCTGGGTACCCTGTTCGGGGTGTTTGTGGTACTGGTGGCGCTGAGGATGGCGCTGGGCGTGGGTCCCAGGGCGGGGCGCGCGGCGCCGGGGCGACTGGCCATGGGCCTCGCCGGCGTGGTCATCGGTGGCGTATCGGCGCTGTTCGGCATCGGCGGGGGAACCCTCAGCGTGCCCTGGCTCTCCCGCTGCGGGGCCAGCATGACCCAAGCGGTGGGCACCTCGGCCGCCTGCGGCCTGCCCATCGCCCTGTTCGGCGCCCTGACTTTCATCGTGGTGGGCTGGCATCATCCTTCGCTGCCGGTGGGGGCCACCGGCTTCGTGATGTGGCCTGCCTTTTTCGGCATCGTGCTGGCCAGCGTGCCTTGCGCCAGGCTGGGTGTGCGCCTGGCCCATGTGCTTCCGGCCCGCGTGCTGCGGCTCGCCTTTGCGGCGCTGCTGCTGATCGTGGGGCTCCGTTTCCTGTTCTGAGGTAACCATGAACTATCCCGATATCGACCCGGTGGCCATCTCCCTCGGCCCCATCCAGATTCACTGGTATGGCTTGATGTACGTCATCGGCTTCGTGGGCGCCTGGTGGCTCGGCCGGCAGCGGGCCGAACGCTTCGGACTGACCCGGGACGACGTCGGCGACCTGCTGTTCTATGCCGCCCTCGGCGTGGTGGTGGGCGGCCGCCTGGGCTATGCGCTGTTCTACGGCCTGGGCCAGTGGGCCGCCGATCCGCTGTGGGTGCTGCGCGTGTGGGACGGCGGCATGAGCTTCCACGGCGGGCTGATCGGGGTGCTGCTGGCGGCACTGTGGTTCGCGCGCAAGAAGGGCATGGCCTTTTTCACCCTGACCGACTTCTTCGCGCCCATGGTACCGATCGGCCTGGGCGCCGGGCGCATCGGCAACTTCATCAATCGCGAGCTGCCGGGGCGGGTCACCGAGCTGCCCTGGGGCATGCCGTTCCCCGGCATGGGGCCCGCACCGCGCCATCCCACCTCGCTCTACGAGGCCCTGCTCGAAGGCGTGGCGCTGTTCGCCATCCTGTGGTGGGTTTCGGCCAGACCGCGCCGCCGTGGGCTGGTGTCCGGCCTGTTCCTGCTGCTCTACGGCGCCTTCCGCTTCAGCGTGGAGTTCTTCCGCCTGCCGGATGCCCACATCGGCTACCTCGCCTTCGACTGGTTCACCATGGGCATGCTGTTGACGCTGCCGATGATCGCCTTCGGCCTCGTGCTGATCGCCTGGTCGCGGCGTCAGCCGACGGTGGGGGCGGCCGTCACGAAGTGATACGAGCGGGCATGCGACGCAAGCGCAAGAGAACGGTACACTCCCAGCCCTGTCGACCATTATTCAAAGAGATCGCCAACGATGTCTGACGACAACGCCCAGACCGCGCTCGCCAGCTCTCCTCGTGAAGCGCCCCCTCTCGAGCAACCCTACCTGGACCTGATGCGCCAGGTGCTCGAGCGGGGCGTGGACAGCGCCGACCGCACCGGGGTCGGTACGCGTTCGCTGTTCGGCCATCAAATGCGCTTCGACCTCTCCCGCGGCTTCCCGCTGGTGACCACCAAGAAGCTGCACCTGCGCTCGATCATCCACGAGCTGCTGTGGTTCCTGCGCGGCGACACCAACGTCGCCTATCTCAAGGCCAACGGCGTCAGCATCTGGGACGAGTGGGCCGACGAGAACGGTGACCTGGGGCCGGTCTATGGCTACCAGTGGCGCAGCTGGCCCGACCCCCGCGGCGGCCACGTCGACCAGATCGCCAGGTTGCTGGAGCAGATCCGCACCCAGCCGCGCTCGCGGCGGCTGATCGTCTCCGCCTGGAATCCGGCGCTGGTCGACGAGATGGCGCTGCCACCGTGCCACTGCCTGTTCCAGTTCTACGTGGCCGAGGGGCGGCTCTCCTGCCAGCTCTACCAGCGCAGTGCCGACATCTTCCTCGGCGTGCCGTTCAACATCGCCAGCTATGCGTTGCTGACCGCGATGATCGCCCAGGTCTCGGGGCTCGAGCCGGGCGACTTCGTGCACACCCTGGGCGACGCGCACCTCTACCTCAACCACCTGGAGCAGGCCGAGCTGCAGCTGTCGCGCACGCCGCGCCCGGCGCCGAGGCTGGTGCTCGCCCCCGATGTCGACTCGCTGTTCGACTTCCGCTTCGAGCACATCGCCATAGAAGGCTACGATCCCCATCCCCACATCAAGGCCGAGGTAGCGGTATGACGGACGAGACCCTGGTGCCGGTGGCGATGATCGCCGCCGTGTCGCGCAACGGCGTGATCGGCATTGACAACAAGCTGCCCTGGCACCTGCCCGACGACCTCAAGTTCTTCAAGCGCATGACCCAGGCCAAGCCGCTGATCATGGGGCGCAAGACCTTCGCCTCCATCGGCCGGCCGCTGCCGGGACGGCTCAACATCGTGGTGACCCGCGACGAGAGCTTCCGGCACGACGGCGTACGGGTCTGCCACGACCTCGAGTCGGCGCTATTCCTGGCCGACCAGCAGGCCACCATCGACGGCGTCGACGAGATCATGGTGATGGGCGGTGGCGAGATCTACGCCCAGGCGCTGCCTCATGCCAGCCGCATCTACCTGACCGAGGTGGAGGTCGAGGTGGCGGGCGACGCCCGCTTTCCCACCCTGGACGAGCGCGAGTGGGAAGAGGTGCAGCGGGTGGCGGGCTCGCCCAACCCGGGGCAGCCGGCATACAGCTTCGTCGAGTATCGGCGTCGGGTCGAATGAGCCGGATGGTTTGTCAGCGTCTCGCTTGTGGCACACACTAGGCGGAAGCTTGTGGGGCAACGCGGCGATTCGCTCGCCCAGGCATTGGTGCAGCGTTTTCCGGGAGGATGCCGGTTTGGTCGAAGAGCGTTCACTACAACTGTTCAGCGCCCTCGAGGCTCGTGCCGTCGATGCGCTCGACGAACTGCGCGACTGTCGCGCGAAGCTGCAGGCGCTGGAGGCCCGGCTCGCCGATGCCGAGGCGGCACGACGGGAGCTGGAGGCGTCCCGGCTCGAGCTGATGGAGGAAAACCGCGAGCTCGACGAACAGAATCGCGAGCTCGAGGAGGACAATGCTCGCCTGCGCGAACGCCTGCGCAAGGGCGAGCCGGCGCCGGTCTTTCCCGGCGCGACGCGACGCGCCCAGGGGCTCGCCGCGCTGATGGGCCAGCGCCCGCGTGACGATTCAGAGCCCGGGCACGGCGTGCGCGAGGCGAGCGACGGCGCAGGGGCGGAGCCGGCGCCAGCCGCAGCGTCGCAGGGCGCAGCGACTCCCGGCGCGGACGTGACACCCCGGCGGCAGGCGCCTGGCCCGGCCGGTGCCGAGGCTTCACCTCGGCTCGAGGCGGGGCACGGGCAAGTCGACGGCAGCGAGAGAGACGTTTCGTCCCCCCATGACGAACGCCAGGGGCGGCTCGCCATCGAGCAGGCGCCTTCCGCCGATGCGCTGCTGAAACAGTGGTACCAGCGCTACCCCAGGACCTTCTTCAAGGGCCACACCCGGCCGCTCAAGGTAGGCATCCATCACGACCTCTCCGCCCGCGAACCCTGGCCCGAGAAGCTGGTGCGCCGGGCCCTGGCGGGCTACGTCAACCTGCCGCGCTACCTCAAGGCCGTGCGTGAAGAGGCCGAGCGCATCGACCTCGACGGCGAGCCCGCCGGCAGCGTCGACGCCCAGGCCGCCGAGCACGCCAAGCGCAAGCTGGAGCGCCTGCAGAGCGAACGCCGCGAGCGCGGCCGCACCGAGGGCCGCCCCCCGGCGCAGCGGCAAGGGCGCCCGCGGGCGCGACGCCGCCGACCATCAGCCGCGCAAGGCCGGGCGTGGCCCGACGCAGCGCAGCGCCAAGCCCGCCCCGGCAGACAGCCAGGCGCCGGGCGATGCACCCGCCACCCCGGCCGACCCCGCCGCGCGCATGGAGGCCAAGCTCTCGGCGCTGCTGGCCAAGCACAACGGCCAGGCGAAAGGGCATTGAGTCGACGAAACCTAGCGTTTAAGCCGGCTCTTGCCTCTCCTTAATCAGCGGGGCATGATGTGCGGGCTCATCGCTGCCAGGCAACCTTACTGCCATTGCCTGCGGCACGCGGCCCCTCGGGCGGGAGCGCCCAGGACCGCAACAGCAGGGAAAAGTTCCGTCGGGGAGGCGGGCGACGAAGGAAAACAGTGTTTTTTCTTATTGCGTTCCCATTTTTCCCGGTATAGAGTTCTACCTGCGAGCATTGGACTATAACAAGGCTTCGCTGCGGTCATGACCGGCCCGGCCACTCCTGAGAAGGAATCGAGCCAAGCACGGCGGGACCCATGCCCGGCAAGCTACCTGCACCGATCCCGGATCGTGCAGTAACGATCGAAACAGTAAGCTAGTGAAAGGAACTATCGTGATGAAAAAGACACTGTTAGCGACTGCCATTGCCGGTGCCCTGGGCGCCTCCGCTGCCGCTCAGGCCGCTACCGTTTACGACCAGGACGGCACTCAGCTGATCGTCAACGGCCGTATCGCCATGGGTATCGCCGGCGGCGGCCCGGAGTACAACTCTTCTGGCGAACAGATCGACAACGGCGCTGAATTCGTCGATGTCTTCTCCCGTCTCGGCCTCTCCATGAGCCACCAGATCAGCAGCGACCTGAAGGCCTTCGGTCGCGTCGAGTGGCGCTTCCGTGGCGACGAGCGCACTGGTAACGGTCGTACCGGTGAGAACGACTACAGCGGCTTCACCGAAACCCGTCACGCCTATATCGGTCTCGAGAGCAATACCTTCGGTACCGTGATGGGCGGCAACTATGACAGCTTCTATAACAGCCACGTCATGGCGCCGTTCGATGTCTACATCGACCAGGGCCTGAACTTCACCCTCAATGGTGATGCTGAGACCCTGGCTACCGCTGGCGGTGCCAAGCAGGCACGCGGCGACTCCCTCGGCTATATCACCCCGAACCTGTCCGGCTTCCAGGCCTTCCTCTCCGCCAAGCACTATAGCGACCGCGGTGAAGTCGAGCCGTCCAGCGGTTCCGAGACTGTTACCCAGGGTGGCGTGAAGTACGACGCTGCCGGCCTGCGCCTGGCGCTTGGTTATGTGGACGACGACGAAGTCGGCGGCGGCAACGGCGAAATGCTGTACGGCGCCTCTGCTTCCTACGCCTTCAACGACGCCTTCTCCGCTCGCCTGGGCTACGAGACCCGTGACGAGAATGATGCTGGCGTTGGCGGCTACGACAGCTGGGGTCTGGGTGGCTCCTACGCGATGGGTCAGTGGGCCTTCAACGCTGACGTCTACCGCGTGAGCCCGGACAACAGCGACAACCGTACTGCCTGGGCGGCCGGTGCCTACTACAAGCTGTCCAGCAACTTCGACATCTTCGCCGAGCTGTATCAGGGCGACCAGCCCGAGATCACTGTCAGCACCGACGAGGGTATCGACACTGCCGACGGCGACGACATGTACTGGCTGACTGGCGCTCGCTACCACTTCTAAGCGAGTCTGCCGTCCAGCAAGGACAGCAAGACACGTCGATTCACTCGACGACAGAACCGGCCCTTCGGGGCCGGTTTTCTTTTTTCAGTCTTTCTCACCGGGCCGTTGCCGCTTGGCGGGTCTACGCTGCCGCCCGGCATCGCTGGGCCTGCGGCCTACTTGATCCGTTTCTGATAGACTGGCTCGCCTGATCGTCACGGATGCTTGCGCGGGGGTGGTCTTGGAACTGATCTGGTTGGCCTACGTGGCCTTGGGTGGCTTGGTGGGGGTCATGGCCGGCCTGCTGGGCATTGGCGGTGGCGGCATCATGGTACCGATCCTGACCGCCTTGTTCGTCGTGCAGGGCGTGCCGCACGAGCACTTGGCCCACCTGGCGCTGGGCACGGCCATGGCCGCCATCATTCCCGCTTCCACCGCAAGCCTTCTCTCTCATCGACGTCACGGCGCCGTGCGCTGGGAGATCGTCCGCTACCTGACCCCAGGCATCCTGGTGGGCACCTTCCTGGCCACCTTCATCGCTGCCGCCTTGCCGACCCGGGGACTGGCGATCTTCTTCGCCGGTTTCATGACCCTGATGTCACTGCAGATGCTGGCCAATCTCAAGCCCAAGCCGACGCGGCGTCTTCCGGGGCCGGTCGGTCTCGGTGGCGTGGGGGTGGGGATCGGTGGGATATCGGCGCTGGTCGCCATTGGCGGTGGGTCGCTCACCGTGCCGTTCCTCACCTGGTGCAACGTCAGGCTGCCCATGGCCGTGGGGACCTCCGCGGCGGTGGGGTTGCCGATTGCCGTGGCCGGTGCCCTGGGGTATGTGATCAATGGCTGGGGGACACCCGGGCTGCCCGGCGCCACGCTGGGCTTCGTCTACGTACCGGCGCTGCTGTTGATGGCGCCCTTCAGCATCCTGCTGGCGCCCGTGGGGGCCAGGCTGGCGCATCGCCTGCCGGTGGCGATGCTGAAGCGAATCTTCGCGATCATGCTGATGGGGCTGGCGCTGCAGATGGTGTACACGGTCTACAGCGCCTAAGGGGCATCTCGTCATTCCGTCGTTGCAGCGGCACGGCCATCCGAGGGCGGCCGTGCCGCACGGAGGCTAGCAGTCTGTCGGATTTGGCCTGTTGCTAGGGGTTGACCCGCTGCTCGGGGTTCGCCAGCACGGCCTTGAGATGGGCGAGATCGCGTGAGACGTCGGTCTCGACGAACTCCGCCAGCAGTCTCTCGGCCTCGCGCTGGGCCGTCTGCTCGACGTATTCGGCGTAGCTGATGACGGCGGCGTCGCAGTAGCGACAGTGAAGCACGTCCGTGGGCCTGGGGTTGCCGTGCCAGAAATTGGCACCGCTGCATTGGGGACACGCGACCTTCCTTGTGCGTTGAAACATTCCGGCCTCCTGCCTGAAAGTTTACCGATATTGGCGATTCCTATCCTAGCATGAAACGGATGAAGTTCATGTTACGTCGCATGCCGGGGATGTGTTGCTCTGCGTTGCCCTTGAATGAACTAGGGTGTAGGCAACGACCTCGATGCGCCCGCGGAGTGCCAGCATGAATGCCGAAACGTACTTGCCCGATACGCTGATGATCCGCAAGCTGGGGAGCCTCTTTCCTCTCGACGAGGAAGAGAGGCAGGCGCTCCGCGACTTGCCGGTGCAGGTGGCGCGTCTCAAGCCCGATCAGTCTGTCGTGCAGATTGGTGACCGGCCCAGGCAGTGCTGCCTGGTGCTGGCGGGCTTGACCTGTGTCTACAAGCTCAGCTACGAGGGCAGGCGCCAGATCATGGCGCTGCACGTGCCCGGTGACATGCCGGACCTGCAGAGCCTGCACCTGGAGGTCATGGACAGCAGCATTGCCTCGCTCAGCCCTTGTACGGTCGGCTTCATCCAGCACGCGGACCTGCGCCGAATGTGCGAGCGTCATCTACGACTCGCGTCCGCCCTCTGGCGCGAGACACTGGTCGACGCCTCGATCTATCGGGAGTGGCTGCTCAGCATCGGGCAGCGAGACGCCTATACCCGCATGGCCCACTTGCTGTGTGAGCTCATGGTCCGCCTGAAGGCGGTGGGGCTCGCCGAGGAAGATACCTTCGACCTGCCGATGAGCCAGCACGAGCTGGCGGACGTGATCGGCATCAGCGCGGTGCATGTCAGCCGCACGCTTCAGGCGCTGCGGGCCGATGGCCTCGTGCAGAGCAGGAAAATGAAGGTGACCATCCTCGACTGGGAGAAACTGAAGCAGGCGGGCGAGTTCGATCCCCTCTACCTTCATCTGAGAAGGGGCGAGGCATGAGCCACACAGCGGGAATCGAGTGCCATGCAGAGGCAGGCTCCACAAGCCAAGGCCCGCCGCTGCTGGCGGGCCTGGCTGGGGCATGATACGGATCGCCTGGCGTGGAGACGCACAATGGCTATTCGTCGTAGCGGCTCCACTGGTTGCTGCCCTTGGGAACCGAGTCCTTGATTTCCCGGCTGCGTAGCTCACTGACTTCCTTGCTCTTCTTATCCGCTTCCTCCGGGCTCATCGAGGAACCGACAGGGGATTGGTCTCTGAGACCGTCACTGGTTTCGACGTGCGACTGAGGGTCGTCGATGTATTGCCAGGTTTCGCCCAGCATAGGGCTCTTGCCTTCATTCCATGGCCCTCTAGCCTCCTGGCCCTTGGACATGTTGAAGTAGAGGTTACTGTAGCGCGGGTCGCCTTGGGTAACGCCGGGTGGAAAGTTCGGCTGCAGGGTGGAGAGCGCCGCCTCGAACATCTGATGATGGGCGACTTCGCGTGTCATCAGAAACTTCAAGGTCTCCTTGACCTCGGGATCGTCGGTGAACTGCATGAGGTATTCGTAGGTGATCTTGGCGCGTGTCTCCGCCGCGATATCCGAACGAAGATCGACGGTGAGGTCACCGTTGGCGTCTACGTAATAGCCTGACCAGGGAACGCCTTGGCTATTGGTAACGGTAGGGCCTCCTCCGCTCACCGCCAGGAACATCGGGTTGACCATCGCCTCGTGAATGATGTTTTCCTTTCCCGCCTTTCCGGTAATCATCTGCATGATTTCGGATTGTTCCGAGATATCCTTCAACTCGCCATTCACACCGTTCATGAGCATCTGTATCGTGGCGCCCACGATTTCCAGGTGACTGAACTCTTCGGTCGCGATATCCATCAGCATGTCGTACACCTTTGGATAAGGCTGGCGAGCGGCAAACGCCTGGGTGAAATACTGCATGGCCGCCTTGAGTTCGCCATTCATTCCACCAAATTGCTCAAGAAGAAGGCTGGCAAATCTAGGGTCGGGTCCCGAGACGCGAGCATTGAATTGAAGTTCTTTGGCATGATGAAACATGTTGGCCTCGCTGCATCTGTTGTACTGGAATTCCTGTTCCGTTCTTCAACGTAGGCAGGGAGATGAGGCGCAACAAGTTAATTTTGGTAAGCCAATGGCGGCCCATGGAAATGAAGAGCTTAAGCCATTCCGGCTTGTTGCCAGCCGAGAATGACCGAAGGCAATGACACGATGGGGCTTAACCCGCTACCAGCATGACGATTCCTGCAAGATATAGACCGATAATCGTCACGCTTTCGAAGCCGATACGACCTGGCCCTTTCTCCTGACGATATAGCAGCCCGAGTATCAGCACGCTGGTCATCAGCAACGACAGGGCGACCCATAGCGCTACATGATCGGGAATGGCGTGGTAGATCGAGCCGCCGCGGTAGGCGACATCCGAGGCGGCGGCGAACAGGGTGTCGAAGGCATTGCCGCCGATGATGCCGGCCACGGCGAGGGTCAGGGCCCCCTGGCGCACCGCCGCGACGGTGGTTACCAGTTCGGGCAGGGAGGTCGCCACCGAGGTGAGCAGTACGCCGACCGCCGCCTGGCTGAGCCCGGTCTCTTCGGCGATCACCGTGGCGCTGCGTTCGAGCACCCAGCCGGCGATGCCGATACTGGCGCCAAGCAGCAGGAACAGCAGCCACAGGAAAGTCAGCGAGCGTTTGTTGGAGGCTTCCTCGGGCACGTCGGGGCGTGTCTCGCGTGTCCTCGCCGGTCGCCACATGGGGTTGGCCCTGGAGATCTTGACCAGCCGCAGGCCGTACAGATAGGCAATGAACAGCAGGGGCGTGATCGGGTGAATCTGCCAGATGGTCCATTCCGGCGCGAAGCGCCCGACCAGCAGCAGGCTCAGCAAGCACAGCAACAACCCACCCTGAATCATGTTGCCCAGCGAGGCCGCGGCATGCTCGAGGTTGGCGCGTCTATGCACGATGTCGGCAAACGCGAGAAATACCGTCTGGGCGGCGATGCCCCCCAAGGCGTTGCTCATGGCGAGTTCGGGCTTGTCGGTCCAGGCCGAGGTCACCGACACGACGATGCCGGAAAGCGAGGTGGCCATGCCCAGCAACACCGCACCGGCCATGGCTTCGCCCAACCTGGTGCGATCCGCCAGGTTGTCGACGATACCGGTCAGCTTGGTCCCCACGAATCCGATGACTAGGGTGCAGATGCCGAACACAACGATGGCGACGGTCAAGGAGGGAGCGGCGAAGGGAATGGGCATCTGACCTGTCGTCTTGGGGCATAGGTATTTGACCGTAGCCGCCAGCGGCGGAGAGCACAAGCGATCGGCTGCAAGCGTTCGTCAAGGCAGGGTTTTCTTCACGTAGCCAAGATGCGCCGGGCAGAAGCGCGGAAGGAGAGTGGAAACAGGTTGGCGCCCCCACCAGGATTCGAACCTGGGACCTTCCCCTTAGGAGCGTCAAGGTGAAGTATTTCTCACTGAACCAACGTGGTCCAAAGGTGTTCTTATAGGTCCAATATAAATATAACAATCAATCAGTTAGTAGATGTGGTGCCTTGGGGCTTGTCCATTGTCATCCACTGAAGCACAGCGATATACTAGATGCTTGTTGGGGTCGCTGTTGGGGTCGGAGAAATGGAAGGGAAGGAACATGTACCTTCGGGGGCGGGGCGGTCTGCAAGCCCAAAAAGGCTCACCTCAAGCAAGGCTGCCGAGAATTTCCGTGCTCCGGAAGGTAAGACGAAGGCTAGGGCAGTCGTGTCGAATGGTAAGCTCGGCGGGTTGGCCCTTGAAGCTCGCTCTGATAGGGAAGCGAAGCGATGGATCTACCGCTACCGTCAAGGTGAGAAGGTGGTGGAGTATCAGCTCGGCAGCTTTCCGCAAATGAAGCTTGGCGAGGCACGCCAGGCACATCGAGATGCTTTCGAGCTTGTCAGGCAGGGCATCGATCCCCGCAAGCAGCGCAAGGCTATCAAGGCAGCCAATCAGGCCGCTTGGACGATGGGGGAAGCCTTCACAAGGTGGATAGTATTTTATGCCACCGCCCCGGCACGGGGCGGGCAACCCCCGACCGAACGTACAGTGCTCAAGCAGAAGGGACGCTGGCGGTTACACCTTGAGAAGCGGCTGGGCGGTGCTTACGTACGCGATATGAACCGTCGATTGCTGATTGAGGTGCTAGAGGAGATAGCCAGCTCGGCGAGAGAGGAGGCCAGACAGTGCCTTACTCTGCTTCGACAGCTGTTGGATTATTGCGAGGATCGCGAGCAGATCTACGATAATCCGGCTGCTGGCCTGAAGCCAGCCAAGGTCAAGGCCCGTCCGGGCAAGCCCCGTGAACGCCACCTGAAACTTCCTGAGCTGAAGGAGCTATGGGAAGTGCTCGGTGAAAGCCGAAACACTGAGGGATTGGCCTCGACGGCAATGCTCTCGGTGACGGTAGCCAATGCCATCAGGCTTCTTATCCTGACTGGGGCACGCCGTGCCGAGGTGGCCGCCATGCGCTGGGACGAGATCACCAAGGATACGTGGCATATCCACGCGTCTAGAACCAAAAGTGCCCGTGAACACACGGTCCACCTGTCCCACCAAGCACTAGCCATACTAGAGGAGCAGAAAAAGCTGACCACAAGCGATTTCGTCTTCGCATCGAGCCGCGACGTTGAAAAGCCGATCCACTACGATTCGATCACCACCGCGATAGCCCGATTGCAGGGCAGGGCGAGAAAAGTTCCCGATACCGAAGCACCACTCAACCACCTCGAGCACTTCACGGTGCATGACCTCAGGCGGTCCGTGGCGACCCTGTGGACCGAGACTTTCCTGGCCGATCCACTGCTGGTGGAAGCTATGCTAGCTCATGTACCCCCAAGGCTGGTCGGTACCTACAACAAGGGAAAGCGGTACAAAATGCAGGTCGATGTCTGGGAGCGATGGGGAGAGATGATTGCTGGCTTCGGAGAAGTGGGGGCTGCCAGTAACCTCGTTGAGTTGTCTCGGCACAGAACTTAAGGTTGAGTATGCCGCTTGTCGGACTCCCCCTCCGTAACGGGCCGGTGAACACGCCTTCTGCGGCCCCCCTGGCCAGCGACATTAGGTGCCCACGTAACAATAAATGGGCACCTATTCATGACATCCCCAAGCACCGAACGTGAGATCCGTCGCCGCCGTCGCTACGCCCCGTCGTTCGGGGCCAAGATCGCCGCGGCCTGCCTGGAGGGCGACGCGTCGATTGCTCAGGTCGCCCTGCAACACGGGCTGAATACCAACCTCGTCCAGACCTGGATCCGCAAGGCCAAGCGTCAGAGCCAGTTACCGGCCGTGCCGGATTTTGTGCCCCTGCCGGTGCCGCCACCGGCCGACCTGCCAACGACACCTGCTGCTGCCAGCGAGATCTGCATTGAGCTGCCCTCATCACAGGGCGCGATTACCGTGCGTTGGCCCGTCGCCGAGGCGGCCCAGTGCGCCCACTGGCTGAAGGGGCTGCTGGGATGATCCGCATCGACGAGATCTGACTGGCTACCGAACCGCTGGACATGCGCGCCGGCCCGGACACGGCCCTGGCCCGCGTGGTTAAGGTGTTCGGCGCGGCGCACCCGCACTGTGCCTATCTCTTCGCCAACCGGCGTGGCAACCGCATGAAGGTACTGATTCACGATGGCCTGGGCGTCTGGCTATGTGCCCGGCGCTTGAACCAGGGCAAATTCCACTGGGCCGGTAACTGGCACGGTGATCGCGTCGCGCTCTGCCCCGATCAGCTGACGGCCCTGGTCCAAGGCCTGCCCTTGCAGCGTCTCGGCGCCGGCGGGGTGATATCTGTCGTGTGATCCGCGGCACAGACGTGGCGGCCCGGCTATTCGCGGATGCGCTAATCCCGCTGTCAGCGTCGGGCTGGCATACTCGACGGATGACCATGCCGACCGATCTGTCCCAGCTCACCCCCGATCAGCTCCGCCACCGGGCGGCCACGCTGATGTCTCAGGTGGAAGAAAAGGATCGGGCGCTGGCCCAGAGCCAAGAAACGCTACGCCACACCGAGCAGGTCAACCAGAAGCTGACCTATGAACTGGCGCTGCTCAAACGCCACGCCTTCGGTAAGCGCAGCGAGCAGCTCAACGTCCTGTAGATCAGCCTGCTGGAGGAGGTGGTAGATGCCGATATCGCCGCCATCGAGACCGAGCTGGAGGACCTGGCACCCGCCTCCACGCCGCCGGCGACCAAGAAGGTCCCCAAGCGCGCCCCCTTGCCTCCCGAGCTGCCGCACACCGAGATCCACCATGATCCGGAAAGCGAACATTACGCCTGCGGCTGCCAGCTGCGGCGGATCGGCGAAGAGATCAGCGAGAAGCTTGACTACACGCCGGGCGTGTTTCGCGTCGAGCGGCATATCCGTGGCAAGTGGGTCTGCGACCAGTGCGAGACGCTGACCTAGGCGCCGATGCCGGCGCAGATCATCGACAAGGGCATCCCCACCGCCGGCCTGCTGGCCCAGGTGCTGATCGCCAAATATGCCGATCATCTGCCTCTCTATCGCCAGGAACAGATATTCGCCCGTGCCGGGGTAGCAATTCCGCGCTCCACCCTGGCCGAATGGATCGGCATCTGTGGTGTGCGGCTGCAGCCGCTGATCGATGCCCTGCGCGAAACCCTGCTCACCGAACCGATACTGCATGCCGATGAAACGCCGGTGCCGATGCTGGCTCCGGGCAAGAAAAAGACCCAATAAGGCCTAGCTCTGGGCCTATGCCACCACGCCCTACGCCGAGCAGAAGGCGGTGATCTACGACTTCGCGTCCGGGCGCGGCGGCCAACATGCCCGGGACTTCCTCGGCAAGTGGAAGGGCAAGCTAGTCTGCGACGATTACGGCGGCTACAAGCAGAGCTTTACCAACGGCGTGACCGAGATCGGCTGCATGGCCCACGCCCGGCGCAAGTTCGTCGACCTGCACGTGGCCGGCAAGAGCTAGATTGCCGAGCAGGCCATCGAGCTCATCGGCCAGCTCTACCAGGTGGAGTGCGAGGTCTATCGCCGACGCGCTGCACCGCTGGATGCTGGCTCATCGCGAGAAGGTGCCCAACGGCTCGGCGACGGCCAAGGCACTGGATTACAGCCTGAAGCGCTGGGCAGCACTGACACGCTACCTGGATGACGGCGGGTTGCCGATCGACAATAACCGGGTGGCGAATCTGATTCGCCCCTGGGCGCTCGGACGCAGCAACTGGCTATTTGCCGGCTCACTGCGCAGCGGCCAGCGCGCAGCCAACATCATGAGCCTGATCCAGTCCGCCAAGTTGAACGGCCATGAACCGCATGCCTACCTAAAAGACGTACTGGCTCGGCTGCCGACACAGAAAGCCAGCCAGATCCACGAACTTCTACCTCAGCACTGGAAACCGGTCGACTGATCACTCGCAAAGGGTGATGGCCAGGCGCTTACGCTTTTTATTTGCCTGAAGGTTTATGACCCACACTTTGACCCACATCTGTGGTTTGCTTTCTCTGGCACCCTCCGGATGCTAGTGGACAGTTCACCGAAGGCTTACCGCATACCTTACTAAGTTCCTAGGTCACCCTTGTCAACGTCAGTGAAGGTAGACCGTATGGGGGTGCAGCCTATAGCTGGGAAGAGCCGACTATCAGTATACCAGTCACTGCCTCTTCACTGAAGGTTAAGATGGAGAAAGAGAGACGGCCTGTTTATTTCTTACCTCTGCCCTTACCGCTCGTACTCCGGAGGACATTGCTGTCGTTCGTGAGAAACTTTCGAAAGTTTGCGCCCACTAGTGATCACTTCGGTAAACACAGACCGCCGGCTTCCAAGGAGTACTGCCTCGGTCCTTGTCGAGTGTTTTCGGGCTAGGTTCAATGAAGGTAATTCAGGATGCCCTCACGAACGCCTGGCTCGATGACTGGGAGGCCCGCCGAGACGGTGTAAGGGCCGATGCTGTAGAACAAATCAATCGCTAGAAGAGAGACTGTATACATCCAGTCAATACGGCTTTCGAATCGGTACGCGGCTAAGGTGATTATTTTCCTTGGCAAGTTTCTTCAGTAGTTGACATAATGTTCTCCTCTCATTTTTACTTAGTGGATAAAGTAATTCTTCTTGAACGATCGTCACTGCTGATTCGGCGGCACGACGAAGGCGCCTGCCTTCTTCTGTCAGAGAAACCCGCTTAGAGCGCAAGTCCGCTAGACTGCGCTGCCGGCTCAATAAGCCGCGCTCCTCCAACTTTTTAACCACAACAGCTACTGTGTTGCGGTCTAGGGCGGTGTGGCTTCCCAAAGTAATTTGGTCAACTGGACCCAGTTCTTCCAATGCGGCTAGAGTAATGTATTGTAGCTGGGTCAGGTTATGCTCCTCGCATTGGCGTAAAAAAATTGCCACGCTTATTTGATGGCAACGCCTTAGCAGGTTTCCTGGCATTGTGTTGGCTTTTGATAAGGGCTTGCTAGCCATGGTGTCTTTTCTCTATGTTGGACATATGTCGTGGCCAGTGCGACACGACTTATACATTTATAGGGACTTTGGTATTTTATCTAAGATTGAATAGTGTGCTCTTGGTAAGCGTAATTTGACGGCTTTGTTTTTTCTACATCAATCATAAAACGGTCAAAAAATATAGCTAGCTCGTCATGAGCCTGCAGGGGCAAGACATGAGCAATGTGCTGGTCAGGGCGCACGACCACTAGACAGCCGTTCTCCCGGTCGATTCCGCGCAAGTTGAAAATGTCTTGGTCGTACTTAAGATCTGGGCAGAATACCTTTTCATAATCATGGAGCCCGTAGCGTCCCTTGCTAGGCCAGAGCATCTGCGGGAAGGCATCCAGAGAGAGTTCGCGGAATTCCTGTTGGCAAATGGCGCGCAGGTCGAACACCGAGTCAATGTCGTCGCGTACAGGTGTGAACCTACGCACCGGTGAGTCGGGCGATTCACTCAAAAACCGGCACAGCCGACTGAGGCCTGACTCCGGCGCGGTGGGGTCGCTGGCACCCGCGAATGCGAACAGTCGCCAGCGACCATCTGCTGTCACTGTGTGACCTAGATGCATGGGCTTGGCATCCGCCAGCCGCACAACGGGTGCAGAATGGAAACGAGTTCCAATTTCTAGGCCGCTCGCTAGGTGCTGGTGGGTCGGTTTGGCGGAGATCAGTGAGGGTGAGTACTGAATGGCTGTGCCGGCGGTGAAGCGCCCCTGTTTAATGAAGTACTTTTGAAACTCCTTGGGGTCCACGCCGTCACCCTTGTCCTCCGGAGAATCCTTTGGTGGGGCACTGAACATCTTGGCGAACTCTCGATCAAAGTCGATCAGCTCCTTGGCTACGGTCTGGCGCTCGGTGGTATAGGTGTGCAAGATATCCGGTGTGCATTTTCCTTGCAGCACCGAAGCCAGTTTCCACCCTAGGTTGAATGTGTCGCGCATGGAGACGTTCATGCCCTGGCCCGCCTTTGGGCTATGGGTGTGGCAGGCGTCTCCGGCAATGAAGACATGCGGGAATCGCTTGTCGACTTCTTCGGCCGGCACATCGTCGAACTTGTCGCAAAGGCGCTGGCCGATCTCGTATACTGACCACCAAGCGATTTCCTTCACGTCCAAGGTATAAGGGTGCAGGATGCGCTGCGCTGCGGCCACTAGCTGGGCGGTGGTGATGTTGCGGCTGGCGACGCGCTCGTATTCATTGAGTTTATCTAGTTCGATGTACAAACGCGTCAGGTAGCCGCCCTCCCGTGGTATGATCAAGACGTTTCCTGCATTGGCGGAATGGATCGCCGCTTTCATGCGAATATCTGGGAAGTCAGTGACTGCCAGCACATCCATTACGCCCCAAGCCTGGTTAGCAGAATCGCCCCGCAGTGAGCGTCCCAGGGACTTGCGTACCGCGCTGCGTGCGCCGTCACAGCCCACCACGTAACGAGCCCGCACGGTTTCCACCTCGCCCTTATGAGCAGGGTCGATCCGCTCTAGTGTTACCGTTATCGGATAGTCTTCAGCTTCTAGGGTGACTGTGTCCGATTTGTTGTGGTCGATCGCCACATCGACCAAGCGGCGTGAGTAGTTAGGTTCCAGCCGGGTAGGAGATTTACGCATCAGCTCTAAGTAGAAGTCGTGGACTCGGGCTTGGTTGAGCACTGTGTGGGGGAATTCGGAGAGGCCGTCCTCGGTGTCCTGAATACGGCCATGGCGCATGATGTTCTTGCGATTTGCCTCATCAGGCTTCCAGAACACGGTCTCGTTGATCCAGCAGGCTTCTTTGAGCACCTTGTCGACGAAGCCAAAGGCATTGAACATCTCCATGGTACGGCAGGCGATGCCATCGGCCTGGCCGAGCTTCAGCGGGCCATCCTTTTGCTCGACGATGCACGTCGTGATATCGGGGAACGCCGATAGTTGGGCCGCCAAGGTCAGGCCGGCCGGGCCGCAGCCGACGATCAGCACGTCGACTTCCTCAGGCAGGGTGTCGGTGTTAGTAAGTTCACCGACAGGCGCGTGGACGGTCGGGTCGCCGGTCTGGAAACCGTTGAGATGAAACTGCATAAAGGCCTCGAGGAGTTTCGGAAAATTAATCACTATTGTGACCATTACCCTACGGTATCAACCCCGATTTGCAATACGACTTTCTGCTAATTTCGGCGCAGTGAAACCGCTCTGATACGCGGCAGGACTAGCCCAGACGTATTCGACCTTGGTCGATTTGACTCTCACTCCTCACCATCTATCTTAGATGTGTAAGTTAGAAAGCTAAGCAAGTAAGCGCTGTGATTATGTGACCCGGGTAGGGAGACTGATCCATGCTCACACAAGAACAAAATGATCTGCTGTTTCGGATCGAAGGCGATGACCCCATAGGTGATATCATGCGCCGTCATTGGCTGCCCGCCTATCTTTCAGAAGAGGTCGAGGAGCGGGATGGAGATCCGATACGGGTGCGCCTGCTGGGTGAGAACCTGGTGGCCTTCCGGGATACGGAGGGGCGCGTCGGGGTGATGGTCAAGATGTGCCCGCATCGGCGCGCGTCGTTGGTGCTGGGTCGTAACGAGGAGTGTGGACTGCGCTGCCTGTACCATGGCTGGAAGATGGATGTCGAGGGCAATGTCCTCGAGATGGCGTCCGATCCGCCGGAATCGAAGATGACCGAAAAGGTCAAGCACAAGGCCTATCCGACCCATGAAGCGGCAGGGTTCGTGTGGGTCTACATGGGCCCGCCCAAGGAAAAGCCGGATTCACCCCCCCGGTCTTCCAACCGACCCCGGACATCAAGATCTCCATCTCCAAGGTGGTCGTCGACTGCAACTGGGCGCAGATCCTCGAAGGGTGGATCGACTCGGCGCACTCCTCGAGCCTGCACTCCACCGATATGGTGCCTGCCCGCACCGGGGGAGCCGAGGCGACCGATAAGCTCTGGCTGCGTCCCTCCACCGACGAGGCACCGCGTCTGCAGGTGCAGCCCACGCCGATCGGATTCCGTTATGCGGCGATTCGCCGTCCGATCAAGGATGCCAAGACGCACGACTATATCTGCACGACGCTGTTCATTGCGCCGTATACCGTGCAGATTTCTCCGCACAACCTCTATGAAATCGCGACTACCGAGCCGCGTATCCTCAATCACAAGCTGAGTTCTTTCCAGGGCGAGGTGCCGAAGGAAACCGACTGGCGCCAACTGGGTACCGCCCCGAGGAAGAATGGCTGTATCGCGAGGCATCGTAAATTTAGCCCCAGGGCTAAATGAAGTTCCAGAATGCGACGACAACAACTATTACTTGTAATGGAAATCTTATGAGCAGACGAGAACTATCCGTTGCGGTGGGAAGCTACGACTGCATGTGTCCTTTGATCGACGGGGAAGTGGAGATTGACGGCGTGGAGCCGCAGGATTGGCCGGCGGTCCAGCCGAAGTTCATGCCATGCACCGCACTGGTGGCGGCCTTGTCCAGGTCGGCATCGGGATAGACGAGCATGGCATTCTTTCCGCCAAGCTCCATCAAGGTACTCTTGAGCGTGGCTGACGCCGCACGCGATACTGCGCGGCCAGTCGGTATGCTGCCGACCAGGCTGACGTTGGCGATGCGTTCATGCTCGGCCAATGCGGCGCCGGCCTCTGCCTTGCCGTTGATGATGCTGAGCACGCCAGGAGGGAGCAGATCCTCGAAGAGTTCCGCCAACCGCAATGCGGAAAGGGGGGTGTGTTCGCTCGGCTTGATGATTACGCTATTGCCGGCGACCAGGGGCGCAGCGATCTTGGCACAGACGAACATTGCCGGATGATTGAAGGGCACGAGACGAGCAACGACGCCTAGCGGTTCACGCAGTACATAGTTCAACTGGCCTGCGGGGGTGGGAATGGTTTCCCCCTTGATTTCGGTGGCCAATCCAGCGAAGTAATCCAGCAGGCTGGCGCCGATCTGCATATCGCCGATCATGGCGGAGCGGGGGTTCCCGCAATCCAGGGCATCGAGCAGAGCGAGCTCTTCGGCATGATCACGTACCCTTCGGGCCATTTCACGTACTGTCGCGGCCCGATGTGTCGGCGCCAGTACACGCCACTGTGGCTGCGCTCGATGAGCGGCCTTGACGGCCTCGTCGATATCTCTCGCGGTCGCTTCCTCTGTCTCGCCTAGGAGACTGCCATCGGCGGGGTTGTATACGGGCATGCGCCGCCCATCGAGTGCCCGATGCCATCCCCCATCATAGAAAAGGCCACGATTGTTCGGCAGGACAGATTCAGGCGTGATGTCTTTGTTTGCGTTTGCCATCGTTCAAGCTTCCCCTTTTTTGCCTCTCGGCTGAGCGTCGCCATCGAAATCCACGACGCTGCTCACATATCCAGCTTCCACCACCACGTCGAGGAGTACCGGGATACCTTGAGCGACACTCTCGAGCGCCCGCTGCAACGAGTCTTGCAGGACAGCAGCATCGGTAATCGGTCCTTCGGCCTGAAAGCCCTGGGCGCGGGCCATGGCAGCAATATCTACCAGTGGCTGGTCGAGACGCTGTCCGACCCACTTGTTCTCCACAGGGCGGTCGCGCTCCCGGGCCACAGTTTCTTGATGAACGACGTCGTTGTAGTAGGCACGATTATTGGCGACCACGATCAGCAGCGGCACGTCATGGTGGGCGGCGGTCCACAGAGCGTTGATTCCCATCATGAGATCGCCGTCGCCCAGGGTGGCGAGGGGCACACGCCCGCTGCCTTTGAGGGCAAGGGCGGCTCCCACGACCCATCCCCGGTCCTGAACCGATACCAGCTCCCCCGTCGTAGCCGAGATAATCCAAGGGATGGAGGAAGCGACAGGCGCTGCCGGGCCAGCCCAGGGGCAGGCGCAGGTAACTGACAGGTTGGGTATCGAGTTGCTCATTCAGCGCCTCGGCCAGCGCCTGCAGGTCGAGTGACAAGCCACTGATGTCTTTTGTGCGGGAAGCTTCGGGAGGCCGACTGGCCTGCGGTCGAGTCGACGTGTTTGGCAAGCGATGAAGCAGGGCCTCGACAACCGTATCGGGCGTGCCGTCCAGTGCCAAGTCCACCGGCGCCATGCGCTGGTGATTCATTGCCCAGCCGTTCATGGCATAGTCATCAAATGTGGCGTGTATGACGTGCGCGGTCGGCTTGCCGTCAGGCCAGACGGTATACAACGTTCCGCCCAGGTCCAGCCAGTCCAGGCTGAGGATCAGGTCCGCTCGGGAAAGCAGGTCGATGGCGTCATCACAAAGGCGAAAAGCCGGGGCAAACGGATGAAGGGGATGCTCGGTAGAAAAGGCAGCAGCAACCTTGAGGTCACTCAGCACTGTGGCTCCGAGGCGCTCCGCCAGGGAGACCCGACGCTCCCAGTCGTTGCTATCACGAGATACGCGACCAGCAAGTATTACCGGATTACGTGCCTCGTTCAGCAGGCGGGCGGCCTCATCCAGACTGCTTTCGCAAGGCATGGGGGGCTCACCTGGTAGGAAACGTTGTGGGTCTGGCAAATTAATGGGCTCGGTGATGGCTTGCTCCTGTAAACTAACGTCCAGGCAGACATAGACCGGCCCGTAGGGGCGTCGGCGAGACGTTTGCCATGCCCTGAGAATGGCCTCCAATGCCGCGCCTACCGATGCGGGCTGGTTGTCCCATTTGATGAAGGGGCGAATCAGCGCCGCTTGATCCTGAGAGGTATGGATCCAGTCGATCCAGGGGCGCCTGCGATTGGCATCTACCGGGCCAGTCGCTCCGAGAATGAGCATGGGTGCCCGGTTACACCAAGCGTTATAGATCGCCATGCTGGCATGTATCAGGCCCACATTGCTGTGCAGTGCTACCGCCATGGGCTGTTTGGTTACTTTGGCATAACCATGGGCAAGGGCAACGGCATGCTCTTCATGCAGGCAAACAAGCATAGAGGGCGCTAGGTCGCCAAGGACGTTTACCAGGCTATCATGTAAGCCCCGATAACTGGCCCCGGGATTTAGGGCTATGTAATCAATTGGTAACGCGCGCAATGCCCAGGCCATTGCGTCACTTCCCCATGCCAGCTCCGCCTTGTCCGGGGGAGTTGGCCTAGAGTCCATTTCTGAAAAAAAGTGTCTTTTGGGCTCGCCATTCTTTGTCCTTATTTTGTCGTCGAGCCTTGCCATGCTGCGGCGTTGAAATTTCGGTGCCAAAAGCACGCAATCCTCTCTGCTCGACCTCTTTTGAGTAGAAATTAGGAAATAAATCATTTAAAACAATAATTTATTTAAAACAAACATAATTATTAGATATCTAACTTATTAAACTACTGTATCCCCTGAGGAGTCCATGTCAAATATACTAAAGTCGAAGTTCTCCCTTGGGAGATCCCGAAGCTTGTATTTCCCGATGCTAATTTCGTTACTGGCTCAGTTTATTGAGCAGCCCCATGGTGATGATCACCAGATGTTGCGCGGTGGCTTCTGGATCCGCGCTCCGGGCGCTAGATGACGCGACTGTCCTGAACTCTCGTCGCGACGAAGGGGCTCACGGTGCAGGGCTCTGGTCGTGGTGAAGCTGGTAGGAAGCGGGGCACGTCAGAATCGCGGTGCCGTCCGGGATGCGACTTAAGTCGGTTTGACATGGCCGTTCGAGGCGCTATGGTTAGGTTTTGAAGTTAGGTATCTAAGTTTATCGGCGATAGCTGCTCGTATAGCTCACCACCCCTTGAAACGGAGACCGTGCCTTATGCTGACACAAGAAGAGAACGACCTGCTGTGCCGTGTTGAAGGTCATGCGCCCATGGGGCAGATCATGCGTCGTCACTGGCTGCCCGCTTGCCTATCCGAGGAAATCGAGGAGCCGGACGGTGATCCGGTGCGGGTTCGGCTGCTCGGTGAGGATCTGGTGGCTTTCCGCGATACCGAAGGGCGCGTAGGGGTGCTGGACGAGATGTGCCCGCATCGGCGCGCGTCGTTGGTGCTGGGTCGTAACGAGGAGTGTGGACTGCGCTGCCTGTACCATGGCTGGAAGATGGATGTCGAGGGCAATGTCCTGGAGATGGCTTCCGAGCCACCCGAATCGAAGATGACCGAGAAGGTCAAGCACAAGGCGTACCCCACCCATGAGGCGGCCGGTTTTGTCTGGGTCTACATGGGGCCGCCCGAGGAGCAGCCGGAGTTCATGCCGCCGGTGTTCCAACCGACGCCGGAAACCAAGGTGTCTATCTCCAAGGTGATTGTCGATTGCAACTGGGCCCAGATCCTCGAGGGCGCCATCGACTCGGCCCACTCCTCGAGCCTGCATTCCACCGACATGGTGCCGGCCCGCAAGGATGGTGCCGAGGCCACCGACAAGCTCTGGCTACGCCCGTCCACGGACAAGGCACCGCGTCTGCAGGTGCAGCCCACGCCGTTCGGTTTCCGCTATGCAGCGATACGTCGTCCGATCAAGGACGCCAAGACGCATGATTACGTGCGCACCACGCTGTTCATCGCGCCCTACACCGTGCAGATTCCACCGAACAACCTCTACGATATCGCGATCCTGCACGTGCCGATCGATGACACCCATACAGCGTTCCACTTCATCGCCTGGGGCGACGCGAGTACCACGCCTGATACTGAGTCTTGGCGTAAGTTCCTCGGCACGCAGATCGGAATCGATGTGGACAAGCATTATCGAAAGTTTCGTACTCGTGAGAACAACTACTGGCAGGATCGCCGCATCATGCAACTCGGTACAAGTTTCACCGGGATCAAGGGCATCCCCAATCAGGACATCGCGATGTGGGAAACCATGGGGCCGATTGCCGATCGTACCCATGATCGTCTCGGTGCGAGTGACCTGGCGATCGTCGAATTCCGTCGCCAGATGGTGCAGGCCGCCAAGACCATGCAGCAAGGAGGGCCAGCCATTGGCACCAAGGAGCCGCGGATTCCGCATTACAAGCTCAAGTCCTTCCAAGGCATCGTCCCCAAGGAAGAGGATTGGCGTCAATTGGGTACCGCTCCGGAAGAGGCGGAGCTGTATGACGGCGAGCCGCACCACTCCTCACGTTAGGAAATCGATACGCTGAGCCAAGGAGCAACCCCATTCATGTTGCTGAACATCGCGACTCACGGATAAGAAAGCAGGAGCCCTGATGAACAAGCTGGAACTTTCGATTGCCGTCGGCAATTACGACCGCGTGAGACCATTGATCGATGGAGAGGTGCAGATCGATGGTGTGAACCCGGTATTCATGCTGCATGACCCGGAGGAGATTTTCTTTCGTGCATTCCGTCATGCCGACTTCGATATTACGGAGCTCTCGCTGAGCAGCTACACCGTGAAAACAGCGGCGGGTGATTGTCCCTATATCGGGGTGCCCGTCTTCCCCTCGCGCGCCTTTCGGCATACCTCCATCTACATTCGGACCGATCGCGGCATCGCATCGCCGGCCGACCTACGGGGTAAGCGTATTGGTGTTCCCGAATATCAGTTGACCGCCAATGTCTGGGCCCGCTTGTTCCTCGAGGAGGATCATGGCCTCCAGCCCCGAGATATGACCTGGATGCGTGGCGGTTACGAGGAACCGGGCCGGGTCGAGAAGATCAACCTCGATCTCCCCGAAGGAGTCAGAGTAGAGAACATTCCCGAAGGGGAAACGCTCTCCGGCATGCTGGCCTCCGGTGAGTTGGATGCGGTAATGGGACCGCGAGCGCCGTCCTGTTTTATGCAGGGACATCCCCATGTGGGGTACCTCTACCGTGATCCTCAGCGGGCAGCCTCGGACTGGTATCGGCGAACCGGCATCTTCCCCATCATGCATCTGCTGGGTATTCGCAAGACGCTTGTAGAGCGCCATCCTTGGCTGCCTTTCTCCGTCTACAAGGCTTTCGAGCAATCCAAGGCTAAGGCACTGGCGAAGCTCAGTGACACCTCCGCAACCAAGGTGACTCTTCCGTTCGTCGAGGACCAGCTCCAGGCCGCCCGACGCTTGATGGGTGAGGATTTTTGGTCCTACGGCTTTGTTCCCAACCGACAAGCTCTGGAGCGGTTTCTCGAGCAACATCATGCGGAGGGACTTTCCCAGCGACTCCTGAAGCCGGAGGAACTGTTCCATCCCGCCACGCTGGAAAGCTTTAAGATCTAGTTTCTTGTGAGATATTGTATTCCTCGCAAAGCGACACCATGATAAAAAAAAGAATAATCCATAGAACCAATGACGACGCCAGTACAAAAGGTGATAAAATGAAAATATCAATTAAAAAGACTGTTGTGGCTATGGCCCTTGTGGTTCCTGGGCTGGTGATGAATATCGCTTCAGCTCAAAGCTATAATTTGACTGTCTCCGGTGCCTCCCCGGGGGGGCTATGGTCCTTGCTCGGTGCGGGTCTGGACAGTGCCTTGAAAGAAAATCATCCGGGCTCGACCATCACCTACCAAACTTCAGGTGGAGGAATTGCTAACGTTGCCATCCTGCAGCGCGATGATGCAAACCTTGCCATTATCGAGGATTCTGTGCTGCAGTTGGCTCGTGATGGTGAAGCACCGTTTCGTGAGCCAGTTAATGACGATGTCAGAGTGCTCGCTTATCTTTATACATGGTCTCCTATGCAAGCTGTCATAAGGGAGTCTGTAGCTGAAAGGCATGGCATCAAAAGTTTTGAGGATATTGCTGATGTCGAGGCACCACTTACTATAGCCATCAATAGGCGTGGAAATATCGCATCTAATGTCGCCATAGCCATGCTGGAGACTATTGGAGCTGGGCCGGATGAAATTAAGAGCTGGGGAGGCGATATCATTTATGCCGCATCAGGTGAGCAGACCAGTCTGATTCAGGATCGCCGCATTGATATGTTCTTGAACAGCCTATTTGTCGGACAAGCTTCCATCATGCAGGCTGCGTCGAGTGTCGATTTGAACCTGCTGCCTTTGTCCGAGGAGACTATCAGTACAGTAGCGGATAGGAGCGGGACTAATCCATTCATTATCCCTGGTGGTGCTTATGAATGGGCGCCCAACGATACTCCGACTGTTACTGTCAGCGCTGCTTTAGCTGTGCGCAGCGACATGGACGAGGAAATGGCATATAACCTGACAAAGGCTTTTTATGAAAACTATGAAAAAATCGCAGGCGTACACTCGGCAATGAGAGCCCTTACACCTGAAATCATGGCATCTGTTGAAGTGGTTCCTTATCACGATGGTGCTGAACGCTACCTCAAGGAAGTGGGCCTCCGTTAATTGATGAAGATAGTGATACTGCTGAGAGGCTTGCAATGAGTAAAATTTTGTTGCTTCTGACGGGCACCGGTGCCAAGCGAAACCTGACAGGAAAATTGAGTATGGCAGTGCATGGATGCGCTGCCCTTGTGGCACTGTCGGTCATTTATACTACGACGATCATATACATTGATCTTTATGTCATGATGGTCGTCTTTCTATCTGCTATGCTGGCTCTGCTGTTTATTAACGTGAGTGCAGGGCCCGAGGGACGACAGGATCGCCCTAGCCTGTTAGACTGGTGCTTTGTCGTAGCTAGCATTATAGTCGGTGCTTATTTCTTTGTGGAAAGTCAGCGGATAGCCGAGCGGATCACCCTGTTCGACCCACTGGAGACGCCGGACTTGCTAGCAGCGAGCGCGCTTCTAGTGCTTACAATTGAAGCAACTCGACGGACTGTGGGTTTTGGTCTTACCAGTGTAGTGCTGGTCTTTGTCGCTTACAATCTTTGGGGGCACTCCCTCCCGGGTGCATTTGGCTTCCGGGAGGTCAGCTACAACCACTTCCTTGATATCATGATGTTCACCTCGGATGGGTTGTTCGGGGTGCCTCTCAGAGTGGCGGCGACCTATGCCTTCCTGTTTGTTATGTTCGGTACCTTTCTGTCAAAGGCGGGTGGGGCCGAGTTCTTCTATAATCTATCGTCGGCGATTGCTGGGTCAAAGCCTGGAGGGCCGGCCAAGATCGCTGTGATTTCATCAGGGCTGTACGGTACAATGTCAGGCAGCCCCACTTCCGATGTGGTCACGACGGGCTCCGTTACTATCCCAATCATGCAGCGACTTGGCTACAGTAAACCGCTGTCGGGTAGTGTTGAAGTGGCTGCGTCAACGGGTGGGAGCCTCTTGCCACCGGTGATGGGGTCAGCAGCATTTATCATGGCGGAATATACTGGCATCGAGTATCGCGATATCGTAATTGCCGGTATTGTTCCGGCGCTGCTATATTTTCTTTGCGTTTATGTTCAGGTGCATTTGCGTTCACAGAAGCTCGGCCTGAAAGGACTGCCAAAGGATGAAACACCGAGCCTCCAAGAAACTCTCAAGAACGGTGGGTTGTTTATCCTTCCCCTCGTAGCCTTGTCTGTGGCACTGGTGATGGGTTACTCCCCGACTTATGTGGCTGTAATTGCTACTGTCTCGGTCCTGGTTGTATCTGCAGTTCGACCTTCGACTCGGATGAGTCTCAAAGCAATATGGGATGCCTTGGCTGTTACCACGCTGCGTATGGTGTCCGTCGTGGCAGCCTGCGCTGCGGCTGGCCTGGTGATTGGCGGCATTTCCATGACAGGACTGGGAGGAAAATTTGCCGAACTCGTCTTTATGCTTGCTGGCGATAGTACGGTTATTGCGCTGGTCATCTCTGCCATGCTCGCGATCATCCTTGGAATGGGCATGCCGACTCCCTCAGCCTTCATCTTGGCAGCTGTACTGGTCGGTCCCACTCTGCTAAGCATGGATTTGAGTGTGCTTCAGGCGAACATGTTTATCCTGTATTTTGCAGTGCTCTCGGCCATGACACCACCAGTGGCCGTAGCAGCGTTCGCGGCCTCGGCGATCGCGGATGCCAAGCCTCTGGAAATTGCTACTGGAGCTGTGAGGCTAGCCATCACTGCCTTCATTGTACCGTTCGCCTTTGTTCATGGCGAGGGCTTGCTGCTGGTAGGTAGCTGGATAGACATCGCTGTTTCGTGCATCTCTGCAGTGGTGGGCGTGCTATTGCTCAGTGTCGCGGTAGAAGGCTTCTGGCGCCAGCGGCTGACTAAACCATTTGCGAGAGTAGGCTTTGGTGTGGCCGGTCTGCTCTTTATCATGCCGAGCTGGTGGGCAGTAGTAGTGGCTTTAGTGTGCCTCACCTTGGCTATAGCCGCCACGCCTCATTTGCGGCTGCATAGAAGCAAGATGCAGGCATGATTTAATATTTTTTTACATTCGTAGCTTCATGGAGACAGGGTGGCAGGCTGTACCCTGTCTCTGTTTTTCCTGGTTTCTGCGAGGTCAAGGTGGCCAGTTCGCAATCCATACCTATCTTACTTTCTCTGGCATCGTCACTGATGTTCGCTTGCACATTTGTTCTCATCAAGATGGCTGGTCAAGCATTATCATCTCTAGCTGCCCTATGGGTTACCCTCACCACCAACGTGGGCTTTCTCTGGGCATGGAGTTTGCTGAGGGAGAAGGGTAGTGTCACGCCTTCAGGAGAATGGCAGTATTTCGTGCTCGCTGGTATTTTTGCGCCTTTGCTTGGGCGGCTGTTTCAGTTTCAGGGCATGGCCAAGTTGGGCGCTAATATCACTACGCCTATTACATTGACACATCCGATTTTTACGGTGCTTCTGGCAGTCGTTTTTTTGGGTGAAAGTCTAGGTGGCGGAGCTCTTTTCGGCGTATTTCTGGTGCTGGTTGGAAGTATACTTCTTGGCTTGCAGAGCGGACAGGGATCGATGGAATGTGCTGGCGCTCCGAAGCAGTTTCTGTTGTTGCCATTGGCTGCATCACTGGCTTACGGTGTGTCAGTTGTATTTAGAAAGGTGGGTATCGATATGGGGTCGGACGCAGTTACTGCGGCAGCGGTAACGACCTCAACTTCTTGGTTGCTATTCGCTATATACCTGGTGGCTTACAGGCCTTCAGGTGTGTTCAGGTGTAAGTCTCAAGAACTTGCGAAATTTGTAGCCGCAGGCGTGTTTTCGAGCCTTGGTCCCGTGTTTCTATATATGGCGCTACAAGTGGGTAGGGTTTCCGTTGTTGCCCCCTTGGCTTCGACGACCCCTTTTTTTGTGTTGCTTGTTACAGGATTGTACATGCGAAACGATGAGGTCTTCAATAGATGGGTTGTTCTCGGCACCATTTTCACCGTTTTGGGTGTTGCTCTGATTGTGTCATTTAGGGCATCTTGAAAAATTAATTTTATAGATGGGTATAATTTATGTATAGGGTGGAAAAGAAAAGTCTTAAGGCTGACATGCAAAGGAATGTTGCTGCTGCATTGAGGGAGGATGTTGGAAGTGGTGATATTACATCTGAATTAGTGCCAGGTGATTGCATTGGCAAGGCTGTTATTATAGCAAAGGAGGAAGCTGTAGTTTGTGGTGCTGGCTGGGTTGATGAGGTTTTTTTCCAAATTGATCCTAAGGTAAAAATTGACTGGTGCGTCACAGATGGTGATCGGGTAGAGGTTGGTCAAGAGATTTGTCATATTGCTGGGAATGCAAGATCACTTTTGACAGGGGAAAGAACGGCACTCAATTACCTGCAGACTCTCTCGGGTACTGCGACTCGTAGCCGTTTTTTTTGCAAATTGATTGAAGGGACTTCTGCTAAGCTTCTAGATACAAGGAAGACGCTACCAGGATTACGTTTGGCTCAGAAATATGCGGTATGTTGCGGAGGCTGCCATAGTCATCGCATGGGCTTGTACGATGCATTTCTTATCAAGGAGAATCATATTTCAGCTTGTGGGGGTATCGCGATGGCGATAGACCAAGCGAGGCGTCTGGCGCCCGAGAGGTCGATCGAAGTGGAAGTCGAAGACCTAGAGGAATTCAAGCAAGCACTCGAGGCGAGGCCCGACATTATCATGTTGGACAACTTCTGTGTCGAGGATATACGCATGGCAGTCAGCTTAGCAGCAGGACGCGTTACGCTCGAGGCCTCGGGAGGCGTGACCGAGGCCACCTTGATCGATATCGCAAGGACAGGGGTCGATTACATCTCCCTTGGCACCCTTACCAAGGACCTCAAGGCGATTGATCTGTCGATGCGTCTATCGATGTGAAAGGAAAGGGTGAGAGGCCTACGGGACTGCCGACGTCACTCGAATATCAAGCATGGTGTCGGCAGTTGGAGGTATCTCCGATATACCAAGGCCTCAAACTCCTCCAAGGTGGGCTTGAGCCTGGCGTGCCCGCATTTTCCATAGTTGCCAGGGCCTTTCCACCTGCCCCTCGGTCGCCTCCCTGGCTGCGTTGGCCTCCTCGGGTGTCAGGTACTCGATGGGGCCAAGTCGCAGTGCATCAGCTTGAAGCCGTGCATTTACTTCGACATAGATGGCTCGATAGACTGCTTGCTTCAAGGTAGGCCCGGTGACCGTCGCGCCATGCCCACGCATCAGTACGACATTGTCGTTTCCCAGGGAATCGGCAAGTGAAGCCCCCAGCGAACGATCCCGGATCAGCAGGTCAGTCGCCGTGCCTGCCGTGTCCCGGATCTCGAAGATCGGCGCACCAGCACCCAAGAAGCCGCTCATATGGCACATCGGCCGCAAAGGAGTCGACTTGACGGCACTGAAGGGGACGACGGAAGGAGAGTGGCTATGTACAACCGCCATGACATCCGGTCGTGCACGGTAGATCTCTCCATGAATGAAGCGCTCGAGATAGACGGGCCGGTCATCGGCATCGATGGGGGTGCCATCGAGATCGAATGTCAGGATATCGTCCAACGTGACGAGCCCGGGTGCCATGTTCCGCGCCAGCAGAAACCGTTCGGTATTTTCCGGGTGCCGGATGCTGACATGTCCGAAGGCATCGAGTACGCCTTCATTGAAAAGGATATGGTTGGCATCTACGAGGTCCCTCAATAGATATTCTGTGCTTTGGGTCGCCGTAACTGAGATCGAATTATTGGTATTCATCGCTATTCCATAGGGTGGTGAGTGTGTAAGTGGTCGTGGTCAGGAATTATTCGTTAGCCTCGGCCAGGTTGCTGATGATCTTGAGTAAGGTGCGCCGCGTCACTCGGAGATCTTCACATTCGACACCTTGCACGGCAATATCATTGACTTCCTCAGCAAGTGGGATCAGGGTTTTCTTGAGATTACGCCCTTTTTCCGTAAGGTAGATATGTATGTTCTTGCGGTTACCATTGAGTTGTCGGCGTTCGATCAGGCCTTTGGCCTCCATTGCTTTCAGGGCGGTAAAGGTCGTGGGCTCCATCAGTCCAGCCTGTTCACTGAGCTCGCGTTGCGTCAATCCTTCCGTTACCCAGAGGATGCGCAGAAACGACCAGTGACCGAAGCTTACCGAGTGCTCGGCCAAGCGTGTCTGTAGGCTCTTTGTCAGAACTCGGCCTGCATCGCGTATCAAGTGGGCCAAGCGATCGTCCGGAACATCCTCTTGCCAATGACGAAGAACCGTTTGCGTTTCCCGATTGTTGGTACGGGGCATCGTGACGTCCTCCAAGAAAGCAATATTGCCCTACTCCAACGTTTCATTATAACACACCAGTTCAGTCATGCCTGCTGGTGAGATAGCGTGACTTCATGTCTATGTCGTGCGGATTCAAGCAGTGCCAAACAGACTTCCATCGTGGCCATGCCCCATTCGCCGGTGTGAATGGGGGGACGGTCATGGCGTATGGCACCTATCAGTTCATCCAGGACTTCACGCCTCGGGATCTCCGGTGACGGCAATGTTTCAAGATAGCGGCGAGTATGAGCATAGACCTGTACCCCGTGCGGTAGGGGACGAAGGTCGGCACCATCGCAGGAAACAAGGATGAAGCCAAAATGATTGTGTGCCGAGTCTTGTAGTTGGCTATTGGCTAGGGATAGGCCGGCGCCATAGGTACGGGTATTCTTGAGAGCGGCTTCCTCTTCGGGTCCTTGAATCTTCGCCAGCTTCGCCCTGGCAGTGCCGTACTGGTCGGGATCTCGAGGCTGGCCTAGTTCGCCAGACCATCCGCAGAGTTCGTCGCTATCAAAATGCGCGAATCCGCTGTAGGTCATGCTGGCAAAGACACCGTTATTGAAGGTGAGTAGCGCACTATAGGCGCCTTCCGTGGGGCGTGCAGGATCCCAGCTTCCAGTGGCGGCCCGTACGCTTTTGACGTGCCCGCCGCCGAGCAGACGCACGATATCGACCTGATGAGCAGCCTGGCTGAACACCACACCGCCGCCCTGCGAGGTGTCCAGCTCTTCCAGACGGCGGGGGCGGTAGAGAAAGTCGGTGTAATTGAGGGCGCTGATCATGCGCACCGCCCCGAACCCTTGGCTGTCGATCATCTCGCGAGTGCGCAGATAAGGCGCATCGAAGCTATGACTGTGTCCGACGACTAGCCAGCGTCCGGCGCGGCGCATGGCATCGATCATGGCCTGGCAATCCTCAAGGGAGAGTGCCATCGGCTTCTCGACTAGGGCATGCTTGCCATGTGCCGCCGCCAGTTCGACATGCTCGCGATGAAATTGGTGGGGAGTGGCGACATATATCGCTTCCACGTCAGGATCGGCGCACAGGTCGGCGACCTCGGCATAGGTTCTCGCGCCGAAGTCGGCTCTAAACTGCCGGCGAGCCTCCTCTCGTGGATCGGCTGCTGCCACTAAGCGAATACCTGGATGGGCCGCGAGGGTGGGCAACAGCAGCATGAAGCCACGCCCTAGGCCGGCAACGCCGAGTTTCAAGCGGGGTACTGGCATCGTGAGCACTCCGTGGTGATGCAATGGATTATTCCGCTAGATCGATTACCAGTTCCTTCGAACGTGCGCGCGAGACACAGACCATGATGTGATTCTGTCGCTCGGCTTCTGACAAAACCAGGTCACGGTGCTCCGCCTCACCTTCCAACAGCCGGGTTCGGCAGGAGCCGCAGGTACCACTTTCGCAGGAGTAGGGCACATGATGGCCGTTCACTCTCAATGCCTCGAGGATCGATACGCCTGCCGGTACCGGAATCGCCTCGCCGGTCTTGTGGAGGCGTACGGTGAAAGGCGTATCCTCTGCTGTGCTGGCTGTCTGGCTCCCGCCGAAGTCCTCGAAGTGCACACTGGAGGGTGTCCAGTGGCCGGTCATGTCGCGAACCGCCTCCATCAGTCCCCGGGGGCCGCAACAGTAGATGTGGGCTCCCTTGGGCTGCTCGAGGACCGGCCACAGGTCATAGGCGTTGTCGGGATCGCCATGGTCATGATGGATCACCACCTTGCCTCGATACTCGGGGGCGCTGAGTTCCTCGAGAAAGGCAGTTTGCGACGGCTCGCGCGTCAAGTAGTAGAGCTTGAAGGGTTTGCCTCCCGTTGCCTGCAGGTGATGAATCATTGAGAGAATCGGGGTGATGCCGATTCCGCCGGCGATGAAGATGTAGCGAGCGGGGTTACCTGTCAGCTCGAAGTCGTTGCGCGGCGCCGATACCTTGAGGTGATCGCCCACCCGGGTTTCGTCAATCAGGCTCCTCGATCCGCCGGTGCCTTCCTCCTCGCGCTTGACCGCAATGACATACCGCTCCTGCTCGTCGGGATCGTTGCACAGCGAGTAATGTCTCATCTGGCCGCTGGGAGTCTCGATGCGCACATGAGCTCCAGGTGCGAATTCGGGAAGGTCGTCGCCATTGGGGTCAACGAGCTCTATGCGGTAGATGCCATCAGCGATTGCGTCCAGTGCGGAGACGAGCAGTTCGCTCATGGGGAGTTCGTTGGAGGGGCTGGCCATTGGATACCCACCTTTCTTGTCGTGTGGCTGAATATACTTCTATATCTAAGTATTTTTCCGGCGACAATGCAAGTCATGAGGTTGCGACTTTGGTCGCAAAGACTGGGTGCCTCCTGTTGCGGCTCGACACGCTGCCAACCTGACTGTGGAGAGGGCTGGCATGGCCAGGAAGAGATGGAGGCGAGGAGGGCGTAGGTCCGCTGGGCTGTGTGCCGCCGGTCCAGTATGTCAACGAAGTACAGCCAGGGAGCGAATCCCGTGTTGAGCGTGGTCTCCTGTCAATGGCCATCTGAGGAGAGGTCACCGGGGTTGAAGGCGTCGGTTATTCCTTGAGAGAGAAAAATGACCTGTGTCAAAGAAAATATCTCATGTCGTCCTATGATGGTTAGATATGAAAGTATTTTGCAGCGTGCGTTTTTTGCACTGATTTACCAACCTGGAGGATGGGACATCATGAATATCCGTATCGATTGTTTGGTGGCTGGCATGCAAAGGGTTTCGGATTTTTTCTATAAAAGTTCTCTCTCGAAAGTGGTTCTCGATATACAGGAGGGATCTGCCGAAACCTATCGAAAGATGATTCAGGATGCCGACTTCAAGCTTGAAGTCGATTTCGAGCGAGAAGTGGCGAGGCAGCTGAGCAGTGGTGGCCGCTGGGGTTTGATACCCGCCGAAACGCTGATGCCGGTGATGATGAGTCGGTTTGGGGTGTCGAGGAATGACTTTTCAAACACCGAATCGTCTCAGCTTGAAGCCTTGGAGGAAGCTTGCAATAACTGTCCAGTAGTTGGTGTCTGCTGGAAGTCCATGCGCTCAGGAGCTTCTGTCGCGGAGGCGCGAAATTTCTGTCCCAGTGCGAAATTTTTTGAAAGGTTAGGTAAGGTTGTATGACGGTATAGCTCTTGACACGTGTGCGGTGCCCTTGGGGGTAGCTCTATGGTCAAGTAGTAGTCGTCCCATCGAGTCGCGTCCTCGAGTTCTATCAGGGAGCCACAGGGCGTATCGATACGTTGTGGCGGCCACCGTACTTGCGTGCAAAGAAGAACGCGCCGTTTGGATGGTGAGGCGTGGCGCTCAGTTCCGGTTGGCGAGCGGTAGCTGGCATTGAGCTGGGCATAGTCGAGAAGGATCCAGGCGGCTTCCTGCACCCGGTACACCGGCCACGGGATGTGACACTAGATATCGATGGCTTGCCCGTGAAGTCATCAGCCACTAGGATAGGCTCGTCGTACAATGGGCATGCCTAGGCATCCACCTCTCGCCACTGATCCCCACGCTGGCTGTAATCGGCGACATGGCTGGAGACCTGCGGCTCGTGGGCATTGCTGCCCAGCCGGAGGATGTCGATATGCAGGATCCCCATTAGATCAGGTTCGCCTGAAGCCTAGGATCTACCGATCAGAGCATAGATAACCTGTTAGGTGGTCCAGAAGATGGAGGAGCTTTGCGCTAGGCTGTTGCTATATGATTTTTTTAAATATTTTTGGCGTGGAGGTGTTATGATATTTCCGCCTAGGCTGATGCCCTTGGTGTTTTCCGTGCTGATGTCAATCTATATGGTGACACTGATGACATGTTTGATTACATGGATTAATACCGGTCTCGACGCGGGTTTCTTCAGCCGGTGGTGGCGAGCCTTCTATATCTCTTGGCCAATTGCCTTCTTGCTAATTCTTCTCGGCGCACCTCGAGTGCAGAAAGCGGCTGCAAAACTTATCCGAATTCCCAGTGCGTGTCGGACCCCGCGTGTTTGATAAAGTCCTGATCCATAGGGTCATTCGTCAAGTCCATCACTTGTTTTAGGTTCCCAGTGCTTTCGTTGATTACAGTTCGGTCTGATATAGTGTACTCGGTTGAGTAAGTGAGAAAATCGATAAAACGCGAATTCATAGTTGCACGTACAAGTAGTATATGACAGGTGAAAATGCAATCAAAAGGCACTAGTTTTTTCAATAGTGATGATACAAAGATCGCGGGCTCCGTCCCTGCGCGGCTCGCTGACGCCCGTCGGTTGTTAATTTCAAACTTGCTCTTAGCCCGAGACGGAGGAGGCCTCGCTTCTGGCAAAGTGCGATGAAACAAAAATGTTACAAGGTCCCGGTGCCGCCCCTATGGGGCGGCACCGGCGTTTTATCTATACGCAGACTCAAGATACCCCAGTTCCGCAAAGGACTCACATCGTTTGCTACCGACCACGATATGATCAATGACCCGAATCTCCACCAGACCCAGCGCTTCTTTCAGGCGCTGGGTGATGCGCCGGTCCGCATCGCTGGGTTCGGGATCGCCCGAGGGGTGGTTGTGGACCAGGATCACGGCAGCGGCGTTATGCGCCAGGGCGCGTTTCACCACCTCCCGAGGGTAGACACTGGCCGAGTCGATGGTGCCGCGGAACAGCTCCTCGAAGCTGATAACGCGGTGCTGGCTATCGAGGAACATCGCACTGACACCTCATGCTCGTAGTCCTGCAGCAGCACCTGCAGGTACTCGAACGTCTGCGCTGACTGGGAGATCTTGCGTCCCCTGGCCAGGCGGCGACGGGCGAAGGCCTTGACGATGCTCAGGAGCTCCGCTTCTGTCACCGTGTCGGTGATTCGGTAGGTGCCGGCGGTCTCGCCGGCACTCAGCTTGCGATGGTTCATGGTGTGTCTCCTCAGGCTACCATGACCATGGCCATGCGGCGCTCCATTTCCTCGTAGAACGCCTCCACGCGCTCGGCGATGGTGCGGATCAGCGCCTCGTCGCGATAGGCGCGCTTGACGAACAGCGGCATCCCCGGCCAGTAGCTGACGAAGTCGATCCACTCCCGCTCGCTGACCCACAGGCCGCCCTGGCACTGTGCCACGTGCTCCTGGGGCAGCTCACCCTCGAGCAGCAGCTCGATCTGGTACTTGGGCAGCTTGGTCTTGATCTCGACCAGGCCGTTACTGTCCACCAGGCAGTCCGGCGAGTAGCCCACCCCGTGGTTGAGGATGATACCGACCTGCTCGAGGCGGGGCAGGCCGGTGGCCTCGTGATAAAGCTCCCTGGCGATAGGCTCAAGTTCATGGCCTCGCTGAGTGTGCGCATTGCCCTGAAAGGCATCCGAGGGCTCACCGGTGATACGCTCCCCGATCAGCTGATGCATGTAACTGATGGCACCGGCTCCGAAGCCTTCCGGCCCCTTGCCATTGACCAGCAGGGTCTTCAGCTCGGACATGGTGACGATGCCAAGACGGGCGGCATGCCACTCGGGCGTGCCCTGTTCCAGTGTCAGGATCTGCATGACAAACCTCCTTCTAACACCACGGCATAGCGGCGAGGGATTACCCTCGCCGGTTTATGCAGGCGTCATGGATTGGGTGATGGTGGTAGGGGTGAATGGGCTCGGTGGTGGGTCAGTGACGTTGACGCTGGGGCACGGCGCGTTTCTGCAAGGAGGCACGCAGCTTGTCGAAGTCGCTGCGTGGCACCTGCGCCACGTCGCCGTACTTGCCGACGAACCACTCCTGAGTAGTCACGGGGCAGGCACTGATCAACTGCTGGAGCTGACTCGCCTGGAACGGAGTGACCACCTTCATTGGCGGCGCCGCACCATGACCGTTGTCGTCCTGGCCCCGGGTGGTGATGTTGAGCAGTGCACACAGCACGTAGCGCTTGCCGTAGCTGGTCGAGGAGCCGAAGGCCTGCACGGCGTTCTTGCTGCCGCTGGTATCGGCCGGCAGCAGCATGCTGGTCTCCTCGCGGTGGCCGTCCTTGTGCATCAGCACCCCGGTGACCTGGATGCCGCGCTCCTGGGTCTGGATACGGAAGCTCACCGCAAAGCCGTGGTGCTGCATGATGGGGCGCACGGTGTCGACGATGTCCTCCAGCGTGGCGTAGGCGCCGTTGTTGCCCTGGCCGCGTTCGACGATGCTCGGCAGTTCCGTCTGCATCGCCGCCATGGCGGCGCTATAGGCCATCAGCGCCTGGCGGTCGAGGACGCGCTCCTGCATCTGCAGCAGGCGCTCCATCTTGTCGATGTCGACTTCGGGGTTGAGGGCAGCACGCTCGATCACCTGGATGATCGCGGTGCTTTCCTGCAGCGGTGACGCCGGAACCGGTACTGCCTCGGTGACTGGGACTGAGGTCTGGCGGGTAGCCGGAGCCCGGCCGTTGGCCTTGCTACGTGAAGGTTGGCTGGGTGTGGTCATGTGACCTCCTTTTACTGATAGTGCTTGAAGACATCCTGGAGCTGATCGGCAGGGACCGGCTCCAACGACACGACCACGCGGAACACCTGGCCATGAGCCATCACGTGGGTCTGGGTTTGCTTTTGGCCAGCACCAAGCAGTTGGCGGGTCAGCTGCGTCAGCGCCCGACAGGCCTCCAGTGAGAGGGGCAGTGGCATGGGACCTCCAGAATCGAAAACGCCCGACCTGGTGGGGTCGGGCGCTATGCCGTGAAAGGGGAAAAAGAACCTGGTGGACGGGACCGCAAGGGGGACGTCATCTCAGGTGAGACTCAGGCCACCAGGGCCATGGCGGATTCGAGCGCCTTATCCTTGAGGCTCGCCCCCTGGCCGAACCAGGCGGAATCCATGCGGTAGTCATTGCTGCGCGCACGCTTCTCGTGATCTACGTACTCGGTGATGGCGTTGAGCAGGCCCCAGGCGGTGCCCTGCGCCGTGCATAGCTGCGAACCACGCCCTTCATCGTGATAGAGCTTCTGAACGCGGTTCAGTGCCCGGTAGTTGGGCAGCTTGGAAGGATCGTCCATCGGTACCTCGGCGTTGCAGATCACCGCCTGGAAGTAGGTCTTCACTTCCTCCTGGCTGACCTTGCGCTCGGCCAGGGTCTTCATGCGGTACATGAAGTCGTCCCACTGCGAGACCGAGATGCCCAGCTGTTGCTTGACCCGCTGAGGGTTGAACTCCGTGCTGTGAGGCACCTTTACTCCCTGGCTCATGCCGTCCACGGCGATGGTCAAGGTGTTGTTGCAGACCACCCGCACCGAGGTCGGCGTGGCCACCGTGGCCAGCGACCCGTCACAGGACGTGGCCAGCAAGAGGTAGGCGTTGACCTGATCCTGCCCCTTCAGCGCCGTACCCAGGCCACTACGGGCCAGGGCCCAGAACTTGCGCCCGCCCTTGAGCACCCCGGCGGTCTCCAGCTCATAGCCGGCGTACTCGGTCAGGTCGCGGTAGAACTCCAGCACCTCTTCGGGCTGCACCACCTTGTAGCGCTGGGAGACTACCGACAGCGGTGCTCGGGTGTCCGAGCGATAAAGCACCTTCTGCTCCGGGAAGGAGTGGATGCTGCCCAGGTGCCCGGCGCCATCGGCAATGAAGCGCACCGGCGATTCTTCAATGTGCCAGTCCATGCCGGCCTGCTGCCTCCAGACCTCGAGCGGTTGATTACGCGATAACTGCTGCCCCAGGCCGTGCCAGGGAGTATCGCCGACGTAGGCCATGTGTTCGATTTGGTGTGCCATGGAAATGCTCCTTGACGAAAAAAACCGGCAGATCGCCGGTGGTAGAGGAAGGATGTAAACGAGTTAGTCGATAACGCGGAAAGCGTGGCCGCAGCCCAGGCATAGCCAGGGCGTGCCCTCGCCGGGCGGAAACAGGCTCTGGATCATCTGATTCCCGGCGGTGGCTCCCGCGATTCCTCCCGTCGTGGCAGCCACTACCGCAGTGGCGACTCGACTGAGAGGGAACTGGGTCGAGGCCACCAGCAGCCGACCAGGAGAGTAGAGCGACGCATAGGCCCCCCTGAGGGAGCCGGCCAGCGCACCGACAGCCGTGCCCAGCTTGCGAGTAGTCTCGAGATTGATGATGCGCTGGGAAGCACAGCGCGAGCAGGGTGGGGGCATATCGACATCTCCTGTGCTGGTAGGTCAAGCCCAAGGAGGGCTCAGCTCATAGGGGTGATATAGGCCTGTAAAATATTGGGATAGGGGCTCGATACCCCTGCTACTTCCGCTACTAGTAGCGGAAGTAGCAGATGAAGGGGCCATGCCTACGCCGCTTTTCATGGTATTTGTCAGACCTGACACCTTTTGACAGCTCTTAACAATTTCGCCGATCACCTTCCTTTGCCATCCTTGCCCTGTCGGTCAACAAGGATTTTTTCAATGAGCAATTACATTGGTAGTCATCAACCAAGGGTGCTTCTGAAGCTGAAGCAAGTGATGGAAAGGACAGGGCTTTCTCGGTCAAGCATTTACAATAAGCTAGATGCTAAGTGCCCTCACTATGATCCTGAATTTCCCCGCCAAGTCAGTATTGGAGCATCATCAGTTGCCTGGGTGGAGTCAGAAGTCGAGGAGTGGATTGAGTCCTGTATAAAAAAACGAGAGGAGAGTGTGAGGGGGCGATGATGTCTGGGTATGATGATATCAGGTATGCTATACAAAATAGTCGTATTATCCTTGCAGACTATGGATTTCAAAAAGAAGTTCGGAAAACTCATGGTAACACATTAATAGAAAAGGTGGCGGATGAGCTGCAGCAAGAGATTCAAGCACCTAGAGGACTTATTATTGCCAAGCTACTTTCTGCGCTCTCTATAGGCCTGCAACATCTCGTTGATGTTCAGACGCCACGTGGAGAAGTGGTTCCAATATCATGCTATTTCATTACGCTTGCCAAAAGTGGAGAGAGGAAAACTGCTGTAGAAAGTGCGGCCTACAAGCCGATTTATGAATTTCAGAAGGAGCTTGACGAGCAAAGTGAAAAGCGCCAGCGTGATTACTCTCTAGAGCTAGAGATTTTTGAGGAGAAAAAGCGTTTTTTGAAAAAAAAGATTAAGAGGCTTCTTGGTAAGGAGGAGTGTACTAAAGATGCTGAAGCTCAGTTAAAGGCATTGCATGAGGAAAAGCCCCAGCCACCCAGTGATATGCAAATTATCCATACTGACTCTTCAGCAGAAGCTTTTGTTGATCGCATGAGTAAAGGATGCAAGTATGCAGCTATTGCCTCAGGTGAAGGGGGTGTGGTTCTTAAAAGCTCAGCAATAAAAAGTCCGGCCGTGCTATGTTTGTATAGTGGGGAGACAGTTAAGATTACAAGGAAGACATCTGAGTCTAGCGTTGTGGTAAATGGCAGGCTTACAGTCAGCATAGATGTTCAGCCAGGAGTCTTCGAAGAGTACTTCAGTAAATATGGTGAGGTAATGGAAGCATCTGGCTTCTTTGCTAGGACTTTTATGGCACGGCCTGAGTCGACTATTGGAAGGCGATATAAAGCAAAGGAGGAAAGTGTCAACAGAAGCACCATTTATTCTGATTATTATGAGAAGCTAGATGCTTATGTCAGAATGCTTCCTGGAATCCTCTCGGGAGAAAAGGCCAGAATAGTTGTGCAACTAGATGAAGATGCAGAGGAGAAAATGGTAATGATCAACAATGCTATTGAGCATGAGATGAATCCAGGGGGGATATTCGAGGGTCATGATGGCTATGGCTCGAAGCTTGGAGAAAAAATCTTGCGGCTCGCATGCTTGTTAAGCGTATTTGAGCAAGGCCCTCAAGAAAAAATCAACTCAGCTGTGATAGATCACTCTTTGCACTTGGCTATGTATTTTGTCAAACAGCATCGAGAGATTTTCAATCAGGCCTCTCAAGAAGAAAGAGACGAGGTGCTCCTGCAGGAGTGGATTGACAAAAAACGCAGCATGGGGATTCGCTACATCAAAAAGAACACTGTTAGAAGAGTTGTAGTGCCAGAATCGCTTCGAAATTCGAAAAGGCTAAATGCGGCTATTGATCGGCTTGTCCAAAAACAAAGCGTTGTTCAATACTTCTCGGGGAATACGGTATGTTTGGATTTCTTCCCTTGGCTTACTTTTGATTATGTGGCCGCGATGTCGGTAGGGGGTTCTTTTTCAGGGAGGAGGTATTGACATTAACTTATTTCTCTCTGGTTGTTTAGAATGTGGAATTCGTGCCTGTAAACAGGCGGAATATTGGGCTCTATTTTAAGGTTTTTATTTTGGAGTATATGTTATTAGGTTTTTTTACTGTCAGGGTTGGTAGCCACCAATAAGATGTGGCTACCATTAATGAGAGGCATGAGAGGCAATGTGTTACGACGAGACAGAGGTGCAGTGGCCTGGCTGCGAATTTGATTTAGACCATGTCAGGGACGAGGCAGAGAGCAACCTCGATGAGGAGGTGCTAACCTACTTTAAGGAGGTAAGAGCAGTAGTCGAGCGATTGTTTAGAACGGATGAAGAACTTTTTGATGTGTTTGAGAAAGAGGGGCGCGCTCCATGTATTAGGTCCTGGAGTCTGACAGGGAAGATGCTGAAGCGACTGATTGAAAACAGCCGACATAACCAGTTTTCTTGTGTCCAGCTCATGAATAGTCATCCCTATGTGAGAGTCTATCATGACGCAGCGGAGGACTTTAGGATAGATAATCTTTATAACTATGACCCTTATGAGCAGGTGGATAGATTAAATGCCGCTGTTGCTATGATCCGAAAGGAGTGCCGTGGGGCGGGTATGAGGCAGTACATGCGCAGGCTTGAGAGAGCTAAGCAGGCTCGCATGAAAGGTGCTCAGAAACTTGTCAACGGCTTAAGGGCCAAGTATGCCAGGCTAGAGGTGCTGCGCTTGGATCTCAGCTATCGAAAAGGGAAGTACGTAGACCTCGATGACTTCAGGACGGCGCTGGGGGACGTAAAAGAAGACTGGGAACGGTTTCGTCAAGATTTGTTGCGTGGCGTGCCTATACGGGGAGTGGTGGGTTACATGGCGAAGCTGGAATATGGGCTACTGAGTGGCTTTCACTTCCATGTCATCGCTCTATGTGACGGGTCCAAGCACCGCGAGGACATTACCCTTGCCAAGATGTTGGGGGATCACTGGAGAAACCAAATCGTGTCAGAGGGCGAAGGTCGATACTATAATTGTAATCGACACAAGAGCCATTATCGGTATTTAGGCATAGGCACACTCGACTATTACGATGATGCAAAGTATTCAGCCTTTGTGGGTCTGGTAGTTGACTATATGGTTAAGACTGACTACGTCATGGCAGCTGAGGCGCCAGGGGAGCGAACGTGGTTTCGCTCAGCTTGTAAAAATGCTAAACCGGAAAGAAGAAGGGGGCGACCAAGAAAGCTTCAGAGTTTAGAGAGTCGAGTGTCTTAGTCTTGGGATCAGGGCGCTTGCTACTCTGATGGCGGTGTCTTTGCTAATAACTCCGTCCTCCTGTAACTCAAGTTGGACAGCTTTGGCACTTGGCAGCGTTTGATTTTTCGAACCTTGGTAGTCGGTGTAGTATTTTTCGCTTTTTTCATTAAGGTAAATGAGTTGCGGTGTGAAATGTGGTGGATATTTGTTTGTGGAATTGCTGTTGACCGCCTTTCTGTAGTTGGCTGGTTGACGATCGTGGCGGAGCAGGGTGGCTAGCCTGCTGAGGGTGGTATCTGATGGTCTGCTACCATTAATTTGTTCGTTGATGGCTGCCATTACTTGCTCCTTGCTAAATATTTTATTTTCATTGTCGTTTGAGTGAACTTTAAAAGCCGCCTTGTTGAGCGCAAGAAGTAAGTCACTTTTCCATGGCTGAAGATGACATTGAAGCTCAGGAAGGAGACAGGTGCTTTGTTTACTATAGCTTAAGACGCGATCCAGAAGCGAGGTTCTCGATACTAAAAGCTCTTCTGAATTTATAGTCACGCTAGTAAATTTAAATGTAGAAGGCCATTCTTTGTTTTGATAGCAACACGAAAATTGTGCCTTCATTTTTTCCAGTGGGCTGGCTTTAGGTAAATGTTCTCTATAATAATCGCTCGCGTTGACTGTAATCGGTTCATCACCTCCCTTGTCAATGTAGGCAGTTTGTCTGAACAGCTTGACTGATAGTCTTGAGCCCCCTTCGGTCAGGGGGGCGTAATCAGCGCTCGTTAATACAAGATAGTTGAAGTGAGAGGCATCTATGTGAGTCTCACCTCGTTTTGGAGTCATGAATCCAGGAGGGTTCAAGCCTCTAGATGGGCTTAAAATGGCTTCTGGGTATGTTGCTTCACGGTGGGGCATAGGCAGCGATTGAGTAACACAAAAAATGCGCGCTTCCTCTGGCCGCTCCATAAATAGAGGTATGTCGTTGCCAGCCAGTCGAAGTAGCAACTCTCCAAGAGACTCGCCCGTCACTGCGCTTACGTTGGCCAGGCTGACCAAAGGGCGTGGGTCGCTGTGCAGCTGTTCGATTGTTTCCATCGCCGTTGATGTCCTGCATGCCCAGTCCGAGAAGCTGATAGGCTATCAGCAGTTTGTACTAGCGCAATACCTAAGGAGAACCATGGCATTTCGCTTCCAGCGCCGTATCACCCTCGCACCGGGTATCCGCCTCAACTTGAGCAAGCGGGGCCTCGGGCTTTCGGTGGGCCCGCGGGGCGCAAGCCTCAGCGTGGGGCCGAGGGGCGTTTACGGCCACGCGGGCATTCCCGGCACCGGGCTCGCCTATCGCCAGAAGCTCAACGCCCGGGGCCGTTCGGCTGGGAATGGGAGCAGCGGCGCCGGCCGCTCCAGCCCCGCTGCGAGCCTGGAGGCGCTGCTAGCTCAGGGCGAGTCGCTGCCCATCCGGCTGGATATCGACGGTGATGGCGGCATCCACTTTGCCCACGGGGACGGCACGCCCATGAGCGACGACGAGGCGCGGGTGCTGCGGCGGCATGCCGGGGAGTCTCTGCGCGAGCAGCTGGCACAGCACTGCGAGCGTCTCAATGCCGACCTGGACCGCCTGGGGCGGCTCCACGAGGAGACACCCCATCCGGATATCACCGGCTACGTCACGCGAGACTTCACCGAGGCACCGCCGGCTCCACTGGTGCTGCGTCAGCTTGCCTGGTGGCACCGGCTGTGGCCGCCCGCCAGGCGGCACGTCGTGGAGGAGAACCGGCGCCGACAAGCGGCCTTTGATCAGGCCTACCGCGACTGGGAATGGCGCAAGGCGAAGCACGACGAGGCCGAGTTTGCACGCCACCTTCGCGAAGGGGAAGGCGTGCTGCACGACCCGAACGCCATGGAGCAGACGCTGCGCGAACGCCTGGAGGAAATCGACTGGCCGCGTGAAACCGCCATCGACTTCGACCTGGGCAGCGACGCCAGCACCATTGCCGTGGATATCGACCTCCCATGTGAGGACGAGATGCCAGACCGCTACTGGACCATGCCCGCCAAGCAGATCAGGCCCACGTCCCGCCGGCTCAGCGATACCCGGCAGCGTGAGCTTTATCGGGACCACGTCCACGGCATCGCCTTTCGCGTGCTGGGTGCGGTGTTCGCCCGCTTGCCCGCCGTGCAGGAGGCGAGGGTCTCCGGCTATCGCCAGGTCACTGATTCTGCCACCGGCGGCGAGCGCGACCAGTATCTGTTCAGCGTGAAGGTCAACCGAGAACAGTGGGGCAGGATTCACTTCGGCAGGCTGGACCAGGTGGACCCGGTGGCTGCTCTGGAGGCTTTTGCTCTGCGCCGCGACATGACCAAGACCGGCATCTTCCGCGACATCGAGCCGTTCAAGCTAGTGTAGCCCCTGCCAAAGGTGCCTTGATATCGCTTCGTGTACGTTACAAAGTGTGACGTTACCTCATGCTAGAGCAGGGTGCAGGGATGACCACTGAGCGCATCACCGACTACCACGCCAAGTACTTCGCCTATGAGCTCACTCGGCAGCGCAGGGGGGGAGACGTTGACCGACTGGCTGCTTCGCTATTCGATGCCTCGGTCGATCTCAACCCGCATCAGATCGATGCGGCCCTTTTCGCCCTGCAGAACCCGCTGACTAAGGGGGTACTACTCGCTGATGAGGTGGGGCTGGGTAAGACCATCGAAGCGGCGCTGGTGATTTGCCAGTACTGGGCGGAGCGTCGGCGTCGCTTGCTGGTGATTGCACCGGCCGCCCTGCGCAAGCAATGGGCGACCGAGCTGGCCGAGAAGTTCCACTTGCCCACTCAGGTGCTGGATGCCCGCACCTACAAGCAGCAGCGTGATCAGGGGATCTACGATCCGTTGGATCAGGACGTCATCAGCGTGATGTCCTACCACTTCGCGGCCAAGCTGGAACCTCAGCTGCGCACCATCCCCTGGGACCTGGTGGTAATTGACGAGGCCCACAAGCTGCGTAACGCCCACCGCGAGAGTCATCGCACCGGGCAGGCCATCAAGCGTGCCTTCGCCGGCAGCCGGAAGCTGCTGCTCACCGCCACGCCATTGCAGAATTCACTGCTTGAGCTCTATGGCCTCTCCACGGTGATCGATGACCAGTTGTTTGGCGACGCCATCAGCTTTCGCCGCCAGTTCATGCGTGGTGGTAATGACATTGAGGGATTGCGCCGCCGGCTGGAGGAGTTTGCCAAACGCACCCTGCGTCGCCAGGTGCTGGAGTATGTGCAGTACACAGAGCGCAAGGCGCTGACGATCCCCTTCACCCCGTCCCAGGATGAGCAGCGTCTCTACCATCTAGTCTCCGGCTATCTGGCGCGGGAAGACAGCTATGGCGTGCCCACGCGGCAACGCCACCTCGTGACATTGGTCATACGCAAGCTGCTGGCGTCCTCTACCACGGCCATTATCCAGACGCTGGAGACCCTCAAGGAGCGACTCGAGTCGTTGCAGAACCGTCATCAGGTCGAACAGGACTGGCTGGAGCGGCTGCTGGCCGATGAGTCGCTCGATGAGGAGCTTTTGGAAGCTGCGGAAGCCGAAGACGTGGAGGAGGCCGATGCCCGGTATCTGGAACAAGAGGTCAATCCCACTCGCTTGCAGGGTGAGATCGCCGAAATCGAGCAGTATCTGAACCTGGCTCGGGGGATTCACGAGGATGCCAAGTCCTATGCGCTGGTTACCGCGCTGGAAACAGGCTTCGCTCGCATGGATGAGATGGGGGCACCGCGCAAGGCGGTGGTGTTCACCGAATCCCGGCGCACGCTGGAGTACCTAAGCCGGTTTCTGGAGCGGAACGGCTTTGCCGATCAGGTTGTGACCTTCAGCGGCACCAACAACAGCCCAGGGGTGACAGGCATCTACCAACGCTGGCTTGCGGAGCATGCTGGTAGCGACCGAGTGACGGGCAGTCCCGCCATTGACCGCCGTACTGCCATCATCGACCACTTCCGAGACAAGGCGCAGATCCTGGTGGCTACCGAGGCGGCCGCCGAAGGCGTCAACCTTCAGTTCTGCAACCTGGTGGTGAACTACGACCTGCCCTGGAACCCTCAGCGTGTGGAGCAGCGCATAGGTCGCTGTCACCGCTACGGCCAGCAATTCGATGTGGTGGTGGTTAATTTCCTCAACCAGCGCAACGAGGCCGACAAGCGCGTGCTCGAACTGCTGAGCGAGAAGTTCCAGCTGTTCGATGGTCTGTTCGGTGCTTCCGATGAAATTCTCGGCCGGCTGGAGTCGGGTGTGGATGTGGAGAAGCGCATTGCCGATATCTACGCTACCTGCCGCACGCCGGATGCCATCGAGGCGGCTTTCGCCGAGCTGCGTGAGCAGTTGGAGGCCGATATCGATGCCCGCATGAAGGAGACGGAGAGCAAGCTGCTCGAGCATTTCGACGAACAGATCCACGACCTACTGCGCGTTCAGCGTGACAAGGCCGAGGCTCAGCTCGACCGCACCGGCAAGCTGTTCTGGAAGTTGACCCGCCACTGCCTGGCGGAGCAGGCCAAGTTCAGAGATAGCAGCCTGACCTTTCACCTGGAGGCCTCTCCGGTAGAGAGCGTGCCCGCCGGTGACTACTGGCTGATTCGCAAGGGAAAGGGCATAAAGCCGCCCGAGCATGCCCACGTCTATCGGCTGACACATCCGCTGGGCGAGCATGTGCTCGATAGCGGCCGCCGCCGGGAGACGCCGGTCGCTACCCTGCGCTTCAAGCTGTCCGGTCACCCCCTGCGAATCTCGGTACTCGAACAGCTCACCACCCGCAGTGGATGGCTGGAGCTGAATCTGCTCGAGCTGGACAGCTTCCAGCATGAGGAGCACCTCGTCTTCACCGCCCTGGCCGACGATGGCACACACCTTGACCAGGAGGCCTGTGAGCGGCTCTTCAATGTGACGGCTGAGGTAGGGCCCGATAGCGCACCCGAACCCCCTCAGGAGCTCCCTGCGCTGGCCAAGCGGCAGCTGGATGCCACCCTTAGCCGTGTACTTGAGGAGAATCACAGCTACTTCCAGCGCGAGCGCGACAAACTGGAGGCCTGGGCCGATGATCAGGTCGCCTCCAGTGAAGCGCAGCTGGAGGACACGCGGGCCAAGATCAAGGATGCCAAGCGCCGCTCACGCACCGCCGAGACCCTTGAGGAGCAGAAGGCCGCGCAGGAAGCGCTCAAGACGCTTGAGCGTCAGCAGCGCCGCGACCGTCAGGCGATCTTCGACGTGCAAGACGATATCGAGGAGAAGCGCGACGCGCTCATCGATGCCCTGGAACGCCAGATGCACCGCAAGAGCCAGGCTCATCGGCTATTCCTGATCCGTTGGGAGCTGACGTGAAGGGCATGCGGGCCCAAGGACTTGGCCTCGAAGGTCGTCTTGGCCGGTTGACCTTGGCGGGTCAACTGCCTAAACTTGTATGTAACAACACCCCCCACGCTTCCCGTCAGATCAGCGCACCATGGGGGGTTACTTTTTTGTGCGATCAATGAGATACGAAAAACCAGCCCTTAGCTATGCCGACCAGCTTGCGCGACTTCGCGAGCGGGGGATGCAGGTTCGGGACGAAGCCCGAGCCGAACACTATCTGGCCCACCTGAACTACTATCGGCTCGCCGCCTACTGGCTTCCCTATGAGGCGGACCACGATAGTCATACCTTCCGCCCTGGGACCCAGTTCGAGACGGTGCTGGACCACTACCTGTTCGATCGTGAGCTGCGCTTGTTGCTGCTTGACGCCATTGAAAGGGTCGAGGTGTCGTTGCGCGGCCACTTTGCCTATCAGATGGGGCACCGTCATGGACCGCATGCGCTGATGCAGACCTCGCTGTTTACGGACTCCAGCCGCTGGAACTATCGGAGCGGGTTGGCCGGCCTTCTCAAGGATGTGCAAAGCAATCGCGAGGTGTTCATCGAGCACTTCCGCTCTCGGTACGACGAGCCCCTGCCGCCTGTATGGGCGGTGGTAGAGATCATGAGCTTTGGCCAGCTCTCGAAGTGGCTCAAGCACCTCGCTCATAGTGATGACCGCAACGCCATCGCTAGGCCCTACGGCTTGGATGAGCGTATCTTGACTTCCTTCTGCCACCACCTGAACGTAGTCCGCAACCACTGTGCCCACCACGCCCGGGTGTGGAACCGCGAGCTGACGGTGAAGTTCACATTGCCACGCAACCCGGAGCCACTGGGGGACAGCCTGGTCAAGTTCAGAGACGAAACGGCGCAGCGTAAGCTATACAACACTGTAACGATGCTTGCCTATGTGCTCGATGTGATCAGCCGCCATCACCACTTTCGAGAGAGGCTGGCGGCTCTGATCGAGCGCTATGCCATCGACCCTGGAAGCATGGGCTTCCCCGACGGCTGGCTGCAGTGCCCCGTGTGGCGGAGCCGCCTCTCCTAGAGCCTGGCACCTCCACCGAGTATCATCAGCACCATACGAATCTCCACTGGCCAGGCCTCGTCGCCTGGTCGTGATTCTTTAACTGCTTGAATTTCATAGTGATTCATGTCGGTTTCGCGAGCTGATGAGTACTGACCAATGGCTGTAGCAACCACGGACGACCGAAGGCAACGTTTCATCGACCTCTTGCACGAGCTGTTCCAGCTCGACAAGCCGGAGTTGGACTTCGGGCTCTACCGCATCATGCATGCCAAGAGCGACCAACTCTCCCGGTTCATCCGGGAAGACCTGGCCCAGGCGATCGAGGAGGCGTTTGCCGAGCAGGGCGAAGAGCAGCTGGCAACGATGCGCCAGGAGATCGAGGAGAAGCGGCGTCAGGCCGAGGAGCTGGGGGCTCCGGACCCGGATAGCGCCCCGGCGGTGAAGCAGGCACGTGCCGCCTACGATGTTGCCAAGCGCGAGCAAAACGCCTCGGCGGACATCTACGACCACCTCTACCGCTTCTTCTCCCGCTACTACGACAAAGGCGACTTCATGAGTCGTCGCCATCACGTCGCCGAGAACGACAGCCGGGCCGCCCCCTATGCGGTGCCCTACGATGGGCGAGAGGTCTACCTTCACTGGGCCAACAAGGACCAGTACTACGTCAAGTCCTCCGAGACGCTGGCCAACTTCACCTTCAACCTCAACGAGGCCCTGAAGAAGCTACATGGTTCCGCCGCACAGGGTGGCCTGGGCTTCGATTCAGTGGACGCCGCGCTCAAGGTGCACTGCCGTGTGGTCGATGCTACCGAGGGTGAGCACAACGATGTGAAGGAGAGCACCGAGCGCTTCTTCATCATCCACCACGACGAGCCGGTGCGCCTGGAGGGCGCCGACCTCGTGCTGCAGTTCGAGTACCGGCCCGACCCGGAAAAGACGGGCCAGAGCGGCACCTGGCAGAAAAAGCGCCTCGAGGAGGCTGAAGAGTTCATCATGGCGGCGCTGCGCCTCACCGATGGCGTAGCTGCCTTCCGAGAAGGGCTTGCTACCCGGGCGCCGACGGACAAGCAGAAAGAGCGCACTCTGCTGGGCAAGTACCTGCAGCAGTACACAGCCAGAAATACCATGGACTATTTTATCCACAAGGACCTGGGTGGATTCCTATCGCGCGAGCTAGATTTCTATATCAAGAACGAGATCCTGCGCCTTGACGATATCGACAATGCTGATGTGCTGATCGTTGAGCAGCAGCTGAAGAAGATTCAGGTACTACGTAAGATCGCCAAGCAGATTATCATATTTCTGTCACAGCTGGAGAATTTTCAGCGGAAGCTGTGGCTTAAGAAAAAATTTGTTTTAAGTTCTGATTATTGCATTTCTTTAGATATTTTAAAGGGATGCGAGGATCTTGTTGTCGATATTTCAAGCAATGAGGAGCAAAGGAGGCAGTGGGAAAAGTACTGCTCTGTTGATCTGAATGAGCTGGATGAGGTTTTAGATGGTGAAGGCCCCGCAGGAATTTTGTCGAGTAGTAAGTTCAAGTTTCTGATGGTAGATACTGGTCTTCTTTCGGAAAAACTCAAAATAGACATACTGTCTCGCTCTGGTGTCTCTTTCTCCAGCTTGGATGGCATACTTGTTCAGTCCGATAATTTTCAAGCAATAAGGATGGCTGAAAGAACATTCGAGAAGTCCATGCCGGTTTGCTATATTGACCCGCCTTACAATACTGGCGATGACGGGTTTGTTTACAAGGATAGCTATAAAGATTCAAGCTGGCTCGCGATGCTTTATGACAGGATTTCATCTAGCTTGCACTTGATGACTAAAGATGCTTTTGTTGTCGTAAGCTTTGATGATGTAGAGATTCAGAATTTTGGTCTCTTGGCGGATGAGGTTTTTGGCTCGAGCAACCGCCTTGCTAGGTTGGTTTGGGATAGAAACAGAAAAAACGATGCCAAGTATTTTTCGGTTGGCCATGAATATATGGCGGTTTATTGCTTAGATAAAGAAGGTTTGGATAAGTCAGGCAGGAAACTCAGAGAGCTTAAGGCGGGGGTGGATGAGGCGAAGGCCGAGTTTGAGAGAATAAAAAAAAGGGTTGGGAATGACTTGGGAAAAATCCATGAAGAATGGAAGTTTTTCGTGTCATCGGTTAAAGACTCGGAAACAAAAAGTATTTTGTCAAAATATCCCAAGATGTCTTTGAGGGGGCCGTATAGGGATGATGGGAATATAAACTGGCCAGGTGGTAAGGGGCCAAGGTATGAGGTGTTGCACCCTCAAACAAAGCTGCCCGTAAAAATCCCAAAGAGTGGGTGGAGGTATTCTAAGCCCGAAACCTTTTGGGATAAGTATGATAGAGGCGAAATATCTTTTGGCCGTGATGAGAAAACCGTGCCAGGTGTAGTGTATTATCTTTTTGAGAACTCGCGCCAAGTGATGGGGAGTGTCTTTTGGAGCTATGCGCAAAATACTAACAATGCATTTGAGGCGATCATGGGGGATCGGGTTTTTGACAACCCGAAAGATGTGAAGGATATAGGCAGGCTGCTCTCGTATTTTGGAAAAAATGGTTGGGTGATAGATTATTTTTCCGGCTCTGGCACCACGGGTGTATCTGTAATAAATAGCAAGAGATTGGGGGAGGGTGGGAAGAAATATTTCTTGGTGGAGATGGGTGAGTATTTTTCGGATGTAATTAAGCCTAGGCTTGTGAAGTCGGCATATTCACAGGATTGGAAAGGTGGGGCCCCGTTAGAGGATGACAAAGGGGAGTTGAATGGCGTGGCTCAATGCTTCAAATACCTCCGCCTTGAGAGCTACGACGATACTCTCAACAATCTCGAGCTGGACGATAACCCCCAGCGCGATGCGCTGATGGAGCAGAATGCCGAGCTGCGCCGTGACTATACCCTCAAGTATCTGCTCGATGTGGAGACCCGCGGCTCAGCCAGCCTGCTCAATACCGAGTGGTTCCGTGACCCCGAAGGCTACACGCTGAAGGTCAAGCAGCCCGGCAGCGACGAGACCCGCGAAACCGCCGTCGACCTGGTCGAAACGTTCAATTGGCTGATCGGTCTGCATGTCACTCACCTCGACAAGCCGCGTACCTATATCGCCCGCTTCACTCGCGAGGAAGACCCCGAGCTGCCGGAGGACCAGAACACGCGTCTCAAGGCAGAAGGCCTGCGAGAGAACGAAGACGGTGCCTACTGGATTCGCCAGGTGGAAGGGCACGTGCGCCGTATCCCGGGCAGCGACGAGGACCTGGCCAAGGTGCTGGTGGTGTGGCGTAAGCTGACCGACGACCCTGAGAAGGATGCCGCGGTGCTGGAAGCGCTGCTGGAAAAATACAAGATCGGCACCACCGACAGTGAGTTCGATGCTATCTACATCAACGGCCCGCACGGCTTGAACCTGACCGGCAGTGCGCGTAGCCGCGTACACAGCCTGGAAGAGACCTTCCATGCCCGCATGTGGGAGGGATGTGACGATGAACTCTGAAGCCAGCGCTCCTACCTGCTGGATTGTTGCCGGCCCTAATGGGGCTGGCAAAACGACGTTTGCGCTTCACTACCTGCCCCAGGTGGCCAAATGTGCGCGGTTCATCAACGCCGACCTGATCGCCGCTGGTCTCTCTCCCCTGGCGCCGGAGCGGGAGCTTCTCACCGCCAGTCGGATTTTTCTACGCGAGATCGAAGACGCGATCGAGGAGGGTGAGGATTTCGCCTTCGAGACGACACTCTCGGGGCGAGGCTACTTGAGCCTGGTGAAGCGGCTGCTGGCAACAGGCTGGCGGGTCGAGCTGGTCTACCTGGCACTCCCCTCGGCGGAGATGTCACGTCTGCGTGTGGCAGAGCGAGTATCTCATGGTGGACACGATATCCCACTGAAGGACATTCAGCGCCGCTTCCCACGCAGCCTACACAACCTGCTGACGCTCTACGCGCCCTCCGTTTCCCGTGCGCGCTGCTTCATGAATGCCGGCGGCACCCCGGAGCCGGTCTTTGAACAGACCGGGGACGAGCGCCATATTCTCGATGATCGCCACTACAACCTACTCGTCAAGGAGGCACGGCCATGACTCAGCTGGCACCGGATACTCAGGAGATGCTGGATAGCCTCCGTACCGCAGTCGCCGACACCCTGGAGCGTAAACGTCGCCTCGGCCAGTACGCCGTGATCTGGCAAGACGGCAAGCCCGTGCTGGTGGGCGAAGATGCGCCTACGAAGCGTGTGGGCGAGCAGAATGAGCAGGACCGGGAGTCGCACTGATGGCAGGGAGGCCACGCCAGACCAAGATCAAGCAACTTAGTGCCAAGACCGACTTCCTCAAGAAGCTGGTGCTCAACCAGTGGGTGCTGACGCGCTTCGGTATCGACCCGTTGGAGCAGTACCGGGACGGCGGCAGCCGGGTACGTCCGATTACCCTGCTCAGCAAGACGCTCAAGGGGAGTGATCCCGGGCTGACCGGCGATCGCCACCACCACTACCTCCACGCCTTGCTGGGCAGCTATCAGCCCACCTGGAAGTACGGTGAGGAGGATCTGAAGCGCTTCGACGCCAACATCGTTGAGCACACCGATGCCCTCAATCAGCAGAGGGAGACCGAGGTCGATTGGAAATACTTCCAGTGGCTGACCCTGCTGTTCGTCGAGATCTACCTCCATGAATACTTCCGCGATCGTGAGGCGCTCAAGGCCAGCCTCAACCGCCAGGTCGAGCGGTTCAATAGGTACTGGCAGGGGCAGGGCTACCAGACGGGCATCGGTCCCTATGAGGACGATGACCTCAACAAGCTGTGCTTGCAAAATGCCACGGGCTCGGGCAAGACGCTGCTGATGCACACCAACGTGCGTCAGTTCCGGCATTACGCTCGCAAGCATCACCGTATCGCCGACTATGGTCAGATCATTCTGATTACGCCCAATGAGCGCCTCAGTGAGCAGCACCTGCTGGAGTGCCGTGAATCCAGCCTGGAGGCGGAGCGCCTGAGCCAGGACGGTGGTGACCTGTTCAGCGGCGAGCGGAAAGCGCTGAGCCGTGTTGCCGTGACCGAAATCACCAAGCTCGGCATCGAGCAGGGCAAGAAGACCATGGCGGTGGACAGCTTCGGCGATGGCAACCTGCTGCTGGTCGATGAAGGGCACCGCGGGCTGGGGTCGGCGAGCGAAGAGAAAGGCTGGCTGTCGCATCGCAACAAGCTGGCCGGGCGTGGCTTTACCTTCGAGTACTCGGCCACCTTCAAGGAGGCCGTGGTGGCCGCCAAGGATGCTGCGGTGGAGGAGACCTACGCCAAGAGCATCCTGTTCGATTATGGTTACCGCTACTTCTACGAAGATGGCTACGGCAAGGACTACCGAATCTTCAACCTGCCGGAGAAGGAGACACAGCAGCGCTACACCTACCTCACGGCGGCACTGCTGGCTTTCTACCAGCAGCAGCGCTACTACCAGGAAGAACACGGCCAGCTGACCCAGTGGAACCTGGCCGCGCCGCTATGGGTGTTCGTCGGGGCCAGCGTGGTCAAGGACGACGGCAGCAAGGAGACTGCCAAGAACTACAAGGAGCGTGCTTCCGATATCGCTCAGGTCTTGGGCTTTCTGGCCTGGTTCCTTGGGGAGAAGGATGAAGCGCGCCGGGCGCTCAGCGCCGTCTTTGAAGGTGACGCAGAAACTACCGGGCTGATCGACAAGCAAGGCAACGAGATCTTCTCGGGTAGCTTTCCCTGGCTCAAGGCCCTAGGACCGACCGTCGAAGAGCTCTACCGCGACATCCTTACCCATACCTTCCATGCCCCAGGCGGCGGTACGCTGAACGTCGACCGAATCACCGGTGACTCCGGCGAGCTACTGCTCAAGGTGGGGGAGGCGGAGAAGCCCTTCGGCCTGATCAACGTGGGTGATGCTCTGGGGCTGGCCGAGCACCTTGAGGATTACAAAATCCAGCATCTGCAAGTCCGCAAGTCGGAACTGGCCAATCCCATTTTCTCCGAGGTTACTCGCGATAGCTCGCCGGTTAACCTGCTGATCGGCTCCAAGAAGTTCATCGAGGGCTGGAACTGCTGGCGTGTCTCTAGCATGGGCCTGATGAACACCGGCAAGAAGGAGGGCTCGCAGATCATCCAGCTGTTCGGTCGCGGTGTACGCTTGAAAGGCCGAGACATGAGCCTGATGCGCTCCAGCCGGCTCGATCCGGTGCTGGCTCCCAAGCACCTCTATTTGCTCGAGACACTCAACGTCTTCGGCGTCGGTGCCGACTTCATGGCGACCTTCCGTGACTTCCTGAAGGATGAAGACCTGCCGGGCAACGACCAACCCGAGATCCATACGCTCAAGCTGAACGTGATGGAGGACGTTGGCAAGTCGTTGAAGATGCTGCGTCCTAAGGTCCGGCAGGACACCAAGCAGGCCTACAGCTTTTACCGCGACGGCCCCTTGGTGCGCTTCGGACACCCTGTGGCTACCGTCGGTAGCGGTTTCCGTCATGAGCTGGGCCTGACGCCGGATATCGTGCTCAAGGAGCGCAAGATAGAGCTCGACCGCTACCCTCGGGTCGAAAGCCTTCAGGCCTCGGGCGTGAAGGACGTAATGGCCAAGCCAGGCCAGGCCAAGCAGCACGAGCGCTACTTCGATGACGAGCGCCTGCTGTTCCTGGACATGGCCGCCCTTGAGCGAGACCTGGAGCGTTACAGGCGATCCCGCAGCTATGCCAACCTGCTCATCGATACCGGCCGATTGCCGGCGCTGCTGAAGAGCCGGGTGTGGTACAGGCTGCTGGTCCCCGAGGACCAGTGGAAGCTGCATGCCGACAACTTCCAGCGCTACCAGAGCATGGCGCTGGAGCTCCTATCGCTGCTGATGGACCGGGTCTTCAACTACCACCGCCGAGCCTATCTGGAGCCGCGCATGGAGCTGGTCGCGCTCGAGGATGCCCGAGGCAACCTGCCGGATACCAAGGAGTATCAGCTAATCGTCGACGGCAGTGAATCAGCGTTGATCGACGACATCAAGCAGATGAAGGAGGCCATCGAGAAGCAGCGCCAGGGTATGTATCGGTCGTCCAAGTCCAATGGCATCAGCGCCGTGCAAATCGGTGCTCATCTCTACAACCCGCTGCTGCACCTGGGTAAGGACAGCCGTATCCGCGTCGAACCCGTTGCCCTGAACGACAGTGAGTTCCGCTTCGTCGAGGATCTGAAAAAGTGGCTGGAGCGAAACCAGCAGGCAATAGCGGAACGTGGCGAACAGCTATACCTGCTGCGCAACCTGGTCAAGCAGGGCATTGGCTTCTTCGAGGCGGGTGGGTTCTACCCCGACTTCATCCTCTGGCATGTGCAGGACGACAGGCAGCGCATCGTTTTCGTTGACCCTCATGGGCTCCGCCATACCGGGCCGAAGGACGAGAAGATCGAGTTTGGGGAGCGCATCAAGGATGTGGAACGGCGCCTGAAAAGTGAGCATGTCGAGCTGGAAAGCGTCATCCTGGCGCCTTCCAGCACTACACGGGAGTGGATTGTGAGCCACTGGGGGATGACTTCGGATGAACTGCGTGCCAAGCACGTATTGTTCATGTCGGATTCCAACTACCTGGATAGCCTGATGCAGGTGGTGGCAGGCCAAACGAATGATTGTTATGTGGCTTAAAAAATAAAAGGGCTGTCCTGTCACAGCGAAAATTTCGCTGTGACAGGTTTTAACGTGATTTCGAGATGTGGCTTGTAAAATAAAATGCTTTGATTGGTTCTCTATTGTGCATAGTTAACGCAAACCGTGTCTAGGGACAAGTCCACCTTTACCCCTTTCTCAATGGGGCAATATGAAGGGTCGTTTGCACTTAAATGATTAATTTTCATCTGCTCGTGAGATAGGTGCAACGTAACGCAGCCCTCTGTTAGCACAATGGCGTCAACTTGCTCTTGGGTGAGCCCGACAACGTCGAGATAGAATGTCTGCTCACCTTTGCATTCAGGGTCGCACTGGTCTGTACACGGGATGACAATGGTATTGTTCATTCGTACTTTCCTAAGTAGGCTGGTGCTGAATGCCCCAGTTCGCAAGTAGTATTCCCCGCAGCCTACCTGGCGTCAATAGTCAATGGAAAATTGTACTTTGTGAGACTTCCTTGGACGGTAATTAATTGGTTCTGCCGGAATTCCCGTGTGGTTGTTCAGTAGCTTTGGTCAGAATATGCCTGCATTTCATTCAGCGTCGACTCCTAGCACACGCTTGATTTACACCTCGTCAGTTAAGGAAATTTAATTTCCCCTTTCCTGCATGATTGGCTGCCCTTTCTTGAACAGGTCACCGCCTCTATAGGCAGCCGCTACGTTATTCTCGATGGTGTGGGCCAGCGCCATCTCAGCGAGGCCTCGGGGTTGTCGGTGGTGTCCGCTGATCAAGTCGTGGAAGCTTGAGCGGAAGCCGTGGGGCAGGTAGTCGCCACGCTCACACCCAGCCGCAGCCATGCTGTATTGCCTAGCGAGACATCGTGTTGGGGTCGCTGTTGGGGTCGGGGCGGTAGAGGAGCCACTTGCTGAGCGTAAGATGCTCAGCAAGTGGCTGATATAATTGGCGCCCCCACCAGGATTCGAACCTGGGACCTTCCCCTTAGGAGGGGGACGCTCTATCCAGCTGAGCTATGGGGGCCGCACGGCTGCGCATTATAAGCGCTTGTGGCATCGAGATAAACCGATTGCCCTGCGTGTGTTGCCAAGCCTGAAGCCGAACGGCCATCATCGAGCTTGTCTTCAGTAGCAGGAAGCGCGCATGGAAATCGATGAGTACCGACGGCACGATGCCTTGGGGCTGGCCGAGCTGATACGCAGCGGCGAGGTGAGTCGCGAGGAGGTGTTCGACACCGCCTGCCGTGCCATCGAGCGCGACAACCCGCGGCTTCAGGCGGTAGTGCGCATGCGCTTCGAGCGTGCCCGGCAAGAGGCCGGCGGCGTCGATCCGGCGGCGCCGTTCGCCGGGGTGCCGACCCTGACCAAGGACCTGCTGATGGCGATCGAGGGCGAGCCGCTGGCCTTCGGCAGCGCGGCCCTGGCCGAGTGGAAGCCGCCGGTGGACTCGACCCTGGTGGTTCGGTTGCGCCAGGCGGGTCTTGCCATTCTCGGCCAGACGGCGACGCCCGAGCTGGGGTTGATGGGGATCACCGAGCCGCGGGCCTTCCCGCATCCGATCAACCCCTGGCAGCCGTCGCACTCGCCCGGCGGCTCCAGCGGCGGGGCGGCGGCAGCGGTTGCCGCGGGGCTGGTGCCGCTGGCCATGGCCGGCGACGGCGGCGGCTCGATCCGCATTCCCGCCAGCTATTGCGGCCTGTTCGGCCTCAAGCCGTCGCGCGGGCGGGTGCCGCAGGGGCCGCTGCACGCCGAGGTGTGGCAGGGTGCCGTGGTGGAGCACGCCGTGACCCGGTCGGTGCGGGACAGCGCCGCGCTGCTCGACGCCATCAACGGCATGGACGAGGGGGCACCGTACCCGGTCAGGCGCGAAACGGGCTATCTTGCGGCGCTCGAGCGTCCGCCCGCTCCGCTGCGCGTGGCGGTATCGCTCGGCGAGCCGCTGGGCAGGCCACTGGGCAGCGTGCTCGATCCCGAGGTGCGCCGGGCGGTGGAGGCCGCGGCAGGCATGCTCGAAGGGCTGGGCCATCATGTCGAGTGGGCCGAGCCGCCGATCGACGGCGAGCGCCTGGCCAACGCCTACCTGACGCTCTACCTGGGACACTTGACGGCCGACCTGGCCTGGATCTCCCGCGAGACCGGCGTGCCCGTCCCTCGCCTGGACGTTGAGCCCTCCACCCGCGCCATTGCCCGCCTGGGACGCTGCCTGCCGGTGCGCGACTACGAGCTGGCCAAGCGCGACTGGAACGCGGCGGCGCGCGCCATGGGAGCCTTCCATCGCCGCTACGACGCGCTGCTGCTGCCGGTGACCGCGGCGCCGGCGCCGCGCCTGGGGGAACTCTATCCGCCACGCGTGCAAGAGCGCCTGATGGGGCTGCTGGCGATTCCCGGCCTGGCGGGGCTGGCGCTCAAGGCGGGCATGCTCGGGCACCTGGCGCGCGATGCGCTATCGCGCACTCCCTATACCCAGCTGGCCAACCTGACCGGCCAGCCGGCCATGTCGCTGCCGCTGCACGTGACACCGGATGGCCTGCCGGTCGGTGTGCAGGTGATCGGCGCCATGGGGGACGAGCATCGCCTGCTGGCGCTGGCGGCGCAGGTCGAGGCCGAGGCGCGTTGGGCACGACACCTGCCCAGACCTTGGCAGGACGGGTAGAATGCGCGCCACACCCTCTGTCGCAGTTCCGCCATGACCGATTCCACTCCGCTTTCGCCTGCCGGTGACCGTCACTTCGACGGCCTGGTCGAGAAGTTCGCCGGCAGCCTTTACGGTGGGCCGCGCGGTGCGCTGCGCCTGGCCATGCTCGATGCGTTGCTGCCCGAGATGCTCGAACTCGATGGCCAGCCGCTGCTGGACGTGGGGGGTGGGCTGGGGCAACTCTCCGCCTGGTTCGCCCGGCGCGGCCACCCGGTCACCCTGCTGGAGCCGGCCGGCGACATGCTCGAACAGGCGCGCCAGTCGCTCGAGGGGCTGCCGGTGAGCTTCATGCGGGCGCCGCTGCAGGCGTTGCCGGAGCGCACGCCCGGCCCCTGGCCGCTGATCGCCTGCCACGCCGTGCTGGAGTGGCTCAGCGACCCGCGTGCGGCTCTCGCCACCCTGGCGGATGGGCTCGCTCCGGGCGGTCAGCTGTCGCTGATGGTGTTCAATCGCGATGCGCTGCGTTTCTCCAACGTGGTCAAGGGCAACCTGCAGAAGGCGCTGGACGATCGCCTCGAGGGCACCGGCAAGCGCCAGCGGTTGACCCCCATCTCCCCGTTGAGCCATGACCGGATCGTCGCCTGGAGCCGCCAATGCCGGCTGTCGATTCGCGCTGTGGCGGGCATCCGTGTGTTCCACGATTACCTGCGTCACCCGCCGGCCAGCGAGGACGACTGGCAGCGGCTGGTGGCATTGGAGCGGCGCTACTGCCAGGTCGAACCGCACTGGCGACTGGGCCGCTACCTGCTCTATACGCTGGTGAAGGAAGGCGATCTGCCGACCGAGGGGAACGTTCGATGAGTGCCGAAACGCCGGTCTGCCAACTGCTGGAACGCCAGCAGGCCGACTATCGCGGCTGGCTGTGGGTGGCGCCGCCGCGCGATGTCTGGCTCGAGGCGGGGCAGGGCAGCGTCCTGAGCGCCGACCATGGCGTGCTGCAGGCCTGGCAGGGTCGCGGCCGCCCGGCCTCCTCGCCGTTCGCCGGCGATGCCGTCGGCGCGCCGCCCGGGGCGGTGCTGTTCTGGCCCAAGACCCATGCCCTGGGCGAATGGTGGCTGTTGTGGCTGTGCGCTAATCTGCCGGCCGGAACGCCGCTGCAGCTGGTGGGCGAGAACCAGGGCGGCATCAAGCGCGTGCTCAAGGTGCTGGCGGCATTGGGGCTGGGCTGTCGCAAGCTCGACAGCGCGCGGCGCTGCATCCTGTTCGAGACGCGCCTCGGCAAAGTCGGCATCGACCCGGATGCCGCCTGGACCACCTTCGAAGCCGAGGGGCTGACGCTCGTCAGCCATCCCGGCGTGTTCGGTCACGGTAAGCTGGATGAGGGCACCCGGCTGCTGCTCGAGCGGCTCGAAGCGGAACTGCCGGGGCCTGACAAGGCGCAGGACGTGCTCGACATGGGCTGCGGCGATGGCATCCTCGCCGCCTGGCTGGCGCGCCGCGGTCACCGGGTCACGGCGGTCGACGTCAACGCCTTCGCGGTGGAAGCCACCCGGCGCACCCTGGCGGCCAATGGGCTCGAAGGGCGGGCGCTGTCCAGCGACGTCTACTCGGCGCTCGATGGGCGCCGCTTCGCCGCCATCGTCAGCAACCCGCCGTTTCATCAGGAGCGCAGCATCGACTACGGCCCGGCCGGGCGCCTGATCCGCGAGGCGCCCGCGCATCTGCTGCCGGGTGGGACGCTGCTGATAGTGGCCAACGCCTTCCTGCCCTATCCGGACCTGCTCGAGTGCGCCTTCGGTGGGTTCGATGTCCTGGCCGACGATCGGCGGTTTCGGGTTTATCGGGCCCGCGTGGCAGAATCCCGATAGGCGATCTCCGTGATCAGGTAGGTCGTATCGCCCGCCGGCGCCTTGACCGTGACCTCGTCGTCCAGCGCCTTGCCCAGCAGTGCCTTGGCCAGCGGGGCGTCGACGCTGATCCAGCGCTTGGCGGTGTCGGTCTCGTCGTGGCCGACGATGCGGATGCGCATCTCCTCGCCTTCCTCGTCCTCGAGCGTGACGAAGGCGCCGAAATAGACCCTGCCGGTATCCGTCGGCAGGCGATCCACCACCTGCAGCTCGTCGAGCCGCTTGGTCAGGTAGCGGATGCGGGCGATGACCCGGTTGAGTTCCTTCTTGTTGTAGGTGTAGTCGGCGTTCTCGCTGCGGTCGCCCAGCGCCGCGGCTTCGCCCACCTTGGCCGAGAGGGCGGGGCGCTTGACCCGGGAAAGGTGATCGAGAATACCGCGCAGGCGCTCGGCCCCCTCGGCAGTGATCAGGTTGCTCCTGGGTTCCTGGCGCGGGTCCTTGGCGGGGTCGCGCCAGCGCGTCATGTTACGGCCCTTCATGGCGTCGCTCCTGCATTCTTGCGGCGAGTAGGTTCATGCGGCGAAAGGGCAACATACGCCATTGACCCCCGGTGGGCCAGCACCGAGGCGGTGATCGGACTGGCGAATCATTCAAACGTTCGTTACATTGCCGGAAGCGGTGCCGCGCGCCACCGTCAAGAAGTCATCAGCCAATAACAAGCGAATGAAGGAAGGAGTCTGGACATGCCACGACGTCAGTTTCTCGCCGCCGCCCTGGGGGCAGGTCTGCTGCTCGCGCCCTTTTCCGGCGCCCTGGCCTGGGAGAACGAGGTGGAGGCGCTCAAGCAGCGCTGGGAGCGGATCAACACGCAGCAGGCCGAGGGGCAGCGTCGCAGCGCGCTCAAGTCGCTGGCCAGCGAAGCCGAGCAGCTGACCGAGGCCAATGCCGGCGAGGCCCAGCCGCTGATCTGGTACGGCATCATCGAGGCGTCGTATGCGCGCGAGCGCAGCGGCCTGGGGGCGCTGGGCAGCGCCCGCTCGGCGCGCGATGCCCTGGAGCGCGCCATCGAGCTCGACCCGCAGGGAGGCAACGGCTCGGCCTACGTGACCCTGGGCGCCTTATACGACCGCGCGCCGGGCAGGCCGATCGGGTTCGGCAACAGCGAGACCGCCGAGCGCATGTTCCAGCGCGCGCTGGAGATCCGCCCCGAGGGTATCGACGTCAACTACTACTATGCTGCCTTCCTCGAGGACGAGGGGCGCCGCGATGAGGCGCGCGAGCACGCCCAGCGTGCCGTCGACGGTACCGCGCGCAAGGATCGCCAGGCCTCGGACGAGGCACTGCGCGAGGAGGCCAGGGCGCTGCTGTCCCGGCTCTGAGGCGACGTTCCCGCGCGCCCGGGGCGTGCGGGTTCGGCAGGCGGCGGTTGGCAGATTCGGCTCCGGTCACGATAATGGTCGCCATCGCAGACTCGGAGGTTTGCATGACCGATAATCACGATAGCGGCCGGGACGCCGCCCGCCTGCCCAGCTTCAGCGGTACCGATGTCGAGCTGAACGAGCGTCGCTGCCTGCATCAGGGGTTCTTCCGCCTGGACGAGGTGCACCTGCGCCACCGCCTGTTCGAGGGCGGCTGGAGTGGTACGGTGGTGCGCGAGGTGCACGTTCGGCATGATGCCGTCGGCGTGCTGCTCTACGACGTGGAGCGCGACTGCGTGGTGCTGGTCGAGCAGATCCGTGCCGGGGCGCTGGACGACCCCGAGTCGCCGTGGAAGCTCGAGATCGTCGCCGGCCTGGTCGAGGAGGGTGAGAGCGCGGCCGAGGTGGCCCGGCGGGAAGCCATGGAGGAAGCCGGCTGCGAGGTCATTGACCTGGTCGAACTGCATACCTACTATCCGAGCCCGGGCGCCTGCTCGGAGCGAGTGACGCTGTTCTGCGCGCTGGTCGACTGTGACGGGCTGGGCGGCGTGCATGGCCTGGACGAAGAGCATGAGGACATCCGCGTTCACGTGTTACCGTTTCATCAGGCCTGGGAACTCTTGCAGGCTGGGCGACTCGACAATGCCATGTGTCTGATCGCCTTCTACTGGTTGGCGGCTGAACGAGCATCTCTACGAGCAAGGGGGTAGCGTGGCGAGAACCGCCTATGTCACCGATCTGAAGGGCCTGCAGGGGGAATGCAGCGCCAACTACCTGCGCCTGGTTCGGTTGCTGGGCGATCTGGGGGCGGGCGAGACGCGTGAGCTCGAGCTGACCGGTGGGCGTGGCCGATTCGGTACCCTGTGGCTGTCGGTGCTGGAGCGGGCGCCCTATACCACCATCGCCCGCGTGAGCCAGAGCGGCCTGATGGATGCGGTCATCGAGCCGCCCTGCATGCGTGTGCACCTGTACCATGACGTGCGCATGGCCGAGGTCACGGACTTCCAGCGCGAGCGCCACTTCAACGGGCGCTACCGCTATCCCAACGTGCGCATGTTCCAGCCCGACGAGAAGCTGCAGCTCAACCGTTTCCTGGGAGAGTGGCTGGCCCATGGCCTGGAGCACGGCCACCCTACCAACGTGACGGAACTGCCGGGATGATGCGGCTGGTCCAGCTCAGCGACTGCCACCTGCATGCCGACCCCGATGCCCGCTCGCGGGCCGGCTTCCCTCTGCGCCAGCTCGAGTCGGTGGTGGCGGCGGTGCGCGCCGAACGCCCCGACGCGGTCATTGTCAGCGGCGATGTCAGTCAGGACGAGACGGCAGCCTCCTACCAGCATGCCCATCGGGTGCTCTCGAGGCTGGAGTGCCCCTGGTTCTGGCTGGGCGGCAACCACGACCAGCAGGATCTGATGCGGGACATCAAGGCCATCCACGACGACATCGACCTGGGCGACTGGCGGCTGTTGGTCGCCGATACCTGGGTCAAGGGGCATGCCCATGGCGAACTGGGCGCGGAGCGGATCGAGGCGCTGGTCGAGCGCCTGAGCCAGGACGAGCGCCCCACGCTGCTGGTCATGCATCATCCGCCGCTTCCGGTGGGCTCGGCCTGGCTCGACGAGATCGGGCTCAAGGATCGTGACGCCCTGTGGCAGGCGCTGGCGCCGTTCACGCAGGTCAAGGCCATTCTCTGCGGTCACATCCACCAGGCCTTCGCCGGCCGCCAGCGGCTGGAGCGTGGCGAGGTCATGGTCTACGGCTGCCCTTCGACCACCGATCAGTTCCTGGCTGGCTCCGACGGCTTCGCCATCGATGAGGCGTCGCGCCCGGGCTTTCGGATCGTCGACCTGCGCAGCGACGAGTGGTTGACCTGGATCGAGCGCATCGATCTTTGATGCTTCGATTCGTTTTTGATCTAAAAAGATAGGCAATCATTCTTTTACGTTATTATTAGCCCGGCGTTACCCTGTGCGCATGATTCTAATGCCCATCGTCATGCGAGGTATCCGGGCCGATGACCAGTCTCAAAGCTCCCGAGCACAAGCCGGCGCCCCCGGCTTCCGACTCGCCGGCCTCCCTGTCGCCGCGCCGGCTGACCCATCTCCAGCAGCTCGAAGCCGAATCGATCCATATCATCCGCGAGGTGGCCGCCGAGTTCCGTAACCCGGTGATGCTCTACTCCATCGGCAAGGACTCCTCGGTGATGCTGCATTTGGCGCGCAAGGCCTTCTACCCCGGGCCGCCGCCGTTCCCGCTGATGCACATCAACACCACCTGGAAGTTCCGCGAGATGATCGCCTTCCGCGACCGCATGGCCGGTGAGGTGGGCATGGAGCTGATCGAGCACATCAACGAAGAGGGGCGCGCCGCGGGCATCAACCCCTTCGATCACGGCTCCAGCGGCTATACCGACGTGATGAAGACCCAGGCGCTCAAGCAGGCGCTGGACAAGTACGGCTTCGATGCCGCCTTCGGCGGCGCGCGTCGCGACGAGGAGGCCAGCCGCGCCAAGGAGCGGGTGTTCTCGTTCCGCGACAAGTTCCACCGCTGGGACCCCAAGAACCAGCGTCCCGAGCTGTGGAACCTCTACAACGCCCGGGTCAACAAGGGCGAGTCGATCCGCGCCTTCCCGCTCTCCAACTGGACCGAGCTGGACATCTGGCAGTACATCTACCTCGAGCAGATTCCCATCGTGCCGCTCTACTACGCCGCCCCGCGCCCGGTGGTGGAGCGCGACGGCATGCTGGTGATGGTCGACGACGAGCGGATGCCGCTCGCCCCCGGCGAGGTGCCCGAGGAGAAGTGGGTGCGCTTCCGCACCCTGGGCTGCTACCCGCTGACCGGCGCGGTGGAGTCCAGGGCCGACACCCTGCCCGAGATCATCCAGGAGATGCTGCTGACCCGCACTAGCGAGCGCAGCGGCCGGGCCATCGACCATGACCAGGCGGGCTCGATGGAGAAGAAGAAGCGCGAGGGGTACTTCTGATGGCACACCAATCGACACTGATCGCCGACAACATCGAGCAGTACCTGCACGAGCACGAGAACAAGGACCTGCTGCGCTTCATCACCTGCGGCAGCGTCGACGACGGCAAGTCGACCCTGATCGGCCGGCTGCTGCACGACTCCAAGATGATCTTCGACGATCACCTGGCGGCGTTGACCCGCGACTCCAAGAAGAGCGGCACCACCGGCGATGCCGTGGACCTGGCGCTGCTGGTTGATGGCCTGCAGTCGGAGCGCGAGCAGGGCATCACCATCGACGTGGCCTACCGCTTCTTCTCCACCGACAAGCGCAAGTTCATCATCGCCGATACGCCGGGGCACGAGCAGTACACCCGCAACATGGCCACCGGGGCCTCCACCGCCAACCTGGCGATCATCCTGATCGACGCCCGCTACGGCGTGCAGACCCAGACCCGGCGTCACAGCTTCATTGCCGATCTGCTGGGCATCAAGCACCTGGTCATCGCGGTGAACAAGATGGACCTGGTGGGCTTCGACGAGGCGCGCTTCGACGAGATCGTCGCCGACTACCGGCGCTTCGCCGAGCAACTCTCGGTCAAGGACCTGCATTTCGTGCCGATGTCGGCGCTGGAGGGCGACAACGTGGTCAACCGCAGCGACCGCACGCCCTGGTACCAGATCGACGGCGAAGCGGGACCGGCGCTGCTGGAACTGCTGGAGTCCGTGGAGGTGAGCCGCGACCGCAACCTGGTCGACCTGCGCTTCCCGGTGCAGTACGTCAACCGGCCCAACCTCGACTTCCGCGGCTATGCCGGCACGCTGGAGGCCGGTGTGCTGCGCCCGGGCCTGGCGATCAAGGCGCTGCCCTCGGGCAAGACCAGCCGCATCGAACGGGTCGTCACTTTCGATGGCGACCTGGAGGCGGCGTGGCCGGGGCAGGCCGTCACCGTGACCCTCGAGGACGAGATCGATATCTCCCGTGGCGACTGGATCGTCGCCGAGGATGCCGAGGTCACCCTGACCAACGCCTTCGATGCCGACATCGTGTGGATGCACGAACAGCCCTTGGCGCCCGGTCGGCAGTATGACATCCGCCTGGCCGGACGCTCGGTGGCCGGGCGCGTGAGTGCGATTCACCACCAGGTCGACGTCAACACCCTGGAGCGGCACGAGGCCGAGCGCCTGGAGCTGAACGCCATCGCCCGCTGCCGGGTCGAATTGACCGCCGAGGTACCGCTCGACGCCTACGACCAGAGCCCCGGCACCGGGAGTTTCATCGTCATCGACCGGCTCTCCAACGTCACCGTGGGGGCGGGCATGGTGCGCGGCGCTGCCGAGGCGGCAGGGCAGCCGCGCCGCGAGGTCGACTGGCCGACCTTCGAACTGGAACTCAATGCGCTGATTCGCAAGCATTTCCCGCATTGGGAAGCGAAGGACGTTCGCGACCTGCTGCGCTGATCGGCCAGGCCGACCATAGACGGTTGAACTGGCGGCATTATCCTCCACACTAGGGACAGGGCTCGGCGCTTGCCGGGCCCTGTCGAGTGTCAGGGAGGAGACATGCCGTACTGCCAGGATCGGCCGATAGCGTACCGTTCGAGTGGCTTCCCGCCAGCTGGCGCCTCGCCGGAGGGTGAATGACGGGCTTCGTCAGGCGCTTGCTGCGCATTGCCGCCCGCCCGATGAAGCGTGACCGCGGGCGTGGTGGCTACGTCGTGCACCCCTACCGCGGCTACGGCTCCCGCCACGAGGCCTTCCTCATGGGGCGGGTGTTCCGCCAGGCCGCGCTGGGCGAGCTGATTCCGCGCTATGGCGTTCTGCGCGACCTGGCCGACATCGTGCGGCGCCTCTTCCGCCATGGGCTCCCTGCGGTCACCGTCGAGGTGACCCTGGGGCAGAACGTCACCACCGTGACCACCGACCGCGACGGCTACTTCGACGTGCACATGCCGCTCGCGCACGCCCTGCCGCAGGACAGCGCCTGGCATCACGCCGAACTGCACGTGGTGCTACCGGACATCGAGCCGGTACAGTCGTTCGCCGAGGTCTACATCCCCCCGGCCGAGGCCGACCTGCTGATCATCAGCGACATCGACGACACGGTGATGTACACCGGCGTGGCCAACAAGCTGCGCATGCTGCACCGGCTGTTCGTCAAGCGGGCGCACCAGCGCATGGCCTTTCCCGGCGTAGCCGACTTCTACCAGGCGCTGCACGTCGGTGGCAGCGGCCAGGCCAAGCGGCCGATTCTCTACGTCTCGCGCGGGCCTTGGAGCATCTACGAGATGCTCGAGGAGTTCTTCCAGCTCAACCGCATCCCCGTGGGGCCCATCCTGTTCCTGCGCGAGTGGGGCATCTCCTGGCGCAAGCCGTGGCCGCGGCGTGCCGAGGATCACAAGTACGACCTGATCCAGCACATGCTGTCGATGCGCGACGAGCTGCCCTGTGTACTGGTCGGCGACAGCGGCCAGCACGACCCCGAGGTCTATGCGCGTATCGTGCACGAATATCCCGAGCGGATCCGGGCGGTCTACATCCGGCGGGTGGAGCGCCGACCCGAGCGCGAGCGCGCCATCGATGCGCTGCGCGAGGAGATTCGCCATACCGGCTGCGACCTGGTGCTGGCCGAAGACAGTCTTGCCATGGCCGAGCACGCCTTCACCCAAGGGCTGATCGCCGAGGAGGGGCTCGAGCGGGTGCGCCGGGCGTCGCATGCATAGCTCGAGCTGAGGCCGGCTCCGGCGCTAGTCCATCGCTTTGGCGGGTTACAAATTCGTTATTCTGTGTGTCGATTTCTTGCGTTTTTCGCTTCTACCCTGCGCCTGACGCCAGGGCTTCGTTAATTTCTCGTTGAGGCTCGGCACGTTTCAGAAGAGGTACTCGCATGACCACGATCGTATGGGATGGGACCACGCTGGCGACGGATTCGCTGATCAGTGTTAACGGCTCGACCTACAACCATGCGCAGAAGCTGTTCCAGCTCGACAACGGCGAGTGGGTCGCCTTCGCCGGCGAGCAGCAGGAGTGGTGGGAGGTCATGGAGTGGCTCAATGCCGGGGCGCCGCGTAACGACAAGCCGCACGTGACGAGGGTCGAGATGATCATTGCCGGGCCCGACGGCGTCTTCGAGATGTTCAACAAGCTGGTGCGGATTCCGGTCAACGGCCCCGTCGCCTACGGCACCGGCTGGAAGTGGGCGCTGGCTGCCATCGACCACGGCAAGAGCGCCGTCGAGGCGGTGGAATATGCCAAGACCCGCGACCATGACAGCGGCGGTGAGGTGCAGTCCGTCACGCCCGCGACCCGGGCCGGCGTACCCTTCGCGACGATGATGCGGGATGTCGAGGCAAAGCCGGAACCCGCGACGACCTGATATCGGCTAGACCCCGCGCAGCCCCGGCCAACTGGCCGGGGCTGCGTCGTTGGTGCGTCGGGCGCAGCGCGACAGCATGAACCCGAACCGGGTACGCTACGTCCAACGTCAAGACGCCCAAAGAGACCCCGAACGCCATGATCGTGCTGCTGATCGTCTTTCTGCTGGCCATCTTCGTGCTGCCCAACGTGTGGGCCAAGTGGGTGCTGTCGCGGCACTCCCGTGGGCGCGACGATTATCCCGGTACCGGTGCCGAACTGGCCGATCATCTGCTGCGTCGCCTGGGCATCGAGGGGGTCAAGGTGGAGATGACCGACCAGGGCGACCATTACGACCCGGAGGCGCGCCGGGTGCGACTCTCCCGCGAGCACTACGAGGGACGCTCGCTGACGGCAGTGACCGTGGCCGCCCATGAGGTGGGCCATGCCATCCAGCACCACGAGGGGTACGCCCCGCTGATCGCCCGGGCGCGCATGGTCGGCGTGGCGCAGCGGGCCGAGAAGATCGGCGCGCTGCTGATGATGGCTGCCCCTTTCCTGTTCATCCTGACCCGCCTGCCCGGGGGGCTGGCCATCGTGATCGTGGCGGCGGTAATCAGCTTCGGCACCGCGGCGGTGGTGCATCTGGTGACCCTGCCGGTGGAGTTCGACGCCAGCTTCAATCGCGCCCTGCCGCTGCTGCGCGAGTACGTGCCGCCCTACGACATGCCCGGCGCCCGCCACGTGCTGACCGCCTGCGCCTTCACCTACGTGGCCGCCTCGCTGGCGAGCATCCTGAACCTGGGGCGCTGGCTGGTGATCCTGCGTCGCTGACCCCACCAGACCTTGAGTGCAAGCGGAGGGGGTTTCTAGAGTTCAGGGAGTAACCATGGACCTTCATGGAGGAGGTGCGAGATGACGACTCCCCAGGACTACGTTCGCGACCATGCCGTGCCGCTCGCCGGACGGAGCAGCGACTACGACCGCCTGCTCGACGAGGTGGGTGAGCGCTCACTGGTGCTGCTCGGCGAGGCCTCCCACGGCACCGCCGAGTTCTACCGTATGCGCGCCGAGATCACTCGGCGCCTGATCCGCGAGAAGGGCTTCGAGGCGGTGATCGTCGAGGCCGACTGGCCCGATGCGCTGCGCCTCAATCGCTACGTCCGCGGCGAAGGTGATGACACGCTCAAAAGCGCCTTCGACGATTTCCAGCGGTTTCCGCAGTGGATGTGGCGCAACACCGACGTGCGCGACTTCATCGGCTGGCTCGCGGAGCACAATGCCGGCAAGCATGCCGATGAGCAGGTGGGTTTCCACGGCCTCGACGTCTACAGCCTGCACCGCTCGGCGGAGGCGGTGATCGAGTACCTCGAGGGCATCGACCCGGAGCAGGCGCGCATCGCCCGCGAGGGCTACGGCTGCCTCGACCACGGTGGCGACCCGGTGCGCTACGGTCACGATGCCGCCTTCGGCCTCAGCCGCATCTGCGAGGATGCCGCCGTGCGCCTGCTCGCCGACCTGCTCGAGAAGTCCGGCAACTACCTGCATGGGGACGGCCGACGCCCTCGCGACGAGCAGTTCTTCGCCGAGCAGAACGCCCGCGTGGTGGTCAATGCGGAACACTACTATCGGGCCATGTTCGGCTCGCGGGTGGATACTTGGAACCTGCGCGACGAGCACATGACCGATACCATCGCCGAGCTGCGTGAGCACCTGCGCCGCCAGGGCGGGCAGGGCAAGCTGGTGGTGTGGGCGCACAACTCCCACCTGGGCGATGCCGCGTTCACCGACATGGGCTGGCATCGCGGCCAGCACAATGTCGGCCAGCTGGTGCGCCATCGCTTCGGTACCGATCAGGCGCTATTGGTGGGCTTTACCACCCATAGCGGCTTCGTCTCGGCGGCCCGCGACTGGGACGGCCCGGTGGAGCATCGCAAGGTGCGGCCCTCGATGGAGGGCAGCGTCGAGCGGCTGTTCCACGACAGCGGCCGCGGCGACTTCTACCTGCCGCTGGGCGAGGGTGCGGCGCCCCTGAAGGAGCCGCTGTGGGAGCGCGCCATCGGCGTGATCTACCGCCCCGAGTCGGAGCGCATCAGCCACTACTTCAAGGCATCAATGGCCCGGCAGTTCGACGCCGTTTTCCATGTCGACGAGACCCGCGCCGTGGAGCCGTTCGACAGGGGCGAGCAGTGGCACCCGGAGGAGGCACCGGATACCTATCCGTTCGGGGTCTAGGGCCTGGCGGCGGTTACCAGAATTCTGCTGATGTACGGGAGGTCGGGATTCTGCCAGCATTGACGGCACGGCGTAGCGGCCAATGAAGCTGGACTGAGCGGTAGTCGCTGCGCAGGCTTCCGTCTCGAGGCTTGCCGGGGATCCGGGCTGCGTGCCCCTGGGATCGCACCGGCGGTGCCTTGACCATCGCCGGGTCGTGTCGGTGCCTGGCTCGAGCGACCCGGAGAACCACAATGGCGTCAGGCAACGTCGAGGAGAGCACCCGAAGCGATACGTGGCCCGTGGCGACGATCGCCATCGCCCAGCTGTTCGGTACCTCGCTGTGGTTCAGTGCCAACAGCGCGGCGGACGACCTGATGCGCACCTGGCACGTCAGCGCCGCCGATATCGGCTGGCTGACCAGCGCGGTGCAGGTCGGCTTCATCCTCGGCACGCTGACGATGGCCCTCGGCGGTCTGGCGGATCGCTATCGCGCCAGCCGGATCTTCGTCTGCTGTGCGCTGGCCGGCGCCCTGTTCAACGCCGGTTTCGCCCTGCTGTCGGAGGGGTTGGCCAGTGCCCTGGTGTTGCGTTTCCTGGTCGGGCTGTCGTTGGCGGGCATCTATCCGGTAGGCATGAAGCTGATCGTCAGCTGGGCGCCGGAGCGTACCGGCCAGGCGTTGGCACAGCTGGTGGCCATGCTGACGCTGGGTACGGCGCTGCCCCACGGGCTGCGGGAGGTGGGGGCCGAGCTTCCCTGGCAGACGATCATTCTTGCCTCGTCCGGGCTTGCCCTGCTCGGGGCGGTGATGATCCGCTGGCTGGGCGACGGACCTCACCTGCCGGATGCCCGCCAGCGCAAGGCATCCTCGGGCACCGAGACAGGGCAGAGGCCCACGGTGCTGGACGCGTTCCGGATCCATCGCTTCCGCGCGGCCGCGCTGGGCTACTTCGGCCACATGTGGGAGCTCTACGCCTTCTGGACGGTGGTGCCGCTGCTGGTATCGCAGACGGTGCTGGCCAGCCGGTACGGTGCGGTGGGAGTCTCCGGGATGGCGTTTACCATCATCGGGGTCGGGGCGCTGGGCTGCATCGTCGGCGGGTGGCTGTCGCAGCGCATCGGCAGCGCCAGGGTGGCGCTGGGCGCCCTGGCCTCCTCGGGCGTCTGTGCCCTGGTGTTCGCGCTGTTCTGGCAGGCGCTGCCGGCCGTCGCGCTGGGCCTGCTGCTGCTGGTATGGGGGGCGACCGTCATCGCGGACTCGCCGCAATTCTCCGCCCTCTCGGCTCAGGCCTGCCCGCGCGAGCTGGTCGGTGCCGCATTGGCCATCCAGAACTCCATCGGCTTTGCCATTACCGTGGTCTCCATTGCCGCCACGACGACGCTGTTCGAGCGCGTGGGGCTGCACGCCGCCTGGCTGCTCGTCCCCGGCCCGATCGTGGGGCTGCTCGGCTTCGCCTGGGCGACCAGGCGAGCCGTCGAGGAGCCGTTGGCCACCCAGGACGCGCCGTGACGCCTCACGCGCCAGCCCGGCTAGCGACCTCCACCTCCGGCGCTGCGGCCTCATCCGCATCGAGCGCGATCGGCGGCTGGAAGCCCTTGAGGCGCAGCGCGTTGGTGAGCACGCAGATGCTCGAGGCGGCCATGGCCACGGCGGCGAAGATCGGCGAGAGCAGAATCCCGAAGGCGGGAAACAGCGCGCCGGCGGCCACCGGGATCAGCACGGTGTTGTAGGCGAAGGCCCAGAACAGGTTCTGCTTGATGTTGCGGATGGTGGCCCGGGACAGCGCAATGGCGTTGGGCACGTTGCGCAGGTCGCCGGACATCAGCACCACCTCGGCGGATTCGATGGCGATATCGGTGCCGGTGCCGATGGCGATCCCCACGTCGGCCTGGGCCAGCGCCGGGGCATCGTTGATGCCGTCGCCGACGAAGGCCACCAGGCCGCCTTCGGCCTGCAGTTGCTTCACCGCATCCACCTTGCCGTCGGGCAGGACCTCGGCCACCACCTTGTCGATGCCGAGGCGGCGGGCGATGGCATCGGCGGTGCGCCTGTTGTCGCCGGTGATCATCGCGACCTGCAGACCCTCGGCGTGCAGCGCGCGGATGGCGGCCGGCGTGGACTCCTTGATCGGGTCGGCGACGGCGATGATCGCGGCCAGGCGGCCATCGATGGCGGCGTACAGCGGCGACTTGCCCTCGTCAGCGAGCCGGTGTGCGCTCTCGGCGAAGGTCTCCACGTCCAGGCCCAACTGGCGCATGTAGCGGTCGGCACCGACGTCCACCCGGCGCCCATCGACCCGGGCCGTGACGCCGAAACCGGGAATGGCCTCGAAGCCCTGGATGGCACCGGGCTCCAGCCCGCGGGCCTTGGCCGCGCTGGCGATCGCCTCGGCGATGGGGTGCTCCGACTGACGCTCGACGGAGGCCACTAGGCGCAGGGTATCGACCTCGTCGAAGTCCTTGGCCACGACCAGGTCGGTGAGCTCGGGCCGGCCCTTGGTCAGGGTGCCGGTCTTGTCCAGCGCGATCACCTTGGCGTCGCGCAGCGACTGCAGGGCTTCGCCCTTGCGGAACAGCACGCCCATCTTCGCGGCCTTGCCGGTTCCCACCATGATGGAGGTGGGGGTGGCCAGGCCCATGGCACACGGGCAAGCGATGATCAGCACCGCCACGCCGTTGACCAGGGCGAAGGTCAGCGCGGGGGCGGGGCCGAAGACCAGCCAGACGCCAATGGTGGCCAGGGCCGCGGCGATCACCGCCGGGACGAAGTAGGTAGTGACCTTATCCACCATGGCCTGGATCGGCAGCTTCGAGCCCTGGGCCTGCTCGACCATGCGCACGATCTGGGCCAGCAGGGTGTCGGCGCCGACCTTGGTGGCGCGGAAGCTGAAGCTGCCCACCTTGTTGAGAGTGCCGCCGACCACGTCCGCGCCGGCTTCCTTGCGCACCGGTACGGGTTCGCCGGTGATCATCGACTCGTCAACGAAGGAGCTGCCGTCGATCACCTGGCCATCCACCGGGATCTTCTCGCCGGGGCGTACCAGCACGATGTCGCCCTGGCGCACGGCGTCGATGCCGATCTCCATTTCCTCACCGTCGCGAACCACGCGGGCGGTCTTGGCCTGGAGCTTCATCAACGCCTTGATGGCCTCGCTGGTGCGGCCCTTGGCGATGGCCTCGAAATAGCGGCCGACGAGGATCAGCGTGATGATCACCGCCGAAGCCTCGAAGTAGACGTTCACGGTGCCGGCAGGCAGCACCTGTGGCAGGAAGGTGGCCACCACCGAATAGCCCCAGGCCGCGGTGGTGCCCAGCATCACCAGCGAGTTCATGTCGGGGCCGCCGCGCATCAGGGCGGGCCAGCCCTTCTGGTAGAAGCGCAGGCCGGGACCGAACTGCACGATCGAGGCCAGAACGAAGAACAGGTAGAACAGGTTCTGCTGGCCCAGGCTCATCTGCAGCCAGTGATGAAGCCCTGGTATTAAGTGCGAGCCCATCTCCAGCACGAAGAGTGGCAGCGTGAATACTGTGGCGATGGCGACCGCGCGCTTCAGTTCGGCGATCTCCCGTTCACGGGCCTCGCGCTCGCGATCACTGCGATCCGGTGCGTCGCTGGCGGCCTCGGCGTCGTAGCCCGCCGCCTTCACGGCCTCGATCAGACGCGGCGCGGTGACGGCCCCTGCCACCACTTTCACGGTGGCTGTCGCCGTGGCCAGGTTGACGCTGGCCTCGAGTACCCCGGGCACGCCGGCGAGCTTGCGCTCCACGCGGCCGACGCAGGAGGCACAACTCATGCCCTCGACCGACAGCTCGATGGTCTCGCTTGAGGCGGGATAGCCTGCGGCATTGACCGCCTGCACGACACCGGCGATATCCGTCTGACCGGAAGCGAACTCCACCTGGGCGCGCTGCGTGGCCAGGTTGACGGAAGCGTCGACGACTCCTGGCACACCGCGGATCGCCTTCTCGACCCGGCCGACGCAGGAGGCGCAGCTCATGCCTTCGATGGCCACGGAATACGTTTCGCTGCCGCTGGAATCATTACGAACCGCCAAGGCGGCCTCGTTGCTCGACATGCCTTGTGCCTCCGTTGCGATGAGGGTTACTATGTCTCAAACCTTCCAGTCATGGGAAGGTAATGGCGCTAGGCCACCTGATTGGGGTAGCCGGCCGCTTCGATGGCTGCCTGGATCGCCTCGACCGGCGCGCTGCTGTTCACGCTGACTTGGCGATTCGCCAGGTCGAATTCCAGGCTGGCCCCGCTGTCCACGGATTCGATGGCGGTGGAGATCGTCGAGACGCAGTGGTTACATGACATGTCCGGCACGTTGAATTTCGGCATGAGCGCTTCCTCGTGGTGGGTGTGCTGGACAGCATAAACCTTCCCATTGTTGTAAGGTCAAGCGCTGACAAGCGTTCCCGGCAATCGGGGCATCTCTCGCGCCAAGTTCCTGAAAGAGGAGGCACCCGATGAATATCGGTCAAGCGTCGAAGGCATCCGGCATCTCGGAAAAGATGATTCGCTACTACGAGAGTATCGGCCTCATTGCCCCGGCCAAACGGACGGAGTCGGGGTATCGGATCTTCAGCGAGAAGGACGTTCACGCGCTGCGTTTCATCTCCCGGGCCCGTGACCTGGGCTTCTCGGTGGAGCAGATGGGTAACCTGCTCGCCCTGTGGCAGGACCGCCATCGGGCCAGTGCCGACGTCAAGGCCGTCGCCCAGGCGCACATCGAGGAGCTGGATGGCAAGATCAAGAAGCTGCAGGGCATGCGCCGTACCCTGGAGCACCTGGTGAAGCACTGCCATGGCGACGAGCGCCCGGAGTGTCCGATCCTCGGCGACCTGGCGGCGGAAAGCCTCGAAATGGAAGCCGAGACTCCCTGACGCAGCATCTGCTCGCTACGCTGGTCTCGTTGCCATCACCACTGACCGTCGCGGCGCGGGATAGCCCTCGCGGGTGCGCGTCGGGTCGGCCGGGTCGAGAAAGTCGGCCAGCGACTGGAAGGTCATCCACTCGGTGGAGCGCTGCTCGTCCAGCGTGGTGGGGGCCTCGTCCACTACCCGTACGTCAACGAAGCCGCAGCGCTCGAGCCACTGGCACAGCGCTGCGGAAGAGGGCAGGAAGTAGACGTTGGGCATGGCGGCGTAGCGCTCGCCGGGCAGCAGCACCGTGGTTTCGTCGCCCTCCACCACTAGCGTCTCGAGCACCAGCTCGCCGCCTGGGCGCAGAGCCTCCTTGAGCTGCAACAGGTGCTCCAGCGGCGAGGGGCGGTGGTAGAGCACGCCCATGGAGAACACCGTGTCGAAGAAGGCGAGCCGCTCGGGCACGTCTTCGATGCCCACCGGGAGGAAGTGGGTGCGTCCCCCGTCGGCGTCACCGACGAAGTGGCGCAGGGCCTGGAACTGGTAGTAGAAGCGCGGCGAAGGGTCGATCACCAGCACGAAGGCGGCCCCCGCGCCGGCCATGCGCCAGGCGTGGTAGCCGCTGCCGCCGCCCACGTCGAGCACGCGCCGGCCGCGCAGGTCGGTGAGGTGCGGCGCCACCCGCCGCCACTTCCAATCGGAGCGCCATTCGGTGTCGATGTGAATGCCGGCGAGCCGGTAGGGGCCCTTGCGCCACGGCGATAGCTTCCTCAGCAGGTTCTCGCACTGGCGCCGCCGGCTGTCGTCGAGCGCGCAATCCACCGTCACCGTATCGGTATCCAACTGGACGTCGCGTGCCTCGGGCAGGGCGGGCAGCTTGGCCACCGCCTTCTCCCAGGCCGGCAGGTCGCCATAGCGCTTGCGGTCGAGCCCTTGGGCCAACTGTTCCGGCAGGCGGGCGAGCCAAGCATCCAGGCCTTGGTCGATGAAGGCGCGATAGAGCGGTCGCTGATCAGCGGGTATCGCCACCTCAGGCCTCCTTGAACGCGATCAGCGAGGCGAAGTTGAGGTACTGGAACCAGGTCAGCGAGCGTGGAAAGCCGGCCCGGGCCAGGCGCGCATGGTGCGCCGCGAGGGTGTCCGGCACCAGCACGTTCTCCAGCGCCGTGCGCTTCTGGCTGATCTCGAGTTCGCTGTAGCCGTTGGCGCGCTTGAAGTCGTGGTAGCGCTCCACCCGCCAGGCGTTGTCGCGCTCGTCGGGGTCGATCACTTTTTCGGAAAGTACCAGCACGCCGCCAGGCTCCAGCGCTTCGAACAGGCGAACCAGCAGCGCCTCGCGATCCTCGGGTGGCAGGAACTGCAGGGTGAAGTTGAGGATCACCATGCCCGAGGGCCGGTAGTCGAGGGTGCGAATGTCGCCCTCGATGACCTCGATGGCGTGCTCGGGACACTCGGCGGCGAGGGTCTCACGGGCGCGGGCGACCATGGCCGGCGAGATGTCCACCGCGGTGAGGCGAAAGGCGTCCGCCGGCAACTGGCCGGCCAGTGCCAGGCTGGCGGCACCCAGCGAGCAGCCCAGGTCGTAGACATGGGCGCCGTGGCGAAGATGGCGCCCGGCGATCAGCCCCAGCATGCCGAGTATCTGGCCGTAGCCGGGCACCGAGCGGCGAATCATGTCGGGGAAGCAGGCCACCACCCGTTCGTCGAAGGAGAAGCGCGCGACCCGGTCCAGGGGTGTGGAAAAGATCGCGTCGCGATAAGATGCGTCACTCATGAGCAGGCCGGTTACGTGGATCAGGCCGATATTCTACGCCGGCCGCTGGCCGGCTGCACGGATGGCGCGCCGCGCGGCGGCGAGACAGCGCCGCTGCCGTGCATCGCCACGCGTTGCATTTACGCTGTGGATTTACAGGCGGATACAAGGCTAGCCTGTGGGCGAAGGATGTCGCCCGTCTCACGCTGGCCGTCAACGACGCGGTGTTCCCGCAACGTCAAGGAGGATTGCTATGAACCACACCCCGATCGACCAGACTGGCGCCTGGCAGCGGCTGATGGAGCACGCCGAGGAGATGCGCCCCACCCACCTGCGCGAGCTGTTCCTCGACCAGGCGCGGGGGCGCGCCTTCACGCAGCAGGCGGCGGGGCTGACCCTCGACCTGTCGAAACAGCGCTGGAGCGACACCACGCTTGCGCTGCTGCTCGACCTGGCCCGCGAAGCCGGCGTGCCCGAGGGCATTCAGGCCCTGCTGAGTGGCGATCACGTCAACGTCAGCGAGGATCGTCCGGCGCTGCACACGGCGCTGCGTCTGCCCCCGGAGGCCTCCCTGGCCGTCGACGGCGAGGACGTGGTCCCGGGCGTTCACGCCACGCTGGACCGCATGGCGACCATGGTCGCACGCCTCCACGCCCGCCAGTGGCGCGGCGCTACCGGTCGGCCGATTCACGATGTGGTCAACCTGGGCGTGGGCGGCTCCGATCTCGGCCCGCTGATGGTGACCCATGCGCTGGCCGACTACCGACCCGCCGATGCGCACCATGTCGAGGTGCACTTCGCCTCCACCATGGACGGCTCGCAGCTCGCCGACTATCTCACCCGCTTCAACCCCGAGACCACGCTGTTCGTGATTTCGTCCAAGTCGTTCACCACCATCGATACCCTGTCCAACGCGCGCACCGCCCGCGACTGGCTGATGGCGCGCCTGGTGAACGATGGCATCCAGGGGGTCGACGAGGACATGGTCATGCGTCAGCACTTCGTCGGCGTCTCGGCCAAGCCCGACAAGATGAGCGAGTGGGGCATCGCCGAGGCCAACCAGCTGCTGTTCTGGGAGTGGGTCGGCGGTCGCTATTCGCTGTGGGGAGCGATTGGCCTGCCCATTGCGCTGGTGATCGGTATGGCCAACTTCCGCGAGCTGCTCGCCGGCGCCCACGCCATGGACGAGCACTTCGCCCAGGCGCCTCTCGGCGACAACCTGCCGGTGCTGCTGGCGCTGGCGGGGATCTGGAACGTCAACTTCCTCGACATCCGCGCCCACTCGATCCTGCCCTACGACGGCCGCCTGGAGCACTTCGCCGCCTACCTCGAGCAGCTCGAGATGGAGTCCAACGGCAAGTCGGCCACCCACGACGGGCGCCAGGTGAGCTACTCCACCTGCCCGGTGCTGTGGGGGCAGCTCGGCCCCAACGCCCAGCACGCCTTCTACCAGCTGCTGCACCAGGGTACCCAGCCGGTGGTGTGCGACTTCATCGCCCCGCTCAAGCGCTACGACGACGTCGAGGATGCGGCAACCCGCCGGCACCTGATGGGGCAGCATCGCCTGACCCTGGCCAACTGCTTCGCCCAGTCGCGCCTGCTGATGCTCGGCGATGACGCCATCGACGAACCGGGTGAGCGTCCCGGCCACAAGCGCTACCGCGGCAACCAGCCCTCCACCACGCTGCTGCTCGACCGCCTGACCCCGGCCACCCTGGGAGCGCTGATCGCCCTCTACGAGCACAAGGTGTTCGTGCAGGCTACCATCTGGGGCATCAACCCCTTCGACCAGTGGGGCGTGGAGCTGGGCAAGCAGATCGCCGGTGAAACCGAGCGCATGCTGGCCGACCACCATGGCCACGAGAAGATGGATGCCTCCACCCGAGCGCTGCTCGAAGCGGTCTGGGAGGCCGAGCGGGAGAGCGATCGTTGAAGCAGGGAGAAACGGGTTAGCGTGGAAGGGCTGGCAATGTATACAGTTCGTTCGGTATGCTGAGCGCACCATTGGCGCCGCTGCCCGCCAGCGGCCTGCTCTACCTGCATGGCTTCAACAGCGGCTATGGCTCGCCCAAGGCGGCGCTGATACGGGCCGCCTGCACGGAGCTGGCGCTGCCCTGCGAGACGCCTCAGCTGCCGCATCGTCCTGCGGCCGCGCTGGAGATGGCCGAAGCGCAGTTGAACACGCTGGGGCCGAGTCCGCTGCTAGTCGGCAGCTCCCTGGGCGGCTTCCTGGTGACCTGCCTGGCCGAGCGCCACGACCTCCCGGCGGTGCTGGTCAATCCCGCGGTGCGGCCGGCGCGGCTGGTGGGGGAGTGGGTAGGCGAGGCCTTCGTCAACGAGCATACCGACGAGCGTTTCGTCATCGAGGCGGCGCATCGAGAGGAGCTGGTCGAACTGACGCCGCAGCGCGTGTGCCCCGAGCGCTACCTGCTGCTGCTGGGAACCGCCGACGAGACGCTCGATCCGGCGGATGCCTTCGCCCTCTACCGCGGCGCCCGGACCGTCCTGCACCCCGGCGGCGACCATGTCTTCGGCATGCTGGAGAGGTACCTGCCGGCCGTGCTCGCCCATGGCGGACACTGCCTGCCACCGAGGCGCGTGACTGCCGGGCCACCGGGGCAATGACGCAGACGCAGCCGGGCTTTCAGGGAAGGGGCAGGCCTGCTGGGAGCGCAATCGAATTCGTAATGGCTTTGGGACACGCATGACACAGTACAGTGCCAGCTCAATCGAAGTACTCTCCGGTCTCGATCCGGTGCGCAAGCGCCCCGGCATGTACACCGACACCACCCGCCCCAACCACCTGGCCCAGGAAGTCATCGACAACAGCGTCGACGAGGCGCTGGCCGGCCATGCACGGGAAGTCACCGTGCGCCTGCTGGAGGATGGCGGTATCGAAGTGGCCGACGACGGCCGCGGCATGCCGATCGACATCCATCCCGAGCACGGCGTCTCCGGGATCGAGTTGATCCTTACCCGGCTGCACGCCGGCGGCAAGTTCTCCCAGTCCAGCTACCGTTTCTCCGGCGGCCTGCACGGCGTCGGGGTATCGGTGGTCAATGCGCTGTCGCGGCGCCTGGAGGTCGAGGTGTCGCGCGACGGCGCCCGCCACGCCATGGCCTTCGAGCACGGAGACAAGGTGTCGGAACTGGCCGAGATCGGCAGCGTGGCCAAACGCACCACCGGCACCCTGGTGCGCTTCTGGCCCGACGAGTCCTATTTCGACAGCCCGCGGCTGGCCATGGGGCGGCTCAAGCACTTGCTGCGGGCCAAGGCGGTGTTGTGCCCGGGTCTCAAGGTCACCCTGGTGGAAGCCGACGGCGCCGAAAGCGTCTGGCAGTACGAGGACGGCCTGCGCGACTACCTGGCCCAGGCCACCGACGGCTTCGAAGTGTTGCCGGCCTCGCCCTTGATAGGCCACTTCGCCGACGACGAGCAGGCGGTGGACTGGGCGGTACAGTGGCTCCCGGAAGGCGGCGAGACGCTGATGGAAAGCTACGTCAACCTGATCCCTACGCCCCAGGGCGGCACCCACGTCAACGGCCTGCGTTCGGGCCTGCTCGAGGCGCTGCGCGAGTTCTGCGAATACCGCAACCTGCTGCCGCGGGGCGTCAAGCTCACCGCCGAGGACCTGTGGGAGCGGGTCGCCTACGTGCTCTCGGTGAAGATGCTCGACCCGCAGTTCGCCGGCCAGACCAAGGAGCGCCTCTCGTCGCGCACCGTGGCGGCCTTCGTCTCCAGCGTGGTGAAGGACGCCTTCTCGCTGTGGCTCAACCACCATGTCGACCAGGCCGAGACGCTGGCCGAGCTGGTCATCAGCGCCGCCCAGCGGCGCCAGAAGAGCGCCAAGAAGGTGGCGCGCAAGAAGGTCACCGCCGGCCCCGCGCTACCCGGCAAGCTGGCCGACTGCTCCGGCCAGGACCCGGCCCAGGGCGAGCTGTTCCTGGTCGAGGGCGACTCGGCCGGCGGCAGCGCCAAGCAGGCGCGCAACCGCGAGACCCAGGCGATCCTGCCGCTGCGTGGCAAGATCCTCAATACCTGGGAGGTCGACAGCCACGACATCTACGGCTCCCAGGAGGTCCACGACATCGCCGTGGCAGTGGGCATGGACCCGGGCAGTGACGATCTCAGCCAACTGCGCTACCACAAGATCTGCATTCTCGCCGACGCCGACTCCGACGGCCTGCACATCGCCACGCTGCTGTGCGCGCTGTTCGTGCGCCACTTCCCGGCGCTGGTCGATGCCGGCCACGTCTACGTCGCCATGCCGCCGCTCTACCGCATCGACTTGGGCAAGGAAGTGCACTACGCCCTGGACGAGAGCGAGAAGGCGGCGATCCTGCGTCGGCTCGAGGGCAAGCGCGGCACGCCCAACGTGCAGCGCTTCAAGGGTCTCGGCGAGATGAGCCCGCTGCAGTTGCGCGAGACCACCATGGCGGTGGAGACCCGACGCCTGGTGCAGCTCACTCGCGAAGTCGGCGACGGCACCATGGAGATGATGGACATGCTGCTGGCCAAGAAGCGCGCCGCCGACCGCAAGAGCTGGCTCGAAGATTATGGCAACTTGGCGGATATCGAAGTCTGAGCTACGAGCTACGAGCTACGAGCTACGAGCTACGAGCTACGAGCTACGAGCTACGAGCTGCGGGCTGCGGGGTTCGAAGCCCGAAGCCCGCATCTCGAAACTCTTCCAGAACGTTTCGTGCGGGCACGGCCCGCGATTTTTCCATGATGGCAGATAGGGCGCTAACCCCATGACCATGGATATCCAGGTGGCGGAGGGCGACGTCGAGCGCCTCTCGCTGCGCGAATACACCGAGAAGGCGTACCTCGACTACTCGATGTACGTCATCCTCGACCGGGCGCTGCCCCACATCGGCGACGGCATGAAGCCGGTGCAGCGGCGCATCGTCTACGCCATGCGCGAGCTGGCGCTGAACGCCAGCGCCAAGTACAAGAAGTCGGCGCGTACCGTCGGCGACGTGCTGGGCAAGTTCCACCCTCATGGCGACAGCGCCTGCTACGAGGCGATGGTGCTGATGGCCCAGCCGTTCAGCTACCGCTACCCGCTGGTGGACGGCCAGGGCAACTGGGGCAGCCCCGACGATCCCAAGTCGTTCGCGGCGATGCGCTACACCGAATCGCGGCTCTCCAAGTTTGCCGAGGTGCTGCTCGCCGAGCTGGGCCAGGGCACCGTCGACTGGACCCCCAACTTCGACGGCACCATGAACGAGCCGGTGGTGCTGCCGGCGCGCCTGCCCCACGTGCTGCTCAACGGCGGCACCGGCATCGCCGTGGGCATGGCCACCGACATTCCGCCGCACAACGTGAACGAAGTGGTCGAGGCCACCTGCCACCTGCTGCGCCATCCAGAGGCCACCACCGCCGACCTGATGCAGCACCTGCCGGCGCCGGACTTCCCCACCGCGGCCGAGATCATCACCTCCCGCGACGACCTGCGCAAACTCTACGAGAGCGGACGCGGCTCGGTGAAGCTGCGCGCGCGCTACGTGATGGAGGAGGGCAAGGTGGTGGTCACCGCGCTGCCCTATCAGGTCAGCGGCTCCAAGGTGCTCGAGCAGATCGCCGCCCAGATGCAGGCCAAGAAGCTGCCCATGGTCGACGACCTGCGCGACGAATCGACCCACGAGGAGCCGACCCGGCTGGTGATCGAGCCGCGCTCCAACCGTGTCGATATCGAGGCGATGATGGCACACCTGTTCGCCACCACCGACCTCGAGAAGAACATTCGCGTCAACCTCAACGTGATCGGCCTCGACGGCCGGCCGCGGGTGATGCCGCTGCCCGAGCTGCTTGGCGAATGGCTCACCTTCCGGCGCAAGACCGTGCGTCGGCGCCTGGAGCATCGCCTGGGCAAGGTCGAGGATCGCCTGCACATCCTCGAAGGCCTGCTCGCCGCCTACCTCAACATCGACGAGGTGATCCGCATCATCCGCGAGGAGGACGAGCCCAAGAGCGCGCTGATGGCCGCCTTCGGCCTCTCCGACCGCCAGGCCGAGGCCATCCTCGAGCTGCGTCTGCGCCACCTGGCCAAGCTCGAGGAGATGAAGATCCGCGGGGAGCAGGACGCGCTCGAAGCCGAGCGCAAGCGCCTCAAGGAACTGCTCGGCAGCGAGGCCAAGCTCACCGACCTGATCGAGGAGGAGCTGCGCGAGGCCGCCCGCGAGCACGGCGACGAGCGCCGTTCGCCCATCGTCGAGCGCGAGGAGGCCAAGGCGCTCTCCGAGGTCGAGCTGATGGGCGCCGACCCCATCACCGTGGTGCTCTCCGAGAAGGGCTGGATCCGTGCCGCCAAGGGCCACGACATCGACCCGGAAGGACTCTCCTACAAGTCCGGCGACCGCTTCGCCCTGGCCGGGCGCGGCAAGACCAACCAGCCGCTGGTGCTGCTCGACGACACCGGCCGCGCCTATACACTGGCCGCCCACAACCTGCCCAGCGCCCGCAGCCAGGGCGAGCCGGTCACCGGCCGGGTCAACGTGGTCGCCGGTGCGCACATGGCCGGGCTGATGCTGGCCCCGCCCGAGACCCGCTACCTGCTCGCCAGCGACGGCGGCTACGGCTTCGTGGCCAGGCTCGAGGAGCTGATCGGCAAGAACAAGTCGGGCAAGGCGGTGCTCTCGGTGCCCAAGGGCTGCCGGGTCATGGCGCCGGTACGCGTGCCCGAGGGCGAGGACATCTGGGTGGCGGCGGTCTCCAACGAGGGGCGGCTGCTGTTGTTCCCGCTGGAGCAACTGCCCGAGCTGGCCAAGGGCAAGGGCAACAAGATGATCGACATTCCCGGCGCCCGTGCCGCGCGGCGCGAGGAACTGGTGCGCGACATCGCGCTGCTGCCCGCGGGGGCGGGGCTGATCGTGCATGCCGGCAAGCGCCACCTGACCCTCAAGGACGCCGATCTGGACTATTATCGCGGCGAACGCGGTCGACGCGGCAGCAAGCTGCCCCGCGGCCTGCAGAAAGTGGATCGCCTGGAGAGTGGGGAATGACACGACGACTGCTGATCCGCGCCACCGGCGCGGCACGACCCGGCCAGCTGGCCGGCCTGGGCCAGGCCCTGGCGCGCAGCGGCGCACGGCTGCTCGACATCAACCAGAGCGTGACCTTCGGCATGGTCTCGCTGGAAGCGCTGGTCGGGCTCGACCGCGACAGCGACCTGGAGAGCGCGCTCAACCAGGCGGGCGATAGTCTGGGACTCGACGTGCAGGCGATCCAGGTCAGCGCCGAGGATTATCAGCGCTGGAGCGTGCAGGCCAGCGAGCCGCGGCTGATCCTGACCCTGCTCGCGCCGCACCTGCCCGCCGGCATCCTGGCCGAGGTCGGCGCGCTCACCGCCGAGCACGGCCTGACCGTGGAGCTGATCCACCGCCTCTCCGGTCGCGAGGCGCTGGACGGCGGCGTCCCCCCCTTCGGCGCCTGCGTCGAGTGCTGGCTGCGCGGCGAGGAGGTCGATCTCGATATCCTGCGCGAAAAGGCCCTGGCCTTGGGGGCCATGCACGGGGTCGATATCGCCATCCAGGAAGATTCGATCTGGCGTCGCCATCGCCGCCTGGTCTGCTTCGACATGGACTCGACCCTGATCCAGGCCGAGGTGATCGACGAGCTGGCGCGCCGCCATGGCGTCTACGAGGACGTTGCCGCAGTCACCGAGCGCGCCATGCGCGGCGAGCTCGACTTTCAGCAGAGCTTCCGTGAGCGCATGGCCAAGCTCAAGGGGCTCGACGAAGCGGTGCTCGTCGAGATCGCCGAGGAGCTTCCGCTGATGGACGGCGTCGAGCGCCTGATGAAGCACTTGAAGCGGCTCGGCTATCGCACCGCGATCCTCTCCGGCGGCTTCACCTACTTCGCCCGCCACCTGCAGGAGAAGCTCGGCTTCGACGAGGTCCACGCCAACGAGCTCGTCATCGAGAACGGCAAGGTCACCGGCGAGGTTCGCGAGCCGATCCTCGACGCCAGCCGCAAGGCCGAGCTGTTGCACGAGATCGCCGCCCGCGAAGGACTCGCCATGGAGCAGACCATCGCCGTGGGCGACGGCGCCAACGATCTCAAGATGCTCGCCGCCGCCGGGCTCGGCATCGCCTTTCGCGCCAAGCCGCTGGTGCGCAGCCAGGCGCGCCAGTCGATCTCGACCCTGGGTATCGATGCCGTGCTCTACCTGATGGGCTATCGCGAGGGGGATCTGGAGGACGACAGTCGGGCGGGTTGACCGGCAGTACTGGTGAAGCAAGGGGAAGTGGCGTACCTTCGAAGATGACTTGAAGAGCCTGTCTCGAAAGATCTGATCACATCGGAGAACGCCATGGCCCAAGCGCATTTCACCGCCGAGCTGCTGGACGAGCTGAACCTGCTCTGCCTGTACAACCTCGACACCAGCCAGGAGGGCATCAAGGTGCACTCCAATGCCGCGCCGGAAGCGGTCGCCGCCGCCACGCGGCTGCACGCCAAGGGCCTGGTGACCCAGGCCGACGGTGGCTATCTGACGCCGCGCGGCCGTGAGGCCGCCCACTACGCCCAGGAGCTCGCCGGGTTGCTGAACCCCGCCGAACTGACGACATGAGTTCGCCGACCGCTTGAGCGACATGACGACGCCCGCCTCCGAGAGGCGGGCGTCGCGCTTTCCGGCGAAAGACCGGCTCAGGTATTGAGCACCACGCCGCCGTTGAGATGCAGCGTCTGGCCGCTCATGTAGGAAGACTCCTCGCTGGCCAGGTAGACGTAAGCCGGTCCCATCTCGGAAGGCTGCCCGGCGCGGTTCATCGGCACCTGGCCGCCGAAGGAGGCGACCTTCTCGGCGGGGAAGCTGGCCGGGATCAGCGGTGTCCACACCGGACCCGGCGCCACGGCATTGATCCGGATCCCCTTCTCGGCGAGCGGCACCGCCAGCGAGCGCACCAGCCCCTGGATGGCGCCCTTGGTGGCGGTGTAATCGATCAGCGAAGGGTTGCCCTTGAAGGCGTTGATCGACGAGGTGCAGATGATCGTGTCGCCCTCGTGCATGTGGGGCAGGGCCGCCTTGGTCAGGTAGAAGTGACTGAAGACGTTGGTCTGGAAGGTGCGCTGCAGCTGCTCGTCGGGAATGTCGGTGATGTCGTCCCAGTCGTACTGCTCAGCCGAGTTGTGTACCACGATGTTGAGCTTGCCGAACTCGTTGAGGGTGCGATCGACGATGTCCTGGCAGAACGTCGGTTCTCCCACGTCGCCCTTGAGTACCAGGCAGCGGCGGCCTTCCGCTTCGATCAGGGACTGCGTTTCGCGAGCGTCGGTATCCTCCTCCAGGTGCACGATGACGCAGTCGGCGCCTTCGCGGGCGTAGTGCACCGCCACGGCACGGCCGATGCCACTGTCGCCGCCAGTGATGATCGCCACCTTGTCCCTGAGCTTGTCGGCGCCGCGGTAGCTCTCGCGAATATATTCCGGTCTCGGCTCCATCTTGTACTCGGCGCCGGGCTGGTGGGCTTGCTCTTGAGCTGGCTGTTTCTCTTGGCTCATGTGCCGGACTCCTTTTCCTGTGCACGTGATGTCTTGAAGGTAGGCAGCGCGCAACCGACTGGACAAGGCGGGGAGAGTGAATAAAGGTTTCGCTGTCGTAAGAACTGGTGAGGCCACCGGCCGTGTGCTCTCTTCGTTTCGCGCTCGTGATACCATCACGCCGCCTCGACCGCTGGTGTCGCCTGGTCTGCCGCCGGCGGTTCGGCTTCTGTCACTTCGGATTCCTGTCCAAGGTACTTTCGAGAATTTCCAATGAGCGCTTCTTTCGAAACCTGGCGCGACCGCTTCGAGCGACTGCGTGCCCACAAGGCCTTTGAGCTGACGGTAATCACCATCATCGTCGTCTCGGCCCTGCTGATCGGTGCCAAGACCTACGAGGAAGAGGTCAGCCCCTTCCAGGAGTGGCTGCTGCTGCTCGACACGGCGGTGACGGTATTCTTCCTGGTGGAAATCCTGATCCGCATGGCGGCGGAGAAGCGCCTGCGCGACTTCTTCAAGCGCGGCTGGAACGTCTTCGACTTCCTGATCGTCACCGCCAGCCTGATCCCCCTGGACGATTCCGAGATGGTGCTGCTGGCGCGGCTGCTGCGCATCTTCCGCGTGCTGCGTCTGGTCTCGATGATTCCCGAGTTGCGCATGCTGATCGCGGCGCTGTTCAAATCGATCCCGCGCATGGGTTACGTGGCGTTGCTGATGTTCATCATCTTCTACATCTACGGTGCCATCGGCAGTTTTCTGTTCGCCAGCGTCGATGAGAAGCTGTGGGGTAATATCTCGCTGGCCATGCTGACCCTGTTCCAGGTCGCCACCTTCGAGAGCTGGGCCACGGCGGTGCTCTACCCGACCATGGAGCACTACCCCTACGCCTGGATCTACTTTCTTACCTTTATCTTTCTGAATGCCTTCATTTTTCTCAACATGATGATCGGCATCGTGCTCGACGTGATGCAGAAGGAGAGCATTCAGGTGCAGTTGGAGAGCGGCGAGGGGGAAGCCGCCGAGCTGCATGGCCTGCGCAACGACGTGCGGGCGCTGAGCGACCAGCTGGCCCGCATGGAGGCAATGCTGGGGCGGCGCGGGGAGTAACGCTTCCGCTATGCTCTAATCAAACAGGCTCGATGGGCGAGCCGGATGTGGAGGAGAGGAAAAGGATGACCGACTTGTCACCCGCCGGTGCCAGGCACTTTCTGCCGCCCTACGTGCTCGAGCGCATCGCCAGCGCCGGTTCGGCCCGCCTCAGCGAGAGCGCTCGACAGACCCTGCTGGCTGACCGTCAGTTCCGCGCCCGTGCGGGTGGCGTGCCACTGCCGCAGGGCAGCGCCCGGCGCGGTGAGTCGGCCCGCTACGTGCATGACGCCGAGCAGCACCAGATCCTGCCCGGCAGGCTGGTGAGGCGCGAAGGGGAGGGCGACAGCGGCGACCCGGCCGTCGACGAGGCCTATCACGGGCTGGGGGCGACCTACCGGCTGTTCTGGGAGGCCTTCGAGCGACACTCCATCGACGATGACGGCATGGCGCTGCTGGCCACGGTGCATTACGGGAAGGACTACGAGAACGCCTTCTGGGACGGACGCCAGATGGTGTTCGGTGATGGCGACGGCGAGCTGTTCAATCGCTTCACCGTGGCGCTGGACATCGTCGCCCATGAGCTGACCCATGGCGTCATCCAGCACGAGGCGGCGCTGGCCTACGCGGGCCAATCCGGTGCGCTCAACGAGTCGCTGTGCGACGTGTTCGGCAGCCTGGCCAAGCAGCGCGAACTGGGGCAGAGCGTCGACGAGGCGGACTGGCTGATCGGCAAGGGGCTGTTCACCGAGCGGGTCGCCGGTCGGGCGCTGCGCTCCATGGCGAACCCGGGGAGCGCCTACGACGACCCGCTGCTGGGGCGCGACCCTCAGCCCGGCCACATGGACGCTTTCGTGGTCACCGAGGCGGACAATGGCGGGGTGCACATCAATTCGGGCATTCCCAACCGGGCCTTCCACCTTGCGGCCATGGCGCTGGGTGGCCATGCCTGGGAGCGGGCCGGTCGAATCTGGTACGACACGCTCGTCGACCGGCGACTGGAGCAGGATAGCGACTTCGCCGCCTTCGCCATGCTGACGCTGGACAACGCCGAGCGCCGCTATGGCGCGGCGAGTACGGAGGCCGGGGCGGTGCGCGAAGGTTGGCGAGGCGTGGGGGTATTGACGTGAGCCGGCCGCCTCGCCTGACGTCGGGCAGTGTGGTCCGGCTGCGCCGCGAAGGGGGCGTGGCTCACTTTCCCGGCCTGTCGCAGCCACGCTGCATCGACTGCGCCCGCTACAGCGAGGCGCAGCGCGACGAGCTGTGGCGATTGCTGTGCGGCGCGGAAGCCGGGGCCGGGCAGGTGGCATCGCCCGGCGCCGACCGGCGCCGCTTCTCCCTGAGCGTGGAGGATGCCGATGGCGCTTCGCTGTGGGCCCTGACAGTGGCCGAGGAAGCGTTGCCCCGGGAGCTCGTGGCGTGGTGGCAGCGGGCCGATACCGAAGCGGAAAGGGGAGGCGGGCCTTGACAAGCGTCGGCCATGCTGATTTTCTAGGGGGCATGAACACGACATTTTGCTACCTCAGCCTGAACCTACGACTACTAGCCGGCCTTTGAGTGTCGGGCGATGCGTTGCGCATCGCGTTTTTGTCCAGGTCAGTCGAGGTACCGAAATGTCAACCACCCGAATTGTTTCACGCTACGTACGTCGTTTCGCCGTGACCGCCATCGGTCGCGAGATCCGTCTCGTCCATTGCCACGACGCCCCGGTATGCGCCACGCAGCCGGGGCGTCGTCGTTTCTGAACGCCGCCTGTCCGAACCAGAGCCGCCAGCCAGGGAGACCGCCACCATGATGCTCGACAACCCCGCCGCCAAGTACCGCCCCTTCGTCGCCGTCGACCTGCCCGACCGCCAGTGGCCGAATCGCCGCATCGAGTCGCCGCCGCAGTGGTGCAGCGTCGACCTGCGCGACGGCAACCAGGCGCTGATCGACCCCATGGACCAGGAGCGCAAGCAGCGCTTCTTCGACCTGCTGGTGAAGATCGGCTTCAAGGAGATCGAGGTCGGCTTCCCCTCGGCGTCGCAGACCGACTTCGACTTCGTGCGCGCGCTGATCGAGCAGAACAAGGTGCCGGACGACGTCACCATCCAGGTGCTGACCCAGGCGCGCCCACACCTGATCGAGCGCACCTTCGAGTCGCTGAAGGGGGCCAAGAACGCCATCGTGCACGTCTACAACGCCACCGACCCGGTGTTCCGCCGCGTGGTGTTCAACGTCAGCAAGGAGGAGTGCATCGGCATCGCCGTGGACGCCACCGCCCAGATTCGCGAGCTGATGGAGGCGGCGCCGGAAACCAACTGGACCTTCCAGTACTCGCCGGAACTCTTCACCACCACCGAGATGGACTTCGCCAAGGAGGTGGTCGAGGCGGTGATGGAGGCCTACGGCGCCAGCGCCGGGAAGAAGATGATCGTCAACCTGCCGGCCACGGTGGAGGCGGCCACGCCCAACAACTACGCCGACCAGGTCGAGTGGTTCTGTCGCCACGTGAAGAACCGCGACCACCTGATCGTCAGCGTGCATCCCCACAACGACCGTGGCACCGGCGTGGCGGCAGCCGAGCTCACCGTGATGGCGGGCGCCGACCGCGTCGAGGGCACCCTGTTCGGTAACGGCGAGCGTACCGGCAACGTCGACATCGTGACGCTGGCCATGAACCTCTACACCCAGGGCGTGCATCCGGGGCTCGACTTCTCCAACATCACACCGATCATGCGCGAGGTGGAGTACTGCAACCAGCTGCCGGTACACCCGCGCCATCCCTACGTCGGCGATCTGGTCTTCACCGCCTTCTCCGGCTCCCACCAGGATGCGATCAAGAAGGGCATGGCCGAGCGTCGCGCCAATCCGGACGCCATGTGGGAGGTACCCTACCTGCCCATCGACCCGATGGATGTCGGCCGCAGCTACGAGGCGGTGATTCGCGTCAACAGCCAGTCGGGCAAGGGCGGGGTCTCCTACCTGCTCGAACAGGAGCACGGCATCGAGCTGCCGCGCCGGCTCTCGATCGAGTTCAGCCAGGTGGTGCAGGAGGTGGCCGACCGTACCGGCAAGGAGATCACCTCGCAGATGATCTACCAGGCCTTCGCCGACGAGTACCTGGCGCGAACCTCACCCTATGCCATGGTCAATCATCGCCTCTCCTCCGAGCCCGACAGCCCCAGGGTCAAGCTCGAGGCGACCATCGAGGAGCGCGGCGAGCGGCGCGCCATCGACGGCGAGGGTAACGGCCCGCTAGCAGCCTTCATCAAGGCCCTGGCGGCGGCCGGCCATGACGTGGAGATCATCGACTACCACGAACACTCCCGCGGCCAGGGCGCCGACGCCGAGGCGATTGCCTACGTGGAGGTGCGCATCGACGGCAAGGCGGTGTTCGGCGTGGGGACCGACGAGAGCATCACCAGCGCCTCGATGAAGGCAGTGATGAGCGCCATCAACCGGCATGTCTCCAACGAGCCGGCGGCGGCCAATGTGACGGCGGCGACGCTGGCGTAATTGGCGTTGCGTCAGCCCGCTAGGCTGGCTTGCCCTGCCGTCGACGGTCTGGGTCCTACAGCGGCGTCTTGCTCGCTTCGCCGGGGATTTCCCTGACCAGGCGGGGGAGCAAGAAGCCCGGCAGCTCCTCCCTGAGGCCCGCGACCAGTTCGCGGGCCTCTTCGTCGGGCACGTCGAAGTGAGCCGCACCCGCCACCGGGTCGAGCACGTGCAGGTAGTAGGGCAGCACGCCGGCATCGAACAGCCGCTCGGAGAGCTGGGCCAACGCCGCCACCGAATCGTTGACGCCGCGCAGCAGCACGCTCTGGTTGAGCAGCGTCACGCCGGCTTGCTTGAGCCGTGCGCAGGCCGCGACCACAGCGTCGTCGATCTCCTGAGCGTGGTTGATATGCAGCACCATCACCTTCTGCAGCCGCGTGGCGCCGAGCCAGCCGAGCATTGCGTCGTCGACCCGGTCGGGAATGACCACCGGCAGGCGGGTGTGGAGGCGCAGGCGCTTGAGGTGAGGGATCGCCTCGAGGCGTTCGACGAGCCAGGCGAGCTGGCGGTCGCTGGCGGCCAGCGGGTCGCCCCCGGAGAGGATCGCCTCGTGGATCGAGGCATCCTGCCTCAGCGTGTCGAGGGAGCGCTCCCACTGAGCCCGCGAGGGGCTGTTGTCGCCATAGGGGAAGTGGCGACGGAAGCAGTAACGGCAGTTTACCGCGCAGGCGGGGCTCGCAATCAGCAGCACGCGGCCGGCGTACTTGTGGATCATCCCCGGTCCCGGGGTGTGCTCGGCCTCTTCCAGCGGGTCGGTCACGTAGCCAGGTACGTTCTCACCCTCGGCGATCAGCGGCAGCACCTGGCGCAGCAGCGGATCATGCGGATCGCCATAGCGCATGCGAGCCAGGAATGCCTCGGGCACCCGCACCTCGAACAGGGCATGGCCCGCCTCGGCGCCGGGCAGCCACGAATCCTCCAGGCCAAGGCGCCGGCACAGCTCACGCGGGTCGCGGACCGCCCGCGACAGCTGGGTCTGCCAGGCGCTCGGCAGCGACAAGGGCTTCACGTCAGCGTTAAGCGATTCCGGTCTCTGCAAAAGGGCGGAGCTTCGGGTTATCATGCGGCACACCAGTCACAAAGGGGCGAGGGCTCGACTCCTCGTCGATTCGGTTTCTTGCGCGCCGCAGCCTGCTGCGGCGCGCCCGATCATTCGAGAGGCAACATGGCTAGCTATTCTACCAACGAATTCAAGGGCGGTCTGAAGGTGATGCTGGACGGCGACCCCTGTGCGATCGTCGAGAACGAATTCGTCAAGCCGGGCAAGGGCCAGGCGTTCAACCGCGTGAAGCTGCGCAACCTGATCACCGGCCGCGTGTGGGAGCGTACCTTCAAGTCGGGCGAATCCCTGGAAGGCGCCGACGTGGTAGACCTCGAGATGGAGTATCTCTATACCGACGGCGACATGTGGCACTTCATGAAGACCGACGGCTCCTTCGAGCAGTACGCGGTGGAGAAGAAGGCGCTGGGCGACACCCTCAAGTGGCTCAAGGAGCAGGTGGTCTACACCGTGACCCTGTGGAACGACAACGCCATCAGCGTAACGCCGCCCAACTTCATCGAGCTGGAAGTGGTCGAGACCGACCCGGGCCTCAAGGGCGATACCGCCCAGGGCGGTTCCAAGCCGGCCACGCTCTCTTCCGGCGCCGTGGTGCGGGTGCCGCTGTTCATCAACCAGGGCGAAGTACTGAAAGTCGATACTCGCTCCGGCGAATATGTGTCACGCGCCTGACCGGGTGCCTGGCTGTTTCAACGCCGAGTCCTGTTGGGCTCGGCGTTTTCGATGGTGACGACCATGCAAGAGATCGACTGGCGGCCCACGGCGAGTATCGAGACGCTGCGTGAGCGGGCAAGGCTACTGGCCGCGGTGCGTGCATTCTTCGCCGAGCGCGGCGTGCTGGAAGTGGAGACCCCGATACTGGGTCACGGCGGCAGCACCGACGTGCACCTGGCCTCGCTGTCCCTCGAGGCGACCACGCCGGCGGGGCGCGAGCGGCTGTGGCTGCAGACGTCGCCGGAGTTCCACATGAAGCGCCTGCTGGCCGCCGGCAGCGGGCCGATCTTCCAGCTGGCAAGAAGCTTTCGCGACGGCGAGGTGGGCAGCCGCCACAACATCGAATTCACCATGCTGGAGTGGTATCGCCCGGGCTTCTCCCTCGACGAGCTGATCGAGGAGACCGTGGCGCTGATACATCAGGTGCTCGGTCGAGAACTGGGGAGTGAGGCGGGCCCGCTGCACCGCCGGCGCTACCGCGAGCTGTTCCGCGAGGGGCTGGGGCTCGACCCCTTCAGCGTCGATCTCGATGAACTGCGGCGACTGGCCGGCGAGCGTGGCGGCCTCGACATGCGCGATGCCGGGCGCGACGGTTGCCTCGACCTGCTGATGAGCCTGGCCATCGAGCCTACGCTTGGGCACGAGGGGGTCGACGTGGTGGTGGACTACCCGGCCAGCCAGGCGGCCCTGGCGCGGCGCCATCGCGACCCGGAGGACGGCGAGTGGGTCGCCTCGCGCTTCGAGGTCTATCTCGCCGGGCTGGAACTCGCCAACGGCTACGACGAGCTCACCGATGCCGACGAGCAGCGTGCACGCTTCGCCGAGGACAATGCCGCCCGGCGACGGCTGGGCCTGTCCGAGGTAGAGGTCGACCGGCGCCTGCTCGCCGCGCTGGAACACGGCATGCCCGCGGGCAGCGGCGTGGCATTGGGTATCGACCGGCTGATCCAGCTTGCCCTGGGCAGGGCGAGCGTGGCGGAGGTCATGGCCTTTGCCACACCGCGCTGCTGAAGGTGCCTAGACGAAGTCGGGTGTATGTGACTGCGGCAAGCCACCCAGCGACTGGCCCATGCTGACCTTGGTCTTGGGGGCCAGGCCGGCATCGAAATCGACCCTGCCGGCGAAGGCCATCACCACCGTGGAGCCGAGCTTGAAGCGGCCCATCTCCTCACCGCGCTCCAGGCGAATCGGCTTGTCGAAGCGCACGCGCTGCACCTGGCCGGAGAGCGGCGTGATCTGGCCGGCCCACACCGTCTCGATGGCCGCGACGATCATCGCCCCGACCAGCACCACCGCCATGGGACCGTATTCGGTATCGAAGTGGCACACCAGGCGCTCGTTGCGGGCAAACAGGTTGGGCACGTGGTCGGTGGTGGCCGAGTTGACCGAGAACAGCCGGCCCGGCACGTAGACCATCTCGGTCAGGGTGCCGGCCAACGGCATGTGCACGCGATGGTAATCCTTGGGCGAAAGATAGACGTTGGCGTAGCTGCCACCGCTGTATCGTCTGGCGGCCACGGCATCGCCGCCGAGCAGGTCGACCACGGAGAAGCGATGGCCCTTGGCCTGCAGCAGACGGTCGGCTTCGATGGGACCGAACTGGGAGATGTTGCCGTCGGCAGGAGAGAGCAGGCCCTCGCCCAGGGGGCGGGCATCGGGCTTCAGCTCCCGGGTGAAGAAGTCATTGAAGGTGGCGTAGGCGGTGGGGTCGGGCTCGGCGGCCTCGCCCATGTCGACCTCGAAGGCCTTGATGAAGGCGCGGATCAGCGCATTCTTCAGCCAGGCGATGCGGGTTTCGGCAAGATAGCCCACCAGCCGCGAGAGCAGGTGGTGGGGAATCGGATACTGGATCAGGGCAAAGAACTTGGCGAGAGACAAGGTTAGGGTTCCGTAGCGTCTTGGTTGGTTTGTCTACTTTTCGATCGGCGTATCGTCGCGGTTGCCCCACTCCTGCCACGAGCCGGCGTAGCCGCGAATGTTCTCGAAGCCCAGCGCCTTGCCCACCAGCCAGGTGAAGCCGCTGCGATGGTGGCTCTGGCAGTGAGTGACCACTTCCATGTTCGGCGTCAGCCCCAGCGCCTCGAGCTCGGTGACGAGCTCGGCGTAGTCGCGAATGCGCAGCGCACGCTCCTTGTCCATGGCCTCGGTCCACTCCATGTTGACCGCACCGGGGATGTGGCCGAGCTGTTTGTTCTCGCCTTTCTCGCCGCGGTACTCGGCTGGCGAACGGGCATCCCAGATGGCAAAGCCCTTCTCGCCCAGGCGCTCCTGCAGCTCCAGTCGGTCGATGGCGACCTCCGGGTGCAGGATCTCGGCCTCGTAGTCGCTCGGCGTGGCGGCGGTCGGCTCACGGGACACGGGCTGGCCGGCCTGGCGCCAGGCGTGAATGCCGCCGTTGAGGTAGGAGTAGCGGGTGTGACCAATCAGCTCCAGCGTCCATAGCAGGCGCCCGGCCCAGCCGCCGCCCTCGTCGTCATAGGCCACCACGTGGGTGTCGCGGGTGAGGCCGAGCGACGAGAACAGCTGCGACAGCGCCTCGACGCTCGGCACCTCGTTGGCTACCTCGCCTTCGCCACGCAACAGGTGGCGGAAGTCGAGGAATATGGCGCCGGGAACGTGCCCCTCCTGGTAGCTTTCGGCCTTGAGCGGCACGTCGACGACCAGCAGCTGGGGATCGTCCAGGTGCGCGGCGAGCTGCTCGGGCTCGACGATCAGCGGCAGCAGGTTCTCTTCGGAACTCATGGCGCTCTCCTTATTCCTCGAAGTGGCGATGACAGGACGAATCAGGTCTCGTTGAGACTATCGACGATATGGCGGAAGCTGGCAAAACGCTCGGGGTGGATCTCGCCGCGCTCCACCGCCTCGAGCAGGGCGCAGCCCGGCTCCTGGCGGTGGCGGCAGTCGCGGAAGCGGCAGCGGCCGAGGAGGTCGCGAAACTCGATGAACCCCTCGGCGACCTGCTGTTCGTCCAGGTGCATCAGGCCGAATTCCCGAATGCCTGGCGAGTCGATCAATTCGGCGGCGTCGGCGCTGGGCAAGCGGTAGAGGCGGGCCGTGGTGGTGGTGTGGGTGCCCTTGCGCGAATCCTTCGACAGCGCGCCGATGCGCAGCGACTCGTCGGGCAGCAGGCGATCGATCAGTGACGACTTGCCCACGCCGCTCTGGCCGACGAACACCGAGGTACGCCCGGCCAGGCGAGCGAGCAAGTCGTCGAGCCCCGCTTCGCGGGCCGTGGTGGTGGCCACCACCGGGTAGCCGAGCGCCTCGTAGCGTGCCAGCAGCGCTCGCAGCTCGCCGCCGCTTTCGGGCAGCAGGTCGATCTTGTTGAGCACCAGTACCGGGGCGATGCCGGTGGCCTCGGCGGCCACCAGGTAGCGGTCGATCAGGTTGGGGTGTGGCGCCGGCTCGACGGCAAAGACGATCAGGATCTGGTCGATGTTGGCCGCCACCGGCTTGAGCTGGCCACGGGCGTCGGGGCGTTCCAGCACGTTGTCGCGCTCGCTGCGGGCCACCACCACGCCCTCGACCACGTTGCCCTCGGCATCCTGGGCGGCGCGCCAGGTGATCCGGTCGCCGGTGACCAGCCCCTCGAGATTGGCGCGCAGGTGGCAGCGAACGCTGGCCGCGCTGTCGTCGCCCTGGACGTCCAGCGTGCGGCCATAATGGGCGATGACCCGTCCCGGTCGTTCGGGGCCGTATTCGCCCGCGGCGAGCTTGTGCGAATCCTTGGCGTCGCGCTGCTCGGCGCGCCGAGACCGCTCGGCCTGTATCTTCTCGATTCGCCAGCGTTGCTGGCGGCTCAGCTTGCGTTTGCTCATGGGCGCCCGAAGATCGTTACAATGCTGGCATTGTACCCAGCGTGGCTCGGCCTGTCCTGCCGCGCCCTTCAACCTGGAGCCTGACCCATGCCCAACACTCCTGCGCCGCGTGAAGATCTGCTGGTGTGGATCGACCTCGAGATGACCGGGCTCGAGCCCGAGCGCGAGCGCATCATCGAAGTGGCCACCCTGATCACCGACAACGATCTCAACCTCATCGCCGAAGGGCCGGTGATCGCCGTGCACCAGCCCGACAGCCTGCTCGCCGCCATGGACGAGTGGAACCAGAAGACTCACGGCGAGTCGGGCCTGGTCGAGCGGGTCAAGCAGAGCCGTATCGACACCGCCGAGGCCGAGCGGCAGACCCTCGAGTTCCTGAAGCGCTACGTGGCGCCCGGCACCTCGCCCATGTGCGGCAACAGCGTGCATCAGGACCGGCGTTTCCTCGAACGCGAGATGCGCGAACTGCTGGCCTTCTTCCACTACCGCAACCTGGACGTCTCGACCCTGAAGGAGCTGGCCAAGCGCTGGAACCCGGGCGCACTGGCCGGCTTCAACAAGCGCAACACGCACCAGGCGCTTGACGACATTCGCGAGTCGCTGGCCGAGCTGGCGCACTATCGCAATACCTTCTTGCGGCTGGCCGGTAGCGAGCGCGACGAAGAGGAGTGAGCAACAAACCTGGCTCAGCCCTTGGAGGCATGAGTGGAGCTGTCATGCGAACGATTTGGCCGTGACGACAATACGAGCGAAATGAGGAGTAGTAGGCATACCTGGCTTGTGACACTTCGAGGTGAGCTGTCCCCGGAAAAGCCGCGGTTCAGCCACTATTCAGACGCGGGCGATGACTCTGCTACGCTTTTCCCGCTGCCGCTCGAGCGCCCAGCGCACGTGCTCGCGCACCAGGTCGGAGGGGTAGGCGAGGCGGGCACGCAGGGCGGCCTCCACGGCTTCGCTCCAGGGGGCGTTGCCCAGCCCCACTGCCAGGTTGCGCAGCCAGCGCTCGTAGCCGATGCGACGGATCGGGCTGCCGGCGGTCTTGTCGAGGAACTCCTCCTCGCCCCAGGCGAACAGCGACACCAGGCTGGCCCGATCCAGGTCGTGGCGCGGGGCGAAGTCGTCCTCCGCCGTGGCGCGGGTGAAGCGGGTGAAGGGGCAGACCAGCTGGCAGTCGTCGCAGCCGAACACGCGGTTGCCCATGGCCTCGCGATAGCGCTCGGGGATGCTGCCGAACAGCTCGATGGTGAGGTAGGAGATGCAGGCGCGGGAGTCGACCACCTTGTCCTCGACGATGGCCCCGGTGGGGCAGGCCGTGCGGCAGGCGCTGCAGCTGCCGCAGTGCTCGCTGTCGAAGGGGGAATCGAGGGGCAGCGGCAGGTCGACATAGAGCTCGCCGAGGAAGAACAGCGAGCCCGCCCGAGGGTTGAGCAGCATGGCGTTCTTGCCCACCCAGCCGAGCCCGGCCTTGCGCGCCAGGGCGCGCTCCATCACCGGCGCCGAATCGACGAAGGCACGATAGCCGAACGGGCCGATGCGTTCCTCGATCCACTGGGCCAGGGTGGCCAGGCGCTTGCGCATCAGCTTGTGGTAGTCGCGGCCCACCGCATAACGCGAGACATAGGCCGTCTGCGGCTGGCCCAGTACCTTGGCGCTCTCGACCTCCGCGGGCAGGTAGTCCAGGCGCACGCTGATCACGCGCAGGGTGCCGGGTACCAGCTCCTCGGGGCGCGTGCGCTTGTTGCCGTGCTTGGCCATGAAGCCCATCTTGCCGTGGTAGCCGGCATCGAGCCAGCGCTGCAGATGGCGCTCGTCCTCGGCCAGGTCGACATCGGCGATGCCCACCTGCTGGAAGCCGAGCTCGCGGCCCCAAGTCTTGATCGTCGTAGCCAGTTCGGCCAGCGCGTTGTCGTCCAGGGTCGCGGGGAGAGGCATGATCGAGAAAAAACCGGGCAAAAACACAGCGGGGGGATTGGCTTGTGCGCCGCAGCGCATACACTCCCATGATAAAGCAATGCCGGCTGGGAGACACGGGATGTCTGGCAATCGTTCCGACCACGAGCAGCTGACGCTGCGTCCACTGTACCGCGCCGACCAGGTCCGCGAACTCGATCGGCGCACCATCGCTGCGGGAATCGAGGGCTTCGCCCTGATGCAGCGGGCGGCCACGGCGGCCTGGCAGAGCCTCAGGGCGAGCTGGCCCGGGGTGAAGCGCATCAGCGTGCTGTGCGGCGGCGGCAACAACGGCGGCGATGGCCACGTGCTGGCCGCGCTGGCGGCGGTGGCCGGCGTCGAGGTGCAGCGCATTGCGCTGAAGCCGCCGAAGACGCTCGATGGCGATGCTGCGCGCGCCGCCGAAATGGCAACCGCCGCCGGCGTGGGGCTCGAGCCATGGCGCAAGGGGATCGCGTTCTCCGGCGAGGTGATCGTCGACGCCCTGCTCGGTACCGGCCTCACCGGTGAGGTGCGCGGCGAATTCCGCGAGGCCATCGAGGCGATCAACGCCAGCGGGCTGCCGGTGCTGGCCATCGACATTCCCTCCGGGCTCGCCGCCGATACCGGGGCCGAGCTCGGCGTGGCGGTGCGTGCGACACGTACGGTGACCTTCATCGGCGACAAGGTCGGCCTGCATACCGGGCGCGCGCCCGCACGTACCGGCGAGGTCCACTTTCGTGCCCTGGGCGTCGAGGCACGCCGCCATGCCGATCTGGTGCCGGCTGCAGAGCTGCTGGACAAGGCCTTGCTCGAGGTGTGGCTGCCGCCCCGCTCACGGGATGCCCACAAGGGGGCCATGGGCCATGTGCTGGTGCTGGGCGGTGCGCCGGGCTTCGGTGGGGCGGCGCTGCTCGCCAGCGAGGCAGCGGCGCGACTGGGCGCCGGCAAGATCAGCCTGGCCACGGCGCCCGAGCACGTCACCGCCTGCCTGACCTACCGCCCCGAGGTGATGGTGCACGGCCTGCGCGGCGCCGCCGAACTCGGCGAGCTGACGGAGAAGGCCGATGTGCTGGCGGTTGGTCCGGGGTTGGGGCAGGGTGCCTGGGGCCAGGGCATGCTGCAGGCGGCACTGGCTGCCTCGACGCCGCTGGTGGTGGACGCCGACGGCCTCAACCTGCTGGCCTCGCATTTCCCTGGGCAGCGCCGGGACGACTGGATCCTGACGCCTCACCCGGGTGAGGCGGCTCGCCTGCTGGGCTGCAGCGCGGCGGAAGTGGAGGCCGACCGGCCCGCGGCGGCGCGTGAGCTGCAGCGACGCTATGGCGGCGTGGTCGTGCTCAAGGGCGCCGGCAGCCTGGTGGCGGGGCCGGATGGCATGGCGGTATGCCCCTACGGCAACCCGGGCATGGCCTCGGGGGGCATGGGCGACGTTCTCACCGGGATTCTCGGCGCGCTGCTGGCCCAGGGGCTGGCAGGGCCAGTGGCGGCAAGGCTCGGTGTCATGGTGCATGCCATGGCCGCCGACATGGCCGTACGCGACGCGGGGGAGCGTGGTCTGCTGGCCGCCGATCTGGCATCCTATGCGCGAATCGTCGTCAACCCCGGGTTCGTGCCGGGGTTCCATTCGCTGGCGGGGGGCCATGATGCGCATAAGACTCGATGACGAGGAGCGTCAGGTCGTCTTCGGGCAGTGCCTGGGCACGGCCCTGAAGGGGCGCGGTCGTGTCTATCTCGAGGGCGAGCTGGGGGCGGGCAAGACCACGCTCACGCGCGGCATCCTGCGCGCTCATGGTCATGCCGGCGCGGTCAAGAGCCCGACCTATACGTTGCTCGAGCCCTACGAGCTGAAGGGCGGGCGGGTCTACCACTTCGACCTCTACCGCCTGGGCGACCCGGAGGAACTGGAGTTCATCGGCGGCCGCGACCTGTTCGCCGACGATGCGCTGTGCATCGTCGAGTGGCCGAGCCGGGGCGAAGGCTGGCTGCCCATGCCCGACCTGCACGTGGCTCTGAGCCTTTGCGATAGCGGGCGTGAGGCACGGCTCGAGGCGTATACCGAGCATGGCCGGTCGGCGCTCGAGGCGCTGGCGAGAGAGGCCGCTCTTGCCGACACGATCAGCAACGGAGAGCGTGAAACGCCGTGATGAGTACGCGATACCTGCCCATCGGTCATGTCGGTCACGCGGCCCGCTGCTGCCTGCTGCTGGTCCTGGCGCTGCTGGCTGCCCCGGCCGTGCCGGTCCAGGCGGCTCAGGTCGACAATATCCGCCTGTGGGCGGCACCGGATCATGCACGCCTGGTGTTCGACCTTTCGGGCCATGCCGAGGCCAACGTCTTCACCCTGGACAACCCGCGGCGCCTGGTGATCGACCTCGACCAGAGCGGGCTCGACACCGACCTGGCGAGCCTGGAGCTGGAGGGCAGCGCCATCACCGCGGTGCGCAGCGGAGTGCGCGACGGTGGCGGCCTGCGCGTGGTGCTGGAACTCTCCCGCGAGGTGGAGCCGCGCCACTTCACCCTGCCGCCCAACGATCAGTACGGCCATCGCCTGGTGGTCGACATGGAATATCCGGGCGAGAGCGCGGTCCAGAACCCCATCGACCCCATAGAGGCGATGATCCGCGAGCAGGAGATCGCCGCCAACCGACACCGCAACGAGGCCGACGGCGAGACCCCGCGCATCGACCCGGAGGTGGTGGCGCAGCAGCCGGCGGCGCCGCATCCGCGTCGCGACATCATCATCGCCATCGATGCCGGGCACGGCGGCGAGGACCCGGGCGCCATCGGTCCCAGCGGCGTCCGCGAAAAGGACGTGGTGATGGAGATCGCCCGGCGCCTGCAGCGCCTGGTCGACGACACCGAAGGCTTCCGCGCGGTGATGATCCGCGATGGGGACTACTACGTCGGGCTGCGCCAGCGGACCCGCATCGCCCGTGAGCAGAAGGCCGATTTCTTCGTCTCGATCCATGCCGATGCCTTCAACAGCCCGCGCCCCAACGGCAGCTCCGTCTATGCGCTGTCCCAGCGCGGCGCCACCTCGGAAACCGCCCAGTGGCTGGCGGCGAGCGAGAACCAGGCCGATCTGATCGGCGGCGTGGACGGCAACCTCTCGCTCAACGACAAGGACGAGGTGCTGCGCGGCGTACTGCTGGACCTGACCATGACCGCCACCCTCAACGATTCGCTGGCCATCGGTGGGCAGGTGCTCGATCAGCTGGGGCGCGTCAATCGTCTGCACAAGTCGCGGGTCGAGCAGGCCGGCTTCATGGTGCTGAAGTCGCCCGACATTCCCTCGCTGCTGATTGAGACAGGGTTCATCTCCAACCCCGACGAGGAGCGCCGCCTGCGCGATTCGGGCCATCAGCAGCGAATGTCGGAGTCGATCTTCGAGGGTATCCGGGCCCACTTCCGCAGCAACCCGCCGCCCGCGAGCCTGCTGGCCTGGGAGCGCGACAATCAGCGCACGCCCTCCGGCAACGAGTACCGCATCCAGCCGGGCGATACGCTGTCGCAGATCGCCGCGCGGCACGGCGTGCCGGTGGCGCAGCTCAAGCAGGCCAACGAACTCAATGGCGACGTGATCCGCGTCGGACAGGTATTACGGATTCCGCGCTCATGACGGTAGTCGACGACACCCGGCGCATCCGCGTCCTCGACCCCAGGCTGGCCAACCAGATCGCCGCCGGCGAAGTGGTGGAACGCCCGGCGTCGGTGGTCAAGGAGCTGGTCGAGAACGCCATCGATGCCGGCAGCCGGCGTATCGAGGTGGAGCTCGAGGCCGGCGGCGCCCGACTGATCCGCGTGCGCGACGACGGCAGCGGCATTGCCGAGGAGGACCTGCCGCTGGCGCTGTCGCGCCATGCCACCAGCAAGATCGCCTCGCTGGAGGATCTCGAAGGCGTGGCCAGCCTCGGCTTCCGCGGCGAGGCGCTGGCCTCGATCAGCTCGGTCTCGCGCCTCGAGCTCGTCGCCAACGTCGACGACGACCCGCGCAGTGGCTGGCGCGTGGTGGCCGAGGGGCGCCAGATGGAGCCCCGCGTCTCCCCCGCACCGCATCCGCGGGGCACCTCGGTCACGGTACGCGACCTGTTCTTCAACACGCCGGCGCGACGCAAGTTCCTGCGCACCGAGAAGACCGAGTACGGCCACGTGGAGGAGGCCTTCCGCCGCCTGGCGCTGTCGCGCTACGACATCGGCTGGGTGCTGCGCCACAACCAGAAGACCGTGCACCAGCTGCCGGCGGGCGACGATGCCGCCCGTCGCGAGCGACGCATCGCCGCGCTGCTGGGCAAGGGCTTCCTCGACAACGCCCTGCACCTCGATCTCGCCGCCGGCGGCCTGCGCCTGTGGGGCTGGGTCGGCCTGCCGACCCATTCCCGCGCCCAGGCCGACCAGCAGTACTTCTTCGTCAATGGGCGCGTGGTGCGCGACCGCCTGGTGGCGCACGCCATTCGCCAGGCCTACCGCGACGTGCTGTTTCACGGCCGCCATCCCGTCTTCGTGCTCTACCTGGAGGTCGACCCCGCGGTGGTGGACGTCAACGTCCATCCCACCAAGCACGAGGTTCGCTTCCGTGACGGCCGGCTGGTGCACGACTTCCTCTTCTCCAGCCTGTACCGAGCGCTGGCCGAGGCGCGTCCGGCCGCGCATGGCGGTGTTGCCGAGGGTGCCGCAGACGAGGCGTCCCCCATCGTGAGTCAGGGCGGCGAAGCCGCGGTGCAGGAGCCGGCCGGGCGCTGGCAGCAACAGGCCATCGGGTTGCATCACGCCAGCGAGCCGGCAGAACGGGTCACGGCCGATCGCGTGCGCGCCTTCATGAGCGGCTATCGCGCGCTGCATCCCGAGCATGAGGAGCATCTGCTGACACCGCAGCCGGCCGGCACCGAATCGGCCGGCGCCGAGGCATCGTCTTCGTCGCCGGTGCTTTCGGCCACGGCGGCATCGTCCCTGCCGGCGGCGGCGGAGGGCAGCGGCATACCGCCGCTGGGTTTCGCCATTGCCCAGCTGCATGGCATCTACATTCTCTCGCAGACAGCACAGGGCATGATCATCGTCGACATGCACGCCGCCCATGAGCGCATCGTCTACGAGCGCATGAAGGAGCAGGTGCACGGCGGGGCGCTCGAGGCGCAGCCGCTGCTGGTGCCAGTGTCGATGGCCGCCAGCCACGCCGAAGTGGCGACCGCCGAAGCCGAACGCGACGCCTTCAGCCGCCTGGGCGTCGAGCTCGACGTGGCGGGGCCGGAGACCCTGCTGGTACGCCAGGTGCCGGCGCTGCTCGCCGATGCCGACGTCGAGCCGCTGATCCGCGACATGTTGGGCGACCTCGAGCGCTATGGCCGCTCCGACCGCCTCGCCGCGCGTATCAACGAACTGCTGGCCACCATGGCCTGTCACGGCAGCGTGCGTGCCAACCGGCGCCTGACCGTCGCCGAGATGAACGCCTTGCTGCGCGACATGGAGCGCACCGAGCGCAGCGGCCAGTGCAACCATGGCCGCCCCACCTGGACCGAGATGTCGCTCAAGCAGCTCGACCGCCTGTTCCTGCGCGGGCAGTAAGGAAGCCTTCACGCCATGTCCGAACGACGCCCGCTCGCTATCCTGCTGATGGGGCCGACCGCCGCCGGCAAGACCGATCTCGCGATCGAACTGCACGAGCGGCTCGACTGCGAGCTGATCAGCATGGACTCGGCGATGGTCTATCGCGGCATGGACATCGGCAGCGCCAAGCCGTCGCCGCAAGAGCTGGCGCGCGCACCGCACCGGCTGATCGATATCCGCGATCCGGCCGAGCCCTACTCGGCGGCGGATTTTCGCGAGGATGCCCGCCGCGAGATGCGACGTATCAGCGCGGCCGGGCGCACCCCGCTGCTGGTCGGCGGCACCATGATGTATGCCAAGCGCCTGCTCGAGGGCGTGGCCAACCTGCCGGCGGCAGACCCGGCGATCCGCGCCGAGCTGGCGCGAGAGGTCGAACGCCACGGCCTGGCCGGGCTGCATGCCGAGCTCGCCAAGGTCGACCCCGAGGCCGCCCGGCGCATCCACCCCAACGATCCGCAGCGCCTGATGCGGGCGCTGGAGGTCTATCGAGCCAGCGGCACGACGCTGACCGAGCTGTGGCGTCGGCAACGTCCTGAAACCTTCCCCTGGGAAGTGCTGTCGATAGGTTTTACGCCCTTCGATCGCCGTGTGCTGCACGAGCGCATCGCCGCTCGCTTCGAGATCATGCTGAAGGCCGGCCTGATCGCCGAAGTCGAGGCGCTGAAGGCGCGTGACGATCTGCATCTCGGCCTGCCGTCGATGAAAAGCGTGGGCTACCGCCAGGTCTGGGAATACCTCGACGGCAAGGGCGATCTCGAACAGCTGCGCCAGCGCACCGTGGTGGCGACCCGGCAGCTGGCCAAGCGTCAATTGACCTGGCTGCGCAGCTGGACAGCGCTACACTGGGTCGATAGCCAGAGCCGGGATGCGCTGGACGCCGTCCTGAATTTCGTGCGTGAATCGGGCTCTTAGCGTAAGATGTTGGCTTCGAGTGGCCGGGTGACCAGCCGAGAATGAACACAACCTTCCACCCCTCATGAGAACGTATTAGGGAGAGGTAACATGTCCAAAGGGCAGTCCCTTCAAGACCCGTACCTGAACATCCTGCGCAAGGAGCGCATTCCGGTTTCGATTTTCCTGGTCAACGGCATCAAGCTGCAGGGACAGATCGAGTCGTTCGATCAGTTCGTGATCCTGTTGCGCAACACCGTCAGTCAGATGGTCTACAAGCACGCCATCTCCACCGTGGTGCCTTCGCGCAACGTGCGGCTACCGCCGCAGGACCCTGCGGCCCAGCCGGACAGCAATGCGTGAGGTATTGATTGTTTTTTGAACGACCCGATGCCGGCGAAACGGCAGTACTGGTCCATGTCGACTTCCAGGACGAGCGGGAACGCGAGGATCCGGGCGAGTTCATGGAACTGGTCCGTTCCGCTGGTGCCGAGCCGGCCATGCTGCTCAGCGGCAGCCGGCATCGGCCCGATTCGCGCACCTTCATCGGTAGCGGCAAGGTGGAGGAGCTCCGCGAGGCGCTGGCGGTGCATGGTGCCGAACTCGTCATCTTCAACCATGGCTTGAGCCCATCCCAGGAGCGCAACCTGGAGCGGGAGCTCAAGTGCCGGGTGCTGGATCGCACGGGGCTGATACTCGACATCTTCGCCCAGCGGGCGCGGACTCACGAAGGCAAGCTGCAGGTCGAGCTGGCCCAGCTGGAGTACATGTCCACGCGCCTGGTACGTGGCTGGACCCACCTGGAACGCCAGAAGGGCGGCATCGGTCTGCGCGGCCCGGGTGAGACCCAGCTCGAGACCGACCGCCGCCTGCTGCGGGCGCGCATCAAGGCCATTCACAAGCGCCTCGACAAGGTGCGCAGCCAGCGCAGCCAGAACCGCCGTGCGCGGGCCCGGGCGGAGATCCCCAGTGTCTCGCTGGTCGGCTACACCAACGCCGGCAAGTCGACGCTGTTCAATGCGTTGACCGAGGCGAAGGTCTATGCGGCCGACCAGTTGTTCGCTACGCTCGACCCGACCCTGCGCCGGCTGGAGGTCGGCGACGTTGGGCCGGTGGTGCTGGCGGATACCGTGGGTTTCATTCGCCATCTCCCGCACAAGCTGGTGGAGGCCTTCCAGGCCACCCTCCAGGAAGCGGCCGAGGCCTCGTTGCTGGTGCACGTGATCGATGCCGCCGACCCGGACCGCGAGCTCAACGTGGCCCAGGTCGAAGGCGTGCTCGACGAGATCGGTGCGCACGACGTGCCGATGCTCAAGGTAATGAACAAGATCGACCTGCTCGACAGTGCACCGCGCATCGAGCGCGACGGGCAGGGGCGGCCCGAAGTGGTCTGGCTGTCGGCGCGTGACGGGCTCGGGCTCGAGCTGCTCGGCCAGGCCCTTTCCGAGTGCCTGGCGGAGGACGTCATCGACTTCAGCATGCACCTGGCGCCCCAGCAGGGCCGGCTGAGGGCGGGCCTGCACGAGCTTGGCGCCGTGCGAGAAGAACACTACGAAGAGGGCGGGAAGGTGCGGCTCGAGGTGCGCCTGCCGCGCCGCGACTTCCTGCAGCTGATGGCCCGGTTGGGAGAGCGGGCGGAGGATTACCTGCCGTCCGAACTGCACCAGCGGCCGGTATGGGATGCATGACGACTGCGGTTGTCTTGGCCGGCTGGACTGACTTCCCCTGGTAACCATGGCCTCGGACGCCTTCGGATGACCCTACAGGATAGCAACCGATCTCCCCATGCGGCCGATCGAGACGCCGGCGGGGGGTAACGCAGAGTGGAGACGACGTATGGCTTGGAATGAGCCGGGTGGCGGCAATCAGCATGACCCCTGGAGCGGCGGGGGCCGGCGCGGCGGTGGCAATGGCGGCGGCGGAAACCGGGGGGGGAACCAGGGGCCACCCGACCTTGACGAGGCCCTGAAGAAGTTCCAGGACAAGCTCAACAACATGCTCGGCGGCCGTGGCGGCAAGGGCGGTGGCCGTGGCGGCAAGGGCGGAGGCGGGCGTCCGCGCAACACCTTTGCCCTGCCCGGGCTGTTGCTCATCATCGCCCTGGGCATCTGGGGGGCGATGGGCTTCTACCTGGTCGACCAGGCCGAACGCGGCGTGGTGCTGCGCTTCGGCGAGTACCAGACCGTGGTGGGGCCCGGCCTGCACTGGAACCCGCCGCTGATCGACGACGTGCGCATGGTCAACGTCACCCGCGTGCGCTCGCTGACCCAGACCCAGTCGATGCTGACCCGCGACGAAAACATTGTCGAGGTCGAGATATCGGCCCAGTATCAGGTCAACGATCCGCGTGACTTCGTGCTCAACGTGCGCAATCCGCAGCTGTCCATCGAGAACGCACTGGACTCCGCGTTGCGCCACGTGGTCGGCGGCACCGACATGATCGAGATCCTGACCTCCGGGCGCGAAATCCTCGGCAGCTCCGTGGCGAGCCGCCTGCAGACCTATCTCGACAGCTACGGCACCGGCATTCGCCTGCAGACCATCAACATCGAGTCGACCTCGGCGCCGGCACCGGTCATCGACGCCTTCGACGACGTGATCCGGGCGCGCGAGGATCGCCAGCGGACCATCAACGAGGGCATGGCCTACGCCAACGCCATCATCCCGGCCGCCCAGGGCCAGGCCCAGCGTCTGGTCGAGCAGGGCCAGGGTTACCGCGAATCGGTGGTGGCCGAGGCGCAGGGTCAGGTCAACCGCTTCAACGCGCTGCTGGCCCAGTACCGCAATGCGCCGGAGATCATGCGCGAACGTCTCTACCTCGATGCCATGGCCGACGTCTTCGCGCGTACGCCGAAGGTGTTGGTCGACGTGCGCGAGGATGCGCCGCTGATGTACCTGCCGCTCGACCAGCGCCCCGGCGGGGCCGGCGGCGAAGGCAGCGGCGAGGCGGATCGCGGCGAAGACGGCGAACTCGACCCGCGTGTGCTCGAGCGCCTGCGCAGCGCCTCGTCGTCGCAGGGGGGTAGCAATACCGGTGGTATCCGCAGGGAGGGCCGCTAAATGGTCAACAACCGTTCCTTGATCATCGTCGGCGGCCTCGCTGCCGTGGCCTGGCTTGCCAGCAACAGTCTCTACGTGGTCGACGAGACCGAACGCGCCGTCAAGCTGCGCTTCGGTGAGGTCATCGAGGAGAACATTCAGCCCGGGCTGCACTTCAAGGTGCCGATCACCCAGACGGTTCGCAAGTTCGATACCCGGGTGCTGACGCTGGACACCGACACCAGCCGCTACCTGACGCTCGAGCAGAAAGCGGTGATCGTCGACTCCTACGTCAAGTGGCAGGTGGTCAACCCCACGCGCTACTACGAGGCCACGGCCGGCGACGAGACCATGGCGATCCGCCTGATCCAGCCGCGGGTCGACGAGAGCCTGCGTAACGAGTTCGGCCGCCTCGACCTTCAGCAGATCATCGCCGAGCGTCGCGACGACCTGATGATCCGGCCGACCCAGGAGCTCGACTCACTGATGCGCGAGGAGCTCGGCGTGTCGATCCTCGACGTTCGCGTCAAGCGCATCGACCTGCCCGACGACGTCTCGACGGCGGTGTTCGACCGCATGCGCTCCGAGCGCGAGCGCGAGGCCCGCGAATGGCGTGCCCAGGGGCAGGAAGAGTCCGAACGCATCCGCGCCAATGCCGATCGTCGGCGCCAGGTGCTGCTGGCCCAGGCCACCGAGCGGGCCGAGACCCTGCGCGGCGAGGGGGATGCCGAAGCGGCCGCGATCTTCTCCGAGGCCTACGGCCAGAACCCCGAGTTCTTCACCTTCTGGCGCAGCCTCAATGCCTATCGCGCCAGCTTCGACGGCGAGCGGGACATGCTGGTGCTCGACCCGACCAGCGATTTCTTCCGCTACCTGCGTAGCCCCGAGGTCCAGAACGGGGAGTGAGCCACATGAGGTCGGCCGCAGGGGCGGCCGACCTCCTCGTGTTGGCGGGCGGGGTTCAACCGGCCGCTAAACGTGGTAGAATCGGTCAACCGGGCGTGGCCCGGTTTTTTTGTGGGCCTTTTTCGCCATCGCGTCCTTTTTTGCCCGCCCAATCGCCTTGCAGGATTGACGACATGACCATTGCTGACCGCTGGCTGCTGCCCGACGGCATGGATGAAGTGCTGCCGCCCCAGGCGAGCCGCATGGAGGAGCTGCGCCGGGCGCTGCTCGACCTCTATTACCGCTGGGGCTACGATCAGGTGATGCCGCCGCCGGTGGAATTCCTCGACTCCCTGCTGACCGGTACCGGCACCGATCTGGACCTGCAAACCTTCAAGCTGACCGATCAACTCACCGGGCGCCTGATGGGGGTGAGTGCGGACGTGACGCCCCAGGTGGCGCGCATGGACGCCCACTCCATGCATCACCAGGGGCCGGCCAGGCTGTGCTACTGCACCAATGTGCTGCGGGCCAAGGCCGACCAGCACCAGGGAGGGCGCAGTCCGGTGCAGGTCGGCGTCGAGCTGTTCGGCCATGCCGGCCTGGAGGCGGACCTGGAGATCCTGCGCCTGGCGCTGTTGAGCCTCAAGGCTGCCGGGGCCGGCGAGCTGCACTTGGCGTTGGGCCATATCGGCATCTATCGTAGCCTGGTACAGGCGGCCGAACTGGAACCCGACCAGGAGCGCGCCCTGTTCGAGGCCCTGGAGCTGAAGTCGCCGGGGGCACTGGCCCAGCAGATCGAGGCAGGCGTGAGCGACCCCACGCTGGCGGAGATGTTCCGTGCCCTGGGCCGCCTGCATGGCGGACCCGAAGTGCTCGACAACGCGCGCGATGCCCTTGTCGGTGCCCCGGCGGCCGTGACTGGCGCCTTGGCGCAGCTCGAGGCGTTGTACCGGGGGGTGGCCGAGGAGCACCCCGAGGTCGAGTTCTATTTCGATCTGGCCGAACTGCGTGGCTACCAGTACCACACCGGGATGATGTTTGCGGCCTTCGTGCCGGGTTACGGCCAGGCGCTGGCCAAGGGCGGCCGCTATGACGATACCGGGCGCGCCTTCGGCCGGGCGCGCCCCGCCACCGGTTTCTCGATGGACCTGAAGCTGCTCGCCACGCTGGTGCAGAGCGAACCGGCCTGTGACGGCATCTGGGCACCCGCCGACGGGGAGGGTGTGGCAGAGGCCATCGCCTCGCTGCGCGATGCTGGGCACCGGGTGGTGCAGGCGCTGCCGGGGCAGACGACGTCGCCCGAAGCGCATCGCTGCAGCCTGCGGCTGGTGCAGGTTGAAGGTCGCTGGCAGACGCAGGCGCTCCAGGGCAGGGGCGAACCAGCCGAGCGAGGCTGAATTGGACGAGACCGGCAAGCGGGCCGGATGACGAGCACGGCCCGCAGGGCCGGATCATCGACGCGCACGTACGCGGCGCCGACACGAGAGACGAGACACAATGGGCAAGAACGTAGTCGTACTGGGTACCCAGTGGGGTGACGAAGGCAAGGGCAAGGTGGTCGACCTGCTGACCGAATCCGCCGCGGCGGTGGTACGCTTCCAGGGCGGGCACAACGCCGGGCATACGCTGGTCATCGACGGCGAGAAGACCGTGCTGCACCTGATCCCCTCCGGCATCCTGCGCCAGGGCAAGACCTGTGTCATCGGCAACGGCGTGGTGCTGTCGCCGGAGGCGCTGATCAAGGAGATCCGCGAACTCGAGACCAAGGGCGTGCCGGTCCGCGAGCGGCTGCGTCTCTCACCGGCCTGCCCGCTGATCCTGCCGTACCACGTGCGCCTCGATCTGGCCCGCGAGAAGGCTCGCGGGGTGGCCAAGATCGGCACCACCGGCCGCGGCATCGGTCCGGCCTACGAGGACAAGGTGGCGCGTCGCGGCCTGCGCCTGGGCGACATGCTGCACCGCGAGCGCTTCGCCTCCAAGCTCGGCGAGGTGCTCGACTACCACAACTTCGTGCTGGTCAACTATCACGGCGAGAAGGCGGTGGACTTCCAGCAGATCCTCGACGAGGCCATGGAAATGGCCGAGGAACTGCGTCCGATGGTGTGCGATACGGTGAGCCTGGTGCACGAGCTGCGCCGCGCCGGCGAGAACATTCTGTTCGAAGGCGCCCAGGGGTCGCTGCTCGACATCGATCACGGTACCTATCCGTTCGTCACCAGCTCCAACACCACCGCCGGCGGCACCGCCACCGGCTCCGGCGTCGGCCCACTCTACCTCGACTACGTGCTCGGTATCACCAAGGCCTATACCACCCGAGTCGGCTCGGGCCCGTTCCCCACCGAGCTGTTCGACGAGCATGGCCGCCACCTGGCCGAGCGCGGCCATGAGTTCGGCGCCACCACCGGGCGCCCGCGCCGCTGTGGCTGGTTCGATGCCGTGGCCCTGCGCCACGCGGTGCAGATCAACTCGGTCTCGGGGATCTGCCTGACCAAGCTCGACGTGCTCGACGGGCTCGAGAACATCCGCGTCTGCGTGGGCTATCGCAGCAAGGACGGCGACGTGCTCGACAATCCGGTCGACTCGGAGGGCTACGAGGCGGTCGAGCCGGTCTACGAGGACCTGCCGGGCTGGAGCGAGTCGACCCTGGGGGCCAAGCGCATCGAGGACCTGCCGGCCAATGCGCGCTCCTACATCAGCTTCCTCGAGGAGAAGGTGGGCACCTCGATCGACATTGTCTCGACCGGTCCGGATCGCAACGAGACCATCGTGCTGCGCAACCCGTTCGAGGGCTGAGCGCGTCTCGCGGCGGACGAGGCCGGCACCTGGGTGCCGGCCTCGTCGTATCCCGCCTCAGTTACGCGAGAGTCCTTCGAATGCCTGCGTTTCGCGCCGACCTTCGTCGTCGATCACCAGATGCCGTTGCACGTCGGGGTCCATGAAGTACAAGGTCGCGTAGCCACCGGCGCCGCGGTTGTAGATGGGGCGCATCGAAGCCAGGAAGTCGTCGAAGCGCGACTCCCCGAAGCGGGCGCGATACATCTCCATCCAGGCGAAGTACTGGTTGTCCTTGAGAAACCCCGTGTACTGTTCGCGCGGCGCCAGGTCGCCCAGCTCGGCGGGATCCTCGAGGATATCCATGGCGAAGTCCACCGCATCGTGCATGCTGCCGCCACCGATCTCCATGTCATAAACGTCGTAGCCCTGGCGGTGGGTGATCTCCATGATCGGAATCAGATAGAGCAGCGCGTAGTTCTGGTAGTGGGTAGCGCGACGGCCGCGCTCCATCTCGAGCGGAAACGCTCCTTCCTCGGTCATGTCATGCAGGGCGGAATGGATCGCGCTGACGCCGAAGCGGAACATGTCGTCATCCTCGGTCAGCACCCCGATCATGGCGGCATAGAGCGCACGGCGATAGAAGTGGTTGTTGCAGCAGCTGCTGTCGGCACCTTCGATCTCCATGTGGACGCTGGCCAGTTCGTTGAGCCACGCTTCCACCCGCGCCTGCTCCTCGTCCAGCCCCTCCACATGGGGGCGAACCACGGAATAGGCCATGCCGGCGGCGAAGATCATCGACTCCAGCGAGAACCAGGCCTGGGGCTCTTCCCAGTGGTAATGGAAATCCAGCAGGGCATCGTCCCGGGCCCACTTGTCGAGGAACCTGACCAGGCATTCGGCATAGTAATCGTCGTCGCTGGCGACGTAGGCGCCGGCGAGCTCCGAGACGGTATCCTCGAAATCGAACAGCGGCTCGGTGGCGAGCCTCCAGGCGTCGGGAGTGGGATAAAAGCCGGGAATGCGCATCTGGTCGGTGATGGTCGGGATTTCCAGCCGCTGTTGGCAGCTCGGCGCATACTTGGCCAGCTCCTCACGATGCTGTAGCAACAGGCTGTTGTCCGTCTCCCGGAGCAGCGCCATGCGCTCCTCGACGTCGAAGTAGGACGCGTCCACGTCACGCACGGTGTAATCGGAGAGATCCAGTTCCCGGCGCTCCTCCAGCGTCAGGGCCTGAGTCGCGGCGCTGCCTGCCAGCAGAACCGCGGCCGTCGCACGCACGATCCAGGGGGGGATGGTAGCGTAGGGAGCATGCTTTCCTTGGTAGCTCATCGTTTGTCAGCCTCCTGCTTCGATGCGGCAGCGGCTGACGCTAGCCGCTACCTTGGCTCGGGTGCGTAAAGACGAAAGGCGGAGAAGTCGACGTGCTGGTCGTGCGGCGTACGCCACTTCTCGCCCGTGCCGCCGAAGAAGGTCGAGAACATCACGCCGTCGACGCCGAGCGCTTCAGTGGTGCGCAGCACCATCTCCCTGCGCTCGAGGACGGGCCAGCCATCGATCCATAGCCGGACGATGCCATCGCGCTCTTCGGGGTCGTTGAGGATCACTTCCTGCTCGACGGTCACCCAACGGCCGGTGGGGAAGTGCCAGCTGCCGCGGCCAAGGGAGTCGCCTTCGAGACCGACCGTATAGGGGTAGAGTTCGCCCTGTCCGTCCTGGCGCCACATGAGGCGCAGCGAGAAGCCGTTCTCTCCCGTCACTGCCTCGCCGCCGCTAGGTGCGTCACCGCCGTAGAGTCCGGGAAGCTTACCTCCCTTTACAAAGTCAAAGTTTTCTTCAAACCGTAACCGATAGTGTAGACATGCCCGGTCGGTATCCTGCAAGCCCCTTTCCTCGGTATAGAAACCGAGGCCGCCACGCGGTATGTCCTTCCGTTCGGCATCGCTGGGCGAAGAGCTGTTACGGGGGTAGTGGGCGCGCAGGGCCGGCTCCGCCAACCCGCTGGTCACGGCGGCGAGCAATTCGGCATTGGTTTCGGTGCCCCAGTCACGGGTCGAGGCGAAGTCCTCGCGAATCGCCCCCTTGGCGGTCTGCAGCGCATGTCGTGGTCTCAGGGTGGCCACCAGGGGATAGCGCTCCGAACAGGGCGCCAGGCGCGGAGAGGGAAGATCGCCATCGTCGGGAGCATCGGCGCTGACGCCGGGGAGCCCCCCGGCGACGCTCAACAGGCCGAGCAGCAGGGTGGCATGGGCTGGGCGACGTGGGGTGTGCGGCATCCGTGCCTCCGCTGTCGAAGGTGGGGCAGGAGCGCCTCTCAAGCGGGGGAGAGGCGCTCCCTTCGGTCTCAGTCGCCCTCGCCGCCGCTGGCGGCAGCGGCGATGGCCGCTTCATCGGTGAGCAGCTGACGCAGGGTCTCGATGGCCATCTGCCCTTCGCTCTCGAACACCTCGTCGAGCCATAGCAGGGCCTGCTGCTGGTTGGCCTGCTCCAGCCCCCGGGCCGACAGGTAGGCTTCGGCCAGGGCGAGTCGCGCGCTTCTGTGCCCCTGGCTGGCCGCCTGGTAGAGATAGTCGGCGCCCCGCTCGGGATCGCGCTCGACGATTTCGCCGCGCAGGTACTCGCGGCCGAGGGAGGCCTGGGCACCGGGGTGGCCCTGCTCGGCGGCCTCGAGCAGCAGATCGTGGCCCTGCTCGACGTCCTGGTCGATGGCACCTTCCCCACGCAGCAGGGCGAGCCCCAGTCCTACGCGTGCGTGAATGGCGCCGGCATCGCTGGCCTGGCGGTACCAGCGTTCGGCCTGCTCGGCATCCGGCTCCACGCCGTCGCCGTTCTGGTAGGCTTCGCCCAGGTGGAAGGCGGCTTGTGCGTTACCCGCTTCGGCGGCGGCGGTCAGCAGCTCCATGCCGCGCTCCACGTTGCGTTCGACGCCGTCCCCGGTCAGGTAGGCTTCGCCCAGGTCGGCGCGAGCCCCGGCATGGCCCCGCGAGACGGCGGCTTCGAGGTACTCGATGCCACGTTCGGTGGCGCCGCGGTCCAGGTACATGCGGCCCAGGCTGGCGGCGGCGCCGGCGTGGCCGGCCTGGTGCGCCTGTCCCAGCCAGTATTCCGCTCGTCCCTGGTCCTGCTGGACCCCTTCCCCGCGGAGGAAGGCGCGACCCAGGTCGGCCATGGCGCCCGGGTGGCCATCCTCGGCGGCGGCCACCAGCGCCTCCATATTGCCCTGGGCGCCCAGGTCGCGCTGCAGGTAGGTGAGCGCTTCGTCGGCGGATTCGTGCCCGGCCTCCTGCGCCCGGGTCAGCCAGCGGTTGGCTTCGCTCAGGTCGCGCTCGACCCCATCGCCGTTGCGATAGGCGCGGCCGAGGACCACCATGGCGTAGGCGTCGCCCTGCTGGGCGGCCTGGGTCAGCAGTTGGATGCCCTGGGTGGGATCCTCACGCAGCGGCCCCTCCAGGTAGCCTTCGCCGAGCAGGGTCATGGCCGTGGTGTCGCCGGCCTGGGCGGCCTGAAGCAGCAGCTCCTCGCCGCGGCTGGGCTGGAAGTTGGGGTTTTCCTCGTCCAGGTAGGCTTCGCCGAGCAACCGCATCGCGCCCGACTGCCCGTGCTCAGCGGCCTGGAGCAGCAGCTCCTCGCCGCGGGCGGGATCCTGCGGCACGCCGCGACCCTTGAGGTAGGCTTCGCCCAGTTGCTGGGTGGCCCAGGGGTGACCAAGTTCGTGGCCTCGCTCGAGGTATTCGACGGCGATGTAGGGTTGGCCGGCGACCCGCTCGTCGTCGAGATAGAGCGCGCCCAGCTGGGCCAACGCCAGCGCGTGATCCTGTTCGGCCGCCTGCTCGAGCAGGTTCATGCCGCGGGGCAGGTCGTTGAGCCCCCCCTGGCCATTGACCAGCGCACGGCCGAGAATCACCTGGGCATCCACCGAGCCCGCCTCGATCGCCTCGCGCAGCCAGCGCTCGGCTTGTACCGGCTGCGGCTGGCCAGCGGTGCCTTCGAGCAGCGCCTCGCCGTAGTAGGTCATGGCATCGACCTGTCCGTCCCCGGCCGCCTCCGCGAGCAGTTCGATACCCCGGGCGTGGTCGCCGGCGTCGATCAGCTCGCGCCCGGTGCGGGCCAGGGCGTCGACGTCGCCGGCCTCGGCGGCCTGGCGCATCCAGCGGATGCGCTGCTCGGGCTGGTCACCGAGCATGCCGTCCGCCGAGTACATCGAGGCCAGCTGCAGCATGGCACCGGTGTCGCCCTGGCTGGCCTTCGACTCGAGGGTCTCGGCGAAGCGCTGGGCATAGTCCATGGCCAGGGCGGGATCCTCCTTCAGCCAGCCGCCGGGAGAGTGCGCCTCGGCCAGGGTTTCCAGGGCCTTGGCATCGCCGCGGGCGGCGGCGCGCTCCAGCAGCCGCTTGGCCGTGTCCGGGTCGGCCTCGATGTTCTCGGTGCCCTCGGCCAGCATCTCGGCCAGCCGGCTCTCGGCATCCTGCTCGACGCCCTCTTCCATGGCTTGCCAGAGCAGGTGGTAGGCCAGCACGTCGTTCTGCTCGACCCCGCGACCCTCCTGGTAGAGGCGCCCCAGGTGCAGCGAGGCCTGGCCATGGATGGAGGATTGCAGGTCCAGCGCCTGGCCATAGAGCCTGGCCGCCCGGGCAGGGTCCGGCTCAACGCCGATGCCCCGCTCGTAGAGCTTCCCGGCCTCGTAGAAGGCCGGCATGATGTTGCGTGCCATCAGCGCGTCGAGGTGCTTCAGGGCCTCGTCGTAGCGCTCCTCCTCGATCAGGCGCTTGCTGTAGTTGATGACGTCCCAGTCCCGGCCCGAGATGTCGGCATCGATCACGCCGCCGAACCAGCCCTGGTAGGCCTCCGGAACGGGCGGGGCATGCTCGCCAGGCGCCGAGCCGCCGGGCGCTGCGCAGCCGACGAGTCCGGCCGTGATGGTGATCGCTGCCGCCAGTCGCAGCGAGGGGATGAGTCGATTCCTGACGTTCGTGCGTTCCATGGGTTCCCCTCTTCGATGTGTGGTTTTCTGTCGTTGGCTCAATTGCTCAGGCCGCGGAAGGCTTCGGTGCGGCGCCGCTCCTCGTCCAGGTAGACGTGTTGCTGGGCTTCGGGGTCCATGAAATAGAGGGTCATGAAGCCACCGGCGCTGCGGTTGTAGGTCGGCCGCACCCGGGTGATGAAACGCGCCATCTGCGGATGGTCGTAGCGGGCGAGGTAGACCTCCATCCAGGTGAAGTACTGCGGGTCGCGCAGGAACCCCGTGAACTGTTCCAGCGGTGCGTAATCGCCCAGCGCCTGCGGGTTGTCGAGGATCTGGAACAGATAATCGACGGCCTCGTGAATGTTGTTGCCTTCGTACTCCAGATCGAAGATGTCGTAGCCCTGGCGCTGAATGACCTGCATGTTGGTGATGAGGTAATTGAGCGCATAGTTCTGGTAATGGGTGGCGCGTCGGCCGCGGCTCACTTCGAGGGGCAGGGCGCCCTCCTCGGTCATGTCGTGCAGCGCGGAATAGATGGCGCTGACGCCGAAGCGGAACAGCTCGTCATCCTCCACCAGCACGCCGATCATGCTGGCGTAGAGCGCACGGCGGTAGAAGTGGTTGTTGCAGCAGCTCTCCTCCGGTTGCCCGGGAAATGCCGAGTGCTGCAGGGCGAGGCCGTGCAGCCACTGCTCGATCTCGGCGCGCTCCTCCTCCAGGCCGTCCACGTAGGGGCGCACGATGGAGTAGGCCATGGCGGCGGCGAACAGCATCGACTCCGCGGCGAACCAGGCCTGAGGGTCGTTGGGGTCGAAGACGAAGGTAGTCAGTGCCTTGGCCTCGGCCCAACCGTGCAGGAAGCGCACCAGGCACTCGGCATAGAAGGGGTCGCCGCTGGCGACGAAGCTGCCGGCGAGTACCGACACGCTGTCCTCGAAGGCGAACAGCGGCTCGGTGGCCAGCTCCCACTCCTCGGGGTTGGGGTAGAAGCCGGGTATCCCGCCCCGCGTGGTAATGGGCTTGAAATTGAGCATCTGGCGACAGCTGGGGCCCGTTTCGAGCTCGTCCTGAAGCTGCAGCAGGATCGAGTTGTCGGTCTCGTCGAGCAGGGCCATGCGCGCTTCGACGTCGAAGTAGCCGGCATCCGTATCGGTGACCCGGTACTCCGAGAGGTCGAGCTCCATGCGCTCTTCGCGCGAGAGTGTGTCGGCCATTGCCGCGCTGCCGCCCATCGCCATCAGGGCGAGGGGAAGCGTGCACAGCAGGCTTGCAGTCAGTCCTTTTGCTACGGCAAGGGGCATGATCGGCGTCGCTCCATTGGCGCTCGATTGCGGAATGGTCAAGGGTGGGACGTGAAGAAGCGAAAGGCGGCAAAGTCCACGTACTGGTCGCGGGGCGTACGCCACCCTTCGCCGCTGCCGCCGAAGAAGGTGGAGAACATCAGCCCGTCGATGGTGACCGACGGCGAGGTGCGATAGACGATGTTCTGCTGCTCCAGCACCGGGCGGCCGTCGATCCACAGCCGGGCAATGCCGTTCTCCTGGCCGGGGTCGTTGAGCACGACTTCCTGCTCGACGGTGACCCACTGCCCCAGGGGAAAGCGCCAGAAGCCGCGTCCCACCGACTCGCCCTCGAAGCCGACCACGTAGGGATAGAGCTCACCTTCCCCCTCTTCGCGCCACATCAGGCGCATCGAGAAACCATTCTTCCCGTCGACCTCTTCGCCTCCCGAGGGGGCGTCGCCGCCGTAAAGCCCCGGCAGCTTGCCCCCGCGCACGAAATCGAAGTCCGCCGGGAAGCGGATCATGTAGCTCAGGCAGGCCTGTTCGGCGCCCTTGATCGAGGGCGGGTCGCTGTAGAAGCCCGCCCCGCCGATCGGCTTCTCTCCCGGCGAGGAGGTACCGGCGGGATAGTGCACGCGCAGGCCGGGCTCGCCGATCCCGGTCTGCTCGGTGCCGAGGCGTTCGACGTTCTCCTCGGTGCCCCAGTGGCGCCTGGTGTGAAAGTTCTGGCGCACGGCGGCATGGCCGTCCACGGCCTGATGCGGACGCGGCGTCTCGGCCTGTACGTAGCGCTGCGAGCAGGCGACCTCCTGGGGAATGCCGACGACGGCGTCGTCGGCTTTGTCGGCCTGGGCGGCAAGGCTCGTCAGCAGCAGCCCTGCGCCCAGCAGCGGTACCCAGCCGCAGGCGGCGTGCCGGGAATCAGCTTTCATCGGTGCTTTCATCGTTGTCCTCCGTGGCGGCGCGATAGATGTCGTCGCCGAACTGGATGACCGAGCGTACGCCCTGCCAGATCCGCTCCGAGGCGGCGCCCAGCAGCGGGGCTTCGGTGAAGCGCACGTCAACGGGTTGGCCGACACTCTCCGCAGGCAGCGGCTCCTCGGGTACCAGCAGCACGCTGGCCACGTTCTGCTGCTGGCGCACCCAACTGGGGAAGCCGGCGCGTGGCTGGCGTTCGACGTCGAGGGCGACGTTGCGCACCCGGGCACGGATCGGCTGGTTGGCATTGGCCAGGGTCACGTACGCTTTCTGGTTGGGCTCGATGCGGCTGATGTCGTTCATGTGCACCAGGGCCTCGACCAGCACGTCATCCTCGTCGGTGCGGATCAGGGTCATGATCCGTTCGCTTTCGTTGATGTAGACGCCGTCGGCACTGCTCAGGGCCCAGGCCACCAGGCAATCGCACGGACTGTAGATCTCGTTGCTGGCCATGCGCGCCTCGAGGGCGGCAATGCGCGAACTCTCATAGTCGCGCACGGTCTCGAACTGCTCGACGCGGGCCTGGGCGATCTCCGGTGAGACCGACTCGAAGGTCATGGTGTCGCCGCTGGCCGGCTGCGCCGAGTTGGCCAGGCTGACCTCCTGCATGCCGCCTTCGATGTGCTCGCGCAGGTTCTCGATCAAGCGGTTGTTGTAGTTGAGCGCCGCCTCGGCCAGGATCAGGTCCGACTCCAGTTCGCTGTTGACCACGTTGGTCAGCAGTTGGTCCCGTTCGACCTGGTCCCCGGCCGTCAGCTCGTGCTCGCCGAGGATGCCCGGCCCCGGTGCGCGAATGTCGATGCGCGGCGCGGTGACGGCGGCGAAGCTCGGCTCGATCAGCATGAAGTTGCGATAGGCCGTGGCGGCCCCGACCAGCACCAGCAGGCCGATGGCGGCGAACAGCAGGAGGTAGCGTCCCATCGGCTTGGGCGGACGCGACGGCGGAGTAGGGCGAGTCGCCTGGCGCTTGCGCGGCGTCTGCGGGTCCTCGCCGCCGATCAGGCCCTCCACATTGGGGGTGCGGCCGCTGAGCGCGCTGCGGATGATCTGGCGCAGCAGCTCGCGATGCTGCGGCTCGATCTCGGTGATCTCGAAGCTGGTGTCGTAGCCGCTACCGCCGTCGGCGGGCCTCGAGCGCAGGCACTCCGCCCGGAGCGGTACGATCAGCTCGGTTGCTCCGGCCATCATCAGCAGCGAGGCGGAGATGCGCTCGCCCGGCTGGAAGCCGCGCGGGCCGCGTGCGGAGAAGCCGCCCAGTGAAACGTCGTTACCGTTCAGCTCCGCGTCGCTGTCGTCGAGGTCGACGCGAAACGGCAGGCTGACACGGATGTAGCCTCGCTCGTCACGGCGCTCATGCTGCAGTCGGTCGCCTTGGGTCAGGCGCGCGCTGTCTCGATCGGTATGCCTCGACTCGGCCGAAGCATCGGGTTGCCGGTGCGGCCGATCCCCCCCCAGGGTAGGCTCGTGCCGCTTGGCGTCGTCGTTGAAGAAGTTGTCAGCCATCCGTTGGTCGCTCCTTGCGTCAGGGTTGGGCCACTGCCACGTCGGTCGGCGCAGCAGGCTCGACCCTGAGTCGTACGTTGACGAGAGTCAGGTCATGTTCGTCAAAGGCCAGTCGGCAGTTCGCATCCACGGTGCACTCGGCGGCATCCTGGATGGGTTCGCCATTCGGGCCCTGGATCAATTCCGCCACGGCGGGTGAAATGGCCAGTAGGGTGGCGCCCTGGTTGCCGTGGATTCGCTTGTCACTCGGCAGCGTGTTCCGCTGCAGGGTCTCGACCAGGTCGCCTTCGAGACGGAAGTAGCCGGGAGGCAGCTGCACCGAGTCGCCGCGCTTGTCGGCGAGGACGGCGCCGAGCCAGCGGTCGAGCCGCTCGGGGTCGTGGTCGCTCTCCCAGGTCTGGCTGCGGGCGATGTGCAGCGATACCCGATCCGGCGGTGTCATCACGCCGGTGGAGAGCAGCAGAATGAACAGCAGCACGCCGTAGGCGAAGCCGTGCAGCACGTGGCCCATGCGTCGCTGCCTGCTGGCCGCGACGGGATCGTCCGGCTCCCCTGCGGAGATGCCCTGGCGCGACCACTTCTGCCGGTTGAAGCGAAAGCTGACATAGGTCTTCAGCATCGCGCCCCACACCTGGTTGTAGTAGATCAGCGGGATCCACAGCAGGCTGAAGCGTCCGCGCTGCCACGCCAGGATCGAGGTCGCGATACCGCGGGTGAAGAGGATCCACAGCACGTAGGCGAAGAAGAACGAGGGCCTCACGAACAGCGACACCAGCGTCACCACCGTGGGGCCGACCAGCGTCGTCCACATGGAGAGACGCTGATCCACCAGGCTCCACCAGGTGAACATCCCCATCGGCCGCGGCCCTAGGGCGATGGCCCGGTTGCTGGTGCGCAGCATGTTGCCGTACCAGCGTCGCATCAGGTCGGTGGTCGAGGCGAAGAAGCGCCGCCGGTCGGGCAGCTCCTCGAACCCGGTGACGAAGACGTCGGGAATGTAGAGCATGCGCCAGCCGTTCTTCAGCAGCCAGTACCACGAGGACTTGTCGTCGCCCGAGAGGAACTTGAAGTTGCCGAAGCGCCAATGGTCGACGTGGTCGCTCTCGATCAGCTCGATGAAATCCGGCTGGGTGGCCAGATCGGCGCGGAACACGCTGTAGCGGCCGGTCAACACCAGCAGGCGTCGCGAGACCGACATCGAGCTCATCATCAGATGGCGCTGCGCATAGCGCAGGTCATACCACTCGCGGGTGGCATCGTTGCCCGTCACTTCGGCGCGGTTGTTGGTGGTCAGGGCGCCCAGGTCGTCCTGCGACTGGAAGAAGGAGAGCGAACGAGACAGCGTACCCGGCTCGAGCCGGATATCGCCGTCCATCGACACCAGCAGCGAGCCCGGCGCCGGCAGGCGCCGGGAGATCGCCCGCAGCACCTCGGCCATGGCCGAGCGCTTGCCGTCCCCCTTCTGGAACATGTAGCGCACTTCGACGTTCCGCGGCCAATCGTGCTCGTCCATGACGTGGGTAATGACGTCCACGTCGGTACGATCCGAGACGGAGGCGAAGATGGTGGTCGGCACGCCGTAGTCACGCGCCTCGCGAATCAGGGCGTCATAGACCTGAAAGTTCACCGTCGCCTCGATCCGGAACGAGGTGCACAGCACGAACAGCTCGGGCGGCTTCTCCTCCTCGCCGATCGCGTCCGCCTCGGCCCGCATCTGCGGGAAGACTCGCCGGTTGTACCACACCGAGCGCACGGCCTGTACGGCCCACCAGGAGTAGCGCCATATGGCGATCCACCCGATGACGAAGATGAAGCTCTCCGACTCCGGCGAGAACACGTTCGAGGGCAGCTCGCTGAGGATGACCACCATCAATGCCAGGCCGAACAGGAAGGTGGTGAGTTCCGTGATCCGGCTGGCAGTGGACGGGTCTGGGGGCGTCGCGGACATGGTCACTCCTCAGGCCAGTACCGGCCGCACGGAATCACCTCGTCCGATGCCGTAGTAGGCGAGGCCGGCGGCCTTGACGGTATCGGGTTGGAACAGGTTGCGGCCGTCAACCAGCACCGGCTCCGCGAGCTTCTCGTAGAGCTCTGGGAAGTCGATGGTGCGGAAGGCCTTCCATTCGGTGCAGATGACGAGAGCGTGAGCCCCTTCCAAGGCGTCGTCACGCTGCTCGGCCAGCACCAGGTCATCGCGCTCACCATAGATCCGACGGCACTCGTCGGCGGCCTCCGGATCGTAGGCCTGGACCCGGGCACCGGCATCCCATAGCGCCTCCATCAAGGCGCGGCTGGGCGCCTCGCGCATGTCGTCGGTGTTGGGCTTGAAGGCGAGCCCCCAGACGGCGATGGTCTTGCCCGCGAGCTGGCCATCGAAGGCTTGGCAGAGCTTCTCGAACAGCTTGTTCTTCTGCCGGGCGTTGACGCGCTCCACGGCCTTGATCATCTCGGCGGGGTGGCCGATCTCCTCGGCGGTATGGGCCAAGGCCTTGACGTCCTTGGGGAAGCAGGAGCCGCCATAGCCGCAGCCCGGGTAGATGAAGCTGTAGCCGATACGCGGGTCGGAGCCGATACCGTGGCGCACCTCCTCGACGTCGGCGCCGAGGCGCTCGGCGAGATTGGCGATCTCGTTGATGAAGCTGATCTTGGTGGCCAACATGGCGTTCGCGGCGTACTTGGTCAGCTCGGCGCTGCGTATGCCCATGAACATCATCTTGTCGCGCTGGCGGTTGTAGGGGCCGTAGCACTCCGACATGGCCTTCCTCACGCGCTCGGAATCGGTGCCGATGATGATGCGAGAGCCGCGCGAGAAGTCCTCGATGGCGGCGCCTTCCTTAAGGAACTCGGGGTTGGAGCAGACATCGAACGCCTGGTCGAGACCGCGCTTCTCCAGCTCGGCGGCCACGGTGCGCTCCACCTTGCTGGCGGTGCCCACGGGCACGGTCGACTTGTCGACGATGACCTTGTAGTCGTTCATGTGCTGACCGATGGTCTCGGCGACCTTCAGCACATACTTGAGGTCGGCGCTGCCATCCTCGTCGGAAGGGGTCCCCACGGCAATGAACTGGAGCAGGCCGAACTCCACCGCCTTGGCCGCATCGGTGGTGAACTCGAGGCGTCCCGCGCCCTTGTTCTTGCTGATCAGTTCCTCCAGGCCGGGCTCGTAGATGGGCACTTCTCCGGCATTGAGGCGGGCGACTTTCTCCTCATCGACGTCTACGCACATGACCCGATGGCCGACATCGGCCAGACAGGCGCCGGTTACAAGACCCACATAGCCAGATCCGAAGATGGTGATCTTCATGGTCGTCGTCGCTCCTTGCAGTTGTGGCCCTGTCATCCAATCAACGCCATCGCGCCGCTGCCGAAATGGCCGGCGGGCGATGGCGAGCAGGGCCGTGTTCATTTAGTTAGCGTGCCATGTGGTACGCAACATTCGCGCCAACTAGAAAACACCGTTTCCAATCAGAATGTTGGCGCAACCGAGGAAGAGTTGACGCTTGCAGGACGTGCACGATCTGTCGCTTATAAGAGACATTTGTGAGCCGAAGCCGCCTGAGCCTTGCAGATCAAGGGCTTGGAATGTCTCTTATTAGCGACAAGGATAGGTCATGAAGAGGTAACTTAATGAATCGATTTGTTTAATTCAGTCAGAGCAAGTGTTCACTGCCTCAGACATCCGCCGACCTGGCCGAGACGCGCGCTTCCATGCGGGCCAGGAACACGCCCATGATGCGCTCGTAGAGCTGGCGGCCCAGCACGCTGTCCTCGATACCGGCGTCGACGTTGGGGTTGTCGTTCACCTCGATGACGACCACGCGCTCGCCGGCCTGCTTGAGGTCGACGCCGTACAGCCCATCGCCGATCAAGCGGGTCGCCTTGAGTGCCGCCCTGATCACGGCGGGCGGCACGTCGGCGGGGTCGTGGGTGGTGAAGCCGCCGCTCTTCACCCGGGCGCCGGAATGGTCGTAGATCTGCCAGTGGCCGCGCGCCATGTAGTAGCGGCTGGCGAACAGCACCTGGCCGTCCAGCACGCCGATGCGCCAGTCGTACTCGGTGGGCAGCCACTCCTGCAGCAGCAGCAGGGCGGAATCTTCGAACAGACGCCGGGCCTCTCGCTCGAGCTGCTCCAGCGACTCGATCTTCACCACCCCGCGGGAGAAGGAGCCGTCGGGTATCTTGAGCACCAGGGGAAAGCTCAGGCCGGCGATGCGTTCCGCCAACGGGCGTCGGTCGCGCCGCTTCAGCAGCACACCCTCCGGGGCCGGTACGCCGCGGGCCCGCAGCAGCGCATGCAGGTAGACCTTGTTGGTGCAGCGCAGGATGTCCCGCGGCGAGTCGATCACCACCAGCCCCTCGTGCTCGGCGAGCCGGGCCATGCGATAGGTGTGATGATCCAGCGCCGTGGTCTCGCGGATGAACAGCCCGTCGAACTCGGCCAGCCGCCCCGCATCGCGCCGGGTGATAAGCGAGACGTCGATGCCCAGCTTGCGCCCGGCGCGGATAAAGGCCTTGAGCGCGCTCTTGTTGCTCGGCGGCATGGCCTCCTTGGGATCGACCAGTATCGCCAGGTCGAAGCGGTAGCGGCGGCGTGCCTTGGGCGTGCGCCACACCTTGCGTGAATGCCGGTTGAGGGCGGAGGCGAACAGGTCCTGCTCGTCGGCGTTGAGGTCGCGAAGAGGGATTGGCTTGAGCCGGGCCAGACGCCACAGGTCGTGGCGCCGTACCAGGCGTGCCTCGAGCAGCGGGCAGGGCAGGCGCTCGAAGAGCTTGCGGGCGAGCCGGGCCAGCTCAGGCTCGAGGCATTCGCCGAACAGCACGCGCAGCGTCACGCTGTCTCCGGCAAGCCTGCCCTGGCGCGCCAGCTCGCCGAGCAGCGGCGCCAGCGTATCCAGCTGCAGGTCGACCAGGGCCTTGCGCGACAGCTCGTTGAGGGTTTCCACGCTGGGCAGCACGCGCTGGCCGCGTGCCTGGGCCAGCAGCGAAACGTAGTAGCCAGTGCCGAGATAATCGAGTTCGCCGCACAGGTTGATCACATGGGTACTGCGGTCCTGGTCGGCGGCGCTACGATGGCGCCGGTCCAGGGCCAGGAAGTCGTCGGCGCTGATCAGGTCCTCGGAAGGGTAATAGGGCCGCCAGTCTTCCTGTCGATCGACGACGATACGCAAGGGGCACATGGGCGAAATCCGTCTGCTGGGGGAGGGGCGGCTTTGCCGCGGGTTGCGGCCAGCATGCCGCTGCAACTTGCTGTCGACAAGCGCCCCGACAGGTGAAATGATTTCATGATGGCAGGCGGGTCGAGCGCTGCCGTCAAGTTCCCTTTCATGCGTACCCGCATGGCCACCGCCAGCCTGGAGAAAGCCCATGTCCGTTGCTCTGCGCCAGGCCCAGCCACAGGATCTGGGCGCTCTCTACCGCCTGGAGCAGGTAGCCTTCAGCGGAGATCGCTTCAGCCGTCGACAGCTCTGGCACTTATTGAATCGCGCTCATGCCGAGACGCTTGTCGCCGACGATGGAGAGCGGCTCATGGGGTATGGCACCCTGCTGTTCCGGCGCGGCAGCCGTCGCGCCCGGCTCTACTCGTTCTGCGTGCACCCAGAAGCGCGCGGCAGCGGGTTGGGGCGCCAATTGCTCGAGGCACTGGAGCGGGTTGCCCTGGGACACGACGCCGAGGCGCTGGGGCTGGAGGTGAGGGCGGACAATCGCGTTGCCCTGGGGCTCTACCGGCGCATGGGATTTAGGCTGGAGCGCTGGCTCGACGACTACTACGAGGATGGCTGCGCCGGCTGGCAGATGAGCAAGCCGCTTGGCGTGTCGACATGAACCGGCGCGGCTGAGCCCAGGCGCGCAGGGATGGGCCCGGGCTGGTAGACTTCCCGGCATGATTGGGCAAACAAGGACACCGCCATGCCTTCTTTCGACATTGTTTCCGAATACGACAAGCACGAGGCCAGCAATGCCGTCGACCAGGCCAACCGAGAAATCCAGGGGCGCTTCGACTTCAAGGGCGTCAAGGCCAGCTTCGAGCTGAATGGCGATACGGTGCAGCTCGAGGCCGAGGTCGACTTCCAGCTCAAGCAGATGCTCGACGTGCTGCGCAATCGGCTCATCGCCCGCGGCATCGATGCCCGCTGCATGGAGGAGCAGGAGCCAGAACTCTCGGGCGTGCGGGCTCGCCAAGAGGTCAAGCTCAAGCAGGGGCTCGAGCAGAAGGAGGCCAAGGACATCGTCAAGCGCATCAAGGACAGCAAGCTCAAGGTCCAGGCGCAGATCCAGGGCGAGAAGGTGCGGGTCACCGGCAAGAAGCGCGACGACCTGCAGGAGGTCATTGCCATGCTGCGCGGCGAAGGCGGCCCCGACCTGGCGTTGCAGTTCGACAATTTTCGCGATTGAGAGGCGCAGCCTCACGCCATCGGCTCCGGTCGATGGCGAATCGTTGATCTGGCGCAAGTGCGCGTCGAACGCCACTTGAAAACCGGCCCTGCGCCACCAATTCTGTTCATGCCGGAACGGGCTCGAAGCCCGTCCTATGCGTCACGTGTCTCATGACGAACAGGAGGTGGCGTATGAATCTGCAGAAATTCTCTCCCTGGAACTGGTTCAAGAGCGAGCGCCGCGATGCCGCGACGCCGGTACCCGTGGAGCCTCGCCAGGGCGAACTCTCGCCGTTGCTCGGCATGCATCAGGAGCTGGACCGCTGGATGACTGACGTCATGCGTCAGTTCGGCATGCCGACGCTCGAGAGCCGCTTCGGTGACATGGCCAGTCTGCTCAGGCCCCAGCTCGACATCGCCGAGCGTGACGAGGAGTACCTGATCAGCGTCGAGGTGCCCGGCGTGGACGAGAAGGACGTCAAGCTCACTCTGGATGGCGACCGGCTGATCATCGAAGGCGAGAAGCGCCAGGAGCGCAACACCCAGGAGGATCGCTACCAGCGCATCGAGCGCTCCTATGGCAGCTTCCGCCGAGTGCTCGACCTGCCCGGCGACGCACGCCCCGAAGCGATATCGGCCTCGTTCGCGAACGGCGTGCTCAAGGTTCGCGTTCCGCGCAGCGGTGAAGCGAAAGAGAACCGTCGCGAAATCCCGATCCAGTAGAGCTTATCGACGTCATTGGCTCGCCTTCGGGCGGGCTTCTTCTTTTTCTAATGGCGCCATAGCCATGCCCGATTGGCCTGCAGCGGCGAGATGGGCTTCAATGGAGTCAGCAGGGAAAGCCTGGATGGGGGACTCGCATGCATTCGCTTCGCCGTGCCGTATACATTGCCCTGGCCTGGGCCAGCTTCGCGCTTGGCGTCATCGGCGTCTTCGTGCCGCTGATGCCGACGACCTGCTTCATGCTCCTGGCGGTGTGGGCGGCTTCCCGTGGCTCGCCGCGCTTTGCCCAGTGGATTCGTGAGCACCCTCGCTTCGGCCCGACCGTGGCGGCCTGGGAAGGCGAGCGCGCCATCCCGCGCCATGCCAAGTGGGTCGCCGGTGGCATGCTCGCCCTGTCGGTCGTGGTGCTCCTCCTGACTCTCAGCCTGGTATGGCTGAAGTTCCTGCTGGCGATGGGCCTGGCGCTGCTGGGGCTGTGGATCGTCACGCGCCCCGAGCCCGGCGGCAGGCTCGAGGCGGGGACGGTGGCACGCTTGGTACGGCGCTAGCGTCAGCTGCCTTTGAGGTTGAGGAGCCGGCAACCTTACAATGGGCATCGATCATGGACAGGAGTCTTCCCGATGTCTGAACCCAAGCCGACCCATCGTCACGACTACCGGCCGCCCGCCTACCGTGTGACCCATGTCGCGCTGACCTTCGAACTGGATCCCGCCGCGACCACGGTCAAGGCGAGCCTGCAGCTGGAACGCCATCCGCAGAGTCGAGGCGATGAGCCGCTCGAGCTCGATGGCGAGCAGCTGACCCTCAAGCGCATCGCCATCGACGGCCAGGCGCTGGCCGGAGACGAATACACGCTCAGCGACACCGGACTGGTCGTCCATGGTCCGCCCGGCCAGTTCCGCCTCGATACCGAGGTGGAGATCGCCCCCCGGGAGAACACGGCGCTGGAAGGGCTCTACCTCTCCAACGGCATGTACTGCACCCAGTGCGAGGCCGAAGGCTTTCGCCGCATCACCTACTATCCGGACCGCCCGGACGTGATGGCAACCTTCTCCACCACCGTGATTGGCGACAGGGCGAGCCTGCCGGTGCTGCTCTCCAACGGCAACCCGGTGGAGCGGGGCGAGCTGCCCGGGGGGCGCCACTTCGTCACCTGGGACGATCCCTTTCCCAAGCCCAGCTACCTGTTCGCGCTGGTGGCCGGTGACCTGAATAAGGTCGAGGACCGCTTCGTCACCATGAGCGGGCGCGAGGTCACGCTGCAGATCTGGGTCGAGGAGGAGAACCTGGGCAAGACCGACCACGCCATGGCCTCGCTCAAGCGCGCCATGCGCTGGGACGAAGAGACCTACGGCCGCGAGTACGACCTCGACCTGTTCATGATCGTGGCGGTCAACGACTTCAACATGGGCGCGATGGAGAACAAGGGCCTCAATATCTTCAACTCGGCGGCGGTACTGACCCATCCGCATACCGCCACCGACGCCGCCTTCCAGCGGGTCGAGGGCATCGTCGCCCACGAGTATTTCCACAACTGGTCGGGCAACCGCGTGACCTGCCGCGACTGGTTCCAGCTGTCGCTCAAGGAGGGCTTCACCGTTTTCCGCGACCAGTGCTTCTCCGCCGACGTCAACTCGGCGGCAGTCAAGCGTATCGAGGACGTGGCCTTCTTCCGCACCGCCCAGTTTGCCGAGGACGCCGGCCCCACCGCCCATCCGGTGCGCCCCGACCACTACATCGAAATCGGCAACTTCTACACCCTGACCATCTACGAAAAGGGCGCCGAGGTAGTGCGCATGCTGCGCAACCTGGTGGGCTGGGAGGCCTTCCGCCGCGGCAGCGACCTCTACTTCGAGCGCTTCGACGGCCAAGCGGTGACCATCGAGGATTTCGTCGACTGCATGGCGGAAGCCTCCGGCCAGGACCTGTCGCAGTTCATGCTGTGGTACTCCCAGGCCGGCACCCCGGAGATCGACGCCTACGGCGAATACGATTATGCCCATGCCGAGTATCGCCTCACCCTGCGCCAGCGTACCCCGGCCACGCCCGGCCAGCCCGAGAAGCTGCCGCTGCACATCCCCGTGCGACTGGGGCTGGTGGGCACCAAGTCGGGGCGTGACCTGCCCTTGACGCTGGAAGGACAGTCGCTCGGCAGCGATGGCGTGATCCACCTGCGCGAGGCGGAGCAGACCTTCGTCTTCAGCGACGTGGCCGAGGCGCCCGTGCCCTCGCTGCTACGCGGCTTCTCGGCGCCGGTCCAGCTGCGCTTTCCCTACGGCCGCGAGGACCTGGCCTTCCTGCTGGCCAACGACTCGGACGGCTTCAATCGCTGGGATGCCGGCCAGCGGCTGGCGATGCTGGCGCTGGACGACCTCATCGCCGCCCACCGCAATGGCGTCGAAAAGGTCATGGACACGCGCGTGGTCGAGGCCTTCCGCGCCCTGCTCGAGCGCGGCAGCGACGACAAGGCGGTGCTGGCCGAGATGCTGACGCTGCCCTCCGAGGCCTATATTGCCGAGCAGCAGCCGCTGGTCGACGTCGAGGCGATCCACGCCGCACGCGACTTCGTCAAGCAGTCGCTGGCCGCGACCCTGCGCGACGACTTCCTGCGCCTCTACGAGGAAAACGTGAGCGACGCGCCCTACGCCCCCGAGCCAGAGCAGATTGCGCGGCGCAGCCTGAAGAACGTGGCGCTCTCCTACCTGATGGCGATCGAGGACGAGCAGGGTATCGACATCGTTCGCCGGCAGTTCGAGGCCGATCACAACATGACCGACGTGCGCCATGCGCTCACGCTGCTGACCCACAGCAGCCGCGACGACCTGGCGGCCCCGGCCCTGCGTGCCTTCGGCGAGAAGTGGGCGCACGATACGCTGGTCATGGATCAGTGGTTCGCGATCCAGGTCACCCGACCCCAGGCCGATGCGCTGGACCGGGTCAAGCACCTGATGGCGCACCCCGCCTTCTCGCTGAAGAACCCCAACAAGGTACGCGCGCTGATCGGCACCTTCGCCAACCAGAACCGGATCAACTTCCACCGCGCCGATGGCGAGGGTTACCGCCTGCTGGCCGACGTGGTGATCGAGCTCAACCGACTCAACCCCGAGATCGCCGCGCGCCTGGTCACGCCGCTGACGCGCTGGCAACGCTTCGACGAGTCGCGTCAGGAACTGATGAAGGGCGAACTCGAACGAATCCGCGCCGAGAAGCTCTCGCCGAATGTTTATGAGGTGATCGAAAAGGCCCTCGCTTGAGGAAAGGGTAATCGGAAATTCCGATTTCCTGATAACAAAAAAGTGCCGCCCCTGGGGCGGCACTTTTTTTGGCTGGGCTTAATAGATGAGCCAGCTCAACACCGTCACCCCCAGCACCGCCCAGATCAGCGTGGCGAAGATGCGCCGGCGCAGCAGGGCGCGCAGCGCCAGATAGAGCAGCCACAGGCCGAGCAGCAGCACCGCCAGACTGATCAGGGTGGGGGGAATGCCCAGCGACGTCGCCAGGCCGTCGAAGAAGCCGCGGGCGGAGGCGCCCAGGTTCTGGAAGAAGACGAGCAGCAGGTCGACCACGAAGCGAATGATCTCGCCCAGGGTCTTGCCCAGCCAGGAAAAGAAATCTTGCATATCAGGGTCCGGTCGGCCTACTCGATCATGTCGAGCACGGTGCCTACGATATCATCCATGGTGACTAGGCCCAGCAACTTGTTGTCGTCGAGTACCAGCACTCGCTTGACCACGCTGTCGGTCATCAAGCTGGCGACATGGCGCACGTCGAGCGACTCGCCGACACCGATGGCGGGTTTGGCGCAGACGTCGTAGACGTTGATCAGGTCGATGTCGCCATTCTCGGCGACGATGGTCTTGAGGATGTTGGTATAGGTGATCAATCCCCAGGCATCGTGGGGATCCTGTTGCTCCACCACCAGACTCTTGAGGTTGTGGCGCTTCATCAGGCTCAGCGCATCGCGCAAGGTGGCGAAGGGGGATACCGTCACCACATCGCGGTTCATGATGTCCTTGACCAGCATCTTGTTCTCTCCGTTAAACCATTCGTTCAGACATCTTGCCTGAGGCGTTCTTCGAAGCGCTTGACCTGCGCCATGTCGATACCGCCGAGGTGTTCTACCGGCAGCGTCATGACCAGACCGCGGGAGTCCTCGCCGGTCGGGTTGAGTACCTGGCGAATGGTCTTCAACACTCTCAGCGAGAGACTTTTCTCCAGCGTCAGCAGCATGATGCTCTGGCTGCCCTCGTAAGTCAGCCCGAAGAACGTTTTCTTGCGTTCACCGCCGATCCCGCGGCCGGACATCAACGTCATGCCGACCGCGCCAGCTTCGGTGGCGGCATCGATGCACTCCTGCTCGAGATCCTCCGGCACGATGGCAACCAATAGCGAAAACTTCATGTCGTCCTGCCTCCCGGCTGCGCTAGTTTTTCCATCAGAATGGCATAGCCCATTACGGTCACGATAGGAAAGATCGAGGCGAAGGCGATCAGTCCGAAGCCGTCGATCAGGACGTTACGCCCCTCGATCTGGCTGGCCAGGCCGATCCCCAGCGCGGTGACCAGCGGCACCGTCACCTCGGATGTCGTTACGCCGCCCAAGTCGAAGGCCAGGGCTACGATGTAGCGGGGCGCCAGGGCGGTCAGCAGAATGACCAGAAGATAACCGCCGGTAATGTAGTGGTGGATCGAGTCGCCGCTGATGATGCGATGTACCCCGATGGTGATGCCGATGGCCACACCCAGTGCTACCAGCAGGCGAATGACGTTGCCCTGAATCTTGCCGGCAGCCGCTTCCTCGGCCTGCTGGCCGATGGCGATCAGTGCCGGTTCGGCCATGGTAGTGGCAAAGCCGATACAGAAGGCGAACAGGTAGACCCACAGCCAGGTGTCGAAGCCGATCAGCTGCTCGGCCATGCGCTGCCCGATCGGAAACAGGCCGAGCTTGAGCCCCACCACGAAAGCGTAGAGACCGACGATCACCAACACGAAACCCACACCGACCTTGAGCGGATTGGCCAGGGGATGGCGCAGCACGGCGTACTGGAAGAACAGCACGACCAGGATGATCGGCAGCACGTCGCGTAGCATGGCGAACAGATCGAGGAGGATCGTCAGCGGGCCGGACGGCGGGGAGACGTCTTTCCCGGCAAGCAGCAACTCCGCGCCTGCCTCGAACGCGTCGGGCTCGGCATAGACCAGGATGCCGTAGAGCTGAACGCTGATCATTGGCACCATCACCGCCAGTGCCACCAGGCCGAAACCGTCGATCAGTGGGTTGCGCCCGCGGATCGAGGAGGCAAGACCGATCCCCAGCGCTGCGATCAGCGGCACGGTAACGATGTTGGTGGTGACGCCGCCGGAATCGTAGGCCAGCCCGACGATCTCCGCGGGGGCGAAGAAGGTGACGAGAACCACCAGTGCGTAGCCGGCGATCATGTACCAGTGAAGGGGGTGGCCGAGGATCACGCGAAACACGCCCAGTGCCATCACCAGACCCACCGAGCTCGCCACGATCAGGCGCAGGGTGAGGGCGTCGATACGCCCCTGGCTGATCGTGGCGGCCTGTTCGGCCACGGCAATCAGTGCCGGTTCCGCCACGACGGCTGAAAAACCCATGGCGAAACCGAACAGCATCAGCAGCGGCATGGAACCACGGCGGGTAAACTGGTTGGCGAGCCGCTTGCCCACCGGAAAAATGCTCAATTCGAGTCCCTGCAGGAACAGGGCGACGCCAACGGCCACCACCAGCAGGCCCGCCGCCATGCTCAGCCCGCCCTCCGGCCACTCGCGCAGCAACAGCGCCTGGAAGGCTACCACCACCACGATGATGGGCAGCAGGTTGCGCAGGGCATGGACCAGTGCGTGGAGGAAATCCTTGAGTTGCGCTACCAAGACCGACTCCCTGGCAATGATCGGTTGGGCGAGACGTGACGCTGCGAGCGCAGGCATGAGTGGCTGGCCCGCTCGGCCGCCACACTATACCATCGGTATATGACATTGAGCAGACGCTAATGCAGGCTCGGGCATTGACTCACATCAAGCGGGTCGCTGGCGGCACACGGGAGAGAGCAATGAGCGTGACAGTGATCGTCGTACTGGTGGTGCTGGCCCTGCTGGTGATCTACGGCGTCAGCATCTACAACCGGCTGGTGGCGCTGAAGAACCGCTACCAGAATGCCTTTGCCCAGATCGAGGTGCAGCTCAAGCGCCGCTACGACCTGATTCCCAACCTGGTCGAGACCGCCAAGGCCTACATGGCTCATGAGCGCGACACCCTGACCGCCGTGACCGAGGCGCGCAATGCCGCCCTGGCCGGCCTGCAGTCGGCCGCCGCGCGGCCGGGCGAACCCAGTGCCATGGCCGAGCTGGCCGGCGCCGAGGGGGCGCTCGGTGCCGCCCTGGGGCGGCTCAACGTGGTGATGGAGGCCTACCCGGACCTGAAGGCCTCCGACAACATGCGCCAGCTCTCCGAGACCCTCACCAGCACCGAGAACCGCGTCGCCTTCGCCCGCCAGGCCTTCAACGACGCGGTCATGCAGTACAACACCTACAAGCAGAGCTTTCCGCCGGTGCTGCTGGCGGGGCCGCTGGGGCATCGCGATGACGCGGCGCTGCTGGAGTTCGACGACAGCGCCGAGATCCAGGCCGCCCCCAGCGTGCGGTTCTGACGGAACACGGCGATGGATTTCTTCGGCGCCCAGGCGCGCGCGAAACGCCTGACGGCCTGGCTGGTCGTGCTGCTCGTCGTCGCCGTGCTGGGCATGATCGTAGCCGCCGTTGCGGTGATTGCGCTGGCCATGCTGCTGCTCGACGGCGGCCCGCCCGGGGCAGAGCCGTTGGCCCGTGCGCTCGACCCGCGGCTGCTGGGCGCGGTCGCCCTGGGCGTGCTGCTGGTGGTCGCTGCGGGGAGCCTGGCGCGACACCTGCAGCTGCGCTCCGGTGGGGCGGCGGTGGCCGAGGCGCTGGGTGGTCGCATCATCAATGCCGCTACGCACGATGCCGACGAGCGCCGGCTGCTCAACGTGGTGGAGGAGATGGCCATCGCCTCGGGGCTGCCGGTGCCGGCGGTCTACCTGCTCGACGAGCCCGGCATCAATGCCTTCGCCGCCGGCCATACGCCGCAGGACGCCGTGATCGGCGTGACACGTGGCGCCATTCGTTGCCTCTCGCGGGATGAGCTGCAGGGGGTAGTCGCCCACGAGTTCAGCCATGTCCTGCATGGCGACATGCGCCTCAACCTGCGCCTCGTCGCGCTGCTTTACGGCATCCTGGTGATCGGCCTCGTCGGTCGCCTGCTGCTGCGGGGCATGGCTGCCCGGCGCGTGGTCCGGAGCTCGCGCCGCGGCAGCGGCCACGCGGTGCTGCTCGGTGCCGGGCTGGCGCTGATGCTGGTGGGCTTCGTCGGCACCCTGTGCGGCAACCTGATCAAGGCGGCGGTGAGCCGCCAGCGCGAATTCCTGGCCGATGCCAGCGCGGTGCAGTACACCCGCAACCCCGCCGGCCTGGCCGATGCGCTGAAGCGCGTGGCCGCGCACGCCCATGGCTCCGAGCTGCGTGCCAGTCGTGCCGAGGAGTTCAGCCATTTCTACTTCAGCCGCGGGCTGCCGGGGTTGCGCGGCCTGACCGCCACGCACCCGCCCTTGTCCACCCGCATCCGCCGCCTCGAGCCCGGGTGGGACGGGAAGCTGCCTGAGCCGAGCGTCGAGCGTGAGCCGGCTGGCACGACCGACGCCAGTGCGGAGCCGACCCAGGCGCGACCGACCGAGACGGAAGCCTGGGAAGGTGCTGTGCTGGGGCCGGCAGCGCTGATGCAGCGAGTCGGCCAGCCGCGTGAACAGGACCTGCAGCAGGCTCGCGGGGCGCTGGCGGGCATCGCCCCGGTGCTGCTCGAGGCCGCGCACGATCCCTATGCGGCCCGCGCCGTGATCTATGGTGTCCTCATGGGGGCACACCCGGCCAGCCGGAACCGTCAGCGCCGGGTCCTGGATGAAGCCGCGCTGCCTGGCGTGCTGGCGGAACTGACGCGGCTCGAGCCGTCGCTTGCCGGGATAAGGCCGGGCCAGCGGCTGCCGCTGATCGAGCTTTGCCTGCCCCTGCTGCGGCAGCTGTCGGTCGCACAGCATGCCCGCTTTCGTGACTGCCTCGAACGCCTGATGGCGGCCGAGGACGAGCCCGGTGCGCTGCAGTGGGCGCTGCATCGCTTGATCGTCGCCGGCAGTGAGGGGGGAGCGCCTCGACGCGGGCGCCGGCTGCCCCTGGAGCGGATCGAAGCGCCACTGGCCCACCTGCTGTCGAGCCTGGCGCAGGCAGGTAGCCAAGGCGAGGCGCAGGCAGTGGAAGCGTTCCGCCAGGCGGCCGATGCGCTGGGCCTGGGCCTCACCTTTGAGCCCCGGCCCGCAACCCCGCAGGAACTCGACTGGGCCCTGGATCGTTGCCGCCAGCTGAGCGATGACGATCGGCTCAGGCTGCTCGACGCCATGGTCCAGTGCGTTGCGCAGGATGGACGTATCCACGCCGAGGAGGCCGAACTGCTGCGCGCCGTGGCCTGGTCGCTCGACTGCCCGCTGCCCATGGCCGGCCTGGGCTGAGACGAGAGCGGATCGTTTTGTCTTGTCACTGTCCAAGCAGTAGGGTGGCCCGCTCGCTAGCGGCTTGCAGCGTTCGCCGGGCTCTGCTGGAATAGCCCCCTTTGCGGGTCTCATATGGATGGGAGAAAACCGATGGCCAAGACACCCTGGATTCCGGTCGCCGCCTTGACCCTTGCCCTGCTGCTGGGTGGCTGTGGCGACGACGGCGACGAGGTGGCCGCTCCAGCCCAGAACGGCGAGCCTGCACCCGAGGCCACGGAAGAGGAGCCGTCGACCCCGCCCCCCGCGCAGGAGGAGGGAGAGACCGGGAGCGAGCCGGCGCCTGCCGAATCGGATGAGGAGACGTCAGCCGGTGCGGACGAAGAGACGTCAGCCGGGGCGGACGAGGAGATCGATGCCGAAGGCGAGACGCTAGGCGAATCTCCCGCCGAGACGCTGGACGAGGGCGGTGCGCTCCCGGGGGAGCCGACCCGTTCCGACGTGGACGCGATCATCGAGGATACCGAGCGTCGCTTCGAGGAGGCGCAGCGCAAGATCGAGCAGCAGTTCGAGGAGGTGGAGCGCAGGGAGCCCGGCCTGGAGCCCATGGAGGGCGGCACCGATTTCGAGCCGACACTCGAGCCGATGGAGGGCGAGGAGAGCGAGGCCGCTTCGGCCATCGAGCGCGAGGCGGAGCGAACCGGCGAGGTCTCGCAGTCAGACGTCGACGCCTGGCTCGAAGAGACCGAGCGCCGCTTCGAGGAGGCGCAGCGTGAGCTCGATAGGCAGTTCGAAGAGGCGGAGCAGAGCGAGCCGGCCAGAGACCTCCCGAAGATCGAACCTGAGCCGCAAGCCGAGTCGAGCGGCGAGGCTGCGTCAGCTTCCGAGGCCGAGGCCGAGGCGGAGTCCCGGCCCGATAGCCGGTCTCAGGCCGAACCTTCCCCCGAGACCTGAGCCGTACCGGCTGGCCGGTGCGATGGAAAGCACGAAAAAGGCCCGCTCTGTCGAGCGGGCCTTTCGTCGATTCGCCGGGCCGTCTTGCGAAGACCGGCGCGGGTCAACGGAGGGGATGCCTCAGTTGGAAACCCGAATGTTGGAGGCCTGAAGGCCTTTCTTGCCCTGGGTCACGTCGAAGGTCACCTTCTGACCGTCCTGCAGGGTCTTGAAGCCTTCAGCCTGAATCTCGGAGAAATGCGCGAACAGGTCATCACCGCCGTCGTCCGGAGAGATGAAGCCGTAGCCCTTGGTATCGTTGAACCACTTGACAGTGCCAGTTGCCATTGTCGATTTTCCTTACTTACAGATTGATCTTGCTGGGCACCGGCGAAACCGGACCCAAACTGCGTGGGCAAAGGCGAAAAGTGCGCTTCGGGTGCATCGATAGGCTCGACATACGACGGGACGACTTTCCACTTGCAGGCCAACGCCGCGAAAGCACGCTTCTCCCGTGCCGCCGCTCAATCCACTGTAGTTAGAAAAAATCCGAGCGTCCAGCGAATCCGCTACCTTAAATTGGTAATACTGCATACGAGTACAACCAACCCTGGCGTCATCAGCCACTTGCGACGCCAGCCCCGTCGTTCACGTCATTGCCGAACCGGAGCCCTGTCATGCTGGACGCCCAATTCTGGCCCTTCCTGATCGCCATCACCCTGCTGTCGATGAGCCCGGGAGTCGATACCCTGCTGGTCATCCGCAATACCGCCCGCGGCGGGGTGCGCGATGGAGTGCTCACCAGCCTGGCGATCTGCTGTGGCCTGTTCGTCCACGCCACGATCTCGGCGCTGGGCATCTCGCTGATCCTGCTCCAGTCGGCCTGGGCCTTCAGCGCGCTCAAGCTGGCAGGGGCGGCCTACCTGATCTGGCTGGGCATCAACGGTCTGATGGCCGCTTGGCGCGGCAGGGGGTTGCCGCTGGAGGCGGTGCAGGGCGAACGGCAGCCCGTGCCGGTATGGCGCCCGCTGCGCGAAGGGCTGCTCTCGAACGTGCTCAACCCCAAGACAGTGGTCTTCTATATGGCCTTCCTGCCGCAGTTTATCGCCCCGTCAGACCCGGCGCTGCTCAAGTCGTTGTGGCTTGCCGGGGTGCACTTTGTGATTGCCAATCTGTGGCAGATCGCTATCGTGCTCATGGTGGGCAGTGCCGGGCGCTGGCTCGGCAGCCGGCTCTTCGCGCGTGCATTGAACGGGGCGACCGGCGCGGTGCTGATCCTGTTCGGCGTCAGGCTGGCGCTGGAACGCCAGCCTGCCTGAGCGGAAGGTGAACGTCAGTTCCTGGCGAGCATCGAGGCGTCGTAGCGCACCGTCTTCTCCGCCCGGGTGAGCATCGACACGCCCTCGCTGCTGCCGCCGTTGGCCAGGCTCTCGAAGATGACCCGGTAGGAGAGCACCGCCTGGACGTAGTCGCGGGTCTCGCGGAAGGGAATCGACTCGACGAACAGGTCGAACTCCTCCGGAGCGTCGCGCAGCCAGCGGTCGACTCGGCCGGGGCCGGCGTTGTAGGCCGCCGCCGCGGCGAGGCGATTGCCGCGGTAGCGGTCGGTCATGTCGCGAATGTAGGTGCTGCCCAGGCGAATGTTGAGCTCCGGGTCCAGCACGCCATAAGGGCCCGGGTCGCTGATGCCGAGCTGCCGGCTGAGCAGGGAGGCGGTGCCCGGCATGAGCTGCATCAGGCCGCGGGCGCCGGCCGGCGAGAGCGCCTCCGGGTTGTAGGCGCTCTCGCGGCGGGCGATGCCCATCAGCAGGTAGGGGTCGACGCCGGTCTGCTGGCCCCAGTGCAGGAAATGTTCGCGGTAGGCCTCGGGAAAACGCCAATCCAATGCATCCCAGAGCTGGGCGGCAATGGTGGTCTGGACCAGTCGCGCGTGCCAGCCACGTCGTGCGGCATAGTCGGCCAGCGCCCGCACCTCACGCGGCGTGGCATTGGCCGCGGCATGCAGCCATTCGCTGTTGGCCAGCCCCTCCTCGCCGATCCGCAGCAGCGCCTCGGTGCGCTGTACCGTCGGCCACTGGTCCACCTGGTCGCGGAAATCGGCATTGAAGGTACTGCGCTCGAGGTTCAGGGAATAGGGGCGGCCGATGCGATCGGCGGCGGCAAAGCCGAAGAAGTCGCGTTCACGGGCGGCGCGTGCATAGGCCACCTCGGCCCGCTCCGCGTCCCCCAGTTGCTCATGCGCGCGCGCCTTCCAGTACTGCCAGCGGCTGTCCTCGCGGCTGTCGTCGGGAAGCCTCTCGAGCCAGTCCAGCGCATCGGCCCAGTCGCGCTGGGCCAGGGCGTGACGAATGCGCAGTTCCAGCACGCGGGTGGTGCCGATCCGTGGCAGGGCGTCGTCAACCCAGCCCAGGTTGTGTTCGATACCGCGCACCAGCGAATAGAAGGCAAGGTCCTCCTCGATGGCATGGCGGTGTGTCTCCTCGATCGGCAGGTGGGACGCAATCTTGCGCCAGGCCTCCATGGCGGCTTCGGTATCGGCACGGGTGAAGCCATGCATGGCGGCGGCGAAGAGCGGTCCGCTGCCGCGGCATTCGGGGCCGATACAGGTAGGCACCCGGGTGATGTCGGCGTAGCTTCGCTGCAGCCGCTCCACGGCGTCGCGCCCCTCCTGCCAGCGGCTGCCGAGCTGCCGCCCCAGGTAGCTGACCAGCCCGGTCTCGCCCTGCTCCCAGGCCAGCATCATGCGCTCCCAGATATCGAACTCGCTGATCTCACCGCTGTCGCGCAGGTGGTCGAACAGGGTGTCGCAGGCCGAGGGTTGCGAGCGGCCCACGTGCCAGAGTTCGCGGCCGCCCTCGGCCGCCGCCTGCGGGTCGCTGCCGAGCAGGGCCGTGTAGTAGTGGCACTGGCGCTCGGTGCCGCTGGGCACGCCGTCGGCCACGGCCAGCAGGCTGCCGTAGCGCCCGGCGGCGCCGTAGCGGCTGATCGCCTGGCCGCGCATCCAGTCGGCAACGGGCGAACCCTGGTGGCGCTCGATGAAATCCAGGATCTGGCCCGGCTCGGCCTGGGGCAGGCGGCTGCGCAGGCGGTGGTACTCCACGTAGCCCTCCAGCACGTGGCCGCGTATGGCCGCCTCGTCGATTTGTGTCCACTGGTGGTTGCGGGCGGCTTCGAGGGCTGCGCGCATGGCGCTGTCGCTGGGCTGGGCATGCGCGGTGATGGAGAGACTGAAGGCCGCCGCGGCGAGCCAACCGGACGCGCGGCGAAACGATAGGGAATGGCGCATGGGAAATGGCCTCCGGAGGGCGTTGGCGAACTCCTGTATCCTCGCCTATTGCAGCGGATTTGAGTAGACCGTCAAGGCGTTTTCGCGCCGCTTCAGCAAAGTTTTTCCTGCAGGCTTTCGGCTGTCTCGGACTTGTCTCACCGGCGTCCGCCGACTAGTCTTGCAAGATCGATCAAACGCTTGTTGGAGGGCAGGGTGAACGAACGCCAAGCGCCGTACCGTGGGCCTGCCGCAGCAGGCCGAAGTCCCGAGGCCTGGCGAGCCGGCCTCGGCCGCTTCGTCAACGTCATCCCGCACACGCGCGAACTCGGCCTCGAGGTGGAGGAGGTCGCGCCGCCACGGGTACGCATGCGTTTGCCCTGGCGCGACGCGCTGCTGGGCGATGCCGAGCGCGGCCTGGTGCACGGCGGGGTGCTGTCCATGCTGCTGGATACCGTGTGCGGATCGGCGGTGCTGTGCGGGCTGCCGGCGCCGGAGGTGTGCCCGACCCTCGATCTGCGCGTCGATCACTACCGGCCGGCGGTCGCGGGCATGCCGATCTGGGCCGAGGCCCGGGTGCTGCGCGTGACCCGCGCCATGGTCTTCACCGAGGGCACGCTGTGGCAGGTGCCGGACCGGCCCATCGCGCGCGGGATCGGCAACTTCGTGCGCCTGGGCGAGCGCAATACGCCGGAAGGCTTCGCCGAGGCGTTGTTCGGGGAGGCCGATCATGCCTGAAGGCTTTCACGACGTGGCCTGGCTGGCCAGGACCCGCGCCCGGGGCGACGTCGCCGCCTGGATCGAGCGGCTACCCTACGCCCGTCACATTGGCGTCAGCGTCACATCCGACGCCGAGGGCGACGGCTTGATCTATCACCTCGAACCACGCGAGCACAACGTCGGTAACATTCTGCTGCCGGCGCTGCACGGTGGCGTGGTGGCGGCGTTCATGGAAACCGCCGGGACCCTCGACCTGATGTTGTCGGCGCGCGAGCCGCGGCTGCCGCGCATTGTCGACTTCTCCATCGACTACCTGCGCACGGCTCGGGTGGTGCCCACCCACGCCCGTTGCCGTCTCCTGCGCGAAGGGCGGCGCCTGGCCAACGTCCAGGTCACCGCCTGGCAGGCGTCGGAATCGCAGCCGGTGGCCACGGCGCGCCTGCATCTGGTCCTGGGCGTGCCGGAACCGAGCGACGCTTGAAAACGCGGACACGGCCCCCATATCGCTGAACAGTTCAGAAACGGCGGCGCGCCATGCGCCGCCGTGGGTTCAAGCCATGAGGTAACCGATCCATGTCCACGACCGCTCACGAGGAAACCCTCGGCTTCCAGACCGAGGTGAAGCAGCTGCTGCACCTGATGATCCACTCCCTGTACTCCAACCGGGAGATCTTCCTGCGCGAGCTGATTTCCAACGCCGCCGACGCCTGCGACAAGCTGCGCTACGCGGCGCTCGACAACGATGCGCTGTACGAGGGCGACAGCGAGCTGCGCATCGAGATCGAGCACGACGAGAAGGGCCGTACCGTTACCGTGCGCGACAACGGCATCGGCATGGACCGCGAGGAGGTGATCAAAAACCTGGGTACCATCGCCCGCAGCGGCACCGCGGAGTTCCTCAAGCAGCTCAGCGGCGAGCAGCAGAAGGACGCGCGGCTGATCGGCCAGTTCGGCGTGGGATTCTATTCCAGCTTCATCGTTGCCGACGAGGTCACGGTGCGCACCCGCAAGGCGGGCAGCGACAAGGCCGAGGGCGTCGAATGGCGCTCGAAGGGAGAAGGTGAATTCACCGTCGCCGACATCGAGCGCGAGGCGCACGGCACCGAGATCGTCCTGCACCTGAAGAAGGAGGCCAAGGAGTTCGCCGACGACTTCCGTCTGCGTAGCCTGGTGCGCAAGTACTCCGACCATATCGAGGTGCCGGTGCGCATGCCCAAGGTCGAGACGGCCAAGGACGACGAGGGCAACGAGATCGAGGGCAGCGAGGTCACCACCTGGGAGACCGTCAACGAGGCCACCGCGCTGTGGGTTCGCCCCAAGAGCGAGATCTCGGACGACGAGTACAAGGCCTTCTACAAGCACGTGGCCCATGACTTCAGCGATCCGCTGGCCTGGAGCCACAACAAGGTCGAGGGCAAGCTCGAGTACACCAGTCTGCTCTACGTGCCGGGGCGCGCGCCCTTCGACCTCTATGAGCGCGACGGCGCCCGCGGCGTCAAGCTCTACGTCCAGCGCGTCTTCATCATGGACGACGCCGAGCAGTTCCTGCCGCTCTACCTGCGCTTCATCAAGGGCGTGCTCGATACCCGCGAGCTATCGCTCAACGTCTCCCGCGAACTGCTGCAGCAGGACCCCAAGGTCGAGAAGATCAAGGGCGCGCTGACCAAGCGGGCGCTGGACATGCTCAAGAAGCTGGCCAAGGACCAGGAAGCCTACCAGACCTTCTGGAACACCTTCGGCAGCGTGCTGAAGGAGGGCCCGGCCGAGGACTTCGCCAACCGCGAGAAGATCGCCGCGCTGCTGCGCTTCTCCACCACCCACACCGACAGCGCCACCCAGGACCAGTCGCTGGCCGACTACGTATCGCGCATGAAGGAGGGCCAGGAGAAGATCTACTACATCGTCGCCGACGGCTTCAACGCGGCGAAGTCGAGCCCGCACCTGGAGATCTTCCGCAAGAAGGGCATCGAGGTGCTGCTGCTCCACGACCGCATCGACGAGTGGCTGATGAGCCACCTGCACGAATTCGACGGCAAGCGCTTTGTCGACGTGGCCAAGGGTGAGCTCGACCTCGGCGAGATCGAGGGCGAGGAGGAGAAGAAGGCCCAGGAGGAGACCGCCAAGGCCAAGGAGGAGCTGGTCAAGCGGGTCAAGGAAACGCTGGGCGATGCAGTGCAGGAGGTCAAGGTGACCCACCGCCTGATCGACTCGCCGGCCTGCGTGGTATTGCCCGAGCACGAGATGGGCTTCCAGATGCGCCGCATCATGGAGGCTGCCGGCCAGAAGATGCCGGAGGTCAAGCCGATCCTCGAACTCAACCCGACTCATGCGCTGGTGGCGCGGCTTGAGGAAGCCGAGGGCGAGCGCTTCGACGACCTGGCCCAGGTGCTGCTCGACCAGGCGATCATCGCCGAGGGCGGGCATCTCGACGACCCGGCGGCCTACGTCAAGCGGCTCAATGCACTGTTGACGGCCTAGGTCGTACGATGGGCGTCGCGACCGCGAGGCCCGTCGCTTCATGGCAGCGTGCCACCCCCCATTTTCAAGCCGCCTTCGGGCGGCTTGTTCATGTCCATTTGCGCCTGCGTCGCTCTCCTTGACGTCAACGTCATGCTCGCTTTTTTCCGATATTTCAGCTGCATAGTGTTACATTGACGTGCCATCGAAAGGCCTCGCAGCGGTTGTGCATTGCGGTAGGGTCAGGTATGAATAACCGTTTGCCCTATTCGACCTTTCTATAACCATAAGGGAGATCCAACGTGAAGATTGGTGCACCCAAGGAGCTCGCCAAAGGAGAGGCGCGTGTCGCGCTGACCCCTGACAGTGCGCAGTTCATCAAGAAGCTTGGACACGAATGCCTGATCGAATCCGGGGCCGGTATCGCCGCCGGCTTCGACGACGATGCCTATCGCGCCGCCGGTGTCACGGTGGTGGAGAGCGCCGAGGCGTTGTGGCGCGAGGCTGAAGTGGTGATCAAGGTGCGCGAGCCGAGCGACGAGGAGGCCGAGCGCCTGCGCGAAGGCCAGACCCTGATCGCCTTCTTTTGGCCGGCGCAGAACGAGGCGCTGCTGGAGAAGTGCCGGGCCCAGGGGGCGACCGTCGTCGCCATGGACATGGTGCCGCGCATTTCGCGAGCGCAGAAGATGGACGCACTCTCCTCGATGGCCAACATCGCCGGCTATCGGGCGGTGATCGAGGCGGGCAACCAGTTCGGCCGCTTCTTCACCGGTCAGGTCACCGCCGCCGGCAAGGTGCCGCCGGCCAAGGTGCTCATCGTCGGTGCCGGCGTGGCGGGGCTTGCCGCCATCGGCACCGCGACGAGCCTCGGTGCGGTGGTACGCGCCTTCGACGTGCGCCCCGAGGTCGCCGAGCAGATCGAGTCCATGGGCGCCGAGTTCCTGTTTCTCGACTTCGAGGAGAACCAGGACGGCTCCGGCACCGGCGGCTATGCCGCGCCTTCCAGCCCGGAATTCCGCGAGAAGCAGCTGGCGCTGTTCCGCGAGCAGGCGCCCGAGGTCGATATCGTCATCACCACCGCCCTGATTCCGGGGCGTCCGGCGCCCAAGCTGTGGCTCGAGGACATGGTCAAGGCGATGAAGCCCGGCTCGGTGATCGTCGACCTGGCGGCCGAGAAGGGCGGCAACTGCGACCTGACCGTGCCGGACGAGCGCATCGTCACCGACAACGGCGTGGTGGTGGTCGGCTACACCGACTTCCCCTCGCGCATGGCGACGCAGGCCTCGCTGCTCTACGCCACCAATATCCGCCACATGCTCACCGACCTCACGCCGGAGAAGGACGGCGCGATCGTCCACGACATGGAGGACGACGTCATCCGTGGCGCCACGGTGACGCACCAGGGCGAGATCACCTTCCCGCCGCCGCCGCCCAAGGTGAAGGCGATCGCCGCGGCGAAGCCCAAGCCCAGGGAGAAGGAGCCCACGCCCGAGGAGCGGCGCGCCGCCGAGCACGCCGCGTTCAAGGCCCAGACCAAGCGCCAGGCGACCCTGCTGGGGGCCGGCGGCCTGTTGATGCTGCTGCTCGGCCAGGTGGCGCCCGCCTCCTTCATGCAGCACTTCATCGTCTTCGTGCTGGCCTGCTTCGTCGGTTTCCAGGTGATCTGGAACGTCAGCCACTCGCTGCACACGCCGCTGATGGCGGTCACCAACGCTATTTCGGGGATCATCATCCTCGGGGCGATCCTGCAGATCGGTTCGGGTAACTGGCTCGTCGTGCTGATGGCAGCCATCTCGGTGCTGATCGCCACCATCAACATCGTGGGCGGCTTCCTGGTGACACGCCGGATGCTCGCCATGTTCCAGAAATCGTAAGCGGCGGAGACTACACATGCTGAGTCAAGGATTCGTGTCTGCCGCGGCGATTGCGGCAAGCGTACTGTTCGTCCTCTCCCTGGGAGGGCTGAGCAACCAGGAGAAGGCCAAGCGGGCGGTGTGGTACGGCATCGTCGGCATGGCCGTGGCGGTCTTCTTCACCGCCTTCGGGCCGGGCATCGGTGCCTACTGGCTGATGATCCCGATGGTCATTGTCGGCGCGGTGGCCGGCGCCTACGTGGCCAAGAAGGTCGAGATGACCGAGATGCCGCAGCTGGTGGCGGCGCTGCACAGCTTCGTCGGTCTGGCCGCGGTGTTCGTGGCCTGGAGCGCCGACCTCGAGCGGCGCCGCGTGCTGGCGGCCCGGGCCCTCGATGCGGGCGCCGAGCAGTTCTCGGCCTTCGCCGCCCTGGTCGCGACCAAGGCCCCGGACGAGCTGATGTTCCTGCAGATCGAGGTGGTGCTGGGCGTGTTCATCGGTGCGGTGACCTTCACCGGTTCGGTGATCGCCTTCGGCAAGTTGGCCGGCAAGGTGGACGGCAAGCCGAGGCAACTGCCCGGCGGGCACCTGCTCAATGCCGGTGCGGCCGCGCTGTCACTGCTGCTGGCGATCCTCTACCTCAACGGCGCCGGCTTCTGGACGCTGCTGCTGATCGCCGCGCTGGCCTTCTTCATCGGCTACCACCTGATCATGGGCATCGGCGGCGCCGACATGCCGGTGGTGGTGTCGATGCTCAATAGCTACTCGGGCTGGGCCGCGGCGGCCATCGGCTTCACGCTGTCCAACGATCTGCTGATCGTCACCGGCGCCCTGGTGGGCTCCTCCGGTGCCATCCTGTCGTACATCATGTGCAAGGCGATGAACCGCAACTTCGTCAACGTCATCCTTGGTGGCTTCGGCGGTAGCCAGGGGCCGGCGGCCGAGATCGAGGGCGAGCAGGTGGCGATTGATGCCGGTGGGGTGGCGAGCGCGCTCAACGACGCCGACAGCGTGATCATCGTGCCGGGCTACGGCATGGCCGTGGCCCAGGCCCAGAACGCGGTGAGCGAGCTGGTGCGCAAGCTGCGCTCGGCGGGCAAGGAGGTTCGCTTCGGCATCCACCCGGTCGCCGGGCGTCTGCCGGGCCATATGAACGTGCTGCTGGCCGAGGCGAGGGTGCCGTACGACATCGTGCTCGAGATGGACGAGATCAACGACGACTTCGCCAGCACCGACGTGGTGATCGTCATCGGCTCCAACGATATCGTCAATCCTGCCGCCCAAGAGGATCCCAACAGCCCCATCGCTGGCATGCCGGTGCTCAAGGTGTGGGAGGCCAAGCAGGTGTTCGTCTGCAAGCGCGGCCAGGGTACCGGCTACTCGGGCATCGAGAATCCGCTGTTCTTCAAGGAGAACACGCGCATGTTCTACGGCGACGCCCGGTCCAGCATCGACTCGCTGCTGTCGCAGATCGATTGAGCCGTCGCGGGCTCCCGGCCCGCCTTCCTTTGATGAGACATGCCCCCGCAAGGGGGCATTCTTCGTTACACTCTTGACGGGTTCTCCTGATTCATCGATCGATTCACGGGGCAGACATGTCAGACGATCCCATGCGGGTGGCAGTACTGGGCGGCGGCAGCTTCGGCACCGCGCTGGCGAGCATCGCCGCCGACAACGGGGCCAAGGTGTGCCAGTGGCTGCGCGACCCCGAGCTCGCGGCGCAGATCGACCGCGAGCACCGCAACCCGCGCTACCTGCCGGACTATGCCATCAACCCGGCGGTGCGCGCTTGCAGCGACATGCAGGCGGCGCTCGACGGCGCCGAGCTGGTGCTGGTGGCGATCCCCTCCAAGGCCTTTCGTGACGTGGTGCGCCAGGCCCGGCCCTGGCTCCACCCCGACCAGATCCTGGTCAGTACCACCAAGGGGATCCAGGAGGAGGGCTTCAAGCTGATGAGCCAGATCCTCGAGGAGGAGACGGGCTTCCGCCATATCGGCGTGATCTCGGGGCCCAACCTGGCCACCGAGATCGCCCAGAAGCAGCTCACCGCCACCGTGGTGGCCAGCGATGATGCGCTGACACGCACCCGCGTGCAGCAGGCGCTGGGCTGTGACTATTTCCGCGTCTACGCCAGCAACGACCGCTACGGCGTCGAGCTGGGTGGGGCGCTGAAGAACATCTACGCCATCGCCGCCGGCATGGCCGCGGCGCTGGGCATGGGCGAGAACACCCGCAGCATGCTTATGACCCGGGCGCTGGCCGAGATGGGGCGCTTCGCCGTCAGCCTGGGCGCCAATCCCATGACCTTCCTCGGGCTGGCCGGGGTGGGCGACCTGATCGTGACCTGCTCGTCGCAGCTGTCGCGCAACTACCGTGTCGGCTACGCCCTGGGCCAGGGCAAGGGTCTCGACGAGGCGGTCGAGGCGCTGGGCCAGGTCGCCGAGGGGGTCAACACGGTGCGCCTGGTGCGCGACAAGGCGCGCGCGGACGGGGTCTACATGCCGCTGGCCGAGGGGCTCTACCAGGTGCTATTCGAAGGTGTGCCGGCGCGTGAGATGGCGCGCATGCTGATGCGCGGGGAACAGAGCAGCGACGTCGAGTTCGTGTTGCCGCGCGAGGCCGTTCAGCAGGCCCACCGCCGGGTCGAGGCGAATGAGGGCGGGGCGTGACCGGACGGCTTTTTATCATGCGCCACGGCGAGGCGATCGCGGGGCGCCCCGACAGCGAGCGGGAGCTGAGCGCGCAGGGCCAGGTCGAGGCCGAGCGCATGGCCGGCTGGTTCGGTCGGCAGCCGCTGGCGGGGGCGCGAGTGCTGGTGAGCCCCTTCGTACGGGCCCGGCAGACGGCGGGGCATGTCGGGCGTGTGCTGGGCGTCGAGCCCGAAGTGCTGCCGTTCGTCACGCCCGACGATGCGCCGACCGCAGTGATCGAATGGCTGCTTGCCAACACCGACGAGGCTCCCCTCGTGCTGGTCAGCCACATGCCGCTGGTGGGGCTGCTCACCGGGCTGCTGGTGGAGGGGCGCGGCGACCGTGGGCTCGCCTTTCCCACCGCCGCCGTGGCCGAACTCGAGAGCGAGGTCTGGGCGGCGGGCTGCGCCAGGCTGGTGCGTTTCACGGCACCCGCCGATATCCGCTGAGACAGGACGACGTGTAAAACCGGGTCGCGCCCTAGATCCAGCCGACCACTTTCAGGGCAAACACGCCGACGGTAATGGTCAGGCTGGCCATCAGCGTGGTCAGGGCAATGATGTTGGCCGCCAGCGCGGCGTTGCCGCCCATCGCCTTGACCATCACGAAGCTGGCCGCTGCCGTGGGGCTGGCGAAGAACAGGAACAGCACGCCCAGCTCGCGTCCCTCGAAGCCGCACAGCCAGGCACCCAGGGTGGCACCCAGCGGCAGGCTGACCATCTTGACCAGGCTGGCGCCGGTTGCCAGTCGGCCCGAGGAGCGAATCGAGCCCAGCGACAGGGTGGCGCCGATGCAGATCAGCGCCAAAGGCAGGGTCAGCGAGGCGAAGTACTGGCCCGAGGTCATCAGCCAGCCGGGCAGGCGCAGCTCCAGGGCGGCCACCGGCACGGCGGCCACCACCGCCAGGATCAGCGGGTTGCGCAGGATGTGGCTGGCGATGCTGCGCCAGTCGGTGTGTCGGCCCTCCTGGTAGGTGGCCAGCACGATCACCGAGAAGGCGTTGTAGGTGAGGATCACTACGCCGAGCAGCAGCCCGCCGGCGGAGAGGCCGTAGTCGCCGTACATGCCGGCGGCCAGTGCCAGCCCGACGATGCCGCAATTGCCGCGAAAGGCGCCCTGGACGTAGACGCCCCGCTCGGCATGGGGCACGCGCAGGATGGCCCAGCCCCAACTGAGCAGGAAGCTGGCCAGCGTGGCCAGGGCGAAGTACGCGAGCATGCCCGGGTTCAGCGTGGCGTTCAGGTCGGCCCTGATGATGCTGAGGAAGATCAGGGTCGGCATGGTGCCGCGGAATACCAGCTGCGAGGCGGTCGTCACGAAGGCATGATCGATCCAGCCCAGGCGCTTGAGGCCCAGGCCCAGGAAGACCATGGCGAAGACCGGCAGGGTGATTTCGAGGGTGGCGAAGAAGAGCTCGAACAGGCTCATCGACGCACCAGCCACAGGCCGAAGACGATGGCGGCGGCTACGGTGATCCAGAACAGGCGATTGCGCAAGCGGGTGTCGCGCCGGGGCCGGGTGGGGCGAGGCATGGTGGACTCCAAGGAAGCGGACGGCATGAACCGGAGGTCGACTTGGCGAGATAGAGTAAACCCGTTAGCCTGCTATCGCCACTAGCGGCTTGCCTGACTGACATTGGACCCCGCCATGAACGAACGTCACCCCCCAACGCTGCCGCGGCTGGTCTTCGCCCACGCCAACGGCTTCCCGGGCATGAGTTATCGCAGCTTGCTGGCCCCGCTGCGTGAGCGCTTCGACATCCATCCCGTCGATCGCCTCGGACATCACCCAGACTATCCGGTGGGGGCCAACTGGCTGGCGCTGCGCGACGAACTCCTCGAGCATGTGCCCGATGCCGACGGACCCGTCATCGGTGTCGGCCACTCCATGGGCGGAGTGCTGATGGCCATGGCCGCGGAGCGTGCGCCGCAACGCTTCCGCTGCGTGGTGATGCTCGACCCGCCGCTGATGTTGGGCCTCGATGCCTGGAGCATGAAGGTGGCCAAGCGCTTCGGCTTCGTCGACCGGGTGACGCCTGCCGGCAAGAGCCGGGGCCGCCGTGCCTCCTGGCCCGACCGCGAGGCGATGGCCAACCACCTGCGCCGCCGGGGGTTGTTCCGGCGCTTTACGCCGGATGCCCTGCACGACTACGTCGAGGGCGGTACCCGGCTGCAGGACGATGGCAGCGCCGAACTGATCTATGACCCGGCCATCGAGACCGAGATCTTCCGCAACCTGCCCGACCATCTGGCCCGCCTGCCGCGCCGGTTGCGCATTCCCTTCGGGGTCCTGGTGGGGGGTGACTCCGACCTGATCACGCCCAGGCGCCGCCGGCGCCTGGCCGCCCACGGCATTCCGCTGGCCCTGGTACCGGGCACCCACATGTTTCCCATGGAGCACCCCGAGGAGACCCGCCGCGCCCTGCTGGGCATGCTCGACGCGTTGCTGGAGGGCGAGGCATGAGCGAGGCGCAGCAGTGGAGCCTGGCCGGGGGGCGCCTGGCGGCGCTGGTCTGGGGCAGGGAGGACGCCCCGACCTGGCTGGCATTGCACGGCTGGCTGGACAACGCCGCCAGCTTCAGCCGGCTGGCGCCCCGGCTGGTGGAGCGCCTCGGCATTCGCATTGTGGCGCTGGACTTCGCCGGTCACGGCCACTCGGCCCATCGCGAGGGTGACTATGCGCTGTGGGACTACTGCCACGACCTGCTCGACGCCGCCGACGAACTGGGCCTGGAGCGGGTGCCGCTGCTGGCCCACTCCATGGGAGCCGGGGTGGCCTGCCTGACCGCGGCGGCGCTGCCAGAGCGGGTCGAACGGCTGGTGTTGATCGACGGTCTGGGCGCCGTGACCACCCCGGTCGGCGAGAGTGCCGCCCAGCTGCGCAAGGGGTTGCGTGCGGCCCGACGCCCGCGTTCGGTGGCGCCGCGCTATCCTGATAGCAGGACCGCCATTGCCGCGCGCGTAGCAGGAGGCGTGACGCCAATCGACAGCGCAACGGCCACGCCGCTCGTCGAGCGCAATCTGGTGCGGGAGCCCGATGGCCATGTTCGCCTGCGTACCGATGGCAGGCTGCTATGGCCCTCGCCGGTGCGGCTGAGCCCCGAGCAGGCACTGGCGCTGCTGGGCGCGATCCAGGCGCCGGTCTTGCTGATCGAGGGCGAGAGCGGCATCCTCGGCGAGCGCGAGATGGCCCGGGCGGCACGGGAAGCCGTGCCGCAGCTGGCGCGCCGGGTATTGCCGGGCGGGCATCATCTGCATCTCGAGCCCGGCCGGGTATCCTGCGTGGCAGATGCGATCGAGACATGGCTGGTGGCGGCCGAGCCGGCATAAGGGAAAGGGGGAGCGATGACCAGCAGTGCGGCGGTGGAGATGGGCAAGCGAGTGGCGCTGACGCTGGGCAGCGGCGGGGCGCGTGGCTATGCCCACATTGGCGTGATCGAGGTGCTCGAGGCGCGCGGCTACGAGATCGTCGCCATCTCCGGTTGTTCGATGGGCTCGGTCATCGCCGGGGTCTATGCCGCGGGGCAGCTCGAGGCCTATCGGGACTGGGTATGCCAGCTCGACTACTTCGACGTGCTCAAGCTGGTCGACGTCACCTGGAGCCCGATGGGGGCGATGCGTGCCAGCAAGGTGATGAGCAAGCTCGAGGAGCTGGTCGGCGACATCCAGATCGAGGACCTGCCCATCCCGCTGACCACGGTCGCCACCGACCTGGTGCGTCAGCGCGAGGTATGGTTCCAGTCGGGCCCGCTGCTGCGGGCGATCCGTGCCTCCATTGCCATTCCGGGCGTCATCACGCCGGTGCACATCGGCGAGAACACCCTGGTCGATGGCGGCCTGCTCAATCCCCTGCCGATCACGCCCACCGTGTCGGCCCATGCCGACATGATGCTGGCCGTCAACGTGACCGCCCACAGCGCCCGTCCGGTATCGCTCGACGATCTGCTGCCTGCCGAGGAGCAGGGGGAAGCGGAGGTGAAGGCCGAGGAGGAGGCTGCGGCGCGCAAGTGGATGGACGTGCGCGGTGCGACCCGTTGGCTGTTCGAAGGGTTCGGCGGCCCCGAGGGCGAGGCCGGCGAGGCGAACGGCAAGGCGGGGCGCGTGGCCAGCGGCAGGCGGGCCTGGGGCCGTCTGGACATGATCCTGGCCTCCTTCGACATCACCCAGGCCTCGCTGGCCAAGTACAAGGTCGCGGGGTATCCGCCCGACGTGCTGATCGAGGTACCCAAGACGGTGTGCGGCGCCTTCGAGTTCCACCGCGCCGAGGCGCTGGTCCGCCTGGGCCGCCACCTGGCCATGGAGGCGCTGGACCGCTACGAGGGACGCAGCCACAGTGGCCATGGCGGAGGTGGCGGCATCATCGTCGAGCCGCCGCAGATGCCGGCGGACCGCGAGTCGGGGGGCGGCTAGAAGGTCTGGCCTCGGCGACGTAGCAGGACGTAGACGGCACCGGTGCCGCCGTCGAACTCACGCGCCGAGCAGAACGCCAGTACCGTCGGCCACTCGCGCAGCCAGGCGTTGACGTGGCTCTTGATCACCGGGTAATTCGCCGTGCTGCCCCACGCCTTGCCGTGCACCACCAGCACGCAGCGCATATGGCTGCTGGCGGCCTCCTTGAGGAAGCTCTCGAGCTCGAGGCGTGCCTCATCGAGGCTGTAGCCGTGCAGGTCCAGCCCCGCCTCCCAGGCGATCTGGCCGCGCTTGAGCTGGCTGCGGGTGCGATAGGGCAGGTCGGGCAGGGCGAAGTCGAGGAATTCCGAGGGCCGCACCGCCTCCACGCGGCCGTCGCTGGTGCGACTGGCGCTCTCCTGGGAATCGGCCGCTACTGCGGCGGCGCGCCGTTCGGCCGCCGCAGGATCCCGCCGCCTGGGCCGCCCCGGGTCGGCGCGGTTGACGGCGATGCGGCGCACGCCGGCCTCGCGCAGTGCCCGGCGAAAGGCATGGGTGTCGTCGTCATCGTCGTCGGGGGGGCGGCGTTGGCTCATGGGGACTCGTGTGGTGTCGTCGAGCGGCCAGTATAGCGACCTGAGCGTGGCTGTGAACCGCCTGCCGCCGCGGGTACAATCGGGACATCGCTCATCATCGACCCGCAGGACCTTTCGTGGCCAACTCCCCCACCGTTTCCCACTCGACCCTCACCCTGGACGACGAGGCGCTGTGTCGCGACCTCGTCACCCTGCGCGACTACCTGCGCTGGGCGGCCAGCGAATTCCACCTGGCCGGGCTGCATCACGGCCACGGCACCGACTCGCCCTGGGACGAAGCCGTCGCCCTGACGCTGGGTGCGCTGCACCTGCCCTGGAACGTCGATCCGGCAGTGCTCGAGGCCAGGCTGCTGCCCATGGAGCGTGCGCGCATCGTCGGCCTGGTGCGCGAACGCGTCTCCTCGCGCCGGCCGCTGCCCTACCTGCTCGGGGAGGCGTTCTATGCCGGCTTCGCCTTCGACGTCGACGAGCGCGTGCTGATTCCGCGCTCGCCCATCGCCGAGCTGATCGAGACCGGCTTCGCCGCCTGGTTCCCCGAGGAGCCGCCGGCCAGGGTGCTCGACCTGTGCGCCGGCTCGGGCTGCATCGGCATCGCCACCGCGCTCTACCTGCCGGCCTGCGAGGTCGATCTCTCCGACGTCAGCGTCGATGCCCTGGCCGTCGCCAAGCAGAACATCCGGCGCCATGACGTCGGCGCGCGGGTGCGGGCGGTGCTCTCGGACCTGTTCACAGGGCTGGCCGGGCAGCGCTACGACCTGATCGTCTCCAACCCGCCCTACGTTGACGCCCGCGATCTCGCCACCATGCCCGCCGAGTACCGCCACGAGCCCGAGCTGGCGCTGGGGGCCGGGGCCGACGGGCTCGACATTGTGAGGCGCATCCTGCGCGAGGCGCGCGATCACCTCAGCGACGACGGCGTGCTGATCGTCGAGGTCGGCAACTCCGACCGTCACCTGGAGGCGGCCTTCCCCGAGGTGCCCTTCCTGTGGCTCGACTTCGAGCGCGGCGGCCAGGGCGTGTTTGCTCTCACCGCCGCGGAACTCGACGCCCATGCGGCGTCCTTCGCCTGATCCACCACCACGATATCGGGAGGCACGTCCATGTCCGGCAACACCTTCGGCAAGCTGTTCACCGTCACCACCTTCGGCGAGAGCCACGGCCCGGCGCTGGGCGCCATCGTCGACGGCTGCCCCCCGGGGCTGCCGCTCAGCGAGGCCGACCTGCAGCGCGACCTCGACCGCCGCCGCCCCGGCACCTCGCGGCATACCACCCAGCGCCGCGAGCCCGACCGGGTGCGCATCCTTTCTGGCGTGTTCGAAGGCGTGACCACCGGCACCGCCATCGGCCTGTTGATCGAGAACACCGACCAGCGCTCCAAGGACTACGGCAACATCAAGGACCAGTTTCGCCCCGCCCACGCCGACTACACCTACCATCACAAGTACGGGGTGCGCGACTACCGCGGCGGCGGCCGCTCCAGCGCCAGGGAAACCGCCATGCGGGTGGCCGCCGGGGCCATTGCCAAGAAATTCCTGGCAACCCAGGGCATCACCGTGCGCGGCTACATGAGCCAGCTCGGCCCGCTCGAGATCGCCTTCAAGCAATGGGAGGCGGTCGACGACAACCCCTTCTTCTGCCCCGACCCCGAGCGCGTGCCCGAACTCGAGGCGTTCATGGACCAGCTGCGCCGCGACCAGGATTCGGTGGGAGCGAAGATTACCGTGGTCGCCGAGGGGCTGCCCCCGGGGCTGGGCGAACCGGTCTTCGACCGTCTGGATGCCGAGCTCGCCCATGGTCTGATGAGCATCAATGCGGTGAAGGGCGTGGAGATCGGTGACGGCTTCGCCGCGGTAGCCAGCCGCGGCAGCGAGCACCGCGACGAGATGACACCCGAGGGCTTTCTCTCCAACCACGCCGGCGGCGTGCTCGGCGGCATCTCCTCCGGGCAGCCGCTGATCGCCCACCTGGCGCTCAAGCCCACCTCCAGCATCACCATCCCCGGACGCAGCATCGATGTTCACGGCAATCCGGTCGAGGTGGTGACCAAAGGGCGTCATGACCCCTGCGTGGGCATCCGTGCCACGCCCATCGCCGAGGCGATGATGGCGCTCACGCTGATGGATCACCTGCTGCGCCACCGTGCGCAGAATGCCGCGGTGAGAGTCGAGACGCCGGTGCTGCGTTGAGTTTGGCCCGGCCGGTTGCGTCCGATGCGGGGTTGCTACACTGAAAGCACACTGAAGCAGGGATATGTCATGAAGATAAACGTCGAGTTTGACCTGACCCCCGAGGAGTTCCGTCGCGCCCTCGGCCTGCCGGACGTCGAAGCCTTCCAGCAGGAGCTGTTGAACCGGATCCAGAAGCAGATGGAGTCCGGCGTCGAGGGCTATGATCCCATGAGCCTGATGAAGCCCTTCCTGCAGCAGGGATTCACCCAGGACATGAGCCAGGGACTCTCCCAGGGGCTGGCCAGCTTCGGCACCTACCAGCAGATGATGCTGGACATGCTGCGCCAGGCCGGAAGCTCCATGGGCAAGGCGCGCGAGCCTGCCGAGGCTGACCAGCCGGAGGCCGCGCCGAAGGCTTCGGGCAAGGCCGGCACGGCGAGTGCCCGCTCGCGTTCCCGGCGTTCGGAATAGTCGGCGTCCGGCACGCAGCGATCTCTGTGGAGGTGGATGGGTATTGCAGCGGGAGCCCTGGCGGGCTACGCTTTGTGCGGTGCAGCATGAATGGCATGCCACCGGGCCGCGTCTTTGCGCGTGGCCTGCACCAAAGGCGCAGGGAAAGTCGCCAGGAAAGTCGACGGCCCCGCATGTTTCCGGTCACAGGAGGTCAACCCCATGCAGGACAAGATGCTCGATGAATTCAACCAGCAGACGCGGCGTTTCTTCGAACCCATGCGCAAGCTGAACTCGCTGATGCTTGGCAATATGGAGAAGATGACCGAGTACCAGCTCGAGGCGATGAAGCGCTACAGCCAGATGGGCACCGAGCGCATGCGCAGCGCTTCCGAGATCAGCGATGCCCAGGACCTGCAGGCCTTCGGGGCGCGGCAGGCCGAGATGATGAGCGAGCTCTCGCGCCAGATGATGGAGGACGCCCAGGCCCTCGGTGAGATGAGCCAGCAGTTCCGTGCCGAGCTGGAGCAGCTGTTCGGCGAAGTCAGCCAGGAGCTGAGCGACCAGACCAAGCAGGCCCAGCAACAGGCCCAGCAGAGCGACACGAGTGCCAAGCCGGCCGCATCGAGCAAGTCCGATGCCCCGGCCAAGGCCAGCAGCCAGGCCTCACGCAAGAGCTGACGCCTTGCGGCTGCCCGCACCAGGGCGGCCTTGGTAGACAGGTCGACGCACGGCCCGACCGGCACGTTGCCGGCCCGGGCCGTACCCAGGTGGTGTCGAGCGAACATGTCCGGCACATGGCTCGCTGCCCGTAGAGAACGCAGACAGGGTCCGAGAACAGGAGAGGGCGATGCAGTCAGGGGATGCGGTGTTCTCCCAGGTTGAACTGGAAGAGTGGAAGGAACAGCTACAGGAGATGGGCCAGCATTACCAGGCCCTGTTGCAGGACCTGCTCGAACGGATGGCGCCTGATGCGGCCGCCGACTCGATCCAGACCGACATGCGCGAGGCCTTCCAGGCCGGCGCCGAGTCGCTGATGCGCAACCCGCAGCTGCTGTGGCAGACCCAGGCTCGCCTCGTCCAGGATCAGTACCAGCTGTGGCAGCAGGGGTTGCAGGCCCTGGCCGGCGAACTGGGCGAGCCGTTGGTCTCCCCGCCCAAGGGCGATCGGCGCTTCAAGGACGAAGCCTGGCAGCAGGAACCCTACTACCGCGCCATCATGCAGCAGTACCTGCTGTTCTCGGGGGCGGTCGAGGAGCTGGTCGAGCAGCTCGACGGCCTGCCCGAGCGGCAGAAGCGCAATCTGGCGTTTTATGCCCGTCAGCTGGTTAACGCCATGGCGCCGACCAACTTCGTCACCACCAACCCCGAGGTGATGCGCCGTACCCTCGAGACCAAGGGACAGAACCTGGTCGAGGGGCTCGCTCAGCTGCGCCGCGACCTGGCCAACTCCTCCGACGGTCTCAACGTGGCCATGACCGACCGCAGCGCCTTCGAGATCGGACGCAACATCGCCGTCACGCCCGGCTATGTGGTCTACGAGAACGAGTTGATCCAACTGATCCAGTACACGCCGACCACCGAGACCGCATTCAAGACCCCGCTGCTGGTCGTGCCGCCGTGGATCAACAAGTACTACATCCTCGACCTGCGTCAGGACAACTCGCTGGTCAAGTGGCTGGTGGACCAGGGGCATACCGTGTTCCTGATCTCGTGGCGCAACCCGGGGCCCGAGCAGCGCGATCTGACCTGGGCCGACTACATGCAGATGGGGCCGATCGCCGCCATGGAGGCCATCGAGCAAGCCTGCGGCGAGAAATCCGTCAACCTGCTCAGCTACTGCATCGGCGGGACGCTGGCGGCTTCCACCGTGGCCTATCTCACCAGCACCCGGCGCGGGCGCAAGGTGAAGTCGGTGACCTACATGGCCACGCTGCAGGATTTCCGCGATCCCGGCGAGCTCGGTGTGCTGCTCAGCGAGCCGATCCTGCAAGGGATCGAGGCGCGCATGGAAGAGGACGGCTACCTGGACGGCCGCTCCATGGCCTACACCTTCAACCTGCTGCGCGAGAACGACCTGTTCTGGTCCTTCTACGTCAGCAACTACCTGAAGGGCGAGAACCCGGCACCATTCGACCTGCTCTACTGGAACACCGACGGCACCAACCTGCCGGCCGGCACCCACGGCTGGTACCTGCGCCACATGTACCTGGAGAATCGGCTGGTGGAGCCGGGCGGCATCGAGCTGGATGGGGTCAGGATCGACCTGCGCAAGATATCGACGCCGAGCTACTTCGTCTCCACGCGCGAGGATCACATCGCCAAGTGGAACAGCACCTACTACGGGGCGCTGCTGCCCAAGGGGCCGGTGACCTTCGTGCTGGGCGGGTCCGGCCACATCGCCGGGATCGTCAACCCTCCCGCTCGCAACAAGTACGGCTACTGGACCAACGACGTCCTGCCGGACGATCACGAAGCGTGGCTGGAGGGAGCCGAGTTCCACGAGGGCTCCTGGTGGCCGCACTGGCAGCAGTGGATGACCGAGAACGGCTACGCCGATCCCGACAAGCGGGTGCCCGCCCGGCAGCCGGGCGAGGGGGAGCTCAAGCTGCTCGAGGAGGCGCCGGGACGCTACGTGCGCATGACCATCCCCGAGGTGCTGGGCGAGGTGCCCGCCAAGGCCGATTGAGCCCGTGGGCGCCTGCAGCGCCGAATGGAACGACGAGGCCCGCATGAGCGGGCCTCGTTGCGTTGGGTCGGGAAGTTCTAGAAATGGTGCCGCCGGCGTCGTGGCAGCCGCAGGCCGGGAACGACCAGCAGCACGCCGAGCAGCCACACCGGCCAGCTGCCGCTGCGGGTGAAGGGCGTCAGGCCCTGCATCGGCACGGCCTCGGCGAGCAGCGTCACGGTCTCGAACTGGGGTGCCCTGGCGACGACTCTCCCGAGAGGGTCGATCACGGCCGTGACCCCGTTGCTGGTGGCGCGAATCACGTAGCGGCCGTTCTCCAGTGCGCGCAGGCGGGCCATCTGCAAGTGCTGCAGCGGGCCGATCGACTCGCCGAACCAGGTGTCGTTGGACACCGTCAGCAGCAGCTCGGCATTGCGGGCGCGTTCGGCGACCAGGTCGGCGTAGATGATCTCGTAGCAGATGGCGTTGCCGATCACGCTGCCGGCGGCGCGGATCGGCGCCTGACCCGAAGCCCCCGGGGTCATGGCGGGCATCGGCAAGTCGAAGAAGGCGATAGTGCCGCGCAGCCAGCGCTCCAGCGGCAGGTACTCGCCGAAGGGCACGAGGTGCTCCTTGCGGTACTCGCCTTCGGCATTGCCCACGCCGATCACGCTGTTGTAGTAGCGCCCGCGCCCCTCGCGCTGAAGGATGCCGGTGAGCAGGGCGCTGCCCGGCACCAGGTGTGCCTGGGCGCGGGCCAGCAGCGGCTCGGCCTCGTCCTCGAACATCGGCAGCGCCGCCTCGGGCCAGACGATGAGGTCGGCGGCGTCGGCATGCTCGCGGGTCATCTCCAGGTAGGTATTGGCAGCGCTGCGCTGGCCTTCCGGCGTCCACTTGATCAGCTGGTCCAGATTGCCCTGCAGCAGTGCCACGCGCAGCGGCTCCCCGGCGGGCTCGGTCCACTGCACGGGCAGGGCCAGCGGCGCGAGCCACAGCGCCGCGACGGGCAGGGCCGCCCACCAGCGGCGGCGCAGGAACTCCACCCCCAGGCTGCCGGAGAGAGCGGTGATCAGCGACAGCAGGTAGACCCCGCCGATGGGGGCCCAGGGCGCCAGCGGCGAATCGACGTGGGAGCTGCCCAGCAGCAGCCAGGGGAAGCCGGTGAACAGCCAGGTGCGTAGCCACTCGCCCAGTACCCAGGCGCCGGCGAAGGTGAGGAAGGCCAGGCGCGGGCCGCACAGCAGGCGGTAGAGCCATAGCGTCACGGCGATGAACAGCGCCATGGCGGCGACGAACAGGCCGGTCAGGAACAGCGCCAGCGGGACGCCGGTGTAGCCGTAGTCGTGGATCGAGACGTAGACCCAGGAGGCCCCCGAACCGAACAGGCCGACGCCGTAGCACCACCCCAGCAGCGCCGCCTGGCGCGGGCGCAGCGGCTGAAGGGCCCAGTAGACGAGACCCGCCGCCAGCGGGCCGAGCCACCAGAGTTCATAGGGCGAGGCGGTCAGGGTGGTCAATACCCCGGCGACGAGCGCAGCCAGGTAGCCGAGCGTCGGCGACAGGCGGGAGTGGGTCATGGCGTGTCGTTTCCTGAGACGGCGGTGGGTCAGTCCTGGGACAGTGCCGATTCATCCTGCAGCACGGCCTCGAGCAGGCGAATGCGGCGATTATCGGCATTGAGCACGGTAAAGCGCCAGCCGCCCAGCTCGGCGTGTTCGCCGCGACCGGGGAGGTGGCCGAAGCGCTGCATCACCAGCCCGCCCACAGTATCGAATTCGTCGTCGGAGAAGCGGGTGCCGAAGCGTTCGTTGAAGTCCTCGATGGGGGTCAGTGCGCGAATGGCGTAGCGGCCGTCGCCGAGTTCGCGGATATCGTCATCCTCCTCGGTATCGTGCTCGTCCTCGATGTCGCCGACGATCTGCTCGAGAATGTCCTCGATGGTGACGATGCCGGCGGTGCCGCCGTACTCGTCGACCACCACCGCCATGTGGTTGTGGGTATCGCGGAACTCCTTGAGCAGACTGTTGAGGCGCTTGGATTCCGGCACGAACATGGCGGGGCGCAGGACGTCCTCGAGGCGGAAGCGTTCGCGCTCCTCCACGGGACGGTTGAGGAGCTGCAAGAGGTCCTTGACCAGCAGCAGACCCTTGACCTCGTCGAGGTTTTCGCCGATCACCGGGTAGCGCGAGTGGCCGGTCTCGTGAATCAGGGAGAGGTACTCCTCGGCGGGCTGATCGACGGCGATGGCGGCGACCTGGGAGCGTGGTATCAGGACTTCGCGTACCTGCTGGTCGCTGATCTGCAAGGCGCCTTCGATGATCATCATGGCGTCCTGGTCCAGCTTGAGGCGGGCGGCGGCCTCACGCAGGAACTCCATGAGCTCTTCCCGCGAACTGGGGCCTTCGCTGTCACCCGAGAGGGCACCGAGCAGCTTATCGAGCCAGGACCTTCCGCCCTGGCCGGTCGTTCGGTCGTCACTCATCGATTTGCGTCTCTCTCGTCCATGTCTTGTTGTTCGTCACTGCCCGGGAGCGGCGCGTAGGGATCGGCGATGGCGAAGTCCGCCAGAATCTCACGCTCGAGCCCCTCCATCACCTCCGCCTCGTTCTCCTCGAGGTGATCGTGCCCGAGCAGGTGCAGCATACCGTGTATCACCAAATGGGCGTAGTGATCGACGAGCCGCTTGGCCTGCTCATGGGCTTCCTTCACCACCACCGGGTGGCAGAGAACCAGGTCGCCGAGCAGCGGCAGACTGACCCCGGGCGGGCCCTCGAAGGGAAAGGAGAGCACGTTGGTGGGCTTGTCGCGACCACGATAGTCGCGGTTCAGCGCCTGGCCCTCCTCGGCGTCGACGATGCGCACGGTGACCTCGTGACGCGTCTCCCGCGGGAAGCGCGCCAGCACGGCGCGGGTCCAGGCCTCCAGCTCGGCCTGGGCGGGTAGCTCCTCGCTCGAGATGGCGAGCTGGAGGTCGACGATCGGTGGCGCACTCATTTCCTGTCATCTTCCCGGTTGCGCTCGCGCTCCTGGCGCAGCGCTTCGCGCTCGCGATCTCGCGCCTCACGGCGGGCGCGCTCCTGGACCTCCTGCTCGGCCTCGAAGCTCTCGTAGGCCTCGATGATGCGCTGTACCAGCGGATGGCGTACCACGTCCTTGGCGGCGAAATGGGTGACGCCGATGCCGGCGGTGTCCCTGAGTACCTCGAGCACCTGGATCAGGCCGGAACTCTGGCCCCGCGGCAGGTCGACCTGGGTCACGTCGCCGGTGATCACCGCGGTGGAGCCGAAGCCGATACGGGTCAGGAACATCTTCATCTGCTCGCGGGTGGTGTTCTGGCTCTCGTCGAGAATGATGAAGGCGTTGTTGAGCGTGCGCCCGCGCATGTAGGCCAGCGGGGCGATCTCGATCACCTGGCGCTCGATCAGCTTGCCCACCTGCTCGAAGCCGAGCATCTCGTAGAGCGCGTCGTAGAGCGGGCGCAGGTAGGGGTCGATCTTCTGCGCCAGGTCACCGGGCAGGAAGCCGAGCTTCTCGCCGGCCTCTACCGCGGGGCGCACCAGCAGGATGCGACGCACCTCCTGCTGGTTGAGTGCTTCCACCGCTGCCGCCACGGCCAGGTAGGTCTTGCCGGTGCCGGCCGGGCCGATGCCGAAGTTGATGTCGTGCTGACGAATGCTCGCGACGTAGTTCTGCTGGTTCAGGCCACGCGGCTTGATCAGCACCTTGGGGGTACGCAGCAGCACCTCGTCCTCGCCGGGGCCCTCTTCCTCGTCGAGCGCCTCGCGCCCCGACTCCTGCAGGAACAGGTGGACGGTATCCGGCGACAGGTCGCTGGCCTCGGCTTCGCGATAGAGGTGCTCGAGCACGTTGGCGGCGGCCTTGACCCGATGACCCGGTCCCGCCAGCTGAAAGACGTTGCCGCGATTGCGCAGGGTGACGCCGAGGCGCGATTCGACCAGCTTCAAATGCTCGTCCCGCTGGCCGCAGAGGTTGGCGAGACGCTGGGGATCATTGGGCTCGAGGCTCAATGTGATGATGCGGTTGGCCTGTGCGGCGTGTTGACTCAAGGTGGCGAAGTTCCTGCGTTGCGTGGTTTGGCACCCAGCTTACTGCCCCGCCTCCGGGCAGGGCAATCCTTGTGGAAACGATGGCCCAAGCCGCGCTCCGCGGCTCGCCACGACGCTCTCCTGTGGTCAGTGTAGCGCCGGGGAGGCCAGCTCGCCGCGTAGAGAATTGGGCAGTGCCTCGGTGATCGTCACGTCGACGAAGTAGCCGATCAGGTCGGTGGGGTTGGCGGCGTGGAAGTTGACCACGCGGTTGTTCTCGGTGCGGCCCGACAGCTGCCCCGGGTCCTTGGGCGAGAAGCCGCTGACCAGGATGCGCTGGGTAGAGCCCACCATGCGGCGGCTGATCTGCATCGCCTGCTGATTGATGCGCTCCTGCAGGATCGCCAGGCGCTGCTTCTTGACGCTCTCGGGGGTGTCGTCGGGCAGCGCCGCCGCGGGTGTGCCGGGGCGGGCGGAGTAGACGAAGCTGAAGGAGTGGTCGAAGCCGATGCGATGGATCAGGTCCATGGTCGCTTCGAAGTCCTCTGCGGTCTCGCCGGGGAAGCCGACGATGAAGTCGGACGAGAAGCTGATGTCGGGGCGCAGCGTGCGAATGCGCTCCATCTTGGCCACGTACTCCTCGACCGTGTGGCCGCGCTTCATGGCCGCGAGTATCCGGTCGGAGCCGGCCTGCACCGGCAGGTGCAGGTGGCTGACGAGTTCGGGGATCTCGCCGTAGGCCTCGATCAGGCTGTCGCTGAACTCCACCGGGTGAGAGGTGGTGAAGCGAATGCGATCGATGCCCTCCACCGCTGCGACGCAGGCGATCAGTTCGGCCAGGTCTATCTCATCGCCGAGCCGGTTCTCGCCGCGATAGGCGTTGACGTTCTGTCCCAGCAGGTTGATCTCGCGAACGCCCTGGTCGGCCAGGTGGATCACCTCGTCCATCACCGCCTCGAACGGGCGCGACACCTCTTCGCCGCGGGTGTAGGGCACCACGCAGAAGGTACAGTACTTGGAGCAGCCCTCCATCACCGAGACGAACGCCGTCGCCCCGTCGGAACTCGGCTTGGGCAGGTGGTCGAACTTCTCGATCTCGGGGAACGTCACGTCGACGACGGAGATCTGGTCGTTGCGCCTGGCATCGAGCATCGATGGAACGCGATGCAGGGTCTGCGGGCCGAACACCATATCAACGTAGGGCGCCCGCTTGCGCAACGCTTCGCCTTCCTGGCTGGCCACGCAGCCGCCGACGCCGATCACCAGGTCGGGGTTGGCTTCCTTGAGCTTCTTCCAGCGGCCGAGCTGGTGGAAGACCTTTTCCTGGGCCTTTTCGCGAATCGAGCAGGTATTGAGCAGGATGACGTCGGCCTCGCCTTCGTCGTCGGTCAACTCGAGCTGGTGCGATTCGCCGAGCAGGTCCGCCATGCGGGCGGAGTCGTACTCGTTCATCTGGCAGCCGTGGGTCTTGATGAAGAGTTTCTTCGCCATAAGAATTGGGGTCGGTTATCCGACGCGTGCGTCACCGGTGAGTGGAGTGTCGCGGGAATGGGCTTGTTCAAGCCGTTCTCGAAGGTGGCCGCATTATACGTAAGCCCGCCCACCGGGACCAGTGGGGGACACCGCGGCGGCGTGCGACTGTGGTACGCTTGCGCCTTGGCAGGCCCCGCAGCGCGGGGCTCGAGGCACAACCCAACGTTGAGGACAGACGGCCATATGGCGGCCAAGCCGATCTACCGGGTGGTATTTCATCAGCAGGGCGAAATCTGGGAACTCTACGCCAGGGAGATCTACCAGAGCGAACTTTGGGGCTTCATCGAGGTCGAGGAATTCGTCTTCGAGGATGGCTCGAAGCTGGTGGTGGATCCCTCGGCCGACCGACTGCGACACACCTTCGACGGTGTCAAGCGCAGCTATTTGCCGTTGAACGCCATCGTGCGCATCGACGAGGTGGAGCGCGAAGGGCCGGCCAGGGCAGTCAAGAGTGAAGGGCGCATCGCCGAATTCCCGCGTGGCCCCGTGCCACCCCCGAGGCGTGAATCTTGACCGGCGTTGCCGATACCGGCCGCGGCAGGGGCTGCTCAGCAAACCATCAGCCGTGACCGAGCCCGTGCCAGTGCGCCTTGACGCTGCCTTTCCAGCGGTTTTCCCGCGGCCTATCCACAGATTCTGTGGATAGGCCGCTGAACGACACAAGCCAGGACGACGGCATGAAGCATCGATTCAAGTTTTTGCTTGCGGGGGTGGCGCTGGGCCTCATGGCCTCGCCGCTGCATGCCCAGCAATCAGATGACGCCACCCACTGGGTTTCCGACGAGCTGACGACCTATGTGCGCAGCGGACCGACCGACGGCTATCGCATCGTCGGTACGCTGACCTCAGGCGAGCCGGTCACGGTACTCGAGACCAGCGGCGACTACAGCCGCGTGGAGAGCGCCGAAGGCGAGCGGGTCTGGGTGCTCAGCGACGAGCTGCAGGAAACGCCCAGCGCCCGCGAGCGGTTGCCGCACATGGAGGAGCAGGTCGCACAGCTCGAGGCGCAGCTTGGCAATATCAACGAAACCTGGGAAGGGCGCGTCTCGGCCATGACCGAGACGCTCGAGGCGCGCGAGCGGCGCATTGCCGAGCTAGAGACGCGCAATCAGCAGCTCGACAGCGAGGTCGAGCAGTCGCGCCGCACCGTTCGCCAGCTCCAGGCGCGCCTGGATACCCAGGAGGAGGATCTGCTGATGCGCTACTTCATGTACGGCGGCGGCGTGGCCGGGGCCGGCCTGCTGGTGGGCTTGATCGTTCCGCACCTGCCACGCAAGCGGCGCAAGCGCGACCGCTGGTTCTAGCGAGAGGGGATGACATGGCGCACGACTGGCTCGATCGCTGGCGCGAGGGGCGCATCGGCTTCCATCGCCCCGAGACTCACCCGGCACTGGTGCGCCACTGGCCGCGGCTTGGCGTGCGGCCCGGCACCAAGGTGCTGGTACCGCTCTGCGGCAAGAGCCTCGACATGCGCTGGCTGGCCCAGCAGGATCATCCCGTGCTGGGCATCGAGCTGGCCGAGGAAGCCATCGAGCAATTCGTCGCCGAGGGAACGGGGGACGTTTCGCGCTACCAGCAGGCGCCGTTCGCGATCTGCCGTCAAGGCAGCGTCGAGCTGTGGTGTGGCGACTTCTTTCACTTCCACATCGACCAGGCCGCCGAGATCGGGGCCTTCTACGACCGGGCGGCATTGATCGCCCTGCCTGCGGCCACTCGCCAACGCTACGCGTTTCACCTGGCGCAGCTCATTCCCCCGGGTGCCCGTGGGCTCTTGATCACGCTGTCGCGGGCAGCCGGGGACGAAGCGGCGGGGCCTCCCTATCACGTTCCCGGCGAGGAGGTCCGCGAGCTGTTCGAGCCCAACTTCCTGGTCACCCACCTCGGGGAGGGGGAGCCGGAAGCGGAGAGCGGCTTTCGCGAAAGCGTATGGGCGTTGACCCGGCGCGGCCCCATGACTTGAGCGGTGCGATTAGCATTGCCGATGCGTAGGGAAACAGCGAAGGGCCGCCCATGGGCGGCCCTTCGGTATATCGTGGTCTGGTTGCCTCAGCGGGCCAGCAGCTGGGCCAGCTCCGGGTCGCTGAAGGCGCGATCCAGGGCGTCGCCGATCAGGTCGTTGAGCATGCGGCGGTTGGCATCGCGGCCCGGGCGCACGGCGTAGCTCTGTGTGCGCCGCGAAGTATAGGTGCCGGTATAGGTGGTGCCCTGGTTGGTTACCTTGACCTCGAGGACGGCTTCCAGGCGGGCCTCGTCGATGACCGGCCGGCTGTCGCCGCGTTCGTAGCCGAGGTGCTGCAGCGTCAGCGTCAGGCTGGGGCGGTCGTTGCCGGGCTGGGTAGTCGGGGAGAAGCCCATGTCGCGCACGGCGCGCTCGGCTTCGCGCTGCAGGTGCGGAACCAGTTCGTGGGCGCTGACCGTGATCACCGCGGTGGACATGGCGCTACCGGTGCGGGTGCCGACCACGTCGTCTTCGCGTTCGTCCACGGCAGCCACCGTCACGGCCTGGCCGCTGCCGGACTGCGGCACCGAGACGCTGCGCTGAGGATTCAACTGCAGATAATGGGGGCTGGCGCAGCCGGCCAACAGGGCAGTCGCCAGCAGAGCGGCTGCGGCACGCAGGGCATGACGTCGGTTCATTTTCCCTCCCGGAAGTCGTACGAGGCCATGGACATGGCCGGCGATGGCGGCACAGGCGCAGTATATCGTCAGGTGCTTGACGACAACAGCATGGCGCCGTGGCGGAGGGAAGCGGTTACACTGGGTTTTTCACGTGTCACGACTCGCACGCAGGGAGACGCTGAATGATACGCCCGGCCATCATCGAGGACATACCGCAGCTCGTCGATATCTGGCTGCGTGCCTCGTTGCTCGCCCACGACTTCATACCCGCCGACTTCTGGCACGCGCGTGCCGACGACATGGCAAGCCTCTATCTGCCCGGCGCGGAAACCTTCGTGCTCGAGGCGGCCGAGCGACCCATCGGCTTTGCCGCGCTCAACGGCGATCATCTGGAGGCGCTGTTCGTCGACCCCGAGGTGCAGAACTTCGGCCACGGCTCCCGCTTGATGGCGCATGCCATGGGCCAGCGGGAGCGTCTCACCCTGTGTGTCTATTCGCGCAACGTGCGAGCCGTCTCCTTCTACCGTCGGCTGGGCTTCCAGGTCGTCGAGGAGCGTCGCGAACCGCTCAGCGGCGAGAACGAAACCCTGATGGCCTGGGAGCGTCGACTGCCCCGGCCGCCGGAGGGTCTGGTAACATGACGCCTCTTCAAACGTGCGATGGCTGATACTTCGATGAGCGACGCGAACCGCGACTTCCTGATTGCCCCCTCCATCCTCTCCGCCGATTTTGCCCGGCTGGGTGAGGAAGTGGACAACGTGCTGGCCGCCGGAGCGGATATCGTCCACTTCGACGTGATGGACAACCACTACGTCCCCAACCTGACCATCGGCCCCATGGTGTGCCAGGCGCTGCGCAAGCACGGCGTTACCGCCCCCATCGACGCCCACCTGATGGTCAAGCCGGTGGACCGGCTGATCGGCGACTTCATCGATGCCGGCGCCAGCTACATCACCTTTCACCCGGAGGCGTCGGAGCATATCGACCGCTCGCTGCAGCTGATTCGCGACGGCGGCTGCAAGGCGGGGCTGGTGTTCAACCCGGCGACGCCGTTGTCCTACCTCGACTACGTCATGGACAAGGTCGACATGGTCCTGCTGATGAGCGTCAACCCAGGCTTCGGCGGCCAGGCCTTCATTCCCGGCACGCTCGACAAGCTGCGCGAGGTGCGCCGTCGCATCGACGCCTCGGGCCGAGACATTCGCCTCGAGATCGATGGCGGGGTGAAGGCCGACAATATCGCCGAGATCGCCCGAGCCGGTGCCGACACCTTCGTCGCGGGGTCGGCGGTGTTCAGTGCCGGCCGCGACAGCGACCCGAATCGCTACGACAGCGTCATCCGCGCCTTCCGCGAGCAACTGGCAGCGGTATAGCCGGCGCGCGATGAGAGATCCGGCGCCTGTGTGGTACCTCTACATGATCGAAACCCGGCAAGGGAGGCTCTATACCGGCATCACCACCGACGTCGCGCGGCGCCTGGCACAGCACGAGGCCGGGCGGGGTGCCAAGGCCCTGCGTGGGCACGGGCCGTTGGCTCTGGTACATCATGAGCCGGTGGGCAGCCGCAGCGAGGCGCTGCGCCTCGAGGCAGTGGTGAAGCGGCTCTCCGCCACGGACAAGCGGGCCTGGCTGTCCCGCCGCGCAGCCCGTAACGGCGGGGCCATGCCGCTTGAGGGACGGCCGGAGGAAGCGCTCGATCAGTGCGGCCTTCGCCGAGTGAGCGGCTCCCGCGAAGGGGCAGAGTGACGACTTGACGCTTCTTCGGGACCTGCTTTACTCACTGTTACAGGTCGATCCCGACCCGTGACCGGAGGCCACAACAATGCACAAGAACGCCCTCTCTGCGGGTGTCGCCGCCGCGGCGGTGGCACTCTCCCTCGCCCCTGCCCTGGCCGCCGACGACGATACCCTCGAGCGTCTCGGCGCCTTCCAGACGACCGGCACCACCGACTTCATCACCGTCGAGCAGAATGGCCCGGCCGCCGAGGCGATCCGCCAGACGCTGCAGCGCATTCGCCTGCCGGAAGGCTTCTCCATCGAGCTCTACGCCCTGGTGCCCGATGCCCGCCACATGGCGGTCGGCCCCCAGGGGGTGGTCACCTTCGTCGGCACCCGCAAGAAGGAGGTGTGGGCGGTGACGGATCGCAGCAAGAACCGGGTCGCCGACGAGGTGAAGAACTTCGCCCCGTCGCTGGCCAAGGCGATCCCCAACGGGCCCTGCTTCTCGCAGGACGGCGTGCTCTACATTGCCGAGCAGAATCGCGTGCTGGCCTACCCGGCGGCGGAATTCTTCTACGAGAGCCCCGACGTGGTGGCCGTGCCGGTCATCGCCGGTGGCGAACTCATCCCCGAGGAGTTCGTCAGCTACAACCACACGGCGCGCGTCTGCGACGTCGGTCCGGACGGCAAGCTCTATATCTCCCTGGGCCAGCCTTACAACGTGCCGCCCGAAGAGCACATGGAAACGTTCAACGAGGTCGGCATCGGCGGCATCATCCGTGTCGGGCAGGACGGCAGCGGTCGCGAGGTCTACAGCTACGGCATCCGCAACTCGGTGGGCCAGGACTTCCACCCCGAGACCGGCGAGCTGTGGTTCACCGACAACCAGGTGGACGGCATGGGCGACGACATTCCGCCGGGAGAGATCAATCGCCAGACCGCTGCCGGCCAGAACTTCGGCTTCCCCTGGTATGGCGGCGGCGACGTGCGCACCAACGAGTACAAGAACGATGAGGTGCCGGAAGACGTCGTCTTCCCGGTGGTGGAGACCGACGCCCATGCGGCCGACCTGGGGATGATGTTCTACACCGGCAGGATGTTCCCCGAGGAGTATCGGGGCGGCATCTTCTCCGCCCAGCATGGCTCCTGGAACCGCACCGAGCCCATCGGTGCCCGCGTCATGTTCACCCCGGTCGATGCCGAGGGCAATGTGACCGGTGACACCGTGCCCTTCGCCGAGGGCTGGCTCGACGAGAATGGCGAGTATCTGGGACGCCCGGTGGACGTCGCCCAACTGCGCGACGGCTCGCTGCTGGTCTCCGACGACCTGGCGGGGGCGCTCTACCGTATCTCCTACCGGGAGCCCGCCCAGCCCGACGAGGAGTGAGATCGACGCATGGCCCGGCAGGAAGTGCGCTTGCCAGCGCGGGGATTGTCAGGCGGGGGCCGGGCGAGGGGGGGGCCTTCTCGTCGCGGCCCCCCCGGCGGCGAAGTAGGCATCGCCCTCGCGGCCGGGTACCATGCCGGCATCTTTCCGCTACCAACCGCGAGGGCCCGTCCGGCATTCTCATGCACCCGATCCTCACCGATATTCGTCTGGTCACCTTCGACCTCGACGGCACCCTGGTCGATTCGGTACCCGACCTCGCCGTGGCCGTGGATGCCGCCCTCGACGCGCTCGGTCTGCCACCGGCCGGCGAGGCGCGGGTGCGCGACTGGGTGGGCAACGGCTCGCTCAAGTTGATGGAAAGGGCGCTGGCCCATGCTGCGGGCGGCCTACCCGGCGAGGCGCTGCTGGCCCGCGCCCACGCGGACTTTCTCGAACACTACGGCCGCGACCCCGGCTCGCGCACGCGGCTCTATCCTGGCGTGCGCGAAGCGCTGGATGGCCTGCGCGGGGGCGGCTGGGTCCTGACGCTGGTGACCAACAAGCCGTTCGCGTTCATCCGGCCGATCCTGGCGCAGTTCGGGCTCGAGGACCACTTCGCGCTGTGCCTGGGCGGCGACAGCCTGCCGCAGAAGAAGCCCGATCCGGCTCCGTTGCTGCATGTGGCCGCTCAATTCGGCCTGTCGCCGTCGGCCTGCCTGATGGTCGGCGACTCCCGCCACGATGTCGCCGCCGGTCGGGCCGCCGGCTTCCGTACCCTGGCCGTACCCTACGGCTACAACCACGGCGAACCGGTGCGCGACAGTCGCCCGGATGCGCTGGTTGATTCACTGGCGGAACTCGTTTAGGGTGATTTTCGATCCTTATCAATGACCTCGGAATCCTTCCGTTTGCCTATTCCTGCGGGAACGCTCGATGGACAGCATGATGCTGCATGACGACTCCTCTGCCCGTGGCGGCCTGCGTCCGGCTGTCATCCCGACGGTGCCATTTTCCGCCCAGCCCGCCGGCTGGCGATGGTGACGCTCGCCGACGCATCGCCCTGATTCACCTGCCGTCACCGTCCGATCATCGAGGACCCGTCATGATGACTCCCGAACGTTTCCGTGCGCTGGCCGACGCCGGCTACAACCGTGTTCCGGTCACCCGCGAGGTGTTGGCCGATCTCGATACGCCGCTGTCGACCTACCTGAAGCTGGCCGACGAACCCTGGACCTTCCTGCTCGAATCGGTACAGGGCGGTGAGAAGTGGGGACGCTACTCGATCATCGGGCTGCCGTGCCAGGAGCGCATCGAAGTGCGCGGCTTCACTGTCAGCCGCTTTCGCCAAGGTGAATGCCTCGAGCGCGTGGAGGTGGAAGATCCTCTGACCTGGATCGAGCAGTTCCAGGCGCGTTTCCGCGTGCCCGACCTCGACGACCAGCCGCGCTTCGACGGCGGCCTGGTGGGCTACTTCGGCTACGACACCATCCGCTACATCGAACCGCGCCTGCGGGGCGTCGAGAAACCCGACCCGCTCGGCGTACCGGACATTCTGCTGATGGTCTGCGACGAGCTGGTGGTCTTCGACAACCTCTCGGGGCGGCTGACGCTGTGGACCCATGCCGATCCGGCCATCCCGGACGCCTTTGCCACGGCGGTGGCGCGCCTCGAGAGCCTGGAGCGGCGCCTGCGCAGCGCCGGCGTGCAGGCCGCCAGTCCCGGTACCGGGCGCAGCGCGGTGGAGGAGGGGCACTTCACCTCGGGCTTCACCGAGGCCGGTTTCAAGGCGGCGGTAGAGAAGATCAAGGCGTACGTGCTGGCCGGCGACGTCATGCAGTGCGTGCCTTCGCAGCGCATGTCGATCCCCTACCAGGCCTCGCCGCTCGACCTCTACCGCGCGCTGCGCAGCCTCAACCCCTCGCCCTACATGTTCTTCTTCAACCTGGACGATCATCATGTGGTGGGCTCCTCTCCCGAGATCCTCACGCGGCTGGAGGAGGGCGAGGTCACCGTGCGCCCGATCGCCGGCACCCGGGTGCGCGGCAAGACCGAGGAGGAGGACCGCGCGCTCGAGGCCGAGCTGCTGGCCGACCCCAAGGAGATCGCCGAGCACCTCATGCTGATCGACCTGGGGCGCAACGACGTGGGGCGCATCAGCGAGACGGGGTCGGTGCAGGTGACCGACCAGATGGCCGTCGAACGCTACTCCCACGTCATGCACATCGTCTCCAACGTCACCGGTAGGCTGAAGCCGGGGCTGTCCGCCATGGACGTGCTGCGCGCCACTTTCCCGGCGGGCACGCTTTCCGGTGCCCCCAAGATCCGCGCGCTGGAGATCATCGACGAGCTGGAGCCGGTCAAGCGCGGTATCTATTCCGGTGCGGTGGGGTATCTCTCCTGGCACGGCAACATGGACACCGCGATCGCCATCCGCACCGCGGTGATCAAGGACGGCGAGCTGCACGTGCAGGCGGGAGCCGGCGTGGTCGCCGACTCCGTGCCCGAACTCGAGTGGCAGGAGACCCTCAACAAGGGGCGCGCCATTTTCCGCGCCGTGGCGATGGCGGAGAAGGGGCTGGACAACCTCTAGACGACTCCGGCCGCTGGCGCCTCCATGGCGCGGGCGGCCGTGCTCTCAACGTAGCGGGCTCGGTCATCGAAGCAGGCGAGCGCTCACTCGCTAACGTTGGCGCCTTCCGCTGCCTGTTCCGTTTCCTTCTCGCCCTCTGCGCACGCTTCGCTCTCCTTGCTCTCTTCCTGCATCAGGGCGTGGCGGATCAGGTTGGCATTGTGGCGCATCATGGCCACGTAGTTCGAGGCGTCGCCGTCGGGCTCGCTGAGTGAATCGACGAACAGCGGGCCGGCCGTGGGTACGCCCGTGTTGGCGGAAATCGCCTGAATATCGCGGTCCGACAGGGTGCTTTCCCAGAACAGGGCAGCCGGCTGGATCTCCTCGATCAGGTCGATGAGGCGCTTGGCCTGCGGTGGCGAGCCTTCGGTCTCGGCATTGCTGCCCCAGGCGCCGTCATGGCGAAAACCATAGGCGTCGGCGAAGTAGACGAACGCCGTCTCGGTGGTGATCAGGATCCGCCGCTCCTCGGGAATCGACGCCAGCCGCTCGCTCACCTCATCGTGCAGCGCGGCGAGCTTCTCCTTGGCGGCGCTGGCCCTGGCCTGGAAACTATCGGCGGCCGGAGGGTGCAACTCGGCCAACTGGTCGGCAATGACCTGCAGGTAGGCCGCGACCGCGCGCGGGTCCATCCACAGGTGGGGGTCGGGTTCGCCGGTGTACTCTCCCGTCACGACCGGCTGGGTCGGATATTCCGACGCCTCGGCGACTGCCACCAGCGGCGCACGGTTGCCCACCGTGGCGTGGACCTGGCGCATCCATTGCTCGAGCTGGTAGCCGTTGTAGAAGATGAGGTCGGCATCCTCCAGGGCGATGAAGCTGTCTGGCGTCAGCTCCCATTCATGCACTTCGGCCCCTGCCGGCGCCAGGACCACCAGTTCGATATCATTGCCGCCGACCTGACTGACCAGGTCGCCAAGGAGCGAGAAGCTGGCGACCACCTTGGGATTGGCTGCTGCCGCTGAAGCGCCACCGAGCATGGCGGCAATGAAGGGAGCCAGCCAAGTACAGGCTCGGCGGGTAAAGCGCATCGTGAATCTCCTTTTTACGCAGCGCACGTGCCCCGATGATAGAGACTGGGCAATAGGCTTGCCAGCGGTGCCGTCGATCCCTGCCATACTCGCGCTGCGCATCGGCCGGCGTTGCGCCAAGCCGCCATCTTGCGTTGACAGCCCCGCCGCGACGACGGCACTATTGCGTCATGAACGCAAACGCCCATATGCCAACGTCGATCCAGTGGTGGCGCTCCTGAGCGAGGGGCGGCACGCTGACGACTGAAGAGAATGCCGCCGTCGGGGCGGCTTTTTTGTGTCCGAAGCAGACCCTGCACGGCTGGCCGAGCAATACGCAACACCAAAAAAAGATTCGCTTTAACAGGACTTTACGCAATGTCCGTGCTGATGATCGACAATTACGACAGCTTCACCTTCAACGTCGTGCAGTATCTGGGCGAACTGGGGGCCGAGGTGGTCACCCATCGCAACGATGCCATCTCGCTGGAGCGGATCGAGGCGCTGGCGCCGAGCCATCTGGTGATCTCGCCCGGCCCCTGCACGCCCAACGAGGCCGGCATTTCGCTTGCCGCCATCGCGCATTTCGCCGGGCGGCTGCCGATCCTCGGCATCTGCCTCGGGCACCAGGCGATCGGCCAGGTCTATGGCGGCAGGGTGGTGCGCGCTCCCCAGGTGATGCACGGCAAGACCTCGCGGATTCGCCACCATGGCCAGGGAGTGTTCGACGGCCTCGAGGACCCGCTCGAGGTGACCCGCTATCATTCACTGGTGGTCGAGGCCGACACGCTGCCCGATTGCCTGGAGGTCACGGCCTGGACCGACGACGATGACGTGACGCCTGGCTTGATCATGGGGCTGCGTCATCGCGAGCTGGACATCGAAGGCGTGCAGTTCCACCCGGAATCGATCCTGACCCGTCAGGGGCACGAGCTGCTGGCCAATTTCCTGAAGCGTCGCTGACCCGCCCGAAAGAGGAGTGCCTGCCCATGCAGATGCGAGACGCCATCGCCGCGGTGATGCGCCACGAGAACCTGAGTTTCGACGCCACCCATTCGGTGATGCACCAGATCATGACCGGGGAGGCCACCGACGCCCAGATCGGCGGGCTATTGGTGGGCCTGGCGATGAAGGGGGAGAGCGCCGAGGAGATCGGCGCCGCGGCGCAGGTCATGCGTGAACTGATGAAGCGGGTGCATGTGGTGGCCGAGAACGTGGTGGACATCGTCGGAACCGGTGGTGACGGCGCCAACCTGTTCAATGTCTCGACCGCCTCGAGCTTCGTGGCCGCGGCGGCCGGCGCCCATGTGGCCAAGCACGGCAACCGCAGCGTCTCGTCCTCCTCCGGCAGCGCCGACCTGTTCGACATGGCCGGTATCCACCTGGACCTCAGGCCGGAGCAGGTGGCACGCTGCATCGAGCAGGTGGGCGTCGGCTTCATGTTCGCCCCCAACCACCATCCCGCCATGCGCTTCGCCATCGGCCCGCGCCGCGAGATGGGCGTCCGCACCCTGTTCAATATCCTCGGCCCGTTGACCAATCCCGCCGCCGCGCCGAACCAGGTGCTGGGGGTCTACGCCGCGGAGCTGGTACCGCTGATGGCCGAGGTGTTGAAGAACCTCGGCAGTCGCCACGTCATGGTGGTGCACGCCGAGGATGGGCTGGACGAGATCTCCCTGGCCGCGCCGACCCAGGTTGCCGAACTCAAGGATGGCGAGATCCACCGCTACACCATCGCGCCCGAGGACTTCGGCATCGAGCGTCAGGAGCTGGCGCCGCTGAAGGTGGTCAGCGCCGAAGATAGCCTGCGGCTGGTGCGCGAGGCATTGGTAGGCGACGGGCCCGCGGCGGACATCGTCTCCCTCAACGCCGGAGCGGCGCTCTACTGCGCCGGCATTGCCGATACGCTGAAGGAAGGAGTCATGATGGCCCAGGACGCGCAAGCCTCCAAGCTGCCGCTGGAGAAGATGAAGGAACTGGCCGACTTCACTCGCGTACTGGTTTCCTGACGCCCATTCGCGGCCGTTGCCGCCCGTATCGAGAGCCGAGATCATGAGCCCCACCCAGGACGCCCCGACCATTCTGACCCGCATCCTCGCGCGCAAGGACGAGGAAGTGGCCGAGCGCCGCCGCGCCGTGTCCGAGAGCGAGTTGTTGCAACGTGCCGAGCGGCAGAGTGCACCGCGCGGCTTCATTGCCGCACTTGACCAGCGCATCGCCGAGGGAGACCCGGCGGTGATCGCCGAGATCAAGAAGGCATCCCCCTCCCGGGGTGTGATCCGTGAAGACTTTCGCCCCGCCGAGATCGCCGCGAGCTACGCCGCCGGCGGTGCCGCCTGCCTCTCGGTGCTGACCGATGCCGACTTCTTCCAGGGCCACGAGGACTTCCTCGTCGCGGCCCGCGAGGCGTGCGAGCTGCCTGTCATTCGCAAGGATTTCATCGTGCACGGCTACCAGGTCAGCGAAGCCCGTGCCATCGGCGCCGACTGTATCCTGTTGATCGTCGCTGCTCTGGACGATGCGCGCATGGCCGATCTCCACCAGCAGGCGACGGCGCTGGGCATGGACGTGCTGGTCGAGGTGCACGATGCCCTGGAGCTCGAGCGTGCGCTGAAGCTGGGAATCGGCCTGGTGGGCATCAACAACCGCAACCTGCACACTTTCGAGACCCGCCTGGAGACCACGCTGGAGCTGCTGTCGCGCATTCCGGCGGGGGTCACGGTGGTGACGGAGTCCGGCATTCACACCCGCAGCGACGTGCTGCGCATGCGCGAGCACGACGTGCACGGCTTCCTCGTCGGCGAGGCCTTCATGCGCGAGCAGGAGCCGGGCGAGGCGTTGCGGCGACTGTTCTACTGAGCGATCCCCGGCCGGACGTCAGCACCGCCGACAGCCCCGGGCTGCCGGCGGTGTCTCCGCTTCTCGCGATACCCGTCGGGCTAGCCGCGCTCGTAATGGGCGAGGAAGTGGGCCAGCGCCTCGATCTCGGCGTCATCGACATTGCGCAGAATGTCGACCATGGTGGTATCCGGCCCGCCGCGCGTGCGTTCCCGGTAGGCGCGCATGGCCTGCACGAGATAGTCCTCGCGCTGATGCGCGAGGCGCGGCATCTGTTCGTGGCCCGAGAAGTCAGTGCGGTGACAGCTGGCGCAGCGGTGCTGGCGGGCGAGCTCGCGGCCTCGTTCCATCATCGCCTCGTCCGGCTCGCCCTCGGGCGGTTCCAGGGCCTGCTCGGCATAGTGCGCGGCAAGCGCCTGTATCTCCTCGTCCGATAGCCCTTGGGCCTGGGGCGTCATGACCTCGTTACGCCTCAGGCGCTCACGGAAGTAGATCAGTTGGTTGGTGAGGGCGAGCGCGGGCTGCCCGGCCAGGGAGGGAACGCCTGACTCGACGGCGCTGCCATCCTCGCCATGGCAGCCTGCGCATACTTGCAGCTGCTCCTCCAGAGACAGCCCCGCCGCCGGCCCTTCCTGCGAACGCACCTCCGTGGCCAGCAGGCCGCCCCCGACCAGTGACAGCGCGAGCGCGCGCCGTCCGGGCGTCGCGCACGCAAGGCATCGCACGGCCTCATTCCACATAGTCGGGGGTCTCGTAGCTGATCCGATAGATCGCGCCGTTTTGCTCGTCGGAGACCAGCAGGGCGCCGTCCGGCATCTGCAGCACGTCCACCGGCCGGCCGAAGAAAGCGTTCTCGCTTGGGTCGAGCAGGCCCACCATGAAAGGCGACAGGTCGGCGCGCCTCCCATCCTCGGAGAGTTTCGCCACCAGTAGGTCATAGCCCACGCTCAGGGTGCGGTTCCAGGAGCCGCGACGAGCGATGAAGATCGCGTTGCGATACTCCTCGGGGAACATCTCTCCGGTGTAGAAGCGCATGCCCAGCGGGGCGCTGTGCGGATCGGTGACCGCGGCAGGCAGCGTCTTGTCATTGCAGGCATCGGCGCTGCCAAGCTCAGGGTCGATGATGCCGACGCTGTGACACACGGGAAAGCCGAAGTGCTCGCCCGGCTCGCCGAGACGGTTGAGCTCGTCGCCGGGACCGTGCTCGCCGATCCAGTCCTGGTTGTTGTCGGTGAACCACAGCTCATCGGTGTCGGGATGAAAATCGAAGCCTACTGTGTTGCGCACGCCGCGCGCCTCGATGCGCATGTCGCTGCCGTCCGGCTCGAAGCTGTGAATGGTGGCATGGGTATCGGGGTCGACTTCGCAGCCGTTGCAGGGCGCCCCGACGGGAACGTAGAGCCGCCCGTCCGGGCCGAAGGCGAGGAACTTCCAGCCGTGGTGCTCATCGTCGGGCAGGCCGAAGGCGTCGGTCAACTCCTCGGGCTCGGGGATGTCGTCGCCGTCGGCCAGGTGCGATTCGATATCGTCGTAGCGGAAGATGCGGTTGATGGCCGCCACGTAGAGGCTGCCATCCTTGAAGGCGACGCCGTTGGGCTGGGTCAGGCCCTCGGCGACGATGACGTGTTCGCGCTCGTCGCCGTTGTCCTGCACCGCATAGACTCGCCCGATGCCGCGGGTACCGACGAACAACGTACCTTCGTCGCCAAGTGCCATCATGCGTGCCCCCGGCATGCCGTGCGCCCACAGCTCGGCGCTGAAGCCATCCGGCAGGCGCAGACGGTCGAGAGGGATGTCCTCCTCCGGGGTGACCGTCAGCGGGGTGGCGTGCGGTGAGAGAGGCGAATTGCCGAGCTCGGCGGCACGGCCCTGGGCCCAGGCGGGCTCGTGCTCGTCACCCAGCGCAGCGAGCGAGGCGGCGGCGAGAAGGCCCGTGGCGGAAACGCTCAGGATGCGGCGTGGCAGGGGAGAGGGAGACATCATTGGCTCCTTGTTCTTGTTCAGGTTTTCGTTTCCTCGCCGGCGTGTTCTCAAGTCAAGCGAGGCCTGCCACATCAGCCTAGGAGCTCGCCTCGGGGCGGGTCGATGAATTCTCTCTATCGGTGCACGATCGTGCGCGAATACGGCCAGCTGCCTGCAGTCGAGTGCATACCGGCGCAGCTCAACCAGGCCTTCCTCAACCTGCTGGTCGATGCGGCCCAGGCGATCGAGGAGCACGGCACCATCACTCTGCGCACCGTGTGCGAGGACGACCAGGTCTGGCTCGCCTTTGCCGATGACGGCGTCGGCATCCCAGCCGAGCTGCGGTCGCGGATCTTCGACCCCTTCTTTAACCACCAAGCCGGTGGGCCAGGGGACCGGCTTCGGCCTGTCGCTCTCCTATGGCATCGTGCAGAAGCATGGAGGCCGCATCGAGGTCGACAGTCGGCCCAGCGAGGGCACGACCTTCACCCTGTGATTGTCAGTCCGGCGTGCCGCGGACGAAAGCGCGCCAGCGGCCACGGTCACCGACTGAGTGCCAAGCCGCATGGCCTGGCTGTCATCACCAGCTCAGCGGGCGCAGTTGGGCCAGCAGCCCCTGCAGCGGGTGCGGCAGGTCCCGGTCGGAAAGGCGCTTGGCCTGGCTGCGGCAGGAGTAGCCGGTGGCCAGCAGCCGGCCCCGGTTGGCCTCGTCCTCGACCACCGGCTGCCATGACTGGGCATAGATGGTTTTCGAAGTCTCGAGATTGCGTGCCTCGTGGCCGTAGGTGCCGGACATGCCGCAGCAGCCGGTGGCGACGAGCTCGAGCTCGAAGCCGAAGGCGGCAAAGATCTGCTGCCACGCCTTGGGGCTGCCCGGAGCATTGGTCGCCTCGGTGCAGTGGGAGAGTAGCCGGAAGCCCGGATCGTCGAGGCTTTCCAGCTTCCGGGCCAGGGCGGGCGGCACCAGGCGCTTGCCCTGGGCCACCAGCCACTCCTGCAGCATCAGCACCTCGGGCACGCTGTCGGGGCCCAGCGTCTTCACGTACTCCTGGCGGTAGGTGAGGGTCATGGCCGGATCGATGCCCACCAGCGGCACGCCGAACTCGGCCAGGGCGCGCAGCCGCCGCGCTTGCTTTTCCGCAGTGCGGGCAAAGGCGCCGAGGAAGCCCTGCACGTGCAGCGGCTTGCCGTTGGCCGAGTAGGGGGCGACGAACACTTTCACGTCCAACCGCGAGAGCAACTCGACGATGTCCCTTACCCGTTCTGCCTCGAAGTGGCTGGTGAAGGCATCCTGCACGATGACCACGCTCCGGGCCTTCTGCGCCTCGCTGAGCAGGCCCAGCGAAACCGGCGTGGCCTCGGCCACGCCCCAGGCGTGTAGCTGCCTGGCCAGTCGCGCCCGAGAGAGAAGCGGACTGTCGACCAGGCCGACGTGCTGCGACAGCAGCCGGTTCACCAGACGATTGCCCAGCGCGGCGTTGTACAGCGGGGCGACGCGGGCGAGATAGGGGACGAAGAACTCCGTGCCGCCGATCAGGTAGTCCCTTACGGGGCGCAGATAGCGGCCATGGTAGATCTCGAGGAACTGCGAGCGCGAGTCAGGTACGTTGACCTTCACCGGGCACTGGCCGGCGCAGGATTTGCAGGCCAGGCAGCCCGCCATGGCGTCGTAGACCTGGTGGGAGAAGTCGGGCTCGTCGCGACGGCGCCAGGTATTGCGCACCCGCGCCGGCAGGCGCTTGAGAAAGCCCCAGGCACCCTCATGGCGCTGCCGTCGTGCTTCTTCCACCGGATCGACTCCGGCGTTGCCCTGCAGGCGTAGCCATTCGCGGACGAGGCTGGCGCGGCCCTTGGGCGAGTGAATGCGGTCGCGGGTCGCCTTCCACGACGGGCACATGGCGTCGTTGGGGTCGTAGTTGTAGCAGGCGCCGTTGCCGTTGCAGTACACCGTCGCGGCGTGGGCCTGCCACGCGCGCTCGTCGATCTGGCGGTCGAACTGGCCACGGGTGGGCACGCCGTCGATGGTCAGCAGGCCCGGGTCGACCCACTTGACGGCTTCTTCCTGCGAGCCGGTCTCAGCGGCTTCGGGCGGATTCTCCACGGTTTCGGGTGGGGTGGAAAGTGAAAGCGGCGTGGCGATCTTGCCCGGGTTCAGCTGATTGTGCGGGTCGAAGGCGGCCTTGATCCGCTGCAGGCTGGGGTAGAGCTCGCCGAAGAACTTCGGTGCATACTCGGAACGCACGCCCTTGCCGTGCTCGCCCCACAGCAGCCCGCCGTACTTGTGGGTCAGCTCGGCGACTTCGTCGGAGACCTCGCGGATCAGCCGCTCCTGCTCGGGGTCCTTCATGTCGATGGCGGGGCGCACGTGGAGCACGCCGGCGTCGACGTGGCCGAACATGCCGTAGGCGAGGCCGCGGGCGTCCAGCGCGGCGCGGAATTCACGGATGAAGTCGGCGAGGTGTTCGGGCGGCACCGCGGTGTCCTCGACGAAGGGGATCGGGCGCTTCTCGCCCTTGGCATCGACCCGGGCATTGCCCAGCAGCCCCACGGCGCGCTTGCGCATGCCGTAAACCTGCTGGATCTGGGGGCGGCCCTCGGCCAGGGTGTAGCCCAGGCGCGCGACGCTGTCGTCGGCTTCCAGGTGACGGCAGAAGGCGGCGACGCGCTCGGCGAGCCGCTCGGGGTCGTCGTCGTTGAACTCGACGAGGTTGATGCCGCGAATGGCCACCGCCTGACGCTCGGCCGTGGCGGTATCGCCCTCGGAGCCGTCCGAGGCTGCCTCGCTGGGGAAGAATTCCGCCACGCTATCCCAGACGAAATCTTCCATGGCCAGCAGCAGCACCCTGTCGTCCACCGTCTCGATGGAGGTGGGCCTGGCGGCGGACGCCATCAGCGCCTTGGCGTCGCGCAGGGCGTCCATGAAGCCGGCATAGCGGACGTTGACCAGGGTAGAGTGGCGGGGAATCGGCAGCACGTTGAGCACGGCCTCGTTGAGCAGTCCGAGCGAGCCCTCGGAGCCGCACAGCAGGCTGTTGATATCGAGGCGGCCCTCCGCGTCCCTGAGGTGCGCCAGGTCGTAGCCGGTCAGGCAGCGGTTGAGCGGTGGAAACTTGGCCGCGATCAGTTCGCGCTGGGTGTCGGTGATCTCGCGGGCGGTGCGGTAGGCGTCGCCGATCACGCCGTGGCGATGACACAGCGTCTCCAGTTCGGCATCGTCCAGCGGGCGGCTGACCAGGCGCTCGCCGCCGAGCAGCACGGTGTCGAGTTCGAGCACGTGATCGCGGGTCTTGCCGTACTCGCAGCTGCCCTGACCGCTGGCATCGGTGGAGATCATGCCGCCGATGGTGGCGCGGTTGGAGGTGGACAGGTCGGGGGCGAAGAACAGTCCGTGGGGCTTCAGCGCCGCATTGAGCTGATCCTTGACCACGCCGGCCTGTACGCGCACCCGGCGGCGTTCGACGTCGATCTCGAGAATCGCGTTCATGTGACGGGAAACGTCCACCACCAGGCCGTCGGTGAGCGACTGGCCGTTGGTGCCGGTGCCGCCGCCGCGGGGCGTGAGCACCACCCGACGATGCGCAGGTTCGGCGGCGAGCCGCGCGATGCGCTCGAGATCCTCGGCGTGGCGCGGGAACAGCGCCGCCTGGGGCAAGCGCTGATAGATCGAGTTGTCGGTGGCCAGCACTGTGCGGCTGGCGTAGTCCGGGGCGATCTCGCCCTCGAAGCCGGCGGCCGCGAGTGCCTCGATGAAGCGCAGGTAATGGGCGCCGAGCGCGGCGGTGGCGCTCGATTCGGTGGTGTCCAGTCGTGCGATCATGGTATCGATTCGGTCATGTGACGCTGCCCGATGCGTCGGACGGCAGGGGAATGGCGCTACTTTACCGCGAGAGAGAGGCTGTGCGCATCCCGTCGGACGTTGCAGCGTGGCACCCAGGAAGCCTTTTGCCTACAATGTTTCGCCGTTTATCCTCTATTTCCGTTTCGCTTTCACTCAGGGGCTGGATGCCATGCTCGATCCCAAACTGCTGCGCAGCGACCTCGATGCGGTCGCCCAACGACTGGCCAAGCGCGGCTTCACGCTCGATACCGGCCGTCTCGAGGCGCTGGAGTCCCGCCGTCGCGAACTGCAGACCGAGACCGAGAATCTGCAGAACGAGCGCAACACCCGCTCCAAGGCGATCGGCAAGGCCAAGGCCGCCGGCGAGGACATCCAGCCGCTGCTCGACGAGGTGAGCGACCTCGGTGACCGCCTCGACGCCGCCAAGCGTCGATTGGCCGATGTGCAGGAGGAGTGGGAGGCGCTGGTCAGCGGAATTCCCAACCTGCCCCACGACAGCGTACCGGTGGGGGAGAGCGAGGAGGAGAACGTCGAGCTGCACCGCTGGGGCGTGCCGCGTGAATTCGACTTCGAGGTACGCGACCATGTCGACCTCGGCGCGCTCAAGGGGGAACTGGACTTCGAGCTGGCGGCCAAGCTGACCGGTTCGCGCTTTGCCGTGATGCGTGGCCAGATCGCCCGCCTGCACCGGGCGCTGACCCAGTTCATGCTCGACAAGCAGACCCTCGAGCACGGCTACGAGGAGTGCTACGTGCCCTACATGGTCAACGAGGCCTCGCTGTTCGGCACCGGCCAGCTGCCCAAGTTCGGCGAGGACCTGTTCCGGCTGGACGATGAGCGCAGCTATCACCTCATTCCCACCGCCGAGGTGCCGCTGACCAACTTCGCCCGCGACGAGATCCTCGACTTCAAGGCGCTGCCGCTCAGGCTCACCGCCCATACGCCTTGCTTCCGCAGCGAGGCGGGCTCCCACGGTCGCGACACCCGCGGCATGATCCGCCAGCACCAGTTCGACAAGGTCGAGATGGTACAACTGGTGGAGCCCGAGACGAGCTATGCGGCATTGGAGGAGATGCGCGGCCACGCCGAGGCGATCCTGCAGGCGCTCGAGCTGCCGTATCGGGTGGTGACGCTGTGCACCGGCGACATGGGCTTCGGCGCGGCCAAGACCTACGACCTGGAAGTGTGGCTGCCAAGCCAGCAGACCTACCGCGAGATCTCCTCGGTGTCCAACTGCGAGGACTTCCAGGCACGGCGCATGCAGGCGCGCTTCCGCCATCCCGAGCAGAAGAAACCGCAGCTGCTGCACACGCTCAACGGGTCGGGGCTGGCGGTAGGGCGCTGCCTGATCGCGGTGATGGAGAACCACCAGAACGCCGATGGCTCCATCACCGTGCCTGAGGCGCTGCGCCCCTACCTGGGCGGTATCGCCACGCTCAATTCTCGATCTCCCAGCTGACGCTGACCCCCGCCTCGATGACGATCGTCCCGGGGCGGTAGTCGGCCTGGCCGGCGCTCTCGCGGGCATCGGCGCTCATCGCCATCATGCGCGGCATGTAGATGGGAGGGCGCGTCTCGCTGATCGAGGCCACCGCCCCCAGCGAGACGCTCATGGCGCGCGCCATCAGCTCGGCCTTGTGGCGAGCCTTCTCCAGAGCCTTCACCAGCGCCTCGTCGAGCGCGGCATCGCGATCGGCAAGATCGTAGCTGATGCCATCCATGGCGTTGACCCCGGCCGCGGTCAGGGCATCGAGCAGTTGCGGCAGACGGTCGAGGTCATCGACATGAACCTGGAAGGGGCGGTCCAGGCGCGTGCGCATCAGCGTGCCATTGTCGCTGTCGCTCTGCCGTGGAGCGGGAACATACTCGGGCTGCACGCTGAGTGAGCCGGCGCTGATGTCGTCGCGTTCCACGCCCGCTTCTTCCAGCGTACGGATCAGGGCCGACGCACGCTCCTCCAGCCGATCACGGGCCTGGCGCAGGGCATCGGCACCGGTGTCGTCATCGTGACGCGCCACGGCTGGGGTGCGCTCCCATAGCCGGGCGTTGAGCGTGGCGCGATCCGGTACCACGTCGAGCTGGGCTTCGGCCTGGACGTCCAGGCGGGCGCGCGGTTCCTCGGCCTGTGCGGTGGTTCCCGTCAGCGGGATGACAGCCAGCAGGCCGCCCAGCAGCAGGTAGCGTAAGCGTAACGAAGACTTCGAGGACATCGAGTAGGCCTCCTTGCAGTAAGCATGCGAAATCGCGCGGGATCGCGCCGGACGGGATAGAGGGGCCAGCCCGGAGCGGTATGGCACCTCGTCCCACCGTCACCGGGACGGGCAGGTTTGTGCACGCGCCCGGTAACGGTCATGATAAGCAGGACGAGCCGGACAGGGATAGATGGCATGCTTCACCGCGACGACAACGTGCGATACGGTCGCCCGCTCACCTTGACGCTGGCCCTGGCGGCGCTGGTGGTGATCATTGCGGGCATACGTGCCGGCGCCGACCTGATCATCCCCATCCTGCTGGGACTGTTCATCGCCGTGATCTGCACGTCGCCGGTGAACTGGCTCCACCGCCTGGGCCTGGGCCTGCGCCTGGCGGTAGTGGTGACCCTGCTGGTGATCGGTGGCTTTCTTTCCCTGGTGGGGCTGCTTGCGGTCAATGCCTTCGGCACCTTCATCGAAGCGCTGCCCGGCATCGAGGGTCGGCTCTACGAACACTACCTCAACCTGCTCGACAGCCTGGCCGCCATGGGCCTGGCCATCGACCCCGATACGCTGGCCGGCCTGGTCGAACCCGAAGACGAGAGCGGCTGGCTCACGGCCCTGCTGGGGGGGCTTGGCAACCTGCTGATGCAGAGCGTGGTAGTGGCGCTGCTGGTGATCTTCATGCTGTTCGAGACGCTCAGCTTCCGGCGCAAGGTGGCCCGCGCGCTCGACAATCCGGAAGCCAGCCTGCAGCGCTTCCAGGAATTCAGCCAGACGCTCAAGCGTTATCTCGCGGTCAAGACGTTCGTCAGCCTGCTCACCGGTGTCATGGCGTGGCTGGCCTGCCTCCTTGCCGGGGTAGGCTTCCCCCTGCTGTGGGGCGTGCTGGCCTTCGCGCTCAATTACATCCCCAACATCGGCTCGGCCATCGCGGCCGTGCCGCCGGTACTGCTGCTGCTGGTGGCCCAGGACGGCGGGCTGTTGCCGGCCTTCGGCCTGGCCATGGCCTACCTGGCCATCAACTTCGTGCTCGGCAACCTGGTCGAGCCACGCCTGATGGGCCGAGCGCTGGGGCTATCCGCCTTTGTCGCTTTCCTCTCGCTGGTGGTCTGGGGCTGGCTGCTGGGCGTGGTCGGCATGTTGCTCTCGGTGGTGCTGACCATGACCCTGAAGATCGCCCTGGACAGCCATCCCCAGACGCGCTGGATCGCCTACCTGCTGGGGCCGGGAAAGCGCCCGTTCGTCAGTGACGTGATCGACGAGAGAACGTCGTTTCGGATCGAAGTCGAGCCGGGCCTGTCGTCGCCGGAAACGCAAACGCCCCGGCCGAAGCCGGGGCGGGACGAACGTTGACGACTTGGCCGCGTTCAGGCGTTCTGGTCGATGAACTGCACCAGTTGTGACTTGGACTGCGCGCCGACCAGGGAGGCGACCTTTGAGCCCGACTTGAACAGCATGACGGTGGGAACGCCACGAACGCCCTGCTCGGCAGCGATTTCGGGCGCATCGTCGACGTTGATGCTGACCACCTTGAGGCTGTCGGAACGCTCTTCGGCAACCTCGTCGATCACCGGGGCCATGACCTTGCAGGGGCCGCACCAAGGCGCCCAGAACTTCAGCAGCACGGGTTGCTCTGCCTTCAGGACTTCCTGCTCGAAGTTGGCATTGGTGACATCGACGTTATTGGCCATGTGAATCTCCAGTTACGTTGCGCTACATCGAGCGGGTCGGGTGACATGCGTCGGCATGTCCGGTCGGCAGATGTTAGCGGTCGGCCGGGTGTCTGGCAAATGGCCGGTGGCGTTCCCCGCCGAGCCTCGTTTTATGAGGCAGCCGGGTGAGCGCCGAGCCATCCATGACCGGGAGTAGTTCGTCAGCTTAGACAAGCCGGGGGAAGTTGACTAACGTGCCTAGCACGGAGTGAAAGTTATACGGATATGGCTCGGCTCCTGGTGCTGATGGTTATCGTCGCGACCCGGTCGGCAGAAGGCGCTGAGGAGACAGTGCAAGACGCCAAGCGGCCTGGGCAGAACGAGGCGAACCAGACAGGCAGACCTTGTCGTCGGGCCGCGATAGGGAGAGCCGGCTCATGACGTACTGCACCATTGTGTTCGACGGCGAACGTCTGCGCGGCCGCGCCGACGAGCCATTGATCGATTTCCTCAAGCAGCGCGGCCTCGACCTGCCGCATGTCTGTTACCACCCTTCGCTGGGGGCACTCGAGACCTGCGATGCCTGCTGGGTCGAGGTCGAGGGTGAACTCAAGCGCGGCTGCACGCTGAGGAGCGCCGATGGCCTGAAGGTCGAGACCCGTGGCGAACATGCCAGGGCGGCCCGCGAGGAGGGCATGGATCGCCTGCTGGCCAAGCACGAGCTCTACTGCACGGTATGCGAGAACAACAACGGCGACTGCACGCTCCACAACGCCATGGTGGACATGCGGATTCCCATCCAGCGCTACGAATTCCAGCGCAAGCCCCACGCGAAGGACACCTCCAGTCCTTTCTACACCTACGACCCCGACCAGTGCATCCTGTGCGGGCGTTGCGTGGAGGCGTGCCAGAACGTCGAGGTCAACGAAACGCTCTCCATCGACTTCGCCAGCGACAATCCGCGTGTGCTGTGGGACGGCGGCAAGCAGATCAATGACTCCAGCTGCGTCCACTGCGGTCACTGCGTAACGGTCTGTCCCTGCAACGCGCTGATGGAGAACAGCATGAACGGCAAGGCGGGGCCGTTCTCCGCCATGCCGTGGTCGCTCAAGCGGCCGATGATCGAAATCGTCAAGAAGCTCGAGACGACCACGGGGGCGGTGCCGGTATCAGGGCTGTCGGAAATCGACATGCGCCTGCGTCAGCCCGAGACCAAGCGCACCAAGACGGTGTGCACCTACTGCGGCGTCGGCTGCTCGTTCGAGATGTGGACCCGCGACCGCCACATCCTCAAGGTGCAGCCGGTGCCCGAGGCACCGGCCAACGGCATCTCCACCTGCATCAAGGGTAAGTTCGCCTGGGATTTCGTCAACAGCGAGAAGCGCCTGACCATGCCGTTGATCCGTGAGAACGGCCGCTTCCGTGAGGCCGGCTGGGACGAGGCGCTCGACCTGGTGGCACGCCGCCTGCTCGAGGTGCGCGACGCCCACGGCCCGGACAGCCTGGGCTTCATCGGTTCGAGCAAGGGCAGCAACGAGCAGGCCTACCTGGTACAGAAGATCGCGCGTCTGATCATCGGCACCAACAGCGTCGACAACTCGTCACGCTACTGCCAGAACCCCGCCACCAAGGGGCTGTTCCGGACCGTCGGCTATGGCGGTGACGCAGGCTCGATCGCGGATATCGAGCAGGCCGAGGTCGTGGTGATCGTCGGCAGCAATACCGCCGAGAATCATCCGGTCATCGCTTCGAAGATCAAGGCGGCCCACAAGTTGCACGGGCAGAAGCTGATCGTGATCGACCCGCGCAAGCACGAGATGGCCGAACGCGCCGACATCTTCCTGCGCCCCAATGCCAGCACCGATCTGATCTGGGCCTCGGCCTTGTCGCGCTACATGTTCGACCATGGCCTGGCCGACACGGAATTCCTGGAAAAATGGGTCAATAACGTCGAAGAATATCGTGACTCGCTAGCCCCTTACAGCCTGGAATATGCCGAGCACATCACCGGCATTTCGCGCCAGTCCCTGATCGAGACCGCCGAGATGATTGGCCGCGCCGACAGCGTCTGTCTGCTCTGGGCGATGGGCATTACCCAACACAGCCACGGGTCGGACATCAGCACCTCGCTGTCCAACCTGCTGCTGGTCACGGGCAACTACGGCAAGCCGGGAACCGGCGGCTATCCGATGCGCGGCCACAACAACGTGCAGGGCGCCAGTGACTTCGGCTGCCTGCGCAACATGTATCCCGGTTATGAAAAGGTCACCGACCCCGCAGCGCGCAAGCGCTGGGCCGAGGGTTGGGGGGTCCCCCCCGAACGGCTCTCCGACAAGGTCGGCGAGGGCAACTTCCTGATGGTGCAGTCGGCCGAAAAGGGCAGCATCAAGGCGATGTACGTCATCGGCGAAGAGACGGCGTTCTCCGACGCCAACACGCATAACGTGCATTCGGCGTTCGAAGCGCTCGATTTCATGGTGGTACAGGACGTGTTCCTGAGCCGCACCGCCGAGTTCGCCGACGTGGTGTTGCCCGCCTGCCCGAGCGTCGAGCAGGACGGCACCTACGTGAACACGGAACGTCGTATCCAGCGTGCCTACCAGGTACTCGAGCCCCTCGGCGACAGCCGCCCCGACTGGCGGATCCTCACCGAGCTGGCAGCACGCATGGGGCACGACTGGGGCTATACCCATCCCGCCCAGATCATGGCCGAATGCGCGCGGATCTCGCCGATGTTCGCGGGGGTTTCCTACGAGCGGCTGGAGGGGTGGAAATCACAGCAGTGGCCGGTAGCAGCCGACGGTACCGACTCGCCACTGCTCTACACCGATGGCTTTCCCAATCCCGACGGCAGGGCCAACCTCTACCCCCTTGAATGGCAGGAGCCCGAGGAGACCCCCGACGCGGAGTACGACCTCTCCCTCGACAATGGCCGCCTGCTCGAGCAGTTCCAGGGAGCCAACCAGACGGGGCGCTCGGCGGGCATCTGGGACCAGGTGCCGCACGGTTATGTCGAAGTCAGCCCTGAGCTCGCCGCCGAACGGGGCATCGAGGAGGGTGCCTGGGTGCGAATCACATCGCGGCGCGACAGCATCGAATTCCCGGCGGTCATCACCGACCGGGTCGCCGGCAAGACGCTGTTCATGCCCATTCACTTCGGCAAGCCGGGGGTCAATGCGCTGACCGGCGAGCACAACGACCCCGACGTGCAGACCCCGGCCTACAAGGAAACCGCGGTGAAGCTCGAGGTGCTCGACAAGCGCGGCGATCCGCCGCTTCCCGCCCACAACTACCGCCATGGGCGCCCGACGCCGACGACGGGCGTCGAGGTCGAGGTGAAGTGGGCGCGGGGAGACTACACGCTGCCGCCCGCCCGGCAATCCAACCCGAGGAACATGTAATGGCCGAACGAATCTCGCATGACGTGACGCCGCCCAGGATCGGCCCCGATGCCCACGAGGAGCTCGAGCAGCTACTGCAGGTGCTGCATGAGCATGGCGTGCTGCGCCTGGCCAAGGACCTGGTAGGGGCCAATACCTCGATTGCCAGTGTCGTGATGGATGGTCTGGGCAAGGAGTCCACCCTCAATGCCATTCAGAACCTGGCCATTCTTGGCATGATGCTTTCGGACATCCCGCCGGAGCGCTTCTATCGTGTGACGTTCGCCCTCAGGGAGGCGCTGGACCGGATCGGCCAGCACCAGCCCGGCGAGGAGGGCGGCGATGCCCCGGGCGTCAGCGGGGCCTACCGCATGCTCAACGACGATGAGCTGTGGCGGGCGGTGGCGCCGCTGGTGGAGGGGCTCAAGGCGTTCGCCGAGCGTCTCGACAAACCGGTCGACAAGCCGGTCAGCGATTACTTCGGCAAGCCGACCAGCGGCCCTTGAGCAACATTCGTGGTGAGATCCTGAGCAGGGTCGCGTCGCTCCCATGGCCGGAATACTCTTTTGACGATATGCTATTTGGTGATTAGGCAGCGATGTCTAATCACCATTGCATCTGTCTTGCCGGGCGTCAGGGAGCCAAAGTCGACCATGAAACTACAGCAGCTGCGCTACGTCTGGGAAGTGACCCGCCACAACCTCAACGTGTCGGCAACGGCCCAGAGCCTGTTCACTTCGCAGCCCGGTATCTCCAAGCAGATCCGTTTGCTGGAAGACGAGCTGGGGGTGGAAATCTTCGCCCGCAGTGGCAAGCATCTGACCCGCGTCACACCGGCCGGCGAGGCCATCGTGGAGCTGGCCGGGCAGGTGCTGCGGCTTACCGACAACATCAAGCAAGTGGCGCAGGAGCACAGCGACGAGCGTCGCGGCAGCCTGTCGATCGCCACCACCCATACCCAGGCTCGCTACGCCCTGCCGCCGGTGATCGGCGAGTTCACCCGCAAGTATCCGGATGTCGCCCTGCACATGCAGCAGGGCACTCCCAAGCAGATCGCGCAGATGGTCAGCGACGGCATGGCCGATTTCGCCATTTGCACCGAGTCGCTGGAGCTGTTCACCGACCTGATATTGTTGCCCTGCTATCGCTGGAACCGCTGCGTGCTGGTGCCTCGCGGCCACCCACTGGCCGGTGAGGGGGGGGTGACCCTCGAGCGTCTGGCCGAGCAGCCGATCGTGACCTATGTGTTCGGTTTTACCGGGCGCTCCCAGCTCGATGATGCCTTCCGGGCCAAGGGGCTCACCCCCAACGTGGTGCTTACCGCTGCCGATGCCGACGTGATCAAGACCTATGTCAGGCTCGGCCTGGGGGTCGGCATCGTGGCGCACATGGCCTACGATCCCATGCTCGACGACGATCTGGTGGCGCTCGAGGCGGGCCACCTGTTCGAGAGTTCGGTGACCAAGATCGGCATTCGCCGCGGCACCTTCATGCGCGGTTACATGTACGACTTCGTCAAGGGCTTCGCCGGCCATCTCGAGCGGGACCTGGTCGATGCGGCGCTGGCTGCCGGGCCGCGTCACGAGGCCGAGCTGTTTCAGCACGTGGAGCTGCCGGTGCGCTAGAAAAAAGGCGGGCCGAGCTCTGCTCGGTCCCGCCTTGGGCCAGGTCCGGAGGGGGTCAGTGCTGCAGGTGCAGCCCGCACTCGCGTTTCTCTTCCACCTTGGTGGGATCGAAGTAATCGAACTCGTTGGGCAGGTCATGCTGCTGCAGGTACTGGTACATCTGCTTGGCGCTCCAGTGGAGAACCGGGGACACCTTCAGCAGGCCATCGGCATTCTTGCTGACCGGCTGCATGCGTGATCGCTCGGGGGTGTCCTCGGCGCGCAGGGCGGTGAACCAGACGTCCGGTGCCATCTCGCGCAGCGCCCGTTCGAACGGCTCCAGCTTGACCTCACGTGTGAACGCCTCGTGGCGCGGATCGTCGATGCCCGGCATGGGGCCCTCCACCGCCTCGCGGTGAGCCCGGGTGCGCTTCGGCAGATAGGTGATCAGGTTGAGGTCGAGGCGCTCGACCAGTGCATCGGCGAAGCGATACGTCGCCTCCGTGTTGTAGCCATGATCCATCCACACCACCGGGATGGAAGGCAGATGGCGCGTCACCATGTGCAGCAGTACGGCTTCGAAGGGGCGAAAGTTGGTCGTGATGATGGGCTTGCGGCCTTGCGCCAGGGCCCACCGGATCAGCGCATCCGGGTCGTTGCCAAGTTCCTGATTGATAGCGTCGAGTTCAGCCATGGGGGCTCCAGGGTCGTTGATGGCATCTTGGCCCTACCCTACCAAAGGCAGCGAATCGCTCCCCAATATCGTTTCATTGGATGCATATAGCCGAAAGGCAAAAAAGTTGCGGGCTTTATTCCATTTCATGCTTTGCCTCCTTCCAAAGCGGCCATGAGGTGGCGAATCTTATCCAGCGTCTCGACGTACTCCGCCTCGACATCGGAGTCGGCTACCAGCCCTCCGCCGCCCCATAGGTGGAGGCGTTCGCCATCGGCCACCGCGGTGCGAATGGCGATCGAGGTGTCCATGTTGCCGCGCACGTCGACGAAGCCCAGGCTGCCGCAGTAGACACTGCGTCGGCTCGGTTCCAGCTCGTCGATGATCTGCATTGCCCGCACTTTTGGGGCGCCGGTGATCGAGCCGCCGGGAAAGGCGGCCGCGAGCAGGTCCAGCGGGCGCCGCCCCGCCTCCAGTTCGCCGCATACGATGCTGACCAAGTGATGCACGTTGGCGTAGCTCTCCAGGCCGCACAGTTGGGGTACCCGTACACTGCCTGGGCGGCACACGCGGCCCAGGTCGTTGCGCAGAAGGTCGACGATCATCACGTTCTCGGCACGATCCTTGTGGCTGGCTTTCAGTTCATCGGCCAGGCGTCGGTCCTGCTCGGGCGTGGCGCCGCGCGGTCGCGTGCCCTTGATCGGTCGGGTCTCGACGTGTCCATCGGCTCGGCAGTGCAGGAAACGCTCGGGCGAGAGCGACAGGATGGCCTGCTCGCCCCGCTCGGTCGGCCAGGCCATGTAGCCGGCAAACGGGGTCGGTGTCGCCTGGCGCAAGCGCAGGTAGGCCGACCAGAGGTCGCCACGGTAGGGCGCGCTGAAGCGCTGCGCCAGGTTGATCTGGTAGCAGTCGCCGGCGCGAATGTATGCCTGGACGGCGGCGAAGCGCCGGGCATAGCCGGCACGATCCATTTCGCCGGCGAAGGGAGAGAGCAACTGAAAATCGGCGCCTGGCGGAGCGGGCTGATGCAACCAGCCCAGGACCTGCTCGCGCCTCGCGTGCGTGGCTACCAGCCAGCTCGCTTTCTCGCGATGGTCCTGGATCAAGGCCCAGTCGTAGAGCCCGGTGCGGCTGGTCGGTAGCGCCACCACGGGGGCCGAGGCGTCCCCCACCGGCTCGAGCGCCCGCCCCAGGTCGTAGCCCCAGTAGCCGATCAGGCCGCCGAGGAAGGGCAGGTGGCTGGCGGGGAACTCGAGCGAGAGACTCTCCAGTAGCGCCTGCTGGGCGACGAAGGGGTTACGCTGCTCGCATAGGGCGCCGTCCACCCTGACGTTGCCCTGCCCATCGACGCTCAGCAGCGACACGGGGTCGCTCGAGATAATGTCGTAACGACCGCCGAAGGCGGCGGGCCTGCCGCTATCGAGCAGGACGGCTCCCGGGCGCTGGCGCAGGGAAGCGAAGTAGGCGCGCGGGTCCTCCCGATAGGGAAGCGAGCTGATTTGCAGTCTTTCAGTCATCAGGGGGCCTTCCGGAACGGGCCAACCATTCTAGGGGGCAGTGTGCGTTTTGTCGTGAGAGTCGTTGCTTTGTTAACGATCCTCGCGTCAACGCTGGCAAGATTGTCGACATCAAGTGCAGTGACAGTTTCTCGCATTACAACCAAAGGCGTAGGATATCGCTCCGTCAGGGAGGTTGACCAGAGATGAGGCAGTGTCTAAAGTCACTTCATTCACTAATTGTCGACAATTGCCATGAACTCAGCCGCTCCAGAACAAACCTCTCCGGAAGTTCGCACCCTGGCCGAACGCGTCTTTCACCAGCTTCAGGATGCCATCGTCCGCGGTGAGCTGGCGCCGGGCAGCAAGATCACCGAGCCGGGCCTGTCGAAGACCTACGGCATCTCTCGCGGCCCGCTGCGCGAGGCGATGCGTCGCCTGGAGGCTCATCGCCTGATCGAGCGCGTGCCTCACGTCGGGGCGCGGGTGATCAAGCTGTCGATGAAGGAACTGCTCGAGCTGTTCGACGTGCGCGAGGCGCTCGAGAGCATGGCCGCACGCCTGGCCGCCGAGCACATGACCCGCGAGGAGATCGCCGGCCTGCGCGAGGTGCTGGCGCTGCATGAGCGTCAATCGGATCTCCAGAGCGGTGAGGCCTACTACCAGCGCGAAGGCGATCTGGATTTCCATTATCGCATCGTGCAGGGCAGCCATAACCGCATGCTGATGACGATGCTGTGCGACGACCTCTATTACCTGGTGCGGCTCTATCGCACCCAGTTCAGTGCCAGCGGCACCCGGCCCCAGCGCGCCTTTGTCGAACACCACCGCATCGTCGATGCCATCGAGGCGGGGGATGCCGAGCTGGCCGAGCTGTTGATGCGCCGTCACGTCAGCGCCTCGCGGGCCAACGTGGCCGACCGCTACGCCGAGATTCTCAAGGAGCAGGCCGAGGCCACTGCCTGAGGCCGGCTCGAACGATCACACAGGAGCCTATCCATGACGCAACCCACGCCCGGCGCTCGCTTTCGTGCCGCCCTCGACGCCAACCGGCCGCTGCCCATCGTCGGTACCATCAATGCCTATACCGCGATGATGGCCGAGCGGGTCGGCCATCAGGCCATCTATCTTTCCGGCGGTGGGGTGGCCAATGCTTCCTTCGGCCTGCCCGACCTGGGCATGACCACCATGAACGATGTGGTCGAGGACGCTCATCGCATCTGCGGCGCCACCGACCTGCCGTTGCTGGTGGACATCGATACCGGCTGGGGCGGTGCGTTCAATATCGCGCGCACCGTCAAGGAGATGCAGCGTGCCGGCGTGGCGGCGGTTCACCTGGAGGATCAGGTGGCGCAGAAGCGCTGCGGGCACCGTCCCAACAAGGAGATCGTCTCCAGTCAGGAGATGGTCGATCGCATCAAGGCCGCCGCCGACGCACGCATCGACCCGGACTTCGCCCTGATCGCGCGTACAGACGCCTTCCAGAAAGAGGGGCTCGACGCCGCCATCGATCGTGCCAACGCCTGCATCGAGGCGGGCGCCGATGCGATCTTCGCCGAGGCGGTGCATACCCTGGACGATTACCGCGCCTTCTGTGAGCGGGTCGAGGCGCCGATCCTGGCCAACATCACCGAGTTCGGCGCCACCCCGCTGTTCAGCCAGGAGGAGCTCGCCGAGGTGGGCTGTCGCATGGTGCTCTATCCGCTGTCGGCCTTCCGCGCCATGAATGCGGCCGCGCTGAAGGTCTATCGCAGCATCCTGGAAAACGGCCATCAGCGCGACGTGGTCGAGCTGATGCAGACCCGCGACGAACTCTACGACTTCCTCAATTACCACGCCTTCGAGCAGAAGCTCGATGCGCTGTTTGCCGAGAAAGGCGCGGACACCTGAGTCCGACCCGTTACGCCGATAACAACACGCCATATCAAGGAGACACGACATGTCAGACAAACCCATCGGTGGTGCCGGCCTGCGCGGCCAGAGCGCCGGGAGTACGGCCCTGTGTACCGTCGGCAAGACCGGTTCCGGCCTGACCTATCGCGGCTTCGACATCAAGGAACTGGCCGAGAAGGCGCGCTTCGAGGAAGTGGCCTATCTGCTGCTCAAGGGCAAGCTGCCCAGCCAGGCCGAGCTTGACGCCTACGTCAGCAAGCTCAAGGGACTGCGTGGCCTGCCGGCAGCGCTCAAGGCCGTGCTCGAACAGATCCCCAAGGACGCGCATCCGATGGATGTGATGCGTACCGGTGCCTCGATGCTCGGCAACCTCGAGACCGAGGAGAACTTCGAGCAGCAGCAAGACGTCTCCGACCGCCTGCTGGCGGTGCTGCCGTCGATCATCTGCTACTGGTATCGCTACAGCCATGACGGCGTGCGCATCGAGACCGAGACCGACGACGAGTCGGTAGGCGCTCACTTCCTGCACCTGCTACGTGGCAAGGCCCCCTCCGAGCTGCATGCCCGGGTGATGAATGTCTCGCTGATCCTGTATGCCGAGCACGAGTTCAACGCCTCGACCTTTACCGCCCGGGTGTGTGCATCGACGCTCTCCGACATGCACTCCTGCGTGACCGGTGCGATCGGTTCGCTGCGCGGCCCGCTGCATGGCGGCGCCAACGAAGCGGCCATGGCCATGATCGAGAACTGGACGTCGCCGGAAGAGGCCGAGCAAAAGATCATGGGCATGCTCGAGCGCAAGGAGAAGATCATGGGCTTCGGCCACGCGATCTATCGCGAGTCCGACCCGCGCAACGCCATCATCAAGGAGTGGTCGAAAAAACTCGCCGAGGACGTGGGCGACACCGTGCTCTATCCGGTTTCCGAGCGCGTCGAGGCGGTGATGTGGCGCGAGAAGAAGCTGTTCTGCAACGCCGACTTCTTCCACGCCAGCGCCTATCACTTCATGGACATTCCCACCAAGCTGTTCACGCCGATCTTCGTCTGTTCGCGCGTCACCGGCTGGTGTGCCCATGTCTTCGAGCAGCGCGCCAACAACCGTATCATTCGTCCCAGTGCCGACTACATCGGCCCCGAGAAGAGCCAGTGGGTACCGATCGAGGAGCGTGACTGAACCTGCACGTACAGGCGGCCTTCGGGCCGCCTTCTTCCTCGCCCGATCTCACACCACGCGAAGACCGTCGACCCATGAATACTCAATATCGCAAACCGCTTCCCGGCACCGCGCTGGACTACTTCGACGTGCGTGAGGCCGTCGAGGCGATCCAGCCCGGAGCTTACGACACCCTTCCATATACCTCTCGCGTACTGGCCGAGCAGCTGGTCCGCCGCTGCGAGCCGGAACTGCTCACCGATGCGCTCAAGCAGCTGATCGAGCGCAAGCGCGACCTGGATTTCCCCTGGTACCCGGCGCGGGTGGTGTGCCATGACATCCTCGGCCAGACGGCGCTGGTCGACCTGGCCGGCCTGCGCGACGCCATCGCCGAGAAGGGTGGTGACCCGGCCAAGGTCAACCCGGTGGTGCCGACCCAGCTGATCGTCGACCACTCCCTGGCCGTGGAGTGCGGCGGCGACGACCCCGATGCCTTCGCCAAGAACCGGGCCATTGAGGATCGCCGTAACGAGGATCGCTTCCATTTCATCGACTGGACCCGCACCGCGTTCGAGAACGTCGACGTGATCCCCGCCGGCAACGGCATCATGCACCAGATCAACCTGGAAAAGATGTCGCCGGTGATCCAGGCCCGCGATGGTGTGGCTTATCCCGATACCTGCGTGGGCACCGACAGCCACACCCCGCATATCGACTGCCTGGGCGTCATCGCCATCGGCGTGGGCGGGCTCGAGGCCGAGACCGTGATGCTCGGGCGTCCCTCGATGATGCGCCTGCCCGACATCATCGGCGTCGAGCTGACCGGCAAGCGCCAGCCCGGCATCACCGCCACCGACATCGTGCTGGCGATCACCGAGTTCCTACGCCAGGAGCGGGTGGTGGGCGCCTACCTGGAGTTCTTCGGCGAAGGCGCCGATAGCCTCACCATCGGCGACCGCGCTACCATCTCCAACATGACGCCGGAGTACGGCGCCACCGCGGCGATGTTCTACATCGACCAGCAGACCCTCGACTACCTGACCATCACTGGCCGTGAGCCGGAGCAGGTGGCGTTGGTCGAGAACTATGCCAAGACCGTGGGGCTGTGGGCCGACAGCCTGAAGAATGCCGAGTACGAGCGCGTGCTCACCTTCGATCTCTCCAGCGTCGAGCGCAACCTGGCCGGGCCTTCCAACCCCCATCGTCGCCTGCCGACTTCGGCGCTGGCCGAGCGCGGCATCGCCGTGAACCTGGAGCAGGCCCTGGCCGAGGAGAGGGCCGGCAGGATGCCCGACGGCGCGGTGATCATCGCCGCCATCACCAGCTGTACCAATACCTCCAACCCGCGCAACGTCGTGGCGGCGGGGCTGCTGGCCAAGAAGGCCAACGAACTGGGCCTGGTACGCAAGCCCTGGGTAAAATCCTCCTTCGCCCCCGGGTCCAAGGTCGCGCGCCTTTATCTGGAGGAGGCCGGCCTGCTGCCCGAACTCGAGAAGCTCGGCTTCGGCATCGTCGCCTACGCCTGCACCACCTGCAACGGCATGTCCGGCGCGCTGCGCCCGGAGATCCAGCAGGAGATCATCGACCGCGACCTCTATGCCACCGCAGTGCTCTCCGGCAACCGCAACTTCGACGGGCGCATCCACCCCTACGCCAAGCAGGCCTTCCTGGCCTCGCCGCCGCTGGTGGTGGCCTACGCCATTGCCGGCACCGTGCGCTTCGACATCGAGAAGGACGCACTGGGCTACGACAAGGCCGGTAACCCCGTCACCCTCAAGGAGCTGTGGCCCAGCGACGAAGAGATCGATGCCATTGTCGACGAGTACGTGAAGCCGGAGCAGTTCAAGCAGGTCTACATCCCCATGTTCAACCTCGACGAGGTAGAACAGGCCAAGAGCCCGCTCTACGAATGGCGTCCGCAGAGTACCTATATTCGTCGTCCGCCCTATTGGGAGGGCAACATGGCGCGTGAGCGTGCGCTGAAGGGCATGCGGCCGCTGGCAATCCTGCCCGACAACATCACCACCGACCACCTGTCGCCCTCCAACGCCATTCTCCTGGACAGCGCGGCGGGCGAGTACCTGGCCAAGATGGGCTTGCCGGAGGAGGACTTCAACTCCTACGCCACCCACCGCGGCGACCACCTCACCGCCCAGCGCGCCACGCTGGCCAACCCCAAGCTGTTCAACGAGATGGTGCGGGACGAGAAGGGCGAGGTGATCCAGGGTTCGCTGGCGCGCATCGAGCCGGAAGGCAAGGTCACCCGCATGTGGGAGGCCATCGAGACCTACATGGAGCGCGGACAGCCGCTGATCGTCATCGCCGGGGCCGACTACGGCCAGGGCAGCTCGCGCGACTGGGCGGCCAAGGGCGTGGCGCTGGCCGGCGTGGAGGCCATCGTCGCCGAGGGCTTCGAGCGCATCCACCGCACCAACCTGGTGGGCATGGGTGTGATGCCGCTGCAGTTCCAGGAGGGCACCACGCGCCACACGCTCAAGCTCGACGGCACCGAGACCTATGACGTCGAAGGCAAGCCGGCGCCTCGGGCAACGCTCGAACTGGTCATTCACCGCAAGTCCGGTGACGTCGAGCGGGTACCGGTGATCTGCCGTCTGGATACCGCCGAGGAGGTTACGGTCTACTCCGCCGGTGGCGTGCTGCAGCGCTTCGCCCAGGACTTTCTCGAGTCCGAAGCGGTGGCCTGATCCACACATCACGTGAACGCCCCGGCGTCATCGCCGGGGTTCTCCGTCATTTCACGAAGCGAGTGCCATGGCCCACGTTCCTCAAATCAAGATTCCTGCCACCTACATGCGTGGCGGTACCAGTAAGGGCGTCTTCTTTCGTCTGGAGGATCTGCCCGAGGCGGCGCGCCGGCCCGGCCCGGCCCGTGACGCCTTGTTGCTGCGGGTGATCGGCAGCCCCGATCCCTACCAGAAGCAGATCGACGGCATGGGTGCAGCCACCTCCAGCACCAGCAAGACGGTGATCCTGTCGAAGAGCGAAAGTCCGGATCACGACGTCGACTATCTGTTCGGCCAGGTCTCCATCGACAAGCCCTTCGTCGACTGGAGCGGCAACTGCGGCAATCTCTCCGCCGCCGTCGGTCCCTTCGCCATCAGCAACGGCCTGGTGGATCCCTCGCGCATCCCCGAGAACGGCATCGCCACGGTGCGTATCTGGCAGGCCAATATCGGCAAGACCATCGTCTCACGAGTCCCGATCACTAACGGCGAGGTGCAGGAGACCGGCGACTTCGAGCTCGACGGCGTGACCTTCCCGGCCGCCGAGGTGGCGGTCGAGTTCATGGACCCGGCCGACGGCGAGGGCGCCATGTTCCCCACCGGCAACCTGGTCGACGAACTCGAGGTGCCGGGGGTGGGGACTCTCGAGGCCACCATGATCAATGCCGGTATTCCGACAGTGTTCGTCAATGCCGCGGCGATCGGCTATAGCGGCACCGAGCTGCAGGAGGCGATCAACGGCGATACCCGGGCGCTGACGATGTTCGAGTCGATTCGCGCCCATGCCGCGGTGCGCATGGGGCTGATCAAGGAGGTCAGCGAGGCGGCCGAGCGCCAGCACACGCCCAAGGTGGCCTTCGTCGCCCCGCCGGCCGACTATGTCGCCTCGAGCGGCAAGGCGATCATGGCCTCGGACATCGACCTTGTCGTGCGCGCGCTCTCCATGGGCAAGCTGCACCATGCCATGATGGGCACGGCAGCCGTGGCCATCGCCACGGCGGCGGCGGTGCCCGGCACCCTGGTCAACCTGGCGGCAGGCGGCGGCGAGCGCAACTCTGTGCACTTCGGCCATCCCTCCGGCACCCTGCGAGTGGGAGCGGAAGCCTCCCAGTCCAATGACCAGTGGACGGCAACCAAGGCGGTGATGAGCCGCAGCGCCCGGGTGTTGATGGAAGGGTGGGTGCGAGTGCCCGGCGATTCGTTCTAGGCATTCGCCGTGCCAGGTATCGCCCCGGGTCGCAAGGCTTGGGGCGTTTTCTATAGTGAGAGGAGACGACATCGAGCCTGAGACAGGAGGGAGCATGAGCACCACCGTCGAACGCAACGTCCGTCCCGATTACGACCCTGAACTGCAGATGATCGCCGACTACGTTCTCGACTATCGGATCGAGAGCGAGGAGGCGCTGGATACCGCACGCAACTGTCTCATCGATACCCTGGGCTGCGGCCTCTTGGCGCTGCGCTTTCCGGAATGCACCAAGCATCTGGGCCCTCTCGTCGAGGGTACGGTGGTGCCTCATGGCGCGCGTGTGCCCGGCACCTCTTTTCGCCTGGATCCGGTCAAGGCCGCCTGGGACATCGGCTGCATCGTGCGCTGGCTCGACTACAACGACACCTGGCTTGCCGCCGAGTGGGGGCATCCCTCTGACAACCTGGGTGCCATTCTCGCCGTGGCGGATTACCTCTCGCAAAAGCGAGTCGCCCAGGGCGAGGCACCGCTGACCCTGCGCGACGTGCTCGAGGCGATGGTCAAGGCGCACGAGATTCAGGGCGTGCTGGCGCTGGAAAACTCCTTCAACCGGGTCGGGCTGGATCATGTGGTGCTGGTCAAGGTGGCATCCACGGCGGTAGCCGCCCACCTGATGGGGGCGAGCCGGGAGCAACTGCTGTCGGCGTTGTCGCATGCCTGGGCCGACGGGCAGAGTCTGCGTACCTATCGCCATGCACCCAACGCCGGCTCGCGCAAGAGCTGGGCCGCGGGAGACGCCACGTCTCGCGGCGTGCGCCTGGCTGATATTGCCCTGCGTGGCGAGATGGGGATCCCCGGGGTGCTCAGCGCACCGCAGTGGGGCTTCTACGACGTGCTCTTCTCCAAGACCAACAAGGACCAGGCGCTCAAGCCGGAAGGGGAGAGGAAGCTTCGCTTCCAGCGCGAATTCGGCACCTACGTGATGGAAAACATCCTGTTCAAGATCGCCTTCCCGGCAGAGTTCCATGCGCAGACGGCCTGCGAGGCCGCCGTGCGTTTACACCCTCAGGTCAAGGGCCGCCTCGAGGAGATCGAGCGTATCGTCATCACCACTCATGAATCGGCGATTCGCATCATCTCCAAGGAGGGCGAGTTGGCCAACCCGGCGGACCGTGACCACTGCCTGCAGTACATGGTGGCCGTGCCGTTGATCTTCGGCGATCTGACCGCCGAACACTACGAGGATGACTTTCATCGCCAGCATCCGCTGATCGATACGCTGCGCGACAAGATGGAGGTGAGAGAGGAGCCCCGCTACACCCAGGAGTATCTTGCCGCCGACAAGCGCTCAATCGCCAACGCCATCCAGGTTTACTTCGGCGACGGCAGCGCCACGGAGTGCATCGAAGTGGAGTATCCGCTTGGCCACCGCCGACGTCGCGACGAAGGCATTCCCATCCTCGAGGAGAAGTTTCGGCGCAACTTGGCCACGCGCTTCCCCGCCGGGCGCTGCGAGCGAATATTCTCGTTGTGCAGCGATCGGGCGCAGCTGGAAGCCACGCCGGTACATCGATTCGTCGACCTCTTCGTCATTTGATGTCGCGTGGTACGGCGTGTACGAGCATGAGAAAATTGATCGCCGTCATGGCTGACGTCTGAATCCTGAGCTATATTTTTTTGACGCGGAGGGTTGCGTCATCGGTCGGCACCCCTTAAAGTACGCATCCGCTGCCGGCGACGGGCAACGTGGCCAGCGGTGGGAGGAGTGGTAAGTGGTTGTCATGCTTTGAATTTTTCGACTCGCTTCGCAAGATTCGCGCTTGACGCCCACGGTGGATTCGGTAGAATGCGCCCCACTCGAAAGCAAGTCCGCAAGCGGGCTTGCGGTCGCCGGCTCAGGCGGGTCTTCGCGGTCAGGATCACCTCGGTGACGGCCTCGAAGAGAGTTGACAAACTCCGACGCTTCAGTAGAATACGCCTTCCTCGCAGGGCGCTGGCGAGGCCCCTCGGTCACGGGATCGACGGCCACGACAGCAAGCGAGCTGCTCTTTAACAATCGATCAGGTAATTCATGTGGGCGCTTGTCGATGAGGTGGTGAGAAGTCACACCATTTCAAGGCAAGCGACTCGTCGAGACCTTCGGGTCTTTTGAGAAGCTTTGACCTTGAGCCGAGTTTGGTTCGCTTTCGTCCGTTTCTTCGGGAAGGGGCGAGCAAGAACCGCAATGATTTGAAACTGAAGAGTTTGATCATGGCTCAGATTGAACGCTGGCGGCAGGCCTAACACATGCAAGTCGAGCGGCAGCACGGGGAGCTTGCTCCCTGGTGGCGAGCGGCGGACGGGTGAGTAATGCATAGGAATCTGCCCGGTAGTGGGGGATAACCTGGGGAAACCCAGGCTAATACCGCATACGTCCTACGGGAGAAAGCAGGGGACCTTCGGGCCTTGCGCTATCGGATGAGCCTATGTCGGATTAGCTGGTTGGTGAGGTAACGGCTCACCAAGGCGACGATCCGTAGCTGGTCTGAGAGGATGATCAGCCACATCGGGACTGAGACACGGCCCGAACTCCTACGGGAGGCAGCAGTGGGGAATATTGGACAATGGGCGCAAGCCTGATCCAGCCATGCCGCGTGTGTGAAGAAGGCCCTCGGGTTGTAAAGCACTTTCAGTGGGGAAGAACGCCTTCCGGCTAATACCCGGGAGGAAAGACATCACCCACAGAAGAAGCACCGGCTAACTCCGTGCCAGCAGCCGCGGTAATACGGAGGGTGCGAGCGTTAATCGGAATTACTGGGCGTAAAGCGCGCGTAGGCGGCTTGATAAGCCGGTTGTGAAAGCCCCGGGCTCAACCTGGGAACGGCATCCGGAACTGTCAGGCTAGAGTGCAGGAGAGGAAGGTAGAATTCCCGGTGTAGCGGTGAAATGCGTAGAGATCGGGAGGAATACCAGTGGCGAAGGCGGCCTTCTGGACTGACACTGACGCTGAGGTGCGAAAGCGTGGGTAGCAAACAGGATTAGATACCCTGGTAGTCCACGCCGTAAACGATGTCGACTAGCCGTTGGGTCCTTCGCGGACTTTGTGGCGCAGTTAACGCGATAAGTCGACCGCCTGGGGAGTACGGCCGCAAGGTTAAAACTCAAATGAATTGACGGGGGCCCGCACAAGCGGTGGAGCATGTGGTTTAATTCGATGCAACGCGAAGAACCTTACCTACCCTTGACATCCTGCGAACCCTTCGGAGACGAAGGGGTGCCTTCGGGAACGCAGAGACAGGTGCTGCATGGCTGTCGTCAGCTCGTGTTGTGAAATGTTGGGTTAAGTCCCGTAACGAGCGCAACCCTTGTCCCTATTTGCCAGCGATTCGGTCGGGAACTCTAGGGAGACTGCCGGTGACAAACCGGAGGAAGGTGGGGACGACGTCAAGTCATCATGGCCCTTACGGGTAGGGCTACACACGTGCTACAATGGTCAGTACAAAGGGTTGCGAACTTGCGAGAGTGAGCCAATCCCAGAAAGCTGATCTCAGTCCGGATCGGAGTCTGCAACTCGACTCCGTGAAGTCGGAATCGCTAGTAATCGTGAATCAGAATGTCACGGTGAATACGTTCCCGGGCCTTGTACACACCGCCCGTCACACCATGGGAGTGGACTGCACCAGAAGTGGTTAGCCTAACCTTCGGGAGGGCGATCACCACGGTGTGGTTCATGACTGGGGTGAAGTCGTAACAAGGTAGCCGTAGGGGAACCTGCGGCTGGATCACCTCCTTAAACGACGTATCACGCCTCGCGGCAAGTGCCCACAATGAATTACCTGATCGGCCAGAGCAAAGACTGTTTGGGTCGACGACCCAGTGGTTGTAAGCCGGGTCTGTAGCTCAGTTGGTTAGAGCGCACCCCTGATAAGGGTGAGGTCGGCAGTTCAAATCTGCCCAGACCCACCAAATTTGCGTGATACGTCGTTGAAAGACTCCTCGTATAGCAGGCTATACGTCGTCGTCTTTCGCCTAGTTTCACACAAATTCTTTTCGGGGCCATAGCTCAGCTGGGAGAGCGCCTGCCTTGCACGCAGGAGGTCAGCGGTTCGATCCCGCTTGGCTCCACCATTTCTCCAAGCCAGTCTTGATCTGCAGAGACCAGCGGCAAGTCATCAGACTTTCCACTGTTCTCTGAACAGTCTGCTCTTTAACAATGTGAATCATGCTGACAAGTTTTCCCCGCAAGGGGAAAGCAAAAGTGATACGTCTCAAGCGTATCCGGCAATTGTCGTACGTGATCGCAGACCAGACCCCTTCGGGTTATATGGTCAAGCGATTAAGCGCATACGGTGGATGCCTTGGCAGCCAGAGGCGATGAAGGACGTGGTAGCCTGCGATAAGGCTCGGTGAGGTGGCAAACAACCTGTGACCCGGGCATTTCCGAATGGGGAAACCCACCCAGCACCAGCTGGGTATCCCACACTGAATCCATAGGTGTTGGGAGGCGAACCGGGGGAACTGAAACATCTAAGTACCCCGAGGAAAAGAAATCAACCGAGATTCCCCCAGTAGCGGCGAGCGAACGGGGAGTAGCCCTTAAGCGGCACGACTGGTAGGCGAACGAGCTGGGAAGCTCGACCATAGGGGGTGATAGTCCCGTAGCCGAAACCTGAGTGTCGTGAAATCGAGTAGGTCGGGGCACGTGAAACCTTGACTGAAGACGGGGGGACCATCCTCCAAGGCTAAATACTCCTGGCTGACCGATAGTGAACCAGTACCGTGAGGGAAAGGCGAAAAGAACCCCGGAGAGGGGAGTGAAATAGATCCTGAAACCGTATGCGTACAAGCAGTGGGAGCCCCTTCGTGGGGTGACCGCGTACCTTTTGTATAATGGGTCAGCGACTTATTTTCAGTGGCGAGCTTAACCGAATAGGGGAGGCGTAGGGAAACCGAGTCTTAACTGGGCGACCAGTCGCTGGGAATAGACCCGAAACCGGGCGATCTATCCATGAGCAGGTTGAAGGTTGAGTAACATCAACTGGAGGACCGAACCAGGATCTGTTGAAAAAGATTTGGATGACTTGTGGATCGGAGTGAAAGGCTAATCAAGCTCGGAGATAGCTGGTTCTCCTCGAAAGCTATTTAGGTAGCGCCTCACGTATCACCACCGGGGGTAGAGCACTGTTTCGGCTAGGGGGCCATCCCGGCTTACCAACCCGAGGCAAACTCCGAATACCGGTGAGTGCAAGCGTGGGAGACACACGGCGGGTGCTAACGTCCGTCGTGAAAAGGGAAACAACCCAGACCGTCAGCTAAGGTCCCGAAATCCTGGTTAAGTGGGAAACGATGTGGGAAGGCTCAGACAGCTAGGAGGTTGGCTTAGAAGCAGCCATCCTTTAAAGAAAGCGTAATAGCTCACTAGTCGAGTCGGCCTGCGCGGAAGATGTAACGGGGCTAAACCAGGTACCGAAGCTACGGGTGAGCATGCATCACTTGATGCTATTCGATTGGCGTCGCGAAGCGACGTCCAAGCCGTCCCGAACGTCGAGTCGGGAGGGGAAGAGTGGTATCAAGGATGCATGCTCGCGGTAGAGGAGCGTCGTGTAAGCCGATGAAGGTGGATTGAGAAGTCTGCTGGAGGTATCACGAGTGCGAATGCTGACATGAGTAACGACAAGGGGAGTGAAAAACTCCCCCGCCGGAAGACCAAGGGTTTCTGTTCGACGCTAATCGGAGCAGAGTGAGTCGGCCCCTAAGGCGAGGCCGAAAGGCGTAGTCGATGGGAAACGGGTCAATATTCCCGTACCTCACTGTATTGCGATGGGGGGACGAAGAAGGCTAGGTGGGCCAGGCGTTGGTTGTCCTGGTGAAAGCCAGTAGGCTGGGATCTTAGGCAAATCCGGGATCCCAAGGCCGAGAGGCGAGACGAACACCCCACGGGGTGGAAGTCATCGATGCCACGCTTCCAGGAAAAGCCTCTAAGCTTCAGATACAGTGGGACCGTACCCCAAACCGACACAGGTGGTCAGGTAGAGAATACCCAGGCGCTTGAGAGAACTCGGGTGAAGGAACTAGGCAAAATGGTGCCGTAACTTCGGGAGAAGGCACGCCGCGCTAGTGTGAAGGCCCTCGCGGCTGGAGCACGAGGCGGTCGAAGATACCAGGTGGCTGCAACTGTTTATTAAAAACACAGCACTCTGCAAACGCGCAAGCGGACGTATAGGGTGTGACGCCTGCCCGGTGCCGGAAGGTTAAGTGATGGTGTTAGCCCTCGGGCGAAGCTCCTGATCGAAGCCCCGGTAAACGGCGGCCGTAACTATAACGGTCCTAAGGTAGCGAAATTCCTTGTCGGGTAAGTTCCGACCTGCACGAATGGCGTAATGATGGCCACGCTGTCTCCACCCGAGACTCAGTGAAATTGAAATCGCAGTGAAGATGCTGTGTACCCGCGGCTAGACGGAAAGACCCCGTGAACCTTTACTATAGCTTCACACTGGACGCTGATGTTGCTTGTGTAGGATAGCTGGGAGGCTAAGAACCCCGGACGCCAGTTCGGGTGGAGCCAACCTTGAAATACCAGCCTGGCATCATTGGCGTTCTAACTCAGGTCCGTGATCCGGATCGAGGACAGTGTGTGGTGGGTAGTTTGACTGGGGCGGTCTCCTCCCAAAGCGTAACGGAGGAGCACGAAGGTACCCTCAGCACGGTCGGAAATCGTGCATTGAGTGCAAGAGCATAAGGGTGCTTGACTGCGAGACAGACACGTCGAGCAGGTACGAAAGTAGGTTCTAGTGATCCGGTGGTTCTGTATGGAAGGGCCATCGCTCAACGGATAAAAGGTACTCCGGGGATAACAGGCTGATACCGCCCAAGAGTTCACATCGACGGCGGTGTTTGGCACCTCGATGTCGGCTCATCACATCCTGGGGCTGAAGTCGGTCCCAAGGGTATGGCTGTTCGCCATTTAAAGTGGTACGCGAGCTGGGTTTAGAACGTCGTGAGACAGTTCGGTCCCTATCTGCCGTGGGCGTTGGATGTTTGAGAAGAGCTGCTCCTAGTACGAGAGGACCGGAGTGGACGCACCTCTGGTGTTCCGGTTGTCACGCCAGTGGCATTGCCGGGTAGCTACGTGCGGACGGGATAACCGCTGAAGGCATCTAAGCGGGAAGCCCCCTTCAAGATGAGACATCCCCGAGGCCTCGAGCCTCCTGAAGGGCCCAGCGAGACCAGCTGGTTGATAGGTCGGGTGTGGAAGCGCTGCAAGGCGTTGAGCTAACCGATACTAATGGCCCGTGAGGCTTGACCATATAACCCCAAGGGGTCTGCGCATCGCGCACGATTGACGGATACGCAGCGCGCCGGTAGGCGCGGGCGAGACGATCACGCAGCATGATTCCAACCGTTTTCGCCTGACGACCATAGCGAGTGGGAACCACCTGATCCCATGCCGAACTCAGCAGTGAAACCGCTCAGCGCCGATGGTAGTGTGGGGTCTCCCCATGCGAGAGTAGGTCATCGTCAGGCATCTCTTCAGAAACCCAGCTTCGAATGAGGCTGGGTTTCGTCGTTTCAGGGGCTCCAAAACGACTCTGATCGCCAGCGGGACGACCCGATGGTGTGCTGCAACCCGGGGACGGCCTCGGACCCTCAAGAAGGAAATCTCCAATGGCCTGGCTGATGTTGGTCGTTGCCGGTCTTCTCGAAGTGGCGTGGGCGCTGGGCCTGAAGGCGTCGGCCGGCTTTACCCGACCGCTTCCCAGTCTGCTCACGCTTCTGGCGATGGTGGCCAGTTTCTATCTGCTGGCACAGGCAATGAAGGTGTTGTCCGTGGGTACCGCGTACGCGATCTGGGTGGGGATTGGTGCGGTGGGTACGGTCTTGCTGGGTATTCTGATCTATGGCGATAGCGCTTCGCCGCTGCGGCTGCTCAGCCTGGTGCTCATCCTTGCCGGCCTGGTGGGGTTGAAGGTGGCTGCGTAGCGGGGCGCGAGAAAATATCTATATGACGAAAGCCCCGGCCGCGAGGTCAGGGGCTTTTGCATCTGTAGTGCCGAAAATCTCGGCGGCAAGGATGGAGTGGCTTATACGACGCCTTGATCGATCATGGCATCCGCCACCTTGCGGAAGCCGGCGATGTTGGCGCCAAGTACCAAGTTGGTTGGCTCGCCGAACTCCTCGGCGGTGCTGGCACACTGCCGATGAATATCTGCCATGATTGCCTGCAGCTTGGTATCGACCTTCTCCAGGGTCCACTGCTGCATGCTGCTGTTCTGCGCCATCTCGAGCTGGCTGGTGGCCACGCCGCCGGCATTGGCGGCCTTGCCGGGGCCGTAGGCGATCCTGGCCTCGAGGAAGCGGTCGACGGCGGTGGCGGTGGAGGCCATGTTCGAGCCTTCGCTGATGCAGTGCACGCCGTTGTTAAGCAGGGCGTTGGCATCGGCCTCGGTCACCTCGTTCTGCGTGGCGCTGGGGAAGGCAACTTCTCCCTTGATGCGCCATACGGCATGGCCGTCGCTCGGGTAGTCTTGGGCATCGATATACGTTGCTTCAGGGTGGTGCTCGACGTACTCGCGCAGCGAGGTTCGCTTGACCTCCTTGAGCAGCTTCAGCGTGTCGAGGTCGATCCCATCTGGGTGATGGATCGTGCCGCGGGAATCCGAGCAGGTAATGGGCCGGGCGCCGAGTTGGTAGAGCTTCTCGATCGTGTAGATGGCCACATTGCCGGCACCGGATACCAGACAGGTCTTGCCGGTAATGCTATCGCCGTGCGCTTCGAGCATGTTCTGGGCAAAGTAGACCGCACCGTAGCCGGTGGCTTCCTTTCGGCCGAGAGAGCCGCCCCAGTTCAGCCCTTTGCCAGTGAACACTCCTTCGTAGCGGCCCGTGAGACGCTTGTACTGGCCATACAGGTAGCCGATTTCCCGGGCGCCCACGCCGATGTCGCCGGCGGGAACGTCGATGGTCGGCCCGATATGGCGGTACAGCTCGTTCATGAACGACTGACAGAAGCGCATGATCTCGCCGTCGGACTTGCCCTTCGGGTCGAAGTTGGAGCCTCCCTTGCCGCCACCGATGGGTAGCCCGGTCAGGGCGTTCTTGAAGATCTGCTCGAAGCCCAGGAACTTGATGATGCTGGCGTTGACGCTGGGATGAAAGCGCAGGCCGCCCTTGTAAGGGCCGAGTGCCGAGTTGAACTGGATGCGATAGCCCTTGTTGACCTGAACCTTGCCGGCATCGTCGACCCAGCTGACGCGGAACATGATCTGGCGCTCCGGCTCGACGATGCGTTCGATGATGCTGTGTTGGTGGTAACGTGGCGCGGCCTCCAGCAGGGGACGCAGGCATTCGAGCACTTCCTCGGCGGCCTGGTAGAACTCGCCCTGGGCCGGACTGCTCCTGCGCAGCCCTTCGAGAGTGTCGTGGATGTAGGTCATTGAGAGCATCCTGAGTTTAATTAGGTGCGCTCACTATAATTCAATGCACCATTATGCAGCAATCGCATAGGCTATGTCGGAATTAGACATTGATATGAGCCGAAATCGCTTTCAAATTGCCGTTTTTTGCGCACCAATATCGAGCATTAGGAAATTTTAAAAGACGATTTTTTAACGATACCGAGAGGGCCGACAGCGAAGGCCGGGGCTGGTACCATGCGGCACCAACGAATCCGTGAGAGAAACGTCGATGTCCAGCCTGGCAGAACGCATGGTGCCCGATCAGCTGCTCTTCTACTGTCGCCCTGGTTTCGAGGCCGATGTGGCAGCCGAAGTGGCGGCAAACGTCGAGCGACTCGGCTGGCAGGGCAGAGCCGAGTTCATCGATCAGTCCGGGTTCGTGAACTTGGTCGTCGGCGATGAGCGGCCGGCCAATGAGCTGCATCGTCAGTTGGCGTTCGAGCGGCTCATCTTCGCGCGCCAGAGTCTGGTGGCGCTGCCGTCACTACAGCTGAAGCGTGACGACAGGCTGTCTCCCATCCTCAAGCAGGTGATGGAGAGCGGCTGGAGTTTCGATTCGATCTGGCATGAGACGCCCGATACCAACGAGGGCAAGGCGCTAGCAGGTTTGATCAAGGCGCTGACACGTCCTCTAGAGTCGGCCTTGCGTAAGCGGGGTGCCCTTCGTCGCAAGGCCGGCGGGCGCCGCTTGCACTTGTTCTGGATGGGTGGCGATCTCGTGCAGTTGGGCATGAGCTTTCCGGGTAACCGCAGCGAACTGCCTGGCGGTATTCGCCGGCTGCGCTTCCCCGCGGCGGCGCCCAGCCGTTCGACGCTAAAGCTCGAGGAGGCCTGGCACGAGTTCATTCCGCGCGAAGAGTGGGACGTGCGCCTTTCTGAGGGAATGCAGGCGGCGGATCTGGGGGCGGCACCCGGCGGGTGGACCTGGCAACTGGTGGCTCGGGGCATGCATGTCTATGCCATCGACAATGGCCCTATGAAAGGCGACCTGATGGCCACGGGCATGGTCGAGCATCTACGCGAGGACGGTTTCGTCTGGGAGCCGCCGTATCGGCTGGATTGGCTGGTATGCGACATCGTCGACAAGCCGGCTCGCGTGACGGCGATGGTGCAGCGCTGGTTGACCCGGAGCTGGTGCCGGGAGGCAGTGTTCAACCTGAAGCTGCCGATGAGGCGGCGCTGGGAAGAGGTCGAACGCTGCCTGGCCCAGTTGGAAGATGCAGTGGCGGATGCCGGCGTGCGCGCCACGTTGCGTTGCCGGCATCTCTATCACGACCGCGAAGAGGTCACGGTGCACGTCCGGCTGCGGGACTGACGCGGGCGGGCTCTCTCAGTAGGAGGGTTCGTAGATGCGGATGGTCTCGTCCTCGGTCAGCAGCGGCAGGATGCGTTGCATGGCCCGCGCACGCGCCTCGCTGGCGTACCACTCGTTCCAAGTGCGCAAATCCCGCCACTTCACGATCATCAGGCGCCGGTCGCTATGGCCTCGTTCAACCAGGGTTTCACCGCCAACGAATCCCCTGGCACCGAGGGAGTGACGCATGGCTTCACGTGCGGCCTCCTCGTATTCCTCCTCCAGGCCAGGCATGATACGACGTTCGATAATGATCTTGATCATCTAGCAGCTCCCTACGCCGAGGTCGATCGATGACGAATACCGCCGACTCACAGCCCACCTCCACCCATCAGGCTGAGCTGGATACGACCGGACTCTACTGCCCGGAGCCCATCATGTTGATGCACAACAAGGTGCGCGACATGCAGCCTGGCGAGATTCTGAAGGTAATCGCCACGGATCCGGCGACCACTCGTGACGTGCCCAAGTTCTGCAGCTTTCTCGGCCATGAGCTGATCTCGCAGCAGGAGTCGGACGGGCAATACCTCTACTTTATCCGGTTGGGCTGATGTACTGCCAGTCCGCTGGTCTGGGGCCTCCCCTCAATCATCGGCTTCCTTCGCGGCGCTAGGCACCACCATCAGGGCCAACGCTTCGAGCGTGCTGGGGTCCTGCTCACGGATGCGGTTGGCGATACTGCGCTGAAAGAAATAGACCATCCTGTGACGGCTCTTTCCGGGATAGAGGCAGGCATCGCCGGGCAGGATCGGCGTTGATTCGACGAGGGATTCGTCTGCCAGGAGCGCCTCCACGTTGCCGTCGCTATACAGGCGCCAGCCGAACACTTGCTTGAGCTGCCAGGGGTGACTGTCGTCGTCGATGCACAAGGCGTGAGTGCCCTGTGTATCGGGAATCTGCTGAATCAGCGTCACCTCGCGAGTTTCCTCGTAGTCGAAATAGGCGGCGGCATGCTCCAGCTCGCAGGCCTTGTGAGGTGGCGGGGACTCCAGCAGTTCCTCGGTTTCGGGATCGCGATAGCCGACGAAGCAGCCGTGTTCGGCGTCGTCGAGCTGGTGGCAGGGGGTCAAGGTTTCCATCCAGGGCACCAGGCCGACCACGTCGCCGTCCTCACGCAGCCCCCAGGCGAGTATAGGCATGCCGTAGAGGGCGTCCGGCTCCGAGGACAGGCTGTAGACCATCTCGAGTCCGTCGAGTTCGGGGGAGAGGCGGACCAGGCGTCGCCTGGCCTGGAGTTTCTGGCGCATCGTTTCCAGGTCGATGACCCGGGCAGGGCGGGGTGACAGTGGCATACCCATGTTTCTCCCTCCAGATTCTGCATGGGCCGAGCGGAAAGGTCACGGCTGCGGCAAGGCTGACGGGATCGACTCCTACCTCTTACGAATCACCAATATCACAGAGTCGCCGTACAAGTTAAGTCCGGCGACGCCTTTTCATGAACAGCGCTCGACCAGGGCATGCCAATGCTGGCGATGTTCGCGGCGTGCCTGGCGCAGAGCGGGCAGCGGGGCGTCGGGGTTCTCCAGCGATAGCCAGCGTTCCCGATAGGCGCTGACCGTCTCGGGAGGAGGGATGTGGCTCTCGATCAGGTTGTCGAGCATCGTCAGCCAGCGGGTGGCCAAGGCTTCGAGTCGTTCCAGCCAGTCCAAGGCCTGCCTGGCGGCCTGGCGCCGACCCAGTTCGTCGGGCGTCGCCGAGAGCCTGCTGCAGGTGTCATCGGCAGTGAGAGTGTCGGCCAGCATGGCGGTAGCTTCTGCCAGTCGCTGCTCGGCGAGCAGCAGGGCACGCAACAACTCAGCCGTCAGCGGACGGCTGCGCAACGACTTGAGGTGGTGCTCCAGGGTGGACGACTCATGACGCCAGGTGGGGTTGAACTGGTTGAGGGTGGCTTGGTGCAGCCAAGTCAGCGCCTCGAACTGGGCCTCGATGCCATGGGTGTCGTCTGGCGCCAGCGGTGAGCTTGCGCGGGAGAAGTTGCGTACCCACTCCTCGGAATCGAACAGACTGTTCCAGCTCACCATGGGTAACTGCTCGGTCTTGGTCCGCGTGAGCCGCCCGAGTCGCTCACGGTCGGCCTCGGCGAGCGTCTCCGGCACGCTGCTTTGCCAGCAGGCGTGCAGCCGGCGCCAGAGTTCGAGCTCGTAGATCCATTGCTGGCTGGGTGGCGCCACCCGACCGAGCTGATTGTTGCGTGCGGCGACCAGAGAGGTGATCCGGCACTCGCGCAGGGCATAGACCTCGAGAATGCCCTCACGGGTCTCGGGGATTTCGTGAAGGCGTTCGTTGCGGTCGGGGAAAGCGCCAATATTGGGTGGGGCGCTTGCTTGCGGGGCTGGTTGGCCCAACCCCTCGGCCAGAGCCTGCTGGTATCGTACGAGTCTGGTTTCAGCCTCTTCCTCGCTGCGGCAGCCAACCAGTGACAGTACGAGCATGAGAGGGGCCAGGTAGCGTTTCGCTTCAATCCCGAGCGATATCCAGCTTGCCATTCGCGACTCCCTTGGCCTTGCACCGCAAGCGTGCGCCAAGCAGGGCCGCGGCCACGGTGAGCCCGGCGATCAGGCCAATCCAATAACCATGCACGCCGAGCGGGCCGCTCCCGCCGGGCAGGCCGCGGGTTCCCAGCCAATGACCGCCGCCCAGTCCCACCGCCCAGTAGGCGAGCAGGGTGATCAGCATGATGACCCTTGTATCCTTGTAGCCTCGCAGGGCGCCGGCCAGGTTGACCTGGAGCGAGTCGGAGATCTGATACAGCATGGCCAGCAGGATCAGCGACAAGGCCAGGCGCTGGACGGCCGTATCATGAGTGTAGAGGGCCATGACAGGCTCTGCCGTGAACCACAGCAGCGCACTGTTGAACAGGGCGATCAGCACCGAGACCAGCACCCCGTTCCAAGCCACCATCCGAGCTTGCATGGGCTTGCCCTGGCCGAGCGTATTACCGACCCTGACGGTAAGTGCCATGCTCAGCGCCAGCGGCAGCATGAACAGGATCGAGGTGTAGTTCAGGGCGACCTGGTGCGCTGCCACCGTCACTTCTCCCAGGCTGGCGATGAACAGCGAGATCAGCGTGAACAGCGTCACTTCGACGAAGATCGCCACGCCGATGGGAACGCCCACATAGAGCAGTTCGCCGATCAGGCGCCAGCGGGGCAGTGTTGGGGAGTGCCATAGCGAGACGTCGCCATAGGCCCTGGAGCGACGTGTATACGCTGCCATGGCCAGGCACATGGTCCACATGGAAAGGGCGGTGGCAATGCCGCAGCCCAGTGCCCCCAGGGCCGGCAGTTCCTGTAGCCAGGTCGGCAGCCAACTGCCGAATAACCCGGTGAGTCCATCGCCGCCGTAGATCAGTACGAAGTTGCTGGGGATGTTCACGCCGAGTCCCACCAGGCTGATCCACAGCGAGGGACGGGTATGGTTCATGCCGTCGGAGAAGGCGCGCAACGCCTGGAACAGGGCGACGCCCGGCATGCCGAAGGCGACGGCGGAGAGATAGGCCGAGGAGCGATGGGCAACCTCGGGGGGAACTTCCATCAGGCGAAAGATAGGGGCCACCAAGAGCCACAGCAGTGCCGCCGACGACAGCCCCAGGGCCAGCGCGACCCATAGCGCCTGGTGGACGTTAGGGCGGATATGCTTGGTGGCTCCACCTCCCAGCAGATGGGCGACGATAGGCGTCAGCCCCATCAGCGTGCCGGTCATGAACAGCATCAACGGCAGCCACAGGCTGGAGCCCACGGAGACTGCCGCCAGGTCAGTGGCGCTGACACGGCCCGTCATCATCACGTCGGTGACGCTCATGCCTGCCTGAGCCAGCTGGGCGCCGCAGATCGGCAAGGTCAGCCGCAGCAGGGGCCGCGTTTCCGTGCGGCTGACGCTCAGCAGGTCGGTGAAGAAAGTTGCCAAGGGGGTGCTCCATGCATCTCAGGCCTTGGCCACATGCCAAGGAAACCGAATATGTTAGCAATTCCCGGTGAATTTCGCTGCGCAAACGACTCGCCTATACTGGCGGGCCATTCGTCATGAATGGAGAACCCGTGACGCATCACCTCGATGACGTGATCGCCTTGTTCGACGGCCTCTTTCAGCAGCGTTTCAATACCCGGCTGGTACGTGGCGGCGACGAGCCGCTCTACCTGCCCGCCGACGATGTCGTTCCCTGGCATCGAGTGATCTTCGCGCGAGGCTTCTACTCGAGCGCCTTGCACGAGATCAGCCATTGGTGCATCGCCGGTGAGCAGCGGCGTCTGCGGGAGGATTACGGCTACTGGTACCTGCCCGACGGACGCAACGCAGAGCAGCAACGCCGCTTCGAGCAGGCCGAAGTGGCGCCGCAGGCACTGGAAATGCTCTTCTCCCGAGCTTGCGGGCTGCGCTTTCATATCAGCGTCGACAATCTGGGCGGTGAGGTCGAGGTCGACCGCGAGGCCTTCCATGACCGCGTCGAGCAGCGCGCGGCCCGCTACGAGCGGGAGGGGCTGCCATGCCGGGCTGCCGCATTCAACACTGCGCTGCTGGCCTTCTACCAACGGGGCGAGCCCATGCAGAGCGCCCTGTCAGCGGGGCTGGCTGTATTCGATCAGCTGCGCTCGCGAGTCTCCCACGCCGCTCTGCCGAGCTGAAGCAGCGGCTCGAGAGCAGGCATGGCCTGCCGCGCCGGGTAGGCGACGCCGATGGTCTGGCGAATATCGAGCTCGGCAAGGGGGCGGCTCTGCACGTCCGGATGACTGAGGATCTCCGGCCAGGCCGGCACCAGCGAGGCACCGACCCCGGCCGCCACCAGCCCCAGGGTGTATTCGATGGTACGCAGGCGCGCACGGACCTGGCAGCGCACGCCGGCATCGCTAAGCGCCGTGGCCAGCTGCTGCATGGCGGCGCAAGGGTGGCGCCAGATGAACGGCAATCCGTCTAGATCGGACAGCGAGACAGTGCCCTTCAGGCCCAGCGGGTGCCCGCTGGGCAGCGCGAGGCGATAGCTGTCGTGCCAGATCGGTTGGAAGGCCTCGCCTGGCGACAGGTCCTGTTCGCCGATGATGCGCGCATCGCAGCGCTCCTCCGGATTGACCAGGGTCAGGGCCAGGTTGTCGCCCTGGCCGATGTACTCCTTGAGCAGGGCGGTCATGCGGTTGGCGCCAAGGGAGCGCATCAACCCCAGACGAACCGGTGTCGGCGGTGCCGGGGTGCGAAACAGCCGGCTGATGGCATCGAGGTCCTCGCTGACCTGGCGCGCCAGTGGATAGAGTCGGTGTCCCTCTTCGGTGGGCGTGATGCCGCGACGGTGGCGTTCGAACAGCGGCGTGCCCAGCCGCTCCTCCAGCTGTATCAGCGCGGTCGAGATGGAGGGTTGCGCCACGTGGCAGCGCCGTGCGGCGGCGCTGATCGAGCCGCCCTCGTAGGCGGCGATGAAGTAGCGCAGGCTTCGCACATCCATAAACTAAGCCTATATCTGGGGCAGGATATCGATATTATCGCTTTGCCTGTCGGGCACGCTAGGCTGTAACCATTACCTTGGCAGCCCCGGAGTCTGCACCGTGCTCGAATCTCTTCCACAGGAGCAGCGATTCTACGCTGCGCTACGCAGCGGCGACTGGCCAGCGCCACAACGGGAGTGGCAGCTCGACGAGGTCGGGCTCACTTCTTCCGGTCTGGCCGAGCTGTTCGAAACCCAACTGATGAGCCGTCACCTGGACCTGCACGCCCGACGCCTGCAGGCTCGGGGCGAGGCCTTCTACACCATTGGCAGCGCGGGCCACGAGGGCAACGCCGCCATTGCGCGTGCCTTTCGTGCTACCGACCCCGCCTTCCTGCACTATCGCGATGCGGCCTTTCTGATCCAGCGCAGCCGGGCGGTGCCGGGGCAGACGCCGCTGTGGGACCTGCTGCTGAGCTTTGCCGCCTCGGCGGAGGATCCGATCTCCGGCGGCCGGCACAAGGTGCTGGGCTCGAAGGCGCTGCACATCCCGCCACAGACCAGCACCATCGCCTCGCACCTGCCCAAGGCCGTGGGAGCCGCCTACAGCTTTGGATTGTGGCGGCGGCTGGGCGGCGCTGGCGAGTGGCCCGCCGACAGCGTGGCGATCTGCAGTTTCGGCGACGCTTCGTTCAATCACTCCACCGCCCAGGGGGCGCTCAACGCTGCCGGCTGGGCCGCCTACCAGGGGGCGCCGATGCCCTTGGTGATGGTGTGCGAGGACAACGGCATCGGCATTTCCACGCCCACGCCGGATGGCTGGATCGAAGCCAGCATGCGTTCGCGCCCCGGCTTCCACTACCTCGCCTGCGACGGTCTCGACCTGCTCGATACCTGGCGGGCGGCCAGAGAAGCCGAGCGCATCGCGCGCTGCCGCAAGCAGCCGGTCTTCCTGCACATGCGCTGCGTGCGGCTCTACGGTCATGCCGGCTCCGATGCCCAGCAGGCCTATATGACGCCTGCCCGCATCAAGGCCGATGAGGCGCGCGATCCGCTGCTGGTCACGGCCGGTCTGCTCCAGCGCCATGGGGTGCTCGATACCGCTGCCATCGAAGCGCTCTACCGCTCGGTGGCCGAGCGGGTCGCGCATGTCGCCGAGGAGGCGATTCGCCGGCCCAAGCTGGAGGGGGCCAGCGAGGTCATGGCAAGCATCGTGCCGCCGTCAAGGCCGGGGCGTGCGCGACCCTGGCAGGGCGAGGTGGACGCGACCCCGGCACCCATGGCCAAGTTGCTCAACCAGGCGCTGCAGCGCTCGATGACCCGCTATCCGCACCTGGTGATGGCGGGTGAGGATATCGGTCGCAAGGGCGGCGTCTACGGCGTGACCCAGCGCCTGCAGGCGCAGTTCGGGCCGCATCGGGTGATCGACACCCTGCTTGACGAGCAGAGCATCCTCGGGCTCGGCATCGGCCTGGGTCAGAACGGCCTGGTGCCGATCCTCGAGATACAGTTCCTGGCCTATCTGCACAACGCCGAGGATCAGCTGCGTGGCGAGGCGGCCACGCTCAGCTTCTTCTCCAACGGCCAGTACACCAACCCCATGGTGGTACGTATCGCCGGGCTCGGCTACCAGAAGGGCTTCGGCGGGCATTTCCACAACGACAACGCCATCGCCGTGCTACGCGACATCCCGGGACTGCTGGTGGCCTGCCCATCGAACGCCGCCGACGCCGTGGGCTTGCTGCAGGAGGCCGTGCGCCTGGCCGACGAGGAGCAGCGCGTGGTGGTCATGATCGAACCGATCGCGCTCTACCACACCCGCGACCTGCTCGAGGAGGGAGACCAGCGGTGGTGTTTTGCCGATCCCGGGCCCGAGCATCGATTGGCTGTGGGCGAGCTTGGTGTCTGGGGCGAGGGCCGTGAGCTTGCCATCGTCACCTACGGCAACGGTGTCTATCTGTCGCGCCAGGCTGCCGCCAGGTTGGAAGCCGACGGCGTGGCGCTGCGCATCGTCGATCTGCGCTGGCTGACCGCCATCGATCATGACGCCGTGCATCGTCGGGTCGCCGACTGCGCCCAGATACTGGTCGTCGATGAGTGTCGGCGCAGCGGTTCGCCCAGCGAGGAGCTGATCGCGGGCCTGGTGGAGCGCGGTATGGCGAGCGACAGGCTGCACCGGCTCACCGCCGAGGACAGCTTCATTCCCCTGGGGCGGGCAGCCACGGTCACGTTGCCCTCGGTGGAAGCGATCGTGGCGCAGGGACGTCGCCTCGTGGCGCCTGGGCTGCACGGTGAAGTGGCCGCGAAGGCGGTGGGTAAGGTCACGGCAGGGAGTGGTGAAGCATGAACCGCAGCGACAGCAAGATGAACGGCGAACCGATCCGCGAGCGCATATTGGTCGTCTGTCCCGGCCGCGGCACCTACAATGCCGCGGAGTGGGGCACCCTCAACCGACTGGCGGGCGGCAGCGAGTGGCTGGGGCGCTTCGATGCCATGCGCCGTGAGGCCGATCTGCCGACGCTCTCCGAGTTGGACGGCGAGACACCTTTCCGCCAGAGCCTGCACGGGCGGGGCGAGCACGCCTCGCCGCTGATCTATGCCTGCGCCTGGGCCGACCTGCTGGCGATCGATCGTGAGCGCTACGAGATCGTGGCGGTCACCGGCAACTCCATGGGCTGGTACATTGCCCTTGCGGCGGCCGGCGCCCTGGGGCCCGATGAGACGCTGCACCTGATCGGCACCATGGGATGGCTGATGCAGGAGAGCCTGGCCGGCGGCCAGGTCATCTATCCTTGGGTCGATGAAACATGGCAGCCGGACTGGGCGCTGCGTCAGGAACTACTGGAGCTGATCGGGCGTATTCACGATAGCTCGGGGGCCGAACTCTATCTCTCGATCGAGCTTGGGGGCATGTTGGTGTTCGGCGGCAACGAGACGGGGCTTGCGCGCCTGACCGAGCGGCTGCCGGCGCGCGAGCGCTTCCCGCTGCGGCTGTACCAGCACGCCGCCTTCCATACGCCCCTTCAGGAGGGAGTGAAACGCGAGGCGCGTCGGCGGCTTGATGCCGGGCCGTTCCGTGCTCCCGAAGTGCCGATGATCGACGGCCGCGGCCATATCTGGACGCCGTGGAGTACTGACCCGCAGGCGCTCTGGGATTACACCCTGGGCGAGCAGCTGGTCGCCCCCTACGACTTCACCATGGCCGTCAAGGTCGGCGTGCGTGAGTTCGCCCCCGACCGCATCGTCATACCCGGCCCCGGGGCGACGCTGGGTGGCGCCACGGCCCAGGCGCTGATCCAGCTCGGCTGGCAGGGTTGGAGCGACAAGGCTGCCTTTCAGACCGGCCAGCAGCAGGAGCCACGCCTGTTGTGCATGGGCATTGTCGAGCAGCGTGACCGATTGCTGACGGCCGAGGAAGCATCAGCCCTCGGCTAGACGCTGGTGAAGATGCAGCATCACCTCGACCTCGTGATCGGGGCGTAGCGGCTCGAGCCCCATTTCACCGAACAGCTCGTTGCGCGCTCGGCTCCATTCGCCGGCGGACAGCTCGGGATAGAGACTGTCGGCGGGAGCCAGCTCGACGAAGGGGTCGATGCCGTAGGTGTCGAACAGGCGCGCCAGGGCGGCTTCATCGCCGCTGATGCCGGCGGTGAACAGGGTGGCGCTGAAGTGGTCGCTCTCCAGCTCCCGGATCACGTCCAGGGGGCTCGCGCCGAAGCTGTGCAACTCCTCCAGGCTATACCCGTTGAGCTCGTTGAACTCATCGTCGAGCCAGTCCTCGTCGGGCTGTATCAGGGTGTGCTTGATACGCCCGTCGGGCAGTGCCCAGGCAATGGCCAGGGGCAGATCGCTGTCGTCGCCGGTCTCCACGGCGATGAATCCGGGTATTTCGGCCATATCACGACTCCTGTTGGGCACGGCCTGTCTCCTGGGCTTCGCCTGCCTCGTTCAGGCGGAAGAAGCGTTGGGCGGTCTTCGTGGTGGCACGGGCCAGCTCCGCTTCATCGCTGCCTCGCCAGTGAGCGATCTCGCGTACGATCCAGGGTAGCAGTGCAGGCTCGTTGCGCCTGCCCTTGAGTCTGGCAGGTAAATCGCGCGGCAGCAGATAGGGGCAGTCGGTTTCCACCATCAGTCGGTCGGACGGGATCTCGCGCACCAGCTCGCGCAGATGATGACCGCGTCGCTCGTCGCAGATCCACCCCGTCAGGCCGATGTGTAGATCCAGGTCGAGGTAGCCGTAGAGGGTATCGCGATCGGCGGTGAAACAGTGCACCACCGCATCGGCGATGTCGTCGCGCCAGGCCTTGAGCATCTCGCGCAGGCGTGGGCCGGCGTCGCGCTCGTGGAGGAACAGTGGCTTGCCGCTCTCCGCGGCAAGCCCCAACTGGGCCTCGAAGGCGCGCTCCTGCTCGGCCGGCGTGGAGAAGTTGCGGTTGAAATCGAGGCCGCACTCGCCCACGGCCACCACCTCGGGGCGTTGGTGCAGCTCCCGCATGGCGGCGGCCAGGGAGGCGTCCCAGCGACTGGCATCGTGGGGGTGTACGCCGGCCGTGGCGAACAACCCGGAATAGCGCTGGGCCAGCGCCACGGCCTGCTCGGCATGGGTGCGATCGGTGCCGGTCACGATCAGGGTCGTCACGTTGGCCGCCCGCGCCCGCCTCACTACCGCCTCGAGATCGCGGCCGAAGCTGTCGTGGGTCAGGTTGGCGCCGATGTCCACCAGCGGGGCGGGCGAACGAAAGCGCAGTGCCTCGGGCAGAACGTCGTTGAAGGCGGCGTCGGTATCAGCCAATGGGGAGCGCTCCTTTGCAGCTTTCGCGCATTGTAACCAAAGCCACGGCGGGCCAGCCATGCGTTACACTAGCCGCCTTGATGAACGATGAGGTGAGCGCGTGACCCTGCTACGTCTGGAAGGCCTGCAACTGGCCTATGGTACCCATGTGCTGCTCGACGGCGCCGACCTGGTGCTGGAGAAGGGCGAACGTCTGGCGCTGGTCGGGCGCAACGGTACCGGCAAGTCGACTCTGCTCAAGCTGGTGGCGGGGGAGATCCTGCCCGACGACGGCAGCATCTGGCGCGCGCCGGGACTGAAGATCGGCGTGCTGGAGCAGGACCTGCCGGCCGCTTCCGGCCAGACCATTTTCGACGTGGTGGCCCAGGGGCTGCCCCAGGCGGGCGAGCTGCTGGCCGAGTACCACCGCCTGGTGCAGGCGGCCGAGCCCGACATGAAGCGCATGGCGACCCTGCAGAGCCGGCTCGAAGCCATCGACGGCTGGTCCTTCCATCAGCGCATCGACGTGGTGCTGACGCGCCTGGGACTGCCGGCCGACGATTCGATGAGCTCGCTCTCGGGGGGCTGGCGCCGGCGCGTGGCGCTGGCCCGGGCGCTGGTGGCCGAGCCCGACCTGCTGCTGCTCGACGAACCTACCAACCACCTCGATCTCGACACCATCGCCTGGCTCGAGGAGCAGCTGCTCGATTTCAACGGCGCGGTGCTGTTCATCACCCACGACCGGGCCTTCCTGTCGAAGCTGGCGACGACCATCCTCGAACTCGATCGCGGCCGGCTGGGGCGCTATCCCGGGGATTACGCCAAGTATCAGCAGCAGAAGGCCCACGAGCTCGAGGTGGAGGCGCGGGAGCACGCCGAATTCGACAGGAAGCTGGCCCAGGAGGAAGCCTGGATCCGGCAGGGCATCAAGGCGCGGCGAACCCGTAACGAGGGCCGGGTGCGCGCGCTCGAGCAACTGCGGCGCGAGCGCAGCCAGCGGCGCGAGGTCCAGGGCCGTGCCAGCTTCGGCATCGACAGCGGCGAACGCAGCGGCAAGCGGGTGGTCGAGCTCGTCGGCGTGACCCACCGTTTCGGCGACGAGACGATCGTTCGCGACCTGTCGCTCGAGATCCAGCGCGGCGACCGCATCGGCCTGATCGGACGCAACGGTGCCGGCAAGACCACGCTGCTCAAGATCCTGCTCGGTGAACTCGAGCCCAGCGAGGGCGAGGTGCGGCTGGGTACCAACCTCAAGGTGGCCTACTTCGACCAGCTGCGCGCGGGGCTGGAGCCGGAGAAGAGCGTCTACGACAACGTCGCCCAGGGCAGCGACAGGGTCAACGTGGGCGGCAAGGACAAGCACGTCATCAGCTACCTGCAGGATTTCCTGTTCACCCCGGAACGGGCGCGCCAGCCGGTCAAGGCGCTCTCCGGCGGCGAGTCCAACCGTCTGCTGCTGGCCAAGCTGTTCACCCAGCCGGCCAACGTGCTGGTGCTCGACGAACCGACCAACGACCTCGACGTCGAGACCCTGGAGCTGCTCGAGGAGTTGCTGCTCGACTTCGACGGCACCTTGCTGCTGGTCTCCCACGACCGTGCCTTCATGGACAACGTGGTGACCGGGGTGCTGGCCTTCGAGGGCGACGGCGTGGTGCGTGAATACGTGGGTGGCTACAGCGACTGGGTGCGCCAGGGCGGGAAACTGCCACCGGCGCCCTGGGAGGGGGCGGCGCGTCAGCAGGTGGAGCCCACGGCGAAGCCGGTAGAGAAAGCGCCGGCCAGTGCGGCGCCCTCAGCGCCGGCAGCGAAAAAGCCCGCCAAGCTCTCCTACAAGCTGCAGCGGGAACTCGACGCCCTGCCGGCCGAGATCGAGAGGCTCGAAGCCGAGGTGGCCGAGTTCGAGTCCCGGGTTGGCGATCCGGCGTTCTACCAGCAGGACGCGGGAAGCGTGTCCGAGACATTGCAGGCCATGAGCGACAAGCAGGCCGAACTCGATGCCGCCATGGAGCGGTGGATGGAACTGGAGTCCATGGCGGCGGGGGAGTAAGCGCTACTCGGCGGTTTCGCCCTTCTTCCCCACTCGCACCGCGAGTACGTCGCATTGGGCGCCGTGCAGTACGCCGGTGGAGGTGGAGCCGAGTAGCAGGGCGAAGCCGTGCCGGCCATGGGAGCCGACCACGATCAGGTCGACGCCGTTCTCGGCGGCAAAGCGATGGATCTCGGTGTCGGGCATGCCGACCAGCACGTGCTGGTTCTCCTTGGCCACGTGAGGGTCGGCGATCTCGGCCAGGCGCTGCTTGGCATGTTCATCCAACTGATCCTGGATGCTGGTGAGATCCATGGGGATGTCGCCGCCATAGGCGAAGCCCAGCGGCTCCAGCGTGTGCATGATCGACAGCTTGGCCTGGTTGCGCTCGGCGATCTGCAGGGCGCGCTCAAGCACCTTGTGGGAGTCCTTGGTCAAATCGACGGCGACCAGGATGTGGCGGTATTCATTGCTCATGGCAGGGCTCCAGCGTAACGGCTTGTGATCGATATGCCTTCACTCTAGGACGGCTGATGAATCAAGACAACGACTTGCGTCAAGAATCGGGAGAAACGGGATGGTCTGGCTAGTCATTCTGGCGGCACTGCTGCTGATGATCTCACCGGTGATGTGGCTCAAGCCCAGCCCTCGGCAGCGTCGCATCGTGCCGCTGCGCAATGCGGCGGCCAAGGCAGGGGTCAAGGTGGTGTTGGAAAAGCCCCCTCTGCACGGTATCGAGACCGCCATGCCGGGGTATCGCTGGAGCTATCCGGCCGTTGCCCCCGGGCCACGCTTCCTGCTGGTGCGGGCAAGTGAAGCCAGCGATCTGCTCAAGCCCTGCGTGGCCGACTGGCGCTGGCGGATCGAGCCGCTCCGCCCCCTGCCGCCATCGGCGCGCGAACCGCTCGAAGCGCTCTTGACACGCCTGCCGCAGGATGCACTGGTGGTCGAGTCCAGCGAGACCTCGATCACCCTGTGGTGGTGGGAGTCGCAGACGGCGGAGCGCTTCCTCACCTACGTCGAGGATTTCCGCCAGTTGCGCGATGCCTTGGCCGGCCGTGCCGATCAGCGCCGGGTCGGGACTGGCTTCGGTGAAGGCGCGTCGGGCGACTGACAGCGCTCAGCCTTCGCTCTCCCTGGCCTGGATTGCCAGGCCATTGTTCTCGATATGCTCCAGCAGGGCGTCGAGCTGACGGATATCCGCCTCGCTGAGCCCTGCCAGCATCTCGCGCCGGGCCTGGGTCACCACCTCGTCGATCTGCTCGAGCAGCGGGTCCGCCGCCGCGGTCAGGAAAACCCGCTTGGTGCGCCGGTCCTGTTCGCAGGGACAGCGTTCGATCAGCCCCTGCTCCGAGAGTTGATCGAGGGTGCGGACCAGGGAGGGCGCCTCGACGCCGATCGCCCGGGCCAGGTCGCACTGTGGCTGCCCATCGCCGAGCCGCCAGAGATGATACAGCGTGATCCAGCGCGTCTGTGTCAGGCCCAGCGGAGCGAGGCGCCGGTCGATGATGGCACGCCACAGGCGTGGCAGGCGCGACAGTCGGAAGCCGATGTTCTGGTGCATGGGACTCCGCTTAAACGTTGAATTTGCCGAATTGTCCGGACCCCTTGCGTGTAATGCAACTTGTCTCGTCAAGTAACGGCCATTGGCATTTTGATTATCGCGCTAATGGATAGGTTCCCCGGGAGTTCGCCTCCCATTCTCCACAAAGCGATTCTGGGGCTTGACGCGCCGCCCGGAGTGCACCAAGCTTTCGGAATCAAACGGCCGTATGAAACTGGCACTCCTCCAACGCCAACCTCTGTGTGGAGATTCGTGGATGATCTATCAAGGCAACGCCATCACGGTGGCACGCGGTACCAGTAGCGGGGGCGACGACATCGCCATGCTCACCTTCGATCTGAAGGACGAGTCCATCAACAAGCTGTCGAGCGCGGTGGTGGCCGAACTGGACGAGGCCGTCCACGCCATCCGTGCCCAGAGCGGCCTCAAGGGACTGGTCATCGGCAGCGCCAAGGAAGTCTTCATCGTCGGGGCCGACATCACCGAATTCCACGGCATCTTCGAGAAGGGCGAGGAGTACCTGGTCGAGATGAACCTCAAGGTGCACGAGATCTTCAACGCCATCGAGGATCTGCCGTTCCCCACGGTCACCGCCATCAACGGGCTGGCGCTGGGTGGCGGTTGCGAAGTGACGCTGACCACCGATTTCCGGGTGATGAGCGAGAAGGCCAAGATCGGCCTGCCCGAAACCAAGCTCGGTATCCTGCCCGGCTGGGGGGGCTGCGTACGCTTGCCACGCCTGATCGGTTCGGACAACGCCGTGGAGTGGATCGCCGGCGGCGGCGAGAACCGTGCAGATGCCGCTCTCAAGGTGGGCGCGGTGGATGCCGTGGTGCCGAACGAGCAGCTCGAGGCGGCGGCCCTGGACATCCTCGCGCGAGCCAACGCCGGTGAGCTCGACTACCAGGCGCGTCGTGCCGAGAAGACCGGGCCGCTCAAGCTCAACGCCATCGAGCAGATGATGGCCTTCGAGACCGCCAAGGGCTACGTGGCCGGCAAGGCGGGGCCGCACTACCCGGCGCCGGTCGAGGCGATCAAGGTGATCCAGAAGGGCGCCGGCGAGGAGCGCGCCCGCGCCCAGGCCATCGAGGCCAAGGCCTTCGCCAAGCTGGCGCTGACCGACGTCTGCTACAACCTGGTGGGGCTGTTCCTCAACGATCAGGTGGTCAAGAAGAAGGCCGGCAAGTACGAGAAGCAGGCCAAGGCGGTCAAGCAGGCGGCGGTGCTGGGGGCCGGCATCATGGGTGGCGGCATCGCCTACCAGAGTGCCTCCAAGGGCACGCCGATCCTGATGAAGGACATCAAGGAGGACGCCATCGAGCTGGGCCTCAAGGAGTCGCGCAAGCTGTTTGCCAAGCAGGTGGAGCGCGGCAAGCTCAGCACCGAGCAGATGGCCGAGAAGCTGACCCACATCCGCCCGACACTCTCCTACGGCGATTTCGGTCATGTCGACCTGGTGGTCGAGGCGGTGGTCGAGAACCCCAAGGTCAAGGACGCGGTGCTGACCGAGGTGGAAGGCCTGGTCAGCGAGGACACCATCCTCACTTCCAACACCTCGACCATCTCGATCACCCGCCTGGCCCAGAACCTCAAGCGCCCCGAGAACTTCTGCGGCATGCACTTTTTCAATCCGGTGCACCGCATGCCGCTGGTCGAAGTCATTCGCGGCGAGAAGACCGGCGACGCCGCGGTGGCGGCTACCGTGGCCTATGCCCGGGCCATGGGCAAGACGCCGATCGTGGTCAACGACTGCCCCGGCTTCCTGGTCAACCGCGTGCTGTTCCCCTATTTCGGCGGCTTCAGCCTGCTGGTCGAGCAGGGCGCCGACTTCCAGCGCGTCGACAAGGTGATGGAGAAGTTCGGTTGGCCCATGGGCCCGGCCTACCTGCTCGACGTGGTGGGCATGGACACCGCCGTGCATGCCAACGAGGTGATGGCCGAAGGCTTCCCCGAGCGCATGGCGCGGGACGGCAAGACGGCGATCCAGGTCATGTTCGAGAACGAGCGCCTGGGCCAGAAGAACGCCAAGGGCTTCTATGCCTACGAGGAAGACAAGAAGGGCAAGCCGAAGAAGGTCAGCGACGAGAAGGCCTACGAACTGGTCAAGCAGGTCGTCCAGCAGGAGAAGGCGTTCTCCGATGAGGACATCATCGCCCGCATGATGGTGCCGCTGTGCCTGGAGACCGTGCGCTGCCTGGAAGACGGCATCGTCGAGACCCCGGCCGAAGCCGACATGGCGCTGATCTACGGCATCGGTTTCCCGCCGTTCCGCGGCGGCGCGTTGCGCTACATCGACGCCATGGGCGTGGCTGAGTTCGTCAAGCTGGCCGACGGCCTGGCCGAGGAGCTGGGCGCACTCTACGCCCCCACCGACAAGCTGCGCCAGATGGCCGAGGCCGGCGAGCGCTTCTATCCCAAGGCCCAGGGCTGAACCACCACGAACAGGAGTATTGAAATGAGCTTGAACCCGAGAGACATCGTGGTGGTCGACGGCGTCCGCACCGCCATGGCCAAGGCCAAGAACGGTGCGTTCCGTAACGTGCGGGCCGAGAATCTTTCCGCTGCGGTGATGCAGGCGCTGTTCGAGCGCAATACGGCGCTCGACCCGGCCGAGGTCGACGACGTGATCTGGGGCTGCGTCAACCAGACCCTCGAGCAGTCGATGAACATCGCCCGTAATGCGGCGATCATGACCGGCATCCCTCGCACGGTACCGGCCCAGACGGTCAACCGCCTGTGCGGTTCTTCGATGACCGCGCTGCACATCGCCGCGGCCAATATCAAGGCCGGCATGGGCGACTTCTACGTCATCGGCGGCGTCGAGCACATGGAGCATGTCCCCATGACCCATGGCGTCGACGTCAACCCGGCGGCCAGCAAGTACGCCGCCAAGGCGGCGATGATGATGGGCTTGACCGCCGAGCTGCTGGGCAAGATGCACGGCGTCACCCGCGAGGAGCAGGACAAGTTCGGCGTGCGCTCGCACCAGCGTGCCTACGCGGCGAACCAGCAAGGCCACTTCGACAACGAGATCGTGGGGGTCGAAGGGCACGACGAGCGCGGCTTCCGCACGCTGTTCAAGCACGACGAGGTGGTGCGTATCGACGCCAGCCTCGAGGAGATGGCCAAGCTCAAGCCGGTGTTCGATCCGCGCGGCGGCACCGTATCGGCCGGGACGTCTTCGGCGCTCTCGGTCGGCGCTTCCGCCATGGCGATCATGAGCTATGAGCGCGCACGTGCGCTGGGGCTCGAGCCCATTGCCCGGGTGCTCTCCACCGGCGTGGCGGGCTGTGACGCCTCGATCATGGGCTACGGCCCGGTGCCGGCCTCGAAGAAGGCGCTAAAGGCCGCCGGCCTGTCGTCCGAGGATATCCAGACCGTCGAGCTCAACGAAGCCTTCGCCGCCCAGGCGATTCCGGTGCTCAAGGACCTCGGCTTCCTCGATGCCCTGGACGAGAAGGTCAACCTCAACGGCGGCGCCATTGCGCTGGGCCACCCGCTGGGCTGCTCCGGCGCACGCATCTGCACCACGCTGCTCAACGTGATGCGCCAGCAGGACACCACCCTGGGGCTGGCCACCATGTGTATCGGCATGGGGCAGGGCGTGGCGACGGTGTTCGAGCGCTTGAACTGAGCGCAGCAGCAGGAACCTGCACGGCCAGCGGCCTCGCCTTTTTCAGGCGGGGCCGTTTCGTCTGGGCGTTGACGCCCGAATCGCTGGGCAATAAGATGCATTTGTTTTGCTTCTTTTAAATCCACAGTGAGGAGTGCTCTGCTATGGGGCTCAGGAATCTGTTCAAGCGAGACAAGGCAGAAGACAAGCAACCCGTCAGCACGTTCGAGCCGGAAGCGCCAGCGCCGGAAGCAGCGGCCGCCAGCGCCGGCGAGCCTGCCAGCGCCGAGGCTGCCGGGAAGAAAAGGCATGGCGAACCCGGAGTCTGCTGCGGCTCGTGCAGCCACTGACCCGCCTTCACATGGCGGTGAGCAATGGGCATGCTCATCCGGGCATGCCCGCTCCCTTGCTTTGGTGAGATGCTACAGCACCCCGGCCTCGAGTCCTGCCGCCAGATAGAGGCCCAGCTCCTCTATCTGTTCCTCGAACTCTGCCTGCCACTCCCCGCGCAGGATCAGCGGCTCCTGCACCCAGCGCCAGCGCAGCCCGGTCACGATACTCTCCACCGCACGGCGCGTGCCGGTACCGTCGTGGCCGGCGCGCACGTAGAGCGCGCAGGGTAGGCCCTGTTTCTCCTCCAGCACCGCGTAATAGCTGCGGTCGAAGAAGTCCTTCAGTGCACCGCTCATGTAGCCCAGGTTCTCGGTGGTGCCGAGCAGGATGGCATCGCTGGCGCGTATGTCCTCGGGGCCCGCCTCGAGAGGGGCCTTGACCACCACCTCGACGGTTTCGACATCGGGATGCCTGGCGCCGCGTTCGGCGGCGTCTCGCAGGGTTCGGGTATTGGGCGAGGGCGCATGGGCCACGATCAGCAGACGTTTCATGTTTGACAGTCTAACGGCTTTTTCCGACGCTGTTTCGGCACCTATCCGCTTTGTCACACAGGAGGAAATCCGCTCATGGCCTTTGCACTTTCGAACATGCAACTGGAGAGTTCCGCCTTTCAGGCACATGGTGCGATTCCGACCCGACATACCGGTGAGGGTGACGATACCTCGCCGGCGCTGAGCTGGCGCGATGCTCCCGAGGGCACCAAGGGGTATGCGATCATCTGCCACGATCCCGATGCTCCCCTCGTGCAGCATGGCAGCTATGGCTTCGTGCATTGGTTGCTCTACAACCTGCCAGGCTCCACCACGACCCTGGCCGAAGGCACCAGCGACGGCACGAGGGGCAAGAACGATTTCGGCAAGCTCGGCTACGGTGGCCCGATGCCGCCGGAAGGGCACGGCGTGCACCACTATTACTTCTGGGTGCTGGCGCTCGACAAGCCGACCGACCTGCCCGAGGGGCTTGGGTTGGAGGAGCTGCTCAAGCAGCTCGAGCCGCACCTGCTCGGCATGAACCGGCTGATCGGCACCTACCGGCGCGGCTGATCGCTGGCGTCGCTTTCGTCGCAGTCAGGGAGGATTGCCATGTTCGACTGGGTCAGCCAGCACGGGGACAATGTCTCCGTGCTGACGGATGTCGGGACCCTGATCGTCTGGGTCGTCTACGCCCAGCTGCTCTATTTCAGCTTTCGCCGCCAGCGTCGGCCGCGCCTGCTGATCAACCGGGGGCGCAAGAAGGACATCGATGCCCTGTGCATCATCAGCAACATGAGCGCCGAGCCGGTCTTCATCCAGCACGTCGTGGCGGAACTGGCAACCTCGCATGGCGTGGTTCGCGTCGACGTGACCGATCGCACCGAGAGCTATGGCGACGGGGACGACAGTCGTCAGGAGAGCGATCCGAAACTCGCTGCCGATTCGTCTCCCATCGTGCGTGATGGCTCGCACCAAGGGCCGCTGGGATCGGGTCACTTCGTGCATATCGACAGCTTCGGTGCCCTGACGCGGCGCCTGGCCCACGATGGCGGCTTCGAGATGGCGGGGTATCGTCCGCTGAACGACGTCGTGTTTCGCTCGCTCACCATTCGCATCATCTGCATCTACGGCTCGGAGGATCTGCCGGTCGGTGCCGAGCGGTGCTTCGAGTTCATCGACCAGCAGCCGGACTGCGGGCTGGTACCGGCAACCTGGGACACCAAGCGGCTCTCCTCGCACTGGCAGCGCCGCCGGTTGTGCCGTGAGATCCGGCAGTTGAACAGCAAGGATGAGTTCTCCTCCGTGTCGCCCGGTGCGTGAGCCGGTCTCGTGGCGGTCGTCGTTACCCCGATGATTACGGTTACTTTTCTTGGCGCAATAGGCCGATACAAAGTCGCTTTGCAGGCAAAGGTTTCCAGGGCTAAGTTGGGTTGTTACCAGTCGGAGGATTGGTGTTTCGCTTGGATTCAAGGAGGAGCATGCGATGAAGAATGACGTGCAGGATCTGTTCCCTACGCGACTGGAGCGCAAGCTCGGCATGTTCGAGCGCATCGACCCCGTGGTCTACGCCGAAGGGGCCGAGCGCGGGGACGGGCCGCTGAGCGAGGAGCAGATACGCGAATACGAGGAGAAGGGGTTTCTTTCGTTTGAGGGTTTTTTCGACCGAGAAGAGATGGAAGCCTTCATCCAGGAGCTGCGTGACTACGAAGAGGACGAGGACCTCAAGCTCTCGGAAGGCACCATTCTCGAGCCGGGCCGCGAGGAGATCCGCTCGATCTTCGGCATTCACGAGATTTCCGAGCGCTTCAGCCGCTTGACCCGCGATCCGCGGCTGCTGGCCATGGTCGAGCAGTTGCTCGGCAAGGGCGTGTACATCCACCAGTCGCGTATCAACTACAAGCCCGGCTTCAAGGGCAAGGGCTTCGACTGGCATTCCGACTTCGAGACCTGGCACAGCGAGGACGGTATGCCACGCATGCGCTCGCTGAGCTGCTCGATCGTGCTGACCGACAATGGCGAGTTCAACGGCCCGCTGATGCTGATCCCCGGGTCGCACAAGTATTTCGTCCCCTGCGTGGGGCGCACGCCGACCGACAACTACAAGGAGTCGCTCAAGAGCCAGTACGTGGGCGTGCCCGACAATGCCAGCCTGCGCCAGCTGATGCTCGACGGGGATATCGAGGCGCCGAAGGGGCCGGCCGGCACCCTGGTGATGTTCGAATGCAACACCATGCACGGCTCCAACACCAACATGTCCTGCTGGCCGCGCAGCAATCTCTTTTTCGTCTACAACAGCGTCGACAATGGGTTGCTGAACCCATTCTGCGGCAATCGTCCGCGTCCGGAGTTCCTGGCCAATCGCACGGACTGGAACCCGCTCGAGCCGGTCGGCTGAAGCGCGGGGCGACGGGGCGCGACAGCTTGCCGTGCCAGGCGCAGCTGGCCCGGGCGTATCACTACCTGACCGCTCGGGTTTGACGCTTCAGCGATGCGCCTTCACGCGCAAGCGCACATAGTCGGCCGTCCAGTTGCCGTGGCTGTCGCGCAGGCTTGGCGCCAGCAGCGCCAAGGCGTCGTCCAGTACCGCCTCGCGTATCTCTTCGTCCAGGCCATGCACGAAGGGGTTGGCAAAGGTGGCGAGCCAGCCGGTCATGCCCGTAGGCAGGCGGGTCGGGCGTGGGATCGATTCGATGGACTCGACCGCGAACCCGGCCGCTTCGAGGCATTCACGATACTCATCGGGAGTGGGAAAGAACCACGGAAAGCGGGCCTTGCCGCTGATGCCGCGCGCCTGAAGCGCCGCCAGCAGGGCGGTGCAGATCGCCGCCACGTTGCCGTGACCGCCGAACTCGGCCACGAAACGCCCGCCCGGCTTCAGCGAGCGATGGATGCTGGCGACGACGGCTTCATGGTTGAGCATCCAGTGCAGGGCGGCGTTGCTGAACACCGCATCGAACTCGTGTTCGAAGGGCAGGTTGTGAGCGTCCAGGACGCGAGCGTCGAGCCCCCGTGCCCGGGCGGCTTCGACCATGTCGATGGCGGCGTCCACGCCCACGACGGTGGCCCCGGACTTCGCCAGCACCTCGGTCAGGGTGCCGTCGCCGCAGCCCAGGTCGAGAATGCGTTCGCCGGGGCGAGGGTCCAGCAGCCTGGCCGCTGCACTGCCCAGCTCGGCGACGAAATCGGCGTTGTGGGCGTAGGAGGCGGCATTCCAGTGCTGTCCCCGAGGATGGTGGGAGGCGTCGTTCATAATCGGTGCTCCAGCGGATCGGCGCTTCACGGCCTGTTCAATCAGAATACTCCAAACCGAACCATGCCACCGTCTGCCGACGCAAGGAATTCACTCGTAGGAGGGCGTTTCGCCGCGGGCCGCCAGCTCCTGGGGCAGCAGGGCCGCATAGACCAGGGCGTGAACCGGTGTCGTCACGCCAACGGCGCGGCCCAGGCGCACCACGGCGCCATTCTGCGACTCCAGCTCGGAGGGCTCTCCGGCCATGATGTTGCGCTGCATGGAGGAGGTGCTCTCGGCCGGCATGGCGTCGATGAACTGCATGGCGCGGGCGACGGCATCGGCAGGAAACGCGACGCCATGGCCACGGGCGACCTGGTCGATCTCCTCGAGCATGGCCTGGATCAGCGCACGCGTCTCGGGTAGCTGTCGCGTGACCCCGATGGGAGCCCTGGTGATGCTGCCAATGCCGCTCATGGCGCAGATGAACAGGAACTTGCTCCACTGGGCGACGCGTATGTCGTCGGGAATCTCGGCGCTGACGCCGTGTACCTTGTCGAAGACGGCCTTGAGGCGTGCCGTACGTGCACTGCTGTGATTGTCACGCTCACCGAAGCGGATGAACGGGTCCACGCCGGCGTGGCGGATGTGCCCCGGCGCTTCCCGCCAGGCCAGGATGCCGCACAGCCCCTCGAGCACCGGCGCTTCGCCCAACACCTCGGCCAGGATGTCGGCAGCTTCGACGCCGTTCTCCAACGGCAGCACCAGGGTGTCAGGGCCGACCAGGGGGCGAATCGACTCGGCGGCCTCCCTCACCTGCCATGCCTTGACCGCCACGATGACGCAATCCACCTCGCCCAGCGTGGCGGGGTCGTCCGTGGCCGTGACCCGGGGCAGCATGACGTCTCCCTTGATGCTGCTCACACGCAATCCCTGGCTCGACATGGCGGCGAGGTGCTCGCCGCGGGCGATGAAGGTGACGTCTTCGCCGGCCTCGGCCAGGCGTGCGCCGAAGTAGCCGCCGACACCGCCGCTACCCATGATGGCGAACTTCATGCTGCCTCCTGTCGATTTCACTCTCGTCTCTCGGAGCATAGCGGCAAGATGGCATTCGTGTGTCCTCTCTCCTTGTCGGGAACGCACACGGGCGTCCGGCATATCGACACGCTTGCCCTAGGTCATGTCGGGTGTCCTTGGTGCTGCCCCGGGCGAAAGAAATGCGGCAGACTGAAGCGCATGCCCCGAGGGAGACGATTCGCCGCATGAACAGGACCCGACCGCACGCCTCGAACAAGGCCAAGCCCAGCGATGAAGCGGGGATACCGCTCGCGCTGTGTCGCGTGGCCATCGATACGTACCGCGAGAACGTCGCCTATCTGCATCGCGAGTGCGACCTCTATCGTGCCGAGGGTTTCCAGGCGCTGTCGAAGGTCGAGGTGCGTGCCAATGGCCGACGCATCCTGGCGACCCTGAATGTGGTCGACGACGTTGCCATCGTCGGCCACACCCAGTTGGGGCTTTCCGAAGACGCCTTTGCCCTGCTCGGCGTGGAAGAAGGGCACCCGGTCAGCGTATCGCAGGCAGAGCCGCCCGCTTCGATTCCGGCCCTGCGTCGCAAGATCGCCGGTGAGCGTCTCACGCGCCGGGATTTCCGCGAGATCGTCCAGGACATCGCCGAGCTGCGCTATTCGAAAATCGAGCTGACGGCCTTCGTGGTGGCCTGCGAACTGGGCGAACTCGATCGCGAGGAGATCTTCTACCTCAGCGACGCCATGGGGCGGGTGGGGCGTCGACTCGACTGGCACGAGCATCCGGTAGTCGACAAGCACTGCATCGGCGGCATTCCCGGCAACCGTACCTCCATGCTGGTGGTGCCCATCGTGGCGGCCCACGGCCTGCTGTGCCCCAAGACCTCGTCGCGCGCGATCACCTCCCCGTCGGGCACCGCCGATACCATGGAGGTGCTGGCCAAGGTGGACGTGCCCTTCGACGAGCTGGGTGAGTTGGTGCGTACTCACCGTGGCTGTGTGGCCTGGGGCGGCACCAGCGAGCTTTCCCCGGCCGACGACGTGTTGATCGCGGTGGAGCGACCGCTCTCCATCGATTCGCCGGGACAGATGGTCGCCTCCATTCTGTCGAAGAAGGTGGCGGCCGGCTCGACACACCTGCTGCTCGACATTCCCGTCGGGCCGCATGCCAAGGTCCGCTCCATGCCGGAGGCCCGCCGGCTGCGCAAGCTGTTCGAGTTCGTGGCCGGCCGCATGGGGCTGGTGCTGGATGTGGTGATCACCGACGGCAGCCAACCGGTGGGACGCGGCATCGGCCCCGTGCTGGAGGCTCGCGACGTGATGCGAGTCCTCACCAACCATCCCCACGCTCCCATGGACCTGCGCCAGAAATCGCTGCGCCTGGCGGGGCGAATGCTGGAGTTCGACCCCGACATCCGCGGTGGTGACGGCTTCGGCATCGCCCGGGACATCCTCGACTCCGGCCGGGCGCTGGAGAAGATGCAGGCGATCATTCGTGCCCAGGGCGAGAAGCCCTTCGACCTCGACGCCCCCGAGCTGGCACCGCATCGCTTCGAGGTGCTGGCGCCGCAGGCGGGGGTCGTCACCGCCATCGACAACCTGCGCCTGGCCCGCATCGCGCGCCTGGCCGGGGCGCCCAAGGCCAAGGGGGCCGGGGTCGATCTGCTGGCTCAGATCGGCGATCGGGTCGAACGGGGCCAGCCGCTGTACCGGGTATATGCCGCCTTTCGCAGCGAACGAGGCTTCGCCCATCAGTGCAGCGAGCACCACAGCGGCTACAGTATCGGTCAGCCGGACGAGATCAATCGCCTGAACGTGGAGTTCTGATGCGCGCCGCCCTGCTCTATTTCGAAGAGGAATCCCTGCCTGCCGGGCGCCTGGCCGCGGCGGCGGGCATCGAGGCCCGTGCGGTCGGGCGCCATCGCTTCCCCGACGAGGAGCTGTGCCTGCGCCTGCCTGACGTCGAGCTGCCCGCCTGCCTGGTCATCTATCGCAGCCTGGACCGCCCCAACGACAAGCTGGTCGAGCTGATGCTGCTGGCTCGCCACGCGCGTGCGCAGGGGGTCAAGCGTCTGGTACTGGTGGCCCCCTACCTGGCCTACATGCGACAGGACATGGCCTTCCACCCGGGAGAGCTCGTCAGCCAGCGTCTGGTTGGCGGCTTCCTCGCCGAGTCGTTCGATGCCGTAGTGACCGTCGACCCACACCTGCATCGCATCGAGCGCCTGGAGCAGGCGATACCCTTGGCGCATGCCCTTGCGCTCTCCGGCGCCCCGCAGCTGGGGGCGGCGATCGTCCAGCGGCGCCCCGATGCGCTGCTGCTGGGGCCCGATGCGGAATCGCTGCAGTGGGTGGAGAGTGCGGCCAGGGTGGCAGGGCTCGACTATGGCGTGTGTACCAAGGCGCGGCACGGCGACCGTGACGTCGACATCGCGCTGCCGGACCTGGCCATTGCCGGCCGGCGCGTCGTGCTGCTGGACGATGTGGCCAGCTCCGGTCGTACGCTGGCCCAGGCCGCCGAGCAAGTGCTGGCCGCCGGGGCGGACAGCGTCGACGTGGCGGTGACCCATGCGCTGTTTGCCGGCGATGCCATGAGCGTCATCCGTCGGGCGGGAGTAGGCGAGGTCTGGAGCACCGACACCATCGTTCACGAGAGCAATGCCGTGCACATGGCCTCCGTCCTGGCTCGGGCGCTGGCACGGCTGATAGACGAGGGCTAGCCAAGCAGCGCACGAAGACGTAAAACACACCGCAACGATGAGCCAAACCGGGGAGTACGCCATGCCTGGCACCAGAGTTTTCAGCGCGCTGTTGCTGCTGCTGTTCCTGAGCGGTTGCGCCGGCCGCTCGGCCCAGGTGGGCGAACGGCCGAGCGCTCCCGAGCCGGTTCGCGCCGACCCCGAGCAGGTCGCGCCGACCGAGCCGACGCGCCCTCTCGTGACCGTTACGCGTCAGGAACGCTTCTGGGTGCCCCCGCACTTCGCCTCGGAAGAGGACGAGGTCCACTACTACATCAGCCGTCTTGCCGACCGGGGCTTCATCGACGTCTACGGCGGCGAGGAGCATCCGCGGGTCTGGTACATTGCGGCGGAGCGCCTGGGTCAGATCGGCGAGCCCGCGGTTCCGATGCTGTTCGCGCTGCTCGATACTCGCAGCGAGTATGAGCTGATGCTGGCCCTGTATGCGCTGCAGTTGGCCACTCAGGATCCACGCCTGATGACCCAGACCGGCGGCGATTACGTCCGCCTCACCACGACGCTGGACGAAGACGCCAACGCGGAGAACCGGACCATCGCGCTGGAATGGTGGGAGCGGCATGGCTGGCGCTGGCAGTGATGCGTGGCGGCATGCGCCGCGCGAATGGGCCGCTCGTGTGTCGTCAGCGGCGTTCCGGCAGGCAGGCGGGCAGGGCGTCACGCAGCGAGCGCGGCAGGATGTCGAGGTCGGCGAAGGTCCCCACGCCCTCGCCGACCGTATTGTCCTCGGCCATCATAATGACCTGGTCGCGGGTCAGCGGCGGTCCGGGCAGGGGTGACGCCAGCAGGGCGACAAGCTGCCACAGCGGGAACGGTACCGGCAGCAGCCTGCGCTCAAGCTCCAGGTGGGCCATGACCAGCTCCAGGATCTCCCGGTAGCTCAGGATATCCAGGCCGCCCAACTCGAACAGCCGCCGTTCGGATGGAGCAGCGCCCATCAGTCGCACGATCGCTCTTGCCACGTCCACCACGTGGACCGGCTGGAGTCGCGTTTCGCCGTGCCCGAAGAGCGGGATGACGGGCAGCCGAGTCAGCTCCGCCAGGCGGTTCAGGAAGGCGTCATCGCGGCCGAACATGACGCTCGGGCGCAGGATGATCGCCTTGGGGTAGGCATCGATCACGGCCGACTCGCCGCGCCCCCGCGCCCTGACATAGCGCGAGCGCGACGACGTGGCGGCGCCGATGCCGGAGAGCTGGATGAAGGTTGGCACGCCTTCTGCCCGGGCCAGGCGGGCCAGGCGGCCGGCGCCTTCCACATGCACCTGGTCGAAGCTCGCCTGGCCGCGCTCGACGTAGAGGCTCACGGCATTGACGACTCCCCGTGCCCCTTCGAGCGCCCGGCTCACATCGCTCTCGCTGCGGATGTCGAGGCTCATCGGTTCCAGGGGGTCACCGGGTTCGGCCCAGTCCGGCAGTGCCGGCCGGCGTGCCGCGATGCGCACCGCATGACCCGCATCGAACAGGGCCTGCACCACGTGCCGACCCAGAAAGCCGGTGCCGCCGAAGACGGTAATGGGGGCTCTCGCCATGCTGTCTCCCTGGTCGCTGCTGCCGGAATCGCCTGGTATCACGAGGCCGGCAGGGGAAGAGGGCCATTCTCCTTGACCGCACGAATGGCGAAGCTGCTGTCCACGGCGCTGACCATCTTCAGCTGGCGGAATTGCCGCAACCACTGCTCGGAGGCCCCCAGGTCGGCAGTGATCACTTGCAGCAGGTAATCGAAATGGCCGGAAACGCTATGGCACTGGATCACCTCCGGCATGTCTCGCACGCTCTCCTCGAAGGCTTCCACCCGCTCCTGCTGATGCTGGTCGAGCCGTACCTGCACGAAGAGCGTGATCGTCAGGCCGAGCCGGACCTTGTCCAATTCGGCGCGGTAGCGAGTGATCAACCCGGCCTGCTCGAGCCGGCGAATACGGCGAGCGCAAGGGGAGGGCGAGAGGCTCACGAGCTCTGCCATTTCGGCAGTGGTCAGACGGGCGTCCTGCTGAAGGGCTTCGAGCAGCATACGATCGATGCGGTCGAGTTTGAGGTTGCGCATGGGGTGCCTCGTCAATGTGGCGTTCAGGGGTTCCTTGGCCGATACCGCTAACCATCATTGCAAGTCTGGCGAATCCGGCTCGTGCTCGCCAGTTCTCAAGCTGCTGTGAGCCTGACGCGAGGCGCTCGATGCGGCATGAGAACCAAGCCGAAGCGCCTCGAAGCGTTGAGAGCGGCTAAGGCCACCTCGAGCCAACTTGTATACACTGCAAAAAATCCTAAGCGTTCTACTGAGTTGACGCCCTTGGTCGGAGAGAGAGAGCCCATGGCAGGCATGTGCCGTATCGTCCACGCCTGGCGTGCCGCGGAGCAGTGGTGGCGGTCCTGCCCGCTGATGTTGCGCCATGCCTGCCAGGGGCTGGTGCTGGCCGCTTTGCTGCTGCTGGGCACGGCGCTCGTCCATGTCACCGGCGGCACCCAGTACGCCTATCCCTACCTGATGCTGATCCCCGTGCTGCTGGCGGGAGCCTGGTATACCTGGTACGGCTCTTTGCTCGTGGCGCTCGCGGCAGGTCTGCTGATGGCGGTGATACCGCTCTCGGTGGAGACCGGCGAGCCCCAGGACACCCTCAACTGGATGATTCGGCTCGGGTTGTACCTGATCATCGGCGGCTTCGCCGGAGGCCTGTTCGAGCGCCTGCGGCAGAGCTACCTCGACGCCGAGCTGGCATCGCGGACCGATCCTCGCGCGGGCCTTCCCAATGACATCGCCCTGGAAGCGGACCTGGCCCGCTGGCTGAAGCGATCAACGCGCCAGGATGGGCGTGGCGTCGGGGTGGTGCTGGTGCGTGTCGAGGACATCGGCGAGATCATGGAGGCCCTGGGGGCGGATGCTTCCGATGAGCTGATGGTGGCGATCAGTAACCGCCTGGCCCAGTTGGGCCCCAATCTCCAGGGGAGCTACCGCGTCAGCGGCGCCGAACTGGTGCTGCTGTTCTGGCCGGTAGGGTACAGGGAGCTGGAGCGTCTCGCCCGTCGGGTGGTCGACCTGGGGGAGGACAACCTGGTGACGCTCGGAGTGCCACTGCGTGTGCAGCTGGTGCTGGGTAGCTCGCTGCAAGGCGCCGGTAACGCCACTCCGGGCAGCCTGATCCGCGAGGCGAGAATCGCGATGCTGGCCGCTTCCGAGAAGCATCGCGCGCACTGCCATTTCCAACCCTCCTTCGCGCGACGCAGCCTGCAGAACATCCGTCTGATTGCTCGAGTGCGTCGCGGGTTGGCGCAGGGCGAGTTCGAACTCCATTATCAGCCCAAGCTGCACCTGGCGAGCGGGCGGGTCAGCGGCTTCGAGGGGCTCATTCGCTGGCGTGACGAGAGCGGTGCGCTGATCGCCCCCGGCATGTTCATGCCCAAGGTCGAGAACACCACCCTGATTGCGCCGGTGACCCGGTTCGTCATGCGCGAGGCCTGTCACTTCGCCCGCCGCCATGGCGGCAAGGTCAGCATCAACTTCTCGGTGCGCAACCTGATGGATGACGACCTGCTGGATGAGTTCAACCAGCTCGTGGAGGAGACGGGGATCAGCCCATCGCAGCTCGAGGTGGAAATCACCGAGAGCGCGCTGGTGCACGATCTGTTTGCGGCCAAGCAGGCACTGGAGCGTATTCGCGGCTACGGCATCCAGGTCAGCATCGACGACTTCGGCACCGGCTTTTCATCGTTCGAATATCTGCGCCACCTGCCCATCACCGGCCTCAAGATCGATCGCGCCTTCGTCGAGGGGCTGGAGAAGGACGAGCGTGCGCGCAAGCTGATGGCTTGCCTGATCGACGTGGGGCATGCGCTCGACCTGGAAGTCACCGCCGAAGGCGTCGAGACGCTGGGACAGCATCGCGCCCTTCAGGCGCTGGGCTGCGACCAGGCCCAAGGCTTCCTCTATTCCAAGGCGCTGCCCGTCGAGGAGCTGCTGGCCTGGCATCACGAGCGCGAGCGGCTCCTGCGGCAAGACGACGCCCTCTCCAGGCGGCGGGAGAGCCGGAACGTACCGCCCCGCTGAAATGACTTCCCTCTCTGTTTCGTTGCGACGGAGGTGGTGCGGCCACCGGCGGAGCGGCGATTGTCCGTGCCAATGAGAACGATTGTATTTCTTGATGTGAACGGCGCCGAACGTGCCGGCATCTTGGGGCTTCCGCGCGACGGACGAAGATGGAGTCTTCACATCGCATTCATACAGGACTAAAATGGTCCCAAATGGAGCGCAGGGCCTCCGCCAGGTGTCCGTGACATTCAGGAGTCAGGCATGCTCAAGCTTTCCCGGCTGACAGACTACGCCGCCGTGATCATGGCGCAGATCGCCCGCCACCCGGAGCAGCCGCATGCCGCGGCGGAGCTGGCCGAGGCCGTGCAGCTGCCGCATCCCACGGTCAGCAAGACGCTGAAGATGCTGGTCAAGGCGGGGCTGCTGGAGTCGCGGCGCGGGGCCCAGGGCGGCTACTCCTTGGCACGACCGGCCTCGCGAATCACCGCGATCGACATCATCACCGCCATCGAGGGACCGGTAGCGATGACCGAGTGCAGTCACGCCGAGGGCGACTGCGACCTGCTGGCCACCTGCGGCGTCTCCGACAACTGGCAGCGCGTGTCGCTGGCCGTACGTACCCTGCTCGACAGCGTGACCCTGGCCCACCTGGCCGACACCGCGCCGATCAAGCTGCCGGTACAGCTACCCATACAGAGCGTGAGCCTGGCCGCCGATACGGCCTGAGCCACCGAACCGGATTCATTACCCGAGGCGAGCTCGCTCGCCGGCCCAACCGCCCGGGAGGGGAGAGACCATGGCAAGTCAGGAAATGGAACAGCTTGTCCGCCGCGAGTACAAAGAAGGGTTCGTGACGGACATCGAGAGCGATACGGTACCGCCGGGGCTCGACGAGAGCGTTATCGCCTTCATTTCCAACAAAAAGGGCGAGCCCGAGTGGATGCTCGAGTGGCGCCTCAAGGCCTACCACCAGTGGCTCAAGATGACGTCGCCCTCCTGGGCGCACCTGGAGTACCCGCCGATCGACTACCAGGCGATCTCCTACTACAGCGCGCCCAAGCGCCCCGAGGATCGTCCGCAGAGCCTCGACGAGGTCGACCCCAAGCTGCTCGAGACCTACGAGAAGCTGGGTATCCCGCTGCATGAACGCGCCGCGCTGGCCGGCGTGGCGGTGGATGCGGTGTTCGACTCCGTGTCGGTGACCACCACCTTCAAGGAGAAGCTGCACGAGGCGGGGGTGATCTTCTGCTCGATCTCCGAAGCGATCCGTGACTACCCGGAGCTGATCAAGCAGTACCTGGGCACGGTGGTGCCGGTAGCGGACAACTACTTCGCCGCGCTCAATTCGGCGGTGTTCACCGACGGCTCCTTCGTCTTCGTGCCCAAGGGCGTCACCTGCCCGATGGAGCTCTCCACCTATTTCCGCATCAACGCGGCCAACACCGGCCAGTTCGAGCGCACCCTGATCATCTGCGAGGAGGGCGCCCAGGTCTCCTACCTGGAGGGCTGTACCGCGCCGATGCGCGACGAGAACCAGCTCCACGCGGCGGTGGTCGAGCTGGTGGCACTGGACGACGCCTACATCAAGTACTCCACGGTGCAGAACTGGTACCCCGGCGACGAGGACGGCAAGGGCGGCATCTACAACTTCGTCACCAAGCGCGGTGACTGTCGCGGCGACCGCTCGCGCATCAGCTGGACCCAGGTCGAGACCGGCTCCGCCATCACCTGGAAGTACCCCTCCTGCGTGCTGCGCGGCAAGGAGAGCATCGGCGAGTTCTACTCGGTAGCGGTGACCAACGGACGCCAGCAGGCCGACACCGGGACCAAGATGATCCACATCGGCGAGGGGACGCGCTCCTACATCGTTTCCAAGGGCATTTCCGCCGGGCGCAGCAATCAGTCTTATCGCGGGTTGGTCAAGATCGGCCCGCGAGCCAAGGGCGCGCGCAATTTCACCCAGTGCGACTCGCTGCTGATCGGCGACCAGTGCGGTGCCCACACCTTCCCGTACCAGGAGATCGGCAACAGCACCGCGACCATCGAGCACGAGGCGACCACTTCCAAGATCGGTGAGGACCAGCTGTTCTACTGCCAGAGCCGCGGCATCTCCGAGGAGGATGCGGTCAGCATGATCGTCAACGGCTTCTGCAAGGACGTGTTCCAGGAGCTGCCGATGGAGTTTGCCGTCGAGGCCGAGGCGCTCCTGAACGTCACCCTGGAAGGTGCCGTGGGTTAAAGCGCTTTGGCTAAGGAAACGGCTACGCGACGCCTGTACGGCGTTGAGCGCGGATTCGAGAATGCTCATTTACAGTCGTAAACTCCGCTACTCTCTTCCGCGCTCGCCTTGTCCAGACGCCGCTCGCTCGTTTCGCTGGGCTGGATGAATTATTTTCCGGGTCGCTTTACGGCTCGCCAGAATCGAAAAGGTACTCAAGATGCTCGAAGTCAAGGATCTGCACGTCAAGGTGGAAGGCAAGAACATCCTCAAGGGCCTCAACCTGACCATCAACGCCGGGGAAGTGCACGCCATCATGGGCCCCAACGGGGCCGGCAAGTCGACCCTTTCGGCGGTGATCGCGGGCAAGGATGGCTATGAAGTGACCCAGGGGTCGATCACCTTCGAGGGCCGGGACGTGCTGGAGATGGAGGTCGAGGAGCGCGCCCAGGCGGGCTTGCTGCTGGGCTTCCAGTACCCGGTGGAGATCCCCGGGGTGAAGAACATCTACCTGCTCAAGGCGGCGCTCAACGCCCAGCGCGAGGCGCGCGGCGAGGGCGAGATCCCGGCACCGGAGTTCATGAAGCTGGTCAAGGAGAAACTGGCGCAGATGAAGATGGACGCCAGCTTCCTGCAGCGCGCCGTCAACGAGGGCTTTTCGGGCGGCGAGAAGAAGCGCAACGAGATCCTGCAGATGCTGGTGCTGCAGCCCAGGCTGGCCATGCTCGACGAGATCGACTCCGGCCTCGACATCGACGCCATGCGCGTGGTGGCCGATGGGGTCAACTCGCTGCGTGACGAGAAGCGCGCCATCCTGCTGGTGACCCACTATCAGCGCCTGCTCGACTACATCGTGCCCGACCGCGTCCACGTGCTGGTCGATGGCCGTATCGCCAAGAGCGGCGACGCCGAGCTGGCCAAGGAGCTGGAATCCCGCGGCTATGACTGGGTCGTGGAGGAGTCTGCTGCATGAGCGATGTCGAACAACAGTCAAGCGAGGTGAAAACCTTCCTCGACCGTCTCGCGGAGCGCAGTGCCTCCCGCGGGCAGGAGCCGACCTGGATCGCCGCGCGGCGCCAGGCCGGGGCGGCTCGCTTCGAGGCGCTCGGCTTCCCCACCCGTCGCGACGAGGCGTGGAAGTACACCGACGTGCGCGCGATCGCCCGCGGCGACTTCGCGCTGACCGACAGCGCCGAGTTCTCACCCGCCTCGGCTGCGGCGCTGACGCTGCCCATCGAGGCGCATCGGCTGACCTTCGTCGACGGCGTGTTCTCGCCGGCGCTCTCCGATCTGGGCGAGCTGCCACGCGGCGTCGCCGTGCTGCCGTTGTCCCAGGCGCTGGTCGAGAATCACGAGGCCGTAGGCGGCCCGCTGGGGCGGTTGACCGGGGTCGAGTTCTCGCCGTTCTCGGCGCTCAACACCGCCTTCATGGAGGAGGGCGCCGTGGTGCGCCTGGCGCCGGGCAGCGTGGTGGAGAAGCCGATCCTGCTGCAGTTCCTGTCACGGGCCAACACCGCGCCGGTGATGAGCCACCCGCGCATCCTGGTCGAGGCCGGTTCCCGCAGCCAGGCCACGCTGATCGAGCATCACGTCGGCGAGAGCGAGGCGGCCAACTTCACCAACCTGGTGGCCGAGCTGATGCTCGACCGCGGGGCGATCCTGACCCACTACAAGCTGCAGGAGGCTGCACTCGGCGACCTCCACGTGGCCAGCATCCACGTCGAGCAGAACCGCGACAGCCGCTACACCTCGTTCAACCTGAACCTGGGCGGCGGGCTGGTGCGCAACGACCTGATCGGCGAACTCAACGGCGAGGGGGCCGAGGCCAACTTCTACGGCCTGTTCTACGGCCAGGGGCGCCAGCACATCGACAACCACACCCTGGCCAACCACAACGCCCCGCGTACCTTCTCCAACGAGAACTACAAGGGCATCCTCGACGACCGCGCCCGCGGCGTGTTCAACGGCAAGGTGGTGGTCAAGCGCGACAGCCAGAAGATCGAGGGCTACCAGAGCAACGCCAACCTGCTGCTCTCCGATCGCGCCGAGATCGACGCCAAGCCGGAGCTGGAGATCTACGCCGACGACGTCAAGTGCTCCCACGGCACCACTACCGGGCAGCTCGACGAAGAGGCGGTCTATGCCCTGCGTACCCGCGGCATCGACGAGCAGACGGCGCGTGGCCTGCTGACCCTGGCCTTCGCCGGCGAGGTGATGGAACTGGTCGACCTGGACGCCGTTGCCGAACGGGTGGAGCTGGCGGTGGCCGGTAAGCTGCCGGAGCGCTTCAACCTGGCCGGGCTGGTGGAAGCCTCCATGGCCCTGCACGACGAGTGAGCGAGGAGAGAGCGATGAACCACCTGGCCACCGAGCGACCGCTCAGCGCACCGGCCTTCGACGTGGCCGGGATTCGCGCCCAGTTCCCGATTCTCGAGCGGCAGGTGCACGGCCGCCCGCTGATCTATTTCGACAATGCCGCCACCAGCCAGACGCCGCTGGCGGTGATCGACACCTTCCGCGACTACTTCAGCCGCTACAACGCCAACATCCATCGCGGCCTGCATACCCTGGCCGACGAGGCGACGGCGGCCTACGAAGCGACTCGCGAGACGGTGCGCGATTTCCTGAATGCCGCCGACCGCCGCGAGATCGTCTTCACCCGCGGCACCACCGAGGCGATCAACCTGGTGGCCAACAGCTGGGGCCGGGCCAACCTCGTGGCCGGCGACGAGGTAGTGGTCTCGCTGCTCGAGCATCACTCCAACATCGTGCCGTGGCAGCTCCTGGCCACCCAGCTCGGCATCAAAGTCAAGGTAATTCCGGTGGATGAGCGCGGCGTGCTCGATCTCGACGCCTATCGCGCGCTGTTCACCGAGCGTACGAAGCTGGTGGCCGTGAATCACGTCTCCAATGCCTTCGGCACCGTCAACCCGGTGCGCGAGATGGCGACCGTCGCCCACGAGCACGGTGCCCTGATCCTGGTCGACGGTGCCCAGGCGGTGCCGCACCAGCGCGTCGACGTGCGCGCCATCGAGGCCGATTTCTACGCCTTCTCCGGCCACAAGGTGTATGGCCCGACGGGGGCGGGGGCGCTCTACGCCAGGGCCGAGCTGCTCGAGGCGATGCCGCCGTGGCAGGGCGGCGGCGAGATGATCAAGAGCGTCTCCTTCGACGTGCCCACCACTTTTGCTGACATTCCCCACAAGTTCGAGGCCGGTACACCGGCCATTGCCGAGGTGATCGCGCTCGGCGTGGCGCTGGACTGGGTCGACGGCGCGGGCATCGAGCGTATCGGCGCCTGGGAGGCAGGGCTGCTCGAGCGTGCCACCGCCGCGGTGTCGCGCATCGACGGGCTGCGAATCCTGGGCACCGCCCCGGACAAGGCCGGCGTGCTCTCCTTCGTCGTCGATGGCGCCCACTCGCAGGATATCGCGCTGCTGATCGACCAGCTCGGCGTGGCCATTCGCACCGGCAACCACTGTGCGCAGCCGCTGCTGGCACACTTCGGCGTGACGGCGACCTGCCGGGCGTCGTTTGCCGCCTACAACACGCTGGAAGAGGTCGAGGCCTTCGCCGACGCCCTCGAACGCGTCATCGGCATGGTGCGCTGAGCCATGTCGACCATCGAACAGATCGCCAGCCTGCAGAAGGGCCAGACGCTGCCGCTGCAGCGCGACGTGGACGCCATCTCGATCCCCTTCGGCAAGACCGTGACGCTGCCCGAAGACAGCGTGGTCAGCGTGATGCAGGCCAAGGGCAGCTCGGTCAGCGTCGGCTACGAGGGCCGGCTCTACCTGATCGAGGGCAGCAATCTCGATGCCCTGGGGCTCGAGCCGTTGCCGCGGCCGACCCTGCCCGAGGATGCCACGGACGAGGAGATCGAGCAGTTCGTCTGGGATCAGCTGCGCACCTGCTTCGACCCCGAGATCCCGGTCAACATTGTCGACCTGGGGCTGGTCTACGGTTGCCGCATCGAGCGACTGATCAGCGGCGAGCGTATCGTCACCATTCGCATGACCCTGACCGCGCCGGGCTGCGGCATGGGCGACGTGATTGCCGCCGATGCGCGCAACAAGATCCTCGGTGCCCCCCAGATCAGTCGCGTGCACACCGAGATCGTCTTCGATCCGCCCTGGAGCCGTGAGATGATGAGCGACGAGGCGAAGCTGGAACTCGGCATGTTCTAGCGGCTGGCCCCGGGCCGCTCGCTGGCGGTGGCGGGGCTTCGTGATTCCTGGTCCGGTGACGGTGAATGCAGGCGCTGTTGTGGAAAACCTTCAAGTTCCTTCTGATGTCGCTCGGCGCGCTGCTGCTGCTCGCCGTGCTGCTGTTCGTCGGCGCCAATCTATGGGTTCTGGCGCAGACCCAGGGGCGTATCGAACATGAGCTGCCCTTGTGCGGTCCCGAGCGCGTGGGCATCGTCTTCGGGACTTCCCACTGGACCCGCAGCGGCGTGCGCAATCCGCACTTCGACGCGCGCATCAACGCCGCCTCCCGCCTGATGCGGTTGAGCCGGGTCGAGCATCTGCTGCTCTCCGGCGACAACCGTACCCGGCAGTACAACGAGCCCATTACCATGTGGCGCGACCTGCGTGCCCAGCACGTGCGCGACGAGGACATGACCCTCGACTACGCCGGGTTCAGCACCTTCGATACGCTGGCGCGGGCGCGGGACGTGTTCGGCGTCGACCGGGTGCTGCTGGTCACCCAGGCGTGGCATCTGCCGCGTGCGCTGTTCATTGCCGATGCGCTCGGCCTCGAGGCGCATGGCTGCAGCGCGCCGTCGCGCCCGGTGGCGGGCCTGTGGCGGCTTCAGGCGCGGGAGTGGGTGGCGCGAGCGGCCACCGTGGGCGATCTCTACGTATGGGGCCGGGAGCCGTACTTCCTGGGGCCGCTCGAGCCGCTGCAGATCGCGCCGCCGGTGTGGCGCCAACTGCTCGACCTGGAGCCGGCGCCGGAGGAGACCGAGTCGCCGTGACCGCCCGGCCGGAACTCAGCGGCGGCGCGGCTTCTGCTGACGATAGAGTTCGCGAATCAACGCCCGGCAGTCCCTCCAGCACTGCTCGACGATCGGTTCGAGCGGATTGGGCAGCGGGTGGGTATAGAGCGTGGCCAGGGCCTGCATCAAGACGCGCTCCTGCTCCAGCAGCTCGCCGATGACCACCTGGCTCTCGTTGCCGACGAAACTCTTCAGGCGGCTCCATAGCCACATGTAGTCGTCACGCTCGACGTCGGCATCGCGCGGCAGCAGCTTGAGATGCTGCCTGGCCAGCTCCTGCAGCTTGTGCATCGTCTGGGCGCGGGCTTCGTAGTGAGGCTTGAGCGTTTCGCGCAGGGAAGGGCGCAGGCGCTCGAGGTTGTCCTGAAAATAGTCGATGCTGTCAGCCAGCGCTTCCAGAACGCTGTCCATCGCCACTTGGCGATTGTCGAGAAACATGAGCGGTCACCTCCTCCGGTGACGCAGATTGTGGCGGGGGAAACACTGTTTTGCTACCCCCGCGGACAAAATATGTAGCCTTTCTACAAATACTGGCCCTTTTCTCGCAATTACCCCTTGGGCTTAGGCGGGGCCTTGCGTGGAGCGGCGGCATTCTTCTCGATGTGCTCGATGATCAGGCCGGCGATGTCCTTGCCGGTGGCGGTCTCGATGCCCTGCAGCCCCGGCGAGGAATTGACCTCCATGATCACCGGGCCGTGGTTCGAGCGCAGCAGGTCGACACCGGCCACTCTCAGGCCCATGGCCTTGGCCGCGCGGATCGCTGTGGAGCGTTCCTCCGGCGTGATGCGGATCAGGCTGGCCGTGCCGCCGCGATGAAGATTGGAGCGGAACTCGCCCTCGGCCGCCTGTCGCTTCATCGAAGCGACCACCTTGTCGCCGATCACGAAGCAGCGGATGTCGGCGCCGCGGGCTTCCTTGATGTACTCCTGCACCATGATGTTGGCCTTCATGCCCATGAAGGCCTGGATCACCGACTCGGCGGCCTGGTTGGTCTCGGCCAGCACCACGCCGATGCCCTGGGTGCCCTCCAGCAGCTTGATCACCAGCGGCGCGCCCTTGACCATGGTGATCAAATCGGGGATGTCATCCGGCGAATGGGCGAAGCCGGTGATCGGCAGCCCCAGCCCCTTGCGCGACAGCAGCTGCAGCGAACGCAGCTTGTCGCGCGAGCGGGTGATGGCGACCGAATCGTTGAGCACGTAGGTGCCCATCATCTCGAACTGGCGCAGCACGGCGCAGCCGTAGAAGGTCACCGAAGCGCCGATACGTGGCACCACCGCGTCGAAGCGCTCGATCTCCTCACCCTTGTAGTGGATCGAGGGGTGATGCGCGGCAATGCTCATGTAGCAGCGCAGGGTGTCGATCACCCGTACCTTGTGGCCGCGCTGTTCGGCGGCTTCCACCAGGCGTCGCGTGGAGTAGAGATTGCGATTGCGGGACAGCAGCGCGATATGCATCGTGGGCTCCGAGGCGGCAGGGCCGGGGGTCAAGGTTCGCCATGCAGGAAGGTAACGCCGGGCGCCACGAGTAAACGCCGCAGCGCGCGACGGCCGAGCAGCATGGGGTAGCGCATGTCACTGCGATCGGCCAGGGTCAGTTCCACCATCACTTCCAGCTCGCCCAGCTGCATCGGCGTGCGAATCACGTAGCGCCACTCCTTGTGTCCGTTGGAGCTCGTCACCTTGCGGCGATCGTGCAGGTGGGTGCGGTAGGCGTGCGGTGGCGACTCCAGCCCTCCGCTGCGGGTCGTGAAGCTGACCCAGAGGTGGCCCTCCTCCTCGAAGATCTCGATGTCCTCGGCATGCAGGGCCGAGGTGCGGGCCCCGGTGTCGATCTTGGCGCAGACGGTCATGCCGATGGTCGGCAGGGTGACCATTTCCAGGCGACCGATCACGGCCTTGGGAATATAAGGCAGTTCCTTCATCGCGTCATTTCCAGCTGTCGTTGCATGGCGCCAGGCTCATTGGCCCAGGCCGGCCAGGCGCCGGCCGATGGCGGAGTCCTGCCGGGCTTCACGCAGCGTCACCAGCACCGGCAGGCGCAGGCGCGGGATCAGCGCCAGGTCGCGGGCCACGCTGGCGAAATCCGCCTGCGGCTGCGCGGCCAGGCGCTCCAGGAAACGGGGCAGGCGCTGGCCATTCTCGAGGTGCTCCCAGCCGCGACCGGCCATCGCCGCCAGCAGGTCGGGGCCGCAGGCCGCCGGATCGGACAGCAGCGCATCGAACCAGGAGCCGACGATCGCCGTGTCGGCGCCGCCCACGGCCCTGACGCAGGCACACAGCGTCTCCAGGTGGCCAGTGGCCGCCGCCCGCTCTCCCCGATCCCGCAGCGCCAGGGCGAGCGCCTCGGGCACGGCGACATGCTCTAGACAGTAGCACAGCGAATGCAGCACTTCGTCGGGCAGGCCAGGCAGGGTCGAAGCGAGCAGGCGCGCGGCTTCCTCGTCTAGGCGAACGGCGAAATCGGCCAGCCCCTGCAGGCCGAGGAACTGCCAGTCCACCTGCTGCTGGCCGCTGAGGTAGGCTTCCACCGGCTCCAGGTGCGAGCTTGCCGGCCTGCCGGTGTCGCGCGTGGCATAAGCATGCAGCATGGCCTGGAAGGGCAGCGACGGGGTGAAGGCGAGGGGGTTGTCGTGCATCAGGTTCTCGATCTCGCCGCCGGCCTGGGCTTCACGGCCCACGCGATCCACGTTGTGTCCGAGGATGACCAGCAGGCGCTGCAGGAACGCATCGCGCGGTGCCGGCACCAGTCGCCCCTGCTCGTCCAGCGGCAGGGCGAGGAACCAGATCAGCGGATCGACGAGGTCCCCGAAGCGGAAGACGATGCCCAGGCGCGCCTGGCCCTGCCAGGGCAAAGGCCAGGGGGCGGCATCCTGCTCCAGGCCGGCGAGGGCGTCGAGCGGGCACGGCTCGACCCGCCGGCCCATGTGATAGACACGAACCTCGGCACCGGTGCGCACGAAGAAGTCATGAAGGGTGTGGATCGGTTGCATAGGGGCTCCCTTTTGAGCGTGCACTCTACCGTGACGGCCGGGGAGTTGTCAGCCACTCTCCCGCCTGGACATGCCGACGATTGGTCAAGAAATGACCATGCCTGGCAAAGCCGCGACTTGTCTGCTACCGGGACGGCTTTCCAGAGCTTATCCACAGCCTCTTTCAGCGAATCTGTGCATGACCTTCCGACGCGCGACTACGCTATGGCTGACATAGCGAAATGCCATGAAGCGACGGTGGGTTAATGGGCGGCTTTTTGCTAAAGTCGAATAACAATTGGCGATATCTATTCCAAAACGATATTTATGGAGATCAATCATGACATCGCGTCTTCTCGTTGCAGCGGTTCTTTCCGTCGCGCTCTCCCTGGGTAGCGCGCAGGCTCAGGACGATGTGCTCAGGGTGGGCATGTCGGGGAGCTACTTTCCCTTCACTTTCGTCGAGCAGGACACGCTCAAGGGCTTCGAAGTGGATGTCATGCGGGCGCTCGGCGAAGAACTGGGCGTCGAGGTGGATTTCGTGACGGCCAACTTCTCCGGACTGTTCGGCATGCTCGAGTCGGGGCGCATCGACACCATTGCCAACCAGATCACCATTACCGAAGAGCGTGCGGCGAAATATCTCTTCACCGAGCCGTACGTCTACGATGGTGCCCAGGTGGTCGTCAGGGCAGGCAACGAGGAGATCGAAGGCGTGGAGGACCTGAAGGGCCGGCGGGTCGCGGTCAACCTCGGTTCGAACTATGAACAGCTGCTGCGCGAGCTGCCCTATGCCGACGAGATCGACATCCGCACCTACGACAGCAATATCGAGCAGGACACCGCGCTGGGCCGTGTCGATGCCTTCGTCATGGACCGGGTGAGCGCGACCCAAGTGATCCAGGAGCGTTCACTGCCGTTACAGCTCGCCGGCGAGCCATTCTCCACCATCCGCAACGCGCTGCCTTTCCGCGATACCGAGGCGGATCGTGCCCTGCGTGACCGGGTCGACGAAGCCCTTGCCACCCTGCGCGAGAACGGCACCCTGGCATCCATTGCGGAGCGCTGGTTCGGCACCGACATTACACGTCCGTGACCCACTGAGCGCTCATCATGCGTGTCCTCGATCTCGATTACATGCTGGGGCTGATTCCCATCCTGCTGCGCTATCTGCCGCTCACGCTGCAGATGGCGACGGCAGGTATGGCCCTGGCCCTGCTCCTCTCCTGCGGCCTGGCGGTGATCCGCGTGCTGAAGGTGCCGGGGCTGAACGCAGCGACCCTGCTGTTCATCTCCTTCTTTCGCGGCACGCCGCTGCTGGTCCAGCTGTTTCTGTTCTACTACGGCCTGCCCCAACTGCTGGCCTTCCTGACCCAGATCAACGGCATCACCGCCACCATCATGGGGCTGACGCTGCACTTCTCGGCCTACATGGCGGAGTCGATACGCGCGGCCATCGTCGGGGTCGACCGCAGCCAGACCGAGGCGGCCCTGTCGATCGGCATGACCAATGGCCAACTGATGCGCCGCATCGTGCTGCCCCAGGCCACTCGCGTGGCCGTGCCGACGCTGATGAACTATTTCATCGACATGATCAAGGCAACCTCGCTGGCCTTCACCCTGGGTGTCACGGAGCTGATGGGGGCGACCCAGAAGGAGGCGGCCGGCAGCTTCCTCTACTTCGAGGCCTTCATCACCGTGGCGATCATGTACTGGATCATCGTCGAGCTGCTGGCCTGGCTGCAGAAGTGGCTGGAAACGCGACTCAACAGGGCCTACCGCAGATGATCAAGATCGCCAATCTCGTCAAGCGTTTCGGCAGCGCGACCGTGCTCGATGGTATCGACCTGGAAATCGACCAGGGCGAAATCATCGTCGTGATCGGCCCTTCCGGTACCGGCAAGTCGACCCTGCTGCGCTGCCTCAACTTTCTCGAACGGCCGGATGCCGGCCGCCTGGTCATCGGCGACCTGGACGTCGACGTCACCCGGGTCAGCCGGGCCGAGATCCTGGCGGCGAGGCGTCGCACGGCATTCGTGTTCCAGAACTATGCGCTGTTCGCCAACAAGACGGCACTCGAGAACATCGCCGAGGGGCTGATCGTGGTCAACCGCTGGCCCAAGGCCAAGGCGCATGCCCGCGCGGGGGAGATCCTGCAGCGCATCGGCCTGGCCGACAAGGCGGACGCCTACCCGGCGTCGTTGTCCGGCGGTCAGCAGCAGCGGGTCGGGATCGGACGCGCCATGGCCGCCCAGGCCGAGGTGATACTGTTCGACGAGCCGACCTCCTCGCTCGATCCGGAGTGGGTCGAGGAGGTGCTCGCGCTGATGAAGCAGCTTGCCCGTGAGCGCCAGACCATGCTGGTGGTCACTCACGAGATGGGATTCGCCCGGGATGTGGCGGATCGCGTGGTGTTCATGGAAGGCGGTCGCATCGTCGAGCAGGGGCCGCCGTCGCAGCTGTTCAATGCGCCTCGCGACCCGCGCACGCGGGATTTCCTGCGCAAGATACTGGCCGGACAGCCCGCATGATCGATGCGGCCCGATGGGAGGCCGGCCGAGTTGTGCGATAATGGAGGCACAGTTCCACAGGAGGCCCCATGACCGTTCACGAGGAGCTCGACGTAGCACTGCGCCGTCTCGAGGCCACGATGAAGGCCACCAACATGTGGCGTATGAGTGCGCCGGCGCCGGAAGCCTACGAGAGCCAGCAACCGTTCTGCATCGATACCATGGCCTTGCCCCAGTGGCTGCGTTTCGTCTTCATTGCCCGCCTCGATGCGCTGATCGAGGCCGAGGCGCCGATGCCGGCGAAGTGCGACGTGGCGCCCGTGGTCGACACCTATCTGGCCCAGCAGGGTGCCCGTGCCAGCGATCGCCTGCTGCTGTGCAAGGCCGTCGAGGAGATCGACCGCCTGGTGACCGAGAACTGAAGCGGCGCGTCCGCCCACGCAACGAGGAACGCATGCCGTACTACTTCGCCTATGGCAGCAACATGAACGTGGCGCGGGTCGAGGCCCGCATCGGCGCGACACGGCGCGTCTTGCCGGGCAGGCTGGACGATCATGCGCTGCGCTTCGACAAGGCGTCGCGGGTCGCAGGCCTCGCCCATGCCAACGTGGCCCCGGCGGCAGGGGAGAGAGTCGAGGGTGCCCTGTTCGAACTGCTCGAGCCCGCTCAGATCGAACGCATGGACCCCTTCGAAGGCTACCCGCACGAGTACGAGCGGCATCGCCTGCCCATCGCTACCCGGGAAGGTCCGATCGAGGCCTGGGTCTATATCGCTGCACCCGGCACCACCGCCGAGGCGCTAAAGCCGGCGCGGGAGTATCTCGATCACCTGCTGGCCGGCGAGCCCTTCCTCAGCGCCGACTACCACCGGCGCCTGGCTCGGGTCGAGGCGATCGGCGGCCTGGAGGATCGCGTGCTCGCGCTGCTCGGGCTGTCGCGTCACTCTGCGCGCTGACTCCGTCGCGGCCGGAAACGCATGAGGCCCGCCATGGCGGGCCTCGCGGCGTTCAGGCGGGTTCTCAGAAGCGATAGCTGATCCCGGCCATGAAGACCCAGGGGTCGATACTCACCTTGCCGACCTCCGTACCGTTCAGGCTGGCGTCGGTATCGATGTCGACGTACCAGGCCGCGGCATTGACGCCCCAATTGTCATTCAGGCGCACGTCGAGTCCCAACTGACCGGCCAGCCCCCAGGAGCTGTCGAGCTCCAGGTCCACGTCATCGACGTCAATCTCTTCACTGAAGAAGTGGGTGTAGTTGAGGCCGACGCCAGCGTAGGGCTGAACTTGGGTGCCGGTGCCGCCCAGCGGGTAGTACTGCAGGGTCAGGGTCGGTGGCAGGTGCTTGGTGGAGGCGGCCTCGACGCCGTTGAGTTCGATGTCGTGCTTGAACGGCAGCGCCGCCAGCAGCTCGATGCCCAGCTTGTCGTGGAACAGGTAGCCCAGGGTAAACCCCAGGTTGGTATCGCTGTCCACATCGACGTCGAACACGCCGCCCGCCAGGCTGCCGTTGCCGCTCTTGGGGTCGACATGGGCGACGCCTACGCGGGTGATGAAGTCGCCCTGGTTGTAGGCGAACACTTGGCTGCTGGCGAGAAGGGCCGTCGCCGTGAGGCCGGCGGTGAACAGGGAGGGAAGGGCTTGCTTGCGCATGAGTCGACTCCTGTCGTTAGCAAAGGAGCAGCCTGGGCTGCCAACAAAACGAAGTCAGTCTACTCAGGGCTTGGCGGCGGAATATTGACCCATGACAATAGTTGTCTCGGCAACTAAATAGGTATTTACAATATTTCTTTAATGCCGAAAGACGAGATGGGAAAGCTGTGGGACGAAAAACGCCGGGCATGGCCCGGCGTTTCGGTGCGACAAGGCTTCGCTTGGTTCAGAAGCGGAAGGTGACGCCACCGCCGATGGTCATCGGGTCGACCTTGGCTTCCCCGATCTCGTTTCCATTGACCGAAATGTCGGAATCGACGTCGGCATAGTTGGCGAAGCCGTTGAGCATGAAGTTTTCGGTCACGGCGAGATCGATCCCGACCTGACCCACGGCGCCGTAGGAGCGGCGTGCGTCGATACCTTCCGGCTCGCCGGAGAAGCGGGTGTAGTTGAGACCGGCGCCGACGTAGGGTTGAACTTTTGAATCCAGCCCGCCGAGCGGATAGTAGTTCACCAGCAGGTTGACCGGCATGCGGTCGATGGTGCCCGTGCCGCCGCCGAGCGACACGTCATGCTCGATTTTTTCGGAGCCGTTCAGCTCGACGCCGATCTTGTCGTGGAACAGGTAGCCGGCGCCGTAGGTGAAGCCGGTCTCGCCGCTGCTGATGCCGTCGGCGATGCCATTGTCGGAGGTGGTATCCGACTTGGCGAAGCCGCCACGTACGAAAGCATCGCCGGCGCCATAGGCCAGTACTGCTTGGCTGGCGAACAGGGAGCCGGCAGCGAGGGCAACCACGGGAATCAGACGAATCGGTTTCATATAGTGTTTCCTCCAGGTTTCGGCTGGCCGGAGGTTCCGGCGAGATTGGACGATGAGAAGTATAAGAACAGTGTTTCTAAAAGTCCTGTTTAATTTTGTTATCGCCATTATTGGCATAATTGATTGACACAATCGCGCACTTGCCTAATTTCAAAGCCATGAATATGACTAATAACGTGCTACGCGATGTACAAATATTGTTGTGACGCAGCATGGCGCGGGGAGGCATGAAGGGCTAAGCCTTGGGGTAGGAGTCCACGGGAGAGGCACGATGTTGTCTGAAGTTCAGGGTCGCTCGACGTGGTTGACGCTGGCGGCCATGCTGGTGGCCGCGGCGCTGGCCTTATGGCTGTTGATCCGCCCCGAGCTGCTCAGCGGCCTGTCGATGGTGTGGCGCATGCCGGCCATCGGCCTGGGCGTCTGGGCGCTGGGCGCGGCCTTCATGCAGGCGCTGGGGCTCGAGTTTCGCCGCCACTGGCTACGGCGCGCGACCTGCCCTCCGGTGAGCCTGGTGGCGCTGGGGGCCTTTACCCTGCTGGTGGCGATGCGCGCCTTCTGGCTGGCATGAGCGGAAAGACGAGAAAGCCGCCCGGAGGCGGCTTTCTCATGGCAGGTGACGGTCAATCACGCCTCGTCGAAGGTGTCGAAGTCGGCGGTCACGCGCAGGTCCGGCTCCTCGGTGGCCAGGCTCGCCACTACGATGGCGAGGTAGGCCAGGATGACGCCCGGGACGATCTCGTAGAGGTCGAAGATGCCGCCGGACAGCTCGGCCCAGACCACCACGGTGACGCCGCCCACCACGATGCCGGCCAGTGCGCCCCACTTGTTCATGCGACGCCAGTAGAGCGACATGATCAGCGCCGGGCCGAAGGCGGCACCGAAGCCGGCCCAAGCGTAGGCGACCAGGTCGAGCACGGTGGCATCGGGGTTGAGTGCCAGCAGGTAGGCCAGGACGGCAATGGCGATGACGGCCAGGCGGCCTACCCACACCAGCTCGGTCTGGCTGGCATCCTTGCGGAAGATCGCCTTGTAGAAGTCGTCGGTCAGCGCCGAGGAGGAGACCAGCAGCTGGGAATCGGCGGTGGACATGATCGCGGCCAGGATGGCAGCGAGCAGGATGCCGGCGATCACCGGATGGAAGATCAGGTTGACCATGACCATGAACACGGTCTCGCCGTCGGCCAGGTCGCGCTGCACGAAGCCCACCCCGAGCAGTCCCACGGCCACCGAGCTGATCAGGGCAATGGCGGTCCAGGTCACCGCGATGCGGCGTGCGGCGGGGATGTCGCGATCGCTGCGGATGGCGGCGAAGCGCGCCAGGATGTGCGGCTGGCCGAAGTAGCCCAGGCCCCAGGCCAGCGAGCTGACGATGCCAATGAAGCTCAGTGCCTCGCCGGTGGAGGCATCGCGGAACCAGGAGAGCATGTAGTCGCTCTCGGCGGCGAGCGCGGCGCCGGCGCCGCTGGTGCCACCCAGGTCGCCGAAGGCGATGATCGGCACGATGGCGAGCGCCGCGGCCATCATCAGGCCCTGGATCAGGTCGGTCCACGAAACCGCCAGGAAGCCGCCGAAGAAGGTGTAGGAGATCACCGCGATGGTGCCGATGGTGACTGCCACCGAGTAGTCGTAGCCGAAGACCGTCTCGAACAGCCGGCCGCCGGCGACCAGGCCGGAGCTGGTGTAGAAGAGGAAGAACATCAGGATGAACACCGCCGAGATCACCCGTAGCAGCTGCGACTTGTCGCGGAAGCGATTGGCGAAGTACTCGGGCAGCGTCAGCGCATCGCTGACCTTGAAGCTGTAAAGACGCAGGCGACGCGCCACGACCAACCAGTTGAGCCAGGTGCCGATCAGCAGGCCGATAGCGATCCAGCTCGCCGAGATGCCGCTGACGTAGGCGGCGCCCGGCAGGCCGAGCAGCAGCCAGCCCGACATGTCCGAGGCACCGGCCGAGATCGCCGAGGTCCAGGGGCCGAGCGAGCGGCCACCGAGGATATAGTCGGAAAGGTTGGTGGTGCGTTTGTAGGCAACGATACCGATGCCCAGCATCACGATGAGGTACACCGCGAAGGTGAAGCCGATAGCCATGTTGTTCTCAACCATTGGGGGTTCCTTCAGTGTTCTTGTGGTAAAAGACGAGCCTTGTCACTCGTCTCCCAGCGCAAGCAGTGACGCGTTGCCGCCCAGCGCGGCGGTATTGACGGTCACGGTCTTCTCCGTGGCGAAGCGCAGCAGGTAGTGCGGCCCGCCCGCCTTGGGTCCGGTGCCGGAAAGACCCTGTCCGCCGAACGGCTGAACGCCCACGACGGCGCCGATGATATTCCGGTTTATGTACACATTGCCAACGCGAATCCTCTGAGCAACGAGCTGTGCAAAGGATTCATTGCGGCTATGCACGCCGAACGTCAGCCCGTAACCCTTGGCGTTGATCGATTCGAGTACCTGCTCGATCTCGCTGGCCTTGTAGCGCACTACGTGCAGCACCGGGCCGAACTGCTCCCGCTCGAGAGCGTCGATGGCATCGATGCGGAAGGCCACCGGCGGCACGAAGGTGCCATGGGCGGTATGGGCCGGATCCAGCCGGGTCTCGGCCAACAGGCGGCCTTCTCCCTTCAGCCTCTCGATATGGGCCAGCAGGTTACTGCGCGCATCCTCGTCGATCACCGGCCCCACATCGGTACCCAGGTCGCGGGGGTCGCCGACGTGCAGCTCCTCCATGGCGCCGCGCAGGATCTCGATGACCCGGTCGGCCACGTCGTCCTGCAGGTAGAGCACGCGCAGGGCGCTGCAGCGCTGGCCGGCGCTCTGGTAGGCGGACTGGACCACGTCGGCGACGACCTGCTCCGGCAGGGCGGTGGAGTCGACGATCAGCGCGTTCATGCCGCCGGTCTCGGCGACCAGCGCCGGCAGCGGGGCGTTGTCACGGGCTGCCAGGGCGCGATTGATGATCTGGGCGGTATCGGTGCCGCCGGTGAAGGCAACACCGGTGATGCGCGGGTCGGAGGTGAGGACGCTGCCCACGGTGGGGCCGTCGCCCGGCAGCAGCTGCACCACGTCGCGCGGCATGCCGGCTTCGTAGAGCAGCTCGACCACGCGATGCGCGACGATGGAGGTCTGCTCGGCGGGCTTGGCCAGTACGCTGTTGCCGGCCACGGCGGCGGCCACCATCTGACCGCAGAAGATCGCCACCGGGAAGTTCCACGGGCTGATCGCGGCGAACACCCCCTTGCCGCTCAGCATCAGGCGGTTCGATTCGCCGGTGGGGCCGGGCAGTTCGAGCGGCTCGCCGAATTGCTCCTCGGCGCGCATGGCGTAGTAGCGGCAGAAGTCCACCGCCTCGCGGATCTCGTCGACGCCATCGGTGAGCAGCTTGCCGCCCTCGCGCGAGCACAGCGTCATCAGCTCGGCCAGGTTCTCTTCCATCAGGTCGCCCAGGCGGCGAATGATGGCGGCGCGCTCGGCGACCGGCGTGGCTTCCCAGCGCGGGAAGGCGGCCCAGGCAGCATCCACCGCGCGCGCCGCCTGGTCGCGGCTGGTCCACTGCACGCTGCCGACCCGCTGACGGCGGTCGTAGGGGCTGAACACCTCATGCACGTTGGCCGGGTCGCGCTCCACCTCGAAGGCCAGCAGGGGCC